>CAWFMA010000031.1:0-17291 GCA_963816855.1 uncultured Verrucomicrobiae bacterium | reverse complement strand
AGTCCTATGCACGATGAATTACATAGTTATAATTATAAACTATAAAGAACACAGATTTTGCTGGGACTTAACGTAGTAAGATACAACTTGTAGGTTTGCCCGCCCCGCTGGCCTGCTCGTCAGGCTTCCGCGCCGATCCCGCCCCACTGCCGAGGAGATAACAGCGGTTTTTTGCTGACTCGCCTTTGCCGCCTGGCCCGCCTTGTGAACGAGCTCCTTTCGCTCCACGGCGGCTCGCATTTGGCGTTGTAGATCCGGCTGACCAGCTCGCTTCGTCAAGGCTCACCCTGATTCCTTCGCCGGCGGCAAAGCTTGCGAGATAGTCCGGCGTCATGTCGCTTGGCCGAAGTTTTTGCCATTCCTTGGCGATTGGCCGTTTCTCGCCGGGCGCTATCCTTAGAATCGTGGTGTTTAGCCCAAGCAGATTGAGGACGTCGGAGGGTTTCATCTCATCTCCTTCGCAGTCTGCGGCGCCTTCCAGAAAAGGGTGGGCGAGGTCTAGGCGGAAAGGGTGGGCAATCACACAGAGGCTGTTCATCGCCGCGGTTGCTTTTCATCGCGGCTTTCGCGACCACTAGCATTTGTAAGGTCGTCCGAATCTTCAAGCCCCGCTCCACTAGGCGGTTTTTTTTCGTCACCTGCCTCCCCTTTTCTTTGTCTTTCATCGTTTCCTCACCTTTCGCTCTCGCTCGCAACCCGTGCAGTTATTGCGAGCACGAGCGCAGCAACCGGATTCCGGCAGGGTTCGTCTTTGCGTGCGATCCTTTCGTCGGAGAGCGCACCCAGGTCTCAGTTCTCCCGCTATCGTAAGCGAAACCGTACATGATCGGAACTCCTAACGCGTGGCCACGATCTAAAGAATCTCATGACCCACGCGGTCAGTTCGCCGTTCCACACGAAATGCGGCCGGAACGTGTTGGTTTTCGCTTGCTCGAGATCGACAACGATTTTACACAACGCATCGCTAACGATGGCACCTCCCATTTGGAGAGAGGACAATCAAGTCTTCGGTCGTGAGCAGCCGAACGCCGGGCAAGAATAGTTGCTTTGGCTTCATGCTGCTCCCTCCAGCTGAAATGCAACGACCTTCCGAGATTTCGCCGACTTCGGCATAATGGCCCAAAACGTTTCGGCCTCCCGTCTGGTGGCGGCCTTCGCGTAGTGCCGGAAGGTCGTCTGCGGGATCGTCATGGCCGAGGAACCGGCAAAGCTGGTTGATATCGCCACGTTTGGCTAGCCAGTAGGATGCGAACGCGTGGCGCGATCCGTGTTTGATCGTGCGGACCTTGTGTTTCTCTCAAGGGTCCCCCAACCTGTCACGCAGGACATTGTCGGAAAAAGGAAACATTCTCCTCTTCTCCGTGGCATATGGCGCAAGCCAGGCTCGGCAATTATCGGAAAGGTTGATATGCCTGCCCTGTCGGCTTTTAGTGATCGCAGCCGGCAATTTGATAAAATTCTCATGAAGGTCGATCGCTGGCCATTCGAGCCTCATCGCTTCTGCCCGCCGGATACCGCAGAAGAAGGAGACTGCTAGGAACGGAACAAGCCGGGTGCGTTCTTTTCGGCTGCTGCCATAATTGCCGCGATCTCTCCGACCGTATAAAGCTGGATCTCAAATGGGTCGCGTTGGGAAAAGGTCAAGCCGACGAACGGGATTGTCCACGCAGAATCCTCGTTTGATCCCGAAGTTGAACAGTCCGCCCAGGATGCGAATCGTGAAATTCCGAACGGACGGACGCGTTCCATCCATCGCGCGGGTGAGATCCGCCGGAGTGATCGTGTTGAGCAACTTTTCGTGCAAGATATCGAGCCGATTCCGCGTTTGCCGTATGCTGCGGGTGTAACTTTCGCTGCGTTGTCGATATTCAAGGAAGACATCCATCGCGGCCTCGTAGGGAATGGACGCTTAAGTCTCCTTCTCGCGCGAGATCCAATCTCGCACAACCTCGTTGAGAGAAACTTTATGTGGTTGCAGAAGAGCGAAAGCATTGGCGGCCTGCTCTTGCTGCGCCGGCGAAAGGGTGCTGGCCCCTCGGGTGCCAAAATTTTCAAGCCTGATACGCTGACTCTCCGCATAGATCTCTGCCTCCGCCTTGGTTTCGAAGAAATAGCGTTCCCGCTTTCCGCTCATCGAACATCGAGCTGATATTTCGATTTTCCATTGATGATTTCCGGCCCAAGAAGACCGGACTGGGGAGGGCGGAACGGTGAGGCAGGACACCCCACATTGCCATCATTTACCACAACACAAGCACGATTGTGTATGAATGAAAATAAGTAAGCCTGTATTTATCAGTGTTTCACAGCGTTTTCTCTGAAGACCTATTGAATGGGGTTCAAGAGGCCGCGGGTTCGAATCTCGCCGGCCCGATGTCTCTAACCACGATAAGCAAAGCCTCAGCGGGGCGTTTCACGGGAGGCCGCGTGCGGAACCAGAGTGCCCTGCCGAAAAGCCGGACCGGACTGCAACCCGGCACAATGAGAGGGTTTTGGACGTTTCCTCTTTTGAAAAAGAGAGTGGATGCATAGGCTCCCGAGCCATGACAAAGGTGGCCATCGTCGGCGCGAACGGGTATTCGGGCGAGGAACTCTGTGCGATTCTTGCCCGCCATCCGCGCGTCAAAATCGTGTCCGTCACATCCCGTCAACATTCGGGGAAGCGCGTATCAGATGTCCTCCCGAGGCTTGCGGGCTTGCCAGGCATCGGTCCGCTGGAGTTCACGGAAGCGGAATCTGAGAAGGTGCTCCAAACTGATGCGGAATTCATCTTTTTGGCTCTTCCCCACGGGTTGGCCGCGCAATTCGCCGCCCCGCTGATCGCGGCGGGCAGGAAGGTCGTCGACTTGAGCGCAGACTTCCGGTTGCGCGACGCCAAGTTGTTTGAGGAATTCTACGGGAGCCCGCATAGCGCGCCGCACCTCCTCGCGGAGGCCGTTTTCGGAATTCCGGAAATCCATCGCGAAGAAATTGCGCGGGCCTGGCTGGTGGCCTCCGCCGGTTGCTATCCGACGAGCATTCTGCTGCCCCTGGTACCGTTGTTGAAGGCAGGTCTGATCAAGTCCTCGACGATCATTGCCAGCAGCGCAAGCGGAGTAAGCGGCGCTGGACGCAAGCCGGAAACGCCGCTTCTCTTCGCCGAATGCCATGAAAGCCTTCACGCCTACGGCATCCCGAAGCATCGCCATCTTTCGGAAATCGAACAGGAGCTCGGTTGGGCCGCCAACGATCAGGTCACGATCACATTCGTCCCGCATCTGGCCCCGATGAACCGCGGTATTCATACGACGATTTTCGCCGCTCCGGAGGAGGACGTGGACCTATCGCTGATCACCGCCTGCTGGAAAGCCACCTATGAGGCTGAGCTTTTCGTCCGCCTGCCAGACTCCCTGCCCGATGTGAAAAACGTAAACTACACGAACTTCTGCGATATCGCGGTCCGGCTCGATTCGCGCACCGGCCGGCTGATAATTCTCAGCGCCCTGGACAACCTGGTGAAAGGGGCCGCCGGACAAGCGGTTCAGAATTTCAATCTGATGGCCGGCTTTCCCGAAGGGGAAGGGCTCGTATGATCAAGAAGACTCGCGGCGGGATTTGCGCCGCCTCCGGCTTTTTCTGCGGAAGCATTTCCTCCGGAATAAAGGACCAGCAAGAACCGCGGGAGGACACCGCGTTGTTGATGTCGGACAAGCCTTGCACCTCGGCGGCGACCTTTACGAGCAACCGAATCAAAGCGGCTCCCGTTCAAGTGTCCATGGAACACCTCAAGCTGGGAGATATTCGCGGCGTCGTTCTTAACAGCGGGAACGCGAATGCTTGCACCGGCCGACAGGGCATTGTTGACGCGCGCGCAATGGCGTCCGCGGCGGCAGCGCGGGTTGGGCTCAAACCGGAGCAGTTCCTCGTCTGCTCAACGGGACGCATCGGAGTGGGCCTCCCGGTGAAGCGCATCGAGGCAGGGGTTTCCGCCATTCGTGTTTCGCGGCGTGGCAGTCTGGGCTGCGCGCAGGCGATCATGACCAGCGACACCTTTCCCAAAGAATTAGCATTTTCCGTCCAAGCCGAGGCGGGAGTTTTTTATATCGGCGGCATCGCGAAGGGTGCGGGAATGATCAACCCCAACATGGCCACGATGCTCTGCGTGATAACCACCGATGCGTCCTTCCCCCAACCCGCGTTGCGGGTCGCTCTCCGCGCCGCGGTCGAAAATTCCTTTAATCGCATTACGATCGACGGTGACATGAGCACGAACGACACGGTCATTCTGCTCGCCAACGGCGCCTCCGGAGTCTCGCCATCCCTTCCGAAGTTTCAGGAGGCGCTGGATCTGATATCAAAAGGCCTGGCCCGCATGATTGTGAAGGATGGCGAAGGGGTGACGAAGTTCATCGAAGTGGAAGTCCGTGGAGCCGCTTCCGCCGGAGACGCGCGACGCGCCGCCCAAGCCGTCGCCAATTCGACGTTGGTCAAGTGCGCCTGGGCTGGAGGAGACCCGAATTGGGGCCGCATCGTGGACGCTTTGGGCTATTCCGGAGCCCGGGTGGTTGAGGAGAAAATCGATATCTGCTACGGGGATGAGGCGATTGTGGAGCGCGGGGTCGCCGCACCCACTCCCTGGCCAAGACTAAAGGCCATTGCGAACAGCAAGGAGTTCACGGTGAAAATCGACCTTTCCTTGGGAGAGTTTTCGCACACAGTATGGACCACTGACCTCACCGAGGAATACGTCCGGTTCAACCTCGGAGAATAGCTATGCGCGTTCCATTGACTCCCGAGACTCGAGCCGAAAGCCTCATCGAGGCCCTTCCCTACATCCAGCGGTTTCGCGGCCAGATTTTCGTATTGAAGTATGGCGGGGCGGCGATGGAGGAGGACCAAATCGTGGATCGCTTTCTCAGGGATCTCGTGTTCCTGGAAGCCGTTGGCATCAATCCGGTGCTCGTTCACGGCGGCGGGAAGCTTATTACCGCGAGAATGCGGGAGTCCGGACTCAAACCCCAGTTTGTCAACGGCCTCCGGATTACGGATGAAAAATCGATCGGCATCGTCGAAGAGACCCTCGACAGGGACATCAATCCAAAGATCGTCGAAACCATCGCCAAGTTCGGCGGAAGGGCTCAGGGATTCTCGGGAAAATCGGTCTTCATCGCCCGAAAGCTTGGTCCCCAACGCAAGGAAAATGGCGAACAAGTGGATGTCGGATTTGTCGGCCGCGCTTCACGGATCGACATCGCCAAGATCAGCGCCGTGATCAAGGAGGAAATCGTTCCCGTTATCAGCCCGATCGGCGCCGACGAGCAGGGAACCGTCCTGAACATCAACGCCGACGTTGCGGCGGCCGCGCTGGCCTCGTCCATCAACGCCGCGAAATTGATCTACGTCAGCGATGTGCCCGGCATCATGCGCGATCCGAACTCCAGCGACTCCCTCATTCCGACCGTCCACTCGGAGCAAATAGAAGCGTTGATCAAACACAAAGTGATCGACGGCGGGATGATTCCCAAGGTCCAATCCGCCTCGGATGCGTTGAAAAACGGCGTGGGAAAAGTCCATATGATCGGCGGAAACGTTCAGCACGGCCTGTTGCTCGAAATTTTCACAAACTCCGGGATAGGAACTGAAATCGTTCCTTAGGCAGCGAAAACGCTCAGCCGTCGCGTGATGCCGTCGACTTTCTTAAGGAGCCGCAGGCCGGCCGGAACCGAAATACCGCGGACGAGCTTTGCGCCGCGGCCGGGATCCCTGCCTGGTAAATCGGGTACATCATGACCTTCCTCGCCAAGGTCATCGTCAAGCATTGAGCACGACTGCACCGGTTCGGGAACGTGCCGCCGGCGCGGTTGTCGGGGCCCTGGTCGGCGACGCACTGGGCGTGGGACCCCATTGGTTTTACGATCTCGAGGAGATGAGGAAAACCTACGGCCGCTGGATCACCGGATACACGGATCCCAAGCCGAACCGCTATCACGCCGGCCTGAAGGCGGGCCAGTTCTCTCAGGCAGGTCTGATTCTGCTCATGCTGCTTCGCTCCGTTGTGGAGAACAGACGCTATGTCGAAGAGGATTTCTGTCGCCGCCTGGACGAAGAACTCTTTTCCCAGCTTGACGGCACGCCGCATAGTGGGCCCGGCGGCTATACGAGCCAATCGATTCGAAATGCCTGGAGCCAACGAGTGTTGGAAAAGAAATCATGGAAGGAGACCGGTGGCCATGCGGATACGACCGAAGCGGCGGAGCGCGCTCTCGTCCTGGCGGCCCGATATGCGAAATGCCCGTCCAGGATGGCCGCGGTGGTTCGATCCAATTGCGTCTTGACGCAGTCGGATGAGGCGATCGCTTGCATGACCACAGCCTACTGCTGTGTCCTGGCTCTCCTCGTGCAAGGTGAGACCCTTGACCCCTTGCTTTCGGACAAGCTGCTTGAGCTGGCCAAGGCGGGCGAATTGCCATTCCATGTTGTGACCGATGAAGATCTGCAGCCGCCAAAGCATGGAGATCCCGAGCGGCTTCGCTCGGAACACTTTTCTTCTCCGGACGCGTTGCTCACCCCTCCTATATCGCGGGGGCGGCGCTCGACCCTGACATCAGGATCGACCCCGCATGGAAGGTGTCGATCGTCTACGGTATGCCCTGCGCGATCTATCATCAACTTCCAGCCGCTTATTATCTTACAGTACGTTTTTCCAACGATTTCGAAAATGCGGTTTTGAACGCAATCAACGGGGGCGGTCAGAATCAAGCGCGCGCAATTCTCACCGGAGCGCTGGTGGGAGCCCAAGTCAGCCTCGCCGGCATTCCCCAACGGTTTCTGAACGGACTGGAAAATGCCAACGAGTTAGTTCGGCTCGCCGAAGCCCTTGGTCAAGACGCGGAACGCGAAGGGCAGTAGCCGCAACGATCATTGGGTTGCGGGCGGAGACGTCAATCGATGCTCCCCCCGAATACCGCCAAGATCCATGAGAGTGCAAGAAGCCGCGACTACCCCCGGGCGGCTCAAATTGTGCTAACCGCACACGTCCAGGGAAGATTTGGGGAAGAGCACCTCCTCGAAGGGAGGCGAATGCAATCATCCAATCAGGGCGCGCCAAATGTGACGAAGGAAGAATGGGACTTTTCGAAAGCTTCCGTTTCGAAGAGCTCGAAGGAGACAGCTTCCATTACAGTAAAGCTCCGCACGCCGGTCGCGAACGATTTGAGATCCTGCTCTTTTTCGCCGCGGAAAACTCTCGTTCACAGGGCGGCATCTAATATCTGTAGCTTGGACTGCCGGCGCGCCGAACGAGCGAAATGCATTCCAACGGGGCTGTGACAATGCGGGTGTCAAAGCCTTCGTTCATGCGGATGTCCGCTTTGCTTCGATTAACCGGGGCCACCACCCTCCATATCCCCGCATGACTGGCAAAAACCACCAGATCATTTTGACGAAGCACCGTCGTCGAAGTCGCTTCGTGAGAGTTGCCCAGAGCCTTTTCACCAAGCGCCGCCCTTCGGGGGGTCAAGGGCGGCGCCGGTGAAGATCGATTTAGGCGCCAAAAAGGGAAAAACCGCAGGCCGTCACGGGACCCGTCCGCCTCCGCCTTCTCCCCGGCCTTCGAACCTGGAAAGGATTGCGACAGTGCTAAGCCTCCGGAGGTATTCAAAGCCTCTGAGTGGGAGAGTTCAGCTGGCTGAAACGGCTTCACGTGTGCTTCCGTGTCACAAGCACAATTTGTGCCGCAAAAACACTATTACGGTAGAAGCGTATAATATATTATAAGAAGATAACTTAGAATATATTATATGATATCATACTTCCCAATTACGCATAAGATTTTCAGAAGAATAGGAAAGCAGTGTAAGTGCTTCCGACAGGAGCGAACCAGACGCCCAAGGCCCTCGGGCCATTCGGTTCGTAAAGAGTTCTTGATGAATTTGTTGGGAAGAAAAGTCTTCCCAAATCCGGCTGTAAAGGTTTCCGTCAGCGAAAAACCTCGCCTGCTTGCCAACGGGACATCAATCGGTCCACAAATCCGTCAGTGCGACTTGGGCGGACTCGACCACGAACTCCAAATCCTTGGCCTGCCAACTCCAGGGAAGGCTGAAATTCATGACGCCCTTGACATCGCGGTGGATGTTTTCGGAGGCCTGCTCGCCCGAGCGTGTGCTGATATCCGCGCCAACCTCGACCTTGGACATGACGACTACCTCTCCTTGGATCCGTTCTTCATCCTCTTCGAAAAATCTGACGGTGCCCAGCGAGACTCCGGTCGGCGTGGCCGTGCCGGAGTTATCGCGATCAAACGTCCAACTCATGATCTCCGCCTTGATGCGTTGCTCGACTTTGGCGATGAATTCCGGATGAGCGTAGAGGTCTTGAAGAGTGAGTGGCATGCGAGGCGTTTAGCAAATCGCTAGCGCGATTTCCAGTCCGTACTTCGGGCGGCCAACTACTAGTCTTCGAAATGATACGGATCCGCCTGCGGCGGATTTTGCAGCTTCGCAGGTTTCCGCTTTGGCGCCTAAGACGATTGGTCCACCCTGACAACCGTGACACTTCGGACCGCGGGGAGTTGGGCGAAGGTCGCCAGCGCCAAATGCAGGTCTTGCGCAGCGTTCGCCGCGACATCGACAACGACATCGTCGCGGATCGCGCCGACAATCAACTGCTTGGCATTCGAGAGACTCTGCGATTGAATCCGCTCCCTGGCCTGCTCCGTAACCCAGCCGTCCATCTTTATCAGTAGCAACGCGCTGATCATAAGGTGCTCATCGGCGATCTTAGGTTGTGTCTCGAATCTTTCAAGATCTGAATCTCGAGTAGCCGGGGCGATCGAAGGGCTGGCCGTCAAATAATAGCTTGCCCTTCCCGGGGGAACACGGCAGCTTCAACCGCGCGTCCATCAAAGCGCCAACCTCATGGTCCCCCCTTCAGACGCTGACGATGATGGTCCGAGCCGCCAGATCGCTGGTAGTCCGGCGCTGTCTCTGAAGGACATCGTAAAATCCTTCCCGGGTGTTCGAGCCCTCCGCGGCGTATCCCTCGAGGTCTTTCCGGGAGAGGTTCACGCGCTCCTGGGAGAGAACGGCGCGGGCAAGTCAACGCTCATCAAGATTCTTTCCGGTGTTCATTCTCCCGACGAGGGCGAAATGCGCATTCGTGGCGAAATGGTGCATTTCAGTGAACCCGGCGAAGCCCAGGCGCGAGGAATCGCAACGATTTATCAGGAATTTAGTCTCTATCCCGAGCTGAGTGTCGCGGAGAACATCTTCTCCGGTCACATCCCGAAAATGCTGGGCGGTCTCGCGCTGGACTGGCGCCGCGCCGAGCGGGAGGCTTCGAAGCTCCTCGAATCGCTGGATGCCGCGGATATCGATGTTCGCGCCCGGACTGGAAGCCTCTCCGTCGGAAACCGCCAGCGGGTGGAGATCGCCAAGGCGCTCTCGCTGAAGACCAACGTTCTCATCCTCGATGAGCCCACCGCGGTCCTGACCCAGCACGACGTCGAGAGGCTTTTTGCAATTGTCCGCAATCTACGTTCTCGGGGCACGGCCATTATCTACATCAGTCATCGGCTCGACGAGATTTTCGCCCTCGCGGACCGCGTGACGGTTCTTCGGGACGGTCAGTGGGTGGCCACCCAAAAAACGTCGGAGATCACGGAGGCCGAGCTGATCCGGCAAATGGTGGGCCGGGCACTTGAAGAAGAACCGATCATTCATGACGCCCCTCCCCGTCTCGACGGCAAGGCGGGCAAACCGCCGATTCTCCGCGTGAGCAATCTCCGGCGGGCTCCTTTACTCCGCGACGCCAGCCTGACCTTGCATGCCGGAGAAATCGTCGGGCTGGCAGGGCTTATCGGTTCCGGCCGCTCAGAATTGGCTCAGGCGATTTTCGGCACTTTTCCTCCGGAGGCGGGCGTCATCGAGCTGGAGGGGAAGCCGATCAACATCCGCGGACCGGAGGATGCCATCAGGCTGGGAATTGCCTATGTTCCGGAAGACCGCGGCCGGCAAGGTTTGGTCACCGCCATGAGCGTCGGCCAAAACGTTTCGATGACTCGTTTGAAGCAGCTTACCCGGGGGCCGTTTCTGGATTTCGGCGCAGAGAAACTTCTGGCGGAAGGCTATGTCGCGCGCCTTCGGATAAAGACGCCCAATGTGCGCGAAACGGTTCGGAACCTCTCGGGCGGCAACCAGCAAAAAATCGTCATCGCCAAATGGCTGGCGACAAAACCTCGCATCCTTATTGTGGACGAGCCAACCAGGGGCATCGACGTGGGAGCGCGAGCGGAGATCCACCGCCTCGTCGTCGCCCTGGCCAGAGACGAAGGGTTGGCGGTGGTCGTGATTTCCAGCGATCTCCAGGAAGTCTTGCGGCTCGCAGATCGTGTGCTGGTGATGCATGACGGCCGGATCACCGGTGAATTTACGCGTGCCGAAGCCACGCAGGAAACCGTTCTTACCGCCGCCCTCGGCGATCGCGGCGCCGAAAAACCGTGAGTCTAGCTGCCGCCCCCCAAAGCACCCCGTCGCAGGCGGGAGAGTCCAGAACGCAACGGTGGACAACGTTCCTGGACCGGCAGGAAGCCGTGCTCGCCCTTGCCGCTGTTCTGGTGGTCGGAGGCGTCACGTTGGTCAACCCGGGTTTCTTCAGCGCGGACAACTTCGTCGATATTCTCCAGAAATGCGCCTACATTGCCGTCGCGGCCATCGGAATGACGCTCGTCATTCTTTGCGGACACATTGATATATCTATCGGCGCGGCGGTGGGGCTTTGCGCGACCGTCGCGGGCAAGCTTGCGGTGGCCGGCGTGCCGTTGCCGATTGTTTTTTTAACGGCTGTGCTTGTCGGCGGCCTGATCGGCCTCGTCAACGGTTTGCTGGTCGCCTACGCCCGGATTCCCGCAATCGTCGTGACTCTCGGCACGGCCAGCATTCTCAAGGGCGGGCTCATCCTCGTTACGGGCGGTCGTTGGATTTATGGTCTTCCGCAGGGATTCGACCTTAGCCATCAGGTATGGCTCGGAATACCGGTTCCGATTTTCGCGTTACTGGTGTTAGGCATTGGGTTCTCCCTCTGGCTGCGCTATACGATGCCCGGTCGAAAAATTTACGCGGTCGGCGGAAACGCCGAAGCGGCGCGGCTCTCCGGAATCTCCGAGCGGCATGTGACACTGGGCGTTTTCACTTTGCATGGATTGCTCGTGGGGGTGGCCGCCGTGCTCTATGCCACGAATTTCTCTTCCATTCAGGCGAGCGTGGCATCGGGGCTCGAGCTCACGGTGATCACCGCGGCGGTTATCGGCGGCGTCAGCATTCTGGGAGGATCCGGAACAGTCGCCGGCGCGATTATCGGAGCGATCCTTCTTCAAACCATCGGCACGGCTATGGTCTTCCTCCGAGTCCGCGCGGAATGGTTCCAAACCATTCAAGGCGCGCTGATTCTGCTGACCATTCTGCTCGATGTATTTCGTCGCCGCAAAAGCCTCGACGCTTCCTTGATGTCGAGTGGCGGAGGCGCGGGCACCGCGCCCCGGCGCCTCGGGCCGTTCGCGTTGCAGGAGGTGATCATGGCGGGGGTGCTTGTTGCCGTCGTGGTGATCCTCTCCTTCCGCTCGGATCGCTTTTTCACCAGCGCAAATCTGCTGAACCAAGTGCGGTTCCTCACCGAAATCGCTCTCATGGCCTTGCCCATGACGTTTATTATTATCACCGGGGGCATCGACTTGTCGGTGGGTTCTGTATTGGCGTTCAGTTCGATCGCGCTCGGCTTTTCCTGGCAGAGCCTGGGGCTGCCCCTCCCCCTCGCCATCTGCGCGGGGGTGGCGGCCGGCACGCTTGCCGGATTGATCAACGGTCTGCTGATCGTCGGCCTTCGCGTGCCCCCGCTAATTGTCACGCTGGCGACTCTGGCGATCTTCCGGGGCCTTTCTTTCGGAATCAGCGAATCGCGTTCGGTTCACGGGTTTCCGGGCTGGTTCGGCTTCTTCGGCAGCGGAGAAATTTTTGGATTACCCATCCAGCTCTACCTGCTCGCCGTGGCGGCAGTCATCACGGGAGTGGCCTTGGCGCGAACCCCGTTCGGACGAACGCTCTACGCCATAGGCAACAATGAAACCGCTGCTCGCTTCTCCGGGCTGAACGTCAGGCGCACCAAGCTCGCTATTTACACCCTCAGCGGGTTCATGGCCGGGCTCGCGGGTCTTGTCTTCACCTCCCGCGTAACCACGACGCGCGCTGACGCCGCAACCGGCATTGAGCTTGACGTGATTGCGGCGGTGGTATTCGGCGGAACCAGTATTTTCGGAGGACGCGGCACCATCGCGGGCACGATTTTGGGCGTCGTTACCATCCAATTGCTCAAGAACGGCCTTCAACTTTCCGGAGTTCGCGGCGAGGCCAGCGTAATAGTGATTGGAATTGTGCTCATCCTGTCGATTATCCTCGGCCAGTTCCTCGAGCGCCGTCCGGGAGCCAAGCAAGGTCCCGCCTTGAGCGCACCGAAAAATTCTCCCCAAACAGTCAAATAGATAAAACAACCATGCAATACGTTCCCCAAATCATGAAGCATCGGCCCGCCGCCTGGCTGGGCGCTGTCGCCGCCGTCAGCCTTGCCCTTGCGGGCGTGGCCCGATCTGCCGACTACGATGGCGGTCAGCCCGTCAACCCAAAGGATCTCAAAGGCAAGAAGGTCGTCATCGCCGATGTGCCGAAGGTGATCGGCATTGGATATTTCGACGCCACCAGCAAAGGAATCAAAGCCGGAGCCGACGACCTCACGAAGTCCGGCGTGGAATTCGAAGTGACCTCCGATGCCCCCACCGAAGCCGACATCGGCAAGCAGATCGAATTTCTCGACAATGCTATCTCCCGCGGGGTCGACGGCCTGATGTTTGCCGCCAATGACCCGGTAGCAATTTCTCCGGTCCTGCGCAAAGCGCTAAAAGCGGGCATCCCCGTAATCGGCTACGACGCCGATTCGGAACCTGATGCGCGATCCTGGTTTGTCCAGCAAGCGACACCGGACGGCGTCGCGAAGGCCCTTATCGATAGCCTGGTTGCCGAAATCGGCAAGGAGGGCGATATCGCCATCGTCACCAGTTCGCTTACCGCTCCCGGACAGAACGCGTGGATCGCGGAGATAAAGAAATACCTGGCCGATCCCGCCAACGGCCTGAAGCTGAACATCGTTACGATCCTGCCCTCGGAGGAAGACCAGCAACTGGCCTTCAACAAGACCGGCGAAATCATGAAAGCCTACCCGAACGTCAAGGGAATCATCGGCCTTTCCAGCGTTGCCTTTCCCGGCGCCGCGGATGCGGTGTCGCGAGCTGGCAAGTCTGGCAAAGTGGCGGTGGTGGGTTTGTCCACTCCAAATCAAATGAAGCCATTCGTGAAATCCGGAACCGTCAAATCGGTCGTGCTATGGAACCCGCTCGATCTTGGCTACGCCGCTTCGTATGCGATGCGCGCGCAAATTGATGGAACGCTGAAACCCGGTGCCACGGAGTTCGAGGCTGGCAAGCTCGGCAAGCTCAAGATCATCAACGGAAGTCAGATTCTGCTTGGACCTCCGCACGTTTTCACCAAGGAGGACATCGATCAGTTTAATTTCTAGCCCGTGTTTGCGCTTCGGCGCGACGGCGGCACTCTCGCTTGTCGGGAGTGCCGCCGAGGTTTGTACCGCCAGAGAATCCGCTTCCTAAGATCTTTATCTGTAATCGTGAGCGCATTTTATTACGCAGAACAAATATTTTGAGTTGGTGCTGAATTGAAGCGTTTTGCGCACCGAAGGTCACGAATCGGTACTCCCTTGTAGCCAAAAAACAACGCCTCTCAGGACGAAGTATGCCGGACAAATACCCTTCGATGACCGCGCTATACGCCGACCCATCGAACATTGAAGGGATCACCTATGGAAAACGCTGGAAGCGTCACGAATGGAGTCAACTTGCCGAAGCTCCGTCCACCGACAATCCGGAGATCCAAAAGACTGTTCTTGCCGTTCATGGTGGCGGGATCGAGGGGGGAACGAGCGAGGTCGCCTTGGCGGTGGCGGGATATCATCCTGCCACTTTTGCTCCAGTTGCGGATTGCTCCGGATTCCACGACATGTGGATTTTCCAAGGTCTCCTGAACTCCGGCAATAGCCGGTTGCATGTCACCTCTGCCAATTACGATGATCCCATCGCCCTCAAACTGGTTCAGAATGCAAGGCGCTGCATTTCGTTACACGGTTGCAGTGATGAGGACGCCAAGGGAATGCTTCAAATCGGCGGCCTCGATATTGAGCTCCGGGGGCTGGTCCTGGAGGAACTGCTTTTAGCCGGCATATCCGCTGAAAGTACAACCAACCTGGCACTGAACGGTACAGACCCCTCGAACATTTGCAATAAAACGCAAATTGGCGCCGGCGCACAGTTGGAAATGGGAACCAGTTATCGCGCGTCACTGTTTTCTCCCGGTCCCGACTTTTTCCGTACAGACGCAGAATCGTACATGAACGCAGTGAACTACATGCGGAAGAACAATACGAACGCTGAATTCTGGAGATTGACCGGCGCCTTCAAGAAAAGCGCTGGCCCGGATATCCTGATTCGATTTCGCGAACGTGCCAATTCTCACCGGTTTATTCTTGGGATGTTTCCAGGTGCTGTCGGATGAAGTATCCGGCAAAAATTGGCGATGTCGCATGAACAACTGTCATAAGCTAGCAGATCCGAACGGTCCTCCCGACACGTGAGGCGAGACGGCCCGGAAGCCGTGATTCGCCCCGATCACGATCGCAATCGCGTTGTTGGATCCGGGCGTGAAGGAACCCACGTACGCCGGTATTGCCAGCGCAAGTGATCGCTGCCAACGCCGGCGTCGCCGTTTTGTTGTTTACCCATCCTTGCATCGCGGTGCTCGCAAAATGTGACGCATCGCCTACCTGCTTTTCCTCGTGGGGCAACTCGCCCACCGGCGACCGCTGGTGACAGGCAAGGATCACTCATGAAGGCGCTTACGTTTTGGGAGACCGCTGCTTTTCATCACACCAATGCTGGCCGCGGCGACCGCTGGATCGTTCATGGGGAACTCTGCGACCATCGCCGGGATCTCGACCATTGTGGCTGTATTTTCGATCGCTACCGTCGGCAGTCTTATCACTTGGGCCTAGCTGGGTGCCGCGCTGCGAAACTGGCTTGGCGTGGGCGGGCGAATGCGAATCTTCAACATCGCGATGGGCGTCCTTCTCGCCGCCACTGCACTGTGGCTAGCGATGCGGTGAATTGATGCTCCCGGCGGCTTTCCAAGGTTGAGGGCCTTGACGCTGATTTTTGTCCCTACTTGCGCGCTTGCGCATTTTTTCCGCCAGCAGCGTTAGCGGGCCAGCGCTAACCGGAAGACGACATCTTTTGGCCCAGCTCCAGCTAGTCCTGGGCTGCCGCTTGACGGACCAAGTACACGCCATAGGGCGCGATTTCCGTGCGGCCCTGCAGCTCCCGCCCTTCCAGAAGATCGAAGACTGCTTTGCTAAAAGTTATCGTCCGGCGTTCTTTGCTGAAATTCAGGAAAAAGCAGAGTTGTTCGCTCTCGCTGGACCGCAAGGTAACCTGAACGTCCGTTGGAGCCTCCGCCCACGGCCTCAACGGGTCCTCAATCGCCAGGGCATCCAGCAAGCTCGCAACATTCTGCGGCGTGAAAAACGTTCCAAAGTATGCCACTCTTCCCCTTCCATGCTGCCGAAGGCTGACCGCAGGTTTTTCGGCGTAGTAGTCCGAGGTGTAGGTGGCCAATACGCTGACATCGCCGGTTGCCGCCGCAAGGACCTCGTTGAAAAAGGGCGCTTCAACCGGAGGGCTTGAGGCCGCGAACTTGATCGTTGAGACTTCGCCAGGTATCACCACCGTGAAATCCTCAACACGGGCTCCTATAAAGTTTTCGAAAAACGCCTTTCCAGGCGCATCGTCGCACCAATGGTTGCGGTTTCGGTAGCCGCTCCAGCAGCCGAAAACCAGGGTTCCACCGCCCTCGACGTAATCGATCAACGGCGCGATGTCCTTGGCTGTCAAAACGTGTGCGTGCGGGAAGAAGACGATTCGGTAGGCGCTCAGATCTCCGCCCCGTTGAAGACTTGAGAGCGCGCGGACGTCTGCGGACAAGTGCCTTTCGGAAAGCGCTTGATAAACAGCTCGCTCGCTCTCATCACGTTGGCGTCCTGTCGCGTGCTCGATGTTCGCGTGCGATTCGTTGTCGAAGTCGTACAAGATCGCCGCAGGCGAAATACATTGCGTCCCGGTTAAGGACTTGGCCAGACGACCAATCTCTTGACCGAGTCTTCTCGCTTCGTCCAGGCGCCATGTGTTCCGCTCGTCATGGTAAAGCAGCCCATTCCAATGAGCCTCGGCACCATAAGGGAGCGAACGCCAACGAAAGAAGACGATGCCATCGGCGCCGTTCGCGATCGAGTTCCAGCACCAGAGGCGCATCTGTCCGGGCCTGGGCGTTGGATGAAGGTAGTCCGGATTCCCGTTCAGAATCCCGCCAATCTGACCGCTTGGCCCAGATTGCTGCTCCAACACCATGAACTTTGGCGACACCCCGCGCATCCTGGAGAGCAAACGGGACTCCGACCGGTCGCGGAAATGCCCTGGCAGACTAAGGTTACAAACCTTGAATTCCGGGTACGAATCGTAGGAGATGAAGTCAACGGCCTCCCCCACAAACTTTTGCAGATCCACGTTGGTCATATCCTGAAAGGCATTGTGGGTGACAAACTGGTGCGGCGCGATCCGCTTGATAATCTCATATTGCATGGCCCCAAATCCGACGGTCATATCGGATGTGAACCGGTAAAAGTCCAAGAGCAGGCCTGGGTTTTGATACGTCACCGTGGGCCGCGGCAGCCAGACTTCCTCCCAAGCACTGTAGGTTTGCGACCAGAAGGCGGTTCCCCAGGCATTGTTCAGGGCTTCCAGCGTGACGTACCGTTCGCGGCACCACGCGCGGAAGGCCTCGTGGTCGGTCTCCGCAAAGCTTACGTCCAGGTGGCAGTTTAGCTCATTGTCGATCTGCCAGCCGATCACCGATGGATGGTCCCGATAATGCGTCGCCAGCGCCTCGGTGATGGTCCGCGACTTTTCGCGGTAAACGGGCGATGTGTAGTTGTAGTGGCGGCGAGAACCATGCCTTAGTAGCGCCCCCTCGAAGCTGGCTCGGAGTGTTTCCGGATACTTTTCTGTAAGCCAAGCCGGCGGTGTATATGTCGGCGTGCCCATGATCGCCTTCAAACCATGCTTCTGACAGACTTCCAACGCGCGATCAAAAAGT
>CAWFMA010000030.1:0-57642 GCA_963816855.1 uncultured Verrucomicrobiae bacterium | reverse complement strand
CGAGGAGAAAAGTGCCTGCGGCAACAACCTCATCACCTTCTTTGAGTCCGCTTACCACTTCGTAAAAATTTTCAGACTTCATGCCGAGTTCAATTTCACGCGGTTCAAAGGTATCCGGCGATGTGGGGGTATAGACAACCGTACGGGTTCCGGTGTAAATCACCGCATCAGCGGGGATAGCGAGTCGCGATCCAAGGTCAACTTCAATAACGGCATCGACATACATGTCGCGCTTAATCAGACCCTTTGGATTGGCCAGCTCGGCGGTGACCGCAAACGGTTGGTTAAAGGGATTATAGGGAGGGAGAACGTTCCGGACGACGCCGCTCACCGTGGCCGAAGAATAGGGTGGGGTCGCCGTGATCCGTTGACCCTTCTGAATCATTCCTCCATCCGGTGGCTGTACCGAAATCGTTAACAGCATTCGTCGTTCGGCGAGCTCTGCCGAAATGGTATCGCGGGTAACATTTTGGATATCCTCCTTCGTAATCCCCGCTGCCTCAAGTTGCTGGACGACGACGTCAGTGGCGGGTGATTGAGGCGCATACCCAGCTGGTTCTGGGCCCGACGTAGGCACGGAGATCGGTAGAGCTTTCGCGGGTACTGTTGAAGGAGATTGAAAAGAGCCGGATCAATCGTTGCCTTTGCTCCGGAACGCACGGTGATTACCATAGGCCGCTTTTCCACCCGGGTAGTTCGCACACCAATTAATTTTGCGCTTTCCGGGGCGACCTGGACGGTAGTTCGGTCGGTGAGGTGACCAGCAGAAGGTGATGCACGATCGGGGGTAACTGCTACGAGCTGCATACCACAGATCGGACAGCTTTCCTTCTTCTCAGAGATGACCTGGGGATGCATAGGGCAGGTGTACCGTGTCTGACTCTGGGCAGCGGAAATTCTCCCCCGCGGAGACCGAGCCCTCCTTGCAGCCGCAAGCCACGCTCAACAGTAAGAGCGTAGCTACCCCCGTGAAGGTAACTCTAGAATGAAAAAGCATGCCTGTGGTATGACCCGGCGGGTGAGACACTTCATAACTGAAGCTCTGCGGGTTCCTTAGTGTTTTGTTTTTCGTTTGTTTGCCACCTTGTGGCGCTGCTCATGCCAGTTCCCCCCGAACGCCTGCCGCGGCGAGCGGTGCGGGGTTTGGGGGCGCACAGCCCCCAGCAGACCGGTTCAAGCCATGGTGGGGAAGGATTCATACGGTTCACGGGATTTCCAGAGCGTGAGGAGCAATACGGCGAGCTTTCGTGCGACGGCAACGACGGCCCGCTTCTTGGCCTTGGCTGTTCCCTCCTGGGCAAGACGTAGTCCGTGTTCGCGCAGCGCGCTGTCGGCCCCGAAGGGCCCCAGAATATACTGCGCGGCGCCCACCAGCAGACGTCGCAGATAGCGGTCTCCGCATTTGGAAATCCGTAATTCCTTGTCAGTCTCTCCGCTTTGGTCCCGCTTCGGGCATAATCCCAGGAAGGCTCCAATGTCGCGCGTTCGCCCGAAGCGCTCAGGACTCCCGACTTTGAGCACGAAGTAGAGCGAGGTGATAGGCCCTACGCCGCTGACCTGCTGAAGATAGATGGTCTCTGGATAGCGCTTCGCGGCCAGGCGACTAATGGAAGCGTCCAGCGCCCTGATGCGTTGAGTCAACTCGGCAATCGCGGCCACGTTGTGGGCGATCATCTCACCGATCGACTCAGGCACCTCTTTAAGCACGAACTTATGGAAGCTCTCGCTCGAAGATGAGACCAGCGAGCGGTCGCTGACGGGTCACGGCATGCTTGAAAGTCGTCGTGGTCAACTCACCGAGCATGTCTTGCCGGCAAGGTGTGCGATGCAGCGCCGCGAACAGGCATCGAGAGTAAAGGCCAGATAAAGCCACCCCTGCTCGGTCTCGATGTAGGTGATGTCGCTTTGCCAGAGCTGGCCCGGGCGATCCGGCGCCCGCACTTTTGCCAGCCAGTTTTCCGCGATCTTGTGACTATGGCCGCTGTCGGTGGTGGGGCCGGAAACGACGCTTCTGCCGGGCGCGCAGGCCGCTCTCCCGCATGAGCCTGGCCACCCGGTTCTTGCCACAGCGATGACCCAACTCGCGGAGATCGAGCCGCACCCGCGGGCTACCATAGGTGTTTCGGCTTTGTTCAAAGCTCTGAACGATCAAGGCTCGCAGTTCGACGTCTTTTTTGCGACGCTGACGGTTCTCTTTGCGGCAATGCGCGACGAACCCGCTTTCGCTGACATCGAGGGCCTCGGCCAGAGCATCGGCGGCATATTGATGCTGGAGCTTTTCCATCACCGTGAAGCGTGCGGTGGCATCTCCGCCGGCAGATGCCCAAAGCTTTTTTTAAGATGTCGCGCTGTCGACTCACATACTCGAGTTCCTGCCGCAGACGGCGCACTTCGCGTTGTTCGGCGTCTCTAAAGCCAGCGTTTTGGGTTCGCTGAGCATCTGGCCGTCCTCGGCCCGTCGCACCCAGTGCCCCAGTGACCATTTGGAGACGCCCAGATCGCGAGCCACCTCGGTGATCGTTCGCCCGCCGCGCACCAGCGCGAGGCATTGCTCTTAAACTCGCGGTCGTAACGCCGACCGCCACAGCCCAGCCCGCAGAATCGAGGAAACCTCACATCGAGTTTACCGACACCCTCAATGGCGGCCTCCTCTGCCTTCTCATCTAATCTCTTCTCTTACTCGCTTACAGGACCGGCCTACATCTCTAGAAACACGAAAAATTGGTTGCGGGGTAGGATTCGAACTTACGACCTTCAGGTTAGGCTACCGTTACCGACTTGCACCTGCGAAATCTGCCTGGACGGCCAGATCTTTGTCTTTCCACGGCTGCGCACGATTATAGAAATTCGGGCTGCTTTTGGCATCGGCATACGTGCAAGGATGGGTCAAGAATACCGGAAACAAACCCTGTTACTGGTCGCCGAAAATTGAAAGGAACGTCAACCGGGATCTGAAAAATGAGCAAAAGCTCCAAGAGATGGGATGGCAGGTCCTAGTTCAGTGGGAGTGTCAAACGAAGTGCGGCGATCAGTTGAGGCGAGTTCTGGGGGAGTTTCTCGTGGCCCGCGGCAGGTCGCGAGTAAATTGTCGCGTCGAAAACCTTTCGACCCCGCTAGGTGACGGCCAGGATCCGCCACCATCAGTGTTGCCTTGGACGGCTCATTCTCGATAATGAAAAAAGTGGCAGCCTTCGCAACCTCCGCAGCTCCCAATACGGGGTAGTCTCGATAACGGGAGTCTTTCCCGCGATGCTTACCTGAAGCCTGATTCCTTCGAGCTGCCATTCTGCTGCCAATTCGCTGCCAAAATTTAGGCCATTTTGTTGCTTTTTGATGCATTTCCTTGCATCAGCCTGCGTTTTAGCAGAACGCTTGTAGATCCTTTATTTATGCGGTTTCACAGGTTTTACAGAGAGTGGGTTGGGTGGGACTCGAACCCACAACCAACGCCTTAAAAGGGCGCTGCTCTACCATTGAGCTACCAACCCAAATTCTAGCTAGTGTCGGGGAGGAAAAACTTCAAACCGATCGCCGGCTCGTTTATCAGAACGAAGCGCGGCTACGCAATACTGGAAGGCGTTGGGATCTCATTCATGGCGTTGCGCGGGAGAGACGATGGGCGGGTCCTATTCTTCGATAACCTCTTTTTCGGTTTCCAGCGCTTTGAGTTCTTCCGTGGAGAGGCGTGTGATGCGGGCTCTGCGCACGCCGGAGGCATGGGTCTGCAGGGCGGTTACCTCGTACTCGCCTAACCGCACAGATTCATTGCGTTGCAGCGATCGGCCAACTTTTCGCGAGAGCCATGCGCCGACCACCTCCCGCGGCTGATACTCGAAATTCCAACCGGTTTCCGCGCGGAGTTCGCGCATCGGCAGGGACGCGTCGACGATGATCGAGCTGTCGGTCTGGTCGAAAATCGGGCCTCTCTCGATGTCGAGTTCGTCGCGGATCTCTCCCACGATTTCCTCCAGCACGTCTTCGAACGTCACGATCCCCAGCATAGCTTCGTTGGTGTCAATGATCACCGCCAAGTGCCGCCGCGATGAGCGAAACAGCTCCAACATCGTGGGTAGCGGCGTTTGTTGGAAAAAAGTGAGTACTGGCCGGATCAGCGGCTGAAACGAGGATTGTTCGCCGAGCGCTTGAATCTGCCAGAGCCATTCCTTGATGAGAATCATGCCCAGCATATTGTCAAGCGACTCCTGGCACACTGGAAATCTACTATGACCGCTCTTTTGCGCGATCTTGAGATTTTCCTCGACGCTCTTGTCCGCCCAAAGCGCGACAACCTTCGTGCGCGGGAGCATGACCTGCTGGGCGGTCACGTCGCGCAAGCGCAAGGAACGGACCATGATCTTGTTGATGAGCGCGTCTCCCGGGTGGATATGCCGGGAGTGGCTGAGCACGTATTCCAGCTCGTCCGCGGAGAAGGCGTGCTCGCTCTCGGAGGCCGGTTGAAGTCCCGCCCACCGCAGGAACATGTTCGCCGTGCCGTTCAGGATGTAGATGAACGGGTAAAAAATAAAGTAAAAGATCAGCAACGGAGCGGCGACCCAAAGGGAAACGTCGCGCGGGCGCTGAATGGCGAGGGATTTCGGGGCAAGTTCGCCCAGGACGATGTGCAGGAACGTGATGCAGGTGAAGGCCACGCCGAAGGAAAGAGAGTGCCTTGTTCTCTCGCTCGCGATCCCGGCCCATTCGAACACGGGAATGAGCCACTGGCCAAGGAACGGTTCTCCCAACCAGCCGAGGCCAAGGCTGGCAAGAGTGATGCCCAGCTGGGTTGCGGAGAGACAGGCGTCGAGATTGTTAACCGCCCGAAGGGCCATCGGCACCCGCCAATCCCCGCTCTTGAGCATCGGCTTGAGCTGGCTCGCCCGGATCTTGACGATCGCGAACTCCGCCGCCACGAAGAAGCCGTTCGCGCAAACTAGGAGCATGATCACCAGAAGCTGCCAGGTCAGATCAAATAGCATGATTTCGCAAAGTTCGCCGGGACGAAGGTAGTTGTCCGGTTTTCATCGCGGTAGGCAATGCAAACATAAGTAGTTTTTTTGCGTATAGACGAAAATGCGGTTGGATTTTCTGGCTTCCCGTTGATATTTGCGCGCGACCATGCCTGACTTCGGCCGAGAAGACGCCATTTCCCTTTACAACGTGGACCGGTGGAGCGAGGGATACTTTACGGTCAACAAGAAAGGGAACGTTGTCGTGCTTCCCAACCGGTCGGGCGACCAGAAGATCGACCTGATGGAAATCGTCGCCGAAGCGAGGGAGCGGAAACTGGATTTTCCTCTCACCGTCCGCTTCCATGATCTGCTGCGCGACCGGGTGGAAACGATCAACAAGGCGTTTGCGGATGCGATCGAGACGATGGGATACGAAAACGTTTACCGCGGCGTCTTTCCCGTCAAGGTCAACCAGCTTCGCGAAGTCGTTGAGGAAATTCTCGACGCTGGGAAACCGTGGCATTTTGGCATCGAAGCGGGAAGCAAGCCCGAATTGATGGCCGCGCTGGCGTTCCACAATGACTTCGAAAGCCTGATCATCTGCAACGGTTACAAGGACACAGCCTTTATCCGAAACGCACTGCTTGGGCGAAAGCTGGGCAAGACGGTGATCATGGTTGTGGAGAAACTCGAGGAGCTTAACCATATCCTGGAAGTCTCCTCCCAGATGCAGGTCGAGCCGTACATCGGACTTCGCGTGCGCCTCCTGTCCAAGGGCTCGGGGAAATGGGCAACCAGCGGCGGAGAAAACGCGAAATTCGGTCTCTCGACGGCCGAGCTGGTGGCGGCCAGCGATCTTCTGACGCGTTCGGGTCTCGCGCACGTCCTCAAGCTCGTACACTTTCACGTCGGCTCGCAAGTGCCGGACATCGGCACCATCAAGCGCGCAACCAAAGAGGCGGCGCGCTTCTATTCCAAGCTTCAGAAAATGGGGCATAGCCTCGGTTACCTGGATGTCGGAGGCGGGCTTGGGGTGGACTACGACGGCTCGCGCACGACCTTCGACAGTTCCACGAACTATTCCCTCAATGAGTATGCGCGGGACATCGTCTACAGCATCATGGAGGTCTGCGACGCGGAGGGCGTGCCGCACCCGACCATTGTCAGCGAGAGCGGTCGGGCAATTGTCGCGCACCATTCTGTCCTCATCGTGGAGGCCTTTGGCTCGATCGAGAAAAGCCGCAACGGCGAGAGAGTCGAAGCCGCTGCCGACGACCCTCAAATTGTTCACGACATCATCGAAATCTACGAAAATCTGGGCCGCAAAAACCGTCTCGAGAATCTCCATGACGCCCACGAGATCCGCGAGCGCGCCCAGGCGATGTTCGATCTAGGGCTGCTGGACCTGCGCGCGAAAGCGCGGATTGAAACGGTCTACTGGCAAATCGCGGGATCGGTGGTCGAGATGTTTCGAGGGATGCACTACGTGCCCGAGGAAGTCAAGGAGATGGAAGTTGCCCTCGGAGACCAGTTTCTTTGCAATTTTTCCGTGTTTCAATCCCTTCTCGACCATTGGGCACTCGGGCAGCTTTTTCCCGTGATGCCGATCCATAGGCTGACGGAGTTTCCGGACCGCAATGCCACCCTGGTCGATATTACCTGTGACTCGGACGGGCGGGTCAGCAAGTTCATCGATTTGCAGGATGTGAAGGAAACGCTGCCCTTGCATCGCTGGCGGCCGGGTGGCCGCTACTATGTCGGCTTCTTTCTCGTCGGCGCCTACCAGGACATCATGGGCGACATGCATAACCTTTTTGGCCGTGTCAATGAAATGCACGTCTATCTCGATGAAGATGAAGATTGCGGCTACTATGTCGAAGAGGTTTTGCCCGGCAGCACTATCGCCCAAGTCCTCTCGCTGACGCAGTGGGACACGAACGAGATTGCCAGGCGCATGAAGGCCCAGGTGGACGCTGCGATCAAGAGCGACCGGCTGAAGCCGAGTGAGGCCATGCGGTTGCTCGATAACTACGAGAAAGGTCTCGCCGCATACACCTATTTGAACTTCGAAGACCAGAAAAAGAAGACATAGCGCCTTTGCGGACTGGGTTCGCATCCGCCCGTGGCGACGAAGAGTCAGTCTTGTCTGCTGCCAACGGATTTCGCCATATCCCATTCTCATGTGGACTTTCCAAAGAGTCTGATAATTTTCCGCGTGTTGTGAGAACCCCGCTTTACGAATGCCATTTGAGCGCCGGGGGAAAAATGGTTGATTTCGCCGGATGGGAAATGCCGATCCACTACCGCGGAATCCTTGAGGAACACCGAGCCGTTCGCGAGGATTGCGGCGTTTTCGATATTTCGCACATGGGCGAATTCTTTGTCCGCGGCCCGAAGGCTTGCGAATGGCTCGACACTCTGCTGACCAATCGGGTATCCGCGCTGGGGGAAGGCGAAGCGCAGTATTCGCTTCTGCTCAATGAGCGGGGAGGAGTCATCGATGACCTCATCGTCTACAAGACCGGCAGCTCGGAGTTTCTCCTGATCGTGAACGCGGCCAGGATTGAAGAGGATTTTGCCTGGCTGCAAAAGCACCGCGACATTCCGGCTGAACCCACTCTTGAGCTCGTAAATTGCAGCGAAACCTATGCGGCGCTTGCGGTGCAAGGACCTCGTTCACCCGATGTTTTCGCCAAAGTGTTCTCTTCGAAATGGGACGGCAGGAGAAACCGGATCACGGAATTCGAAGCGCAACGATCTTCCGGGGAAGAATCGGAGGGCGGCAAATGCGGGTCGCGCGTCTTCGCGGCGACCACGGGCTATACCGGGGAACCGGGCTTCGAGGCGATAGTTCCCGCTTCGGAGGCCATTCGCTTTTGGAATCTCCTCGTGTCCGCCGGGGCGAAACCTTGCGGATTGGGAGCCCGAGACACCTTGCGGCTCGAAATGTGCTACCCGCTGAATGGTTCGGATCTCTGGCCGGAATGCACCCCGCTCGAAGCAGGGCTCGGCTTCTTCGTTGATCTCGGCAAAGGGGCATTCGTCGGTCGCGATGCTCTTCTCGCCCAGCAGGCGGCCGGGCTACGGAGAAGGCTTTCGGCGATCCAGGTTCTCGAAAAGTCGCCACCGATCAGGGCGCACTACACGGTGATTGCGGGAGGGCAGGATGTCGCCGAAACAACCAGCGGCGCGCTCTCGCCAAGCCTCGGTTGCGGGATCGCCCTGGCGTATTTGCCCTTCCCTCTTGCCAAGGTAGGGCAGGAATTGGAGATTCGGGTCCGCGGCCGCGCCTACCGGGCGGCTGTCGTCAGGAAGCCATTTTACAAGCCATGATCACGAAAGTTCCCGAAGATTTGAAATTCGCCGAAACGCACGAATGGATTCGCGTCGACGGCGATATCGGCACCGTTGGCATTTCGGACCATGCCCAAGCCGAACTTACCGATATCGTCTTCGTGGAAATTCCGAAAATTGGGGCGAGGTTTTCGGCAAAAGATCCCGCGGCGGTCGTCGAATCCGTGAAAGCGGCAAGTGACATCTACGCTCCCGTGTCCGGGGAAATCGTTGAAGCCAACGAAGGACTAGCCGAGGGACCGTCGCTCCTCAATACGGAGCCGTACGGATCGGGGTGGATCTTTAAGATCAGGATTGCAGATGCTTCCGAGCTCGGCGGCCTCCTGGACCCGTCGACTTATCTCGCGCAGATTTCCAAATGAGCGCCGTGCCGTTCGTCCGCAGGCATATAGGACCCTCGCCCGCGGACATCGAGGAAATGTCCCGCACCGTTCGGGCGGAGTCACTCGAGGACCTGATCACTCAGACGATTCCGGGAAGCATTCGATATCGCGCCGCGATGGATTTGCCCGCGGCCCGTTCGGAGGAGGAGGCCCTCCGGGATCTCCGCGCGATGATGGATAAGAATCAATGCCGACAGTCCTTGATCGGGATGGGTTATGCTAATTGCCATACGCCGGCGGTGATTCGCCGGAATATTCTGGAAAATCCGGGTTGGTACACTGCCTACACCCCCTATCAGGCGGAGATCGCGCAGGGACGTTTGGAAGCCCTCCTGAACTTTCAGACAATGGTTTGCGACTTGACGGGCATGGAAATCTCGAACGCCTCCTTGCTGGATGAGTCGACGGCGGCCGCTGAAGCCATGACCATGGCGCACGCGATCAGAGGCGGCACGAGTTTTTTCGTGGCCGACGACTGCCATCCGCAGACCATCGCGCTGCTCCGCACTCGCGCCAAACCGCTGGGGATTCGTTTGATTTCCGGGCCGATCTGGGATTTCACTTCCGAGGCCGTCTTCGGTGCCTTGATTCAATATCCGGCGACCGATGGAGTGATCCACGATCTTGGTCCGATCATTGACCTCATCCATGCGGAGGGTGCACTGGCGATTGTGGCTGCCGATCTGCTGGCGCTGACCCTGATAAAGCCCCCTGGCGAGTACGGAGGCGATATCGTCGTGGGCTCCTCCCAGCGGTTCGGAGTCTCGCTCGGCTATGGCGGCCCGCACGCCGGGTTTCTGGCCACGCTTGACGAACATAAGCGCAGGATGCCTGGGCGATTGGTCGGCGTTTCACGGGATGCCGAGGGCCGCCTCGCGCTGCGCCTCGCGCTGCAAACCCGGGAGCAGCACATCCGGCGCGAGAAAGCGACGAGCAACATTTGCACCGCTCAGGTGCTGCTTGCGGTAATGGCCTCGATGTACGCGGTCTATCATGGGCCAAAGGGACTGCAATCCATCGCGCGGAGGATTCATCGGACGACTTGCAGGCTTGCTCGCGCGCTGAAGGAGCAAGATTGGGCCGTGCATCCCGGCCCATTTTTTGATACGATTCGAGTCTGGCTGGTCGGCGATCGCGCGGACCACCTGGTCGAGCGCGCCGCCGGCTTTGGTGTGAATATTCGCAAGCTTGATGATCACGCGATCAGCCTGACTCTCGACGAAACGACTCCGGACATCTCCTCCCTCCTGCCGATCTTCGATCTTGACCAGGCGGCCCTCTCCTTTGAGCCGACGGAAGTAATTGGGAACGCTTTAAGGCGCGAGTCCGAATTTCTTACCCACCCGGTTTTTAACAGTTTTCACACGGAGACGGAGTTCCTGCGTTACGTCCGGCGTCTTGAATCTCGCGACCTTTCGCTCAACACGTCGATGATTCCGCTTGGTTCGTGCACGATGAAGCTCAACGCCACGGCGGAGATGCTTCCGGTGACCTGGGAGAAGGTTGCGGGCATTCACCCGTTTGCGCCCCTCTATCAGGCCGAAGGCTATCGAGAGCTTTTCGCGCAGCTGGAGCGGTGGTTTTCCGAGATCACCGGTTTCGCTGCCGTTTCCCTGCAACCGAATGCCGGTTCCCAAGGCGAATACGCCGGCCTCCTGGTAATCCGGGAATACCACCGCTCAAAAGGCCAAACCAAACGAAATGTTTGTCTGATTCCGACTTCTGCACACGGCACCAATCCCGCAAGTGCCACGATGGTTGCGATGCGGGTTGTTCCCGTTGCGTGTGATTCGGGCGGCAACATCGATCGCGCCGATCTCGAGCGAAAGATCGCGGCGCATCGGGAAGGCCTCGCGGCTCTGATGGTTACCTATCCGTCCACCCATGGAGTTTTCGAGGAATCGATTCCCGAGATCTGCGCGATGGTCCACTCGGCCGGAGGCCTGGTCTATATGGACGGCGCGAACATGAATGCCCAGGTGGGCCTCTGCCGCCCTGCGGATGTCGGAGCGGACGTCTGTCATCTCAATCTGCACAAAACATTCTGCATCCCGCATGGTGGAGGAGGCCCCGGCGTGGGGCCGATTTGCGTGACCGAAGTCCTCGCGCCTTTCTTGCCTTCTCACTCGGTGATAGGCCCCCGGAGGCCTTCTTCAGTTGGCGAAATCGCCGAGGCCCCCTGGGGCAGCGCAAGCATCCTGACGATTTCATGGATGTATATCGCCATGATGGGGGCGGACGGACTCTTGGAAGCGACAAAGGTCGCCATCTTAAACGCGAACTATATCGCAACTCGGCTGTCGGCCCATTTTCGAATCCTTTACCAAGGCCGCAACGGGCGGGTGGCGCACGAGTGCATTCTTGACCTCAGGGAGTGGAAGGAGCGCGCTGGCGTGGAGGTTGAAGATGTCGCGAAAAGGCTCATCGATTACGGTTATCACGCGCCGACCATGAGTTGGCCCGTCCCGGGCACGCTCATGATCGAGCCGACGGAGAGCGAATCGAAGGGTGAGCTCGATCGATTTTGCGACGCGATGATCGGAATTCACGGCGAGCTTTGCGCGATCGAGCGCGGTGAGTTTTCCCGGACAGACAACCCGCTGAAGAACGCTCCTCATACTGCCTTGTCGATCGCCTCCGATTCTTGGTCGCATCCCTATGGCCGCGAGCTGGCAGCCTATCCCGCACCATGGCTCAAGGAGCATAAGTTCTGGTCCGCGGTGGCGCGCATCGATAACGTCTATGGGGATCGAAATCCCTTTTGCGCTTGTCCGCCCGTCGGAGCCTTCGCGGATTGATCAGTCCTGCGCGAACGGCTGCGTTTCATTTAGCTTTTCGAATTCCGGATCGCTTCTCCAGGTTGCGAATGTCGGGTCGGAAACCAAGGCTTTGCGAAGAGAAGGACCGCCAAGTTTGATCGCGCGGGTCGCCGCATCGTAGAAGTTCTTCTTCCGGTTCTGGGCGAAGCTTATGCGCGCCAGAACCAGATAATTCTGAACGTTCGAAGGTTCAACAACCGTCAACCGCTTCACGACATCCCAAGTCTTGGAAAGCTCGGCGTGACTCTCATAGTATTTGGCCAGAGCCCGTAGCATCTCGGCATCGTCGGAAAAGTCGCCCAGAGCTTGATCGGCGAGGGGTCCGGCCTTGTTTGTTTCTCCCACGCTGGAATACAAATCGAGCAGGCGGCGAACCGCCTCGCGGTTCCTTGGTTGATTGGCCAGCCTTTCCGCGAGCACTCGAATCTCTCCCGCAGTCTCTTTCCGCTTTTCCGCATAAATCCGCAGCCGCCAAAGATCGATGTTGTCGGGGTCGCCCTCGAGGGCGGCGTCGCTAAGCTTGATCGCCTCGTCGAAGGCTCCGCGATCCCAAAGATAGAATGTGAGCGCGGCGATCGCTTCCGGGTTTCCCGGCCAGAGAGCCAGAGCCTCCCGATAGGCGCGCTCCGCCTCAGCGGACATTCCTCGATGGCGATAGATGTTGGCGAGGGTTTGCCGCAATTTGGAAAAGGAACGCTGCGCGTCGTAATCGTTTTTGAAATTGGCGTCAGCGAGGAGGCGGGCTGAATAATCCCGCCAGAAGGCGAAGTCCTTCTCGACGGTCTCCAGCGGAAGCGATTCCAGCTTGGTCCTGTTGAGCTTATAAATCAGCCCGTGCGGTATCGCGTAGTCATAAGTCCAACGTATCGGAAAGCTCTCTTCGATGAAGAACTCGTGTTCGTCACGATTCTTTTCCCAGAGCCATCTAAGCATCGCACTAAACACGTCGATGCGTCCGTTCTCTGCCAAGAGTTCGCGATCCTGCCGCTTTGCGGCGTCAAGGAGTTCCTGGACCGTATCGTACTCGGTCGGCAGGGTGAGAGGCTTTGGGGGATAGGCACTGTCGCGCCCCAACCATCGTTCGAAGACGGTTGAAAGCGCCGGGCGCTGCGAACTGTATTGATCCCGCAGATATTTCATGTAGTTCTTCTCGCCCAGGGCGTTCTGCGTGATGATATAGAGATCGGGGCGGTCGAAGGACGGGTCCCGCTTGTTTTTGGCAGGTTGCCCGCTTTCTCCGAAGATCATGTATGTTGGTACAAAGCGTCCAGGATCGCTGCCGCCAACCATCACGCTTCCGGGCGGCAGATCCTTCAGCATGTCGTGCCCGAACATCCAGCCGAACCAATGATCCCGCTGGCTGCAGGAGGGTTCGCTTCTCGCAAAGGCCAGGATCGGCAAGGCGAGCAACCCCGGAGCAAGCCAGAAGACGTGGGAGCGGTTTTGCATCAATCTGGCGAACAGAAGTCCCACTCCAAGGCCCGAGAGCGACGCAAAGATCAGGTTTGTGTAGGTGTGAAACGGCATCTGCGTCCACCAGCCCGCGTTGTCAATCCTTGACTCCGCTAGCAAAGGCTGCAGAAACGCCGAGAGAGCAAACGCCAGATGAAGAAAATAGATCCATGCGCGCTTGGGAAGCGAAGAGCCGAACAAGAACAGAAACGAGACAAAATACCCGAGCAAACCGACGATCGAAAATGCTTTGATCAGCTGCCGGAGGAAAAATCCCACCCACAACTCGGCACGCTGGAAGCCGCCTTGCCTGCTGGCCGGCGGATCCGAGTCGTTTGTCGCCTTTGGCTGCGCGGTCCCCATCAATCGGCCCAGGGATCTCACGGTGAGATCCGACAGGCTGCCGGGGTATTGAGAGCGGTCGATCGAAAAGAAAAAACCTTCGACGTCGCGCGTATATCCCCAGTTCATGGGCGGATTGGTTTGAGAGGCGAAGGGCATGTAAGCGTAAGGAAGGAGCCCGGCTGCTACCGCCAGCGGAAGGTAGGCGATCAATCTCCAGCGGACGCGAAAATTGCGCAGCCAAAGGAAAAGAACAAATGCCAGCGCGACGCAGTAGAAGAACCTTATTCCCGTCTTGAGGACAATGACGTTCCTCGACAGGATTGCAAAACCCAGATAGCCGAGCAAGAGAGTCAATAGGCCTGCGAAAAACCAGTCTAGGAATGCTCGCCGCCGAAGCAAAAGGATGAGAAGATAAGGAAGAGGCGCCAAAGCAATCGTCAGCTGATGGTTGCTGAATGAGAGCGCCAAAGCAAAGAAGACTCCAAGCATTAGCGCGTTGCTCTCCGGACGCCGCGCCCAGGAATAGCAGAGCGTAAGAAACACGGCGATAAGAAGGGCATGCAACGCGTAAACTTCGGCGATAACCGCTTGCGACCACATGGACTGGCTGAACGCCAAGCTTAACGAAAACGCCAACGCGACCATTGGCGGCAGAAACCTGGCGGTTCCTCGCAGCTTGCTTCCGTAGAACCATCGTTGGGCATTGCACAGCAACGTGCCGCAAAGGCCGACGGCCGCCGCGGCGCAGAATCCGCTGAAAATCGCGACTTCCCACGCCATGTTGCCGAGAGGGAGCCGCAGAAAGAGCCAGGTCAGCACTGTCCATAGAGGATACCCTGGCGGATGCGGCACCCCAAAATGTTGGGCAGCAATGATGAATTCTCCGGAGTCCTGCAAGGTTACGTTGGGCGCCGCGGACCAGACGTAGATTGAAAAACTCACCGTCGCGGAAATTAAACCAACCGCCCAATCCTGTGCCGCCCAAATGCGTGATCCGCTCCGCGGGGCTCGCGAATTGCTACGCTTGGGGATCGTTCCGGTCAATTGGATCGGCATGCTGGAATCAACGAAGGTGCCCGGCGCATTTCAGCTTCATTTTTTGAAGATCGCAAGCCGGAGCACGCGCTGGGCCGCTTCGACTGCGATCCGGAAAGTCATTTTCGTCTCCCCAGAGCGTCGCTCCGTAAATACGATGGGAATCTCGATCAACCTGCGTCCCGATTTCCAAAGAAAGTAATGAAGTTCCACTTGAAAGCCATACCCCTCGGTAACAAACCGGCCCCAGTCCAAGTCCCGAAGCGCCGTGCAGCGGATAGCCTTGAAGCCGCTCGTAACATCGGTGAGAGGCAGTCCGGTTAGAGCGCGGACGAGCTTCGAGGCGCCGAGGCTGAGAAAAAGCCTGTCCTGTGGCCAATTGATGACCCGGACTCCGCCCAGGTATCGAGAGCCAATTGCCGCATCCGCGCCGCCCTCGATCGCGCTAAGCAGTCGCGGTATGTCGGCGGGATTGTGAGAGAGATCCGCATCGATCTGGATGCAGACATCGAATGCTCGCGCGATCGCCCAGCGAAATCCTTCTTTATAGGCGCTTCCGAGCCCGCGTCTGCCCCTGCGCTCGAGGAGGTGCAGGCGGCGGTTGAAAGCGGAGTGAGATCGAACGATCCGTGCAGTCTCATCTGGCGAGCCGTCGTCAACGACAAGCACTTCGAGCTTGGGACTCGCGGCGAGAGTCTTGTCGAGAGCATCCACGATTCCGGAGGCTTCGTTGTAGGTAGGAATAACAACCAGCACCTTTCCGGCGGGAATCCGCCGAGTCGTGTTTGAACTCTGCGCTGGTCTTGCGCGGGAGCCGCGATCGTGGAGACATGCGTAAAAGGCTTCGGGCAGCAGCTGGAATTTTCCGGCCAGGAGAAGGCTTGCCGCAAGACACCAGCCCGCAAGAGTTGTCCACACGCAGGCGCCGTACCACCATGGCGGGCGGAAAGACAATCGGATGCCGGTTGGCGTGCCGTTGAGCCGGATCGCGAGATAGGCGCCATAAGCTTCCGCGATTTGGAGGACACGATTTTCTTGCGTCGCCCTCCAGTCCGGATGAGCCGCCTCCGGAATGATTAGCCAACCGGTTTCAGCGGGCGGGTGAATGACGATCTCCTGGGCGTTCTTGCGGCTGATCTCGTCCGCGGAAGCTTTGCGCATCTTGGTGGCGCGAGTAAGATTGGCGTCCCACCTCAGGAGGCCTTCGTCGGCAGGGGACGCCCCTGGCCGGCTTAGAGCAGGAACTCCTTGCGCGGCGGCGCCCAGGACATTGCTGGCGCTTTGCGCGACTTGCTCGTCGAATGGCAGAAAATCCTTTGCAAAGGCGGCGGGGTAATAGCTGTCCGGATTCTCCAGGATGTCGAAATGCTCGTTTTCGGAGACCGGCCGCAGCGAAAGTTTTAACGCTTCCTGCAGGTCTACGGGCGTATCGGGATCCTTCTTGTCGATGAGCAGATGGGAGACTCCCGCAATATCCAGAAAGGTCGCGTAATCCTGCTTGGACTGCAGGGCCGCTTGTTGCAATCTCGCGACGCCGCGCAGCATGAATTGGCTGCCGAAGGCTTCGGTCACGAGCCCGCGACCCGAAAGAAGCGGGGTGAGGAGATAGAAATAGCGGCCGGAGTAAGCGGCGAGACGCCCCGGTGCGCCGGTTCTGAGAAATTTCTGGGCAGCGAGAAAATCGTCAAACGTTTTGCGATCCAGCGGGCCTTTGAAAAACGAGGTCACCACGCTGGCGGAGTCCGCGGAGGCGAGTCCGAGCATGGCCGCAATCGTGGCGATCCGGGCGCCGATCGATCGAATCTCTCCCGCCAGGAGTGCGGCCGAATTGCCGGCGGCGACCGAAAAGCAAAACACGCCGCCCATTTCGAAGAAATCGCGAGGCGCGCGGATGCCGCCGTAGAGCGGCAACCTTTCGATGAGGCGGAAACCTGGAACCAGAAAGTAAACGACCAGGGCGAGGGCGGTTAGCCCGCGGCGTGCCGGGAGGGACCCGGGAATGACGATCCAGATCGCGACTCCCTGCAGGATTAGCAGTCCCCAGGAAATTGCGATTGCCGGATCCCAGGCAAGGCCGGAGTGCGAAAGGAACGCGAACTGCCCCGACCAAGCCGTGTTCACGCCGAGACCCAGCCAGTGCGCAAGAAAAGTGAGCGCTACGAAAACCCGGAATACCGTCGCGTCCGGTCTCAGCCAGACGGCGCGTTTTCGAAGAAAGAACAAGGCAGTGGCACACGCGATTCCGGTCAACCCCAGATAGGAAGAACTGGCCGCAACTTCGCTTTGCCTTGAAGGGCGCGCTCCGGTCAATCCGCCGTTCCGATCCAACCATGACAGCGCGGACTCTGCGGAGTAGGTGGTTTGCCATCCCTCGAATGGCCCGAAAGCGAATTTGGCGACGAAGCGTGTTTCCCGCAGCGCAGGCAAATTTGGCAGGCCGGCCAGCAGGGCGAAAGCGGCGAGGCAAATCAGAATATTCCATCCCGACGGCGCATTGAAATGCGCGCGCGCGATCCATGCCCAAAGGCCGAAGGCGCCCAATAGCGGCAGAACAATCACCGCAATTTTTGCATAGGCCAGGACGAGTAAAGAGTTCATCACCGCGCATTGAATGGCGCTCCAAGCAGTCCTCTCCTCGAGAAAAATCAGGACACCTCGGAAGGCCAGGGGAATCATCGCGAAGGCGAGAACGTTCGCGACGTGCTCGACATGTCCGAGCCGGAGAAGAACCGGCGGAGCGAAAAGGTAAGCGGCCGCACACGAAAATCCGGTCCAGCCCGAGCCGGGGCACAGACGCCGCGCAAAGGCAAACATCGTCAACGGACAAAGGAAAAGAAACGCGAGCGCGGCGAGCTTGGTTCCCAGATAGGGTCCTGCCACCAGCGCGCCGGCCAGGAGAGCAAGGTTTGCCAGGGCGCCAAGGGAAAGAAACGCGAGCGAACATCCCTGGAGATAGTTGGGAGTCCACCAGGGAAGCCCGCCGACAGATATCGCCGCGCTCGCGTAATCGGCGACTTTTGCATAGTTGGCGAGAAGCTCTTGGTTTGAAGAAGGCTGATGAAGCCAGAAGAAACCGAGTATGCCAACGAAGAGGCAGTCGAGAACCAGGAGGGTCAGGAGAGGGCGCGACATCAATGACGGTGAGATGCCAATGCCGAATATTCGCAATGACTGAAAAATTGTTCGCTGATCATCTTGAGTCAAGCGTCACATTTTTCGCGGAAACCCTGATCGCGTCGTTTTGAGTCGGCGAACGTCGGCGTGATTTCAAAACCCTTTCCGTGCGACGTGGCGAAAATCGCCTATCAGCTATCAGCGCCGGCAGACGCCGCAAAATGATCAAATGTCCTTTCAAGGCAAGCATTGCGGGCGATAGTTGCACGATGAATCGCCGCGGAGAATCTGCGAAGTTCGAATCTTTCCTTTCACGGGCCGCTCTTCGTGATTTTGTATCGCCCTGCCGGCGCCTCGAAGCGGACGATTTCCTGGAACCGCGATGAATGAGGAGGAGGGGTTCCCTCGTTATTCGATTATCGTTCCGGCGCCCGCTGTGCGCCCGAAACCTGCCATCCTCGCCGATCTCGAAGGTATCGCGGCGATTGTTCCCCTGGAAATCTTGATTGCCGCGGGTTCAAATCCTTCCCGCCAGCGCAATCTTGCCGCTGGTCGGGCGCGCGGCGAGTGGCTGGTCTTCCTCGATTCCGACTGCCGGGTCGGAGAAGGCTACTTTGACCGGTTGGCAGAGCACGACCACGGGGAGATCCAAGCCCTGGGAGGGCCCGTTCTCCCGCTGGAGACGTCGACCGCTTTGGAACGAACTTTTCAACGGCTGCTCGCGAATTCGTTGCTGACAGGCCCTTCGAGTTTTCGATATCGGGCGCAAGGGCGCCTGCGCAAGTGCGACGATTCGCAGCTGATACTTTGCAATCTTGCGGTCCGCCGTGATCTCTTTTTGGCCTCGTCCGGATTCAGCGAACGCCTGTATCCCAATGAAGAAAATGAGTGGTTGGTCCGCATGGGCATGAGAGGGATCTCCTGTTGGCACGATCCCGGGCTCATCGTGCGCCGCCCGCAGAGGAGTTCATGTTACCATTTCGCTAAAATGCTGGTCCGTTACGGTCGGGGAAGGAGCGCGCAATGTCTCGTAAGCGGGCGGTTGGATGCCGTTCGACAGTTGCCGGTTCTAATCCTGGCGGGCGGGCTGCTCTTCCTTGCGGTGAGGCCGCTCAAGGCCGTAAAGACCTTCGTCACCGCGTGGCTCGGTCTGGCTGCTACGTGTCGAATTCTTTCCCTTCGACCAGGCACCGAAGCGCTCTCCACAATCGCCGCTCTCGCCGCACCAAGCGTCCCATTCTTGTACGCCATCGGCCAATTGATGGGATTTATGCGCCCGCTTCCAAGAAAACCGGATGCCCGTGTCACCCTGTATCGGTGGGAACCGCGCCTCAAGGTTCTTGTTCGGATATGACTTGGGCGCAACCATGCCCCGGCGGGTCTCATCTCTTGCAGCGCTTGGTGTTCGACGCACAGGCTTTTCGAAAGATTCTCCGCGACGAGCGGGCGGACATTCTACGGGCGGTCGCTTCAGGCGATTCGCACCGAGGCAGGATTCTCTTCGCCGCGAACTTCCGATTCGACCCGTCCCCGTTCCGAAGCACTTAGGCGATCGATAAACAAGATGCCATGAAGGTGATCATGCTCGTGTTGAACGGCGCGCGCAAGAAGCCCTTCGGCCTCGAATTCCAGCATAGTTCCGTCGAGGGTTTGAGCTCTCACCCTGACACTGCTCGGGCGGGTCACGTCCGCCCGCGCGCCTGGAAAACTCAAACAGCCTTCGACGCCGGACTCCGGCCTTCCAAAAGTCTCGATTTCCGGATTGATCAAAACCAACGGCATGTGGCGCTCGATCTCCGCCGCCTCGCCCGCGACGCGAAGCAGGCTTGGCCGGTCCTTGATTTCCTTCACGTCGATCACGCAGAGTTGGACCGGCATTCCGACCTGCTGCGCTGCGAGACCCACGCCATCCGCGTGATACATCGTTTCGAGCATGTCGCTGGCGAGAGTCCGAATTCGCGAGTCGATTTTGTCGATACGCCTCCCTTTCGCCCGCAGAGCGGGATGACCATATTGAACGATTTCCAGAATCACGGCTGGTGCCACTCTACGGTGCCATCAATGCTCCAACAAGCAGCTATTTCTTCTGCTCCGGCTGGGTAAAAGCGGGGATGTTCTTGACGCCGGCCTCTCTCAACGCGTCGAGCACTTTGACAACGACGCCAAAAGGAGCTTCGCGGTCGGCCTGCATGGCGATGGGACGCTGAGGGGCTTGGTCGCGCAGCGTCTTGAGCGATGCGGCGAGGCTTTCGAGGGTCACGGGCTTCTCGTCGAGAGTGATTTCTTCGGCGCTTTTGACGCGCAAGACCAGGGGTTGGTTGTCTTCGGCGGGAGCCTGCTCGGCGGACTTGGACTCGGGAAGATTGATTTGAAGCTGTGGCTGATTTATCCGGAAGGTGGTCGTGACGATGAAAAAGATGAGCAGGATGGCAAGGATGTCGATCAGGGAAACGATAATGACCGACGGCGCGCGGCGCTTGCGCGTGTAGAATTTCATGAAACGGGCTCCACCGTGGGCGTCGCTCCCGGCGGATAGCATTTTATGATCATGTCCGCGACGAGGGATTCCATTTCCACGGCCATCACCTCGATGCGGCGTTGAAAATAGTTAAAGGTCACCAGGCTCGGCACGGCAACGGCGAGTCCAACGATCGTCGTGTTGAGCGCTTCCGCGATCCCGCGGGCGACGGCGACAGGATCGGTGCCGATGCTGGCGAAGATTCCCACCAATCCGGAGAGCGTGCCGAGCAATCCAAGAAGAGGCGCGACTCCGGTGGTAATTTCGAGAACGACCAGGCCGCTCTCCAGCCGCGCCACCTCGTGGCGTGCTCGTGTTTGAACAGCCTCTACGGCTTCGGAGCGCGACCAGGTGAGATGCTTTAAGAGCGTGCCCAAAATTCTCGCCAGGGCGGAGGGGTGCCGAGAGATCAGCCGTTCAAGCGTGTTCAGATCGTCTCCCGGTTGAAGCCGATCGATCTCGTCGGCAAGAGCGGGGGGCAGGATCGCCTTTTCCCTTAGAGCAACGCCACGCAGAATGATCACCGTGCCGGCCACGACCGACACCACCAGCAGGATTATCATGAAAAAGCCGCCCCTTATGAAGAATTCGAGGGTACTCTGCAGGACCGAGGCAAAAAACAATTCCATTAGTTTGACAGTATGGTGAAAGAGTACTCGATTTCGATGCGGCCGCTTTCCAACATGGGCACCAGTTCTTTGGGAATCGGCGGAATTTCCGCCTCCATGATGGCCCGCACGCTGCAAGCCGCAAAGCTTTCGTTCGAGCTGTTGCTCACTACCTGAACCCGTTCCACTTTCCCGCTCTCGCGGACCACGAACCGAATCTCCGCCGTTCCCACGTTAAGCAGGCCAATCTGATTACTGACGTAGTAGTACCACCGCGAACCAATGGCGTCGGAGAGCATTCTCTTGTAGCGGCCGAGAGGTGTCGCGGTGGCGCTGACCGCCGAGCGGCCGCGATTGGAGATATTACCCCGAATACGGGTGACGCGAGTTTGTGGCTGATATCCCGGAGGTTGCGGAGCTTGCGGCGATTCTTTTTTCTTTTGCGGAGAAATCTTCTCCGTTTGCGGTCGAGGGGTGTTTTCCGGCTTCGGTGGCTCGAGCAGGGCTAGTTGGGTGCTGGGTCTTGGCGTAAACTTTGGCGCCGGCTGTGGCTGAGCCTTCGGCTCGGCCGGCGGCTGATCGACTGGTTGTGCGACCGGTGTCGCCGGCCGCGGCTGAGGGCCGGCCGTATATTCTTTGTTCTCAAAATCCAATGCCGGGCTTTCGCGGCCCTCTTGCGAGGGCAGCGGAGCGTCGCCGCTCCTCTCCAGCGGCGAGGCGGCACGGGTATCTTTGTCGGACTCAAATTGCGCGTCTTCCGGCGGTTTGTCGGCGCGCTGCGATTCGGTCGTTTCCACGTAGGAAGATTTCTGTTTCGGAAGTTCCGGCGGGGCAACGAGAGTTAGTTCGACAGGTTTTTCTTCCGCTTGGGGAACGAGTTCCCTTGTGCGAAATGTAAGAGCAAAGGCCACGAGTAGGATAAGAAGAAGGTGGACAACGATGGATGCGACCACCGCGCCGACCGTTTTGCGTCGGCGCTCATCCCGCCAGGCGCTCAGCGTGGTGGCGGTCATGCGGGCAGTGTCTTGCTGACTCTCGCATGATGAAACAAGTATTGCTGGATGTAACCGGCGTAGCGCCCAAACCGGCGATGCGAGATCCGCTCGAGCTCAAGAATCGTGGATTTCCCCTGGTACATGGCGCGGAGGATTCGCTCGATCCAGACATCAACCGGCACGGTGTCAAGGCGCTCGTAGGCGAACAGCAATACGCAGTTCGCGACCTTTCGTCCCACGCCCGGCAGTTGACAAAGGAGTTCGCGCGCCTCGTGCGTCGGTTTCTCCCTTAGCGATTCCAGATCAATAGCGCCGGAAGCCACGGCGGTCGCCGTTGCCCGCAAATTTTTCGCTCGAAAGCCGAGCCGGCACTTTTGCAGCTCTCTTTCGGTGGTCTGCGCCAGTCGGGCCGCCGTAGGATAGGCATTGACCAGCGAGCCCGGGATTTTCTCGCCATAACGGGCCCGGAGATCGAACGACATCTGTCGAATATGGCTTATTTGCTTCACGGGAGAGGTGATAAATGTCGCCAGGCATTCCCATTTTGGCTGCTTGAGAATCCGGATCCCGCGGCAGTTCGCAAGGGCGGCGCGGCTGAAGGGATCAGAGGGAAACGCCGCGTAGATGGACTTGAGGGGATGGTGCAGAGAAAAATATTCCCGGGCCAAACTTTCGAGGCCGGCAGGAACGCGCAACTTTGCGCCGCGCTGCTCAGCATGCAGAGGCGTGCGATCAACCAGGATCTGCCATCCGTCGCCGTAGGGCATTGCGTGAAAAATCTGCCCGCTTTCCACCGTCCGCCGCAGATCGAACTCGTTCGCTGCCATCTCCACGAATTTCGGGCCGATCATCGCATCAAACTACTCACCGCGGCGTATTCAAAAACCATGCCACATCTGATCTCCGTAGAGGGTCGAAGAGGAGGCAGAGGCTATGCGCACGTCAAAAATTTGGCCGATATGCCGGGAGTTCCCCTCGAAAACGACAATTTTGTTGGTGCGAGTCCGCCCGGTAAGCCGATCGGGATTGTTCTTGCTGGGCCCTTCGCAAAGAATCTCGACGCATTTCCCGACGCAGGCTTCCAGTTTTCGCCGGGCATGGAGATTTACAACCGACAAGAGATCCTGGTTGCGAAACTCCTTCACCGCCTCGGGCACCTGCTGTTCCATGGCGGCGGCAACCGTGTCCCGGCGCGGTGAATAGCGGAAGACGAAAGCGTTGTCGAACCCGATCCGGTCCGCCAGCGCGCGGGTCGATTCATAATCATCGTCCGTCTCTCCGGGAAAGCCCACGATGATGTCGGTCGTGACGGCAATCCCGGGTCGTGCCTGGCGCAGCTTCTCCACCAGGCCTACATAGAAATCCGCGGTGTAGCCGCGGCGCATCACTTTGAGGATTCGGTCGGAGCCGCTTTGAAGCGGGAGATGAACATGGTCCACCAGATTGCCGAGGCGGCCGAACGCGCGGAGAAGGTCTTCGCGGAATCCGATCGGATGAGGTGAAGTGAAGCGCACCCGCGCGATGCCACCGACGGAACAGACCGCTTCCAGGAGCTGAACGAACGGGCTCTGACCGTTACGCTTTTCGAACTCGTGCCGCCCATAGAGATTGACGATCTGGCCAAGGAGCGTGACCTCCTTGACCCCGCTCGCCGCCAGGCGTTGGACCTCGTCCACAATTTCGGAAATCGAACGCCCGCGTTCGGAACCGCGGGTTTGCGGGACGATGCAAAAGGCGCAGCGCATATTGCACCCCTGCATGATCGAAACAAACGCGGAAGCCTGCGCCGGCGACAAGACGTGTTCGCGAATCGCTGACTGGGAATCGGCCTCTTCCTCGACATCGACGATCGGAAGGCGCTCGTCGTCGATGCGGCTGTGCAACCTCCGGCGCAGAAGCTCGTCCACGTAGTCGGCGACCCGGTGAAATTTCTGCGTTCCGGCGACCAGATCGACGCGCGAGGATTTTAGCAGTTCGGCGCCGCGACTCTGGGCCATGCAACCGAGATAGCCAAGAACGAGATGCGGTCGCTTTTCGCGGAGCCGCTGAAGCATGCCCATCTTTCCGACAGCTTTTTGTTCCGCGGCATCCCTCACACTGCACGTGTTCAGCAAGATCACATCGGCCTGCGTTTCGTCCAATACCACGCGATAGCCGCGCATGACGAGGGAGCGCGCGACCTGCTCGGAATCGCGCTCGTTCATCTGGCAGCCGTAGGTCTTGATGTAAACGCTGGGCATGGATCCGGAACGCAAACGTAATGCCCGGCCAAAAAAATTCCAGTCCGCAACGTCCGAGCGCGAATCGCACGGCGCGCAATCCGCCAGCTTAAAAAGCGGTTTGCGGCCGCTGAAAAGAAAGCGCTTGTTATTTTTCGCCCGCCGCGGGGATTCTTTGGCAGGCCATGACTAGACCCGTCCCCGCCAAGGAAGGCTACTCGATGCCCGCCGAATGGGAGCGCCATGAGGCGACGTGGGTCTCATGGCCTCTTCCCGGCGGATCGAGTTTTCCCTCCGCCTACGACCGCGTGATCCCGGTTTTCGTTGAAATGGTGAAAGCTCTTGCCGAATCAGAGATCGTGCGCATCAATGTGAGGGACGCCGAACAGAAGGCCGAGGTCCGCTGGCTCCTGCAGCAGGACGCGGCGAACCGGGTCGAATTCTTCGAGGTCCCCACCGACGAACCGTGGTGCCGCGACCATGGTCCGATTTTCCTGAGACGCAAACAAAAGCCAAGGGTGGCCGCGGTCAATTTTGGCTTCAACGCCTGGGGCTACAAACTTTCTCCGTTCGAGAACGACGACGCCGCGGCGACCCTTATGGCCGAGAAGATTGGCGTGCCGCTGTTTGATTTCGGAGATTTTGTGCTCGAAGGCGGATCGGTTGATGTCAACGGACAGGGCACGGTGCTTACGACCGAATCTTGCCTGCTAAATCCGAATCGCAACCCTGACCTGTCGCGCGAGCAGATCGAGGCGACGCTTCGGGAATCTTTGGGCGTGACCCAGGTCCTTTGGCTTGGCGACGGGATTGAGGGTGACGACACCGACGGCCACGTGGACGACATAACCCGATTTGTGGGCCCGAACACGGTTGTGACGGTGGTTGAAGAAGACGAGGAGGATCCGAATTACGAACCTCTTGAGCTGAACTATAAGCGGTTGCGAACCATGCGGCTTTCCAACGGCTCACCGCTCCGCGTGCTGAAACTTCCGATGCCTTCCCGGATTACAAGAAACGGTCTGCGGCTGCCGGCCAGCTACGCGAATTTTTACATCGCCAATTCAGTGGTCCTTCTGCCCGCCTACCACGATACCAACGACGCCTGGGCGGCCTCGATCTTGCGGGAAGCATTTCCCGGAAGAAAAATCGTTTCCATAGATTGCCGCGAACTTATCTGGGGCTTGGGAGCCTTTCATTGCCTTACTCAGCAGCAACCCGCCGCATAAAACGGCTTGCGTTGGGCCGCCGGAACAATAAATTGGCTCCCTTTCTATGGCAAAAAAATCATGGCACGAGCGCAACGAGCGCAAACGAAAGACGGTCCAGAAATATGCTGAACTTCGTGCGGAGCTAAAGGCCAAGAAAGACTATTCCTCGCTCGCCCAACTGCCTCGAGATGCCAGCCCGACCAGGCTGGTCAATCGCTGCCAGGTCAGCGGCCGTCGTCGCGCCTACATGCGCCGGTTCAAGATTTCGCGCATCACTTTTCGCGAACTCGCCTCCGCCGGGATGATCCCGGGAGTAACGAAGTCCAGCTGGTAGTTTTTGTCTCTATAAGACCCTCCGTGGCGGCGGGCAGGCCCGAAGAGGATCGTGGTGGGGAACCATAGACTTCGCGGCATGCGATCGCCGTGTTAACGTGAACCCCGACGACCTTTTGAACATCGGGAGCATATCCGCCAGCCAGCACCCAGGCCACCGGGAGGGCCTGCGCCTTCGCGAACGAGAAAACGCGCCGGTCCCTCGATAGAAGGTCCGCTTGATCCAAACCCAGGGGAGAGTACGGGTCGTCACGAAGCGGGTCGGCGCCGGCTTGGAAGAGTAGAATGTCGGGTCGGCGACCTTCGATCAACCAGGGCAAGTGTTCGTCGAGAAGGCATTGAATTGCCGCGCCGTCGTCTTCGGAGGGTACAATTGCGGCGGAGCGGTGGTTCTCGCCGTCGCTGTGACGGGGAGTGCGCACATCGCGAAATGGAATGTTATTCATATAGTCGCTGCCGTATATCGACAGGGCTTTGATCCAAGGTCGCGATTCCACGAGAGAAGCCGTTCCGTTCCCATAATGCAGATCCAGGTCGAGAATCGCCGCGGATTGGATGAAGCCCTCAGCACGAAGCGCCTCCAAAGCGATAACGAGTCCGTTAAATGTGCAAAACCCTTCTCCATGGTCGGAGAAGGCATGGTGAAAGCCGCTGGCCAGAGCTCCGGAGACGCCATCCTTGAGGGCGATTCGGGCGGCGGCCAAAACGGCCCCGTTGGTCAACTGAACGCTGGAAAACAATTCGGGAGACCAGGGAAACTTCTGCGACTCCGCGAGTTGGCGCGGCATGCCCGTTTTCATCGCCGTGACGTATCCGGGCGTGTGGACACGGAGGAGGTCCTGCTCCGTAACGCGTCCGGGGAAGCAAATCTCGAAGCCGGGTCTTTGCCGCAACTGCTCGGCCACCAGCGCGAACTTGCGCATCGGCATCACATGGCGGCCGATGGGCGCGACGAATCCGGGATCATGGAACAGGCGCAGACTCAAAGGCGAATGAAAGCTCCGTTAGCCTCGCGGCGATCACGCGCGCAAAGCGGTCGTCGGCGGCAGAAGATCGATGACTTCATCCGGCGCCGGATAATCCTTGAGGCGCTCGATCAGCGAAGCCATATCGCGCCGACGGAATGTCTCCGCATAGATCCGATAGAGCGCCTCGGCGATACCGCGAACTTCCGCGCCGGAGATCGTTAGTTCGGTTTCGCGGCCCACGCGGCGAACGATCAACGCGAGGGGAACCGGCCTCGGACCCCCGCTAAGATCGATCTCCTCAGACGCTCGGAAATCCGGCTGCAAATAAGCAATCCTTCGCGGATCCACCATCAGGTAGCCCGCGCTTTCGTAGGCCTTGAGGCGGCCAAAGGTCGACGGGACATTGCGATCCAGAAATTTCATCTCCCCGACGAGCGTAATTGGCGTTTGAAGCGACAGCTTTTGCGCCGCCAGGCACTCTCGCGCGGTGGTTATCGGCAAGGCACGCAACCATCCTGCCAGTCCGGTGCGCCGCCATTCCCGCGCGACGAGACTATGAGAAAGGTGAACGATGGCGCCGCGCACGGGTTCCCCCACAATTGCCGTGTGGTCGCGAACGGCTGCGAACTTGCCATGCATTCTAAATAGCATCAATCGATAGCGCAGCGACCAGCCGCCGCTCAGTTTGTCGCCATTCCACGTCAGGCGCCTGGCGATCACCGTCGGCTGCTCAATTTCAGCATTCGCCCCAAACTCTGCCCAAAGCGCTCCAAAAGCCGCATCGAAACCGGAATCGTCGGGGGATTCAATGCATCGAGCTTGCAGGCCGGCCCAGTTCCGCTGGAGGCTTTTCGCATCTCCGGGGGCGAGGTCCCCCGGAATCATCCAGTCTTGCAACATCAATAACATCGGCTCTGGTGGCAATTCCTTCGGAGCACGCCCGCTCAATCGAGCCGCAAGTCGCACGTCAAATCACGTTTTCGACTTCCGCGGCAAGCCCGCCCTCCAAGCCTGGGAGATTCGCTCTTCCTGGTTTGCCGGAAGGCTTTGTCGCTTGTTCCCAGTTCGAAGTGGGCCGCCGCGAGTCCGGATTTCCGGTCGACGAGAGAAATAGCTAACGGGAGTTGCGGCGGAATGCCGGGATGCATGGACGGATAGAGATTTGTTCGCCGATAGCGGAGACCCACCAGAAGCGCGCCGTTCGAGATCTCGCGCAAGGCGAGGGGGCGCCCGTTCACGTGGATGCGATAGCGGGCATTGAAGGAAGGGTCTGCGCAAAATTCCAGCCGCTGCATGGACGTATCGACGAAGCGGCTGGTTGTTCCGCCTTCGACTGGAGTCTCGCAGAGCAGCGGCCAGTTCTCCAATGCCTTTCGCACCGTCAGGCGGCCTTCACCTGCCTGCCAGTCCAGAAGCACTGGAAATCGCCAATCCCAAATCTTGCGGTACATCGGCCGGTGCAATTGGAACTCGTGGGCGTCGAGTTCGTCGAAAATTGTCTCCAGATCGTTCCACAGCCGTTCCGGTAACAGGTACTCGTCGTGCAATTTCGTTCCGAATCTTTTCAGATTCCGGGGCGTTCTGGCCTCAAGCAAATACGCGGCAAGACAGGTCCAAAGAAGGGCGACTCCGCTCATCCAATCGGCTCGAGGCAGGGATTCGACCGCCCGAAATTCGATGAGTCCCAGCGCGCCGGCCGGCCAGGCAGTATTCCAGAACTTGTCGAGACTCATTTCGCTTCGGTGGGAATTGCCGGTGATATCGGTTTGAAGGTGGCGGAGCGTTTCGTTGATCAGGTGCCGATGATCGCCGGGCGGAAGCGAGTCCAGGAAAGCGTAAGCCATTTCGACGTCATAGAGATCGCGAGCCGACTCGTCCGGCCGAGGAGCTTGCGAGGACGCGCCTACGTAGCAGCCCGTGAAAAGATAGGAGAGCGAAGGGTGATGCTGCCAGAAGCGAAGGATCTTTGACAGCCAGCCCGGCCGCGAGAAAAAGGGATTGGCTTCGATGCTCGGACCTCCCCAGAGAAGATGATTTCCGCCTCCCGTGCCTTGGGGATAGTCCGAGGCGAATTCTTTCCAGGATCTCAAGCCCGAGGCTTCGCAACTTGCCATTACAGTCTCGATCCAATGGGCATACTCAGCCCAGCTCGAGCAGGCCGGAAGGTTGATCTCCAGCACGCCGGGATCGGCAGTAAGGCCAAGAACAGTCCAAAGGCCCTCCTCGTCAACGGGCGTATAACCCTCGAACGCCAGGGAGGCGATACCGGTTTGTGAGGCAGCGCCTTCCACCGCCGCAAGCAATTCCAGAAAGGGCTTCTGGAGCAGCGGAGGAACGAAAAGTCCCACCGCCTCGCCTTTCTTTTCAATGCAAAGGGCCCGGCGTGGTATCGACGGAGGCAGCCGGTTCAGCGGCAGGCGCAAGCCGGAAGGTCCTTCGGCTTCCACCAGAACGCGGAGATCCTTTGAAAGAGACCAGGGCGCGGAATGCCATCCGCCGTCGTCGTAATCAATGAGCATGGCCAGAATTTCCGCGCGCGGATCGCGCGGATCGGCAAACCGCAGCCAATGCGCCGGAAGGCCAAGTCCCTTGCGGATACCCTCGGCGAGCAGTCGCACGCCGCCTTCCTTGATCGTCGCGCCAAGCTTCGGAAGCTGTAACAAGGGGGTTCCGTCGCGATTCGCGAGAATACGCAAAACCCATCGCGGATTGACCTCTCCCGGGTAGGACTTTCCGGGGCAAAAGAACGTCGCGGAACCAGGCATTTCGGCCTTGAGGTTTTCGGCGACCTTCCGTGCGTAGCCAAGTTTCGTGGGTCCCACCGCGGCATACGTCCATTCGGCACCGTCTGGATCGATCGGCACGAACGTCGGCTCTCCGCCGATTGTCAACCGCACGCCATGTGCCTTAAAAATCGCTTCCGCGCGCGATGCGGCCTTCTCCATCCATCGAGCAATCATTTTACGCGGTCAGGATGGTTAACCCGGTGCGCAGGCTGCTCGGGATGGTCTTTTCTCCATAGTAGTGTCCCACAATGGGTGCGATTTCCGCGGGGTCGAGGCCGACTGCCGTCGCCAGAAAATGGTGATCGCACAAAACCCCGTTGGTGGGATCGAGCCCAGTCCAGCCGGCTCCTGGAAGATAGGTCTCTACCCAGGCATGGAAGGCGTTGCTCGCGTGCTCGGCCTTGCCATCCTCCCAAAGATAACCGCTCACCAGTCGGCAGGCCAGACCATGGCCCCGGAGGATCTCGGCCAGAAGCATCGCGAAATCTCGGCACGAGCCTTTTTGATCCTTGAGAGTTTTCTCGGGAGGAAAGGGATCTCCTTCCTCCCGTCGCTCGTACTTGATGTTCTCGTGCAGCCATGAATTCATCGACACAATGGCTTCGACCGTCGGCCGCCGCCCGCCGGGCCTGAGGGGTGCGGGTAACGCGCCGGTTCTCTGTCTCGCACCGCGGAAGGGGCCCAGGACTTCCGCCTCGGCGGGAAGGTACTCGAAGGGCAGATTCATGGCGTGGGAATCCAGGAGAAAGTGAAAGGGATTCAGTTCCTGCAGCACGGCGTCAATCTCCAGATCAAAGTCCAGCTGGTCCAGGCGACCTGGGTAAACACAAGTGGCCGTCAGATTGTCGAACAAATCGCGGGAGTATTGGACGTCCGCGGAAGGGTCTGTGGAAAACGCTATTCTTTCGATCCGCGTGGACAAATCACGGCGGGGAAACAACCTCGCGCGATGCGGGGAAAAACTGGCCTTTTCGGCGTATTGGAAATGTGCGGAATAGCGAATGTTGATTTTCACGGTTTCTCGGCCAGGCGCTTCATTGATACTCTGATTTTCATGTTTTGTGCTCCGGAACCCTTAAATGTGCCGCGCACCGGGGTGGCGTCCACCGAGTCGCGGCCGTAGGCCATCGTCACGTGGCGCGCCCCGCACCATTGGTTGTTTGTCGGGTCGATGGCGAGCCAGCGCATGCCGGGGGTGAGCGCTTCGACCCAGGCGTGGGTCGCAAGGGAACCGACCAGGCGTGAAGCGCCCGGAGCGGGCTTGACCGGGTCGGACTCAATGTAGCCGCAGACGTAGCGGGAAGGAATGCCCGCCGTGCGCAGAACGCCGAGCATGACATGCGTAAAATCCTGGCAAACTCCGGCGCGTTGTTTCCACACGGTCTCAAGCGGGGTCCAGTTATCTGTGGAGCCTGGCAGATAACGGAATCTTTCGTGGACAGCACGGTTGAGCCGTTCGAGGGCTTCTCCGAGCGGGACGCCGCCGGAAAAGAACTTCCGAGCCCAATCCATTGAGGGAATCCCGGTAGGGACGGTCGGAGTCGGCTGGAGATAGTCGAAAACGTCCGTGAGCTTGGAGGCGAAAAGCTGGCGCGCCTCGGCCACAGTTACGTCAAGCGAGCCGGGCGTTGGCGAAAGCCCTTTCGTGCGCACCGTGAGCCTGTTGACAATGGTCAAACGCTCGTGCCGAAGCGTCATGGAATAAAATGTGACCTGGTTTCCGAAGTAGTCTTTGTAGACAGAAACTGGCGTCGGCGGAAAAAACTCAATTTCATGGGCAAGGATCTCCTGACTCGAAAGAATCGGCGGAGTCAGCCGCGCTTCAATGTAGGCCTCCCTGGCCGGTTGCCCATAGCGGTAGTCCATGCGGTGCAAGATTTCAAAAAGCATTCTCAGAAGCTGAAAAGCATCGGTTGCACGACGGGATCCATATGAATCTGGTGATTCAAGAAGCCATCAGCGATCAGGTGGTGAATGTCGAGCGTGGCATGGAGCAAAGCAGATCCGTGCCGCAGCAGGACGCTGGTCTTTGCGGGGGTGCCGGTTACCGCTTCGCCGGCCAGCTTTTCCCAGTCCGTAAGGCGGATATCGTGAAGAAGTCGCTCAATGCTTGCCAGAGTCCGCAGAATCGCGGGAGATGCCTGTTCGCGCGTGGCGCGCAAACGCTCGCGGCAAATTTCCAGACATCGCGTCACCGACCGGGGTGCAACCGCGTTCTTCCAAAGCAAGTCGAGCATGGGGCCCGGTTCGATGCGCAGCTGGTAAACGCGGCGATAGACGTCGCGGCTGTTGATCAGGCGCAAAAACGCAGAAAGCCGGATCTCGGATTCGTGTTCGGGTGGCGCGTCTCGACGAGGCATTGGACGCATGATGGAGCAAACTGCGTTCCCGGTGATGATCGCCCGCTCCAAAGCCTGTCCAATTTCACAAAATGCCCAGCCACCGTCAGCGATCATCGTTCCCTGCGCAGTCCCAAAAAATTCTGGCACGGCTTTCACGATGTAGTCGCAATAGCGTCTGGTGAACGACGTGAGGTCATCCTGCGAGGCCTGCGGCCGGAAGCGCGCTCGTTGAAAGCGCGACCTCAAGGTCGAGAGGACGCTCCAAGCTTCCAGGCTAAGACATTCGAGAATGGACTCCGCGTTGCCGGCGGCGCGCAGAATTGCTCGCACCGCCGAATCGGGCTCTTCGAGATCGAGCGTGAGCCGGTAGCGGCCTGCCGGGCTTGAAATGTTGCGCCGCGAAACGGAGCCAGGATTTTCCAACGGGGGCAGAATCCGGTTCCACACTGGGCGGTAGACGGTGCGCTCGGTGGGATTCAATTCCTCCAGTTCCAGAGACTCGATGACCCCGATCATCACCGCCAGGTTGTGCGCGCGCTCCAGATACCGGCCGGTCCAGTAAAACGCCTCCGCCACACGGCTGCTGATATGCTGCGACGGCAGCAGCGACTCCCGGAGGCGTGACCGGTCCGAAGGGGATTCTTCGAAATCTGGAGGAGCCTGAACCCAGGTGTCCTTGCTGCCGCCCCCGAGCTCATTCGCGGTAAAGGGAGAGTCCTCGGTGGAAACGCGCGTCAACGCTCCCGGAAAGACCTCGTAGTCTCCTTCCGATTTTCGAAGCGCGAAAATAATGTGATCCTGGCGCCGCATGAATTTCCGGCCGTCGTGATACGAAATCGTCAACGCGTCGCAATCCTGCGGCTGGGCAACATATTGTCCGGCATTGCTCAAGATCACCTGCCGGGCGTTGTCGATTTCTTCGGCCGGCGGCACGCGGCCATCTCCTCCGAGAAGGACCTTCTCGCCGGAGAGCGGACGAATCGTAAACTTTTCAATGTCGGAGAGCACCATTTCCCTTTGATCGATGTCGCCGAGCCAATAAGTGGGCAATCCCGGAAGCAATGGACGTTCCCCCAAATAAAAGCGAATGATCTGCCCGGCGAACGGCAAGAGGGCGCGGTCGTCGGACAGCTGAGAACCGATGGCATTCACTACCGCGACCGTTCCCTTGCGGATGCAGTGCACCAGCCCGGCGACACCCAGCAGGGAATCTCGGCGAAACACCATCGGATCAAGCCATTGATCGGAAATTCGGTTATAGATCACTTCGACTTTTTCAAGTCCCGACACGGTCTTGAGAAAAACGGCGTCGTTGAGGACCAGGAGGTCCCCTCCTTGCACCAGCGGAATCCCCATTCGACGCGCTAGAAAGCTGTGCTCCGAATAGACCGCGCTTCCGGGACCGGACGAAAGCAACACGACGGTCGGATCCGGGTGGTCGGACAACGATCTCAGCAATTCAAGGATGTCCACCGGAGCGTCCGCGATTGAGCGAATCGTAAAGTCCTGAAAGCTTTGCGGAATCACCCGCGCAAGAGCCCGCCTGTTCTGGATCATGTAGGAAATCCCCGAGGCGTTGCTGAAGTAATGATGCTTCACCGCGAATTCGCCGGAGGGAACCCGGCAGAGGCTGAGCCCGCTGAGGTGAAGATAGGAGCCCGCGGGGGGGGTCAGGCTGGCGGCCGCGCGTTGGTAAACCGTGCTGCCCAGAATCGGCTGAATCGGAAGCCGGTTCGCCCGAAGGATCTCTTTTTTTCCGTAGATGTCGCGGAGGAACATTTCGAAGGCTCGCACCCGTTGCTGCACGCCTTTCTCCAGGGGTTCCCACTCCTGGGGCGCAAAGATCTGGGGCAGGAGATCGCAAAACCAGGGGCGCCGTCCCCACGGCCTCTCGCGGGCAATGTCAAACGTTACGCCCATTTCCCTCATCGTGGCTTCCAGCCGCTCGTCAAGGGCGCGAATCTGAGTTCGCGGCAAGGCGTCGAGCCGCTCCAACAAAGGCCGATAAACCGTGCGTGCTTCGCCCGACGACTCATGCGTTTCCCGCCAGTGTAAGAATGGCCCCGATTCTCCGTTACGCTGCACGGCGCGAAAGGCTTGGCGGATTGGAAAGGCCGGTCAAGGACTTTTCGATCAAGGACAGACTAATCCTGATTGGGTTTGACACGGAACGAAAAGTATCACATGATTTTCGATTCTCTCAATGACTCCATGAAGACGTTCTCAGCCAAGGTTGCCGACGTGCAGCGCCAGTGGTGGATTATTGATGCGACAGACAGGCATCTGGGCCATGTGGCCGTGCAGGCAGCCAACCTGCTTCGTGGCAAGGGCAAGCCAATCTACACGCCTCACGTGGACACCGGAGATTTCGTGATCGTCATTAACGCAGACAAGGTGCGCATCGGCGGCAAGAAGGATGTTCAGAAAACCTACATGAGTTTTTCCGGCTATGTGGGTGGCCATAAGTCCGAAAGCTTTGCCGCGCGCCGGGAACGGCATCCCGAGCTCCTCGTGGAAAGGGCCGTCCGCGGGATGATTCCCCACAATCGCCTGGGAAGGTCGACCTACCGCAAGCTTAAGGTGTATCGTGGCGGCCAACACCCGCACGCTGCCCAGAACCCCAAACCCATCTGATCTTTTCCATGCCCGAAGTCACAGCCACCGGTCGCCGCAAGACTTCCATCGCCCAAATCCGTTTGCGGGAAGGTAACGGAGCCTTCAAAGTCAACGGGAAGGACTTTACGGATTATTTCCCAAGTCTTTCCATGCAAAATACGATCCTTCGCCCGCTCGAGATCGCCAACGTCGTGCATCAGTTCGACGTTGACGCGAAGGCTTCTGGCGGAGGAATTACCGGGCAGGCGGGCGCCTTGCGGCTCGCGATAAGCCGGGCTATTCTGAAGAACGACGGAAACGTTCGGGGGTTGCTCCGCGAAGAGGGTCTTCTTACGCGAGATCCGAGAATGAAAGAGCGAAAGAAGTCGGGTCAACCCGGCGCTCGCAAGCGGTTTCAATTTTCGAAACGCTAATTCAGGCGTCCTTGATGACGCTGCCGCTCTCCCGGGATTCCCGCTGGGTTTTCATCGGGGACAGCATTACGGACTGCGGTCGGCGGCAATGCCCGGAAGAGGTCGGTTCTGGTTATGTACGGCAAATACGCGACTGGCTGCGCGCGTCTGCCCCAGGATCAGCTCCTCAGATTGTCAACAAAGGTATTTCGGGGAATACCATCTCGGATCTTCAGCGGCGGTGGGAATCCGATGTCATCGACGAGCAGCCCCAATTGGTTTCCATAAAGATTGGCATCAACGATGTCTGGCACGGATTGACAGGTGCGGGCGGCGGGACGCCGATCGCCAGATTTTCTGAGGTCTATCGGGAGATCCTTGACCGGCTCAGGAGCGCTTGTCCCAACGCGACAGTCGTCCTTTGCGAACCGAGCGTGATCTGGCCTCCGGCTCCTGCGGAAGGAAACGAAATGCTGAAGCCATATGTCGAGGCAGTCCGGCGCTCGGCTGTTGATTTCAACGCCAGGGGCGTCGTCGCGCTCCATGGCATTTTCCAGCGGGCCGGCTCCGAGCGACCGGATATCGATTGGGTTCCCGATGGCGTCCATCCATCCTCTTCCGGCCACATGCTGATCGCGCGGTCTTGGCTCGCTTGCCTGGGACTGCTATAGCCATCTGATGCGCGCATTCAGGATTTTTCTTCTTTTGTTTCTTTTCATTGCCGCCGTTCGTGGCGCGGACCCCGTGGACTTTACGGTGGGGGATTTTCGATTTGTGCGCCCTGAAAACTGGGGCTGGGTCGCTCCGGCGTCGCCCATGCGCAAGGCGCAACTGTCGGTGCCCGGCCTGGACGGAAACGCTCCCGCGGAGGTGACTTTTTTTCATTTCGGCGCAGGGCAGGGGGGAACCGTGCAGGCGAACGTCGATCGGTGGTTCAAGCAATTTTCCGACGGTTACACGGATGCGAAAACCGAGCGAATCAAATCGACTTCGGTCACTTTTGTCAGCGCCGTCGGCACGTTTTCCAGCGGAATGCCCGGAGGACCCACCACGCCGATGGAAAATTATGCTCTTCGCGGAGCGATTCTTGAAAGCCGATCGGGGGACGTCTACGTAAAGATGATCGGACCTCAACCAACCGTCAAACTGGCGGAGTCGGTGTTTGAGAAAATGATTCGCCAAGCCGCGTCCAAGTAGAATCTCGTTGCGGACAGGTTACTTTCATACTTCTCTAAGTCTTCACCGCCAGCGTAGCACAGAGGTAGTGCAATCGATTCGTAATCGGTAGGTCATGGGTTCGAATCCCATCGCTGGCTGTCCTGAAAATCAAGGAGTTACATGGATAAATTCGATGGAACCGAATCATGACCTACGACTTTCCTACGACTTCCCCGATTCCGTTCTTACCCGTGTTTGCATCGCTGAAGGCCCGCAACGGATGCCGTTCTGTCTGACCTTTGGGCGGCGGTGGGAGTGCGGACTGCTTCAGGCAGAGTCCCTCGCCCATGCGAGGACCTATTCTCGAGGGGACATGTCCGAATCCCGGATTGATGATCTGAATCCCGAGCAACTCCGCGCTGCCACCGCAGGCGAGGAGGGGCCGGCACGGGCAGGGCAAGACCAAGACTCTTGCGGCGCGGGGTGGCCTCACGTTTACGCGCAGGGCTTCGGACGAGATGTTGCGCCGGGGCAGGAGAGCCTTGGGTGAGACCGAAAGCCGCACGTCGGGAACCGTCCGGGGCGGCACAGCATTCCTTGCCCTTCGTGTCTAACGTCCCCGAAATCCGTCGACGTTCGTACGTTTATCGTGATATTTCACGACGATTAACCGGGCGGGCTCATATTCGGCAGATTCAAGGAGTGCGAAACTGCCGGAAGTCCGGAAAGTAAATCGAAGGAGCAATTCTCTGTTCGCGAAAGCAGGGGTCAGCACCCCGCCGCTAGTACGGTCGAGAAGGCCAATTGCGACGAACGCTACGCGTCTCTTCTCGCCAGCATACAGAACACACAGTGGTCCCAAGCCTGCCGTCAAAATCGCGAAACTCGCTGAGCCCTCCGCTGATGCGATCTACAATGCATACCCCCGACCCAGGGGACGGGTTTCTACCGCTATGTCGAGCGCCATCGGGGTCGCCGCAATTACTATCTTGGTCGTTCCCGCAGCATCGCGGCGAAATGAAACCGTTGGAAGTCGGAACCGTGCCCCTTACTCAGGAGCGCCATAGTTCGCCTGACCTAAAGTCCCGATAAAGCAAAAAGCCCGGCCCGCAAGCCGGGCTTTTTTATTGCCAAGGGCGGCGGCACCATCAACCTCTTCCGGGGCGCCGAAGGCATGAGTTTCTTGGGGGAGTTTCGCAGATGGGAGAAGTGTTGCGGGTTGTCGAAATAGGGCAACGTGCCCGAGCAACCAGAATCGAGCTTGAAGCCTTTAGGAGATAGATGCTTGTCTGATGGCGACGAAACTCGTGCGATCCGTAGGATACGAGGCCCCTATGAAAACTCATCTTCCAATCCTGATGCTTGCATTGAGTTTGATCGCCAGCACAGCCCGGGCGAAAATTCCAAAGGAGGCAAACATGAACCTTACCAGCCCGGATTTCGGCGAAGGCGGAAACATCCCAGAACGCTTCACTTGTGACGGCAAGGACATCAGTCCAACGCTCAAAATAGACGGAATACCCAAAGAGGCCAAGAGTCTCGTGTTGATAGTAGACGATCCCGATGCGCCGGGAGGTAACTTCACCCATTGGCTGATATGGAACATTGTGCCCGATCTAACCGAGATCGTGGCGAACCAGCTGCCAGCCCACGCGGTGCAGGGAGTGAACGATTTTGGAAAAAGCAAATATAGCGGCCCCTGTCCGCCAGCGGGTATACATCGCTACTATTTTAGGTTGTACGCGCTTGACACGACGCTGACCTTGCCGCAAGGGTCGAAACGTAAGGTCGTTGATTCTGCAATCAAGGGTCACACCATCGCCGAGGCAACCCTGATGGGCAGGTATGCTAGAAAAAGCAGCAATCGTTGAGCGCAACTCGGAGCTGAGATTTTTAAGGACGACAATCACGGAGAGTTCGACAAAATATGTTGTCTCCGCCGTCACAATTAGAGTGGGCGCTTTTTGACCTGGCGTTTTCTTGCGCCAGAGTTCTCTGGGTCGGGGCATCCCGCGAGAGAGCGACCATTTAAGTTCAGCTTCGAAGATTCATCGGCAATGAGGTTGTTGCCGCCCATCACTGGCACAGAGACCGCCGGGCCGCTTGGAAGATCCGGCAAGCAAAGCGAGCGGTGCGTCATATTAAGCTTCCAGATCGCGGAAAACATGGGCTTTAGGGGCGACTTTTGCCAATGGGAAGACCTGCTGCGCATCGGAGATTGAGCGCGGCTTTCCTCGCTCGGCGACCTTCCCGCAGTTTTCTGCGGCGATCATAAATCCGCCCAAACGCAAAAATGCCTTAAGCCTGTGCGCCGAGAAGCGCTGGCACAATCATCCACGCCAGCTTCCACGGGCCATCCTCAATGCGCTCGACACACACGACGCAGCCGAACCTGAAGGCAACGATCTCCGCCTCCTCGTTGTCCGCCACGAGTAGCGCCGTAAGTTTGCCGAGCAATGGCAGGTGGCTAACAATCATGAGGTCACCCGCCGACTGCTCGATAGCCTGTTTCACCGGCGCGACCGGGTCTTTCGGCGCAAGATCGTTGCGCTGCAGCATTCCCTGGCTCGCGGAGACTGCGCCGACGAGGATCTCGGCGGTTTGCTGGGCGCGGTGCTTGCCGCTATGCCAGATGGTCTCGAGCTTCAGGCCGAGCGGCCGAAGGAATCGCGCGACTTTTTGCACATTGCGAACGCCTTCGTCGGTGAGCCTGCGCTGGGGGTCTTCCTCTTCGGGCTTAGACTCTCCGTGTTGAACAAGGTAAACGCGCATATCAATCCCTAATTCGCGCCGCCCTGGTGCTGGCGGACGTGAGCTCTCAGGAAGTAAACCAGAGCCACGAAGTCATAGACCGCGTGGGTTGTGATGGGCGCCAGCAGGTTCTCGGCGGCCAGCCATAAAACCCCAACGTAAGCCCCGATAAGAGTGGCGATTACCGCATAGGTCTTTGTCACCAAATGAAAGCAGCCAAAGATGACGCTGGCCATCACGAGGCGGGTATCGTGCCGATGTGCCTAGCCAGTCCGCCTTGGAACACACTACGAAAAAACGCCTCCTCGCACACGCCGGCCAGTGGCGAGATGACCGCCAGTTGCCAGATTGCCCACGGCTCGAAAATGGTCCGCACGCGAGCCTCGAGAAACTCGCCGATCCGCTCGAGCGCAGGCAGCGAGGAGTGCAGCAGCCAGAAGAAGAGGGCAAGCAGCGGCAGGCTGGCAAGGATCCGAGCCAGAAATCACGCAGGCACCATTGCAGATTGCCAAACAGCGGCTGCCGAGCAAAAAGGCCAGCATCGCCCCCGCAAAAAGGAGCGATAACTCTACAACGCATCCGAACAGAAACCAGTAGTTTCGCACGGCGGAAAGTGCAAAGATTTCCCGCCCCGTTCAAGGCTGCGTGGGCCGAAGCGTGTGCCACTATCAGCGGGAAGGAGGAGCCGAAACCCATAGCGCGCTGGGAAATCTCGTGGACAGCTGCGGGAGATAGGGGTCGCCGTTCTGTCCCCTTCCGCATAAGCCTCCTCCGGTCCGCCAGTTGTCAGGGAGCAGGGCACGTATGCCGCACCAAAATAGCTTCTCCATTTCGGCCCGCACCTCGGGCGCGAAGCCGTCAGGGTTAGGCCTCAAATACCTCCGCGGCCTTGGTTAGCGGAGTGACAAAAGTGGGCCCGGTCGGATGCGTGGATCAATCTGGCCTTTTCGGTTCAGCTCGCCGAGAGATATCGAGCAAGCGGAGGCAGAGATGACGAAAAACCAAACAATTCGGAAGCGCACAGAACCTGGGTTCATTAAACCGATGTAGTGCAAGCCGGTCACGGTGCTGCCGGCGGACGAAAAGTTGCACCTTTGATCAAATTTCGACGGTTATCGCTGCATCGCCATGAAGCGCGGGCGGGAGCTGACGCTCTTAGGACGGCCTCCGGAAAAAGGCTCATGTTCACCGTCAGGTCGCCTGACTCATTTCGGCTGCGACCCACGCCGACCAGGTCATGGCGTAGCGTTGAGGCTTGGCCGCGCAGACATAGTTGTAGAAGTGGCTGACGAACTTGACCCGCTCGTCAGCGAACGGATAGCCGAAGTTCTCAGGGGGGGTAGCTTCCCGAGCTCGCTGCCGCCGAGCAGATGCTGGCGCTTCAGGATATCCTCGACCGACACCTCCGGCGCGTTGTGCATGATGTCGTGCATCACGAAAAACGTCGTGGTGCGGCCATCGCCACCGCGGCAGTGGAAATGCAGCCAGGTGCCGGGAGCCAGACCGAGAGCAAACCGCACGAACTCGTCGACTTCAGAGTCGCGCGGCCGCACGTGATCGGTTGTGGGCAGGCGCAAGTACTCCAGGCCCAGCTCGATCGCCACGTTCCTCTCGGTGGAGAACCCTGTGGGGCGCACGAGGATGGGCTTGGCCGTGTCGATGCCATCTTCCGCTGTCTTCTTTTGGATCCAGTTGACGGTTGTGCTCGACTTGATCGCCTCGCCGGCCAGACGGCCGGTCTCATCGGCTTCGATGCTCGCGAGACCTTTGCCGACGTTGATCCAGTCGCGTTCGACATACCAGCCGACGGCAATCTCGCGTTCTTTGAGCAGCGGCTCCTGGATTTGCAAAAAGCCGTGCGACTCCTGACGGAGATCCACGATGACGAGCGGTTTGCGAACGCGCCCGGAGCCGATCATGGCCTCGAGCTGGCCTTTCGAGTACTGCGCGCTGCCCGACGCATTGATCTCCTTGAGACCTTTCGGGTTTCCGGGTGGCGGCAGCGGATCGAACGAGCTGCGGAAGTTCTTCGGCAAGGGCGATGTCGGGAGAACGCCATCGCCAACCGGCGCGTCGAGGACCAACGTGATCGAGCCCGAAGTAAAGCCGGAACCGGCGGCGTCCGCTGCAGGGTCGTGATTGTCAGTCATTGCGTGTCACCGAACAGGAGCTTCTGATGCCGCACCTCGAGATTGGCCTGCGTGCCACTCCAGGTGATCTGCATCACGACGTCGAACACCGAAGACGGAAACGGATCCCAGCCTTTGAGCTGCTCTTTCGGCACGCCGAAATCTTCGACGAGCTCCGGGATCGTACCGTGGTGCCAGCAGATCAGAATGACCTTCCCTGCATACGTGGCCGACGTTTTCAGCAGCGTGCTCACGAGCGTCTGCATCTCGTGAGACTTGTTCCCGAAGCTCGAGTTGATCGTGGCGTCGATCGCCGGATCGTTCAGGCTCAACAGCGCCTGAGCGACCGGTGTGATGGTCTCGAGCGGACGGCTGCTGTCGCTGGACGAGGCGGTGGCGAAGAGGTATTGAGGTGTAGGGAAGCGACTGGCGGCGGCGGCCACCGTGCCGAAGGTATAGGTGCCGAGGACCTGGCTACACGAGCCCGGTGACGGGCGCGGGCGGATCACCCTCGCTATCTCACAACACAGTTGCTGCTCATCCGCGGCCGGCGTTCCACCCGGGATGAACAACAAGGGGAGCGCGGCCGCGCGCGCAGAACCACGAATCGACAGATGAGGCCCGCCGCCCTTGTCGTCGCCCGACGCTCCCGGCTTCTCGCCGTGCCGGATCACCATGATCATGCCGGGATAAGACGGGCTGTCGGACATCGCGTGCGTTTCCATGGGCGGCGCAGAGTGACAAAAGTGGGCCGGAAGTCAAACACGGGCGCCGCAGAGGGACTGGAAAATCCTGGATGATGGATCAATCCGGCCTTTTCAGTTCGGCTTGCCGAGAGATATCAAGCTAACGGTGGCAAAGACGACGAAGGACCAAACAATTCCGAAGCGCACGGAACCTGCCTTCATTGAGCCGATGCAGTGCAAGCCGGTCACGGCGCTGCCGGCGAGCGAGAAGTGGACTTTTGAGATCAAGTTCGACGGCTATCGCTGCATTGTCGTGAAGCGGGGCGGGGACGTCAGGCTATTTTCGCGCCGCGAGAAGGTGCTCAACAGGCGCTTTCCGGGAGTCGTCGCGGCGTTAGCCTCGCTTGAGGGCGATTTCGTTCTCGATGGCGAGCTAGTTGCGCTTGACCCGCAAGGAAATCCGTCTTTCCAGTTACTACAAGGCAATATGTCGCAGTCGCTTCCGATTTATTTCTACGCCTTCGATTTAGTGAATCGAAGTGGCGAGTTGCTTGTGAATCTTCCCCTTTCACGCCGACGCGAGTTGCTTGAGGACCTGCTTGTCGCACCCGAGGATCCGCTGCGGCTGTCTCCGTTATTGCAGGCGCCGTCCGGACAGATTCTTGAGGCGGTGCGCAAGCTCGGCCTCGAGGGCATCGTGGGCAAACGGACCGGTTCCACCTACGAACCGGGCGAACGATCAGGTGCCTGGATCAAGCTCCGCACTAACATGGAGCAGGAGTTTGTCATCGTTGGATACGTCCCGGGCGCACGTGGGTTCGATGCGTTGCTCGTGGGCGTCTACGAGAAGAAAGAACTCATCTTCGTTGCGAAGGTGAAGAACGGATTCGTTCCGCGGATCCGGGATGAGTTCTCGGCGCTAAAGGCGCTGCAAACTGTCACGTGCCCATTCAAAAATCTGCCTGAGAAACGGTCCTTGCGGTGGGGCGAATCGCTTACCGCAGAGAAAATGGACCAATGCCGATGGGTCAAACCGAAGCTGGTCTGCCAGGTGGCATTTGTCGAATGGACCGATGCCGGGCACTTGAGACATTGCACCTTCATCGGTATGCGCGATGACAAGAAGCCTACGAAGGTGGTTCGCGAAACCGATGTCCTATGGGTTGATCCCAGCTTCGGTGCACAGCCTAACTGCTTGCCATCACATATTTAACTTGAAGTCTCAATTCTGTCTGTGACCATGCAGTTTTGCATGATTTTGCAAAAAATGGCACCATTTTGCAGAAACAAGTGCATGCACACTGCATGCAACGATGAACAGCGGTTTCTCGCCCCCTCCCAGAGTGCTAGCTTCCCAGGGAGATCGAATGACGCGAAACGACGTCTTGATCATCGGCGCTGGCCCTTCCGGGCTGTTCGCCGCCGCCGAACTCGCCCGCCACGGCGTGGAAGCGCGGCTCATCGAGCGGGAGGTGCGGCCGCACCGCGAGGCGCGCGCCACGGCGATCCAGCCCGGCACCCTCGAGATCCTGGATTCCGTCGGCCTGTTGCCGCCGTTCCTCGATGCCGCCGAGCACGTCCGGTGTTCCCGCCTGTACGGCCCGGACATGGCCGAGCTTGGCGCCATGAGCTACGATGGCATCGACTGCCGCTGCAAGTTCCAGTGCAGCCTGCCGCAGTACGAGACCCAGCGGATCCTCGAGGCCCATCTCGCGTCGCTCGGCGGCGTGGTCGAGCGCGGGGTCACGGCGACCAAGGTGGAGGCGGATGCGGACGGGGTCCTCGTCGAACTCGTCCACGCGGACGGCGGGGCGGAGACGGTCCGTCCGAGCGTCGTCATCGGGGCGGGCGGGGCGCACAGCGTCACGCGCCACTCGATGAGCGAGCCGCTCGAGGGCGCCACCTACCGAGGGCATTTCCTCGTCGCCGACATCGCGATGCCGGCGCCGTTCCCGCGCGACGAGGCCGGCGTCGTCTGCGGTCCGGATGGCCTGCTGCTGCTCGCGCCGCTCCCGGGCGGGCGCTGGATCAGTTTCCAGGACCTGGAAGAGGAGGTGGAGACCGTATCCGCCGAAGACGTCGTCGCCCGGGTCCAGGTACGGCTCGGTGGGAAATATCGACCCACCGACGTCGCCTGGTTCGCGCCGTTTCGGATGCACCGGCGGATCGTCTCGCGCCTGGCGGACGGCCGGCGTTTCCTGATCGGCGACGCCGCTCACCTGTCGAGCCCGTTCGGCGGCGAAGGGCTCAACGCGGGCCTGCATGACGGCTACGACCTCGCGTGGAAGCTCGCGCTCGTCCTGCGCGGCCACGCGCGTCGGTCGCTGCTCGACGACTATGTGGCGGAGCGCCTGATCGCGGACCGCCACGTTCTCGACGTCTCCGACCAGGTGCACACTTCGATCATCGACATCGCGGACGCCGCTCCGGCAGGGCCGCGAGGTGCATGCCGCGGTCGTGGACCCGATCGCGGCCGCGCTGCAGTGCAACGCGCGCGCCATGATCGACGTCGACTACGCGGGAAGCCCGCTCGTCGCCGACTACGGAAGAAGCGGGGCAGGCATCGAGGGGCCGCATCCCGGGCAGCGCTACCCGGACTGGACGCGGCTCGGTGGAACGTCACACCACGTGCTCGTTTTTGGACCCGTCACAGACGCCGCGTCGCTCGCGCGGCTGGGCCGACGCTGGTCCAAGCTCGTGCAGATCTCTCACGACCCCGGCGTCGATCCCGTCCGCGCCGGCCTCCCGGCGGGCGGCGTGATCATGATCCGCCCCGATGGCCACATCGGCTTCAGGTTTCCGTCCACCGAAGCGGGAGCGCTCACGGCGCTCGACCGCCACCTCTCTTCGTATCTGATTCCGGACCCAGCCGTAGGTCCGGTCGAAGAGGCGACAGCGGACATCAATGGATGATTCCCTCACGTCCCGTCAACTCCCGGAGACTTCAGCCGATGCCTGACCACGCCAGTCGATTCAGCCTGCAGGGCAAAAGGGCCCTGGTCACGGGCGCCTCACGGGGCATCGGCGCAGAAATCGCGACCGTTTTCGCCAACGCCGGAAGATCGGCACCCAAGCAGCGGTTGCCAAACTCTTGGGCGTGGGGCTGCGCACCGTGCAGCGCCGCGAGAACGGCGCGATGCCTGTCACAGAGGAAGCTTGGCTTGCCCTTAGGATGCTTGCCGAATCGGCCGCATTTGAGTGGGCGCGCCAGCCGGTTGATCCCGTGAAGGACAAGCGCCACCGCTCACGGCAACCCGACGGCATTTTCAGCGCGGAATACGTGATCGGGCTTCATGAGAAGGAAGCCAAAAATAGCGCCCGCGCCAGCAAGGGTTGGGAGACCAAACGCCGGCAGCGGGCGGCGACTGACAGGCGGGCGCCGCGCGCCCGCGCCGGCTGTTGCCCCGCATGTGCTCGGTGCCATCGCGGCCGCGCGCAATTTGCTTGTTGCCCGGGGTGAAGCGGCAACCCCCGAAGCCATCACCGAATACTTTGGCGACATCTATTCGCTGGCCCAGGTGAAAACGGCGGTGGCCCAGGTGGAAGCGGCGTTTGCCCCGCCGGAAACCTAGCCGCCGGGTTAGGCATTTCGTTCGGTGCTAGCCGAAAGCCCACCAGGCCGCGGCGAGAAGGAACTGGCGCACAAGCTCGAAAGCGCCGCAAAGGTGACGCGCCATTCTCGACGCGCGCGAGCTCCTGCTGTTAGCAACAGGGGCTGCAAAGGCGTCGATCCTGCCATTTTAGCGCATTTCGAGAGTCGCCCGCTACCCCAACGGACGTCATCGGATTGCAGGTACAGATTGATACATAGGAGTTCATTGCGGATGGTTACGTCGATTTTCGCGTCACTCAACTTGACGCACTCGTCTTTTGCGTCTTCGCTTCTGCGTTTCGCCCTTGTCATGAGCGGGCGGGCCAGAGCAACGTCCACGCCTCTAAGCATGGATTCGGTTCCGCAACGGGTCGTTTTGGCGGTTTGCCTTTTAGTGGTTGGTATTAAGAAGGGGTCTCTGCCGCTTTGCATTGGCGGATGGTTCTTCTCCGCTTTGTCTTTCTTCATAAAGCCATCGGGCGGCCTGGTCATGGCAGCCATGATAGGCATCGCCGCGATCGAGCTAATCATTAGATATCTCCGTCACCCGGAGCAAATCCGGTCAATGTTGAAGTTTGCCGCATGGGTGCTTCTCAGTTGTATTCCGGTCTATGGGTTTGCGTTCTGGACCGCCTTCGGCAGCGACTATCTCGGCGACAACACGGTATCGGCCGGTATCAAAGCGCAGGGGATATTGCGCCTCATTTCAGAACGAGAAGATCTCACCGCCGCTTTTGTGCGATTCATAGTTCCGATCATCGGATGGTGGTGGTTCTGTCCAATGGCGTTCTGCTTGATTTTAATAGTCCTTGAAACCGTGCCGAATACTGCGGGACGGCGATTGAGTGCTATGAGTCTCCGGATAGTGGGCTGCCTTGTTCTGGCGAATGTGGCGATTTATTGGTGGCTGTTCGTCGCAGGCACCCAACACCGCTATCTTTTTCCATTCATACTGATGATAATCATGTGGCTCGCTCCGAGCGTGATTGAACGAATGAACGGGGCGGGAGCGACAATAAAAGCCACGATTGCGTGCTACTCGTTGACACCCGCATTTCTGCTGGTGGTTTTGCTTTTTTTAGCGCAACCGCCAATGAGTTTGCAGACCGCAATGGGTATTAATCTGACTACAGGTCAGTACGCATTTGAAGTTGAAGTGGGACGGCATTTGCTTTCAGAGGCAGATAGACTTGGTAGGCCTGTCAACATCTACTCCGTTGGTAACATGCGCGTCGGTGTGGTTGAAATGATGGACCGTGTGCAGAGCATCGAGAAGGGAGACTTCTCCGGAAAATTCAAGGTAAGGCGTCCTCTCAATTGGGTCGACATGCCTGGTCTACGGCTTCAAGAAATCACTGAGAGCGACTTCCTGATCATGGAAGATGTTCGCCCAAGCGCACCGGACACGGCCGTTACATCCGTATCCAATTGGCGCGAGGAGATAGAGCAGTTTAAGCAACACATCTATCTTCACCATGGTGTTGACAAGAACGGGCTCGAACTCCTCCATGACGGACTAGTGAAGGCTTTCAGGGTCGTCAGGAAAGAACTGCTCGCCGAAGACCTTCATGTCTGGGCGGCATCGATTCGTTGGGAGAATGATTTCGCTGAGAGGAACCGCGCGTTTTTGGTGGATCTCCGATGATACCGTGGAGATCGCATAACCCCGGTTATTGCAAAAGTGATCTGACTGTGTATAATCCCTCCATTAATGCGCAAAAAGGCGATCTTAACGCGGTTGCACGGCTCTTTGGTCCGCAGAGTAGTAGTCCGCGTCGCGTTCTGGTAGGGCTCCTAATCTAGTTTTCAGGCGGCTGTACGGTCAGACGTTTTGGCCGTCAATCATTCGTCGCTGGACCGTTTCGCGGAAGTACCACCCGGAACGTCGATCCCCCGCCCAGCTTACTATCCAGTTCAATGCGACCAGCCAACAGACGGACGAGGCGGCGCGTAATGGCAAGGCCAAGGCCAACGCCGGGCTCAGTTTCCCGGCAGGTCGAAGTCCGGTAAAACTCGTTAAATATTTGCTCGTGCTCCTCAGGTGCGATTCCACAGCCAGTATCACTTACCTCAATGCACCAATTACTTCCGGCCCTGCCCAAAATGTGAATATTACTTCTCCTGTTGCCGTGTATTTGACGGCGTTCGTCAGAAGATTGAGGCACACGCGATGCAGTTGATGACGATCGGTAACAATCTCTCCAAGGGTAGGATCGAGATGTCCGACAAAAGTGAGGCCTTTCTGCTCCGCGATTTCTCGGCCAAAAGTCGCCGGTTCCTGAAAGAGTAAATCCGCTTTGCATCGCTCGAGACGAGGGCGCTCGGCGTCCAGTGTTGCAAACTCGAGCAATTGCTTCACCAGTGCGGTCATGGCCGTTACACTCTTGGAAAGCGATTCCGTACATGAATCGATTGAATCCCGATCTTTCTTGAGAACAGAAACCCGCATTCCTATCGCATTGAGGTGATTGGCAATCTCGTGTGTGATCGTGCGCAGCATCTGAAGGCGCTGACGGTCTTTCTCGAGAAGTTGGTCATTACCACTCTCAACCCTTAAGTTGAGTTCCTCCAAAGAACGATTCGCGGCCTGGATTTTCTCATACTGCCGGGCGACAAAACCGGCCGTTGAGCTACTGATTATCAAATCAAGGCATGCATGCAGGATATCACTGGCTTGCACCTGCAGCTTCAACTCCGCTCTTGTGTCGCCGTAGAACCGGAAGAGTTCTTTAAAAATACCTTTCGCAGGATGGAAATTTCGCGCAGCACTTCGTCGAGACAATAGTGCTGTTTCCAGCGAACTTCGCCATGGGACTGATTGCCGAGCCGATCAACTAATATTCCCCGGAGCTGCTTAATGAGGGTATCGAGTAGATAGGGCAAATGATCGAGCAGCTCTTCTTTTGGCAGATCGTCCGCGGAAGGAATTTTTCTGTCGCGACGCACCCGTTATGGCTCATGATGCGGTAGCTGACGCGCCTGGGCCGCGCGCACGATCTGCGCGGGCAGTAAAACCATTGCCTGCAAAAAAGCGCCGGATTTCATCGAGCAGGCTCGCCCTTTTGAATACCCTGTCTCCAGGCGCACCGGCGCGAGGCGGCATCGACAATGATTGTCGCGGCTTCCCGGAAGCCAACCTCGCCCGAATTGATGACAAGATGATACTGATGAGGATCCTCAACATTCACGCCGAAGTAGCGGCGGACATACTGTTTGCGGACGCGGTCGGTTTTTTCGACGTATTCGGCAGCCTCCTTTTCACTTAGCTCGAAGTAATCCGCGATGTGCCGGACGCGCGACTCCAGTGGCGCCACTAAACGAACGTGGAAAGCATGCGCGAGATTGGCGCAAATGACGTTTGCGGCGCGTCCGATCAAGACCACGCCGCCCGCTGTGGCCAACTTGCGAATCGTTCGGCTCATGCTTTGCACCAAGGCCGGAGTGGAAGGATGAAGACCAAGGAGTTCTTCGAATGCGTCTTCAAGCGCCGGCTTCCCTTCCTCCTTGATGAACTCTTCCAAGTGCTTTGGAAGACCTTGATCCTCGAGCACTGCCTTCACAATATTTTGATCAAAGAGGGCCCACGAATGAGGCGCTCCCTTTTCAAGCGATTGAAATGAGTCGGTTACCATTTTTCCTATTGTGATCGCGCCGGCCCCGGTCTCCCTGGAGATTGTGACGGCAGGACGCTTTTCTTTAATTTCGACCCGATACTCTTTGGCCTGGGCGAGAAGATATGCCCTCCATTCATCAAGTGAAAACTTCTTCATATGCAAAGAACTCAATTCCTCGGAGTGCCGAGACTCTCACTCATTTCTGCGGGATCAATGGAGTACTTCAACACCTTCCGCGGTATGGTGCATTCGATTATTTCAACCTTAGTGTGGATTACAACAAAGCCGGGCCCTTTCACCGAATCACCGAGAAAAAAGGCGCGGGACTTATCGGCAATTTGATGCCAGATGCGCTTCATCGCGTCCGCCTCATGCAAGTAGATTTCCGCCCTGCCAGTCAAATTCACGATGAAGCTCAAGTCCTGATTGGAAAACATCCAATTGACGATCGGATGTTCCTGGATTTGGGCGATCTTTCGGCTCGTGGCGGAGGTCAAAGTATACAAGTCTGGAAAGTCATCGAACGACATGGTGGCCATCCAGCGCGATTGAGGGAAGCCGCTTTGGTCGACGGTGCTGAGAATTCCAGGATTGCCGCCTTGCAGCAGCTCTCTCGTTAAGCTGATGATCCCCTCGCGGTTTTTTGGATGAAGCGAATTGGCGTCGGTCTCGGGGAAAGTGTTCATGGTCTGGGAAGGGCTCTGAGGTGAAAGCGCTACGACTCGCGGGCCCAATTGTTTCATGGACTGCTGCTAGTGCTCCGCCTTCCGGTGCATCGACGGGCAGTGCATAGACATAGCGTTCTCCATCCTGTCATTCATGCACCGCATCATCGATTCGGGCTTCGCGTCCCGCGCGAGTTCCTTCAGCTTGTCAACCTGTTCAGCGGACAGGAGAGCTTTGGCGTCGCTGATCGCCTTCCCCTCGACCGTGCGAAGGTTAGTAACCTGGTCTTCCGTGAGACTAAGTTCTTGCTTCCATGCAAGGAGCCTTTCCGGACTCTCCGGGTTTTCTTGTGTGGCACACATGTGCTTGCAATGCTCAATCATCGCAGTCTTGCTCTCATCGGATCCGCTCGGAGTTACTGTGACTCCTTCGTCGCTCTGCTGGGCGCGAAGAAACATTCCGCCTGTCAGCACCAATGCAGCGGTTACTGTAAGAATCGTCGTTCTCATACCTTGTTGAGTTTTCCTTTGAATTGAATCTACAAAGACATCCATGGCTGGCTTCTCGGATCTTGCCAATTGTTTAGCGATTGTTGCTCTGGGAATTGTCACAGCAGTGCAATGGCGCCGTGGGCTCCAGGGCTTCGAGGACCTGAACTACCTCGGATTGCTGCGAGTCGATCGCCGCTCAATTGAGAGATCGCAAAGCCAGGACTCCCGGTACACGGCCTTAAAGAAGACCTGGATTTTTCGATTCTCTGTTCAAGGGGACGGCGGCGATCGCAAAACGATGCATGGGGCGACTCCGTGCGAGGCTGCCATTAATGTTCAATAGCTTACATTCATGCTGGCAGCATTTTGGCTTGGCAGTTGCAGCGCGGGGCGAGGGCAAGAACCACGAGCGGCTCGATCAACGTGAAGCCCTCGTCGAGGCGCGCTCACGCGCGTCACACACCCAGGAGCGCATCCGCTCTCCGAAATCGGCAATAAACGCGAACAGCGCCTCGTCCTGGACCGGCTTCGGGACATGATCCGACAGGCGAAACGGTTCGTGAATGTGTGCGATAAGCGTTGTCCGCGTGATCTTGCGATCGAAATTCGCGACCACGACCGGAACGATCAGCGGCTCCGGTTCGACGAAGGCCGCCAGGCGGAAGGCGCCCGCTTTGAGTGGCAGCGGAGAGCGTTCGGTCACCGTGCAGGTGCCTTCGGGACATATAATGAGGTTCTTACCGTCGCGAAGACAGCGCGCCGCCGTCTCCAGAAACGCCCGCCGCCTTTGCTCCGCCAGCAGCTTCGGGTTCTGTTCGTCTTCATCCACGTGCTTCGCGTAGACATAGATGTATCCCAGCCGGTCGAAATACTTCTGGTGCCCGTATTCTTCGGGATGCGATTTTCGGACGACGCGGACCGGCGGTTCTCCATACTTCAAGCTCAGCACCATGCAGGACACGAAATGCGTGTCGAGCGTGAGCTGGAAATCATTCGGCAAGGTGTTTTCCGGATGGTTCACTATGTGGTTCATGATGAAAATGTGCCCGGAATCTCGGGGCAGATTTTTCTCGCCCTCGATGATGTGATCGACCTGCTTGAACAGCTTGCGGAACTCGACGCAGCATCGGCCGCGAACCTCCTCCGGTGTCGCGTCGGCCGGCGCCTCGCTCACCGCTTCGTAGATTTGCTGAAGCCGGCGATAAATTTTCAACTCCTTGCGGACGTTCTCCAGAATCTCTAGACACATTCGCGCGAGACTCGCCTCGAAAGGATCGCCATGCTTTCGCAGGAGCTCGAGTGTCTGAAAGGCATCGGAAAGGGTGAGCCGGCTCTCGAGATAGATGGGCAGCTTGTGCAGCGGCGATTTGACGCTGAGCTGCGACGCGCTCTGTTCGAGAAGGGCGCGAATGGCTAGCGCTTCCTTCTCGTAACGGCTCGCCACCAGCCGGATCCGCGTCTCGCGCAGCCGGTTTCCCAGCACCCACAGGATTCGCGTCATCAGTTCGACGCCGAACTCGGGCTTCTCCTCCGCGCGGCGCTCGAGCCATTGTCGTTCGAAGACGAGCAGGCGCGTGTCCTCGATCGCGGTGGCCGTGTCGCGATAGTGATACGGCTCGACGACCGCCGACCACCCGATGACCCGTCCGGGTTCCGTCAGCGTTCGGATCAGCACATGGTCGTCGCGGGGCGTTCCCGGCTTAAGGAGACCCTCGGACGTTTCGAACGACAGGCGCACCTTCCCGGCCACAATCATGAAGAGCGCCTCGGCTGGCTCATTCTCGCGCAGGATCACCTCCCCTGCGGAGACGTTGCGCATCGTGGCGTGTCCGGCGAGCCCATCGATGTCATCCGGCGCAAATGTTTCGAAAAACGGCGATTCCCGGAGGAGTTCTCTGGTCGATTTCATCAGGCGCCTGAGCTCGGCATCTCGCCCGTCGCCTCCGGCCGGACGAGAATGTCGCGCGTCTGTTCCAACCTGTTTGCGAGGACCGCTGCGACGCGCTTGAGCAACAGATACCCGAGACGCGGCTGCGTCTCTATCAGCTTCATTACGACTTCGCGAGGCAGCCGCAGCACCCGGCATTCCTCTTCGCATCGGACCGTCGCGGTGTAGCGATGGGGCTGGCGAAAAACCGACCAGCCCAGCAAAGCCCCCGGCTCGCGTATTGTGCCCACCAGTAAATCGTCAACGCTGTGAAAACGAATGTACGCCTGCATGGAGCCGGAGATCAAAAAAAATACATGTTCGGCGGCATTGTGCTGAGAGATGAGAGTTACCCCGCGCTCGAGTGCGAGCACAGTCGATTCTGCGGCGAGCTCCCGCAATGCTTCCGCCGGAAGTCCCTGAAAAAACGGAATCTGGACTACCTGTTCAACGGGGGTCATGCTCGGATGATAGATGAGCCGCAACGGCGGGGCAACCGGCGATGCGCCCAGCGCATCGATGGAACGTGACCTACGCCCAACACTGACCCGCCCGCCGGACTTCGAGCCGTTCTGGGCGAAGACATGCGAGGAACTGAGTGCCATCGAACCGGACGTGCGCCGGATACCCGTGACCAGCAAGAGCCGCCCGTCGCTCGAACTTTCCCAGTTGACATTTCGCTCGCTCGGCCGCGCCGAGGTCACTGGCTACAGCGTCGCATGGCAGGACGACGAACCTCGGCCGCTCATTGTGCACAGCCATGGTTACGGCTCGCGGTGCGAAATCCGATGGAAATGGGCGGAAGCGGGATACAACCTCGTCGGCGTTGACATTCGCGGTTTCGGCAGATCGGCAGCGGCCGTGCCCGCGATCTCTCGCTGGGGCTACGTGCTCACCGGGCTTGCCTCGCCAGAAACGTCCGTCCTTCGCGGTGCGGTCTGTGATTACCTCCGCACGATGCAGATAGCGCGCGATCTCTTCAAGGCGCGAACGACCCGGCACCTGACCTATGGGTTCAGCTTCTCGGGCGGCATCGCCCTCATGGCGGAAGCGCTTTTCGGTGCATCGGATCTCCTCGTTGTGGGCGTCCCGACGTTTGGATGGGCGGAGGGGCGGTATTTCCTCGTGAAATCGGGCTCCGGCGCGGAGATCGCTCACTACCTCGACGCACGCCCGGAGGAGTCTGAGGATGTAATGCTGGTGCTCCGCTATTTCGACGCGATGAACTTTGCCGGAATGATTTCCTGCAGCACGCTAATCGGCCTTGGGCTTCACGATCCTGTGGTTCCGGCGGAAACCGTTTATTCCATCGCGAACCATCTCTCCGCGCCGTGCGAGATCATGGAGTTCCCCGTGAGCCATACCGCTTTGCCCGAGGAGAAACGATGGGAGCAATTCGAGGCCCGCTGGCTCGCCATCGGGCGCGTGGAAGCCGAGTTGCGTCCGTCCATCACACCGCGCGGCGCTGACCGTCCGACCGTCTCCGCCCAGGGATAGTGCCGCAGCGGGTGGCGGATTCTCGCGCTATGATTGGGCGCGCTTCGCGGAAAGAATTAGCCCAAATTCAGCCGAGCTCGGCGGCCGTGCTGAGCGCCACCTGCTCGGAAGTGCTTCGCGGAGAGGTGGGCTCCTAGCGCGCAGGCATCCCTTCACGCCGCCCCTTCACGCCGGAATTCGCTCGGCGCCTTGTTCGCGCGCAATGGCGGTGATTTCCGCATCAGGTCGGTGGTGAGTGAGAACTCGTGCAAAGCTCGTCACCATGTTAACCGGTTCCTCGGCTGCCGTTTTAATCTCGGGCGACAAACCGAGGCCCGGTTCAAGTAGTTCCCCTCGATGCCGTGTATGACCAGCCGTTGCGGAAACTGGTCGAGAGCGCGAGCTAGTTCAACGGCTTCAGCAACGTTGAACGCGTGTCTCGAGTAGCGAAAAACCCTCGAAGGATTTCGGTCTCGTCCGCGTCGACGCGGTAGCTCGTGCCGGGCTTGCCGCCAGAGTGAACAGCGTCGACGAGGATAACTAATCTGCTCCCTGCCAAGCCTCGATCAATGCCGCGCCTTCACCGCTTTCCTCCAGAATGCGCGCAGCCATCTAGCGATTAGGCACCCAGCTTGGGGAGCGACGACTCTCCCTACCCATCATCGGCCCGATAATCGTTGTCCAGTCGATGGATTAATGCGTTCGTAACTACGCCGCCGTGTTTCACGTAAGCGCTGTTAGCATTTATGGCAACGCAAGCTCCGCTCCCCATTCGCCGGCTTCGCCATCAAAATGGAGCTGAAAGCCGGCCTTCTTCGAGACGTGCCGCATCACGATGTTGTCAGGCAGGATGTGCGCGATGAGACGGCTAAGCTTTTCTTTCCGACCGATCTCGGCGAGCAGGCGCAGCAGCTTTGTGCCAAGACCGTGGCCCTGCCATTGGTCGCTGATTACGATCGCCCATTCCGCTTCGTTCAGCCCGTGCAATTTGCTTAGCCGTCCAACGCCGAGAATTTCGTGGCGGCGAGTTCGCGGGTTCTTGTAGTCGACGACCAGCGCGATCTCGCGATCGTAATCATTAAAGCAAATTCGTGTGAGGCGTTGGTGGGCGATGCGCGCATCGAGCCTCAAAAGGTTAAAATAGCGAAACCGTACGCTCTCCTCCGAGAGTGTCTTGTGGAATTCGATCATTAGTGGCTCGTCTTCCGGCCGAATCGGGCGCAGCGTCATCGACGTACCATTGCGGAGCTTGCAGTGGGTGACGTACTGTGCCGGATACGGGCGGATTGCAAGCGGCGGCAGGTCATTTTCATTCACCTCGATGTTGTGCAGAACCATCCGCGCGTCGAGGGCGATGAGGCCAGTCGGCGACGCAAGCAGCGGGTTAATGTCGATTTCCTTTATCCAGTGCTGCTCAGCGACGAGTTGGCTGAACCGGACGAGCAATTGATCCAGTTCGGCGAGATCGACCGGGTCGTGACCACGCACTCCTTTGAGCGCGTCGAAGACGCGTGTTTGCTCGATCAGCCGACGCGCAAGCGTGGCATTGAGCGGCGGCAGTGCGAGCGCTCGATCTTTGAAAACCTCGACCAACTGACCGCCCGCGCCGAAGAGGAGCACCGGACCGAATTGCGGATCGAGGCTGCTGCCTAGGATCAGTTCGCAGCCCGCGGGCGGTATCATCGGTTCGACCGTTACGCCCAGGAAATCCTTTCGATGGTGTTTGGTAACGGATCGCTCGATCTCGCGATATGCGCGCCGGATCGCCGCAGCGCCGCGGAGGTTCAACTTCACGCCCCCTACATCCGTCTTGTGCGTAATTACCTCTGAATAGACTTTGAGTACCACGCAACCTCCAATGTTCTTCGCCACTTCGACTGCCTCCTCTTCGCTCGATGCAGCGTGAGTCTCGACGACGGGAATGCCATAAGAAGCGAGGATTTCCTTTGACTCGATCTCAGTGAGGATTGTTCGCCTTTTCTCGCGTGCCGTTCGGATGATCTGACCGACGTGTCCGCGCTTCGCCGACTTTTTCGCCGGAGTAAGCGCCAAGGACCGGAGTTTCGTAAAGGGTGCGCAAGTTGTCGCTGTACCGCCACATGTAGTTGAACGCGCGCGCCGCGGTGTCGGGATACGCGAATGTTGGGATCCCGGCCCTGTTGAGAATTTCCTCGCCGGCGCGCACATTATCGCCGCCCATCCAACTTGCAAGGATGGGTTTTCCATCGACCCTCGCGAAGGGTTTGAGCTGTTCGGCTGTGGCAGTCGCATCCGTCATGGCCTGCGGCGTGAGGACCACCAGTATCCCGTCGTTGTTCGGATCTTTCCCAACGATCTCGACCGCTTTCGCGTAACGCTCCGCTCCGGCATCGCCGAGGAGATCGACGGGATTGCTCCGGCTCCAGTGCGTCGGCAGCAGTTGATTGAATGCGTCAAACGATTCGTGTGAGAGTTGGGCAATTTGCCCACCCGTGGAGACCAATATGTCGGTCGCAAGCGCCGCAGGACCGCCGGCGTTCGTGACGATGGCAAGGCGCGGAGCGCGCGGACGCGGCTGTTTGGCGAGCACCTCGGCCATGTCGAATAGCTCGGCGATCGTATTCACGCGGAGTACGCCGACGCGCTGGAACGCCGCATCGAGCACCTCATCGCTTCCGGTGAGCGAACCCGTGTGCGAGGCGGCGGCCTTCGCCGCGGGCGCGGTTCGACCAACTTTAATGACAATGATCGGCTTGGTCAGCGCGACCTCGCGAGCGGCGGAGAGAAACGAGCGAGCGTCTCCAATGCTCTCCATGTAAACGATGATGCTCCTTGTATGCGGATCATCGCCGAGGTAGTAAATGAGATCGCCCCAGTCCACATCGAGCATTGAGCCGACCGAGACGAACGCGCTGAAGCCAACATTCTCTCGAAGGCTCCAATCCAGGATGGCCGTGCAAAGCGCGCCGCTTTGGCTGATGAATCCGACGCTGCCGGGCAGCGCCATGCTCGCCGCGAAGGTTGCATTTAGGCCTACGTGCGGTCGCATCACACCTAGGCAATTCGGCCCGATGATCCGCATCCTCCCGCGCCGCGCTTGCGCGAGAACCTGCTTCTCCAGCTCAACTCCAGCTTCGCCGCATTCCTTGAAGCCAGCGGAGATAATGATGGCGCCTTTGGCACCTGCTTCAACGCATTCGCCGATGACGCCAGGCACCGTCGCGGCCGGGGTAACGATGACCGCAAGGTCGATGGGATGTTCCACCTCGCCGACTTTCCGAAAAGCAGGAATGCCGAGCACGCGCGCGCGCTTCAGATTCACTGGAATGATTTCGCCGCCGAAGTTGCCCGTTTTCAGGTTCTCTATCAGCGTGCGTCCGACGCTGCCTTCGGCTTCCGTCGCACCGATCACCGCCACAAATTCCGGCGCGAGCATTGTTTCCAGAGCCGGTCGACGCTCCCGGAATATATCATGAACGCGCTCCAGCTTCTGCGGCGTGGTGGTTCTCATCGTTGACTTGGCTGTGGCATCGGCCGGTTGTTCGGGCCGGCTGCCTGGTTTTTTTCGTCTTGGCCGCGGACCGGCTTCTCGAAGCCGACAATCAACGACGCTGTCAACGCGACAGCGCTCGCGCGCAGCCACGCGGCAGCGTCGAATGGCGCGGAGTGGAAGGCTTCGTTCATGAACGCCACGTAGGCAAAGGCCATCTGGGCGGGGCGATCATCGCAGCGACGCCTGCGAGGAGCGAGAGGTTCGTGAATGCACCGAGCGACCACGACGAACCGGTGAGCGAGCGGCAATTGAAGAACCAGGCAGTATCCACCTGCCTTCAACCCCTCAAAGAGACGTGAAAGATCGGCTAACGATACAACCGCATGCCAGTAGCCATCCATTTCCGACCTCTTTACTTTCCGCCCTCGCGACCAGCGAGACTCGTCCTTTCTTGTCCGACACTTGGCGTTTCTTGGCAAGAAACGCGAAGAGCCAGACAAGTTACGGCAAGCCAGCGTCCAGCACACCGGCGAATTTAGGTCATGAATCTGTCTGACTTTCAGACGCTGGATGCGAACGAAGCCGTTGCGCGCGTCGCTTACGCGCTCAACGAAGTGATAGCCATCTACCCGATTACGCCGGCGACGCCGATGGGAGAGTGGGCCGACGCGTGGTCGGCGGCAGGTCGAAAGAACCTGTGGGGCACGGTGCCAACGGTAATCGAGATGCAGAGCGAAGGCGGTGCGGCGGGAGCGATCCATGGCGCGCTGCAAACCGGCGCGCTGGCGACAACCTTCACTGCATCGCAGGGTTGCTCTTGATGATCCCAAACATGTACAAGATCGCGGGCGAGCTGACGCCGGCGGTCTTTCACATCGCGGCGCGCTCTATCGCGGCTCAGGCGCTTTCGATCTTTGGCGACCACAGCGATGTAATGGCTGCGCGCGCCACCGGCTGGGCGATGCTCTGTTCGGCAAGCGTCCAGGAGGCACAGGATTTCGCTCTGATCGCACAAACTGCCGCTTTCGAATCGCGGATTCCGTTCCTCCATTTCTTTGACGGCTTTCGCACTTCCCATGAGATCGCGAAGATCGAGGTGCTTTCCGACGTCGTGTTGTGGGCGATGATCAACGAGGAACGCGTTCGCGAGCACCGCGGACGGGCGCTCTCCCCGGATCATCCGGTGCTGCGAGGCACAGCTCAAAACCCGGACGTTTTTTTCCAGGCGCGAGAGACGGTGA
>CAWFMA010000029.1:0-76907 GCA_963816855.1 uncultured Verrucomicrobiae bacterium | reverse complement strand
CGCCTACACAGGCGACGCTGGACGCAAGAATGGGCCGATTTGAGCACCGAGCATAGAGCTGTCCTCCGGGCGGACCGAACCACCATGAAAGACCCGCGTGACGCCTGCACATAAAACCCCCTCGATTTTCGGAATGTTCCACTGAAGGGACGACGCGCGAAAATCAGTCGCACACAAAACAATTGTTTTGTGTGCGAATCCAGCGTATCTAAAGGCATGAAGCAAAATGTCGTTATTTACACACGGGTGTCGACCGACAAGCAAACCACCGATTCGCAACTCGCCTCGCTCCGGGAGTATTGCGCACGCCACAACTGGCGGGACGTCCAAGTGATCACTGACACCATCTCCGGCGGCAAGATCTCGCGCAAGGGACTCGACGCACTCATGAAGGCGGTTCGTGCCGGGAAGGTCGACGTTGTCCTTTGCTACAATCTGGACCGCCTCGGCCGCAGCTTGAGTCACCTGGTGCAATTGCTCGGTGAGTTCGCCGCGCACAAGGTCGCCCTGATCGTGCCAGGGCAAGGCATCAATACGTCGTCGAGCAATCCCGCGAGCGCCCTGCTTCTCAACATGCTTGGAGCGATCGCGCAGTTCGAACACTCAATCATCGTCGAGCGTGTCAACGCTGGACTAGCCGCCGCACGGAGGCGGGGCATCAAACTGGGCCGTCCAGGAACTCTCGGTGTTCATCGCGAGGCCGTGGCCAAACTGCGCGCGCAAGGACGCACCGGACGCGCCATCGCCAAAGAACTCGGGATCCCAAGCTCAAGCGTTTTCAAACTCATCGCCGGACTCTAAATTAGAATCTGGCTACAGCGTTCCGCCGTAAACTCGCTGCCCGCCAACTGGAGTAACCGGCGGCTGCCACGCGGCAACCTCGGGCTCCGACAGGGTCGGAAGGGTCGGTGGCCGATGGTCCTTCAGGATCAACATCGCAAGCTTGCGCGCGCCGGCGTAATTCTCGGCCACAAGCGGAATCATGACTTCCACCAGCTCTACCTCACGCGAGCCATATTGATGGCGGGCGATCGGATACCTTAGCAACCAGCCGCCGTCGTCTTGCGTCAGTCGCGCGCTATGCTCACGCAGAGAACACGTAGGCATTCAAGGACAACTCGATAGTCCGACTGCGGTTGATTAAGCAACCGAAATCTAATCGTCAAGACTCCCTTCGCCATTGCTCCCGCTTTCCAAGGGCAACACGGCTCGCTCAAGCGGCAACACCGATCCGCCACCAAAGGGCTGCGCTCGAAGCTCGCGTAGATAGCCAGTGAGTGTATTGACGCCAATCTCGAGGCGCTCCGCCGAGTTCCAATTGCACATTCGAGCCAACGCTGCGCCTGCCGCGACTTTGTCGCAAACGCGAACCTTCACGCGACCCTCGCCGTCCTGCTCGTAAGCCTGAATGACTCGGGGAACCAGCGCGACCTTGTCCGCCGACGTTCGAATCACCTCGGCATAGAAGCCGAGCAGTTCGTCGCGGGTCATCTGCGAGCGACGGGCATTCTGTTCCTGAAGCTCCGCGACCCTCTCTTTTATGCCAGCGTATCCGTGCCACTGAGTGCCCTTGACGTCTGCATTCTTGGTCTGTCCAGTGGTTCGACGATACGACTCCGCGAGACTCAGACCGGACGCAGCGAATTCCGCAAATTCTTCGTAAGCGATCTTTCGAGGCCGGGGCATTTGCTTGGCCGGCCTTTATTTCTTACTCCCCTTGATCAAGGAAGGATTGACCTTCTCGGTTCGCTTCGCGGAGGTGGCGCCTTTGGAATAAGAACCTTTCGCTGCTGATTTGGAGGGTTTGGAGTTTTTACTCGACATGCGTGACAAAATGACCCAAATTCATGCTAGCGGCAAGCGCAGAATAAGCAGTGAAGCTGTGAACTGGTGAATGCGCCTCTTCCGATTGTTCGGAACTTATCGGGATCCGCGTCAGCGGGCAGTAGAGGCCGGCGCATTGCTAATCTTGCCAGTGTAGGTTGCGTCGAAGCTATGTAGCAGGCTGGCGTAAAAACACGTATCCGGATCCTGAGCGCCTCTCGTGGGGATCGCGCCATCCTGATACAGGCGCTCAAGTTCGTCGGCGATACGTCGGGCTTCGGTTTCAAACTGCCGGGGGTCGGGCTCAAGGGATGTGCAACCGTCCTTAGCCGTCGCGACAGCCGTGGATCGATGCAGAATCTCCCAAGCTTCAGTCGGAGTCATTTTGTTGATCCGCTCTTGAGAGAACCCGCGATTGCACAGGTCGGCCTCCATTCGGTGCGTGATCATCGGGGGGATGCTTGCGCCTCGCGTCGCAGTTGGTGATGGTGGGGGGTGGTTACCAAGATTTACTAAGCCGGGGCCAGCCTCCTTGTGATCGCTATGTTTTACCATGTCGGCGACGACGGCATCCGGCTTTTTTGGGAGGGGTGCCGGTGTCTTTGTCCAGGAAACAGCTGGGCCAGTCGGGGGTGCGGGCTTTGCGATCTCGTGCCGCAGGTGACCACGGCGGGTGGCCGCCCTCGTCAGGTTACCTGCGGTGTGAAGTTTGTGGCGCAATTCATCCTCGTTCCAAGGCGGTTGACAGCGGGCGTTGTAGTCGAGGAAGATGTGCCAGGCGTCTGCTTCGCTCATTCCGAAATCATGCACGAGTTTTTTGGCCACGGCGAAGGTGGCGTTATGTCCGTGCTGCCCTGAAATCGCGGACGGCATGAGCGAAATGTAGGCCCGAGCTCTGCTTGCCAGCGACTCGTTGATCATGGGCTGCCAAAAAAACCAACCCATATAACCCTATTCGGAACCAAAATGCCTAACTCCTTAGATTTTCTGTAAAGTCTCGAGTGGGTTTTAGAAAATGGAATGGAATAGGGTTGTCTAGGTTGAAACTGGCATTTGAACCAGGGTAGTCCGGGTTGGTTCCAAAATGAACCGCGGTAGTCTAGGTTGACTTTTGAAACCAACCTAGACAACCCAGCTTCATTTATTTTATTTGTTACTTCATCTGCGTAAAACTATCGTGTAAGTTCACGATACGATAGGCACCTGGAGGTGTCTGAGGCACTCTTGGTGTCTATATTTGGGGTCAAATGGTGGCAGACTGGGTTCTGCGGAACTCATATTTTTTGAATTCCCGGGTTTGGTTAATTGACTCGACGAAGCGGGCGTCTTGTGTGCGGTGGACCTCGAATCCCTCACCTTGAACGTTATCGCCTGCCTTAAAGGCAGCAGCCATAAGTCTGCCAATATGCTGGAGGATTTTCTCTTCGCTGGCGTCTTGGAGGCCGGGGATCCTGAGTTCATGGATGGCGCAGAATTCAGCGATTTCGCTGGCTGACAACGGCTCTTCGAGGCGGGACTGGGATGAGAATTTGAGGAATATTTCCCTGAGCCAGCCGAGCGTGGGGTTCGAGGCTCCGGCTTGGGCGGCTTGATGCCCTTCGATCGGAGATGGCAGGCAGGCCAGGTTGAGGGTGATCCAATCTATGATTTGCCACCAGAGGCGGAAGGCGCCCTGTCCGCGGGTATCTGAAGACCTGGGCATTTCATGCGCGATCCACTCATTGACGAAGGAGTAGACGGCGGAGAGAAATCGAGGTTGTTCGGCCTGGACGTGACCAAGGATGTTGATGAGCGGGCTGCCGTATGTTTTGAATGCATATCCATTGCGTTTGAGAATCCGGATAATGCATGACCGGTTGGCGAGGTCGGCAGTTGCCTGAAAGCCGTTGCTTGTGAGTTGGAAGGAAAAGAGGTGCGGGTCGACGCTGGATTCACCTTTATGCGGCACGCGAGCGGAAACAGCGCCGTTCAGAGGGCAGGTGAGAATGGCTTCGAGAAGTTGGGAGTTCAGGTGCCCGCGGATATTGTCAATGCGGATAATGGCGTTAGCCTCGATGAGGCGTTGGGACAGCGATTCATCGAAGGAGCCCACTCCTCCTGTGCGCTGGGTCAGGAGAGCGCCGGCGGGTTGTCGATAAACGGCTCCGATCAGATCAAGCAAAAAGCCTTTGCCGGCCTGAGACTCGTTGGCTTCAACGACGACCAAAGGAAAGCTGACATCAAGAGAGCCAAGGCTTTTGATCGCCGGAGAAATAAAGGCGGCGAAGGCGCGAGATTTATCTGCCGGGGAGAGGAATGCGAATTCTTCCAGGGGCTCCAAGAGAACCGTTTTTGCCTCATCCAGGGGCATTGGCCACGGCATCGCGCCACCTGCGACGAGGCGTCCCCCTTGCAGGGGATGATACCCCTTGCCAAGGACGGCGGTGCTGCCGTCCGTATGCCGGATCAGGCAGGGGCAATGATGGATGGTGGCGACGGGGGGAAGCAATTCGCCGGGCTTTGAGGAGGCGAGAAGAACCCTTGCCTGATCGAGGCTGCATCGGGCGCCGGATTTGAGCAGGTGTTGTCCGTGGTCCTCGCGCCAGCTAAAGAGCCGAACATGGTCTTCAATGGCTGACCGGAATTGATTATCGCTGACAATTTCGAGGCTCAAATGCCCATTGTCGTCGGCGAGGCTGCACACCCTTTTGCCGCTGAAGAAGAACCTCCCTGTTCTGGCGAGGATCATGAAAAGCCTGGCGGCGGATTCGCTGAAGGTTGTGTGTCCGCTGGGCAGGATTACGCCGGTTGAGCCAAGGGCCTCGTCGATTGAGTCCTTGTTCCATTGGCCGGCATCCTTGGGTTCTTCTTCGTTGCCAGAAGGGAAGCCTGGCTGCGGTTCAGACTCAAGGGGGCGAAGAACCTGCGCATTGTCCGCTCGGATGAAGATGTCAGGATCGTCCGACACAAAGCAAAGCCGGACGCTATCCTTGCAAGGGGAATCAATAGCCTGGCCGTAGGTTGCCTCAACATGTCGCTCAACGGCCAGATAACTCGAAGCATGTTTGCTGGCATCTGGCAGGATTGAGAAAACCACTTTCACTCCCCACCCGGATGGCGAGCGGAAGGCAGCTTGAACGTGAGGGTCATTCTTGAGGGCCTCGATTATTTGCGAACAGCCATCGGGGGGAACCTTGTCAATATCGGCACAGAGGTAACCTGAGTGTGCGTCTAGCCTGTCGCCGCGGCGGGCCTTGAATCGGCCACTGAACATGACCCCGTGGAGTTTCCTTTTCAGGGGATTGATGGCATCCTTTGCGGCTTGATGAGGTCAGGGTTGCCGTCCTTTTCAGCCTGTGCGAGCGCCTCTGCGTATTTTTCACGAATGCTGGCGACAGGCTCTGCCCAGCGGCCGCGGCGAATGTTTTCCAATGCTGCGCCGAGCGAGATGTCGGTCGTCTTTGTTTCCCAGGCATTGGGAACAATTGAGACGACGATGTTTCGCCAATCTCCCTGGCCGTTAGTGTGGGGATGAGGCATAATGGAGGCCCTCTGGAATAGCCGCGGCGGCACGAGCATTCGCAAGGCGAAGGATTCGATTGAGCATGGGCAGGCTTCCCAGGTGAGCCACACGGCGGCGAGCTCGCCGCTGAAGTCGCGTGTCGGCGACTTGGTTTGCTTCCTTTAGAATGCTTGCGCGAAACTCTTCGAACAGTTCGACGATGGAGACGTTGTCTCCGTCGATTCGCCAGCGGCCGTCGCAGTAAATCAGCCAGCGTGCCTTGGCGTATCGCACTCGCCAGCCATATCGGGCAAGGAATTCGTCTGCGGTCCCAATATCACTGGCAAGATACTCGGCGAGTTTGCGCCCGGATTGACAGGGCGGCTCCTGAGGGCGTGCCAACAGGCCGGTTAATATCTGGAGACGGGGAAGTGATGGTTTCATAAAGGTTAATAGCTGTTGGATCTCGGTTTGAAGTTGGCCAGGTGGGCCATGATCGCGTCTTGCACGTCTTGGGGCCCGCATGTTGATAGGATCCGATGTTTACTCCTATCCATGCGGCCGAGAGTTTCGTGATCGAGTTTTCGACATTCGGTCCGCGAAGAGGCCGGAAGCGCACTTTGGCCAAAGCAACCCGAATGGTCGCCACTATCCGGCGGTTGCCGGCGAACAGGTGCCGGAACTCGCGGATATGGGTAGCGGCGTTATGGTCTAAGGACATGGCTCGCCCTCCCCGGGTGAGAGATGTCGACATATCCACTCCTCAAGTTCCTCCGCACTGAGAGCGGCGCATGCCAGGCGCACGAGGGGACTGGACATCCGCGCGGTAGCGGGGTATGTGCCAGTTGTCGCCCGTTCAATCGACACTTCGCGCCGCCCGGGTTTCCAGCTCGGGCGTCGCATTTTAGAGGGTGGCCCTGTATCCAGCTCTGCGGGGATCATTTGGCCTTCCGGCCCCTGAAGCTGCCCCGGGCTGGCCAGGCACTCCGTGTAGCTCCACAACGATGGCCCTGCCGCCTTGCCAGAGTTTGGGCGGCTATTCATCGCAAAAGTGCGCATCGACCCCGCGAGGGACGTAAGAGTTTGGTTTCGAGCGCCGTGACGTCGACCGCCGGCATGAGCGCCTCCGGAGTAGGCATCGATTCGAGGAATTCCTTGGCCGCAGCGCTTGTCAGCCCGCTAGCGAGGAGCGCCGTTTGGATGGCCAGGCTCGCTTCGTCGATTTTGGACTTCGCAGCCTTGACCGTCGCGTCAATCTCCGTCGCCGCGAGTCGCCGCAACTCAACCTTGCGCTCCTTGGTCGCTTGCTGCCCTTGATCGCGCCAATACCAGTTCAAGGACGGCGCGGCCCATTCGGGGATGCCGAGCTCGCGACTTCGGGCGGCGACTTGCTCTTGGGCCTCCTTTTGGGTCTTCTCCATCAGCTTCGCCATCGCGGACCACATCTCGTCCGTGTCCCAGGGGTAATGGGCGTCCAGTTGCTTTTCAAAGTCGGCCTTAAGCTTCGCCGCGAAAGCGACGGCCTGGTCTTTGGCGACGCGAGTCCGCAGGCGGGCGACTTGAAGCAAACTGTCGCGGTCACCCTTGGTCATTGCTCCATCAGGAGTGGCGGGGTCACTCATCGTCTCGCACCTCGTCCGCGATCTCCGCGAGAGCGGGTTTTTCTCGCCCGTTGCTTGACGCTCGAGGGACTTTGTTCTATTGAGGGAGGTAGCATTTCAAAGATGTTTGGGCCGGGAGAAATTCCGGCTCTCTTTTTTGCTCATGCGGCGTTCGCCAGGCGGACTCGCGCTACCTTGCCGCCCTCAATGCGCTGCGCCGCCTTCATGGCAGCATCACGCCCGCCGGAGACTTGGAGCCACTGCTATCAACGAGCGCACCCAGTTGAAAATCCTCGCAGGAACTGAGAGCCTTAGTTTCAAAAAGGGGGTGTGGCATCCCTGGACCCCCCTGCGCCCCACCCCCGGGGCACCCAGCGCGACCCTCGTGCGCAACTGCGCCGCCACACTACAGCTCGATGGCATCCCATTAGCGCACCTCGGCCTCGGCTTCCGCGGCCTCGACATCCGCCAACCTGTAGCGAACCAACCGGCCCAACTTTAAAGCCTTAAGGACGCCTGCTGCCTCTCGGCGCTTGATAGTCTCAATGCTGCAGGACCAGCGTTCCGCGAGGCCTTTTCGACTTAGTGTGACCTTTTCTGTAGGCATGATTTTCTGCATGCCTTCCAAAGTGCCAGAACGCGGCCACGTGTGTCATTGACGTTAGAAAATATCTCAACTCAAGTTGCGAGGGGACAGAGCGCGACGCAGCTGCGCCATCGACGGCAGCCACGAAAGTCCGGCGTGTCTTAGCAGTCTGCTAAACTGCGCATCCACACCGGTCCGGCATCCGGATTCGTAGCGCTCCCTTAGTTCTTTCTTTGTAGGCGGGCGTTGAAGTGTCGCGGCCAAAAACATGGTGCAGTCCTGCAGCTTTTGAATATCCCGCCCCATTGGTCACCCTGCAATAGATCGAACGCCTTCTTGAGTTTTATTCCCCCGTGCTCTTCAGACAAGGCTTCGACGACGAGGCCGATCGCGGCCTGGGCCCTCGATTAGCTGGTAGCTCACCGTCTCCAGCAGCTCCTCATTTTGAGAATTGCTCCATCACCGCCTCTATTTCGGGTCTTTCACTCAACTCGTGAAGTGGTGTTACCTCGACACGGAGAGCCTGCAGTTTCTCATCACATGGCAGGCCAGCAGTTGCTCCGCCGCCTTGAACGCGACGGATGGCTCGCCCTTTTTCTCGCCCTTTTCTTTGTCCCAAACCCAAAGCCCCCGGCCGGCCTTGCTTAGTTCGCGTTGAGTGTCATAGCCGGAGACGGGGACCGGTGGGATGGAAAACGTCCATCTGGCAGCCGCCTTCTTTTGAGGGCCTGAAGATAAGCTGGGTTTCGCCCTCAGAGCCAAATATAATGTCGCGTCCGCTTTCTTCCCGTCAAGTGCCAGCAAAACCTTTTCAGACACGTCAGGCACTTCCCTCCGCTTCGGCCTCTCAGCCTCGGAAGCCAGCCCGTCGAGCTCCTCGGATCGGCGCAAGAGGTGAGCTTTCGCTCTGCGAGCGACTTGTCCTCGAATGCCTTGTTGCTCATTTCCTTCGGGCCTTGCCCGTCGGCTCGGGGGTGTGCTCTCCGACATCGCAATGACGTTTCCGGGCCTTGATTCGCCCGCATCGAGGAGCGCGCCCATGTCAATGACGGTGCGGGTTTTCTTGTCCGCATAAACCGCGGCGGTAATGGCGATGTCTCGATGCCGGAGAAACTGCGACGCCGCAAAGATGCCGTCGCGTGTTGCCACGATCGCGCCCGCTTCTTTTCGCAAGGTATGGAGGGCTTTGTGGCCCTCGATGCCATGCGCCCGCAGCCAGCGGTTCACGCTGTCAAAGACCCGCAGGCAACGGTAACGCTTTCCCCAGGCGCGGGATGCCTCCCCGGCAATCGCCCGCTTGGCCTCGATCACGAATTGCCCCTGCGCCTTCGCCCGAAAGCCGCGGAGAATTTCCACCGTGCGCGGGTCAATATCCACGGTCCCCCGTGAATCCTCCGTCTTCAACTGCCCGTGCTCCGACTCTTCGACGATGATGCGCCCCCGGGCGAAATCCACATTGCGCCACAGGAGGCGGTCAATCTCCCCGCGACGCAGCCCGGCGCCCAGCGCCAGCAACATCGCCAGAAAACTGTCCGGGTCCGATTCCGCCAACTCCTCGCGGGCCTGCCGCATCAGGACTCCGGCATCAATTCGCGACGTGTAGCGCATGGACTCGCGCGGGAAAAACTCCACGCCCCGAAATGGGAGCGGGTCGGGCAGCCGTAATGCGCCAAGAAATTTCAGCACCTTGCGAGCGAACAGACTCCGGGCCAGCCGGATCATCGAATTGCTCGAAATGCGTGCCGATCTCGCCTTTGTCCCGTTGACCCCGGCTCGGGCCACATAAGCCAACCGCCACGCCTGAACCGCCTCCGGCGTCAAAATGGAAACCGGCGCGTTCTCGATGGCCTGCCGCGTTGCCCGCTTCTGCTTGGTCTTTGCTCGCTTGGCTGCGCGAAGATTGAGGATGTCACCCGCGATCCGCCGCAGGTTGAGGGCATAGGCGGCAAAGCTGGCCGGCCGCACGGCCATGACGGCTTGCGCTGCGGAGAGGTATTCCCCGATGGTGGCTACGTCCTCCCCCTCCGGGCGTTGTGCCCGGCGCCTGGCAAGTGTCGCCTCAATGCCATGTGCCAGAAGCTCGCCGTATATCGCCGCCGCCCGCTTGGCCGCCGCATCCTTGTTTCCGGTGCTTAGCGTGAATGCCATTCGCCGTCCCCGGAACTGAACCTTCATCGAGTAATGTGGCGACGCCGCGCCCCGGGCATTTACCGGGCGGAACACGCGCGGAAGCCAGTAGCGGGAATCGTTCTTGCCTGCGGTGGCGCGAATTGTGTTTGCCAGTTGCTTGCCGCTTTTCGGGTTCATCCCTGTTGCGGCGTGTGCCGACGTGTTCTCTTTGCCATCCGCCGGTGAGTCCTGATTGGTGCTTGCTTTGCAGGCTTTTTCTGTGCTCATGTAGACACATTAGAGCACAAGAGGGAACAAAGCCAACGCAATAATCTATTGTTTTTGCCAAAGGCACTCGCGGAGGTACGCCGCCTTCGGATCGCATGTCTCCTCCGTTTCTGGTAAACTTTTTTGGGGTGCATTTGGCAGAAAGATGGGAGTTACTCAGGCAGACGGCTGTGCGCTTATTCTTTGGAAGCACAAATATTTAATGAAAATCACAGTGCGGAATTTACCAAACTTCGGCCTGGCAGTCCTGTTCGCTGGAGCGTTTTTTGCTTTAGCAATTACCAGCCTTCGGCCCTTCTTTCGCCCTTCTGCAACAGGCACCCTCGGGTCCTCAAAAGCTCCGGTCTGGGAGTTGAAGGATCCTAATGGCAAGCTAGTGAAGTCGTCCGACTTCGACGGTAAAGTTGTCATTCTTGACTTCTGGGCAACGTGGTGTCCGCCTTGTAAAGCCGAGATCCCCGGCTTCATCGACCTGCAGAAGAAATACGGTGAGAAGGGACTGGTCGTGGTTGGCGTTTCTGTCGATGAGCAAGGGTCATCTGTGGTCAAGCAATTCATGAAAGAGTTCGCGATGAACTACCCCGTCGTGATGGGCAATCTCAAGATGATGCAGGATTTCGGGGTACGGGAGTACCGACTACCTTTATCATCGATCGGAGCGGAAAAATCGTCTCAAAGCATGTCGGCCTCGCGTCGAAGGAAACTTTCGAAAAGGAAATCACGCCCCTGTTTTGAAAGTCATGCCCCCAACGCCAGGCCGACAGGGGCGTCGGGTCGGGAGGTTGCAACCAGGATGTCCCAGGACGGCAGGATTCGCGTAGTCAGGTGACGAGGCGCCCTCCCCGGGGCCAAGGGCGCAAAGCTCGCATCGATATCCATCGTAGTCGGGCACTGGCATTTTCGGAGAGGTTCGCACAGAAACGGCGAAAGGGACCTTTGTCTTGAGGAGCATCAGTCACGCGCCGGAGGTAGTGGGTACTAATCTCGGCCTCGGCATTCTCGATGTGTTCATAAAGGTGCGACCGGAGAGGCCGAAGCCGGGCAGGTGCACGAATTTCTGGGTTGAGCGGAAATGCCGTATGGTCGGTTCCGAGTCTCCTGCATGCAGATTCCAGGCCTTCTTGTAGACTTTCGTCTCGTCGACGGTCATACGCATGCGCAGGCGAAGATGCTCAGCCCAGGTGGACACATGGTATTCCAGACGGAACAAGCCGGACTGATCCAGATTTTCGTCGAGCTGGCATTGGAACGCACCGTTGCGCCGGAATGCAGCCTGCACTTCTTGCATCAGAATTCCAAACTGCTCTCGATCCTTACTGGCGATGAGGTAATCGATCGTTATGGTGATCGGCCCGTCGTTGTGATCAAGGACGACGGCCAAGTCGCGCGCGTGATCGAGCGGGGCTTCTTCAACTTCGGCTTCGGCGACGAAGTTGATCGAGAATCGATGCCCAAGCGCCAACACGACGAGCGCTATAACAGCCGCAGCAGCAAAAGTGAGATCGAGGCCAACTTTTGCCACCCCCGTCGCCCAGAGAATTGCTCCAAGCGCCATGCCGCCTTGCCCCAACATTATCAGGAAGGCGTTCATCCGTCCGCGCACCCATCCGGGCATTACGCGCTGTCCAGCCACCCAAAGCTCGGAGCCCGCAAGCGCCCAAGCTACGCCAGCGAATGTCGTCGAAACCATCAGAGCAGGCACTTGGCGGATGAGCGCCATTGAGAAGAGAACGAAGAACATTATCGCCATCGAGATCGAAGTGATCGCGTTTGTCGAGACTCGCTGCCTGAGGTACGGCAGGAGGAACACCGCTCCAGCCAGTGAGCCAACGCCCACGCATGCAAAGATAAGGCCAAGCTGGGAAGGGGAACAGGCGCAATTCCTGAGCGCGATCACGGGCAAAAGCGCTGGGATGACCGAGATCACAACCGAAAAGAGCACATTGCGGAAAAGGATGATCTTCATGCGCTGCGAGTTTCGGGCGTACCGCACCGAACTGATGAACGATTCCGTGAAGTTTTCACGCAGCCTAGTTGACGCCGCCTGCCGCGGCTTCCACTGCATGATGACAAAAGCGACGCCTAGAAACGCTAACGCAGTGATTGAAATGAGCAGCGGTGCCCCCAGCAGCGGTATAAGGAAACCGCCGAGAGCAGGACCCACAATGCCGGAGAGGTTCAGTTGCACGCCTCCCAGCGTGATCGCGGAAGGAAGCTCATCTTTACTGACGATGTCCGGAACAACGGCTCCCCAAACCGGGGCGCCAAAGGCAAGCCCAATCCCCAGCGCAAAGACGCACGCAAGCACAGCGCTGGGGTTCATCGCGTCCATCCACGCCCCAAAGGCAAGAACCACTGACCAAGCTGCCTGCCAGAGTACAGCACTCACGATCACAGTGCGCCGGTTTACGATGTCAGCAACAGCCCCGGCTGGCAGCGTGAAGAGAAAGAACGGAGCGGAAGCAGCGGTTGCTAGCAGAGAGAGCAAATACGGCGAAGCGCCAAGATAGTCCATTAACCACGTCGCAGTAACGTCCTGCGACGAGACGAACGTGCCCGACAGCATGGTCGCCAACCACAAGCGGCGAAACACGGGATTTCGAAGTGCAAACCAAGTCGAGCTTGATTTGCCTTCCATCGTTCGTGGGCTGGGGGTATTAGTGCCGAGACCGCCCTCTTCCCCCCCTCCGAGGTGGGCTGGAGCGGTTTCTGTTTGGAATTCATGATTCGATGATCGATGGGCCGGCGCCCGGCCAGCGTTACTTTAAGCCACTCAGGGAACGGTACATGGGCGTATTATCGGCTCGGGAAAGTTGTGCATCGTCTGCGACAATATCAGTGGCGGCGAGGTCCTGCATGTGAGTTCTTATTTGAAGCATTTGATCTGGTCGAGCTTCGGGTATCTCGCTTTACGATCTGTCGAGATGGCTTCAGTTTCCTTACAAGGCGCTCGCAAGTCGTGGAACACTGAGGCCTGTAGACTTCCAGGCCATTCGAATGAGGTAAGCCGAATCGTGTGGCTTGATGAATTCTGAAGCTTCCGCGCCGTCGTCCAGACGGCATCGCATGCTTCAATGCGGGGTAAGAGGACGAAAATCGCGCCCGCTGTTGCCCGTTAACATCGAGCAGATCGGCCCGGGAGCGAACCGTCGGTCACGCGGGCTGCGAGCTGCGTCTCCTGAAACTTGAGGGCTTTGAGCGCTTCATTATGGACCTTATCGAAAGATGGATGCGGTCGTCCCATTTAAGCAATGTGCCTGTGACCGATCCCTCCTAGCGCGTGGCCATACATCTTCGAAACAGGATCCATCACGGGATGGTCGTGCGTGTCGAGGAAGTATTTCTCAAATTTTGAATGGCCGGCGATATAGATGTTTCCGACGCGATGGTGCGGGATGTTGTTCAAATAATCGGGTAGAAGATCATGAGCATATCGCCCATCGACGCTTCCCCGGCACAAGTGATCGGAGAGCCAGGGGTATTGGTGGGTTTGACGAGGCGCTTGAGCTTCTTGAGGTGTTCGCGGTTGAGTTTGTCCGCCGAGCCAAAGTAGAGGCAACTCCGCGCTGCACGACACGGTATTGCTCGAGGATTGAGTCAAGCGCCTCGAGCGGACGCCCTCCATCGACCATGAAGTTTTCGGAGATGATCTCGAACCAATCCACGACCGGCCTTTTACGAGAATATGCCTGTAGCGCGGCACGCGGAGTCCGATCCCGATTCCGTAATCAGTGCGGTCGTTGAAAGAGTTGGCGGGCATGGGAGATGGGAGAGCCAGGAATTGGAACCCCGGGCTCTCTGGGAATTTCCCATTAGGTTATTGGGGTTTGCTGCCGTCAGTGGCGGAACCGCCTTTGCCTTTGCAGGCGTTTTTTCCTTTGCAGGAATGAGTGCCCTTCGCGTCCGCCATCGTCTGAAGAGCGACTCCAGGATATTGACACTGATTCATCCTTCTTTCGACGAGCCGCTTGTTCAAACGGAAGGCGATTTCCTCAATCGCTGCGGTGGCTGGGTCGAATCCCGCGTTGCCCCGTTTACTGATGTGCAGATTGGCCGCATTGATCTGCTTCGCCTGGAGTCGTTCTCCTGCGCGAGGTATATTCCATTGGACGTGGTAGGGGTATGAGCTCGGGGAGTCCCTTAGGAATTGGAAGTGCAAGGACTTTAAACTCACTATAGATGCGCTATACGAGCTTCCAATTCGTGAGAAAATCAGGGTGTGGTGGGGAGCACAGGCGTGGATCGGCTTCAACTGACAACGACTGGCAGCTTCTTGGCTTCTACATGGTCGAGATTGTGGGTGGAACTGGTCCGCGTTTCGTCAGCGCGCCTCCAGCTGCTCGGGTGGCACTGCTTTCCTTACTTTCCGTCGCTGGTAATCTCATTTGTTGCGCCTTAAAAGGCGCGTCAAATGATTTGTTGACAGGGAAATGCGTCTCCATGCATCATTCCTCGGTCGCTGCGAATACAGCGGCTCACCCATGTTCTCCGCCTGCAAATTTCTAGCGCCTTACCTAAAAATCGTTGCTTTTTGGTTAATGTTGCTGGTTCTGGTTCTTGCCGCTGTTATCGTGGTATCAAGCGACGACGAGAACCCACGAGATGCTTTCGCCGGGGCGCTCATTTTCTTTATGGTCGCAACTGTATCGTATGGATATTGGACTGGCTTCGACTGGGGCAGGCCACTGGGGCGCCTTGATGCCGAAAATCCGGGCTGCGACTTGGGGAAAAGGAAGAAGCGCTTATCCTGATCAGGTCGAAGACTAGTGGCGATTTCGCCTTTATCACAGGCTACCTTGAGATATTTGGCAGCTCACTTCAAATTGGGCCAAAACGAAGCGGATTGCCCCCATGAAAGATGTTAAAGTGCCGAGCAGCGGGCGTTGGCAGAGCAGAGGAATAATAAAGATCTAGTTTTCCGGAAAAGTGAGACCCCGCGCGCACATAATATTACGTCCTTTCTCTATAGTTCGACAAAGCGACATTTACCCGGTTGCGGGTTCTCTGCAGGGAAAGAGCGTTGATTGTTGGCCAGAACGACACGCAGGCATAGGAAGAAGAAGCGCAGGGCAGCGTGATGGGGGAGGAGGATTCACTTCTTGAGCGGTTGCCGCGGCCGCCGAAGCGATCCATCTTGGCGTCACCGAGGCTGGCAACGCCAGCTTTCGCAGAGTTCACTCATCGCCTACCGGCACACCTGGCTCAAAATAATTGCTTGGGGCGGTGGTGGAAGGCCTCGTCCTCGAAACCTTCCCGGTAGAAAGGATTGGGGGAGTTCATGAGGAAGCGACCCGCGGCCGAAGCGCCTCGCATTCATCTTCAGGTCAAAGCTGCGCTCGCCCCCTGTATCACGTCCTCGGGTCACTTTGCCCAGTGTCAGGCGCCAAAGCTCGCCCGCGAGAAGACCGAGCTGCGCTGCCAGACCTCTTCGGAACTGGCTAGCTGCTCCGCGAACTGCGCCCAGGATAAAGGGAGGTGATGACTGTAAGAGGTCCGCGACACCAACTGCACTTGGTGTTCGTGGTTTTCTCCTGGCGTCGAGACAGCCGGCGGCCCGCCCCTCAGCCTCGGGACAGTAAGCTACTCTGTTGACGAGCACGGTCCGCAGAGGTTTAGTGCAATCGTGACGGCGATTTCAGAAATGCAGATAGAGATCGATGTCGCATGGGTTTAACGGCTGACGACCTGCATCGAGCACTTAGCTTGACCGGAACGAGAACGAGGCTGCGCGTCTCTTGCCTGCTGCCGCATCGCCACGCGGACAGAAACCGGACTGCTTTCGCGAAAAATGATCGATGAAAATCTTCTGCTGCTGCTGATCCTCCTTCCCTTCCTGGGAAGCGCCGTCGCCGCGATGCTGCCCGCCAATGCGCGGAACGCCGAGGCTTGGCTTTCGGGAACCATATCGGTCCTTGCTTTTGCCGTCGCCGGCTTCCTCTATCCCGCAGTCGCCGCCGGAACGGTGGTGCGCAGAAACGCCGAATGGCTGCCTGAACTCGGGCTGAATGTTTCGTTGCGCATGGATGGATTCGCCTGGTTGTTCTCGATGCTCGTCACCGGGATCGGCTTTCTCGTGGTGCTCTACGCACGCTACTACATGTCCCCCAAGGACCCGGTGCCGCGCTTTTTCTCCTTCCTGCTGGCCTTCATGGGCGCAATGCTGGGCGTCGTGATCGCCGGCAACCTCATCCTGCTGGCGATCTTCTGGGAACTGACCAGTATCTTCTCGTTCCTGCTGGTCGGCTATTGGTACCACAAGGCCTCGGCGCGTGACGGCGCGAAAATGGCGCTTCTCATCACCGGGACCGGCGGTCTCTGCCTGCTGGTCGGCCTCATCATCGTCGGCCATATCGTCGGAAGCTACGACCTTGATGCGGTGCTCGCGGCTGGCGATCGCATCCGCTCACATGAGCTCTACGCTCCCGCGCTTTTGCTTATCTTCATGGGCGCCCTGACGAAGAGCGCCCAGTTCCCTTTCCACTTCTGGTTGCCCAACGCTATGGCCGCGCCCACACCCGCATCGGCCTACCTGCATTCGGCCACAATGGTTAAGGCCGGTGTGTTTCTTCTGGTGCGATTCTGGCCGGTGTTGTCGGGAACGGACGAGTGGTTCTTCATTCTCGGCCTGGCGGGCATGTGCACGCTGGTGCTCGGGGCCTATTTCGCGATCTTTCAGCAGGATCTCAAAGGGCTTCTCGCCTATTCCACCATCAGCCATCTTGGCCTGATCACCATGCTGCTCAGCTTCGGCAGCCCGCTGGCCGCAGTGGCGGCGATCTTCCACATGATGAACCATGCGACGTTCAAGGCATCGCTTTTCATGGCGGCCGGCATCATCGACCACGAGGCGGGAACGCGCGACATGCGCAGGCTCAGCGGTCTTTTCAGCCACCTGCCGATCACCGCGACGCTCGCGATGGTGGCGAGCGCTGCGATGGCCGGCGTGCCGCTCCTCAACGGCTTCCTTTCGAAGGAGATGTTCTTCGCCCAGGCGGTGGAAACACACCGGGTTTCCCTGCTCGACAGTGCGGCACCCTATGTCGCCACCATCGCCGGGGCGTTCGCCGTCACCTATTCCGTGCGCTTCATCCACACGGTTTTCTTCGGGCCGAAGCCTGTGGACCTGCCGCGTGTGCCGCACGAGCCGCCGCACTGGATGCGGGTTCCCATCGAGCTTCTGGTTTTGGCCTGCCTCATTGTCGGCATCATTCCCGGCATTTCCATCGGCCCCTACCTGCGTGTGGCGGCGGTGTCGGTCTTGGGAGACCGGACACCGGTGTATAGCCTCGCCGTCTGGCACGGGTTCAATTATCCGCTGTTGATGAGCGTCATTGCAATGGTCGCCGGTCTAATTCTCTACGTTCTCCTTCGGCGCTATCTAGAGCGCTGCGAGGAAGGCCCTCCTGGGCTACGCCGGCTGAAGGGTCAGCGCATCTTCGAGCGCATTCTGGGGACGGTGTGCTGGAGCTGGGCGCGCTGGGTTGAGACGCATCTCGGCACCCGCCGCCTGCAGCAGCAACTGCGCTTGCTGGTCGCGGCAGCGTTCCTCGCCGCGCTCTGGCCGATCCTGCGGACTGGCCTAGAGCTGCGGCCGCCTACCGCCGCCGGCTTCGATCCCCTCTTTGCGATGATTTGGGCCGTGGGTATCGCCTGCGCCGTCGGCGCGGCCCTGAAGGCAAAGTACCACCGGCTTGCCGCGCTGATCTTGGTGGGTGGTGCGGGACTTATCACCTGCGTGACCTTCGTCTGGCTTTCGGCGCCCGACCTTGCCGTTACGCAGTTGCTCGTCGAGATCGTCACAACGATTCTCATACTGCTTGGTCTGCGCTGGCTGCCGAAACGGCTGGAGAAAGTCGATGTTGCCGTGGGCATCACGGCGCGGTCACGCAGGTGCCTCGACGCCCTCATCGCGATCGCCTGCGGATCCGGTATCGCCGCGATTTCCTATTCGATGATGACGAGCCCCGTTCCGCAGACAATTGGCGACTTCTTCCTGCAGCGGGCCTATTCTGAAGGCGGCGGCACCAACGTGGTGAATGTCATCCTGGTCGACTTCCGCGGTTTCGACACGATGGGCGAGATCACCGTTCTCGCCATCGTCGCGCTGACCGTCTTCGCACTCCTGCGTCGCTTCCGCCCCGCTCCCGACAGCATCGGGATTCCCGAACAGCAGCGCATGCAGAACAGGTACGACGATGCCGAGCCCGATCGTGAAATCGGCGAAACGCTGCGCGACTATCTGATGGTCCCATCGGTCATCATGCAATGGATGTTCCCGGTGATCATCGTGCTCGCGGCCTATCTCTTCTTGCGCGGACACGATCTGCCCGGCGGAGGCTTCGCGGCCGGCGTCGCGTTGTCGATCGGCTTCCTGCTGCAGTATTTGGCCGGCGGAACGCGCTGGGTGGAGGACCGACTGCGTATCCGGCCCGTCCGCTGGATGGGCGCCGGCGTGCTGCTGTCGGCCCTTACCGGGATAGGTTCGTGGTTGTTCGGCTTTCCTTTCCTCACATCGTATTTCCAGTACCTGGAATTGCCCCTGGTCGGGAAAGTTCCCGCGGCGACAGCATTGTTGTTCGATCTCGGAGTCTTCTCGCTCGTGCTCGGCGCAACCGTGCTGATGCTCGTCGCGATAGCCCATCAGTCGATCCGCAGCGATCGCGTTCGCCCAGCCAAGACCACGAAAGTGGAGGAGCGTGCCTGATGGAACTTGTTCTCTCCCTCGGAATAGGCTTCCTTGTCGGATCCGGCGTCTGGCTGCTGCTGCGGCCGCGCACCTATCAGGTCATCGTCGGGCTTGCGTTGCTTTCCTATGCCGTCAATCTGTTCATCCTGAGCATGGGACGTCTCAAGGTGAACGCTCCCGCCGTGGTGAAGGCCGGCGACATGATCGACCCCACCGCCTTCGCTGATCCCGTGCCTCAGGCGCTGGTCCTGACGGCGATCGTGATCAGCTTTGCGACGACCGCGCTCTTCCTTGTCGTGCTGCTTGCCTCGCGCGGCCTCACGGGGACCGACCATGTCGACGGGAGGGAGCCCGAACGATGATCCCTGCCCCTGAGCACCTCGTCATTGCCCCGATCGTGGTCCCACTGGTCGCCGGAGCGCTGCTGCTTTTCTTCGATGATCGGAAGCGCCCACTGAAGGCTACGGCGTCTGTCGTGGCGGTAGTCGTGCTGCTCGCAGTGTCGATCTCACTCCTTCGGATCGCCCATGCCGGCGAGGGTCGGGTCGCGGTCTATTTGCTCGGCAACTGGCCCCCGCCCTTCGCCATCGTGCTGGTGCTCGACCGCCTGTCAGCGATGATGCTGGCGCTGACGGCCGCGCTTGCCCTCCCCGCGCTGATCTTTTCCCTCGCGCGGTGGCACAAAGCCGGGCCCCATTTCCACACGCTGTTTCTGTTCCTGCTCGTGGGGCTGAACGGCGCTTTCCTGACCGGTGACTTGTTCAACCTCTTCGTCTTCTTCGAGGTGATGCTAGCGGCATCATACGGCCTGGTGCTGCACGGCTCGGGTCCGTTCCGTGTCGGGGCTGGCATGCACTACATCGCGATGAACCTCGCCGCCTCGCTGCTGTTCCTGATCGGCGTGTCGCTCATCTACGGCGTTACCGGCACGCTCAACATGGCTGACCTGGCGCAGCACATCCCGAACGTGCCCGAAGAGAACCGGATGATGCTGGAGGCCGGCGCCGCCGTTCTGGGTATCGCCTTCCTCATGAAGGCGGGCATGTGGCCGCTGAGCTTTTGGCTGCCGAGCGCCTACACGGCAGCGGCCGCCCCGGTTGCGGCCACATTCGCCATTATGAGCAAGGTCGGCATCTACGTGCTGCTGCGCCTTTCGCTGCTGTTCTTCGGAGAGCGAGCGGGACCGTCCGTCGGTTTCGGATGGGAAGTTCTGCTGTTCGGCGGAATGGCGACGATCGCCTTCGGCGCGATTGGCGTGCTTGCCTCGAAGAGGCTCGGCCAAATTGCAGGCTTCTCGGTGCTGGTGTCCTCGGGAACTCTACTCGCCTCGATAAGCGTTTCGCAGACCGGCGTCACGGCGGGCGCGCTGTTCTATCTGGTCAGCTCCACCCTCACGATGGGCGCGTTCTTCCTGCTGATCGAACTCGTGGAGCGGGGCCAGGACGCCACCGCGAATGTGCCCGCCGTCACCGTGGAAGCCTATGGCGAGGGAAACGAAAGCGATGAAGAGGACGAGGAGGTCGGCATAGCCTTTCCCGGCACGATCGCCGCGCTCGGTATCAGCTTTGCCGCGTGCGGCATCCTGCTCGCCGGGTTGCCGCCGCTTTCCGGCTTCGTCGCCAAGTTCGCGATCCTCTCCGCCATGCTCAATCCCGAAGGGCTCGCGCAGGACGGGACGATCCCGCCGGTATCGTGGTGGCTTGTGACGCTCATCATCCTGTCGGGCCTGTCTGCGCTGATCGCCATGAGCCGCGCGGGCATCCGCGCCTTCTGGGCGCCGGTCGAACCGTTGCCCCCGCGCGTGCTCCTCGTTGAGATGGCGCCGGTGGCCACCTTGCTCGCTCTGACCCTCGCGTTTACGCTGGAAGCGGGGCCGGCGATGCGCTTCATGGAAGCCACGGAGGCCAGTCTGCGCTCCCCGAGCGCCTATGTGGATGGCGTGATGGAGGCGCCGCGCGCCGCACCTAGGCAGGAGGCGGCGCAATGAGCCGAGTGTTTCCTTATCCGCTGCTCACTGTCTCGCTGATCATGATGTGGCTCCTGCTGAGCAGCTTCTCGCTCGGCCAGTTCATCGTCGGAACGGCTGTGGCGCTCGTGGCTGCGCAGGGGATGGCTGCTCTTCATCCGGCCAAACCGGGGATCAGGCGGTGGAGCCTGCTGCCCAAGCTGGCCGCGATCGTCCTTTACGATATTGTCCGCTCCAACATCGCAGTCGCGTGGCTTATCCTGCGTGAAGGGAACAACAGGCGCGTTTCGGGCTTTGTGACCGTCCCACTCGAACTGCGCAGCCAGATGGGGCTGGCGGTCCTGGGGATCATCCTCACGGCAACGCCGGGAACCGCTTGGCTCGACTACAATTCGGCGCGCGGCACGCTCCTGCTGCACGTGCTCGATCTTGTCGACGAGAACGCCTGGCTGACGCTGATCAAGACCCGTTACGAGCACCTCCTGCTGGAGATTTTCGAATGAGCACCGTCATCCTTCTATGGGCTGTCACCTTCGCGCAGGTGGCGCTGGCCGTCGCAATGGCACTGGCACTATACCGGATGGTGCGTGGACCCCGGGCGCAGGATCGCGTTCTTGGCCTCGATACATTGTACGTGAACTCCATGCTCCAGCTCCTTGTTTTCGGCATCCGCACCGGCAGCACGCTCTATTTCGAGGCCTCGCTGGCGATCGCGGTGCTCGGATTCGTGGCGACCGTGGCGCTCGCGAAGTTCCTGATGCGCGGCGAGGCGATCGAATGAGCGACGGTGCGGAACTTCCGGTCTGGGCTGCAATGCTCGTCGCAGCCTTCTTGATCCTGGGTGCGGGGCTGACATTGCTCGGCTCCTTCGGCCTGGTGCGACTGCGCAGCTTCTACGACCGCATCCACGCCCCGACCCTGGGCGTCAGCTGGGGAACCGCCGGCATTGTCATAGCGTCCATGATTCTTTTCACGATGTTGCAGTCGCGGCCGATCGTCCACGAGATCCTGATCGGCATCTTCGTGACGGTAACCACGCCAGTGACGCTGATGCTACTCGGCCGCGCCGCGCTCTACCGTGATCGCGCGGAAGGCAGCCCCGATGTCCCGTCCACGAACCCGCCCATCGGAGCGCTTGGGCCGTCTGAGCCGCACGACCGCGGCCAATGAAGGGCCGCCGACAATCCTTCACGCGACGACGAGTATTCCCCTGACCTCCCCGGACGCGATGCGGAGGATGGGTTCGCCTACGATCGGTTATCCGCTCGGCTCGTGGATCGGGACGCCGCCACCACATTGACGCCCCCATCAGCGACTCCGAGCCGGCCCCGGCGAGCCCCCAGCAAAAACATTGGTGTCACCAGGGGCAAAGTAGGGGTTGTGCCCCCCTCATTTGAGTCCTTCCTGAAGGCAAGCGCGCGCCGCGCAAAACGAGAACCGTAGAGGCGCTCTCAGCAACTGGGACCACGGAACGAATCGTGATCGGATAGTTCATCTTAATGGTTGCTTGCCGGATGAAAATCGTCTGGTATTCAGATCGCGACCAGTGTGGCCTAGTTCCACCTCTGCGACAAAGCATTTATGGACACTGCAATAACTTCCAAGGACGTTCCCCCTCGCGTGGTCATTATTGGCGGAGGTTTCGGCGGACTTTACGCTGCCAGAGTCTTGGCCGGCAAACCGGTGAACGTAACGCTCATCGATCGGACGAACCATCACCTTTTTCAGCCGCTCCTCTATCAAGTGGCGACGGCCATGCTCTCGCCGGCGGACATCGCCCAACCTATCCGGGCCATTGTGCAGGACGCCAAGAATATCCGCGTGGTCATGGGCCACGTCGAGACGATCGATGCGGGCGCGAAAGTGGTGCGCACCAAAAACAGTGAGTATCCTTACGACTATTTGATTCTGGCGACCGGAGCGCGCCACTCGTATTTTGGCAACGATCAATGGGAGGCGCACGCGCCGGGCTTGAAAACGCTTTCGGACGCCCTGGAATTGCGCCGACGGATTCTCAACGCATTCGAAATTGCCGAAACAACCACCGATCCCGAGGTCCAGAAGGCGGCCCTTACCTTTGTCGTGATTGGGGCCGGTCCGACCGGAGTGGAGATGGCGGGGTCTATTTCAGAACTCGCCAAGCGGACTCTCGAACGGGATTTCCGGGTCATTCAGCACAAGCACGCCCGAGTGATTCTTCTCGATGCGGCTCCCAAGGTGTTGCCAATGTTTGACGACACGTTGGCTGCTTCGGCGATCCGGCAACTTGAGCAACTCGACATTGAGGTGCGGGTTGGCACAAAAGTGCTGGCGGTGACGCCGGAGGGCGTGCAGTTGGAGAACGAGCTGATCCGCGGACGAACGGTAATCTGGGCAGCCGGGAATGCCGCCTCTCCCTTGGCCAAAGAGCTTGGATGCGAACTCGATCGCCAGGGCCGGGCAGTCGTGGAAAAGGATCTGAGCGTAAAAGGGCATCCTGAAGTTTTTGTCATCGGGGACGTCGCGAATTTCTCCCACCAAGGGGGCAAACCGCTGCCAGGTATAGCACCCTTTGCGATGCAGTCCGGCAAAGCGGCCGCGAACAACGTGCTGGCACTGGTGGCTGGCAGGCAGACGGAGACCTTTCGCTATACGGATAAGGGGAGCATGGCGACAATCGGGCGTAACAAGGCCGTGGCGGACCTCAAGGTCATCAAGCTGAGCGGATTTCTCGCCTGGCTGAGCTGGCTGCTCATCCATCTGCTCTTCATCGTGGAATTGCGCAACAAGATCGTGATCTTTTTCCAGTGGGCTTGGGGATACCTGACCTACACTCACGGCGCTCGCCTGACTTACCAGGGATTTAAGCCAAAGGTAGAACCGGAAGGACACCGCGCGAGCCTCCACGAAATCCTGTGAGGCTTTCGCTTTTTGGTCCCTTGTGAGGAAGGTCCTTTGCCGGGACGAATAGCGCGGCGGGCAGAGGAAATTGGCATGGCGCGTTGCGCGTCGGCGTGACAAGAGTTCGCTCTGATGAGCGCGTTCCGGGACCATTTCTCTGCCCGATCTGAAGAATATGCCGCCTACCGTCCCGTCTATCCGGTGGCGCTTGTCGACTTCCTGGCGTCGGTCTCGCCCGACGCGAACCTTGCTCTTGACTGCGGTTGCGGCACCGGCCAGTTGTCAGTGCTTCTGGCCGCGCGTTTTCGCGAAGTCGTCGCCACGGATGCCAGTGCGGCTCAGATCAAGAACGCGAAAGTCTGTTCGGGCGTGACTTATCGGGTTGCGGCGGCGGAAGAAAGCGGCCTGCCCGAGGGCGTCGTTGACCTCGTTACCGTGGCTCAGGCCGCGCACTGGTTCGACCTCCCCGCGTTCTACGCAGAAGTGCTCCGGGTGGCGCGTCCCGGAGCGATCATCGCGCTCGTCACCTACGGGCACCTTCATACCGAAAGCGGTTGCGATCGAATCATTCGGAAATTTTACCGTGACACGCTCGGCCCCTACTGGCCACCCGAACGGCGCCACGTCGAGGACGGATACCGCTCGCTGCCATTTCCCTTTTCCAAGATCGAGCCTCCTCGGTTGACGATCGAAGCCTCTTGGAACCTCTTCGAGCTGGTTGGCTATCTCGACACTTGGTCGGCGGTGAGAGCGCTTGAAAAGCAAGCAGGCCCGGCCCCTCTGGAATCGTTGCGGCGCGAATTGACCGAAGTGTGGGGCGACGCTGGCGCGCGCCATAGGGTCCAGTGGCCTCTTGCGCTCAGGGTCGGCCGCATAGACAAAGCAGCGTGAGTCTTCTTTGCCGGACGACGGGATTCTCGCGAGGACTTTGTTATGTTTGCGCGGAACTTCCCGAGTCGGAGATAGCGTCCGCCTATCGGAAAGCGGGGCTCAACGTCCTGGAGGAACATGACAGAAGCCGCCGCCATGTTTTGCCGCGTATTGCTGATGGTACTCTTCGGCTCGATAGAAGGGTCCGGCGAGCTCCACCTGGGTTACGATGGGACGATTGTGGCGTCCCGCTTCTTCGATTTTGGGGATTGAGCGCCTGGCCGCGGTTTCCTGTTCCGGGGTGGTGAAAAAGATGGCCGAACGGTAATTGTTTCCAATATCGAAGCCTTGCCGATTGAGCGTGGTGGGATCGTGAATGTCGAAAAAAAGATCGAGCAGCCTGGAAAAGGAGACAATCGAGGGATCGAACTCGACCTTTACGACCTCGGCATGTCCTGTCGTGTGGGAGCAGACCTGTTCATAAGTCGGGTCCTTGACCGTGCCGCCCGAATATCCGGCGGCGGTCGAAACAACCCCGTCCAGCTTGGCGAAAGCTTCCTCAACGCCCCAAAAGCAGCCGGCGCCAAAGAGCACAGTTTCCGTGTGTGCGGGCGGGTTCTTCTTGTTGAAGGTCAAGGATGCCGAATTTATGCAATAGCGGAGTCCCGTCGGAGCCGGTCCATCTTGAAAGACGTGGCCCAGGTGGGTTTCGCATCGGGCACAGTGAACCTCGCTGCGGACCATGCCGTAGCTCCAATCCGATTCGGTCGCGACGTTCTCCGCGGCAACCGGCTCAAAGAAACTCGGCCAACCGGTCCCCGAGTCAAACTTTGTGCCGGACCGGAATAATGGGAGCCCGCACCCGACGCAGGAGTAGACACCTTCCTCGTGGTTGTCGTGGAAAATGCCGCAGAAGGCTCGCTCCGTGCCTTGGGCCCGGGCAACCTTGTATTGTTCGGGCGTAAGCCGTGCCCTCCATTCTTCGTCGATTTTCACCACTCGCGCGACGCTGATCGGTTCGGTCAAAGTTCCGTCGGCTTGCAACAAGTGGACTCGGATTTTCTCGGGATCGGTTTTCATGGGCTTGGTTTGCTCTTGGCGGGTCCTGTTCGTCGCGAAGACAACGATTGTCCCTATGGTGAGGGCCGCAAGAACGAGCAATAGAATCGTAGCTGGCTTCATTGGCAATGCCTTTCCGGAATACGTCGTCTTTGCGGGCGATTCCTTACAGGACTCGCCGAAGCCGGACGCGTCTTCTGATTTTTCCGTGGCCGACGCCTCGACGTGTCTATCCTCCGGCGGCCACACGGAGTATCTCGAGGCGATCGTCGCCGGAAAGAGAGGTGGTTCCCCATTGCTTCCGTAACAAGGCGGTCCCGTTGTGTTCAACGAGGATCATTTCGGGAACCAAACCGAGTTCGGTGATCAAATCGGAGACGGTCTGCGCCCGTATTTCCTCCCGCTGACCGTTCAGGAAGACATGCATGGTTGTGTTTTCAGGCGGCATTCAGAATTGCGGCGTCCCAGTCTTTCCACACCGGCTCGAGACCGAGTTGGCGCAGCCGCGCGGCGACTTCGTGGGGCGAACGTTCATCCGAGATGGCAAATTGCCCCTCGGCGAGCTCGCCATCCGCAGGGATTCGTCGGCCGCGAATCGTATGATGCAGGCTTCGTTTGCCCTGGCCGGTGTAGCCGCCCGGTTCCGTATGGCTGCCGGCGCTCATCATCGTGACTCCCAAAGGCGCGAGGGCGTCCCGTAGAGCAGCCGGTTCCCGGGTGCTCAGCACGATCCCGATCTGCGGAAAGGCGATGCGCAGCGCGCAAAGAAGCTGGACGAATTCACGGTCGGCGAGCGGATGGGAGGGGTGAAAGCCGCCCGCGGCCGGGCGAAGACGGGGGAGACTGACGGTAATCTGGGCTTTCCAGCAAACCCGGAGCAGGTGTTCGAGATGCGCGGCGAGAGCGATAGCCTCCTCGTGCCAATTCCAAAGGCCGTAGAGGGCGCCGATTCCAATACGGCGAAACCCGGCCTCATAGGCGCGTTCCGGACAATCCAGCCGCCAGTCAAAGTTCTTTTTCGGCCCCGCGAGGTGGGTGCGAGCGTAGGTGGGCCGATGATACGTCTCCTGGTAGACGACGAGCCCCTCCGCGCCGGCATGCACGAGAGGAAGATAATCCTCCACCTCCATCGGCGCGACCTCCAGACTTACGCTCGGAACAACCGCCGACAGCTGTCGAATACACCGCTCCAGATAGTTTCCGGAGACAAATTTCGGGTGCTCGCCCGCGACGAGCAAGAGGTTGCGGAACCCCTGGTCGAGGAGATGCCTGGCTTCGCACAACACTTCGCCAATTTCGAGCGTGACGCGCAGGATGGCGTTCTCGCGCGAAAAGCCGCAGTAGACGCACGAGTTGATGCACTCGTTGGACAAATAGAGCGGCGCGAAGAGGCGCATCGTTCGCCCAAAGTGGCGCCTGGTCAGCGCGGCGGATTCACGGGCCATCGATTCGAGCTCTGCGTCTGTGCGCGGCGTGAGCAAAGCCTCGAACTTTCGCAAGAGCGGGGATTTCTCGCAAAGCGCTTTGCTGATTTCGGAAGAAAAGAGCATGCGACAATTAACCACAGAGAAACAATCAGGACACAAAGAAAACGAGTCGGATGCCATCGAGAATGACTTTGTGCTTTTCCTGCCCTCTGTGATTAGATTTCCACGGTGCTTGAAAAGTCTCTATTTGGCGAACGCCTGGCGAGCGGTAGCGGCATAGAGGAGTTGATGGACGATTTAGGGCAGGCCTTGGCCGGCTCCCACGGTCCGGTTCGGATGCTCGGGGGCGGGAATCCCGCGCACATTCCCGAGATCCAGGCGGTGTGGCGGGATCGGATGACCGCAATTCTTTCCGATCCTCCCGCTTTTGATCGCATGCTGGCAAACTATGACCCACCGGTCGGCAACGCGCGATTCATTTTGGCTCTGGCGGAGTTTCTTCGACGGCACTTCGGGTGGCCAGTGGGCCCGGAAAACATTGCCATCACTGCCGGGGGGCAGACCGCGTTCTTTTTTCTTTTCAATCTCCTGGCCGGAGAGTTCCGGAACGGAGCGCGGAAGTCGATTCTGCTCCCGCTCGTGCCCGAATATATCGGCTATATGAACCAAGGTCTGGATCCCGGGCTCTTGCGCGCGGTCGAGCCGCGGATGGAGTTTCTGCCGGAACATCGCTTCAAGTACCATGTCGATTTTGAGAAACTCGCGGTGACGGAGGACGTGGCGGCGCTTTGCGTATCGCGGCCCACAAACCCCTCAGGCAACGTTCTTACAAACGACGAGATTCGCCGCCTGGCTGACCTGGCCCGCTCAGCCGGCGTGCCGCTAATAATCGACAACGCCTACGGGTTGCCGTTTCCCGGGATTATTTTCGGCGAGGCGGACCCCATCTGGGATGAGAACATCATTCTTACCTTGAGTCTTTCGAAGCTCGGTCTCCCGACAACCCGCACGGGCATTGTCGTAGCGCGTCCGGAGATTGTCCGGGCGGTGGCTTCCATGACCGCGATCGTCGGTCTCGCAAACTGCTCCATCGGACAAGCGATCATCCTTCCGTTGCTGCAAACCGGAGAGATCCTCCGCCTGGCCCGGGACGTGGTGCGGCCGTTTTACCTGCGAAAATCACGCCTGGCCCTTCAGTGGATCAGGCAGTTTTTTGATGATCGGCTTGATTACCATGTGCATGTCAGCGAAGGGGCGCTGTTTTTGTGGTTGTGGTTCCGCGGGATGAAGATCTCAGCCGAGACGCTCTATTCGCGCCTCAAGGCGCGAAACGTTTTAGTTGTGCCGGGACACTATTTCGGCGTGGGGCGAACGCAAGACTGGCGGCACGGGCACGAATGCATTCGGCTTAGCTTTGCCATGGACGAGACCTCGGTCCGCGAAGGGATCGCCATTCTCGCCGACGAGGTGGCGAAAGCCTATCTCTGAGCGTTGAGGCTTTTCGAGGAACGCCGGGCGCCGATTTACGAGGCCGTTGCTTTCCGGAACTCAAGCACGTTGATCGGAGGGAAATTCAGGGGACAGTACTCTTTTCCCGAAAGCTTGAAGAGGTGCTCGTGATCGCACAGTTGTGTCGTGATCTGGTAGGTGATGAATCGGCTGTTGCCGTCCATCGCCCTGGCGATGCTCTGCAAAAGCCTGTCTTTCGTCTCGGGTTCGATCACAAAGAACGGGAGACCTGAAACAATGTAATCGCAGTGCGCGTGACCGAGGTCCCGGAGCGTCTCGGGGAGGTGCAGCGCATCAGTGTTCAGCACCGTGACGCGCGGATCCCTCACGAATTGCTTGCGCAGATGCGAAACGAACTCTTCGTCAAGTTCGAAGAGGATGAGCCGCGAGTGGGGGTCCATTCGCTTGACAATTTGTCGCGTATGGCATCCTTCCCCCGGGCCGAGTTCGACAACGACGCGAGGCCTGGAAAAATCGATGCGTCGAGCGGTCTGCCGGGTTAGAAAGGGTGAACTGGGCACCACGTAGCCGACCCGCAGCGGATTGGCGAGAACGCGTTTAAAGAAGAGAATGCTCATTCGAAAGTCTGAAACTAGGTAAAACGCTCAAGATGTCCAGCCCTTCGGTTGCAGGGGGGGCGGGCCAGTTTTTCTCGCATCGAGGCTTCGGGCGCGCTCACCCAGCTGTTCGAGGCCAAGTTTTTCCCGGCTCACACGGGCGCGATTTGTTTGCTCCAGCCCGAGACACGCTCGTACGCATCGGCGACCCCCAGGAGTCTGCTTTCGGCGAGAGGCTTGCCAAGGAACTGAAGACCTACCGGGAGTTTTCTTCCGCCCTCGTCGATGAATCCGCCGGGGACGCTGATCCCGCAAATTCCCGCGAGATTGGCGGCAATCGTGAAAATATCCGCAAGGTACATTTTCAGCGGATCGCTGGTGCGTTCGCCGATCGGAAAGGCGACTTCCGGCGAGGTGGGACAAACAACCACATCCACCTTCTCGAAGGCCTGCACAAAGTCCTGGCGGATAAGGGTGCGGACCTTTTGTGCCCGGAGGTAGTAGGCGTCGTAGTAGCCGCTCGATAGCACATAGGTTCCGAGGATGATGCGGCGCTTCACCTCGTTTCCAAATCCCTCCTCCCGGGTGCGAACGTAGAGGTCCGTGAGGTCTCTCGGCTTATCCGATCTCCGCCCGTATCGCACGCCGTCAAAGCGGGCAAGATTCGCGGAGGCTTCGGCTGTCGCGATGATGTAATAGACCGAGACGGCGTATTCGGTATGGGGCAGAGAGATCTCGACGAGCTCGGCGCCATGTTCCGCACATTGCCGGATCGCGGCTTCGATCGTGGACTTCACACGGTTATCCATGCCGTCAACAAAATACTCCTTTGGAATCCCCAGGCGGACCCCTTTGAGATCGCGATCGAGTTCCGAAGTGAAATCCTCTGCCGGAAGGTCGAGCGAGGTGGAATCCATCGGGTCACGCCCGGCGATTGCATTGAGCAACAGCGCGCAATCGCGTGTCGAACGCGCCACTGGGCCGATTTGATCCAGCGAGGAAGCAAAGGCAACCAGCCCGTAACGCGATACGCGCCCGTAACTCGGCTTAAGGCCAACGCATCCGCAAAGCGAAGCCGGTTGGCGGATCGAGCCGCCGGTATCCGATCCCAAGGCGGCGGGGACTTCGCAGGCGGCGACCGCGGCGGCCGACCCGCCGCTGGATCCGCCGGGGATGCGAGAGGTGTCCCAAGGGTTGCGAGTCGTTTGAAAAGCGGAGTTTTCGGTCGACGAACCCATGGCGAACTCGTCCATATTCAGTCTGCCAAATGGTATCGCGCCAGCGGCCCTTAGACGCGCGATGGCCGTGGCATCGTAGGGCGCGGTGTAGCCCTCGAGAATTCTCGAAGCGCAGCCGCACGGGTCGCCCTGCACGTTGATAACATCTTTGATGCCAACGGGAATTCCGCCGAGAGGCAGGGCAACGTCGGCCGCCTCCGCCCGGCGAAGGGCCGCCTCGAAATCACGCGAAAGAAACGCTTGCACGGACGGCTCGACTTCCTGGATGCGCAACTCAAGAGCGCGGAGGACATCGACCGGGTGAAAGGTCCCGGCGCGAAAGCCCTTCTGAAGTTCGGAAATGGTAAGGCGAACAAGGTCCATGAAAAGCCTAGCGATGAGCGGGTTCGGTCGCTTCAAGGTTCTCCGGCAATCGGCGACTCATCTCTTCCGGCAGGGAGGCTCAGCCTACTCGACAACTTTCGGAACGAGAATCAGGTTATTGGCGACCCGCGGCGCAATCGCCAGGGCCGCCCCCCGAGGAAGACTGGCACCGGGCACGTCCTCGCGAGTCACATTGAAGATTGGCGAGGTATGCGCGGTCGGCTCGACATCCGAAACGTCGAGCTTTTTGAGATGCTCGATGTAACCAAGAACCCGCCCGAGCTGGTCCTCAAAGGCGACGACTTCTTCCTCCGAGAGGGCGATACGAGCCAATCGGGCAACATGTCGAACATCAAGATGGGAGCTGCTCATAGCGGAAAGGTTTCTGTCAATTGCGCGAAGCGCCGGAGTCCTCGATTGGCCGGATTCACACGATCCGGTGGGTGGTTACCGGGTCGAAGAGGTGCGCGGCGGCCGCGCTGATCCGGAACTTGAATCGCTGGCCCGCATCGGTTTGCTGCGCTCCGGCCGGGCTGCGGCTGATGACCGAGTGGGCCCCCGTCTGCAAATGGAAATAGGTTTCCGCGCCCATTGGTTCGACGAAATCCACGGTGGCCTCGAAGCAATTGTTCGATCCGGCTTGCTCCGGCACCGCCAGATCGCAATTTTCCGGCCGAACGCCGAGGATGATTTCTTTGCCGGCATAACCGGCGGCGGCCCTGCGCTCGCCGAGCTTGACCTTGATCGGGCCGTCGGAGATCTCCTGAAAGACCAGCCCGCCATCCTTTGATTGTAATGAACCCTTGATGAAATTCATCGGCGGGCTCCCTAAAAATCCCGCGACAAAAAGGTTTGTCGGCTCGTTGTAAATTTTGAGGGGACTGTCGACCTGTTGAATCACCCCGTCCTTCATCACGACGATGCGGGTGCCCATGGTCATCGCCTCGATCTGATCGTGGGTCACGTAAATCATCGTCGCCTGAAGCCGTTGGTGCAATTTTGTGATTTCCGTGCGCATTTGCACGCGCATCTTCGCGTCGAGGTTTGAGAGGGGTTCGTCAAAAAGGAAAACTTCGGGCTGGCGCACAATGGCGCGACCAACGGCAACCCGCTGGCGTTGCCCGCCGGAGAGGGCCTTGGGCCGGCGATCAAGAAATTGCTCGATGCCCAGAATCCCCGCGGCTTCAAGAACGCGCTTTTTGATCTCCGCTTTGGGATACTTTCGCAACTCCAAGCCGAACGCCATGTTGTCGTAGACGCTCATATGTGGGTAGAGCGCGTAGTTTTGAAAAACCATCGCGATGTCGCGGTCCTTTGGGGGAAGATCATTCACGAGCTGGTCGGCAATCCAGACCCCGCCCTTCGAAATCTCCTCCAGCCCGGCGATCATTCGCAAGGTCGTGGATTTTCCGCATCCCGAAGGGCCTACGAACACCACGAACTCCCGGTCCTTGATTTCCAGGCTGAAATCCTCTACGGCCGTGACGTCCTTGCCTCTCTCTCCGGGGTAGATCTTGTAAACGTTTTTAAGGGTGACTTTGGCCATTACTGTCGTTTGCCGCAGCGGCGGTCTTCCGCCACGACCGCTCTCGCTGAAGTCGGGCAAACTATGTTGGGAGAGCTTCCAGGTCAATCTTTCAGGTCCAGCAGACACAGGTATGAAAACTGCTTACTTCTGTCATCATGTCGGTGCGGCCGGAAACAATGAACCGCGCCAGCCAACTCGCGAGCGTTTTTTCATCTCTCAAGTCTCTCGGACTCGCTGACCGCGGAGTCTTTCTTGAGATTATGAGGAGGGTGCTGGTGGCGAACTCGGGGTGGCTTGGTGTTTGGACCGTCTGGGAGCCCAACGCCTTGGACGGACTGGATACCATCTTTGCCGGCACTTCGGGGCACGATCAAACCGGGCGGTTCGTGCCCTTCTGGCACCGCTACGGCGGCCGAATCCGGCTTGAGGCCAACATCGACTACGACAAACCCGAGGCCGATTGGTATCTGGCGCCCGCCCGTCGAAGAGCGGAAGTGCTGATCGATCCTTACCAGTATCGAGTCGCAGGAAAAGAGCTTTTCATCACCAGCATGACGGCTCCCATCCTTCATGATTCGAGCTGCCTCGGTGTGGTCGGTTTTGACGTCCACCTGGATTGGCTTCTGGAAGCCGCCGACGAGCCGAATCTCTTCGAGTCCGTGGAGGCGAGTTTCGGTCGCGGGCACGTTTTGCTCGGCGAGGATGGCCGAGTACGCTATTGCAGCCGGGCTACCTTCCAGCTGATTTGCCGGTATGTGGGAAGCGCGCCGGTTGCCGATCACCGTCTTCCCGGACCACTCGATGACTTGGTGGCGAGGAAAATCCGGCGCAGTCTTTTTCCCGGGCGTCTCAGGCAGGGCGAGGGATGGACCTTCGTCCGCGGACTGCGCAAGTTGGCGGTGCGATTGACCCGGCACCCTTACGCCGGATCCTTTCTTCTGCTCGTGGACGAGCAGGTCATGGATGGTTCGTCTATGCGGGGCGCCCTGGACCTCAGCCCCCGGGAACGGGAAGTCGCAGAGTGGGTCGCGCAAGGCAAATCCAATGAGGAAATTGCAATCATCCTGGGGATCAGCGCGCATACCGTGAAAAACCATATGGACAAGATCTTTCGGAAACTTGGAGTTGAAAACCGTTGCTCCGCCGCAATCGCCGTGGAGCGTCTACGTTTTGCGGCAAGGAACGGTTGTTCACCGAACGGGTCCGGGGCTTAAAAATCTTCCGGAGTCAGCACGTCCAAGGAGAATAACTGCTACCGAACTTCGCTCACTGGAATTAGGAAGACCTTCCTATTGCGGTAAATGCCGGGTCGGGGGAAATATATGCGGCCATGGAGAATGTCGCGTGGCGATTCCGATTGAGGGCGAGACAGAATCCCCTCGCGACAGACATCGCGTTTTTTGCCGGACTCCCATACTTGAAAGCGATTCCGGGCCGGGTCAACGGGATTTTATGAGGAAGAGGAGAGTTCTTTTTGTTCAGCACAGCGATGTCGATCGGCCCGGCTTGCTCGGTGAGATCCTCGACGTCGCGGGGCTGCCGATAGACGTTATCAGGCCCGATCTGGGAGAGGCGGTCCCCACCTCCCTCGACGGCTTCGCGGCCCTCGTGTTGGGCGGCGGGCCCCAGGGAGCCTACGAACAACACCGGTTTCCCTACCTTTCAGGCGAGTGCGCCTTGGTGCGTCAGGCGGCGGCTCAAGGCAAGCCGGCTCTCGGACTATGCCTGGGCGCTCAGCTCATGGCTTTGGCCCTTGGGGCCCGGGTGCGGCCGGGGCGGCGTGAAATGGGGTTTTTCGAGGTGACGCTTGATCCGATTTCTCGCTACGATCCCCTCTGGAGGGGCTTCCCCCCAACGTTCGTTGCCACCCACTGGCACGGGGATGTGTTCGAGATTCCTCCCGGCGGCATGCGGCTTGCGTGGTCGGCGCTCACGCAGAACCAGGTCTTTCGCTACGGGCACGCGCTATATGGGCTCCAATTTCACCTCGAGATGACCCCGAAACTTCTGGACCAGGCCGTGGCGAGAGCCTATGGGCTGCTCGTTGAATCGGGGATCGATGCGGATTTGATACGCCGTCAAGGGCACCAATGCCTGCCGGTGCTGCGCGATACGGCGTCAACAGTTTTCGCGCGCTGGACAGAGATGGTCTGCTAGAAGAGTGTTGAGAAACCCGCGTATGCCACGCAACCCGGAGGGCGCGACGAGCCGGGGTTTTTCAACGGTCTTCTAGGCGCCCGGCAATCGCTGGCTTGAGCGCGACAGTCGATTCCCGTAGCCGGCGTCCGGTTCCTGGCTGCTTGCTGATTCGGGACCCTGCGCCGATGGCACGGCTCTTGCTACGCGAGAGTTACCCAATCACCGTAGCGCTCCCAGCATCCTATGAAGTCGATCCAGAAAGTCCTGCCAAAATTGCGAGTTTACCTTTTCGCCGCTTTTCTTGCCGGATCCGCGTATGCGGAGCCGCTGAAGATCGGTTACAGCGACTGGCCGGGATTTACGATTTTTGAACTCGCCAAGCAAAAGGGCTGGTTCAAGGAAGCCGGTCTCGACGTCGATCTCGTCTGGTTTGATTACCTGCCCTCTTTGGATGCATTTGCCGCCGGAAAAGTGGATGCGGTAACAGCCGTCGCCACTGATGTGTTGGTGGTTGGCGCCAACGGTGCCAAGAGCAAGATCATTGCGGCTCTCGATTACAGCGACGGCAGCGACATGATTATCGGGAAGCCAGGGGTCGAATCAATCGCGGACCTCAAAGGGCAAAAAGTGGGCATCGAAGCGACCTTGGTCGAACATCTTCTGCTGCTGGAAGCCCTCAAGCAGAACGGTATGACGCAGTCCGATGTGGAGATCGTTAATACCGCCACCAACGAGACTCCGCAAACGCTGGCTTCCGGAAAGGTCGCGGCCGTAGGCGCCTGGTATCCGGTGTCCAGCCAGGTTCTTAAACAGGTTCCAGGATCGAAGAAGCTTTTCACCAGCTCGGACGCCAAGGGCTTGATTTACGACGTGCTTGCCGTGAATCCGGTAAGTTTTTCCCAGCACAAGGACGACTGGGCGAAGGTCGTCCGGATTTTCTACAAGTGCGTGGACTATTTGAATGACCCAGCGACACGGGCTGATGCAATCAAGATCATGGCGGCGAAGGCCGGGGCGGATGCGGACGAGTACGCAAAGAATGTTCCCGGGACGCACCTGCTTCCGCTCGCGGAAGCGAAAGCGGCTTTCAAGAAGGGCAATGGTTTCGACTCGATCCATGGGTCGATGACCATCGGCAACCAATTCAACATGGACAACAAGGTCTACAAGGAATCGCAGAAACCGGGCAGCTATCTGGCACCGAGCATCGTCGAAGGGCTCTAGCTGTGGCTGAAGTGCAACTTTCGCGGCGCGCGGGCTCCTTTGGGGCAGACATCGGCGGAGGGATCCCCGGCAGGGCGCAGCGTGTCTTCCTCCTGTTGATTTCGAAACGCGGCAGACGGGGGCGGAATTCCTTATTGGATAGCAATTCCCGATAGGCCCGCAGCACCGAAGCGACACAATATGGCGCATCGCGATTGGATGGGGCTCAAGGAGGAATTGCCCGACCGCCTGAGGCTCGTTCTGACGATTTTTTCCTTTCTGCTTCCCTTGGCCGTCTGGTGCGCGGTGAGCTATCTGCCTTTTCTTTGGCATCCTTTGACCCGCGTCACGGACCCGGGAAGCGTGGAATATTTCGTGGAAGGCATGGAAGTGCCGAACGCGGAGTTCGCGCGCCAGCTTAAGAGCGTCGGCGAAGACGGCGATGCCCCGAAGGGATATCGGGTAAATCCCGTTTACCTGCCTCCTCCTCACGAGGTGCTCAGGTCCCTTTATACCGCTTTTACCACGCCTCCCCGGCTGCCGAACGAACCGTGGCTGCATGAGAGCCTTGGCCACAGCATTCGCACAATTTTTTTCGGCTTTCTAATCTCTTCGCTCATTGGGGTTCCTTTGGGAATTCTTTGCGGCACCTATCGATTCTTTTCCCGGCTCCAGGAGCCTTTCATCGAATTCTTTCGCTATCTGCCCGCTCCCGCTTTCGGCGCCCTTTGTGTCGCTATTCTTGGCATCGACGATGGGCCAAAGATTGCAATCATCGTGATTGGGACGTTCTTCCAGCAGGTTCTGGTGATCGCGAATACCGTGCGCAAGGTCGATCCCGCCCTTATCGAGGCGTCGCAAACCCTCGGCGCGCGAGGGTTGAGGCTCGTGACCCGGGTCATTATCCCCGCGTCGATCACAGATATCTATACCGATATGCGCATTCTGCTCGGTTGGGCATGGACCTACCTGATCGTTGCGGAAGTGGTCGGAACAATGTCCGGAATCACCTTCTTCATCAACCAGCAGGCGCGCTACCGGAATTTCGACAATGTCTACGCGGCGATCATGATGATCGGAATCATTGGCCTGACGACGGACATTGCGCTGGCCTGGCTGGGCAAGGCTCTCTTTCCCTGGAAACGCGCGGCCCGGGCTCGCAGATCCGCGCCGATCGTCTCTTCGCCCGGACACGGGGCAGGGAAAGCTGTTGAGGCGGGACACGGCCCCGCGTCCGCGCTTGAGGGCGTCGGAGAGGCGGGACCATCAGTTTCGCGCCAGACTCCGGCAGTTTCTCTAGAGGTTTGATCGAATGATGACCTCGATCGAACTGCCCGATTATCACAAGCAGGACCCGCAGGTTGCCGCCCGGTTCAAGAGCATTCGGGAGAGGCCGGTGGTGCTCTCGGTCCGGAATCTCCAAAAGGCCTTTGGGTCCGCTCACCATCAGCACATGGTCTTCGACAAAGTTTCTCTGGATATCCACCGGCGGGAGTTTGTCTGCATCATTGGCCCGTCGGGTTGTGGAAAATCGACTCTCATCCGAATCGTGGCGGGACTCGACGACGCCACGGGAGGCCAGATGCTTCTCGATGGCCTACCGGTTGCCGGACCTGGACGCGACCGCGGCATGGTTTTTCAGGGATACACGCTGTTTCCATGGAGAACCGTGAAGCAGAACGTCATGTTTGGTCTTGAAATGCAGGGACGGAGCTCCGCCGGCGCCGAGGGCACCGCCCGGGAATGGCTCGAGATGGTTGGCCTGAGCCGCTTCGAAGATTCGTATCCGCACGAGCTTTCGGGTGGCATGAAGCAGCGCGTGGCCATCGCCCGGGCCCTTGCAAATGAACCGCGCATCCTCATAATGGACGAACCGTTTGGCGCCCTGGATGCGCTAACGCGCGCGAAGATGCAGGCGTATCTGCTCCAGATTTGGAAGAAGGTGGACGTGACGATTCTTTTCATTACCCATGATCTCGATGAGTCGATTTACCTTTCCGACCGCATCCTTGTTCTTGGTGTCAATCCCGGAGGAATTCGCGAGTTTATCGAGAATCCCGTTCCTCGCCCGCGAAGCCCGGATCAGTTTCTTACCCCGGAATTTTTGGCTCTCAAGCGCCGGCTTGACGAGTTGATCCACGTTTCCGCGCAAGATAGCGAGGAGGAGCGCCTGCCTGTTGTTAAGATGACCGTTGCCGGAGACGAAGTAGAATGAAAAGATTGATTCGTGGTTTGTTTGTCGCCTCGCTGATCGCGATCCTGTTCCTCCTCAGTGATGGTTAGCGCCACAAAAGACCGTGTGTGTCGCCTCGAGTTCGATCGGCGACCTGGCGAAGAACCAGCAGGCGCAAGGTGTGAAACTAGACTGTCGCGAGCGCACCTTTGCGAATCGTTTGTGAAGGGGGCTTCCGTGAGTTCACTCCGATGACATGAGCCAGTTTCCGTCCGCAGCCCTGTTTTCCGAGACTCTTCCAAGCGGCGCCATGTGGTCGATGCGTATTCCGCGCCGCCGCCTGACTCGCCTTAGAGCGCTCGATCCATCGGCCAACCTTTCGGCCCTATTCTACAACGCCGCTCAACCGCTGGATCGGTTGAACATCCCCGATACCTTGAAGGCTTTGCATACCGCGAAGCTTCATCGCGGGCACATCCTGATGACCGATATGGGAAATGCTCTGGTCTCCATTGTTGAGGACAGCCTGGGATGGCACGATCCCCTTGCCGGCCACATAAACCGGTCGATGGTCGCGGCGAAGTTCGGCGAACGCAACTACCAGGAATATCGCAACCGTTTTTACCGCAACGCCCACGACAATTTTCTTATCGAACTCACCAAGCACGGCCTCGGGCTTGCGGATCTGGTCGCCAATGTGAATTTCTTCAGCAAGGTTATCGTTGACAACGAGGGCCGGCTGAAGTTCGTGGAGGATCACTGCCCGGCTGGCGCCTATGTCGGACTGCGGACAGAGATGGACGCCCTCGTGGTTCTGGCCAATTGTCCGCACCCGCTGGCGCCGGCCGGAGAATACCCGCAGGCGCGTGTGGAGATCGAAATTTTTTCCTGCGCTCCTCCGGGGAGCGATGATTTTTGCCGCAATTTTCGGCCCGAGTGTGGCCGCACGCTGGCGCTCACCGAGCGGCTCTTCTTATGAACGAACAGATCCCGCAAGTTCTTAGTCGTCCTTTGACCGTCGAGGAACGGGGAGTCGCACGCCCGAACCCCCGAACCTTCCGCATCTTCGAGCAATGAGCGCGCTTGTTTACACCGAAAGCCCTCTTCAAGCCGAAACGGCCAACCTAAGTTTGACGATTCCCGCTGGAGAGGGTTGGTTTCATGAGGTCGAGGAGGGCGAGGTTCTGCGTATCGTGGACTTGGAGGGCAATCAGGCAGTGGACACGTTTTTCTTCAACGCCGCCGACGTCACGGAGCGCTACAGCGCGCAGGACACGATCCGCGAGCAAAACTCGGTTTATCTTACTGCCGGTACGAGGCTGATGTCGAATCTTTGCCGTCCGATGCTGACGATCACGGCCGACACGTGTGGCCGGCACGACACCCTGGGGGGCGCGTGCGCCGCGGAAAGCAACATGGTTCGGTATTCGCTGGACAAGCGCTTCATGCACGCTTGTCGCGATACGTTTCTTCTTCAGATGGCCTCGTCCGGTTATCATGTGACGAAGCGCGACTTGGCGCACAACATCAATTTCTTCATGAACGTGCCGATCACGCCCGAAGGGGACCTTACTTTCGCCGACGGCGTTTCGGAGCCTGGCAAGTACGTGGAGATGCGGGCGGAAATGGATGTGCTTTGTCTTATCTCCAACTGCCCGCAACTCAACAATCCCTGCAATGCGTACAATCCTACTCCAATCAAGGTGCATCTGTGGGAACGATGAGACGCCAACGTGGAGTGGCGTGGGCGTCCGGAATCAATGACCAACCGGGCGGCTAGGGATGCTCTCCAAGGTCCTCGTAGCCAATCGCGGCGAGATCGCCTGCCGGATCATCCGGACGCTTGACCGCATGCGGATCGCTTCGGTGGCTGTTTACTCTGAAGCGGACAGGCACGCAGCGCATGTGCGAATGGCGGGCGAGGCGGTTTTTATCGGACCGGCGCCGGTTGCGGAAAGCTATCTGCAGGTCGAGAAAATTCTTGAGGCCGCCAGGCTCACGGAAGCTGAAGGGATCCATCCCGGATACGGATTCCTCAGCGAGAACGCCGATTTCGCCGGGGCATGCGAGTCGGCGGGAATTTCCTTCATTGGGCCGACCCCGCAAAACATGCGCGATTTCGGCCCGAAGGATGCGGCCCGAGCATTTGCGGTCGCGAGCGGCGTCCCGGTTTCGCCGGGATCGGGTCTTCTCGAATCGGCGAGCGCAGCCCAAGAAGAAGCGCGACGGATCGGATTTCCCGTGATGATCAAGAGCACGGCGGGCGGCGGAGGCATCGGAATGCTGTTGGCGCGCACAGCCGGCGAGCTTGACGAAAAGTTTGAGAGTGTTCGGCGGCTTGCCGCGACCAATTTCAAGGAGTCCGGGCTGTTCCTTGAAAAATTCATCGCTTCGGCGCGACACGTCGAGGTGCAGATATTTGGAGACGGAAAAGGGGCAATTGCGGTGCTAGGCGAACGGGATTGTTCGACGCAACGCCGAAATCAAAAGATCCTGGAAGAGACCCCGTCCCCTTCGCTGACTGAAGGCGTTCGCGAGCGGTTGCACGAGGCGGCGCGAAAATTGGGTAGGGCAGCTCGATACCGGTCCGCAGGCACCTGTGAATTCCTGTATGCTGCCGACTCTGGAGAGTTCTATTTTCTCGAGATCAATACCCGGCTGCAAGTCGAGCATTGCGTGACCGAAGAAGTCTCCGGAGTCGATCTCGTTGAATGGATGGTTCGCCTCGCGTCCGGAGAAGAGTTGCCGCTCGCGGAATATCGCCATTCTCCCAAAGGGCATGCGATCGAAGCTCGCGTTTACGCGGAAGATCCGGGGAAGGATTTTCAGCCGAGTTGCGGATTGCTGACCGAGGTGAGCTATCCGGCCGGTGTGCGAGTGGATGGGTGGGTTGAGCGAGGAAGCGAAGTAAGTCCCTACTACGACCCGATGATCGCCAAGATCATCGCTCACGCACCCACTCGCGCAGAAGCGATCGCCCGGCTTCACGCTGCCCTGGCCGCGACGCGCATTGGCGGAATCGAGACCAATCTTGACTTGGTCATGAGCATTCTCGCCGGAGAACGCTTTAAGGAAGGCAGCGTGACGGTGCGCTACCTCTCAACGTTTGTTTTTTGTCCGCGCACCATCGACGTGTTGGATCCCGGCACCCACACGACGATACAGGATTACCCCGGCAGGCTTGGCTACTGGGAAGTTGGCGTCCCGCCCTCCGGACCTATGGACCATCTTGCCTTGCGGCTGGCGAATCGTCTTGTCGGCAACAGCGAAGGCACGGCTGGCCTGGAATGTACGATTTCCGGACCCAGGTTGAAGTTTAACCATCGCGCCTTCGTTTCCCTGGCGGGGGCCAATATGCGACCAGAAATTGGAGGAAGCCGCAAGCCGTTATGGGAAGCCTTCGAAGTCCATCCCGGCGAAACGCTCAACCTTCACCCGGTCGAGGGACCCGGCTGCCGCACCTATCTTGCCATCGCCGGAGGGCTTGACGTTCCGGAATATCTCGGGAGCCGGTCTACGTTTACGCTCGGAAAGTTTGGAGGCCATGGCGGACGGATCCTTAGGAGCGGAGATGTCCTGAAGCTTGCCCGCCCCGAGGCAACGGGAAGCTCCGCGAAACTGAACGAGGCTCCGCGCTATGAAGGCTTCTGGGAGATCGGCGTGCTGTCCGGTCCGCACGGCGCGCCGGATTTTTTTACCGAGGAGGATATGGCGATGTTTTTCTCGACGGACTGGAAGGTCCACTACAACTCTTCGCGCACTGGGATTCGCCTGATCGGTCCCAAGCCGAAATGGGCCCGAAAAGATGGAGGCGAAGCGGGGTTGCATCCTTCCAACATTCACGACAACGCGTATGCCGTCGGGGCCGTGGATTTCACTGGAGATATGCCGGTGATCCTGGCCGTGGACGGCCCAAGCCTGGGTGGCTTCGTGTGTCCCGCGACGATCGTCCAAGCAGAACTATGGAAAATCGGACAGCTTCGGCCCGGCGACCGGATCCGGTTCGCGCGCTGGACGGTGGAGGATGCCGCCGCCGCGGAGCAACACCAGGATGAGTGGGTGCGGAACGCTGGTTTTAAGACCGATGGCGGAACCCCGCCAGTTAATTGCGCGAAGACATCGAGACGCGCAGCGACAAGGGAGGGCTTCCAAGCGGTCATTCATCGCCTTCCTCCCAAAGGCGACCAGCCGGAGATCGCCTACCGGCAGGCTGGTGACAAATATCTCCTGGTCGAATATGGACCGCCCGTTCTCGATCTGAATCTCAGATTTTGCGCGCACGCGTTGATGGATTGGTTCTCCAAGAATCCACAGAAGGGAATCATCGACCTCACCCCGGGCATCCGGTCTCTTCAGGTTCACTATGACAACCGCGTTATTTCTCGCGAAGTCTTGCTGGAGAAGCTCGTCGAGGCGGAGTTCGAACTGCCCGCTCTGGAGGATTTTGAAGTTTCGACGCGGATCGTCCGACTCCCCCTATCCTGGAACGATCCCTCCACACGGTTGGCCATTGAGAAATATATGCAGTCGGTCCGCAGCGATGCTCCATGGTGCCCCGACAACATCGAATTCATACGAAGGATCAACGGTCTCCATGCCGTCGAGCAAGTGAGGGAAATTGTCTTTTCGGCGCGCTACCTTGTGCTGGGATTGGGGGATGTCTACCTCGGGGCGCCGGTCGCCACGCCCCTGGATCCGCGCCACCGGTTGGTCACCACCAAGTACAATCCCGCACGAACCTGGACTCCGGAGAACGCGGTGGGAATCGGAGGAGCTTACCTCTGCGTCTACGGCATGGAAGGACCCGGCGGCTACCAGTTTGTAGGGCGCACGATTCAAATGTGGAACCGCTGGCAGGAGACCAAAGATTTTCCCAAGCGCTGGCTCCTGAGACATTTCGATCAGATCCAGTTCTATCCCGTTGAAGCGGACGAGCTTCACCGGTTGCGGGAAGACTTTCCCGCCGGCAAGTTCAAATTGGAAATCGAGCAGGAGACATTCACGCTGCGCCGTTACCAGAAATTTCTGGCAGGCGTCTCCGACGATGCGGCCGCCTTCAGGAATCGGCAGCAAGAGGCGTTTGCCGAGGAGCGCGAGCGGTGGACGTTGACCGAATCGGCCGACTCCCCCGCGACGTTATCCGACGAGGACGCTCCCGAAGCCGCGTTGGAAATGCCTCCTGGCGGCCACGCAGTGGATGTTCACGTGGCGGCGAATGTCTGGAAAGTCTTGGCCGCCGTCGGGCAAGAGGTCGTCGAAGGCGACACGCTTGTGATTCTTGAGGCAATGAAGATGGAAATCGCAATCGCGGCGCCCGTGGCTGGCACGCTTCATTCGATTCGGTTTGCAGAAGGCCAGCTGGTTTCGCCCGGGCAAACATTGGCAATCATCATCGGCGATGAGCAACCTCGCTGACAAGATCAAGGAAACCTTTCGCAGGATACGCGAACGCGGGAACGACGGAGTCTGGATTTCGCTGGTGCCGGAGGAGCAAGCGCTGGACCGCGTTGCGGGGCTTGGAACGGCCTCAGACGATCTTCCCTTGAGAGGCCTCACGTTCGCGATCAAGGACAACATCGACCTCGCGGGGTTGCCAACAACTGCGGCTTGTCCCGCGTTTGCCTACGTGCCGACCCGAAGCGCTCACGTCATCCAGCGCCTGCTCGATGCAGGTGCCATACCGATCGGCAAGACCAACCTGGACCAGTTTGCAACCGGTCTTAACGGGACACGATCGCCCTATGGTTTTCCACGCAATTTCTACAATCCCTCTTATATCAGCGGCGGGTCCAGTTCGGGCTCAGCGATCGCGGTCGCGGCGGGGTTGGTGGATTTTGCCCTGGGAACCGATACCGCCGGCTCCGGGAGAGTGCCCGCGGCATTCAACAATCTTGTCGGGCTGAAGCCAACCCGTGGCCGGTGGTCGACGGACGGAGTTGTTCCTGCGTGCCGAACGCTCGATTGCCCAAGCGTGTTCACGAGGACGCTTGACGAGGCGGAAACAGTCGATCGGATCGTCGGCGGCTTCGATCGGCGCGACGCATTTTCGCGAAGGCTGGTCGACACGGTCCCTTCGGCATTGCGCCGGATTGGCGTGCTGCCTCTCGAGGAAAGGGAATTTTTTGGGGACAAAGACTATTTCGAACTCTATGACCAGGCTGTCAAACGAGCCTCCGGGCGCGGTTGGAGCGTAAGAGAGTTTGACTACCGCCCATTTCGAGAGACTGCCGGCCTTCTCTACGCCGGACCCTGGGTTGCCGAGCGCTACTCGGCGGCGAGATCTGTTCTCGAGAGCGACTCGAAGGCGATGCATCCAGTGGTTCGCGCCGTGATCGCAGGCGGGAAAAGTTTCTCCGCGCTCGACGCCTTCGAATCGCAGTACCGGCTTGCCGATCTTGCCCGACAATCAGAGCAAACCTGGGAGAGCTTTGACGCCATCCTGCTGCCCACTGCCGGGACAATCTATACCGTCGACGAGGTGCTGGCCGAACCTGTTCAGCTGAACACGAATCTCGGGCGATACACCAACTTCATGAACCTTCTCGACTTGTGCGGGCTCGCCATCCCCGCGGGTTTTCGCTCGGATGGTATTCCCTTCGGGGTGACTTTGGCCGCGCCGGCCTGGAGAGAAAATCTGCTTTTCAACCTCGCGCGCGAGTTTGAAGGGAGCCCTTCGTAGGCGCGGCAACTTCCTACGCGGAGAAGTCCATGGCGAGAAACGAGAAGTCGTCCGCAAGTTTGTCGCCTCCGCGCATCAGGCGCACCCAGCTCAGCACATCGTCCGCGATGCTGGGACTGCGGCCATTTGAGATAAGGTAGGGGACGAACTCATCGTCGAAATCGAGCATCGTGTTGTCCGGGCGTTTGATTTCATAGACGCCGTCGCAGAAGACAAAGAGACGCGAATGGGCCGGGACCTCAGTCGTCGCGCTGCGATAGGAGATAGCTGGCATTGCGCCAATGAGCATTCCCGGGCAGCGCAAGAGTTCGACGCGGTCGCCCCCGCTCGCCTGAGGCTTGAGCAGCAAAGCCGGCGGATGCCCGCCCGACGAATGGCAAATCGTTCGGGAGGAGGCGTCGTAGACCCCGTACCAGATGGTGAAAAACATGTTATTGTGGCGTTCCATCTGGAAAGCCTCGTTCAGGCTGGAAAGGACGTTTGCCGGGTCGAGAAAATCGGTGTCGGGCAGAGAGTGGTTGCGGATGACGTTGATTGCGGCGACCGACATCAGCGCCGCTCCGACACCGTGTCCGCAGACATCCAGCAGGTAGATTGCAAAGTGACTTTCGTCGATCCAGTGATAGCCGAACGAATCGCCTCCGAGCTCGGTCGACGGGTCGTAAACCCATGAAATTGAGAACGGCTCTTCCATTGGTGGCGGAAGAATCGAAACCACGTACCGCGCCGCTTCCTGGAGTTCTTTTTCCAGTCTCTTCCGGGTCTCCTCGATCTGCCGCAGGTACGCCTGCTCCTGGTCGCGGAAGTTCTTTTTTTCGAGACTGGCTCCGATCCGCGCGCGGAGAAGCGTGGGACTGAAGGGCTTCGGAAGGAAATCCTCCGCTCCGGCTTCGATACAGCGAACGACAGCTTCGATTTCGTCCAAAGCAGAAATCATGATCACCGGAATGTGACGCAATGCCGGATTCGCTTTCACTCTGCCAAGGACGGAATAACCGTCGATATCTGGCATCAGGACATCCAGAAGGACGAGATCGAACGCGCTTTCGGCCAGCATTTCAAGCGCGCGGCGGCCGCCTTCCGCTTGTGCGGTCTGGTGGCCCTGGCGCTTGAGGCGCTTGACGAGAACTTCGCGATTCTCCTGCCGGTCGTCGACCACGAGTATCCTCCCCGTGATCTTCGATCGATTATCGATCGCTTCGTTCGGAACGAATTGCAAGGCATCGGTGATCTTCTTGTATTTGGCCGAAGCCGCCACGTGCTCGGTCGAAGATTCGGCGACTCCCGCGAAACTTGCCTCGCTGAAAGACGCCTCGGCAAGATCAAGCAGTTGTCTGGCCGCGCACTGAATCTTTTCGATGCTCTCGGTTTCAGCCGCGCCGCCGTCCGCAAGTTCTTCGCGAAGGATCTCGCTGTAGCCCAGAATGTGATTAACGCGGGTGCGCAGATCGTGACGTAATCTCGCGAGCGGTGACTTTTCTTTTTCGGATGCCACAATCAGCGGGAAGCGGCGTTCTTGCCCGATCGCTCGAGTTGTTCCGAGATTTTTCCCAGAAGCCTGTCCAGCTCAAGCGGCTTGATGTCGTAATCATCGCAGCCCGCCTCGAGCGCCTGGTCCCGGTCTCCGGCCATCGCGTGCGCGGTGAGGGCAATGACCGGTATGTTTCCGGTCGAAGCAGCGGCTTTGATTCGCCGCGTGGCCTCCCATCCATCAATAACCGGCAGACTCATGTCCATAAGAATGACGTCCGGCAAAGTGGATTCTGCAAGATCGATCCCCTGCTGGCCGTCGATGGCAATCACAACTTCGTAACCGCGCCGCCCGAGGCGGCGCGAAAGCATGTCACGATTCAGTTCGTTGTCTTCGACGAGGAGAATCTTCGGCATGAGCGTAATGAGTAGTTCAAAAACATGATTTGCGAAACCGGCAAACTTCTCGGGGAAGTCGCGAAGTCAGAAAACGTCGCTCGCGCCGCTTTTGGCAGAGTAATTCTTGCGATTGGCGCCGATACGGGCCGGGGCAAGAAGCGCCGCGCATGGTGTTTTTCCTGAGACCCCGCAGGACCAGAAATCAACCATAACGCCTCATTCGCCAATCTTTCAGGTTTCCTACGTGTTCGGCGCTTTTTTTGCCAGTATGGCATTGATTTCGGCGAGCAGCTTTTTGCGATCCGTGGCCCCTTTCAAAATGATCTGATTCACGCGGCCCGTCAGGCGTTCGCGATCTTCAGCGGTGAGGTCCTTGGCAGTGACAACCACGACCGGTATGGACGCCAGTTGGCTATTCTCGCGCAAAATGCTGAGAAACTCGAACCCATCCATCACTGGCATCATCAGATCGAGGAGGACGACCGCGGGCGTCTCGATCGCGATTTTATCGAGGGCGATCCTCCCGTTCTCCGCTTCCTGAAAGCGGATGTTTTCCTTTTCGAGCATGCGGCAGACGAGTTGCCGGCTGTTGCTGTCGTCTTCGACAACCAGCGCGTAAGCAGGCGGGCGGATGCAGTAGTTCGACACAACGCTGCGCAGCTTTTCCTGGTCAACAGGTTTGGTAAGAAATTCCGAGGCACCCAGGGTAAAGCCAAGTTGGCGGTCCTGAAGCATGGTCACGATGATGACCGGGATCGCAGAGGTACCCGGATCGGACTTGAGCTCCGTAAGGACCGACCAGCCATCCATCCCGGGCATCATCACGTCGAGAGTGATTGCTGCGGGATGGAGCTTGTGAGCGATCTCGATTCCCGTGGCGCCGCTATAGGCAACGACGACCCCGTAACCAGACTTCGAGAGGCTCCGCTTCAAGAGTTCTGCGGCCTCGGGATCGTCGTCGATGACCAGGACAAGGCGGGACTTGCCGTCGGGTGGCATTTTTTCCTCTTCGGATCTGACCGGCGCGGTCTCCGTGGCCACGCTGACCGGGAGGTCAACAATGAAGGTCGTGCCCTTTCCGGACTCGCTGCGCACCCTGATGTCTCCTCCCATCATTTGACAGAACTTGCGACTGATGACGAGGCCGAGGCCGGTGCCCCCATATTTCCGCGTGGTGGAAGCGTCGGCCTGGGAGAACGCCTGAAAGAGCCTGCCCACCTGCTCGTCAGTCATCCCGATGCCGGTGTCGCGCACGCAGAAAGTGATGCGCTCCTGCGGCGATTCCTCTTCCGTCGAGCCATCGGCGGGTGGGGGCTTCACGCGTCGCGCTTCGAGCGTTATGCTGCCCTTTTCGGTAAATTTTGCGGCATTGCTGAGGAGGTTGAAGAGAGTTTGCCGGATCTTGGTGCGGTCGGCGAGGATGGTGCCGCAGTCGTCGGCGCAATCGACCTGCAGCCGGTTGCCATTCTTTTCGACCAGCGGCTGGATAGTCGCCGCGACTTCCTGAGTCATGCTCTTGACGACGATCTGCTCGATGAACAGGGTCATTTTTCCCGCCTCGATTTTCGAGAGATCCAGGACGTCGTTGATGAGCGAGAGGAGGTGTTTCCCGGCGGAGCGAATTTTCTGCAGATCGGGGGCCAGATTCTTAAGATCGAGCTCCTCAGCCTCCTCGATGAGCATTTCGCTGTAACCGATGATCGCGTTCATCGGAGTGCGCAGTTCGTGGCTCATGTTTGCCAGAAAAGTGCTTTTGGTGCGGTTGGCGGATTCTGCGGCGTCGCGGGCGTCCAATGCCGCTCGCCGGCTTGTCTCCGCCTCGATGAGTGCTTCCGAAAGCCGCGAGGCCAGCCAAAATGAGACCAGAAACACACCGAAAATAATGGCGGCTGCGACGCCGTAAACTTGCCAGATGATCTGCAACGCCTTGGCGTTTACATCGGGCAGGTACATGGCGGCGGCGACGTCGTAGTCCCAGGGCGCAAAGGTCTTCTTGGTGACGATCCAATGCCTATTTGAATTTGGCTGGTCGCTGGCAGACCGTTCCGCAATGGATTTTGCCTCGGCCGGGTTGCCGAGGTTTGCGGTCACGAAAACTGTTTGGTTCTTTTCGTTGCAAAGCGCGAAGAATCCATGATCCAGCACGCCACGTTCCTGGATGGCATCCCGGATCGCAACCAGCGTTTGCAGGGGATAGCCGACGTAGTAAACGCCTATGATCGCGCCGTCTTTGTCGCGCATCGGCTCGTATCCGGTGATATATGGTCTGCCGAGGATATCGGCGACTCCGTAGTAGGGTTCTCCTTTTCGGATCGCTGCGACCGCTTTCCCTGAGGGGTCGAGTTTCGTTCCCACGGCGCGCGATCCGTCATCTTTGGCGACGTTGGTAGTGATGCGAATGAAGTCCTCTCCTCTTTTCAGGAAGAGCGTCGCTGTTCCACCCATGATGTCCCGAACCTGGTCCACGATGGCGTGATTGGTCGCCGCCGGCCGATTGCCGAAAAACAGCGACTCTGAGATGCCGGTCTCGTCCGGCAGCAACCCCGTACGCGGCGGCCCATTCTTCAGGCAAAGCATCTTCAGTACCCGCATCGAGGAGCGGACGAGGTCCAGGTAGATCGAGTTGGTGGCTTCCAGCACGTCGACGACATGCTCGAGCTTGGCTTCCATTTGAAGCTCGGCTTCATTGCGAATGTAGGTGGACAGGCGCCTGAATCCCGCGAATCCCGCCACGCCGACGGCCAGGGCCACAAACGCAAACCAGAGGGCGACCTTCTTTCTGAGCGAGATTTGCATGTCAATGAAATGCGCGAAGCGATTAGCGCCGCGCGAGTCCCCGAAAGATAAAAATGCGTTTGCTTGCGACAAGTGGAATTCGTTAATTACGCCAAGGTCTGGTTTAACTCCTCTATGGCCGCGTTTCAGACAAGCATGGATGGCAACGTCAAGATTCTGACGATCTCCGGTCGACTCGATCCGCATAGCGGCAAAGACTTGAAAGATACGATGCAATCGCTGGCCCTGGGTCCTGAGCCCGAGGCGTGCGACCTTCTGGTTGATTTGGAACATCTCGACTACATGGCCAGCGCGGGATTTCGCGAGCTGTTCCTGGTCGGGCGGCAGATCAGCCGGCAGGGCGGGCGATTGGCGGTATGCTCGCTGCGCGGCGAGGTCAAGCGGGTGTTTGAACTGGCGTGTTTCGACACGGCGTATCCGACTTTCGACACACGCGATGAGGCTCTCGGCTTCTTCCGGGGGCTGAAAGCGGCCAAGTAAGAAAGCCCTGAAAATTCGAGTCGCACCATGACCGTTCAGCTCGCAGTGGTGGGTGCCCACTTGCGCGGCCAGCCGCTCAATCATCAGCTTCTCGACCTTGGCGCGGTATTTTCCAGGCCGGCGCTCACGGCCCCGATCTACCGCTTGTTCGCTCTCGCGAATACCTCGCCTCCGAAACCCGGTATGATCCGCTCGTCGGTCGGAGCTTCCATCGAGGTGGAAATTTGGGAATTGACGGCGGAAGGCTTCGGCATCTTTGTCGCGGGCGTTCCGCCGCCTCTTTCGATCGGCAATATTATCCTCAGCTCCGGCGGCTCCGTGAAAGGATTTCTTTGCGAGGAAATCGCGCTCGCGGGCTCAGAAGATATCACCAGCTTTGGCGGATGGCGGGCGTTTCTCGCGCGATCGGCCAAAGCTTAGCGTCACGAGGTCGGTTCGTTTGGCGTTCCAGATCTCCTTACGAAACTGAGGATTTTTTGATCGTCGGTCTTCGCCCAGACGGCCCGGAGGAAGTCCGCCGGGTGCAGGCAATTTTCCTTTAGGAACCGACGATCTCCGCCGCAACAATACATGATGTCGTGACAGAGGGCTCCCTGGAGAAATGCGCGCGCCTTTTGGATTATCCGGGGCAGCCAGGCAATTCCATCGAGGGTGGCCGACATCGGCGCCAGCTGATCGGCGGTGATCTCCTCCGGATTTGCGCAGCCTTCTTGCTCAAAGAGGAAATAGTCGCGTCGCGCCGCAGCGATCAACAGGAATGTTTCCCAATCGGGTTCGGCGGCGCTGACGAAATCCTCGGCATAGTCGTAGAGGTTGATCGGCCGCAGCCCGATGGAAGCGAGAAAGCGCTTCTCGTCGTCCGCAAAATAGCTGGAATCGTCGCGGTTGCCATCTCGGTACAGGGAGAGGGCCTTGTCGTAAGCGCCGCGGAGACCCTTGGTCCAGGCGTTGAGTTCCATACATCTACCCAAGCATGTCGGCCATCGTTTTAAAGTCCATTCTTGCCGCGCCCGGCAGCGACCGGCAGAAAACTCGCGGCGACGATCAGAGAGGGATTTTCCGTTCGTCTTTCGCGCGATCTAGTTCCGGATCGCCCGGGCTGTCAGGCGCGGCTTTTGCCCGTACCGACTCGCGCTGTCGTCAGACGGCGCCAAGGACTTCCGCGGCGGTCTTAAAATGCATCTTGGCGACGCCAGCCAGAGCGTCGCGTCCTCCACGATCCGCGATCTTTTTCGCGGCCTCCTTGACGGAAGGGGAGACGCCGCGGGGAAGTGGAAGCCCGAGGCGTTTGCCGGCGGCCTCCAGCCAATCGATAAATTTCTCGCGAGCGAGGATCGAGGCGGCGGCGACGGCGTAATCCGATTCAGCCTTCGTCCGCTGGTCGAGGAGGATGTTGCGACCCTTTTCCATCAGAGCCCGTTGGAGAACGCGAACGTCGGCGAACTTATCCGAGAGCGCGCGCGCGCATTCGGGCCGCAACGCGCAGAGGTTTTCAATGACCCGGGCGTGCCCCCATGCGAGCAGCCGGTTGAGGTTGCCGATCTTGAGGAAGAGCGCGTTGTAGCGATCCGGGCTGATCGCGACGACGCTTTGCGCCGCACCGGATTTCCGGACGGCCGTTGCGAGATCCCGGATACGTTGATCGGAGGAGATTCGCTTGCTGTCCGCAACGCCGATGGATTGAAACTGTTTCGCCAGATCGCGATTCACATGGACACCGGCGACCACCAGAGGTCCAAAGAAGTCGCCCTTGCCGCTTTCGTCGATACCGAAGTGCGGCTCGAACATTTCGGGGTTGTGCACCTCTTCGTAGCCGAGCCTGGCTTCGCCGAGGATATCCGGTTCGAGGCGAAAACGCACGAAATCTTCGGTGCCGCGTCCCTGGATTACCGCTTTGGGCCCCTTCTCGTAAACAGCGACCGAGAGTTTATCTTTCTGCGCGAAATAGAGCGTATACGGACGCGCCTCGAACTTGTAATCTTCCTTTTGCAGCAAGAGCCTGAGTTTGGCGGCTTGCGCCGCCGTCAATGGCGTAGTGTAAAGGGTAATGGCTTTCTCGGGCACTGGACAGACCAGTAAAGCGCAGCCTCGGCTGAAGGCAGAGGAAAAAATCCGGCGCAAGCTGCGAAGGTGGTTTGAGCGATGCGGACGCGACCTGCCGTGGCGGCAGACTGGCGACCCCTACACGGTGATGGTTTCGGAGTTCATGCTGCAGCAGACGACCGTTGCCGCGGTGATTCCCTATTTCGGCCGATGGATGGCGAGATTTCCGACCATCGAAGGGCTCGGCAACGCGGCGGAAGACGATGTCCTCTCGCTTTGGCAGGGACTGGGATACTATAGCCGGGCACGGAACCTCCACCGGGCCGCCAAGGCTCTTCTCGCGGAGCACGGGGGGCAAATTCCGCCCTCGCTGCAAGCCTTGCGCAGTCTGCCGGGAGTGGGCGCCTACACCGCTTCCGCGATCAGGTCCTTCGCGTTTGACAGGGCGGAACCGGTGATCGATGCCAATATTGCCCGGGTGCTCGCGCGCTTGACGGATTGGCAGAAACCCGTGGATGGTGCTGCGGGCCGCGCATTTCTGCGGAGCGTTGCCCGGGGGCTTCTTCCCCGAAAGGGTGGCCGGCTTCACAATTCGTCCCTGATGGATCTTGGAGCCTTGATCTGCGTGGCGCGAAACCCGCGGTGTCCTGAATGTCCAATCCGGAGCGAGTGCCGCGCCCGCCGACCGGAGTTGCTGCCCAGGAAGAAAACCCGCGCCAAGGTCGAAAAGGTTTCCGAGAGCCGGGCTTTCATTTTTGAGCAAGGCAAGCTTTGGCTGGAGAAATCGCCGGGCCCGCGCTGGCGGGGTCTCTGGATTCTGCCTCGGGCCGAGTCGACGGACGCCCGCGCCGAGCACGTCGAAGCGTATGCGATCACACATTTCCGGGTGCGGATGCAAGTTTTCGACGAATTGCGAAACGGTCGCTCCCTGACGGGTCACTTTCCCGACGCGTTGCCGGCGATGCCTTCTCCCCACAGGAGGGCGGTTGCGGCAATGGCCGCCAGGGTTCATAATGGGGCATGTTGGCTTCCGAAATGAGTGCCGCAGTTCCTGATGCCCACGGTCACTTCGGCCCGTATGGCGGAAGGTTTGTGCCTGAAACGCTCGTCAGCGCGCTGGAGGAATTGGAGCAGGAATATCAGCGCGCCCGCATCGATCCCGGGTTCCGAAAGGAGTTTTCGTTTCTCTTGGCCGACTATTGCGGGCGACCCACGCCTCTCTACTTCGCGGAGCGCCTTACGCAGCGCCTGGGCGGAGCAAGGATCTATCTCAAGCGGGAAGACCTTTTGCACACCGGCGCGCATAAGATCAACAACGCCGTGGGCCAGGCGCTCTTGTGCAAGCGGATGGGCAAACGGCGGGTGATTGCCGAAACTGGCGCGGGACAACACGGCGTGGCGACGGCGACGGTGGCCGCGCGTTTCGGTTTCGACTGCGTTGTTTACATGGGGGCGGTCGATATGAAGCGCCAGGCACTCAACGTCTCGCGGATGGAATTTTTGGGGGCCAAGGTCGTCCCCGTAACCGCTGGCCAGGCGACTCTCAAAGAAGCGATCAACGAAGCCATGCGGGACTGGGTGACCAATGTACGCTCGACCCACTACGTGCTCGGTACCGCCTACGGCTCGCATCCCTACCCGATGATGGTGCGCGACTTTCATCGCGTTATTGGTGATGAAGCCCGACGACAGATTCTCCAGCGCGAAGAGAGGCTTCCGGATCTTCTCATTGCCTGCGTCGGGGGCGGCAGCAATGCGATCGGCCTCTTTTATCCTTTTCTTCGCGATGATGGCGTAAAGCTAGTGGGCGTTGAAGCCGGAGGGGAGGGGATTCGTCGCGGACGGCACGCGGCACGTTTCCAGGGCGGACGGTTGGGTGTCTTGCAGGGCGCGAAGACCTGGTTGCTCGCCGACGAGGACGGACAGATCGAATTGACGCACTCGGTTTCCGCCGGACTCGACTATGCCGCTGTCGGGCCGGAGCATTGCTATTTGCGCGACATCGGCCGCGCCCAGTACGACTACGCGACCGACAGTGAGGCTCTTGCCGCGTTTCGCATCCTTGCCGAGACGGAGGGAATCCTTCCGGCTCTGGAGTCGGCTCATGCGGTGGCGCATGCCATAAAGGTGGTTCCCACGATGAAGCCGGAGCAAATAGTCGTGATCAACCTTTCCGGAAGGGGCGACAAGGACGTCGCACAGGCGGCAGAATTTCTGCTAAAGGAAGACGGCGATTCTCAACCGCTGAAAATCGGGTAGCCGGTTGGCTCCCGGAAAGTCGTTAGAAGTTCAAGCGGCCACCGCTTCTTCGTGATGGAACTGCAATTGGTAAAGTTTGCGGTAGAGACGCGAATGCTCGAGCAGAGTGGCGTGAGGGCCGATATCCACGATCCGCCCGTGCGCCATTACAACGATACAGTCCGAATTGAGAACGGTGGACAACCGGTGCGCGATGGCAATTACGGTGCGGCCTTGCGCGAGGCGTTCGAGCGCGGCCTGGATCATCCGCTCTGATTCCGAGTCGAGGGCGGAGGTTGCCTCGTCGAGCAAGAGGATGGGCGCGTTCTTGAGCAAAGCTCTCGCGATGGCGAGGCGCTGCTGCTGGCCGCCCGAGAGAAGACAACCCTTGTCGCCAACCGTTGTATCATAGCCTTCGGGTTGGGCGAGGATGAAATCGTGCGCAAAGGCGAGCTTTGCGGCGGCTTGGATCTCCGCTTCCGTGGCGTCAAGGCGCCCGTAGCGAATGTTTTCGTAGATCGTGTCGTGAAAGAGAAACGTGTCCTGGGTGACGATTCCCACGTGCTCGCGAATCGACTGTTGCGTAAGGGTTCGAAGATCGCGCCCGTCCAGTTCGATGGCGCCGGACTGGGGGTCGTAAAAGCGCAAGATCAGCGAGAGCATGGTGGTCTTGCCTGCGCCGCTCGCCCCGACCAGCGCATACTTCTTGCCCGGTTCCACTTCCAAATTGACGTCGTGGAGCGCCTTCGAGTCCTGTCCGTAAGCAAAGTTGACGCCGCGAAACCTTATTCCGCCAAGACATTCGGTGATCGCCGTCGCGTTGGGAGCATCCTGAATGGAGGGTTTGAGCTGCATGAGGTCGAAGACATTGGACGTCGAAGCGAGGCACTTCTGCATGAGCATTGGAATTCTGCTCAAAGACTTCAGGGGATTGTAGAGCAGAAAGATCCCCGAGCAGAGAGCAATGAACTTCATGAAGCTGATGTTGAAGTAGTAGACGTACAACAGAGCCAGCACGACCCCGCATGCGGAAACGGATTCGATCAGCGGTTGCACGATGTCGGTGCTTCTCCGGACCTTCATGCTGTTGTGGCATTGAACGGCGCTCGATTTCTCGAACTGCGCGATCTGGTAGTCTTCGCGCGCAAAAGACTTGATCACCCGAACGCCCGCGAAGCTTTCCTGGAGGATCACCGCCATGGTGCCCGCCTCGTTTTCCTCCGCGGTGCCGGCCTTGCGCACTTTCTTGCCAAAAATCATCACCGGCACAATGCAGACGGGAAACAGCACCAGAGTGGTCAGGCTGAACCTCCAATCCATGGCGACCAGGACGCAAACTCCGACAATGACCGCAATCGGATCTTTGACGACATTTCCGGCAATCGATGTCAGCGCGTTCTGCGCCATGCGGGTGTCGTTGAGAACCCGGGAGATGAGTTTGCCGGATTTCGCCTTGTTGAAAAACTCGAGCGATTGTGAAATCAGGTGCCGGAAAAGGTGCGTGCGCAGATCCTGCAGCACGCGAAAGCTTACCCACGCCATGCAGTATCCATTCAAAAAGGAGAAAACGCCTCGCGCCACCATGGCTACCGGTATGAGAAGGGTGATCCAGAGGACGCCGTTGATCCCGGGCCCCGAATCCGGGAGGCCGCTCGCCATCAGCATCTTGTAGGAGGCAGGACTGTGGCCGCCTGGGAAGATCTTCTCGCCCACAATCTTGACCACCAGCGGGAATACCCCGTTGAGCATTCCCGCCGCCACCCCGCACAGGAGGCCAAAAACAAACCGGCCGCGGTAAGGCTTCATGTACCGCGCGAGCTTCAAATATGGCGCCCATCCCTGCCGCAGCAGTTCAAAGAAGGACAGTTTCCTTTTTTCAGCCATCAGGCCCCATACCTTATACCATTTCCGGAAAGCCTCGAATTTAAAATACGCTCCTCCCCGCGATCAGTCCGAAATACGAAGCCCAGATTTCGTCTCCGCAGAACGTCCAGATGATGGCTCCCAAAGCCAGAAACGGTCCAAAAGGGACCCGGGCTCCGGCTTTGCCCCGGGCCAGAAAAATGCCCGCCAGCGCTGCCAGGCAGCCAATGATCGAGCCCGCGCAGAGCGAGAAAACGACCGCCTTCCATCCAAGAAACCCTCCGATGGCCGCCGCCAGCTTCACATCGCCGAAGCCCATCGCTTCCCGGGGAATGACGATTGAGCGGAGCGTTCCGCTGATCGCGTTCAGCTCGGCAAGAGGCGTTTCCTTGTTCTCGACGATCATGCGATCGTGACGAAACCGAAGAACCGGCGTCACTCCGGCGATGCTGGAGCTGGCGCACTCGAGAACCAGTTCGTCCGATTCTCTCGCGAAGATCTCTTCCCATGACAAGGTTTCATCCCCGATCTGCAGGGTGACATCATTGCCGTCCGGTTGCAGAACGAACGGTTCCTCTTTCGCAAAATGGTGCCGCTTGTTGCCGAAGGCGAGCTTGCCCAGTTCGACAACGAGCCACAACAACCCGTAACCAAAAGCCGCCGCGGCAAGAGAAAGGCAAAGGGACTCGAATCGGGAAGTGGTTTGCATCGCCTGGGGGAACAGAATGCTCAGGAGCAGCCCGGCGGCAGCGCCGCCCAGGGTGATTTCGTCGGGGATGATGAAGTGCTCGATATCGATGAACGCCGCGGCAATCAGCAAGGCCAGAAGCACCCAATAAAACAGCGCGAGCGGAAAGCCATAGCGGGCCCAGGCAAACGCAAAGAGGGCGGCGGTGAGAATCTCAACCAGCGGATAGCGAAAGGAAATCCTCTCGCCACAGGAGGAGCATTTTCCTCGCAGCAGGAGCCAGCTGACGACAGGCACATTTTCGTGCCAGCGGATCGTGGAACCGCAAGCCGGGCAGAAGGAACGGCGCGGATCTAAGAGCGAAATCCCGCGGGGCATCCGATGGATGCAAGCGTTTAGAAACGATCCCACGATTCCGCCAATCAACGCTGCGGCGGCAGGGAACGCGATTTCTTTCATCCTTCCGCAAGCGCGGATTCGACCGTCTCGCAGAGGATGTGCAAAAGGAATTTGTGAGCCTCCTGGATACGGGCGGTGGAGCTCGAGGCGATGATCAGATCGACATCGGCGGCTCCGGCGGTGAAGCCTCCCCCCTTTCCCAGCAAAGCGATCGTTTTCATTTGCTGGCGGCGCGCTTCCTCGATAGCGGAAAGCACGTTGCGCGATTTGCCGCTGGTCGACAGCGCGATGAGGACATCGCCCGGTTTGCCGAATGCCCAAACCTGCCGCGAAAAGATATCCTGAAAGCCGTAGTCATTCCCGATCGCGGTCAGAAGTCCACCATCCCCGCTTAGGGTGATTGCCGGATAAGGCCGCCGGTCTTCCTTGAAGCGGCAAGTGAATTCCATCGCAATATGGGCGCTATCCGCCGCGCTCCCGCCGTTGCCGCATATCAGAAGCTTGCCACCGCCTTTCAGGCACTCCCGGACCATTTCCGCCGCGCGGGAAAAATCGTCTTCGATGGTTCTCAGGGTCTGGAACGTTTCGAGGACCTCGTTGAGCGAGGATTGAAATGGCGTCAGGCGCTCAGGCGTTGCGATGTCAGGCACAGGCGGGAATTTTCGCTGGTAATTTTCTTTAGAGTCGGCCAATCCGCAATGTCCATATTGCAGAAGAGGTGAAGATACACGATGACCGCGGGGTGGGGATGCTTGCCGAGAATGCGATCCACGGCCTCGCGAAGAACCTTCTCCTCGGGCTCGGCCGGGAGAGTATCGAGCAGGCCGCGATCGTGTGGAACTCCGAGGCTGTCGAGAAATGAACAGACCATCTCGCGATGATTTCCGAGCAGCCAGGTCTGGAGCACTTCGGTGGCCGCGTCGTCGTTTGCCTTGCGAACCAGTTCGGAGATCATCCAGAAATGGCGCTCGGGCCGCGATTTCCGCTCCAGAACGACGGGACGAAGTTTCCGCCGGGACGCCAACATCTGAAGACAATGGCGGTAGGCAGGCTTTTCCTTTGCGTAAAGATATTCGAGGATTTCGGCGGCGTTTTCCGCTGGCAATCGCTGCAGAAGTTCATGGGCTTTCATGGAGATCGGCGGTTGCCCGGAATCCGAATGCGAAAAGCAGCCGTCAGTCAAGCGCCGCGAGAATTTGACACGCAACGGCAAAGCCGCTTGTATCCCGCGCAATGAGGACGCCCCTCGCATTCTGCTTGTTATCGCTGGCCTTCTTTTCGTGCTCGACCCCGCAAGGGCCGGCCACCAAGCTCGAAAAGGCCGCTGTCCTGCCGTTGGAACTCAACGACAAGTTCCAGTTTCGCAAGGTCAAGCTGGATTTCTTCAATGCTGATCCGCTGCCGGTTACGACAAGCGAGCCGGTCGTGTTCCAGCGCGCGCGGCTGACCTGGGGCGCGGTCGGGCATTACCAAGTTGAACAGCGCTACGGAAACTACTTCTCCTTTTTCTGGCGCACCGCGGAGCGGGCGGATATCACTATCCGGCTGGAATACCGTCAAGCCGCCCTGACCAATTATGTCATGGCCATGGAACGCTACTATCCGCAGGCGAAAGGCTCCTACAGATCGGACTTTACCACGGCAGGCGACCAATATCTGGAAGCAGGCCGGGTCAGTTCCTGGCGTGTTCTTCTTATCGTCAACGGTCGAATCGTGGCGTTGAGGCAGTCGTTTATGTGGCGGTGACCAGGGGGAGGGATTTGACAGCCATTGGCGGACTGGGGTAGTCTTTTCCTATCAGTGTGAACACGACATCGAGCGTCCTTGTCGGCTGCGTTGACCGCACCGTCTGGATAAAAGTGGAGGGCCGAGGAACCTTCCAGAATAGCGCGGGTCTCAAGGAGTTTGTAAAACAGATGATTCAGCGTGGCTACAGGGATTTTGTCGCTGACCTGCGTGATTGCGAGCAAATGGACTCAACGTTCATGGGCACTCTCGCCGGCGTGGCTCTACGCCTGCGCGAGCTTGGTCAGGGAGGGTTAAGCGTAGTCAATGTCAACGATCGCAATGCGGGTCTCCTGTGTAGTCTCGGACTGGATCAGCTTTTCCGCGTGGAAGGCCCTTCCGCTGCCCAGGAGCAACCGCAGAAATTGGAGCTTCACGAAGCCGCCCTGAAGAAATCGGGACACGACGAGCAGAAGCGAATGGTCCTGGAAGCTCACGAGGCTCTGGTCCAGGCCGATTCCTCCAACGAGGTGAAGTTCAAGGATGTCCTCGAATTCATGCGTCATGAGCTGAACGTTTCGGATACGGGTAAAGCGACGGACCGTTAGGGTTGTCTCCGATGTCGCTCCATGTGGACATACATCTTCCTGGCGCTGTTCTTCGGCACCTTTATCGCGCTCCTGGTGGTGTTGAATACCTTCACGCGACGCATCAGCGAGCTGGAGCGGCAGCGCGCGGATCTTCAGGTCGAGGAAGACAGGGTCTTTGATTTTCTTCACGGCTTGGGCGAAGCCTTTTCCGAGGGCATCCGCTCGAGCGAGCTTCACCGCCTGATTGTTGAGAGCGCGGTCCGGATTCTGAACGCGCACGGCGGTGCCCTCTATCTGACGGATAAGACTGAGCCCGTATTGCTTCCGGCCTTCGTCTCGAAGGGTTGCCCCGCCCTCATCAAGGTCCCGGTTCATATTCTCGACCAGGCCGCTGGCAATCACCTTGCGCTGGATAGTTATCTGCGACTGAGTTCGGTGCGGCGTGGCGAAGGAATTCTCGGCGCCGCCTTGGAAAGCGGCCAGGCCCGGCTCTGTTCGGAAGAGGATCTGGCGGAGGCGCTGGGATCCAGCGACGTCAACGCGCATTCCGCGATCATCGGGCCGCTCACCTACCGTCGCAAGGTGTTGGGCGTTATCGGGCTGGCGAATGGCCCAGCGAGCACACCCTTTTCGGAGAAGGATCTCACCGTTTTCAAAGCGATTGCCGAACAATCGGCATTCGCCCTCTACAACGAGGTGGTCTATCTGGAGGCCGGCGAGAAAAAACGCCTCGATCACGATCTCGAAATTGCCCGGGAGATTCAGGCGATTCTGCTTCCATCGTCACCGCCGACTGTGGACGGCTATGAACTCAGCGGCGTCAATGTGCCCGCGCGCCAGGTGAGCGGAGATTATTACGATTATATCCGGGTGGACGAACATCGTGTAGGCGTGGCCATCGCTGATGTTTCGGGGAAGGGGGTCCCGGCATCTCTGATCATGGCGATGTGCCGCAGCGTGATTCGCAGTGAGGCCGTCGGGCGCATATCGGCGGCCGAAGTGTTGCGGCGGGTAAATCAGCAGCTTTATCCTGATATCAAGGAAGACATGTTTATCAGCATGGCCTACCTCATCCTAAACAAGCAGGATAGCCACGTGATGCTGGCGCGGGCGGGACACGATGCCCCGCTTTGGTATCGATCCGCCGGCCAGCGGGTGGAAAAACTGACGCCAAAGGGCATGGCCCTGGGCATTGACAGCGGAGAAGTCTTTAATAGAGTCACCGCCGACTTCTCGTTTGAGCTGGCGACCGATGATTGCATTCTACTTTACACCGATGGAGCGACGGAAGCCCTTGACGAAGAGGGCATGGAGTTTGGACTGCCTCGGTTGGTGCGGACCCTGCAATCGAGCGCCGCGCATGGCGCGCCGGGAATCATAAAACGGCTTACCGAGGAGGTGAAAAACTTCGCGGGGAACTTTCCCCAGCACGACGATATTACACTGATTGCCATCCGAAAACGATGAATAGCCAACCAGAGACTGATCCCGAGAGCCAAATCGAGACTGCCGAGCAACCGCCACCCGCCCCCGCAGAGAATGCTGCCGAGGAGTTGGAGAAATACAAGGATGCCGCGCTTCGCGCGCGCGCGGATCTTGACAATTATCGCAAGCGCGTGGCCCGTGAAAAGGAAGAGGCCATCCGTTACGCCAACAACTCGCTCATCGAAAAACTGCTGCCGATCCTGGACAATTTTGAACTCGGCCTGGACGCGGCGAGAAATGCCTCCGACGCCGCGGGGATCATCCAAGGGTTGGAAATGGTGCGCAAGCAATTGGAGGACTTTCTTCGCGAGAATGGCGTCGAAGTCGTCAACGCGGTCGGAGATGCGTTCGATCCGAACCTTCACGAGGCCGTTGCCCATGAACCGAACGGCGAGGTGGCAGACGGGTCCGTGATCCGTCAGATTCGCAGGGGTTTTAAACTGAAGGATCGACTGATCCGGCCGGCCAGCGTCGTTGTCTCGAAAGGGCCTCCCTGATGACCCGCAAGCGCGACTACTACGAAGTTCTCGGAGTCGAACGGGACGCGAGCGAGGAAGACGTCAAACGCGCCTACCGCAAGCTCGCGGTAAAGTTTCATCCGGACAAGAATCCCGGAGACCAAGCCGCAGAAGATCGATTCAAGGAGCTTGGCGAGGCCTATGAGATCCTTATCGATCCGCAAAAGCGTGCCGCCTACGACCGCTACGGCCATGCGGCATTCCAGCAAGGCGGGATCGGCGGATCGGGAGGAGGTTTCCACGATCCTTTTGATCTTTTTCGCGAGGTCTTCGGGACAGCCGGCGGCGGCGGCGGAATTTTCGAGCACTTTTTTGGCGGCGGACAGACCGATGGCTCGGGGCGCCAGCGCGGCTCCGATCTGCGCTACGACATGCAGATCACCTTGGAGGAGGCTGCGAGCGGATGCGAAAAGGAAATCGAGATCCGCAAACTCGACGTTTGCGAGACATGCGACGGTTCGGGAGCGCAAAAAGGTTCTCAAACCGTGACGTGTTCGGTTTGCCGCGGGCGCGGACAGGTCGTGGCGTCGCGCGGTTTCTTTCAAGTTGCGCAGACGTGTCCGAACTGCCAGGGAACCGGCCGGGTCATCGAAAAACCGTGCCGGACGTGCGATGGCGACGGGCGGGTGGAACACACTTCTCGCGTAAAACTGAAAGTTCCCGCGGGGATTGACGAGGGGGCCCGTTTGCGCAGCGCGGGAGGCGGCGAAGCTGGGTTGCGCAACGGCACCCCGGGTGACCTCTACGTTGTTATCCACCTCAAGGAGCATTCGCTCTTCCAGCGCGAGGGAATGGATTTGCATTGCGACATGCCGATCCCCTTTTCGATTGCCGCACTTGGCGGAGAGGTGCGCGTTCCGACGCTCACTGGCGCGGTGAATTTAAAAATTCCCTTCGGAACGCAGAGCGACAGTGTGTTCCGGGTTCGCAGCCACGGTCTGCCGGCGCTGCACGGTTCCAGCCGGGGAGACATTTTGGTTCGCGTGCAGGTCGAGGTGCCCACCAGACTTAACAGCGAACAGCGCAAGGCGCTTGAGCATTTCGCCCAACTTTGCGGAGAGGATAACACACCGCTGCACAAAAGCTTCACCGAACGCCTGAGGGATCTGTTCACCTAGGGGGTTGCCGAAACCCCGGCGAGGAACACCTTCCCTTCGAACATTCAGGGAAACGGCTAGAAGACTGTTGAGAAACCCGCATATGCCACGTTGCTATCAATTTTCGGAAGATCGCAAGGAGCCAAGCGCAGGCTTGATGGGGTTGCGGGGTCCCCATCTCCCCGCAAGCGGTGGCGCTACGGACAGGCTTGGCGACACGGTGAGGGCCGAAAATTGGTGCAACCCGGAGGGCGCGAACTCTTTGGGGCACCTCTCGGCGTCGCTTCTCAGTCACCGCCCTTCATGGGGATGCTCCTTCGTCCCTCCACCGATATGTGCCCCAAAGAGCTCGCGCGTGACCTCCATGGGGTTTTCAACAGTCTCCTAGGTGATGCTTGTCAGCTGCGAAAACATGAAAACCGCCGAAGAGGCAGCGTTTGCGCGCGGAGTGCGGGCGGAGGACTTGATGGAACAAGCCGGGCTGGGCATCGCCGAAATCGTCCGGCAATTTCATCCGACGCCTGGCCTTTGCAGAGTGTTCTGCGGGAAGGGCAACAATGCCGGGGACGGGCTGGTTGCCGGGCGGCACCTGGCGAGGTGGGGTTGGAAAATCGAGCTGCATTTCGCTTATCCGGAGTCCGCGTTGTCCTCCCTGACGGCGAAGAAACTCGACGAGCTTCCGAAAGGCACCGGCGACAGCGCGGATCGCCGGCCGAAGGTCGTTTTGGACGGGCTCCTGGGAATCGGCGCCCGCGGCGAACCACGTGAAGAAGTCGCGGCTTCCATTCGGCTGCTGAATCGATTGCGGCAGTATCAGGGAGCGTGGGTTTTGGCGATCGACATTCCTAGCGGCCTGAACGGGGATACGGGGCTTCCCGCGCCGGTTTGTGTAACTGCCGATTTGACCGCCACGATCGGTTGCGTCAAAGCCGGGCTGGTGGCTGATACGGCGACAGGCGTGGTTGGGCGCCTTGCGGTTGTCGAGTTGCCGGAACTTCAACCTACGGAGGCAGAGCCGTGGGACGTGGCGACGGCCCGCGCCTTGAGAACGTGGCTTCCGCCGCGCCCATTCGATCTTCACAAGGGGGACTGCGGCAGGGTCGGCATCATTGCGGGGTCTCCCGGGTTCACCGGCGCGGCACGCTTATGCAGCGCGGCGGCGGTCCGGGCCGGAGCGGGCCTGGTTACCCTTCTGGCGAAGCCCGACACTGCTCAGCTTCTGGCGATTTCCTGCATCCCTGAAGTCATGGTCAAACCCGTCGAGAGTTATCGAGAGGTGCGTGACCAGCGTTTTGACTCCTTGGCCATTGGGCCGGGGCTGGGCTCGAAAGATGCCGACGAAGTTCTCGACGTCATTCGGGAAGCACCGCAACCCATGGTCGTGGATGCCGACGCCCTCAACGCGCTCTCGCGCGACGTTTCACTTCTCGCGGACTGTTCCGGGCCGCGTCTTTTGACTCCGCATCCCGGGGAGATGGAACGGCTCTATCCGCAGAAAGGCAGAACGCGCCGGCAGTGGTTGGATGACTTCCTGGGCGAACATCGCGTCACGCTGCTTCTAAAGGGTGCCAGGACGCTCATTGGAAACTCGCGACAGGGAAGATCTATCAACACGACAGGAAACCCCGGCATGGCGAGCGGCGGCATGGGAGACGTCCTGACGGGGGTGTGTGCAGCCCTCGCGGCTCAACTTCCAGGGAAAGATCTCTTCCAAAGCGCCGTCCTGGCGGCTTGGCTTTGCGGCCGTTCGGCCGAAGCGGCAGTTTTCGATCCTTTCGGTTCGCCGGAGTCCGTCTGCGCGAGTTCGGTGGTTAATTGTCTTGGCGCCGCTTTTTCGGCCTTACGCGCGGGCAGCTACTAGTTGGCCGGCTTCCTTGATCTCCGCAAATAGACGCACGAGGTATTCGAACGTGCAGAACGCAGGCGAATGAGCGATATTGCGGCATGGAAACGTCACAAGAGTCGCGCCGTGGAGAGGGAGCGGGTCCGTTGCAAGACGAGCCGCTGAAAAAGGAGGAAGGCCCCGTCAAGAACAAAGAAGTATCCGCCGGGACTCCTCCCGACGCGAAAGCGCCCGGCGAAAACAAAGAGGACGAATCTTTGGGTGCGGAGGAAGAGCCCGGAACGTTTGACCGCGTCTACGAGCACGGCCGGCAAATGGGATTCTAATATCCCGTTGGCGGACACGTTTCTTTGGAACGTGAGCTCGGCATCAGGCTGGGAGTGTCCGCAAGACCGGCCTGACTGCCGGCGGTTTGGCGGACAGGTTTTCAGCCGCGTGCCGCGGAGTGCGAGCTGTGTCCCGGTCTTCGACTATTCGCCCTTTTCTTTTTTCCCTCGAGCCAGCAGGGGAAGACGCCGGCGTTTGAACGAATCCCAACTGGGAGACAGCTTTTCGAACAGTTTTTTCGATTCTCCCATGGAAACGCCTTCAATGAAAAACGCGATCGCGGCACGGCCTATGGCATAGGTTCCCGCTCCCGCGACCATGCCCGAGACGGCGTTTCCCCACACCGGAACGATCTTGATAATTTGGCGAGCGCCCTCCCGGAAGAGGATGCCGGCCCCGACGTTCAGGCCGAGAGCGCCCAGGAACTCGCCAAACGTACGGGCGGATGCCGATTTTCCCGACGTGTAGACGATGAGGCCTACCATAAGTCCCTGCAGGGCGGTGAGGATCGGCATGTCCGCGAGCGGGATCGGTTGGAGGCCAATGACTCCGCAAACGGCGGTGAAAGATTTAAGCAGCGATCCCGCGATCTGAGCTTGAGCTTGCTTCGCGCCCGTCAGGCGCGCGAACTCGAGACGAGCGGCGTTCGGAAGGACCGCGCAAACCGCTTCGGACACCGAATCGCCGGACTCCGGGGCGCAAACGGTGTGTCGTCGCAGGGAGAATTCCTGCTGCCCGCTCAACAGGGCGCTGAGACGACTCCTGGCGCCGCTTTCGCCCGTGGCAATGCCTATGAGCGGGATTTCCTTGGGACAGGCGTCCATCCGCGCGGCTGCCAACTCGAAGACGGCATCTTCATCTCCTGGCTGCCTTAAGAGCAATACCGCGTCCGGCATGAATCGGGAAAGGGCGGCGTCGAAGGCCGCTTGGGGCGTATCCAGCCGGCCATCCAAGAGATGAATTTCCCCTCGGTCCGGGACACGAAAGGCTCGCCAACCGCTGTCGTTCTCGCCAACCTCGACCCGCTGATCGGTGAGAAAACGCAAGGTCTCCAGGACGTTATCCCCAGATCCTCCCAAGAGCAAAATTCGCGTGGGGCGCTGTTCCAGGAAAAGCTCCCGGATGGGAACGAGTTCCCGCAGGATCGGCTTCTGCAAGCCACCCGGCAATTTTTCCACCAACTTGGTCAGCCGTTCGTAGAGGCTTAGCAGATTGTCACGGTTCAAAACTCTGAAGATTCTGTATGACTATTTCGGCGTGTTCCTCGGGGTCGACTCGGCGGAACACCGACCTGATACGACCATCCGGCCCGATAACGAACGTGCTGCGTTCGGTTCCCATGTAGGTCTTTCCCTCTTTGCTTTTCTCGACCCAGACGCCGTAGGATCGGACAATCTCCTGTTTTTCGTCACTGATCAGTGGAAAGGGAAGATTGTGCTTGGCGATAAATCGGGCATGGCTTTCCGGCGAATCGACGCTTACGCCGAAAATAACTGCCCCAGTTTTAAGAAACGGCTCGTACCGATCGCGAACAGCGCACGCCTGCGCGGTGCACCCGGGCGTGTCGTCCTTCGGATAAAAGTACAACACTACCGTCTTGCCCCTGAAATCCGACAAGCTAATCGGCTTGCCGTCCCCCAAAGGCCCCCCCACCGCAACGGCTGAAAATTCGGGGGCAATGTCTCCGGGAACGAGAGGCGACGGCATGATGCAGACAATCTACGGGGCTCCTTCCTTTTGCAAGTCCGCACCGAACGGGCCCCGGATATCTCTGGGCGAACGCCAGGCAGCGAAACTTCGTGGAAAATCGGCAAGGATCCTGCTCCGTTTTGCTGCGGAAACTTCGGGATATGCCAAATTCCGGACGCGGCTGGTTCCGGATCCCGCCCCTGAAGGTTGGACACATGCCCGCGAACCCCGAAAACTGCCAGGCTCCTTGAAGACTCTCCGCTCGCGCATCGTCCTGCCCCTGGCCTCTCCTCCGATCGAGGACGGAGTGGTTTATCTGGACGGAGGGAGGATTGTGGCGGCCGAACGGGCCCGCGATCGGTTCGGAGGCGAGGTCGTGGACCTCGGCGAATCGATTCTCATGCCCGGGCTGATCAATGCTCACTGCCACCTTGACTTCACGATCATGCGCGGCGCCATCCTTCAGCAGGAGAACTTCCCCAACTGGGTTCGCCGAATCAACGATCTCAAGCGGACGCTTTCAGACGACGACTATTTGGAGTCGATCTTTGAGGGCTTCGCGGAATTGCAGCAATGGGGGACGACCAGTGTTTTCAACATAGAGTCCTTTCCAGAGCTGATGGTGCGGATGCCGCCTCCACCGATTCGCGTATGGTGGTTCTACGAACTGATCGATGTCCGCCGCCGCATTCATACGGAAGAGGTCGTGGCTGGCGCGCTGACTTTCTTCGAAAGACATCCGAACTGGATGGGCGGGTTTGGGCTCTCCCCCCACGCACCCTACACAACTTCGGCCCGGCTGTATTCCTTGGCGAAATTCTGCTGCGAAAAGTACGCCATGCCCTGGACGACGCATCTGGCGGAAAGCCAGGAAGAATTTGAAATGTTCATGAGCGCCGCGGGCCCTCTGCATGATTTCCTCAAGGACCTGGGCCGCAGCATGAGCGACGTCGGAGGAATCAGTCCCGTGGCGCGAATCTTTGGAGACCGATTGGTGCCGAGGGGCGGAATCCTCGCCCACATGAATTGCCTGACGGATTCGGACTACCGTCTCCTATCGTCTCGGGCCAAAGACATCGCCGTTGTCCATTGTCCGAAATGTCACGACTATTTCGGACGGCCCCCGTTTGATCTGGAGCGCTTTCGGTCGATCGGAATCTCCGTGTGTCTCGGCACCGACAGTCTCGCCAGCAATACCTCGCTCAACCTCTTCGAGGAAATGCGCCATTTGCGCCGCAACTTTCCGCATCTTTCCTCGCCGGAGATTGTCGACATGGTCACGCGCCGTCCCGCGCGGGCGATCGGTCTTTCGGGTGAACTGGGAGAGATCTCCCCCGGCGCCTACGCTGACCTGATCGCTCTTCCCTATTCGGGAGCGCTCGGCGAGGTGTTCGAGGCGGTGCTTCACCACTCGGAACCGGTAAGATGGATGATGGTCGGGGGCCGCGGTCAAATAACGTAGTCGCCGATGTACAGCCCAAGGCGCAAAGCCGCGGCTTGCTTGGATGCGGTCAGAAGCTCGCCGCCGGCCATCGCGAAGCGGTCGGCGAGCCCGAGGATGCGAATCGAGTCCTCCACGGGCACGTGGTTTTCAAGAATCCACAAACGCAAGTTTTCGACCCAACGCTGCATCTCTTCCAAGGCTTCCGCGAGCGTTTTGTTCGACGGAGGAGGAGTCCCGCCTAGCTGAAAACGGCTGCTCTGCGAATCAAGCTCGAACTTCATGACCTCCCGAAGCGCACGCAAGGCGTCGTGCCCTTTCTCGGCCTGCTGGTCCGGCAGGAGAGGAAGCAGTTGACCGGCAGACACCAGAAGATGGCCCGCCGCCCGTCGCAGAGTCTGAATGTATGCCCGAAGCCGCTCGGGTTCATCGGGAGGACAATCGGGCTTGTTCATCACTGTGATCCAGTTGCTTGCCTCCACCGGTATGAGGGCCAACCGTTGATGGAGCCATGCAGGACGCTGGTCCGGCGGGACCTGCAATATCGTCCTGCACAGGCGGAGGAGTTCTAGGACCCGGTCGCGGATTTCCCATTGAGGGAGGACCGGCCACAACAATCTTTGCACCAGCGCAGAGAGGATGAGCCCTACAACAATTCCAAAATAGACGCCGACAATGCTTTGGAACGTTACAGGGCGCTGCGCGTTCAGACCCAAAGATGCGACGATTGCAAGCAAGGCAATTTGCATGCTGAAGGTGACGCCTGGAATCGCCTGCGTCAGATAACCGAATAAGAAGAGAGCTACGAAGAGCAGCAGGTTAAGGATTAGGTAGCTGGAAAGCGCGGGCGTAAGGAAAAGCATGGCCACTACGTAGACGGTTCCCCAGGCCGCTGTGTAGACGATGCAATGGAAAGCCCGGCGGTCCCCTTGCCCTCCGGGATAGAGCCGGGAGAGGACCGTAAAGACCCACGTTGCGAGAACGATCGTCGAGCCGCCAGGAGGCTTCAGCCAATTTTGCACGAATAGCCCCAGGGTGACCGCCAGGCATGCCTTAACGCCGTTGCGAATCCAGAATGGATCGAGGGGCGGGGAAGGGGGAGAAACTGCTTCGCGGGAAGGTTGCAGCGGATCCACCGGAAGGGAATCAAGCAGCCCATTGAGCTTGCCAAGTTCCTCCGTGATTTCCTCGAGCGACAAGGCATGGCCGGAAAAGTGAAGTACCTGCTCCACGGGGATCCCGGCCGGGACATCGGTTTGGCGAAGAGCATGAAGCTTCTCGCGCCACTGTGCGCAGCGCGCATTGACCTCGGCAAGCCCAGACGCCCTGCGCGAGGAGTCCGCATTCGTGTCGGCGAAAATACCGAGACACTCGGTTATTGCCGCATGGGGTCGCCTCAAGTTCCGCGCGAAGGTAAAGGCGCAACGGGGCGCCGGTCGGCAGGGTCTGCTCAAGGGTTTCGATCGCCGCGGAAATTCGACTGAGACAAAAGATGATTTCCGTAAAAGTCGGAAGCCTGGCCCGGAAATACTGGCTTTCAAGGGCGCCGAAACGCAGCAAATTTTGCATGCCCGCGATGACTGTCGCGAAGGTTCTTTGATTCAAATCGATGTCCGCAGCTGTTTTTTCCCCAAAGAGAAGAGCCGATCGGGTCGAAAGGGCTTCGCGAAGTTGACTCAAAGCCAGACGCATCTTTTCCAGAAATTCCTTGCGCGCGTAGCGCGGCCAAACAAGGCTGGTCACCAGCACGGACACGACCACGCCGACGCTTACCTCTTCAATTCGCGCGAGAGCTGGCTTCCAGGAGAACGCGGGATCCGCCATCCCGTTGCTGGCCACGACCATCGTGGTAAGCGCGCAAAGCAGGAAGGCATAGGGGTATTTGGTATATCCGAACAGAGCCGTGCCCAGACCGACGATTGCGCCCACGAGAAAAAGATAGAGAAGCGGTTGCTGCTCCAGCCGGGCAGTCAGCAAATATCCCAGAACGCCTCCAATCGCGGTGCCGACCAACCTCATGATGGACTTCTGAGCCACGGCGCCGACAAACTGCGCGAGCATGATCACAAACGCTGTGGTCAGGGCCCATGTCGGATCGGGAAGTCGCAGGCAAAGGGCGACGAAGACAGAAAGAACCCCGGCGAGGCCGAACTTGATTCCATGACGAACAGCAAGGCTTTCGAAGATCTGTTCGAAATATCGCCGAAGGCTCGCTCTCGCAGCCGGAAGCGCGAGCTTCCGGTGAGTCATCGTGCCCGGGTTGGTCATTGGCGGGCAGTCTCGCCTTCGCCAGGGGCATGTTTCAAGAAAATGGGAGCGGCTTGATCGGATAGGTGCGCCGATGGCGGCTTGATTCGACGGCGAAGACATGAAAGTAGTCGGTCCGTGGACCTTCTAACGCTGCTGAGGACTCCCGAGTTGCGCCTCGGCGATTTTCTGTTGCCCTGGGGGATGGGGATTGGAACCATTGGGTTTCTGGCAGCGTGGATCGCGGTGAGCGTCATGGAGAAGCTTGGCTGGACGCGCGGAATTTGGCATCTTCCGCTGTTTTTTGTCGCCTTGGCTGTTTTCCTCGGCTCGGTAGCCGGCCTCCTCCTTGCCCCGTGAAGATTTCGCGCCCTCACCTCATTACGTGGGCGATGGTCGCTCTCGCCGCGATTGCCAGTTACGTCCTGTATTGGCGATACTCCACGAAGCCGTGGACGCGGGACGGTCAGGTTCGGGCGAATATCGTGGGCATCGCGCCGCGCGTGGCCGGGCCGATCATTCAAATTCCCATCCAGGACAACCAGGCGGTCAAGAAGGGTGATCTGCTTTTTGAAATCGACCCGGCAACCTTTGAGGCGGCAGTGAGCAACGCGGCGGCCAAACTCAAGCAGGCCCAGGCGGCAGAAATCGAGGCGCAGCAAGAACTCGCCCGCCAGATGTCGCTCTACGAGACCAAGACAAATGATCTCAGGGACGTGCAGAACGCGCAGGACAATTACGCCGCAGCCGTCGCGGATACTGCCGCCGCGCAAGCCACCTTGCAGAGCGCCAATCTCAACCTCGGTTACACCAAGGTCTTTGCCCCGGTTGATGGCTATCTTACCAACGTCAACACCAGCGCAGGGACCTATGTCAACGAGGGGCAACAGTTGCTGGCCCTGGTGGATTCAAGCTCCTTTTGGATCGCGGCCTATTTCAAGGAGACCCAGCTTGCACACATTCGCGAGGGCGCCAAGGCGAGGATGACCTTGATGGGTCATGACTTCGAGCCATTCCCCGGGGAGGTCGTCAGCGTGGCGTGGGGCGTCTTTCTCCAGGATGGCTCGACGGTTGATTTGCTGCCCGCGGTAAGCCAGACCATAGACTGGGTCCGGCTTCCAAATCGCTTTCCCGTTCGGATCCGCGTGACCGGAACGCCGCCGGTTCCGTTGCGGATCGGGCAGACCGTCTCGGTCGCCGTGGAGGGCGGATAGGGACGGGGGATTCTCGGAGTTTCCGGACGCTGGCCGTCGTTTCGCGCGCAGAGTCTCACGCGGATTTCGAGCGCGCGCCGGCTATTTGCTGCCGGGTTTGACGGCTGGAGTCGCCGCGAGATCGGGCGGAAGGCTTTCCGCCGCGAACGTTTCCACATCCATTTGCACAAGGGAGACAAAAGGACAGCCGAAATCCGGCAGCGAGCCGCCGCTTCGGTCGACGATAGCTCCCGCTGCCGCCACTATTCCTCCTTCGTCTCGAACGATCTGGATCGTCTCTTGCAACCGTCCACCCCTCGTGACCACGTCTTCGGCAACGAGGAATCTCTCTCCGGAACCAATGACAAAGCCTCGACGGAGGACCAGGCGGCCCGAACCATCCTTCTCCGCGAAAATATGCCTTTTCCCCAGATGGCGGGCCACCTCCTGGCCGACGATGATCCCGCCGACGGCCGGCGAGATGACAGTCGTCGCAGGGTAGGGTTCGAGCTTGGTGGCAAGGCGCCCGCAGACCTGCGCGGCAATGGCGGCATCCTGCAGCAACAGCGCGCACTGAAAGAACTGCCGGCTATGCAAGCCCGAGCGAAGAATAAAGTGGCCGTTCAAAAGGGCTCCGGTCCGGCGAAAAAGATCAAGAACGTCGTCCATATGCTGATCCGGAAAATCGGCCGATTTTTTCGAAAATTCGCCGGGCTCGAACTGCAAAGTCTCTCGGCGATTTTCGCTTTTTGATTTGGCACGCGCTTGAATAATTGTCAGTTGCGCGGAGTTTCCAGCGCGTTTATTTCCCGCGGCTGAGGAGCGGCTCCCACCACTCGCGATTTTCGAGATACCATCTGACTGTTTCCACTATTCCTTCGCGCGGGGTCTGCTGCGGTTTCCAGCCGAGTTCGGACCGTACCTTTGCCGAATCGATGGCGTAGCGACGGTCGTGGCCTAGCCGGTCGGTGACATATCCGATCAATTCATGAGGCTTGCCAAGCGTCTCGAGGATCAGTTCGACGACGGCGATATTTTGCAACTCGGCGTCTGCGCCGATGTTGTAGACTTCGCCTGGACGTCCGTTGCGGAGCACGGCCAGGATCGCGCGGCAGTGGTCTTCAACGTGGATCCAATCGCGGACGTTCAGTCCGTCTCCGTAGACGGGCAACTTTTTATCCGCCAGCGCGTTGGTGATCATCAACGGAATTAGCTTCTCCGGAAACTGAAGCGGCCCGTAATTGTTCGAGCATCGAGTAATCACGACTTCCTGGCCAAACGTTTTGTGCGCCGCGAGAGCGAGCAAATCTGCGGAGGCCTTGCTGGCGGAATATGGCGAGCTCGGATCGAGCGGCGACTCTTCGGTAAAACGTCCGGTGGGCCCCAGCGAACCGTAGACTTCATCGGTCGAGACCTGAACGAAACGCTTGACCTGATGCTTGCGAGCCGCCTCGAGAAGCACCTCGGTGCCGCCGACGTTGGTATGAATGAAATTGCCGGGCTCCGAGATGCTGCGGTCGACGTGAGACTCCGCGGCGAAGTTCACGATGGAATCGAATTGCGCCTTGGACAGAATAGCCTCCATGGCCTCGCGGTCGGCGATGTCGGCCTGAAAGAATTCATAGCGGTCCCCAAACCGCTCCCGAACGCCTGAGAGATTTGCGGGATTCCCCGCGTAAGTGAGCGCATCGATGTTGGTGATCTGCTCCTGAGAGTCTCTCAGCGCCAACCGCACAAAATTGCTGCCGATGAAGCCGCAGCCGCCAGTTACCAGAATCCGCATCCGCCGTAGCTAACATGCTGAAAACCTGGCCCGCAATCAGGAAGTTGGGTCGCCCGGGCTTGCGCGGGCGAGTCACGGCGGAAGCTCACAGCCTTTCAAAATTTCAAGCCGTAGCGTCTTGCCCCGGCCCAAAGGAAGAAATCCTCCTCCGTGCGAGAATCAACAGGCGCCGCCTCGGGTCGTTCCGGTTCAGTTGCAGCCATCTTCAGGCCATAGCGCAGAGCCTTTCCCTGCTCTTCCCTGGCCTGCAGGTTTGGCGCTCTTTTCAGCCGCTGGCCGCTGCGCTGACAAAGGAGAGGCCTTTCTTTTGCCGCTCCAGGAATTCGAGCGCCAGGGCACGATAGGCAGCCGCGCCGGGGCCGGACGGGTCATGCTCAAGAATCGTCCGGGCGTGGCTCGGCGCTTCGCCGAACCGGATCGTCCGCGGGATCACCGTTTCGAAGACAACCTCCTGAAAGTGATTTCGCACCTCCTTGACTACCGCCGGGTTGAGGTTCGTCCGATTGTCGAACATGGTCATCAGCAGGCCGCAGATGGACAAGCCCGGGTTTGCGCCACACGCCCGTATCTGGTCGGTTACTTGCATTAATAGCCCGAGCCCTTCCAAGGCGTAGTACTCGCATTGAATAGGTATGAGGACCTCGTCGGCCGCCGCGAGGGCGTTGGACATCAGGATTCCCAGCGAGGGCGGGCAGTCCAGGAACATGAACTCGAATTCGCCTCGCGTTCTAAGCGGCTCCAGGATGCGCCGCAGTTGAAGCATATGCTCGTCCATGCGCGCGACTTCGACTTCGGCGCCGGCCATGTCGAGATCCGCCGGAATCGCGAAAAGATTCGGGAAGCGTGTGGGGACAACAAGTTCCTGCGCGGGGCGTGCTCCGATCATGGCCTGATAAAGGCTTTGCGCCGCCGCTTCGCCCAACGCAAGCGCGCTGGTCGCATTTCCCTGAGGGTCGAGGTCAGCCAGCAGAACGCGCGATCCGTGCTCGGAAAGCGCGGCGGACAGGTTCACTGAGGTCGTTGTTTTCCCGACTCCGCCCTTCTGGTTGGCGACGGCAATAATTTTCACAGGGACCGCCTTGAATAATACGTTATGATGCCGTCTGCAACCGCGTCGGCATATTCGCGATAAATGCTTTTGCGCATGATCCCGCCAACCTCGCGGAGGCCCTCGTAGTTGCCGGCCTGAATGCGGGCGAAAACCAGATGGCTGTTCATGACGTAGGGCTCGACGTAAATAACCGGGCAGGCGAAGAGCCGATTGGCGAGCAGGTTGCGCGCCCAAATGTAAGGGTTGGAGACGACCCGGGTCGCTTCGGTGGTGCGATAGAAATATGGTGGCAATCCGGTGGCGGTGGCCATCTTCCGGGAGATAACGTCCGTCAGCGCAAGTTCTTCGACGAAGGACCGATTAAGGAGTTTAACAAGCATGTCATAGCGTTGATCTTCGTATTCAAGCTCCTCTCTGTTCAACGCGCCGGCGATCAGGAAATGAAGATGGTTTTGATCGACCAGTTGAGGATTCGTCGCATCGCCCCACGGCTCGGCGTTGAAATGAAGGCAAATCACAACGTCCGGCCGAATCGATTCATTGATTCGTTTGGCGCGCTGACGGATTTCGGCCACCCGGTAGAACAGCCGTTCGCTTTCCTTCTGGACGGCCTGTTCATCCGCGATCGCTCCCTTTTCGGCGAGAGAGGCAGCCGCCGTCTTTTCGAGCTGGCTTGGGCTCAGGGAAGTGGAGGGAGCCGGTCTGCGGCGCGTCAAAAATACCTCCGCGCCAAGGCCCTCCAGGCGTGGCGCCAGCAATTTGGCCACGATCAGTGTCATGTCGCCCTCGGTGACCGGCAGGGAGTCGCCGATTTGAAACCACCGCTCCTCCATTTTCGCCCAATAACCGCCGATATGGCCCGGATCGAGCGCAATCTTCAGGCCGGAGAGCGGCTTGCCAGGCTCCTCGGCAGGGAGCTGCGCTCGGGTTCTCCAATATCTTGGAACCGATCTTGCCGTCGCCCGCGAAGCCGCAAACCGCAAAAGAAACGGAGATTCCCCCGGCCCGGTTGTGATGACGGCGTTCTGATCCTCCACGACGATCGTTTCCCGCCAGGCGCCGGCTGGCGCATATATTTTGTCGAGCAGGGAGATGAAATCGTCCCGAGTGATGGTTTCCTGGAAGGCGTCCAGATTCGACCAATTCGGGGGAGGTGCCAGCGGACTAAGCAGAGCTTCAACCGGCGCAGTGATTGCCAGGAGCGCGACGGCAGCCCACATTGCTTTGGACGCTTTGGAATTTTTGCACTGTGCAGCTCCGAGATTTCGATAGAAACGACGAATGATCCGCATTCTATTTCTGGGCGACATCGTCGGAGAGCCTGGACGCAGCGCCGTGATGAGAGCCGTCCCCGTGTTCCTTAAGGAGCGCGGAGTGGACTTCGTGATCGTCAACGGCGAGAATGCCGCAGGGGGCCGCGGAATTACGGGCAGGATTACGATTGATCTTCTTCGGAGCGGTGTGGCCGTGATTACCACGGGCGACCATATATGGGATCAAAGGGAAACGGCCACATATATTTCCACAGAGCCACGCTTGCTGCGGCCGCTGAACTACCCCCTCGGGGCGCCTGGGGAGGGAAGCCTGGTCTTGGAAACCGCCAAGGGCAAAGTGGCAGTGGTGAACCTCCAGGGACGTACGTTCATGCAACCGATTCTTGACAATCCGTTTCCCGCGGCTCAGGCCGAAGTCGAAAGACTGCGTCAGGAAACACCGGTAATCATCGTGGACATGCACGCCGAAACGACGAGCGAAAAGATTGCCATGGGACGGTTGCTGGACGGAAAGGTCTCGGCGGTCTTCGGCACCCACACCCACGTGCAGACCGCCGACGAGCGAATCTTACCGGGCGGAACGGCTTTCATTTGCGACGTCGGGATGTGCGGCCCCGACGACTCCTGCCTCGGTCGCGACTTCCGACCAATCGTCAAGCGCTTCCTCGACGGCCTTCCCGGTCACTTTCCCGTGGCTGCCGGACAAGTCCGGCTCTGCGGAGCAATCGTCGATGTCGATGAGGCAAGTGGCAAAGCGTTTCGCATCTCCAGGGTGAACGATTTGACGTCTGATTGATGGGCGAAGTCCCCGTTTGGAAAGCGTTGACCTTTTACCGGCTGCCTCGGGAGCATCACAAACACCTTAAGACCACCAACATGCTCGAGCGGCTTAATCAGATGAGAAGGCAGAGCAGGCCGCCGCCCATTGAGCGCGAAGTCGGTGTATTTGAGTCAAGTTCCTCAGGCGGCCTTTTGGATAAGAGAAGATAAGCATCGATTTCTGATTGGAGTTTATGGAAGGCGCGAACCATTGGGAGGTCCGGGCGGCGGGAGGTTTTGGGGATAACGGAGAGGGCCGGGCGGACGGTTCTGGCATAGTGCGTTGATAGAAGACCAGCGTGCGCAGACCCTCGGGAGTCAAGCGGTATCGATGATTGGCTTCCATGCGCTCAATGAGCCCGTGCAGAGGCAGGCGGCGCAGCTCGTAACTCACGCGGCCCGAACTGATGTTGCTTTCTTCCAACCCGAGCATCTGGGCAAGTAAGGGCCGTAGTTGGCGGTTGCGGAAGCCTTCGAGCTGGAGGCAGAGCAGAAAAAGCACGGCGAAGAGGCACTGCACCGTGCGCGTCGCCAAAACGTAGAGCGCTGGCGCGCTGGCCCTCAATGGTTGCCGGGCTTTGCGGGGCTGCGAATGTCCGCGCGCCGATCCGGCAGTCGTGGCTGGCTTTCTCGAGCTCGAGCATGCGGCCGTTGGCGGCAAAGCCGATCTTGCGCAACTTGGGCAGGTTGCCCAGAAGCGCCCAACGCCGAAGTCGTAGCTATTGTTAATGGTGGTTTCGCTACGCAGGCCCGCACCGCGCCCGCCCCTCTTGTGATACCTGCTTGAGGTGCGTGTTTTTGTAATAGACGTGCAGCGAAGGGATGACCCCCTCGGTAACTATGCGCGTCCTGCATCGGCCGCCGGCGACAGTCGACCTGATCCAAAATCTGAGTGAGGGAAAACTCCGCCTGCAACACCGAGAGCCGATAGCGAAAGCCGGCGTTTCGGTCTGCCGCTGGATAGGGTTGCGGCATTACGGAGAGCCACTTGCGGAAAAATCTCTCGATCTCTTTTCATCGAAAGTCTCCACGATGCGCCGCGCCGCCGCCCAGGTCCCCACAGCGCAAGAGTCCGTTGTCGAGCGCTTCGAATTGTATGCCGCGCAGGGCCAGTTGCCCGTTGAGATACTCGTGCCCGGTGATGCAGAGCTTGCCCGTGTAGGAAAAGTAGGAGCAGAACTTGATGAAGAAGGCTCCGAAGTCTTTGTCCACGCAGTAGAATATAATAGTGGTTAACCATCGCCGTGGGGTAATCAATCCACGGGATGGTACCCTCGGCCTCC
>CAWFMA010000028.1:0-74628 GCA_963816855.1 uncultured Verrucomicrobiae bacterium | reverse complement strand
TGCAATCTGGGTTTTTCGAGTCCGCCTGCGAGTCGACCTGAGGCCCCAAAAGCAGGTAAGGCGGGTTCAACAAAACTCTGATCGTAGGATTAACACGTTGTGAAAGAGAGACTTGCTCAAGCAATTGTCAATACGGGATAGAGTAAGACCTACCGAGTTGTCGCTCCCACGGGGCTGAAATCAGCGGCGGAATTTGGCGAGATAAAGTCCAAAACACACTCGCTTACAGTCGCTGGAATGTCCCCAATTGACCGCTGAAACAAGCTGACTATTTTTGTTGCATCATCCGGATTCTTAACAGGATAGACCAAATGACTAGCGAAATTACACTCCAATTCGATTCCGATAAGAAGCGGGTTCTCATTGTCGATGAGGACCCTCTTTTCCGCTCTGGGCTGGCCTCACTCATTAAGGCTGAACCAAATCTTGTCCCATGCTGTGAAGCGTCTTCCGCGCCGCTAGCCCTTCATGTAATGCGGACATGCCCACGCGGTCCATGCGATGTCGCCGTACTCGATGTCTGTTTGCAGGGTGCAAACGGTATTGAGCTGATCAAATTGTTGAGAGCGGAACACCCTCAACTGAAGATTCTTATGCTCTCAATGTATGAAGAATCGGTTTACGCCCTTAGGGCGCTGCGGGCTGGAGCTCTCGGCTACGTGATGAAAGGTGAAGAGCTTGACCAACTTCGTAGCGCGTTGCACAAGGTTACAAGTGGAGAAATCTATGTCAGCCAGAAGCTGCGCGAACAGATCATTTTTCAGGCTGTTAATAAAGATACCATCAACTCGGCACTAAAAAGGCTTTCGCATAAGCAACTTGAAGTGCTCAAGCTATTCGGGCGAGGACTGGGAACCAGGGAAGTCGCCTCCCAACTCTACGTGAGTAGAAGGACTATCGAAACGCACCGCATGCGCATTAAAGGAAAACTCGGTTTTACAGATGCCAATGAGATGGTTCGCTTCGCGATCGACTGGTATGCACAGGAGAAAAGGATTTAAACCAGCGATTGGCACTACACCGCCCGCACGGGGCGATCGAGAAGGACGTGAGTGTTTGCCTCGAAACAACTTGACCATAAGCTTTGCGGTTCACCTCACGACCGGTTTGCGGATCGCTTCATTCAAAAGGTAGCGGAAGGCGTCGAGCTTCACATTGGTGTTCGTCGGAGCCGTCTTTGCGTCGCTCTTTGAAGCCCTCACCTCTGCGCAGCTCGAACTCCAGCGCGCTGTGTTCGTCGCCAACGCTGAACTGGCAGGCCTGGAAACTAGCTTACGATACGACTCAGAGCGCCCAGAGAGCGGTGAAAGGCGTGAGCTGACTTCGCAGCATGGCGGACTCCTTCTTGGCCCGCTGAAGGCTGCGCGCCAAGACGGAGGTCTCTGCGCCCTCTGAAAGAAGCTGGACGCGCACCCCGGGTTTGCCGGCGATCTCCTGCCAGTCGCCCTTGAGCAACTCGCGTTCAAAGTTGGCGAGCTTGCGCCGCGGAGTGCCCACCAGATAATAGGCTCCGCGGCGACGAAGATCCTGCAGATTAGTGGTCACCTCCGCGGTGTTCCCTCGAAAACCTCGTAGGCCACGGGAAAGCCCTCCATGGTGACTACCAAAGCCACGATGACCTGCAAAGTGTGCGGACGATGATCACGGGAGTAACCGCGCGCGGCGCTCTCCACCCCGAGAGCTTCTCCTTCAAAATAGGTGCTCGTTAAATCGTAGAGCAGGATCTGACATTCGGCTCCAAAGAGATCGCTCCAGCGCTCCTGGAGCTGGCCCATAAGCGCCTCGCGATGCTCGAGCGCCTTGTCCAAAGCCCGATAGAGACGGTCCTTGCCGGCTACCGCCTCCTCGCATCCCAACAGGAAGTCCATCGCCGTGCGCGAAAACCATCGCTCGTGGATACTGAGTTCGCTGCCCGGAGCACAAAGCCGATTAACGGCTAAGAGCTCCATCACCTTGGACGGTCCACCGCCCCGCGCCGATCCCCAAGGGCTTGGGATCAAAACTTATCAAGGCCCAACTCCTCCCACAATCGGCATCCCAACCAGCAATCACCTAATGTCCGGGGCCGACGCACCGCGAGGCTTGAGAGCAACTTCGATGCTGCGCTGCCAGCGATCGATCTGCGTGGTGTTGAGCTCTCCCAGGTTGAGCCATCGCCGCTGCACCACCCGATCTTGGACAGCCCGCGTGCTCTCAGCCAGATAATAAAAGACATGTTCCTTGCCATCTTTGCCTCGGACTTCCCGCTTCAAGAACATGCCGCCAACTTCTCATCTCAGTTCCTTTCTCGTCTACAGGGTAGGTCCGCACACACGGCTTTACAACGCACGCTGACCAAAGCTCTCTCTGTAAAGGACTCCAAAAAACAATGCTCGATGAATCGTTTCAAAGCCCGTCACTGGGCGATCTTCTCGTCGTGAATCTCGGGCGGCTCGGGTTGAAACGACGCGACCGTGTGATTGATCCAGACGTGTAGTTCGGGCAGTCCGCGTTCCTTTCTGCCCGGCAATAGCGTGCGAAATTTCATACCCCGTGCCCGAGCGCCGGGGAACCGTCGGGAAGCTTTTGCGAAGCGCCGAGACGAGATCCGAGACGCGACCAAAGCAAGCAAAGAACCACGTCGAAAGAAGCGGTGTTCGGAATCTGCTCCTGAAATGACTTGGCAAAGTCAAATGGCTCATAATCCCACAAATAAGCATCGAGCGCGATGCGGATCGCGAACTCCCCATTCAATCTCGCGATCGTCTCACGCGCGACCCTCCGCTCGTGGGCGACGTCTCCGGGACTGCTCACGAACAAGGATATCCTCGAGACGTTGGAAGTTTCGCGGTGGTCGTTCATTGCCGGAACCAAAGCCGTGACCACCGCCTTCCTAGCAAAACGGAGGCTGCCTAGCCATCAAATCCATCGCGCGGCTTCCGACGTTCCGGCAACTCGCTGTGAGGAGATCCGGAACTCCGCACTTCCGGCCTTCGTTGACCCGCTTTCCGCAAAAACCCCGGACAACCTGACGGGTCTCACCCCCCAGGCGGAGCTTTGTGCGAAGCCTCGAGGCGTTTGTATCGTTCAAGATCGGCGCGTTTCCATCCTTCCGGCAGGTAGCGATGGACCACGCGGTCGAGCATGACGTCAATTCCCGAGAAGTAGCCGATCCGCTCGAAAACAAGGGGATCCTGCAACATCGCAAAGATCCCCGGGAAGTCGATTTCCAGAGCTGTCGGGAAGCCGTTGTTAACGTACAAGGGCACGCCCCGCTCGTCGGCTTCTTTCATTAGGGAAACATATTGCTCGACGGTCACAGCCCGGCGCGCCCGAGGATCGTAGACATATGGCGGCTGAGTCGTCGCCGCGGTGAGAATTCGAAGGTTCTCCGGCGCATTCGGGTCGAGGTCGGGCCGCGTCGCCAGCACCGACTCCCGATAGTGCGCTGCGCCCCTGCTAAGCAAGAAATGCCTCGCGGGCTGCGAAAGGGCTGCGAACCCAAGCGTCAGAGCGATCGCCAGTGAGATCCCGGCCCATCGCGTTCCGCGCAGAGCTTGAAAAGGCGAAAAGGCACAGAAGGCCCCGGCGGACACGAGCAAGGCAGCTCCCGGCAGCATGAACCCGACATACCATTCCATAAGCATCTTATGCCGAACCAAGGCATAAGCATAGGTGAGAACGCCGGGAAGAATAAGCATCGCCACAAGCCAGCGCGCTCTCGGTTCCAACACCAGCAAACGGAACAGGCCCAGCACGAAGAGCGCGGCGGCCAACGCCACAGCGATGCCAAAGAGCACCGGCTGGGCGCGAGCATAGGGAAGGTATTCCATATACGGCGTCGCCAACAGCCCGCTTCTCGTCCACAGACTTCCTGTGAGGAAAAGCGCGCCCACATTCTTAAGAAAAAACGCATGCCCGTCGAAGTCCCGAACGCTTTGCAAGTATCTGAAGAGCTCCGGCACACATGGCAGGAACAACTGGAGAAAAGCGATTCCGGCAACGGTCAGGGAAACGATCCAACGCTGCACAAGAGTCGCCCTCGCCTGGGATAGCCGGCCTTCGGTGAGAATCCGTGACAGGACATAGAGGTTCACCACGACCACCGCGAAAATCGCCGGCGGCCAGGTGTACAAAAGAGCAAAATTCGCCATGGCCAGCCCAATCCACCATTTCCATTCTCCTTGCCGCAGAGCCTGCCCGGCCAGCAGACAGCCGAGAGGAATCAAGAGCGAAACCAATCCGTAGCCGCGAGCTTCCGTGGTAAACCGCATATGCCACGGATGAATGGCCATAAGCCAGGCGGCCAGCGCGCCTTCCCACGCAAGACCGAAGCGCGCCGCCAGCAAGGCGATCACGCCCACCACCAGCACTCCGGAGACGTAGCTGGGCAGACGACTGGCGGCTTCGCTGAATTGCAGCCCAGCGGGTCTTGCAATAGCGCGCCAGGTCGAATGGCTCAAACGGGAAAGAACACTTTGAAAGATGTGATTCGTGGTCGAAGAGTTCCAGAGGGTCACCTTCCACGGCAGTTTCTTCACGACAACATCTCCGTCGTCCTGGATGCGATATCCCCCGACGATGCAGCGGCGCACGCTGAACTCCTCGTCTTCCCAAAGGCTCTGGCTCAGCCGCGGAAACCCCAGCAAGGCGCAGGCGGCCATCGCCGCCGCGACGCAAAGAACAAATCCTTTGGGTAACGCCGGCGAGCCTTCCTGAGCGATCCGCCCGGGCAGCGGTCGACTCCATGCGCGGGCGGTCAACACCAGGCAGGAGAGCGGAACCAGATTGATAAGACCCGCCCACCACGAGTAGACTCGGACAAAATCGTCGAGGCTTTCGAGACGAGGTTGTTCCCAAGGCTTCGGAGCGAAGAGCAGGATCGCCGCAATGACCGCGACCAACGCGAGAAGGAAATATTGGAGCAGAAGCCCGAACCGGAAGCGCTCAACCATGGACTTGAGCGCCGCCCGGTATTTCGTGAGCACCAGGAAGGCCCGCCAGGATGTTGCAAGCGAGGGGATTCTTGAGCCAAGGAACACGGCAGTTCATGCAGCAGCCAGAACAAAACAACACCATGCGCCACAGTGCAAACCCCGGAATCGGGGAGCCCCCCTCTTCCAAATCGTGGGGCAGCGCGCGGAAACGAGGATCTCGCCGAATAGAGCGCCTTCCGAATTACTCTCCGTTTGCTCTGAGAACCGGAGAAAAAAATTAGAAAGCGCCGCGCGAGAGCAAGAAAGGCGGTATGGCAAGGCGCACGCGAGGGCGCATCCCCGCAGCGGACTGTAACCGAGCGGGCAACGCGGCCAGACTGCCTTTCTTGCTCTCGCCCACAGGGTTGCGTGTCTTTTTGGATTGGCCTGCGTTCCTCGGGCGGGACAGCCGACCGAAGGGAGACAGCCTGCCGAAGGCAGCCCGCAGGGAGATGCAAAGCATCGGCAACACGCCGCGGGTATTGCCGCCGTCCTCACGCCTTGGCCAAGCCAAAAATCCAGCAGCAACGCGGCACTTTGTAATTTTTTCACGGGCTCTGAGGGCTTGCTCTCTTCTCCCGGCGGCCTTTCAATACCTGTTAATCGAACGAACCGTAGAACCCTTGGACCATGGATTTGCAGATAGACAAAGACACTCAGCTCTGCATGTCGCTTGCGGCGCGCCCCGGAAATTTTGGAACACGGTTTCACAACTTTCTCTACTCCGCATTGGGCCTGAACTTTGTTTACAAGGCTTTCACGACCGGCAATCTTGCCGCGGCAATCGGCGGCATTCGCGCTTTGGGAATTCGCGGATGTGCGATTTCGATGCCTTTCAAGGAGGAATGCATGCAGTATCTGGACGGCTTGGATCCCTCCGCGAAGGGGATCATGTCGGTCAATACCATCGTCAACACTGACGGCAAACTGACGGGGTACAACACCGACTACACGGCTGTTTTTGAACTTCTTAAAAAGAGCGGCATCCCTTCCGACATCGATTTCGCCCTGCGGGGAAGCGGCGGCATGGCCAAAGCCGTCGCTTGCGCCCTGAGGGATGCCGGGTTTGTCCGCGGCCTCGTTGTGGCAAGGAACGAGACCGCCGGGAACGCGCTGGCCCAGCAATATGGCTTTCAATGGCGGAAGGAAATCGCGAACGAAAGACCGGGGTTGCTGATCAACGTGACGCCCATAGGAATGACCGGCGGTTCCGAGGCGCAGGAGATGGCCTTTTCGGAGGATCTGGTTCGCGCGGCTCAATGCATTTTCGACGTGGTCGCGCTTCCCCCGGAAACGCCCTTGATTCGATACGCCGCCTCGATGGGGAAGAAGACCATCTCCGGCGCGCAAGTCATCGCTTTGCAAGCTCTGGGACAGTTCGTGCTCTACACCGGCGTGACCCCGAGCATGGAACTCGTCGAAAAGGCAGCGGCATTCGCGCGCGGGTAAACCGTTTTAACGAGCAGCCATGGCGGGAACTCTGCGCAGCGGGATCTTGGCCGGGGGGAATTGGATCCTCGATCGCACCAAGATCATCGACGTCTATCCGGCGCAAGACGCGCTCGCGAACATCCTCGCCGAAACGTTACTGCAACGGCGGGGGACCATACAACGTGCTGATTGATCTGGCGCGGCTCCAAGCGCCTTTCCCGCTGGCGGCAGTCGGGCTCGTGGGCGACGACGAGGCGGGCAGGTATATTCAGGAGGACTGTCGCGCTCACGGCATCGACAAATTGCAATTGCGCATCTGCAAGGAGGCGCCAACCTCTTACGACGACGTGATGACGGTCAAATCAACGGGACGCCGGACATTTTTTTTCCGCCGCGGGGCCAATGCGTTCCTCGATGCGGCCCACTTCGACTTCACGCAGAGCAAGGCACGGATCTTTCACCTTGGCTATCTCTTGTTGCTCGATCGCCTCGACCTGCCTGATCCGGTCCATGGAACCGTGGCGGCGGCCGTGCTCCGGCGAGCTCAGGAAACCGGTTTGAAAACGAGTGTGGATTTGGTCAGCGAGGACAGCGACCGGTTCGCGAAAATTGTCCGCCCCGCGCTGCGGTTCTGCAATTACTGTGTTTTGAATGAATTCGAGGCCGAGCGCACGACCGGCATCCAAATCGTGCGCGAGGGCAAGATCGACATCGGCGCGGCCCAAAGAGCCGCTCATGCGCTGCTCGCCGCGGGGGTGCGCGACTGGGTGGTTATCCATTTTCCTGAGGGAGCGATCGCCATCGATGCCCAGGGCCGCGAACTGGTGCAAGCCAGTGTCAACATGCCGCAGGCTCGAATCGCGGGAACGGTCGGCGCAGGAGACGCGTTCGCCGCCGGCGTGCTCTTTGGCCTGCATGAAGGAATTCCGATGGACGTCGCCCTGACCTACGGTGTCTGCGCGGCCGCTTCCTCGCTCACTCACCCGACCAGTTCGGATGGCGTCCAGCCGCTCCCCGACTGCTTGAAACTCGCTGACGAATTCGGCTACCGCCGGTTGGAAATATGATCAAATCACTCGACTCCAAAGTTTCTGACATTCTCGCCAACCCTTCGAGCAGCAGCGCCTTTATCATCGCCGACGCGAAAGACGCGGATATGGCTTTCGGCGCGGCCGCGCCGGGACCCTCCTCCATCCCCAAGGCCAGCGAGGACGCCAGTGACTGGAAGACCCTGGAAGACTTCCGGAAACAAATCCGCGAAATTGTTCGACAGGGAATCGTCGATATCATGCTGATGTCTGCCTCGAACGTGGAGGCGCTGGCGATCGAGGAACGGATCTTCGAGGAATCTTCCGTAACGCCCGCCGCCCGGGCCAACGACACTTCCGATATTTGGGCGGTTCGAGGGGGCAGATATCCGCGTCAGGCCTCGCGGTCGTTTCGCACCGCAACGCTCGACCACATCATGTACGGTTGCATCGATCCCAAGCCGAACCAGAAAATAGTCGGCGCCGATCTCGGATTGTATTCCATCACTTTCACCAACAACCTTGACGAAGAGCACAACGCCCTGCGGGAATTTCAGGAGTTTCGGATCGAGACTGAGCGCAAAGGTTTTCGCTACTTTCTGGAAGTCTTCAATCCCAATGTAGAACCTGGCATCTCCGACGCGGAGATCCCCTCGTTCGTCAACGACCACATTGTTCGGTCTCTCGCGGGCGTTACCAAACGGGGCCGGCCGCTTTTCTTGAAGGTCGCTTATAACGGTCCAAAAGCGCTAACGGAACTGGCCAGTTACGATCCGCAGTTGATCGTCGGCATTCTTGGAGGAAGCGCTGGCACCACTTACGACGCCTTCAGGCTGATATCCGACGCGCAGAAATACGGCGCGCGTGTGGCTCTCTTCGGCAGAAAGATCAACCTCTCCGAGCACCCCCTTACCTTCATCGAAATGCTTCGTCGAATCGTCGATCACGAAATCAACGCGGAAGAGGCCGTAAGGGCATACCATGGCGCTCTGGAAAAACTCGGAATCAAACCGCTGCGAGCCCTTTCCGACGACATGAAGCTCACTGGAACGATGATGCGGTATCGCTAGGGCTTTTCGCGGCGGCCGGGGATCTCCGCGAACTCATTCCCATCACCTTCCACAGAGTCGACATCCACCTCGGCGAAGCCTTCGCGCGCCTTCGCGGACTCAGTTGCTCCTGCGGTGCGTTTAGGATCGACGGTGGACGACCGCTGGCCGAGTTCTGCCTGCCTTCGCTTCCGACCTTGAGAGAGTGTTTGCGCCTCTTCAGCTGCGCGACGGTCAATGCGTGGCGCATTTCGGTCAATGTTGCAGCTGATCGAGAAGTCTTTGAACACGTGCTACGTCGCGGCCAAACTGGCGCGTATCCTGTAGCGCGAGTTCCTCATAGATAGTCAGCGCCTCTTTATACGCTTGGCGGGCCTCCGGTTTCCGATTCTGTTCACTTTCAAGATTCCCAAGATTGCTTAGGGTCATCGCCACATAGGGCAGGAAAGCTTCCTGTTTTTGTGCCAACTCTCGGTAAGTCTTCAGCGCCTCGTGATACGTCTCTCGTGCTTCCTCCTCCCGGTTTTGCTCGCTTTGAAGGGCCCCCAAATTGTTCAGCGCCATCGCCAGATACGGCAGATAAGCCCCCGGGTCTTGCTGGGCTAGGTCTCGGTAGGTCTTCAGCGCCTCCTCATACGCCTTGCGTGCCTCGTTTTCCCGATCCTGTTCGCTATAAAGGTTCCCAAGATTGTTCAGCGTTGTCGCCACGTAGGGGAGATAGGCCTCCGGGTTCCTCTGCGCCAACTCCCGACGGATCGTCAGCGCCTCTTCATACTCCCTGCTCGCCTCCTCCTCCCGGTTCTGTTCACCATCAAGGATCGCAAGATTATTCAGCGTTGTCGCCACGTAGGGGAGATAGGCTTCCGGGTTCTTCTGAGCCAAGTCCCGGCGGATCGTCAGTGCCTCTTCATACCCCCTGCGCGCGTCCTCCTCCCGGTTCTGTTCACTATCAAGGATCGCAAGATTGTGGAGTATTGTCGCCATGTAGGGGAGATGAACCTCCGCATTCTTCCGCGCCAACTCCCGACGGATCGTCAACGCCTCTTCATACGCCTCTCGTGCCCGATTCCGATTCTGTTCACCATCAAGGATTCCAAGGCTGTAGAGCGTCATCGCCACGTCGGGCAGATAAGTCTCCGGGTCTTTGCGCGCAAGCTCCCGACGGATCTCCAGAGCCTCCTCGTACGCCGTTCGCGCCTCTTCTCCGCGGTTTCGATCGCTATCAAAGGTCCCACGGTTGTGAAGGGCTCTCGCTACCTCCACGGCATCTCCCTCACGCCTTGCCAACTCGAGGCATTTCTCATACAGGACCTCCGCGGTTCCATAGTTGTCGACATCCTGAGCAAATCGGGCGAACGCAAAGTTTGTCTCAAAGCTCTGCGGCGCCCTTTCGATCGCCTCTCGATGCGCTTCGTACGCCTCCTCGAAGTTCAATTCGAGCGTCAGCAGTCGGGCTTTTAGCAACCAGAGTTGGACCGCTTCTGCGTCCCGCTTGTCGCCTTGCGGCCCGGGCTCTGCGGCGATGCGCTGCAACTCTCGCCCGTTAAGAATCTCAATGGCTTCAGCGATCTTTCCGTCAAGGAAATGTCGCATCGCAATGCCATAGAGCACGGAGCCCCCTCCAACGTCTCTGCCGGCCAATTCTTCGGCTATTCCGTCCGTTGTTGCCATGGCCCGCCTACGTCGCTCCCGAAGTTCGTTCAACTCCTCGTCGGCCGTCTGGCCCTGCCTCGCCTCAACTTCCCTAAGACGCTTTTTGTAAGTCTTCTCGATTTCACGTATGCACATCACCCGGTAGAAGCGCCGGGCCATCTCTTCGTAATCGCCGTCCTTACACAGCAAAATGGCGATCAACCCCGTTTCTGCGTTGTCAGGTAGGCGAATCTCTAGCTGCAAGTCGTTGACGACTTCATAGCCTTTTCTACCTACCAGCAAGCGTACCGTTTCGCCGGCGTTCTTCTGCGGAAATTGCAGCGTGAACATGCCAAGAGAATTCGACGTTGCGTCATTCGCGCCGCTCGCACTGATTTGTACGTCTGCAATTGGCTGCCCCCCTATTTCATCGCTGATGATCAGGCCTTTCAGGTCGGTTCCACCGAGATGCCCCGCCACCGTCAAAGTACAACCACAGACAAAAAGGAATCGCCGAGCATACGCCGGCCCGCGCCTTGACGTTCCGATCGCTCCGTTGGAACCATGTGCCATCTTCAGTCGGGTCGGGCGTGGTCAGGCGCCACCGTCGCGGACGCACTCCTTCTGGAGCATCGCCCTGCGCCACCCTTCCCAGTTGACCGGGCTCGCCTTCCTGACCATCACCACGACAGCCTCTCCCTTCTGGCCTCTCTTCGGGCTTACTCTATTTTTTTTGCTTTTAGTTTAATAGTCACAGGTGCGCTGGACCCTTTTAGATCTCCGAAATACAACCCACGAGAACCCGTGAAACTGCTGCCTGGAATTGGTTTGGCTTCGACTTCGAATTTGTATGCCTTTCCTGCCTGCGCGTTCATAATAACCGTCGGATCAGGACCCGGAACGTCAATGTTCACCGATACGGTAACTCCCACGGGCATCTCGAACGAAACAAGATACGTTCCTTGAGTAAGCACCTGCGAGTTTTCGCTGGCGCGGAATCGCTGGCCCGGGAAGGGCTGAGGCTGAACGACAATAGCCTGCTCAATCTCCTGAGCGCGTGCGGATACGACTAGACCGAGCAAGGCGACGGCGGCAAGGAAACGGGCTTTCATCCAATGGCTTCTAACGGCTGTTTCTCACAAGGTTAACGAGCAAATATCGGGCATATTGATCGCGCTAAGCTCGGAAGTGCGGCGGCCAAACGATCTTGTTGATCTCCGCTCGGATCGACACGAATCTTGCTAAGTAAACTATGGCACGGGCTTGAGCGAGAAAACGGAATGCGAGCCACACCTAATGGTTCAACTGCTCTGGGACTCTTCGAGCTTGGATCGCATTGCATCTTCAGACGTCATTGTCGAACGGTTGGACAACGGTGTTGACAGTTCAAGGCAAATTAGGCCCGAAACGATTACAATTTCGTCATCATCGGGCCAGCGACAACGCCGGCCATCTTCCGAAGCTCCCTCGGTTCAGCCGGCGTAGCGAAAACGTGATCGAGTCAATTCCTGCCGAGCGATCCGGCCCACGTCAATCGGTGATGACAACGCCTTCGGACGAGTGGTCGCGTCGGGCGACAAATATATCAGCCGGCGCTCGTAGGCGTCCGGCCGCGTCAGCGCTCCTCGTAGATGAGCAAATCGGCTACAGGAATTTCGTCGTTCGCACCGAAGCGGCTCGAAAGTCTTCAAACCCACAAACGCCACGCAACTGCTTGGAGAGTTCTGAGTCGCCTGAAGCTGTAGGGCGGCTCGTGCAGAATTGCGGCTATGAAAATGTTGAAACGCAAAGGCGCTTCCGCCAACAGCTCCGAGAAATGGAAAGGTCGCTAACCCGGCTGGCTACCATTGCAGCGCGGAAAACGCAACGACACGTTTGTCCCTTTGCCAAGATCGCTTTCAACTGAGACCGAACCCCCATGGAGATCCATGATCGATTTGACGATCGCCAATCCCAAACCGGTTCCCTGTGAAGCATGTCGGGAATCGTCGACGCGATAGAACCGGTCAAATATCTTTCCGAGATGCTCATGAGCAATGCCCGGGCCCGTGTCGCCAACGCACACTTCGACGACTCCTACCTCACGCTCGTCGATGGATATCGTCACCTTTCCTCCTGTAGGCGTGTATTGGAGCGCATTGGAGAGCAGGTTAGTCAACGCCCGTCTGAACAAGATGGAATCGACATTCGCCAACGCGTGCCCGAGACATGCGATCTCTATCGACCGCTCTTGGGCTTCGGCCTCACAAAATTCGATGATCCTCTCCACCTCCCGGCGCACGTCGAGGAGTCGAGATTCGATGCGAGTTTCGGAGCGTTCAGCCCTGGCAAGGAAAAGCAAGCTCTCGATCATGCGTGACAGCCGATTGAACTCTTCCAGACTCGATTCGATGACCTCCCGGTATTCTGGCGCCGACCTGGATTTGGTAAGCGCCACTTCTGCCTCGCCCCGCAGATTGAAAATAGGGGTGCGGAGTTCGTGCGCGAGATCAGCGGAGAATTGCGAGAGTTGTCTGAAGGACGTCTCCAACCGATGAAGCATTTCGTCAAAAGCCCGGGCGAGAGGCGCAAGCTCCTGCGGCCACTTATTTCCGCCTACGCGTTCGTTGAGCTGGCTAGCTTGAATTCGCGCTGTTGCCGCAGCCATCTCTCTAAGGGGACGCAGCCCACGGCGCGCTACCACCAACGCGGTTCCCGCCGAGGCGCCAACCCCGCAGAGCAGCACCATTGGCAAGAGCAATCGGAAGGCCCGCTTGAAAGTCTGATCGTCCGTTCGATCCTGGGCAATCTGAAGGATGCAGGGCCCACCGGCCTCGCGGCCGATTTGCGCGCGTGAGGCCATCACCAGAAACAACTTCCCTTCCGCCGTCTCAAAATCAATCGCTTCGGTTCGAGCGCTTTGGGAATCGGGCGGATCAGGGAAGGCTTCCGGCGGAAGCCATTTTCCAAAAGGGGGACGTTCCGCCAGCATCTGGCCCTGTTCATTCAGGATGCGCACGAAATATGGAGCCCGTCTCTCGTGCTGGCCCAGATGAACCTCGCGCTTCAGTAATGCCTGGGCATCGGTCTCGTCACGCAAGTCCGCGGTGATCGCGCGCAGCTTGTCAATCAGGAATTCCCGGTCTTCTCCATTCATTTGGCGAATCACCAGCCAATAGAGAACGCACATCGTGGCCAGAAGCAACAAGGCTGTCGTAAGGGTGTAAAAGGCCGCCAATCGCGCCGTGATCGACCACGACTTCGCACCCAGAATCCGTGAGCCAATGGCCGAAGACGAGCGATCAGCGCGCTTCAAGGACATAGCCGATGCCGCGCACCGTATGAATGAGCTTCTTTTCAAAGGAGTCGTCCACTTTCGCCCTCAGTCTTCGAATCGCCGCCTCAACCATATTCGTTCCGGTATCAAAATTGATGTCCCAAACGTGCTCGGCAATGCTGGCCCGCGAGACGACGTCAGGAGAAAACTGCGCGAGATATGATAGTAGGGTGAATTCTTTGGTGGTGAGTTGCAGACCGCGGCCGGCGCGCAGCGCTTTATGGAGCCGCGGATCGATCTCCAGATCGCCGATCCTGACGGTCGACTCTTGCCGAACGGGCCCGCGCTTCAGGATCGAACGAATTCGCGCGAACAGTTCGGAGAATGCAAACGGCTTAATCAAATAGTCATCGGCGCCCAATTCCAAACCCTTTACTCGATCCGGAACGAGGTCTCGCGCCGTCAAAAACAGTACCGGCGTGTGCAGGTTGGCATGGCGGAGTTCCGTGATAATCGACCATCCGTCGCGACCCGGAAGCATGACATCGAGAACGATCAAGTCATGATTTCCCGCGCGAGCAGAAAGCAGTCCGTCCTCGCCATTCTCGGCGGCCTCCACGAAAAAACCACGTTCCGAAAGCCCCTTTTGCAGGAAGGCCGAAGTCTTCTTCTCATCTTCAATGATCAAAATTCGCATGCAAATCTCGACAAAGTAGAGCCTCCACGGGAGTCGGGCCAGGAGGAGGAAGGGAAAAAACGTCTACTGCGCAGTGTTTTCAAATGACCCATTCTGCGAAGCTGATTTCAGGCGTCCAAGAAGGTGGCATGACTTCGGCACGCTGTCACGGGCGACGAATGGAGAATGCCGTCTTTCAAGTACCGTTTGAGATGATGTAGCCTACCGGATAAAAAACGGCTGAAAGTCGCCCTTTCGTCAACCTCGCGATTTCTTCGGTCTGGATTAGAAATTTGTCTCAGACCTGTGAAAAAATTAGAAAGCGCCGCGCGAGAGCAAGAAAGGCCGTATGGCAAGGCGCACGCGAGGGCGCATCCCCGCAGCGGGCTGTAACCGAGCGGGCAACGCGGCCAGACGGCCTTTCTTGCTCTCGCCCATAGGGTTGCGTGTCTTTTTGGCTTGGCCTGCGTTGCTCGGGCGGGACAGCCGAGCGAAGAGAGACAGCCTGCCGAAGGCAGCCCGCAGGGCGATGCGAAGCATCGGCAACACCGCTGCGGGTATTGCCGCCGCCCTCACGCCTTGGCCAAGCCAAAAATCCAGCAGCAACGCGGCACTTTGTGATTTTTTCACAGGTTCAGACGGTCCTGGGCCCGGAAACCACTCGGTGTGCTGATCGCCGCCGCGGGCCCAGTAAGTGACATCGAACTCAGCGGCGATCGGTGGCAGCCCTTCATAGGTGACGGAGGTCACCATCATGTCGCCCTCGGCGCTGTAAAAGCTCTTGCACAAGGCCACGTAGTCGACGTGGTATTGCTCCACCCCGTTTCGATGAATCTGCGGACGACTTCGGGAAAGGAGATCGTCCCATCGAGAGTGCCGCGAGCCGCTTCCGCAATGACTTTGGTGTTCAGATCTGGTGCAATCTTGGGAAGAGGGCTGCAACGTCTGAGTCCAAGCTCAACCGTCGCCTCAATTGAGAAGCTGCGGTGGAGCGCCTTTGGGCTTCTCGTCTCATTCCAAGGTTATCTTTTTTCGCTGGACGGTTGCGCACTGATTTGGAAAGCCCGCCTTTCGGCAACGTCCTGAGAAGATGGCCTATCCCACCGTTTGCTTCGATCCCCATCTTCCCTCGGTCACTCAATGGGCGTTTGCGGGCTTCCAACGTTCTTGAATTTCGTCGCAGAGGGCGCGATAGGCCTGGGCCACCGGAAGCTTGGAACCGTAGGCGAGAACGGGCTTCCTCAGCTGCGCCATCTTTTCGATTTCAACCGTAAAGGGAATAACCGTCTTCAAGAACGTCGGGTACTTCGGGGGCAAATTCGCGATCGTTTCCTGGTGGATTCGGTTTCTGGTTTGCGCCATTGAAAAGAACGGAACCAGAATCTCGGTGGGCAATTCCATTTCGCCGAAAAATCCGAAGAGTTGCTCAAGCGTGCGTTCCGAAAGCGGTGTCGGAATGACTGGCACCAGGATAAGGTGCGAGGCGCGAAAGACATTCTCCGAGAGAAGAGTGATGTTCGGGGGACAGTCGAGAATGACGTAGTCGTAGCTCGCGGCGAGGTCGTTCAGAAACCAACGCAGCTGCTTCCGAGATTTTCGCATGCGGTCCAAAAGGAGATCAAAATTGCGATAAGCAAGATTGGACGGCAGGATGTCCAGGCCGGGGTAGTCGGACTCGCGAATATTTTCCCGGAGCCCCGCCTCGTTAAGATCGTCGGCTTTCTTTTTGAAATTTTCCCCCGGGCTCACCCGGAAGAGGAAGGCGGCAGCTCCCTGCGGATCGAGGTCAAAAAGGAGAGTGCGCTTGCCCGCCTGCTGCATCGCGTAAGCGAGATTCACCGAAAGAGCCGTTTTGCCGACCCCGCCCTTGATGCTGTAGGAAGAGATGACCCTCATCGCGCCGCGGCATCCTCCGCCGAATCCGCAGCCAACGCGTCGGAGTCAAGGTAAGCTGCCTTGACCGCCCTAGTGACTTGAGGCGCGCAGAAGTCGTCGAGCGTGTCATGGAAGCGCTTCCGCTCGGTTTGCTGGCCCTCGTTGAGGAGCGCGATAAGCCCCCCCAGCGACAAGGCGAGTCCTTCGTGATTTCCGCCCGTCTTGCGCTTCTGCTCCCAATAGTCGAGCAGCGCGCGCTGCTGAACCGAGTAGTCGTTAAACAGGCCCAGGCTGGTTTGCAGCCGGCGCAATTGCTTCTCGATATGTTCGGTCTCGTCGGATGGGAGCAGCTCCCCAAAGAACTCAATCAGGTAGCGCAACTTCTTGCATTGAATGCGCACCTGGTGCACCGCTTCATCCGGCGTGTCCGCGCCGAGCGAGCGTTCAATCTTCACGATCCTCTTGTAGCTCTTGTAGATTCGCTTCGCCACCACAGGTCCCATTGGCGCCGGGGAAACGTCGGTGTCCGGAAGATCGACCGGCTTCGAGAAGAAGCGTTCCAGCCGCTCCATCGACTCCCGATAAGCGGCCGATTTCAGGTGACCGACAACCTTCTTGAGCGCGCCGCGGCGCTCCCGCGCAAAATCGCGGAACATCTCTTCGAGCGAGGGTCGAAGCGGCGCGGGAATCATGGCCGTGTAGTTATCGCGGGCCAATAGATAGACATCCAGGTCGCGCAAACGATTGGTCACGTCGCAGCATTCCGCGAAGGTGGTTTTGAACTCCTCGGTTTTCGCCTCGGGATAGATGCCCTTGATCAGGCTCAGCACCGACCGAATCTTGCGAAGGCAAATCCGATAGTCGTGCAAAAACTCGGTATCAATATCGTCGATGATGCCGGCCTCGTTCTGCCGGGAGATGCCGAGAATCTTGTGGATAATACGGCGCGCGGTTTCCCGGGCCGGCAACTCCGGCGCCAGGTCGAAAGCCGGCCGCAATGTATATTGCCGCGGCGCGGTTCCCTGTTGGCGCAAAAACAGCGTAAGTGGACCTTCCCGGATCTCCGTAGCCCCGAGAGTGCGGAGAATATCTGCGGCCCTCTCGGCGTCCGTCTCATACCCTCGCAGCGGCTTAAAGTGGCAGAGCGTAAAGAATGGCTCCGCAGCTTCGCGTATGGGGAGGAGGCTGGTAAGAACAAATCGAAAGACTGTTTTCTGCGCTTCGTTGAGCAGTTCAACGGGCTGTTCGCGAATGGAAAGGCGCGCGATCCGAATCAGGCTCCTGATGCCAAGCAAATCCTTCAACTCCTTGCGGAGCCTTCCCTCGGGGAACTTCCACTCAAAGCGCGGCACGCGTTTCGCAGACATTGGCACGATCTGTCGGACATGGCCGATCCAGTCATGATCCCGCTCGCACAGTCGCAGCTGGCCGTTGGATTGAAGGAGCAGCCGGTCTGCAAACCAAAGCCCCCACTCGAAAGTGTCGTAAAACGTCGCCTTGGCGAGACGTGGCTCTCCGATCCGCACCTGAAACGCCGGCTCCAACGCGGCCCGCAGTCCCTCGATCGCCAACTCACCGGGGATCTGGCAGTTTCTTTGCGTTATGCCGTCGTTATCCAAGGAAAAACAGTCTAGCCTGCTAAAGAAAACTGGCAATCCGCGCATTGCGCGGAACGGCCGTCTCGATCGCGGGTGGGCAAAACGACACCCCGCTCGTTTTCCGGGTCGGGTCACACCTCTGGCAGCCGATCGAGGAAGCCATCGGGAATTCTTCGCGAGGCCCGCGCCCTTGGCCGCAGCGGTTCTGTGCGCCACCGGGGTTCAGTCGACCGAAGCGGAACCAGCCTAGTCATGGGGCGAACGCGTGCAGTTTAGTTGCGGCCGGGACCAATTCCCTCGGCGAGGCGACGTGCACGGTGAGGTTCCCGGCAAGATCCTCAATGCATCGGGTGACGAGAGCCGTCCAGCCTGTCTGATGAGAGGCTCCCAGGCCCCGCCCGGTATCTCCGTGGAAGAATTCGTGGAAAAGGACGAGGTCCTTCCAATGGATCTCGGTAATAGAAACGGCAGCCTCCATGGCAAGGCCTGGCCCGGAGGCACCGGCAGAAACAATCTCGTGAGGCGCCGCGAAATTTCTCGGGCCACCTCGTTGAGATTCATCCGCACGCCTGAACCGGTGGGACACTCGACCACGAAGGTATCGCCGTAGAAATGGTGATAGCGTTCGAGCGCCTCGAGCAGGAGATAGTTAATTGGAAACCAGATCGGGCCGCGCCAATTGGAATTTCCTCCAAACAAGAATCGTGAAAAGACGAGGTCCTTCCAATGGATCTCGGTAATAGAAACGGCAGCCTCCATGGCAAGGCCTGGCCCGGAGGCACCGGCAGAAACAATCTCGTGAGGCGCCGCGAAATTTCTCGGGCCACCTCGTTGAGATTCATCCGCACGCCTGAACCGGTGGGACACTCGACCACGAAGGTATCGCCGTAGAAATGGTGATAGCGTTCGAGCGCCTCGAGCAGGAGATAGTTAATGGGAAACCAGATCGGGCCGCGCCAATTGGAATTTCCTCCAAACATCCAGGAGAGAGAGTCTCCCGCGGCATATTCCACGGAATACGATGCACGCCTCTGTAACGTCCGCCAACCCGCATAAATGCTACCTCTATGGATGTGGTTGACATTAGTGGACGTTATGACGATAATTATGGGTCATGGCCAGCATCCACAAAGACCCAAGAGGGAAGTCACCATTCTGGTATTGCGCGTTTTACGGGGCGGACGGCCGGCGAATGTTCCGCAGCACGAAATGCACTGATCGCAAGCCGGCGCTGAAGATCTGCTTCGGCTGGGAACAAGCGGGCGCCCAGGCGCGACGCAAGGAATTGACTGCCGCCCAGGCGCGCAAAGTGATTGCCGAGATGGTCGCCATCTCCACTGGCGAGACAATGAGTTTCCACACTGCGCGAGGATGGCTCAATGATTGGCTAGCGAACAAGACCGGCGCTGTATCCGAGAGGACACTATTTCGTTATCGCCAGGTAGTTCGGGACTTTCTCACGCACATGGGGCCGCGTGCTGAAGCCTCCATTGCTTCGGTATCGCCAGGCGACATCATCACCTTCCGAAACAAACTCCGTGAGGAGGGGCGCTCGGTAGCCACGTGTAACGGGATCAGGAACATGTTGAGCGTGCCTTTTGATGTGGCGCACAGATTGGGTTTTGTTCCGGTCAATCCCGTTGCCGCGGTGGAGCCTCTCAAGGACAGGAGCGCGAAGTCGGGACGCGAGCCCTTCACGGCCCAGGAATCCGTGAGATTGGTTGAGTCCGCGCAAGGCGATTGGCGGGGCGCTGTCCTGCTGGGTGCTACGTCGGGCCTGCGGCTGGGCGACGTGGCAAGCCTTTGCTGGGAGAGTGTTGATCTGGAAGCCGGGCTTCTGCGCATCGAGACACAAAAGACCGGCAGGGTGGTTGTCCTGCCAATGCACCCTGATTTTGCAAACTGGCTGTCAGGAAGACCGCGTGGGATTGGCAAGGCTCCTGTTTTCCCGCAACTGGCCAGGAAGCGTATTGACGGGCGTCGAGGCTTGTCTGCTCAGTTCCGCGATATCGTTGAGGCGGCAGGAATCAATGGACGCATAGTGATGCGAGACGGCAAGGGCCGCTCGACCAGCAGCAAGACATTCCACGGGCTGAGGCATGCGTTCATTTCCCGGCTGGCGAACGCGGGCGTCGCGCCGGAGATCCGCCAAAGGCTCGCCGGCCACAGCAGCGCCGAAGCGCACAAACTTTATACGCACCATGAGATGGAGCTCCTGCGCGGCGCCGTTGCAAAGCTGCCAAGCCTCAAGACGGAATGAGCAAGGCGAAGACGCCTCGGCAGCGCACATTTTCTTTCGAGGGGACCGAGGTCACCGTGGCCGCGGCGATTCTGAACGAATGGGATAAGTTTCCAGAGGAACAGAAGATCGCTTTTCGTGATGCGGCGTACGAGCGCCAAATCAGCAACCTCCGAACGGAAGCCAGGAACATGGAGGAAGAGGCGTGGCGGCGAGAGCGTGCCCTCTCTGAGGATCTTGAAGTATTACGTAAGATATCCGTGTCTTCACCCGAAAAATCGGCGGATGGAAACGTCATCTGGAGGCTTGATCCGGGGAAGTTGCGGAATGCCGCAAAGACCCACGAAAGGGTGGCAAGGGCACTGTCCGCGCTGGCGGACTCCATTGAGAGCCCCCCGGGAGATATACGCGCGTTCACCGAGTTGCGTAGAATCCTGGTAAGCAACTGGGCGCCTCCAGAAGGGGTTTGCTTGTGTTGGATGTCGTATACCGCCCTGGAGACATTCCTGAGTCTTACCTGTCCCGGCATTGCCTGGAGCGTGCCAGCCTTGGAGAAGGAATGTTGGCGCCTGGGGTTGCCAAAGATGAGCCATCCGCTAGTAGAGCACGACTGGGTGTCCCGCGTCGGCAATACGGTTCACATCGCCGGCAGCAGCTATCGCCCCGCGGTCAAACGCTGATCGCCCGCGCTGTTTACTCTGGGCAATCCAGACAAACATCGCACCAGGGATTTGTCCGGATTCAGTAAGTGCTGAATCACATAGAATCCCCCCCATGTTACCGACATTTACTGACAAGCCGCCGGGGGTTGCCTGGGTTTCCGCGCCGGCCGAATTTGGAGACTTCAAGCGAGTGAATCAGATCTATGGTTTCAGCAGGTCGCACCTCTACGTGCTGCTGGCGCAAGGAAAGATCAGGAGCGCGTGCATTAGACGCGAAGGCGCGAGCCGGGGACGCCGGCTTTATCACCTTGGCTCAATCAGGGAATTCTTGAGCAAGAACATGGAAGCCAGCGAATCCCCGGAAACGAAGCACGCTCCCGGACTGCACGTCACAAGCGCTGATTCAAGCGTTCGCTAATCGGCAACGAACAATGCCTCGTAAACTCTCTTCCGAGATGCTCACCCATGCGCAGCTTGAGCAATTGGCGGCGATCGGGCTTTCAGACAAGGAGATCAGCAACCTTCTGGGAATCTCTGAAAGCCGGTGGAAGGCACAGTTACTCTTTAGTGATCAAGAGAGGGCGTGCCAGGCTGCGCCAAAGCCTTCGTAAAGCTCAGATCAAATCCGCGCTCCGCGGAAACGCAGCGATGCTCATCTTTCTGGGCAAGGTTTACCTGGGTCAACGAGACACTTCAAACCTTGAAATCAACGCTGAACACAAGGCGATCGCCATCACGCCCAACGTACTAGAGAGGCTACAAGCGTCATACAAGTTAACGATGCAAGAGGTGCGCATGCGTAGCGGCGCACTCACGGACGCGCAGGCGCCCGCAAGCCCAGGGGAGACCCCAGGGGTGGTTCCACGGAACCCCCACCGGGTTTCAAAACCGAGGGAAGTCTTACGGAATTCTGATTCCGAGTCCAGTGACGACGGTGGCCGTGGTGAGCTTTAAGGCTAAGATGGCAATCCCCGCGGAGTTGGATACAGGGCCGCCCTCTGACATGCGAAGCCCGAGTTGGAGGCTCGGGCGGCGCGGAGTGTCGATTGAACGGGCGACAGTTCCCATCTACCCCGCGGCCGCACAGTTGTCCAGCGCCCTCTCGCGGCTGGCATGTCGACATATCTCAGAGGAGGCGCCATGTCCTTAGACAAGAAGGCCGCTTCCCGCATCCGCGAGTTCCGGCACCGCTTCAAAGGCGGGATCACTTGCAAGCTAACCGTGGACCTCGACCGCCTTGCGGCCGGCGCGGCGGACGGCTACAGACGCTGCGAGTGGAGCGCGCCATGAGTTCTCTTGGTGCCGATTACCTCCGCGCCCGCGGCGTTCTGGAAGCGACGTTTGCGGCATACGGCGGCGAGGCCGGCAACCCGCGCGATACTGCCACGGTTGCAGAGCGGCTCAACCGCGATCCCGCCAAGGTTGGCCGCGACCCAAACTGGCCGGCGGTGGAGGCGATCCTATGGTTCCCGATCTATGGGCCGCAGCACGACTTGGTCCACTGGCTTGCCAGGCCGTTGCCGAAGCTTGGCGAGAGCAAATTCGTAGCGCCTACCGGGTCAAACGGAACGCTCTGGATACCGCCGGAAACATATGCGGTTGCCAGACATGTTAGCGTGCCGCTGGTTGTTACCGAAGGGCCAATAAAGGGCATGGTTCTCCGCCAGGCCGGCGCGTACCCGGTTGCACCAGTGGGGGTCTGGACGGTGGCGGTTAAGAGCGAACCGGGCGACCCGGACGAACAAGAGGAGGGTTCGTCAAACGACCAGACTCCTGTAAACGTGGTAAAGTTCCCCCTACCGTCGAACGTGCGGGAATCAACCCCGAGCGCCGTTCGCGCCAAGCTGCACCCAATCTTGCAAGGCTTTCAGCTTGCCGGGCGCAAGGTCTTCCTGGCGTTCGATGCGGACCGGAAGCAGAACCCGCATGTTCGCCACGCTGAAATCCGCGCCTGGATGGCTCTCTTCACCGCCGGTGCCGACGTGTACCAGCTGTGCACCTGGGAATTGGCGGCCGGCAAAGGGATCGATGACTTTATCTCCGGCAAAGCTGGAACGGACCCCGCCAAGCAATGCGAAGTGTATAACGGGCTTTTCGAGCAGGCCAAACCGTTTATTGAGACCCTTGGGGATTCAGACGTCAAGACGGTTACCCTGGAGCTGCACCGCACCCAGGACGACCGCGCCCAGTTCGAGTTGCTCCGAACCAAGCTTGCTAAGCACTACAGGATTCCTAAGGATTCATTCGGCCAGTTCCGCAGCGGCCAAGGCGACGGTGCCGCCACCGCCATCAGAACCATCGCGCCCACTGCCAAACCATGGGACGAACCGGTGGAAGCGAAGGAAGTCCTAGACGAAATTTGCGCCACAATTTGCCGGTTCGAGTGCATGAAGCCGTCCCAGCGCCGGGCGGTTGCGCTCTGGTGCGTGCTCACCTACTTGCATGACGCGGTCGACATCCTGCCGCTCCTGCTTATTACGTCGCCAGAAGAGAACTGCGGAAAAACCACGTTGCTCAAACTGGTTCTCTACCTGGGCAACCGGCCGGTTCCCGCCGGCAACGTTAGCGCCGCGGCCATCTTTCGCACCATTAAGGATATCGCGCCCACGATGACCTTGGACGAGGCGGACACGTATCTTCAGGACAACGCGGAAATGCGCGGCGTGATCGATTCGGGCCACGAACGCGAATTCGCTTGGGTCATTCGTACCGAAAGGGAAGGCGAGGAAACCCGTTACTTTTCAACGTGGTGCCCGAAAGCGCTTGCCATGATTGGGCTTCCGAAGAGGACCATCTTGTCCCGGGCAATCCATGTTCGGCTTGAGCGCAAGCCTAGCGGGGTGGAGACCGAGAAACTCAAGAAGAAGCATTACGCCGAATTTGAAGACTTGCGGCGCAAAATCTCCCGCCTGGCGAACGACATTCGCGAACACGTGCGGGGTTTCGAGAGCGACCTGCTTGAGAACAGGGCCGGCGACAACTGGCAGCCGCTCCTGGCGATTGCCGACGCCGCCACCGGCGGCGACGACCAGGAGTGGGTAATCGAAACGGCAAGGGCCGCCGCGCAAATGAGCAAGAAGGACGTGGCGGATTCCAAGAGCATTGGCCGCTACCTCCTTGAATCCCTGGACCGAATCATCACGGAACGCCGCAAGGAGAAAAGAAAGGCAGCGCAGGGTGAACTGGGCGTTCCCGCCGAGGAGGCACGCCTTTTTCTTCCCACTACGGAACTGCTCACAGAACTCAATAAAGATGAGGAAGGCCCCTGGAAGGAGAGCAAGGAGGGCAAGAAAACGGAACTCAGCCCACACCGGCTCGCAGCGTTGTTGAAAAAATACGACCTGAGGTCGGAACACGTGCAAGTGGCGGGCCAACGTGCCCACGGGTACTGGGCGGATGAGCTAGAAAAAGTCATCGAAAAGTATGCGCGGGATGGGATTTAACCAAACAAACCGTGCATCCGTGCACTTAACCCGTCGACCCTTTATTTATGCGGCTCCGCGGGGTGCACGGTTGCCAAAAATGCAAATTCCGAAAAAACCTATCCGTGCAGCCCGTAGAACAAGTGTTTATGCGGCTCCGTGGGCCAAATGCACGGATGCACGGTTTGAAACGCCAAATCCGGCACCCCGCGCGAATTTGAGCCCGCCGGACCAAGACGATATCCCGTATGCTACAGAAGCTACCTCAATCATTTACCGTCGGCGTAATTAACGGTGGGAGAATCGAGGGTGATCGCCCGGAGACCGCGGCCATACAAGTGAAAACCAAGACAAACGGTAGCCGTCTACAAATCGGTGTCATTCTTCAGTTGCCCTGAAGTCTATAGTATATCGCAACATCATCGACCTGCAGGGATTGACCGGCCTTCGCATCCGACCAAAACCCGACCTCGATAAATCCATGTGCGACGTCGAATGTCGCGGTCACGCGTTCCCAGTCAACGGAGGCTGGGATCGCTTGCCAAACATCGCCGCCGCCCGTCTTGATAACCATCCCGCAAGAAGCTTGCCCGCCACTTGACCTAGCCCATGCTTCGGCTCGATATTTACCAAGCGGAAGGCTGTTCCGGCGCTGAAACGTATAAACCTTAAAATCTTGCGAGCTAGAATGAATCAAGCGCCTCGCGCCCGTGCGGCTCTCTCCATCCGAGCCCGTTCTTGATCTACCAGGAGTTACCCACCATTCGGGCCACCAAGCTGACCAGCCTCGCGGATATGCGGTATCCGAAGGATCGTCATCAAAGCTCATATTCTGAAACGCCTGCACTAGGATTTCGTTTCGCGGCGGCGGCCACGGCGTGTAAACAACCTCGTTGCTGTGGGCGCTTTCGAAACCGGCAGTATTATAAGCGGTCGTAGTAAAGTAATAAGTTGTGCCGAAATCCAAGCCGTTAATCTTATCTTGAGTGACGTTGCGCACGTCTACAATTTGCACGGGCGGATTGCCCGCAATGATCGATTGGATTCCGATATGAAGCTTGTAGCCCGCGAGATCGCTCTCCGAATTCGGGTTCCACGCAAGCATGACGCTCGTGGCAAAGGCGGATAAAACCCGTAGGTTTCGAGGTGGGACCGGTGGAGACGACGTTGGAGACTGGAACTCGTATGCGCCAACATCTCTCGCTTCGATCGGCGCGGAATTGCCCCAATAATCGGCGGTACCGCTATCGTTGATGCTGATCCCTGCGTTGATGCATGGTGACTCGGACATTAAACGGTAGCCATCCACGCTAGCGAGTGTGTCACCGCCCGATCCGGGAGCGACCAACCGTGGATCGGCAATAATCGCTCCAGCATCGTCTGGTCGGCTGCTATCGTCGTTGTTGAAATAGCAGTTGTTGCTGAACTGGATGGTAGCGTCACCGAAGGTGCTGAAATCGTACGTGCCCTGATAGAAGATATTGTTGCTAAAGCGATGAGTGTTCGCGACGGTGCCGTTGAACCGCGTGCCAGTCACCTGCTTGGCAGACGGTGAAGCATACGCAGTATTGTTGTACCAGTGGGTGTTACTCAACTGGTTACCAGCGAGGGCGAACGACCCACCCTCGCAGTGCTCGGCGATGTTATAGCGTACTACGACATCGTCAGTATTTAGGTCCTGGTCATTCTGAGTGTAACCGTAAATGATGATGCCGATGTAATCGTTGTCGTGGACGTAGTTGTACTGTACGATGGTGCGAAAACAGAGCACGTCCACATCGATGCACTCGCCATCCCAGCTCTGACGATGGTGGTACGAATTGTTATATTGGATCACGGCATCCTCTGTGTTCATTATCCAGATTCCTACATACGCGCCCCACGTACCAAGATTGCAGTCGTAGGCGGTGCAATGCTGAATGAGCGGATGCTTAGCTCCCCAGATCCAAATCCCGCTGTCACCGCAATAAGAGGTAGTGCAATTCTGGATAGTTACATCGGTATCAGCCATCAGATCGTAAGTCTCCTGCACCTTCGGCACGATCCAGGAGTAATTGCTGTGCACATCGATGCCATTTCCACCAATGTGGTGGACGTTACATCCATCAATCAGCGCATCGGAGAGAACACAGTCCATGCGGATGCCCCCGCCGCCCGAGTTGGATGGACAGTCAACGTCATGCACATCGACTGAACGTATGTACAGGTGGTAATATCGCTGTGATGAGGTGCTACTCACCAGAATGCCGTTGTGTAGATTGTCGGGATCAGCAGCATTAGTGATTTCGAGATCGGCAATCTCCCAATAGCTGACATCGATAAGCTCAACCACATTGGTCACTGCCCCCGCTCCTTGCAGCAACGGCTTCGCACCGCTACCATAGCGGCCAACGGTAATCGGATTGCCCGATGTTCCCGACCCACGCAACGACAGGGTTCCGGTCCACGAGCCGCCAGCCTTAAATAGAATCGCGTCACCGGGTTGAAAGGTGACGCTGCTGACCTTGTCGAGTGTCCGCCACGCCGCCGTTTGAGTTAGTCCAGTATTGATATCCGCACCAGCAACCGAATCGACGTAATAGGTCGCGGCTTGGATCGGTATCCTGACCACAAGACAGACGAAGAAGAGTAAGTAAGCAAGATGATTATTCATTCATAAAATCAGGGGAGCTAGGTGAAAGGAATGTTCTGCCGGGGACTTTGCGCCGTTTTGGTGGTTTGCTGCAGCGCCTTCGTTGGCGAAGGCATAGCGCTTACACGTCGCGGCGATCGCTCGGATCGGCGTGAGAGACTTCATTTTGATTCCCGAACGTTAGTGTATACGAACACATTCCTTAAAGGCTTGTTGTTTCCAAACCTTCTGTTGCTATTTACAGGTGGTGTCTAACTGAGCAATTCGTTTATCAGCTCATGACCCGCTAAGGGAGTTGAAAGTGACGAATGTGAGAATATCTGTCGCGGGTAGCACCTAAAGATGACGAATGGGCCATTTGAAAAGTGAGAGCGTTAAGGTCGTTTGTGAGGGGGCTCGGCCTCGAAAGCGCGGGACAATGTCCTTCGACCGAGAGCCGCATGCTATAAAACCAAGGCAATAGTATGTCCAAATTAGAGCCAAATTGCGCGCTGCATTGACGGGCGCTCGCAGGATGCGCTTTATGGCCGGGACGGTTAGGCTACCGCTTGCGCACTCCCACCGTAACCGGCGGCGCGTGCTTCGCTGGGAATTCTCTGCTTGCCCGATCCTCAACACTTCGCTGCGTGCCCACTGGATCACGTGCGCGTCGCTGCCAAACCTCAGCTCGGCGTCCGCCGCACTAACGCGCCTCTTCTCCGCACGCACCGCGAGAGCAGCGTCGTGTTTGCCTTGTCGCGTGAGTTGTCCCATGAGATTGTCGAGCGACTGGAGGTACTGCTGATTAAGGGCGATTCAGTCGCGCTTTTGCATCCTCGCGAATTTTAGCTTGTGTCTTATTATACGGCGCACCAAGTGTTTCTAATTCGGGGACCACGTCCGTTACTGCCGGGCTTGTATCCTGTGCGGTGACGTTTCCGCCAAGTTCTGGCCTGAGCCGGATACTGTGAGCGCTCCATTTTCCCAGATTGATTGTAACAAGTTCGAGTGTTTTGACATTCGATACGTCGATTTTGAACCTTTCAGGTGCAGCATTCTTCTTATACTCATTTTTCATGATGCTGCTCTCCCACAGAACCTTTCCATCCCCAACCACCTTGAACTGGCATTCGCACCTTTCGTCATCGCGAAGGGCAACTTTTCCCCTTAGCACTATGTACCGTTTCGCGGAAACATCATAAACGAGCCGACTTGGCGTACACGCCAAAAACCGTTCGGGATGGCAGAGCCGCCTACTCTTATGGGATAACCCTCGACCTGGGACAATTTGCCGGCCGTAAAAGGGAAGCTGTCGCCTACTTCGGTGGAAGTGGGAGTCAGCTCGAACACAGGTGTGCAATAAAGCGTCGATAGCGTATAGTCGTCCAATGGTTCAGAACGTCCGATTATCGCAGTGGCGACGATAGCGATGAACGTAACGCGCATTTTCACGAATGCAGCGCACCTCGAACTCGCCTGCCGGGTCCACCGCATCCTGGTGGCGGTTGGCAAGGGCGAGCTGGCCATCCCCCGAAGTGATCGGGAAGCGGTCCACCGTTTTGTCGACGAAGCGTTCTTCGTCACGCAGTTTCTCGGTGACGACCTCCACTCGGAAGCGAAGGCGCGAGCAAGCCGCCCCAACGCCGCGCCGGGGCGACCCGCCACAGGCGGTCCGGGGGTGTCCGAGACTATGGATAATGGAAATGACGCATGCAGGCGAAATTCGGGCGCTGGTGGTGCAGAAATGCCAAACGGTGAATGCGACAAAGACGCGGAAGCCCGTAGCATCGCCGCGGAGCTGGTTCGCCTTCACAAGGCCGGCGCGATCAAAAACGAGCCAGACGCTTCCTTCTACGCGAAACTGGTCAAGCGCTTCGGCGCCAGCTTTGGAAACGAAACTTCGAAACAAGGCGGGAACAGGAGCAAGAGAGAAACATGAGCAAAATCGGATTTAGGCACCGCTTCTATCAAGCGCGAGACCTGCCTCGGCTTGATCCGCCACTCCAAGCGGCAAACGAACTGCCCCCTGGCGAATCAAACCCATAGCGAAAATACCGGCGCCAAGCTCCAGGCAGCCATCCGCGAAATTGCCGCCGCGCGCGAAGTGAATCAAATCTCCACCAGAAATGTGCTCCTGGCGCTGATCGAGCGAAAAGGCGAACCGTGGGCGGCATTGTGGGATCGCGATATCGCGAGCGGCAACCTGCGCGGACCGGCGGCGAAACTGGCGCAGCTCTTGCAGCCCTCCGGCATCATTCCGCAGACGATCCGAGAGGACGGCACTACGTCCAAAGGCTACAAACTGTCCTCGTTCGACCGCCCTGAGGACGACACAACGACACAAGGCGTCTGAATAAAGGGTCGGGTCGTGATTCTGACCACGTCACAAACCAGGCGTACCAAGCGTGGCGGCTGTAAAAAGGCTCACTTCAACCCATCCCCTATAAAGACGCGTTGCGCCTGGTGGCGAATGGTGAAAACGCCCTTTTTCTCTGTGGGTGCCAAGCTCTCTCTGCTGCAGCGCCGTGAGGTGTCGATGTGACGTCTTCATCAAAACTTGTCGCCGATCCACTCCTTAAAAGAGCGCCTCTTTCTCCATGGCATTACCAGGGCTACGCTCTGGTTCGTGCCGCGGAGCTTTCCGTTCTCCGCGCAGCGCCCGTTTTTTGGCGCGGAAATGCTCCTAAAAACGGTTTTCCCTTGGGAAACGGGCAAGTTTTACCGGACCGGACATGGCATCAGCGAGAATGACCTTTCTCTTGTGCGAAAGTAAGCGAGTGAATATGGAAGGCAAAAGGAGCAAACGTGGGCGTTTCGGTGAAGGGCGGCCTACCAAGCGCGCGCCGGAAATGGTCGCCAAGATCGCGGAGGCCGTCGCCGTCGGGCTCACGGATGACGAAGCAGCCCTTCTTGCCGGAATCAACTCTGATACGATGACTGAGTGGCGCGAGGACCCAGAATTTTCCGGAGCGATAAAGAGGGCCACTGCGCAGCGGCTGCTTCTGCGACTGGAACGGATTGAGGGAGGAGAGCAGGGGTGGCAGGGTACAGCTTGGGCACTAGAACGCCTACATCCGTCTCGGTTTGCGCGCCCCGGGGCTCAGTTTGCCCAGCAAATTAACGTGAACACGGGTCGTCCAAGAGGTTCAGGAATCATCCTGGATCCCGAGGCGTTGCAAGCGCTAAGCGATGCATATGACGGGGAAATGGTTAAAAACGAGCAGAGGCAAGACTCGCCTCAGCACTGAGCAAAGCATCTGACGTAGAGAGAAAACCAGCGGGGAGCGGGAAGCAAGGAGTGAGGGAGAGAACAGACGCCAGCGCGGTGAACAATGAAGTGTCAATTTCGAGCAAACGGCCTCCGACTACGCGCTGGCCGGGGCGTCATGCTGCGATTTGTTTCTGCATTCAAGCTTCGCTCGTAACCGACACCCTTGAGCCTCCGCACGTGCTCTATCGAGACCTCGGCCCAAGGCAACCTCGCTTTTTTCTTCAAAAGTACATCGCCGTTCTAAGAGTATTCAGTCATGAAAAGCGTTGCTGTGGGCGTGGGTCGTTGGCCTTACCGCGCTCCTTTTCCTGTATCCTCCCATGATGGAAAAGGTCCGACTAGTCCCGGGTCAAGAGGCCAGGTGGCGGAACGTGCCTTCCTTCACAAACTCTGTTTTCTCTTCGAGCTACTTGAGCAGAATCGACGAAACTCGCGTTGACTTTCCGCGCCTTTTTGCGGCGCTGCTCGCGATCAACTTCCTTCCAGCCGTGGCCCTTTGGTGCTATGATGCGATTCGCGATTGGCTGCGGCGTCATAAGAGGAAGGTAGTCATGGTTGCTTGCATGGCTCGCACTCCAGGCTCCGCTAAGGCAGACCGATACCCAGGCCCCCGCCGCGGCATTGCCAGCGCAATGGCGAGTCCCAGGGGAATCTCGATCGCCAGTACCAGTCTGGTGAACAAAAGCTGCCTTAGCAGGGCGGCGTGGAACCGGGCGGAATGCAGCACCTGTTTTAGATCGCAACTACGGCCAAACAGATATGTTAAAGTCAATCTGTTCGACGATAACCGCTGTTGCATCCTTCAAGCTTTGGACCACAGAGAAAAGTGTTCACCATGAACAGGCTCATCGCTGCTCTTGCACTCATCGTGTTTTTGTTTCCCGCTATTGCCCGTGAAGGAGTTTCGTCCGCGCAAACGACCGCGCTCATCGACGAGGACTGGAAGTTTCATCGGGGTGGCGCTCTGGGTGCGGAGGCCTTGAAGTTCGACGACTCGGGATGGCGCAAAGTGGATTTGCCTCACGACTGGAGCATCGAAGACTTACCTGGTACCCAATCTCCGTTCAGTCGCGACGCTGTCAGCCAGGTAAGCGGCGGCTTTACTACTGGCGGCACGGGTTGGTATCGGAAAGTCTTCACCATTCCAAACTGAACAGCAGGGGAAGCGCATCGTGGTCCAGTTTGACGGTGTCTACATGAATGCCGAAGTATGGCTGAACGGTCAGTTGCTCGGCACTCATCCTTATGGCTACACCAGTTTCTGGTTTGATGTCACCGACAAAGCAAAATTGGGCGCAAATGTTCTGGCGGTGAAGGTGAGGAACGAGGGCGAAAACAGTCGTTGGTACTCAGGCTCGGGAATTTACCGGCACGTTTGGTTGAAGTCATTGGACCAGGCTCACGTCGCTCAGTGGGGAACATATCTCACAACTCCAACGGTCACTGCATCCTCAGCCAAAGTAAATATACGCACTAAGGTTGAGAATGATGGGGCCCAAAAGACAACGATCACCCTCGTGACGAGGCTGCGGGACGCCGCGGGCCGCGAGGTTGCCAGAGTCGAATCTGAGCAAACCATCGAACCTAACAGCCATTACGATTTTCAGCAGAACGCGGAAGTAAAGTCTCCCGAGCTCTGGTCTCCTGAATCTCCCATTCTTTACTCTGCAGTCTCCGAAGTGTTTCGAGAACTACGAGCGGTCGATCGCGTCGAAACAAAGTTCGGTATTCGCTCGATCTCCTTCGATGTGAGCAAGGGGTTTTTGTTTAACGGTGTCCCGATGAAACTTAAGGGCGGGTGTCTTCACCACGACAATGGACCACTGGGCGCGCGCGCTTTTGATCGAGCCGAGGAACGGCGGGTCGAGCTTTTGAAAGCCAGCGGGTACAACGCCCTCAGGCTGGCTCATAATCCTCCCTCGCCTGCATTCCTTGAGGCGTGCGATCGGCTGGGAATGCTGGTGATTGATGAAGCTTTTGATATGTGGCGGGAAGGGAAGAACCCGTACGATTATCATCTCTTCTTTGACGACTGGTGGCAGCGAGATATTGAAAGCATGATCGCGAGGGACCGCAATCACCCTTCGATTATCATGTGGAGTATCGGTAACGAGATCCCCAACGGCCATAAACCTGAAGTAGCAAAGTTGGCCCAGGAGATTGGGAATTTCGTGCGTCACCTGGAGCCGACCCGGCCGGTTACAGCTGCTGTCAACGGGCTACGCGAGGATAAAGATCCATATTTCGCTATTCTTGACGTCGCCGGGTACAACTATGCGGCCGGCGGCGATCACCTTAAGCAGAGCCTCTACGAGTTTGATCATGATCGCGTGCCCAACCGGATCATGTTCGGAGCCGAGTCGTACCCGTTGGAAGCATTCGCTGCCTGGATGAACGTGATCGATCATCCTTACGTCATTGGTGATTTTGTATGGACCGCCTTTGACTACATCGGTGAAGCAAGTATCGGCTGGCGCGGTCAATGGCAGGAGCAGAGTTTTTATCCATGGACCCTGGCCTACTGCGGCGACATTGACGTTTGCGGCTGGAAAAGACCGCAGTCTTACTACCGCGATGTACTTTGGAAGACCGATCAGATCTCAGTGTTTGTCAGACCACCAAAGCCCTCGTTCGAACCTAATCCGAAAAGGAAATCGTGGTCCAAGTGGCACTGGCACGATGTCGTGGCAAGTTGGAACTTTAAAGGCAATGAGAGCCGACCGATTGAAGTGGACGTGTACTCTTCATGCGAAGAAGTAGAGCTATTCTTGAACGGAGAGTCATTAGGGAAGAAGCCGACAGATCGTTCGACAGCGTTCACAGCGTCGTGGGGGGTGCCATTCAAAGCGGGTGAACTCAAAGCGATCGGCTACAGGGCCGGTAAGCAAGTCAATTCGTCTGCTCTCAAAACTGCGGGCATAGTAGCGGCGGTGAAAATGACTCCCGATCGAACACGCATCAACTGTGACGGTCAGGATTTGAGTTACGTCACGGTTGAGTTAACTGACAGTCGCGGGGTGCGTAATCCAACGGCAGAGAATCTGGTGAACTTCGCCTTGACTGGTCCAGGAGTGATCGTTGCCGTTGGGAACGCCAATCCCACCAGCACGGAAAGCTATCAGCAGCTCAAAAGAAAAGCCTGGCAGGGCCGATGTCTGGTGATTATTAAGTCAACCAAACAATCAGGCGCGATAACTCTCACTGCCTCCGCCCAGGGTATTCCAACTACAAAGGTCGTCATCACCTCGAGCTCTCATTAATTTTATCGAGGCACGCCGCCGGCGAACTGTTTTTCCCACAGTGGCGGCGCGACATCGACGCGGCGATTCAATACTACGCCGGGAGTATACTCCCAGAAAACCCCTACGGGTATGATGAGCTCCGCGATGGCACGTTAATGGAGCGCTTGCTGCCCGGCCTACAGCGGCATGGGTATTATCCAAGCGGTTGCCTTGATTTAGTCTTCGTCATCTCGCTAGTTCTGCTTGTGATGGGACGTGTCTGATGCTCAATGCGTTCACATTGATATCGCGACTAACCGAACCGAGGTGCACATGAAAAAATCGGCGTGTATATAGGTAAGCAGAGTAGCGTCGTGTTGAAACGCGACATTGCAACCATAGAAACCGGCGCTGAAGTAGGCGCCAAAGGAACAATGTGGATTGAACATAACTCCGGCTTGTATCGCACGCTCGAATGGTTGTCTTCTCAAGAAAGCTGCGGTCGGGCGACACCGAGACCACCCGCGCTAAACGTGTCTGGCTGGACAGGCACGGCTGCGGTTCATGAAACCGATCGTCCTGAATTTTTGTTCAGCGATAAATGGGATGGTCCAGCCAGAATGGGTCGGCGACACCTATGCGATACGCTTCGAGCGCTTCGGGTGATGAGGTCACTCGGAGGTCGCTGTAACTACCGTCGTCGTTTTCCCAGCGTTCACTCCAGAATACGGCAGCCTTTAGCCGCGGAAAGCGAGTCTTCATGAGCGCAAAGGCTCGCATAATCCATTGCGCCTTGTCGCCGGAATCAGGATATTCACCAATACCCCACTCGGCGAACATGATTGGTTTTTTGGAACTGATCGAGCAAAGGTCTTGATAAGCGTAAGTCATAATATCTGACGCAGAAACCCATTTGTCGCGTTGGAACTGTTTTCCATAGGCGCTCATTGCCAGCCAGTCTACGTAGCGATCGCCGGGATAGTATTCCTTGACCTGGTTCCACTCATCTTGGGGATAAGAGTAGTCCTGAATATGGAAGACCCATATGATGTTTTGTGCGCCGTTTGCGCGCACACGGTCCACAACATAGCGATATGCCTTCTTGTAAAGATCGGGTCCCTCATAGATGCCTTTCGACAGTTGCTTCCCGCCGCCGTAGAAATAGCCCGACCAAGGGAACCATGTGCCGTTCATTTCGAGACCCCAAGCGACAAAGATTGGGCGTCCAAAGGTTTTTGCCTGGGCAGCCCAGGAGTCGATATAGGCATCCCATTTTCCCGCGATGATCGCAGCGAGGGAAAAGCGATCAGGTCCTCGACTCTCCCTGTAAGGTTTGTCCCACGGCGACCAGTAGACGAGGGGAACGGCGTTGTGGCGAGTAATCAATTTCAGGTTGTGATTGGGAAAGCTCTGCTCTCCCCAGAAACTCGATGATGCAATGATCGCTTGACGTTTTCCGACAGCCTTCTCAAAAGCTTCAATTTTCTCGAGAGTCACATCGTCTTCGCTTTCGCCAAAATCCATGTATGATCCGGTGTAAGCGCCCTGCTCAGGTAACACAAGGTGGACCGGTGCTCCGACCGCTGCGCCTGATCGCGGGAGGGAATGAGCCGATTGTTCGCGACAACCTGCCGCGAACAACGAGACAAATAGACATAGTCGGAGGATCTTCAGGATTTCGACGAGATTTCGACACTGAGTTGACATCGTTTTACCCAATGGTTCTGCTAGTCCCCATCCAATTCATGACGTACGCAGCCATGTGACCCTTGAGTGCTGGGATCCTTCTCCGAGAGAAAGATCCCCCGCGAATGAAAACCCTGAAGCCCCTCGCTTTCCTGGCCTTTGTAATGCTGTCCGGCTGCGCCACGGAATATGGTCCTCGTCAATTTGCCGGAGGTTACTCCGAAGTCCACATTCAAAATGATGTCTTCCGTATCTTGGTTGACGGCAACGCCTACATTCACAAGAGCCAGATCGAATACTACGCTCTGGTTCGTGCCGCGGAGCTTACTGTAAAACAGGGACGGAATTACTTTCGTGTGATTGGCGCGAATACGGACATCAACAGCACCAATGTTTTCGTCCCTGGCCAGACCTTCGCGAATAGCAACACCTACGGCACTGGCTACAGTCGAGCCACTGCCTACCCAGTGGGCCGAAACCTGTAATCCAGCGCTTACGGCACATACAGCGCAAACACATTTACGACCGTGTCCTCGACCCCGAGCTATTCGACAACCATGCAGAAACCTATAGTGACGATGGACATTCAGACGCTTCCGCGTCGTGCTGATCCGTGTTTTGACGCACGTCAGGTGTTGCAGGGAGCCATCGAACAGAAGCTCAAACTCGAACCAGCGACGCTTGCCGCCCTCGGTCAGGTCAAGGCATGAGAATCGCGCAATTGGATCGCTAGGCCGGTGATGAAAAAAAACCGCCCCGGATCTCGCAATCTGACGCGCGGACGCGACCGAAGGAAGGCCGTTTTCCTTGCAAACAGCCGGTCCACCGGGCGGCTTAACCTCCAGGATGCTCCTTTGGTGTCCCCTATTTGAGCGACCTATGCGCGCAAGGGGGTTGTTCTTTAGGGGTTCAGCCGAGTTAACAACGTAATTTCTCCACGCACAGGACATCCGCAAACATTGCCGGATTTCGTTGGAGCTGTTATGATGTAGCGTTATGACTTGGCTTTCTGACACAGGTCAAATCTCTCAAAGCATTAATAGAGAGTAACATAGTTAGATAGGTGTATCGTCCACGGAATACGATTGTCCGCCAATTTCCACGCGACACGGGTTTGCCCGATGAGTCGCAGAGAGCCAGCGGGCTACTCATCTGCTCGTCGGAGCGAGTACACCGGGTAATCAGCCTCGCAAGATCGGGCCGGTACTTCAAAAACCACTTCATGCGCTTTCCGACGCCCTTGACAAGGTGGGCAGAACGTCCAGCGAGGCGGATTGCGGGCCGCGGTTGGCAATCGCGATCCGGATGGCAACGTCATCCGGATCGTGTTTCGCATACTCGACAAACACGTCAAAGTAGCGTCCCTCGGCGAAAATCTCCATGTCGGTGAGCTCGAACTCGGTGGAATCCCTTCCGCGCCGGATCTCACGCGTGACTTGGCTGAGTTTTTCAACAGTCTCTTAGGGGAAAACCGGTTTGCTGAAACCCGCAAAACCTCTGCGACGTTCGCGCAACCGCGCTCGACAGTAGCGATCCCAGAGTATAGTCTAAGTGCATGAGCGTCAGAAACATTCTAATGATAACGGGGGACTTTGTCGAAGACTACGAAAACATGGTGCCTTTTCAGGCACTTCAAATGGTGGGTCACAAGGTCTCCGCCGTTTGCCCCGAAAAGCGCGCGGGAGACAAGGTTCGGACGGCGATCCACGATTTCGAGGGCGATCAGACCTACTCGGAGAAACCCGGGCACAATTTCGTGCTGAACGCCACCTTTTCCGAAGTGAAGCCGGAGAATTTCGATGCGCTGGTAGTTCCGGGAGGCCGCGCTCCCGAATACTTGCGCCTAAATCAAGAGGTCATTCGCATCGTGCGGCACTTTGCCGAAGCCGGCAAACCGATTGCCGCAATTTGTCACGGTCTTCAAATTCTCGCCGCGGCCGGGGTCCTGGGTGGCCGCAAATCCGCCGCTTACTATGCGTGCGGGCCCGAAGTCACGCTGGCCGGAGGGGAGTTTCAGAACATTGCCGTCGACGATGCCTGCACGGATGGCAACCTGGTGACGGCGGCGGCGTGGCCGGGCCATCCCGCTTGGCTTGCCGGCTTCCTGAAAGTCCTGGGTACGAAAATCGTTCCTTAGACCTGGCCGCGCGGGCCGCGAACTCGCTACGATTCGCGTTCCGAGGAAACGTTCCGCACGATTCCTTCCGAGAGAATTTCCGGAAGGCTGGCGAGGATCTTGCCTGAAAGCCGATAGCCGGGATCGTCTGCGTTTCGGGCCAGAGATCGAAACCACTCCGTGATGCGAAACCGCGAGCACCGGCAGAAATATTCCGCCAGGTCCAGGGCGTTGGACGCTTCGGGATCCATGCGCTCAACCATCGCCTGGGCTCGCGACAGGGTGGCCGACATGGCGAAGAGCTGGGCCCCAATATCGACGAAGCGTCCGAGCATCAATTGACGCTTTTCCAAGGCCGCACCCTGCACGAGCATTTGATGAAACAACCTTCGGGCCAATTGCCGCGCGGTCGAGGCACACCAGCGGACATGGTGCGCCAACCGTCTCTCGAAGGGTCGCCCGATTACGCTAGGAAGAAATGTGCCCGGGTACCACCTGGCATAGAATCCCGCCGCTCGCATTCCGGCCGAGCCTCGCACGGGCAGCGGCAGACGCTGGTCCAAAACGGGCGCCCCGATTTTCAGATGCGGGTCGAGCGCCTCCCGCGCGATGAACAGCCGCATGATTTCGCTTGAACCTTCGAAAATCGTGTTGATCCGGCTGTCGCGCAGAATGCGCTCCACGGGATCCGGCGACTCGCCGTGCTTGCGGAGCGAAGCCGCCGTCTCATAGCCGCGACCGCCCCGAATTTGCATCGTGTCGTTGGCGATCTTCCACGCCCACTCGCTTCCGAGCATTTTGCAGATCGCGGACTCCAAGCGGAAGTCGGACTTGGCGCGATCAACCAGGGAGGCGGTCAGCATGGTCATCGATTCCATGGCGAACGTTGCGGCGGCCATCTCCGCGATCTTTCCTGCGATGGCTGCGTGCTCGCCGATCGGTTTTCCCCACTGGACGCGTTCCTTCGCCCAGCGGGCGCTGATCTCCAAGCATCTTTTGGCCAGCCCAACGCATGCGGCCGGGAGCGTGAGACGGCCGGTGTTCAGCGTAGTCAGAGCGACTCGCAGGCCCTTCCCCTCTGCGAGAAGAACGTTCTCGCGCGGCACGCGGACGCCATGGAACTCGATGACCGCATTGTAGAGCGCGCGCAGTCCCATAAACCGACAGCGCTGGACAATCTCAACGCCCGGCCAGGCGGTTTCGACAATGAACGCCGTGATCTGGCCTTTGCTCCTTCCGCCCGACTGCGCGGGCGGGGTCTTGGCCATGACGACGATAAGGCCAGCGCGGGTGCCATTCGTGCACCACATCTTGCAGCCGTTGAGAACATAGAATAACCCGTCCCCGGACGGTTCCGCGTATGTTTCCATGCGCGCGGGGTCCGATCCGACCCCTGGCTCGGTGAGCGCAAAGGCCGAAATTTCGCCTTTGGCCAGCCTGGGGAGGTATTTTTGCCGCTGCTCCGGCGTTCCGAAAAGCAACAGTGGTTGAGGAACACCAATCGACTGGTGAGCACTGAGGAGGGCCGTCATGTTGCCGCACCAGCTTCCAAGCATTACCGCGGCCCGGCAGTAATTCGTCTGCGAGAGGCCGAGTCCGCCGTATTTGGTCGGAATCTTGATCCCGAACGCGCCCAATCTGGCGAGCCCCTCGATGACCGTGTCGGGTATTTCACCAGTTTCGTCGATCGCGTCCGGATCGGTGTTCTTCCGGAGAAATTCTTCCAGTCGGCAAAGAAACGCATCTCCCTGGTCCCGGTCCTCGATCGTCTGCTCGGGAAACGGGATAATTTGCGACAAGTCGTAGCGCCCGAGGAACAGTCCCCCCGCGAAGGTGCGCTCCATCGCTGTCGCCTCCCGCGCCGCCTCGGTCATTTCCAAGGCAGCGCGTTCCCCCTCCGACATGCGGGAGGTATCAAGCACCGGTTGGTTATCGTTTCTGGCCACAGGGCTCCTCAAGCGAATCCGCGGAAAACTCACCGCGTAAGACCTCTCGTTGCGTGCGCGTAAAGCAGTTAGTCATGACCTTCATAGAACGTTTTGCCGCGTCGACCCATTTCAACAAGGCTAGCGGATGGGGCGAATTGGTGTTCTCCCGCCTCATCCAGCCTCCGAAGATCTTCAGCGATCGCCGCGATTCCCATGGCGTCGGCATATCGCAAGGGACCGCCCCGGAACGGCGCAAAGCCCGTCCCCATGATCATTGCAAAATCCACGTCCCGGGGATCGTCGACGATGCGTTCCTCGAGGCACATGGCAGCCTCGTTGATCATCGCCAGAACCATGCGTTGCTGAAGTTCTTTCCGGGAGATGCCGGGCATTTCTTGTCTTTCACGCAGTTTCGACACCTCGGGATTGGCGACGGGGCGCGGGCCGCCTCCATAGACGTAGAATCCTGCCATTCCCTTTCGTCCCACGATTTTCGCTTCGAGCAGACGGCGAAAAATTTGCGGCGTCCGCATCCGGTCTGGAAATGCGGCGCAGAGCGTCAGCGCCACGTCGGCCCCGACGTCGAGCCCAATCTCGTCCAGCAAGCGCAGCGGGCCCATTGGCATTCCGAAGTCCACCATGCTCTCGTCGATCGCCGTCACAGGCGCGCCCTGATCAAAAAGCCGGACGGCTTCCAGCAAGTAGGGGAGAAGAATCCGATTGACCAAAAAGCCGGGCCGGTCCCGGACCACCACCGGGAACTTGCCGATCCGTTGCACGAAGCCCACCGCGGTATCGAGAGCCGTTTCCGACGTTTTTTCCGCCCGGACGACCTCGACGAGCTTCATCCGATGGACTGGATTAAAAAAGTGGAGACCCAGCACGCGTTCCGGGTGCTGCAAGTCGCGGCCAATTTCCGCAATGGACAGAGCGGAAGTATTCGTGGCGAGAACAGCTTCCCAAGAGGTCCGAGCCTCAAGATCCGCAAAGATCCGCTTTTTGGGCTCCATCTTCTCCACCGCAGCCTCGATCGCCAACTCAACGCGCCCCAGGTCCACGGCGATCTCCACGGGAACGACGCGATCCATGCCCGCTTGAGCTTCCGGCGCTGAGAGCAAACTGCGTCGACGAGCGTCGGCAAAGAGGCCGTGAATTCTCTTCAAGCCTTGCGCGAGTTGGTTTGCGTCAAGGTCGCGAACAAGAACGTTCAGGCCGCGGGCGGCCAGCCATTGAGCAATGCCCGACCCCATCACCCCGGAGCCGATCACCGCGGTCTTTGTTACCGCATGCGCCTTCGGCGTCGAGCGGCGTTTGGCGCGATCTTGCAGAAAGAAAACCCGGATCAGGTTCCTGGAAACCGCGGTATTGGCCAGGGCAAGAATCATCTCCTTCTCGGCTGCCAGGGACCGCGGAACACTCCGGATCGTGGACTTTGCGACCACGTCGATTGCGCCGAATGCCGCCGGGTAATGCCCATGGGTTTTCCTAAGGACAGAATTTCTCGCCAACGCGGAAACCGCTTGGAATGCGGGAGCCCAAGGCACGTGACGCAACCCGCGCCATCGGGGCTTGCCCTCCCCCACGAATCGTGTCGCGAGGTCCAACAGGCGCGCTTGCGGCGCGAGGGCGTCGACAAGCCCAATTTCCCTCGCTTTTCGAGCGGGCATCAGGTCGCCGCTCAAAATCGCTTTCAAAGCCCGGCGCAAGCCGACGAGCCGGGGAAGTCGAGTCGAACCGCCCCACGCCGGAATCAGTCCAAGATTTACCTCGGGAAGTCCAATGCGCGTTGATTTGTCGTCGCTGGCCACGCGATAATCGCAGGCCAACGCCAACTCGGTTCCCCCGCCCGCGCAGGCGCCGTGAATCGCCGCGACTGTGACGCACCTCAGCGCGGCGACGCTGGAAAAAGTCTGCTGGCCGAGATCGACCAACTCCGAGCGCCGGCGGGTTCCCGCCAGTTCCTTCAAGTCCGCCCCCGCGATAAAGACGGTTGGTTTTGCCGTCTCGATGACCAAGCCGCGCAGCGGCTGCTGGCGCACTTTCTCCAAAAGCCCGCCCAAGACGTGCAGCGTAGCCGAATCCAGGATATTGGCCGAGCTTCCGGGGCGGTCGAAGCGAACGATCGCAATTCCGTCGTCCCGGAGGCACAGCGACACGCTTTCCCCGTCGGAAGACTCGGAACTGTCCGCCGTCTTGGCCGCAGCTGAGGCCGGATGAGTAAGAGCACTCATGGCCGTTCCAACCAAAGCGCGGATCCCTGCCCGCCACCCACGCAGAGACTGATCAGAGCGTGCCGGCCATTCCTGCGTTGGAGCTCCTTGAGCGCAGTCAGTACCAGACGCGCGCCACTCGCGCCTACCGGATGACCGAGCGCAATGGCGCCTCCGTTGACGTTCAACCGCTCGTCAGGAATCACGCCCATTCCCATATCTTTCAATTTTCGCAATACGGCAAGAACTTGCGCGGCAAAGGCCTCGTTGATTTCAACGATTTCCGCGTCTTCAAGAGTCAGGGTCAGCTTTTCGAGCAGACGCTGAATGGCATAAACCGGTCCAAGCCCCATCCGCGCGGGATCGCACCCCGCGTGGGCGAAACCGCGAACGGTGCCCAGCGGTTCGACCCCGATCGCTTTTGCCGCCGCCCTGCTGCCGATCAACAAAGCCACCGCGCCGTCAGTGATTTGGGAAGAATTCCCCGCGGTGACGGTGCCGGTTCCTTTCTCAAAAATCGGACGCAGCGCGGCCAAGGCTTCGAGGCTTTGCTGCGGGCGCACTCCATTGTCGCGCAGGACCGCGATGCCGCGTGCCGGATCGTAGGCGGGCACTATTTCCTCCGCGAGCCGGGCCTCCCCATCTGCCGCCCGCCGGTGCGACCGGAATGCGAAGAGATCCTGCTCGGTCCGGCCGATCTCGAATTCCCGTGCCAGCACTTCAGCTGTTTCGCCCATGTTCAATCCGCTTACGGGATCGGTCAAACCAAGCCTGAGAGCCGGAGAAGGCAGGAAATCGCGCGGACGCAGCGCCGCAATCGCGCGCGCCTTGGAGAGAAAGTCCCGCCGGGAGGCCAGGGAAGCGAATTTCCCGGCTGCCGCTTTCGAAAACAGCAACGGGATGCTGGACATGCTTTCGACACCGCCGACCAGGTAGAGTTCCCCTTCCCCGCACTGAATACCAAGCCACGCCTGCGCGATCGCTTCGACTCCGGAAGCGCAATTGCGCTGCACAGTCAGCGCGGGCACCTGCTTCGGAATGCCGGAGCGAAGGGCGGCGACGCGCGCCAGATTCATCGCGTCGGCGGGTTGCGCGACGCAGCCAAGTATCACTTCGTCGATTTGCGCGGGGTCGATCGCGGTGCGAGCGAGAACCCCAAGGATGGCAGCACGCGCCAATTCCACTGCGCCGACCCCGGCGAGACTCGTTCCCGCCTTCACGAAAGGGGTGCGCACTCCGGCGATAACCACGACCTGTTTCGTTTTCATTTTTCCGTGGAATTTGTTGCCAGTACGGAATCTCTTTCCCCTTTTGATCGCCGGTCGACCACCTTTTGCTCCTTGAGTTTTTCCCCGACTCCCTGAAGTTGGCGCATTTCGGCGTCGGAATGGAACTCGATTCGATTCGGATGGAGTTCCGCGCGTTCGAAGAGGCACCGCGCAATCTCCCGTGAAAGGGATTTTTCGTCGCCCCCGTCCACAGTGGAGACGTGCAGCACAAGCTCGTCCACGTCCAGGGGATCATTGTGAGCCTTTCGCAATTCGATCTGCCATGACCCGATCATTTGCATGTCGTCAAGGAGATGCTCCAGCTCGTTGAAATCGACAAGCGTTCCCTTGATTTTGTCAAACTGCACCTCGCGAACATCAGACCGTCGCGAGATCTTTCCCAGCAGGCGCGGCATAACGCGGCCGCAGTGCGGGCACGGCTCATGGGTCACCCCGCCCTCGACAACGTCGCCTGTCCGGTATCGCAATACGCACGACCCGCGAGCATCCAGCGAGGTAAAGACGATTTCGCCCGCTTCGCCATCTCCCTTGGCCGCTCCGGTCTTCGGGTCGACGATCTCAACGATGCCAAGATCAGGATAAAGGTGATAGCCCGACGGCTCGGCATCCACCGGGAACAGGCATTCGCACCAGGCCATCTTTGCCTCGGTGAACCCATAGGTCGAAATCACCGTGACGCTCCTGGCATGAAGTTCGGCCGCGCATTCCTGGAGCTTGCGCCGCAGGCCCGGCGGCACTTTCTCCCCGCCCAGCACGATACCCCGAAGATTCTCGCAACGAACGCCATCCAGCGCCGCCTCGCGCAGCACATGATAAACGAAGGTCGGCATCCCAATCAACACATCGGGACTCAACTTTCGAAGCATCCGGATGTTTCCGTCGGTGCCGATGGTCTTTCCTCCCCCTGAACTGACGAGAAATACCCCAAACTCGGTCCCGGCGTAGTGCGTTTGCCAGAACGCCAGATGAGGCGCAAAAGGGAACATGCTCAGCATGCGATCGGTCAAGCGCGCGCCGGCCAATTGCATGAGGCGGTAGCCTGCCGTTCTGAGCAGGGCGAGATCGTGCGCGGTATAAACAAATGGAACCGGTTCCGCGGAACGTCCGGTGGTGCTGGTCATCAAAACCGGCCGGAACTCTCTTTCCAGATGCCGCTTCACCCGTTCCGGTCCTCTTAGAAGTCCACGCAACACGGTCGCCGGACGGCGCGCGACTTGTTGTGGATCGGGCGCGATGATGAATTGCCTGGTCCGATCCGGGCCGCCCGACAAATCGCTCTTCGTGGTGAAGGGAATTCGTTCGAGGTCCTCCAGATTGCCGATCGCCCGCCAATCCAACCCTAGGCTCGAAAAGAGTTCCCGATATCTTGGGTGGAAGGGCAGGACGACATCGCGGAGATAGGCACGAAGCCGCTTCGCCTGGAGCGCGCGAAGCGTTGCCCTAGGCAGCTTGTGCCAGGAGGTTGCGAGGCGGTTCATGTTCATAAATCGGTGAGTTCACAAGCTCCCGGATGGCGGGAAGCTGCGACAGAGCTTCTTCGCGGCCGAGCGCAATATAACGGGCGGGACTGCCAAAGTCATTCCAGCGACCCTCACATGAATACGGCCTGAGCACGAGACTCGCTCGCAGACAAGACGCTTCGGCCAGCCGCGTCTGCGACGCGTGAATGCTTCGCATCAGGGTGTCGAACGCGTTGCCACGCGCAAAAGGATTGAACCACCCGTTCAACCAACGGCTCCAGTAGGCCTTTCCGTTCCCGTTCGTTGTGGCTTCCCCTTCGCACGCGCTGATGGCTTGGGGTGTGGCGATCGTATTCACGGCAATAATCTTTCGAACGCCGATATCGGCGAGCGCCTCGACCGGAAGAGGATCGCAGATTCCCCCATCAACGTAGGGGATCCCGTTTCGCATGACGGGCACGCAGATTCCTGGGATCGCGAGACTGGCCAGAACAGCATCCACCACGCCGCCGCCCGAAAAAACGACACGCTCCAGGGTGTCCAACCGAGTCGCCACGATCCGGATCGGCCGGACCATGTCTGAAAAATGCAGCGGCCCGATCGTTTCCTCAAGGCGCTTGCGGACACGATCGGTAAGCAGGAATCCTCGGCGCGGAAAAGCCGCGAAATCCATCAGTTTCCAAATCCCGCGGTATCCTTCGATGTCGCGGGCGAATTTCTCCATTTCCCGCCCGCAATACCCAGCTCCCCAGACCGCGCCGATATAGGCCCCCATGCTTGAGCCCGAGACGATATCCACCTCGATGCCATCCTCCTCGAGTACCTGGATGACTCCGATGTGAGAAAGCCCGCGCGCCGCGCCGGACGAAAGGGCCAGCCCAACCTGGCACCCGCACATTTCGCGGCCCAACCGCCGAAGATTCGCGGCGAACCGAAGGCCGTTTCCGGCCTTTCGCAGATAGCTGTGAACCGGCCAGCGGACGGTCTCCTCGATGTAGCGACTCAGGCCGTGAGCATTTTCGGCCGGATCCAGGAAGACCAGCGGCTTGAGCGGGACCGATCCACAACCCTGAGCACGCGCCTCACGTGCCAAGAGGTTCAGTTCGAAAAGACTCTCTCCGTTCTGCCGAAGAATCGGGTAAACTGACCAGCTTCTTCGCACGATCTCGATCAGGGCCTCGACCGCGGTCCGGCAACTTGCCTCCACGATCAAGTGCGGAAACTGGCTCTTTCCCAGGTCGAGCAGGTTGGCGAGCGCCCGCAAAGCCGCAGGATCGCTCCCACCGTGAGCTTGCTGAACGAAGACGTCTTGATGCCCGGCGTAGGGCGAAGGAGCATATTTCAAATTTGGCGCGCGCCCGACCCTATCGACCTTGATGCAGAGAACCGGCGCCGAGGTTTCCTTCGCGATGGTCCCCGCGCACAGGGAGGAAAATTCATCGCAGGGAATTCCCTCCGACAGGGGCATCAAGCAAAGAACCCTGCCCTGCCCGCTCCCATCGACCGGCCGGGAAGCTTTGAAGGACGGGGCAACGCCGGGCTTGAGCACCTCTGGCCAGCGCTCGAGAAGCCGTCGGATATTTTGACGGGGGATGCGCAGGATATCGCTTTCGACGATCGCGCGCATCTTTAGGCGGTCTCCCCTTACACCGTCGATGGCGTCTCCGGGATGAAGGGACGCTTCCCTCGGGCGTCCGGACTCACAGCACCCTTGCAGCACGAGCGAGATCGCCTCGCGGGCCGCTTCCCCGCGCACGAGACTCTGCCCCGCATGAAGGTGTTCCACGGCCTTCTCCGGCCGACTGAGACCCGATGGTTCTTGGCGTCGCAACCACCCTTTCAGCGAAATGTTCATATGCGCCTGCATCCGAAGGTCCCGCGCCGATGGCTCGAAACCGTCCGAACCAAAGCACGGGGTCTCTCGTCGCCCTCTCACTACCAAGCTATTGAGGGAACGTATCTTGTCAAAGCCCAGCCGGCTATCCTGTGCTGCCGCCGAAACGTTGAACTCTGATTGGTTCGCGCCTTCGGACGAGAATTTGAAGCGTCAATGGAGATTGCCAGACGCCACGTTCTTGGCTTATCGGCAGAACGCAACGACCAAGCTATGCATGCAAATTCCTCCCCCACTCCTGAACGCCTGACACAGTTCGCCTGGGGGTTTGCCCCTCCACTGGCCATTGAGGCGGCCGTGCGGCACGGCGTTTTCGACCGGCTGCACAAGGGGCCCCGCACCGCGGACCAGCTCGCAGCGGAAACCGGCGCCTCGATTCGCGGGCTGACCGGGATCCTGAACGTCCTGGTTGGCCTTCAGTTACTCGGTCGGGACGGGGACCGCTACGCCCTCACCCCGGAAAGCGCGGCATTCTTGGTGTCGTCGCAACCGGGTTATCACGGGATGTTTTTCCACCACATCAGCGACCAGTTGCTGCCACGCTGGCTGCAACTGAATGAGATCGTCCGCTCCGGCCGGTCGTCGAACCGCGTGAATCAAGAGGAGGAAGGGGCCCAGTTTTTTTCCGAGTTCGTCGAGTCGATTTTTCCCATCAGTTTCCCGGCGGCCAGCGCGCTGGGCGAGCACCTGGGCATTCCCGGGGCCGCCGCACCGGTGAGCGTGCTGGACATCGGAGCCGGCTCCGGCGTTTGGGGCATAGCATTGGCGAAACAATCGCCACGGGTTCGCGTCCGCGCGGTGGACTGGCCGCTCGTGCTCGAGGTCACGAAGCGGGTCGCCGCACGGCACGGGGTAGCGGACCGATTGACCGCCGCTCCGGGCGAGTTTTTCGAGGCCGATTTTGGCGAGGGGCATCAAGTGGCGACCGTCGGCCACATTCTGCACAGTGAGGGCCGCGACCGCAGCCGGCGTCTGTTGAAAAAAATCTGGAGCGCTCTGGCGCCGGGCGGCACGATCGCCATCCAGGAATTCGTTCCGAACGAAGAGCGGACCGGTCCGCTGCACACGCTCATCTTTGCGGTAAACATGCTGGTGAACACCGATGAGGGGAACACGTTCACGTTCGCAGAGATGAGTGCGTGGCTGAGTGAAGCGGGTTACGGGAATCCCCGCCTGCTGGACGTGCCCTCGGTTTCCCCGCTGGTTTTGGCCGACAAGCCACGTTTCTGAATCGGTGCTCCGTTGGGGATCATTGAGAATCGGAACCAGCGTTCTATCAAGATCCCGACCGAATCCTCCTGAGATTTGCGCGGAGTCGCCCGGGCACTGGCCACCCTCTCCCCTTATCAAGCGATTGAGAGAACGTGTCTGGCCAAAACCCGCCGGCTATCCCTGCGCTGTTGCCGAAACGTTCGGACTCTGATTAGTTCGCGCCTTCCGGATGAGAAATCTGAAGCAGGCTTGGCCGACGATTTGCGATTTTTCTGTCCAGCTCGACCTTCCGCCGAGCCGCTGGAAGCACGCATGGTCATCCCACCGTCTGAGCGCCATCCGCCTGCACAACGCCATCCTTTGGCGGCAACCCCAGATCATCGTCGAGACCGGCACGTTCGAAGGATTGGGCACCTTCGCGATGGCCAAGGCGGCCCAAGAAAACGCCAACCAGGCCCGGATCTTCACCATCGACTACGACGGTGATCCCGATCTCTCCATTCCAAAGCAGGATTGGCTGGATCTCCGCAAGATTCGAGACGAGAACCTTGACCTTGCTCGTTCGAAATTCCCCAAAGTTGAAATTCAGTTTCTCAATGGCGACTCACGAGACGTCCTGCCATCGCTATTCCCCGCCCGGTCAGGACACTGGGATTTCTTTTTTCAGGACTCCATGCACTTTATGTCCGGAATTCTTTCGGAGTGGGAAATCATGAAGCCGCATGCCCGTCCAGGTTCCGTGGTGGTTTTTGATGATGTTTGTCTCGATTGGAGAAAAATTCCAAGGCACCTTGTCAAGCAGGATGACTTCTGTGGATATTTTCTTTTCAAGGAGGCCAGGAAGAATGGCTGGATCTGCAAATCGACCGCGGAGGGACGCGCACAATTCTGGGCGCAGAAACGATTCTGAGAAGGAATCCGCTGGACAGGCTTGATGAATGCGTGGTCCTTGATCGGTTTTGGAGCGAATGTCTCCGTGATCGTCATGGCGCTGGCCTGGGCTGTTGCTCGCCGGCTAAAAAACGCGAGCCTTATCGAGCCGGCTTGGACATACGGGTTCGCCATTGTCGCCTGCCTCTACGCTCTCATCGGATCCGGCACCCCCTTCCGAAAGTCGCTTATCGCGGGAATGGTCCTCGTATCGAGCACGCTTCTGGCAACCTCGCTCCTGCGGGGCATCATCTGGCATCACCCGACGGAGAGCGACCGCTACGCATTGCTGCGCGAACAGTTCCCCAAACGGCCCTGGCTCATGTTCTTTGGATTTTCCCAATACCGGGCCGGTCTGCTTTGGCTTCTTTCAATTCCCTTTGCGATCGCTTGTTCGAATACGGCTCCCGGAATCAATGGGTGGGAGGTCATCGCGTTGATTCTTTGGCTCGCCGCTATTACCGGGGTCATCGTGTCAAAATTCCAACTTGCTCGATTTCGATCCGACCGGGGCAATTCCGAAAAAGTATGCGCGACCGGGCTCTGGCAATATTCGCGCCACCCAGACGACTTCGCTCACTGGGTCATTTGGATCGCTTATTTCCTGTTCGCGCTCGGTTCTCCGTGGGGCTGGATCACATTTTATTGTCCGTTGCTCGTTCTTCATTCGATGACCAAATCGACAGGAATTCCCGCTTCGGAAGCGCGATGCCTGAAATCTTTTCGAGATGAGTATCGCCGCTACCAAATCGCCACCAGCGCGTTCATTCCCCGGCCGCCCAAGACCGGCCACGGCATCAGCAATCGTCTTCGCGAAGCGGGGCATCCTGAATAAGCGCCGCCAGGCTCGGACCTGCCAGAGGCAAAATGAACATCGCCTCCCTCTCCGGATCGCAGAAGCTCGCCGGATCCTCATTGGCGTTCCTTTTGATGTGCGCCGCGGCCCTGCACGCAGAAGGACCCGAGAAACTTGTCCCCGCGGGAGACGCTCTCGACGAAAAGAACAAGAACTCCGAAGCTCTTTCATTCTATCTTGAGGCCGCGGCGCAGAGTCCGAACGACGCCGAAATCCTGCGACGCATCTCGAAACAGTACGCTCAACTCATGCTCGACGCGCCGGACAGCCGCGAAAAAAAGCTCCTTGGCGAAAAAGCAATCGACGCCGCCAAGGGCGCTGTAAAGGCCGATCCCGCCAATTCTCAGGCGCATCTCGCGCTGGCTATCGCCTATGGTCGGGTCGCGCTTGACGAATCCGCCCGCCGCAAAGTGGAAATGTCCAGATTGGTTCAGCAGGAGGCGGAAGCCGCGGCGCGCCTCGATCCCCGGAATGATTTGGCCTGGCACGTCTTGGGCCGTTGGAACTACGAGCTGGCGAATTTCAATCCGGTTTTGAAGGCGCTGGCCCAGACCATTTATGGCCGGTTGCCCGATGCTTCGAACGAAAGGGCCGTTGAATGTTTTCAAAAGGCCGTCGCCCTTCAACCGCAGCGCGTGGCGCACCATTTGGAACTTGGCCGCTCCTATCTGGCTCTCGGCGAAACACAAAGGGCACGGGAACAATTCAACGAAGGAATTTCCCTCCCCTCCACCGAGAAAAGCGACGACGACGACAAGCAGCGCGCTCTTGCCACGCTTGATAGGCTGCGATGACCAGAAAGTGCATTTTCTTCAACTGAGCCTGCAAAGATCTCGCAGGACTTTTCCGCAAATTTCGACGACCACTGAGTGATGCCGCGCATTCTCATTCTCACGGCAAGCATGGGTGAGGGCCATAACACTGCCGCTCGGAACATCCGCGACGCTCTTCTGGCGGAGAGCGAAGGCTGCGCCACGGTCCTGGTCGCCGATCCCTACACCCGAACGAATCCGATCATTAACCGGCTGATGCAGCGGGGTTACGTGACAGCGATAAATCGCTACCCGCGAGCGTGGAAAGTGGTCTTCGAACTCCTCAGCAAACGCGGCGTCGTGGAAGGAATGGGGCCTATGCTGGCGGAGTTGACCGGCGCCGTCAAAGCCCTCATCGACGAGTTTCATCCCGACGTCGTCGCCTCGACCTATCCGGTCTTCTCGTTTCTCATGGCCAAAATCCGGAAGAAGAATCCGTCCGCGACAACGCCATTTTACACCGTCATCACCGATTCGACGATGATCAATTCCGCATGGTACCGATGCCCGTGCGACGGATCGATCGTCGCGGATGAACAAACGGCCCGGGTGCTTTTGAACGATGGCGTTCCGCCTGACAAGGTCCACGTGCTGGGCTTTCCGGTAGCCCAGGCCTTTGAGGCGCTCCAACCGGCGCCCTTTCCTTCAAACGGCATTTGGGAGGCCGTTTTCTTTCCCGGCGGGGTATCAAAGTTTTCCGTCGCCGCGCTAACGCATCTGGCTGAAATTCCCCGGATAAAGATCACCGTGGTCACGGGCCGAAGGCAGAACGTTTTTCGCGCGCTCCAGCGTGCCTCACTGCCGAGGCACGGATCTCTCATTGGATGGACCGACGAGATGCCCGCGCTGATGGCCTCGCATCATCTCTTCATCGGAAAAGCCGGGGGGGCGACGGTACAGGAAGCGATCGCAGCGCAGATCCCGTTTCTAGTGAGCCACGTTGTGCCGGGGCAGGAAGAGGGGAATCTTGCCCTGATCGAGCGGGCGGGCATTGGGGCCCTGGCGGTTGGCAATCCTCGGCGGATCAGCGATATCGTCCTGGGCATGCTGGCCAACGATGCCAATCTGTGGAAAGCGTGGCGCGCAAATCTCGCCTCTCTGAAAAAGCCGCCGGCTGCCCGCGCCATTGCCCGGTTCCTCCTGGGGGGCGCGCAAGTCCGATCGTCATAACCTAAACGGCTTAAAAAGTTACAATCCGAGATCGGCTTGAAATCGCGCCTTTTCACCCTCTGCGCCAGACTGCGCCGATACGGGGAGGTTTATGCGATCATGCTTCGCAACTCCCTAATTCGCGAAATGGCTTTCAAGGCGAACTTCCTTCTTTGGATGGGTGTCGAATTGCTTTGGTTCATTGGCCAGATCGTCTTTCTGGAGGTAATTTTCGGTTATGTCGATCGCATCGGAGATTGGACAAAATGGGAGGTCGTGCTCCTGGTCGGAACCCATCAACTGATCGGCCAAGTCTTCCAGGCCTTCTTCTACTCAAATCTTGCCAATCTTCCCGAACTCATTCGCACAGGGCGCCTTGATTTCCTGTTGATCCAGCCGATCGATACGCAATTTGCCGTATCCACAAAGCAATTCGGCCTCGACAATCTCGTCAACGCGCTGATCGGAGTAGCGTTTGTCGTCGTCTCGCTCGCGAAGATGGGCGCCATGCCGACTCTCGGGCAGATCGCCTTGTACTTCACGGCGATCGCGATGGGCGTAATGATCCACTATAGCGTTCTCTTCTGCCTTGTCGCGACAAGTTTTTGGATTGTCCGCTCGCAAGGGCTCATGTACGGATACTACAGCCTTTTCAACCTTGGCCGCTACCCCGACGGCATTTTCCGCGGCGTCTTCAAGTTCGTCTTCAGCTGGATCATTCCCATCATTGTGGTGACCAATATTCCCGCCCGGCTCTTGATCCGCGCAGCCGACTCGCCCGCGCCGCTGATCTTGCAACTTGCTGCCGCTACCTTGATAGCCACCTGCGCAACGCGCCTGTTCTGGCTCACCGCGCTCCGGCGATATGCCAGCGCCAGTTCCTGACCGCAGCGAAGCTTGCGCCAGGGACCCAACCAAGAAAACTGGCCCTCTTTTTCCGCTAGCGCAGCGCTCCCGCTTTCTCGAGCAGACTTTTCATCTCCCGCTTTGAGCCGCGGAACGCAACGAGAAAGCAAAGTCCCTTCTCCTCTCGAACTGCCAGCGCCAGGCGATCGGATTCCGTAATCCGCCACGTTCCTTCGGGAACAACATTGATTCCGAAAGGCTGCGACAAAAAGCAGTAAAAGTACATTGCATTCTCGGGAACGGCCACTTGCGCAACAGGTTCGTTTTCAACGGTGAAAATCCGGACGCCAACCACTTCGAATTGGGCGAACTCGGGCGGTATGCGAAACGTGTCGAGTCCCTTGAGGGCAAACCAATCTTGCAAGCCGCCCGCTTTTTCCTCGACCGGATCAAACTGCTCCGGAGTTGCCTTGACGCCCGCCGCAGCGATTTTCACAGCCTCATCAGGGAATGTCCCCGCGCGGCCGAGAAACATCCAGACGAGCAAACACGCCAAAAGAAGAACACCCACGCCCACCGCCAGCGCAGCGTTCCGGCCCAACGGCGTTCGCTCCGCGCCGCGGAGGGCCAGGAAGGATCGAGCCGCCTCGCCAATCTGCGTACGGGCATCTGCATTGAGCGGGATATTTCTCAATTCCCCCGCGCGGACCAGATCGAAAACAGTCTGCTTTTCAAGCTCCGCCGCGAGCGAGGGATCCTTTGCGGCAACGTCCAGGGCTCGCTTCACGGAAGGATCCGAATCGTCCTCGCCGGTCGGGCGGCGACAAAGGAGAATATTGCGAGCGTTCTTCGCGTTCATCAGGGGGCTGGTCTCTCCTCGCGCAACCCGGACCGCGCAGCGTCGATGGCTTCGGCGAGCAATCTCTCGTTGATGTTCAGTACACGCTGGATGTCGTCAGCGGGAAAGTTGCCGAGATAGAGCAAGGCCAGCGCGCTGCGCCCGGGCTCCGCAATGCCATGCAGCCTTGCCGGAGTCCCGTCGAGCTCGGAACGAGCGGGATATTTAAGGCCTCGCCTCCGCACGATCATAAAAAGCAACTGCCTCGTCCTTTCCAAGTCCCCGGGATGGGGATGGCGCAGCAACTCGTCAACGGAGTCCTTGAATATTTTGGACGCCCCCTCATGGCAACCCGTCAGCAACAACGCAAAGCGCCATGCCGATTCCAGAAAGACCCATTCCTCAGGAAGATCGCTCATCGGGGCGCATGCTACATAGCCTCGCAAAATTCGGTTCACAAGCGTCTTGTGCCACTGATCTCACCCTGGCCAAAAGTCTGCCGGGCGAGCATCGCGCGCGATTGACTTGAATGGCACTCGCGCCCATTTTTAACGGATATTCATGAAGAGTGTCCTTTTCGTCTGCACAGGCAATGTATGCCGAAGCCCGATGGCCGAGGGGCTCTTCAGGAAGCTGGTGGCCGAACGCAAAGATATCGCCATTCAGTCGGCCGGGCTCAGCGCCGGGCGCGGCTTGCCGGCCAGCCAGCATGCCATTCTCGCGCTCTCCGAAGAGGGCGTCGATTTGATGAATTTTCGGAGCAAGCCGGTCTCCGAAGAGCTCGTCCGGCACGCTACGCACATCTTCGTGATGACGCGCGATCACAAGCGTTTGCTGGAGTTGTTCTTCCCCGAAGCCGGCGAGAAGACTTATCTCCTCCGCGAGTTCGAGCCCGGATCTCCCGACGTGCCGGATCCGATCGGATTGGGCAGGGAAATCTACGAACGCTGCCGCGACGTCTTGAAGAAAGCCCTACCCAGCCTTCTGCAACTTATAGAAAACCAACCCATGACCACCGAATCTCTCTTCCAGGACCAAAGCTCCACGCGCTCTCTCGCGGCGGTCGATCCGCAGATTGCCCAAGCCATCGAGAACGAGCGCCGCCGCCAGTTCGAGAATATTGAGCTGATCGCCAGCGAGAACTTTACCAGCAGGGCGGTGATGGAAGCCCAAGGATCCTGCCTGACGAATAAATATGCCGAAGGCTATCCCGGCCGGCGCTGGTATGGCGGCTGCGAATATGTGGACATTGCAGAATCGCTCGCCATCGAGCGCGCGAAACGATTGTTTTCCCCCGATCACGTCAACGTGCAACCCCACAGCGGAAGCCAGGCAAACATGGCGGTTTACTTTTCCGTGCTCCAGCCGAACGACCGGATCCTGACCATGGATCTGGCCCATGGCGGACATCTGACCCACGGGCATAAGGCGAATTTTTCCGGAAAGCTCTACCAGATTCATCACTACGGCGTGACTCGCGAGTCCGAGCAAATCGACTACGACGCGCTCGCGCAACAGGCTCAAGAGGTAAAACCAAAGATGATCACGGCCGGGGCCTCCGCTTACTCGCGCACGATCGATTTCGCCCTCATGCGCCAAATTGCAGATTCCGTCGGGGCTTACCTTTTCGTGGATATGGCTCACATCGCCGGTCTCGTGGCGGGCGGAGTGCACCCTTCTCCTGTTCCGCATGCCCACTTTGTCACGACGACCACGCACAAGAGCCTTCGAGGGCCCCGCGCGGGCCTGGTCATGTGCAAACAGGAATTTGCCAAGAGACTGGACGCGCAGGCTTTTCCGGGCGTCCAGGGCGGACCGCTGATGCACGTCATCGCCGCCAAGGCCGTTTGTTTGCACGAAGCGCTCCAATCTGGCTTTACCCAATACGCCCGGCAGATCGTAAACAACGCCAAAGCCCTCGCTGCGCGCCTGGCCATGCTCGGTTATCGGATCGTCTCCGGGGGAACCGACAATCATCTCATGTTGGTCGATTTGCGTCCGCGCGGCTTGACCGGCGTGGAAGCCCAAACGGCCCTGGATCATGCCGCGATCACGGTCAATAAAAATGCGATCCCGTTCGATACGGAAGCAATCACCAAGACCGGCGGCATCCGCGTTGGAACCCCGGCGATGACCACTCGCGGGATGAAGGAGGAGGAAATGATGGAAATCGCCGACCTGATTCATGCGACGCTCGAAAATCGGAACGATCCCGGGAAGCTCGCGGCGATACGGAAAGAGGTAATTCAATTCACCAGCCAGTTTCCCTTGCCGTAGGCGCTGCTAAGGCTAATACGGATCGAGCTTGATTCCGGCCACCTTGCCGAACTCGCGAACGTTGCGAGTCACCAGCGCCACGTCCAGGCGCAGCGCGGAAGCGGCGATCCAAAGATCCTCGCTCGAAAGCGAAACCGAATGGCTGCTCAGGGTCACCCCAAGGCGCGCGTAATCCACCAGAAGCTCGTCGTCGGGCCAGTAAGTCGGATACCGGCCCAGAAATTCGGCGATCTTCTCCGCGTCGTAGCCGGCCAACTCCATCAGGTGAAGAAATTCGGCCTTCACAATCCACGGAAGCGCCAATGAATCATCCCTGTGCGCCCGGGCATACACCGCGGCTCCAGACCCCTCTCCGTTGCGCCACCGATCAATCAGAAAATCGGTATGGACAAGACGATCAACGTTCATCGCCGACAGGTCTGATCTTCGAGACGATCGTTTCCTGAACGACCCGCGCGTGCTCCTCGAAAGGACGGGGGAACCCTTTGAAGGTTTCATCGAGATCGCCAAACGTCCCCCGCTTCGAAACCGTTCTAAGGACCACTTCCGAAAACGACTCCCGACCCGTCTTCCACGATTTCAAACGTTCGTAGGCCCGGTCGGTCAACGTGATCGTCTTCATAAATATATCGTGTCGCATGACTCGTGTTTCGTGCAAGCTTTTTTGGGGTAGAAGACTCGACAATGCTATCTGGCGGATAATATTTCGTCTCTCGGGATGGAATCGACGTTAAGTCACGTGGTGCAAGATATCCTTGCCTCCTACGACCGCGTGGGAGGCATGAACAACGCGGACGCGAACAATCTTCCCTCCAAGCGCGCGATTGGCGGCATCTGCGAAGACATGCTGCAAATTCTTTTCCCCGGATTTCACGACGAGGAACCGATCCACAAGAAGTCGCTTCCGGTATTGACGCGTCACCGGGTATCGAGCGTTATGGAACGGCTTGAGGAGCAAGTGCAACAAAGCATGCACCTCTGCGACGCGAAGCGTTTGGGGCTTTCGATGCCCTCACTGCTGGATTTTTTTCAGAGTCTTCCGGAAGTCCGTGAATTATTAAACTCTGATATCGAAGCCGCTTATAAGGGCGATCCGGCGGCGATGAACCGGGAGGAGGTCATTCTTTCCTATCCGTTCATCGAGGCGATCGCCATTCAGCGTATTGCGCATAGACTTCATCTGGCCGGGGTTCCGATCATTCCGCGAATGATGACCGAGTGGGCGCACGGCCGCACAGGCATCGACATTCATCCGGGGGCGACCATCGGCTCGAATTTTTTCATTGATCACGGAACCGGGGTCGTCGTCGGGGAGACGAGCATTATCGGGGACCACGTGAAACTGTACCAGGGCGTCGCCCTTATTGGGCGCTCGCTATCGGGAGGGCAAACGCTGAGAGGCCTTCGCCGGCACCCGACAATCGAGGACCACGTGACGATTTACGCCGGCACCACGATCATGGGCGCCGAAACCGTCGTCGGGGCACACAGCACGATCGGAGCCAACGTCTTTCTCACGCATAGCGTTCCGCCAAACTCTCTCGTTTTCTATGAAGAGAAGCAGCTCCGCATTCTTGACAAGAAAAGGAGAGCTCCTGAACCCGCGCTCGAATGGTCTATTTAGATTACAATGCGACGACGCCGCTGGCGACAGAGGCCTTTGAGGCGATGATCCCTCTGCTGCGCGATAGCTTCGGGAATCCCTCAAGCATCCACGCGGCGGGCCGCGGAGCCCGCGCCGCAATCGACGACGCGCGGGAAAGACTCGCGTCGCTTCTCGGCGTGAGCGGACATGAAATCATTTTTACCAGCGGCGGAACGGAAGCGTGCAACCTTGCAGTACTTGGCTTGGCGCGAGCTCACGCGCCGCGCGGGCGCCATCTCATCACCGCCGCCACGGAACATCACGCCGTGCTCCGGGCGTTCGAGCAATTGAAGCATTATGAGGGCTTCGACGTGAGCATCCTCGAAGTTGACCGCCATGGCTGCGTGGATCCCGGGGATCTCAAGGCCGCCTTGCGCCGGGATACCGTGCTGGTTTCCATCATGCACGCAAACAATGAGACCGGGACGATCCAGCCGGTTGAGGAGTTCGCCGCAATCTGCCATCAGCGGCGCGTTTGTTTCCACAGCGACGCCATCCAAAGTTTCGGAAAGCTGCCTCTCCGCCCAAACGATCTCGGGATGGCTGCTGTCTCGTTGGCCGCTCACAAATTCCATGGTCCCCCCGGCGCGGGTGCGCTTTTTCTTCGATCGGGCATCGCGATAAGCCGCATCGTCCATGGGGGATCCCACGAAAACATGCGCCGGCCAGGCACAGAAAACGTGGCCGCCATTGCCGGAATGGCCGCGGCAGCGGAAGTTGCCGAGCGCAAACGTCCCTCCGAGGAAATTCGGCTGGCCGCGCTTCGCGACCGGCTCTGGCATGGGATTCAGACCCGTGTTCCGGGATGTGTCCGCAATGGTCACCCAGACCTCACGCTCGCCAATACCCTGAACGTCAGTTTCCCGGGCCTTGACGGCGAGGCGCTCCTTATTGGGCTCGATCTCGAGGGAGTCTGTGCGTCCAGCGGCTCAGCGTGCATGGTTGGGTCGGTTCAACCCTCGCACGTTCTTCGGGCCATGGGGGTAGCGCCCGAACTTGCCTCATCAACGGTCCGCTTTTCCCTTGGAAGCCAAACCGCAGATACTGATATTGAACACTGCCTGGGCGCTCTCACCAAAGTCGTCGAGCGCCAGGCGCAGCCCATTGCCGCCTGATGAAATTCGCTCAGTTTGTTGCGCTCAATTTCGGAAAATCCGTTCTTCGCCACCTGCGACTCCTTCCGGACGCCACCAGCGCCAACTCTTCGCGACCGTCGCGCGGCCTCAACCGTGATATTCTTCTTGAGAAACTGTGCGGACAACTTCTCCGCACCGCCCGCTGCCCGAAGCTCCAAGTGGCCGTCGTGTGGCGACCACGGCTGCGGACGACGGCCGGCCTCGCCTGCTGGCACACCAAGACGATCTCCCTGAATCCCAAGCTGATCGAAGTCTCGCCGTCCGAGGTCCAGCGTACTTTGCGTCACGAACTGGCCCATTTTCTCGCGCAATATCGAGCCGGACGCCGCCACATCGCGCCGCACGGCCCGGAATGGCGCCAAGCCTGCCGCGATCTGGGACTGCCGAACGAATCACGCTGCCACGATCTTCCTTTGAAACGCATCCGCTTCGAGCGAAAGTACTTCTATGCGTGCCGCGAATGCGGCACCACGCTGGCGCGCGTGCACGCGATGAGGCGTCGCGTCGCGTGCCTCAAATGTTGTCGCAGACACAACGAGGGAAAATATCACGAGCGGTTCCGCTTCATGCCCGTGCCAGCCCCGGACAAATTGGCGGCGTGACTTGCCTGTCTCCCTTGCTTTTCCGATAGAATCGAGTCCGAACCGAGAATTACCAAGACGATCTGCATTTGTTCCCCCAATGAGTAACAACATCGAGTCCCACCTAGTCGAGAAGCGCGTTTTCAAGCCCTCGAAGGAGTTTTCGAGAAGCGCCCACATCGGCTCTTTTGCACAATACAGAAAGCTCTACAAGGAATCGATAAAGGCGCCCGAGAGGTTCTGGGCCAAACAGGCGGCCGACCTGCTCTGGCAAAAGAAGTGGACCAAGGTCAGCGTCTGGCGGCCGCCCTTCGCCAAGTGGTTTGTTGGCGCCAAGCTCAACATTTCCGAGAACTGTCTGGATCGTCACCTTGCGGGTCCGCGCCGCAACAAGGCGGCGATCATTTGGGAAGGCGAACCAGGCGAACGCCGGGTCCTTACCTATCAACGACTTCACCGCGAAGTTTGCATCTTCGCAAACATCCTCAAACGCAACGGCTGCAAGAAGGGCGATCGCGTGCTTATCTATCTGCCGCACATCCCCGAGGCGGCTGTAGCCATGCTTGCTTGCGCTCGGATCGGAGCTGTCCACAGCGTGGTCTTCGGCGGATTCAGCAGCGAGAGCATCAAGGATCGGTTAGCCGACAGCGGGGCGAGTATTGTCGTCACCGCGGATGGAGGTTATCGGCGCGGCCAAATCATTAGTCTAAAGCAAAGTGTCGATCAGGCGCTCGAGGGCAACTCCACGGTCCGTCGGGTGATCGTGTTCCGGCGCACTCATCTTGACATTCATATTCAGGAAGGCCGCGACGTCTGGTGGCACCGCGAGGCGGATTACGTGGAGACCGCCTGTCCCGCCGAGGGTTTTGACAGCGAGCACCCGCTTTTCATTCTTTACACCAGTGGCTCGACCGGAAAGCCCAAGGGTATCCTCCATACAACGGGCGGTTACCTTTTGGGTGCCGCAGTAACGACGAAGTACATTTTTGACCTCCGCGAGGAAGACACCTTCTGGTGTACCGCCGACGTGGGATGGATTACGGGCCACAGCTACGTCGTCTACGGTCCGCTCGCCAACGGCGCGACCACTCTCATGTATGAAGGCGCGCCAAACTGGCCCCAACCGGACCGCTTCTGGAGCATCATCGCGGAACATGGCGTGACGATTCTCTATACGGCTCCCACCGCCATCCGAGCTTTCATTAAATGGGGAGACGAATGGCCGGCCAAGCACGACCTCTCTTCGCTCCGGTTGCTGGGGACGGTAGGCGAACCGATCAATCCCGAGGCATGGATGTGGTATCACAATCATATCGGCGGAGGCCGCTGCCCGATCGTTGACACCTGGTGGCAGACGGAAACCGGAATGCAAATGATCAGCCCGCTGCCGGGCGCCACGCCCCTGAAGCCAGGCACGGCGACGCTGCCGTTTTTTGGCGTTGATGCGGCCGTGGTTGACGATCAGGGCAAGGAAGTGGGACCGAATCAAGGCGGGAAACTTGTTATCCGCAAGCCGTGGCCCGCCATGCTCCGCACCATTTACGGCGACAAGGCCCGCTACAGGAAACAATACTGGAGCGAATTCAAGGGCTTCTATACCACCGGAGACGGCGCCCGGCGCGATAAGGACGGCTACTTCTGGATCGTCGGCCGCATCGACGACGTTCTCAACGTGGCGGGCCATCGTTTGGGAACCGCTGAGGTTGAGAGCGCTCTCGCGGCCCACGAAGCCGTTGCGGAAGCTGCGGCCGTCGGGCGGCCGGACGAAGTCAAGGGCCAGGCTCTGGTGGCCTTTGTCACTCTTCGCTCGGGCTTTGCGGCGACCGCCGAACTCGGCGAAAAACTGCGCCGACATGTCAGTAGCCTCATCGGGGCCATTGCCAAGCCCGACGATATTCGCTTTGCCGACTCCCTCCCCAAGACTAGGAGCGGAAAGATCATGCGCCGCCTGCTCAAGGAGGTTGCAGCGGGCGGAGCCGTTACCGGAGATACCACCACGTTGGAAGACTTCAGCGTGCTTTCCAAGTTGCGGAATACCGAGGAATAAGAAATCGGCTCGGGGTTCGGTCAGCGTTGATCTCGCCGCGAACGCTCAAGTCGGGAAACCGCGCGAGGTTGGAAGTCTCCTACCGATGCGGCTCGAACTCCAGGCTGGCCTTCGCGTCGAAGGCTTTCTCGGGCCTGAAAGATCCCGCGAGCCTCTCGAACACGGGGGAAGCCATCAGCGTGGTCACGACTGCCATGATCACCAGCGTAGCAAAGAGTTCGTCGGAGATGATGCCGCGCTGCAGGCCGATATTGATGATGATCAACTCCATTAGACCGCGGGCATTCATCAACGTCCCAATCCCAAGCGCCTCCTGGTTGGGAATACCGGTCGCGCGGGCCGCCAACCAGCACGCAATGCCCTTGCCGAAAATGGAGGCCAGCAGCACCGCGCCGCAGAGCAGCCAAAGAAAGCTGGTGTTCAGCAGCCCGATCCGCGTGTTCAGCCCGGAGTAGGTGAAAAACAAGGGGAGCAACAGGGCAACGGTGAGCGGCTGAATTCGGCCAACGAGATCTCGGGCAACGACTCCACGCGGCATGGCCGCTCCCATGACAAATGCGCCGAACACCGCATGCAACCCGATGAGATCGGTAAACCAGGCGCCAGCCGCCATTAAGGCGAGCCCGACGGCGAGACCCCCGTCGGTAAGGCGACCTTCCTTCACCAGCCAAGCCTTGGCTCGGGCGAGCAGCTGTCGCAGAAAAAGCAGGGCGAAGAGCACATAGCCCGCGCCTCCGATGATATTGATCAGAGCGTGGCTCCAATTGTGATCGAAGCTTGCCAGCACCACCGCAAGCAGGCACCACGCCGTGGCATCATCTATGGCTCCCGCACCCAACGCGACGGTCCCCATCGTCGTTCCGGCCAGATTCTTGAAATGAATGATGCGCGCGAGCATCGGAAAGGCCGTGATGCACATCGAGGCGCCAAGAAACAGCATCGCCTCCGAAAGCGTGGTTCGCGCGGGAAATAGCGCCGTATGATGAAAGAAAATCCATGCCAGACCGCTGCCCAGCACGAAAGGAACAACCATCCCGGCCAGCGAGACAGCGATCGAACTCCGGAGATGTTTTTGAATGATATCGACGCGAAACTCCAACCCCACCACAAACATATAGAGCGCCAATCCAAGCTGGGACGCTGGAAAGAGATAACTCTGAGTGTCGCGGCTCTTCTGAGCGGGATCCCACGGGAACAGCCATTGCTGCAGTTCGGGCCAAAGCAGGCCTAAAAGAGACGGGCCAAGGAACACGCCCGCGATCATCTCGGCGACCACTTGCGGCTGGCCGAAACGCAGGGCGATCATTCCGACGAGACGGCAGAAGATGAGGATCACCGCTATCTGCAGGAAGAACTGCACAGCCAGATGGAGGTTGTTCATTGCAATAGCGGGGAAGCTCGACGCGCCAATCAGCGTGCGAAATCATTCGCTGCGAGGCAAGACAAAGCCCGCCTGAAAGTCAAAGATTGTTAGGGGGAAACCGGTGCAAACGGGCCGGGACCACGCCGATATCTTCGGGCTAACTGGCGTCGGGGAGGATTTGTTTCGTGAGACGATCGACGCCCTGTTTTGCGAAATCGCTGGAGGGGTATTCGCTTTGCGCTTTGAGATACCAGGAGAGGCTGGAGCCGGGTTGGTCCTTTTGCTCGAGTTCTTCCGCTTGGCGGATGGCATGGACGAAGTCCGCGGCTTTGGTCGTGAGGTTGGCGCGCACCTGATTGAGCTTGTTGTCGTCGGGGAAATTGCGGAAGGCCTTTTCGGCACTCTCCCAGGCGCCGGCATAGTCGCCACGCTTCTCGATTTCCTGTGCCTGGATGATCGAGGTCTCAATCGCCTGCATGTCTTCGAGCACCTTGCGCAGCTGCTCCTGTTTCTGAGGATACATGGCCGTGGCGGCGATAAAGCGCATCTTGTCGTCAAGAATCTGGCGGTAATTTTTCTGGCTTAGAAGCTGATCAAAATCCACCAAGGCCCTGGATTGCACGTCGGCCTGGGAAAAGATCATTTGAGAGACCTCGGTAAGGGCCGGGTTGCGGGGCCAGATTTCGGTTGCCGCCTTGAGCTCCGCTTCCAGGGTCTCCTTGTCGCCGCTCACCGCGGCGTTGCGAGCCTTCGCAATGTGCATGCCGGAGATCTGCTTGGCCGTCTCGATGGCTGCCATCGGCTTGGAAACATCGAAGTCTCTTGCGCTCACGCTCAGTTCGCTCACAAGTTTCTCGGCCATTGCGTAGTCTTTGACATCGATGGCGCTAAGGAGCTGATTCGACTTTTGCACGAACTGCAAGGCCTTCCTCTTGTCTTGGCGATCAAGGGTGCGCACGTCGGGCAGGTACTCGCCGATTACAAATGTTTCGGCCAGCCGTTTGGTCGCACTCTGCAGTTCATTCTTTTCCAAGAGAAACTTAAAGGCCAGCACCCCCTCGCGCACGTCGCGAACGATTTCATTGGCCAGTGAATCGATGCTGCCCATCGTCGGCGGCAAGCCGCTGGTCTTGGCGAATAAGCTCTTGGCGTCCTCGCCAATTCGCAATTGGCTGTCTCCGTCCGCAAAAATGCTGCGGTAAAATCTCGTTCCGATCAGGGCGTGCTGAAAACGCCTCTGGAGAAAGTGCTGCACGATCAGGGACTGAAACTCGATCTTAACCTGCAACTCGGCAACCTCACGCTTCAGCTGGTTGGCCCGGGTCAACGCGGTGATTTCTGCAATTCTTGTCAGTATGGGTTGCATCTGCATTTCGCGGCTGAGCTGCTGCTGCTGCACCTGCTCGGGATTGGCGGGAGCACCATTTTTGGATTTCGCGGAACTTCCCCCCTCGAGCTTGTTCCCTTCGGCCGTCAGTCTCGCGTTCCATTCCAGCCGCTTGCGTTCGTCCTCGAGGGTCTTGCTTGCCGCATTGAGTCGATCATTATTCTTTCGCGCCAGCCAGGAGGAATAGACCTGATTGGCTATGGAGTCGCACAGGTTGGCATCCTCCTGATATCGCGAGGCCTTCGCCAGCAACTGAAAGGCCTCGTCGGTTGATCGGGGGGTAATCCGCCCCGGAGCAAGCTTGTCCATGATCTGTTGCAAGGTCTCCTGATACTCGGTTTCGGGCGGCGTGATCGAGGAGGGCGCGTTGAGGAACTTTTCGAAGCGCGCCTGGAAAAGCGCGTTGTTGCTAATGTTCCAGCTCTTTCCGTCCCAGGTAACGATGTTCGTGCCAGGATCCAAAAAGGGAACATCCTTCCCAAGGAAACTCGACCCGCCGCCACTCGCGTTTCCGCCGGACGCATTTCCAGCTCCCCCTTGCCCTCCAGGCTGCGAATTCTGAGCCGGCTGCGACGCCGGCTGCGGAGGCGGAGCCGGAGCCGGAGCGGGCTGGGAAGCGGGCGCCGGCGGTGCAGGCTGACCTGTATCCGGAGCTGTAGCAGGTTGAGGTTGTGGAGCTTGCATCTCTGAAGCCAAACCGCCTTGTCCCGCGGCGAAAACCGCTGATGCCAGCAGGATTAAACACACGCACCTCATCATCTTCGTCAATTTTCCACAAATATACCCAATCGCCGGATTCTGGCAAAAGGACAAGTCCCTGAATTTCTGGACGTTGAATTTCCTCGCGTTCATGCCTGAAAAACCGCTTGGCGATCGCCAGCTCCGCTCGTTCACTTCGCTCACTCTTTTCATTTTGGCTCCTTGATTCAGCCGGGGAGCCGCATGGTGACTCGCGCGCCGCCGCCCGGCTCGTCCTCAATGACTACGCTCCCCCCGTGCGCCTCGGCAATCGCCTTCACGAGGCTTAGCCCCAAGCCCAGTCCCCGCTGAGAGCGGCTCGCATCCCCCCGGTAGAGTCGACGGAAGACGGCCTCTCTCTCCTCGGGAGGAATACCTGGACCGTTGTCGGAAAAAGTGATGACCGCCCCGGTTCTAGCCGCGCGCGCATGAATCTGCACACGTCCCCCCAAAGGGGTATATTTAAGAGCGTTGTCCAGAAGATTGTTAATCGCCTGCCCGAGACGAACCGGGTCCGCGTGCATCTCGACGCGTTCCGGTTGAACAAGAGTGATCATGATATTTTTTTCCTCGGCAACCTCGCGGAATAGGTCAACAGAGCGCTGCATCAGCGCGCCCACATCTAGTCGCTCGCGGTGCAACTGAAGAGCACTCGCCTCAGCCGCGGAAATATCGAGCAAAGCCTCGAGCAGATGGAGAAAGCGATCGCATTCGTTGACACAATCCGCGAGGGCGGCGCGCGCCTCCCCCGCATCGTCGCTGTTGTGCAAAGCCAACTCCGCGCTACCGCGAAGCCTGGTCAGCGGCGTGCGAAGATCGTGAGCGAGATTATCGAGGGTTTCGCGAAGAACCCGGACATGCGCCGCGTTCCTGTCGAGAAGCGTATTGAGCTCTCGAACGAGACCGGCCAGTTCGCCGCTGCCCGTTGGCGTCGGGACTCGCGCGGCGAAGTCGCCGGTTTCAAGAATTTGGCGCGCGGTTCGCGAGACTTCACGCAACGGGCGTGTTGCGCGCCAGCCCAGCACCGTGCCAGCCGTCACGGAAAGAATGAGGACAATCCCGCCCACAATCCCAAACGCCCGTCGCAGCGGGGCGAGCAACACGGCGCGGCTATCGGTGCTGCGGCCCACCTGGATCAAGCGCCCGTCAAGCAGCAAGCGAGAGGCAATCGCGTAGTCGCGCAGGGCATTTTGCGGCACGCGGACGGTTGGAATCGCATGTTCCGCGGTAACGCCCCATTCCGGAATAGGAATCCGCTGAACGACCGTTTCCACCCAGTCTGAAGGGGCCTTAACCCAGACGGGGCCATAGCGCGAATCGATGACGCGAACGAACCACTCGTTTCCCTCTTGCGTTGTATCGCCTCTGACTTGATCGACGATACCATTGAGGCGGGCGGCGTTATAGGCTCGCTCGAGCAAGTCCGCACGACGCTCAACTACCTCCTGATCGCGCCGTTCGAGCGCGCGCGCGAGCACCCAGTAAAGCACGCCGAAAAGGAAAACCGCGCTCAGGGCAAAGACCAGCGCATACTGCGCAGCCAACCGCAACGCCAGAGATCTCCGGAGCTTTTCAAGCATCGGGACGAAAAATGTAGCCGACGCCGCGGATGGTCTCGATGCGCTTGTGCTCCGCATCAATCTTTGCGCGGAGCCGGGACATGACGACATCCACGACGTTCGTTTGCGGATCGAAGCTGTAGTCCCACACATGCTCGAGGATCATCGTCTTGCTCACCGGACGGCCGGCATGACGAAGAAGAAACGCGAGCAATGAGAACTCGCGCGGTTGCAGATCGATGAGCCTTCCGGCACAGCGCACTTCGCGCGTAACGAGATCAAGCGTGACGTCCCCAGCGCTGAGTTTTGTCGTTTCGGGCGAAGACCGGGACCGTCGGATCAGCGCCTGAACCCGGGCCAGCAACTCGGAAAACGCAAAAGGTTTCGTCAAATAATCGTCGCCCCCGCTCTGCAGGCCGTGCACGCGATCGTCCACGGAAGTCCTTGCGCTCAGAAACAGCACCGGCATCAAAAGGCGCGCAGCGCGAATGCGTCTGACAAGGCTCACCCCGTCGAGCTTGGGCAGCATGACGTCGACGATCGCGGCGTCGTAGTCAGTCGATTCGGCCAACGCCAGACCGGATTCGCCATCTGAAGCCTGATCAATGGCGTAACCCGCCTGCTTGAGACCCCGCACGAGAAATGAGGCGATCTTCGTATCGTCTTCAACCACGAGGATCCGCATGCGGCAAGTCTGCTGCTCGCGTCACGGCTTGAAAAGCTTTGGCGAGCCAATGGGGAACGTTCGGGAACTGCCGCTCTCCCTCAGCGGTTCGTCACCCGGCAGTAACTCTCATGTGACCGTTGAAATTCCCGCGGATACGACGTTGTCGTCAATTTCCGGGAGATCGCCAGGGAGCCACGCGCCGGCCAGCTGCCCCACCGGGCGCAACCTTGGCGAAAGAGCCGAGGGCCGCAAAGGCATTCATGTGCCGTTTGCGGCGATCTCGGCACTTTTGCAAGCCAAACTAGGATGCCGCCTTGTCCGAGCCGGATTCGTCAACAACGACGAAAATCGTGCTGCCCCGGGACCACAGTTTCACCAGAGATTTTTTGTTATCGACCTTGGCGCTGGCCGCGACGGCTTCCTCAGCGGAATTTACAGCCTGCTTGTTGATCTCCATGATGACATCGCCCCGGCGGAGGCCGGCTTGGGCGGCCACAGAATCGCGCGCGACGTCGGTAATCACGGCGCCCTTGATCCGGCTCGGGATATTCAATTGGCGGCGAGTTTCGGCATTAAGGTCGTCGACGGCGACGCCGTTCAGCGCGCCTTCATCGTCGCGGCGCGGGCTCGACTCGCTCAAGCGTCCGCTACTTCTGGAGTCCGGTCGTTCACCCGACGTGGCTACCAGTCGCTTTTTCTCCCCGTTGCGAAAGACCTCGAGGTTGAGTTGGCTGCCCGGGGGCAACACGCTGACCTGCAACTTGAGATCGTTTGCATCGGTGACGGGCCGATCGTTGAGGGCCACCACGACGTCTCCGCCGTGCACTCCTGCCTGATCGGCGGGCCCGCCGGATGCCACCTCGGAAACCAAGGCGCCTTTGTTCGCTTCAAGGGCAAATGACTCGGCGAGCGCCGGCGTAAGATCCTGGATGTTCACGCCCAGAAACCCGCGGACAACCTTTCCGCTCTTCACCAGGCTCTCCGCAACCTGGGCGACCATATTTGCCGGCACGGCCAAACCCACGCCTTGGGAACCGCCGCTGCGGCTAAGGATGGCCGTATTGATTCCAACGAGCCGCCCGTCCACATCGACGAGCGCACCGCCGGAATTTCCGGGATTAATGGCCGCATCCGTCTGGATGAAGTCTTCGTACCCTTCCACATCCGCCAGGATGCCCACATTGCGGCCTTTGGCGCTGACGATTCCGCTGGTGACCGTTTCGCCTATGCCGAAGGGGTTGCCAATCGCCAGGACACGATCGCCCACCTCGGTTTTCGAAGTGTCGGCGAGCGTCACGGCGGGAAGGCTGTCGGTGTCGACTTTGATGACCGCGATGTCGGTCTGTTTATCCCGACCTACGACCTTCGCCACGAAGACGCGGCCATCATTCAAAGTCACGGTAACCCGGTCCGCGCCATCGACGACGTGATTATTCGTGGCAATGTAGCCTTGCGGGCTGATGATCACCCCAGACCCAAGACCGCCGCCTCGCGGAATCCTGCGCATTTCGGGCGGCACGCGGCGCAGGCCAAAACCTCGAAGCTCATCCATGTCGATGGGAGAATTGCTCTCGGCGATTTCCGTGGTGATCTTGACGACGCTCGGCGAGACACGCTTCACGACGTCCGCGTAGGAAGGCGCCTCGGGCCGACTGCGCGAGACCGCCTCCATGTCGCGCTTGAGTGTGATAGCAGGATCTTGGGCTGCCTCGAGAGCGGCCACGAAGCCAGCGATTGCGAAAAAGGTCAATGCAGCTTTGCTGCGACTTAAAAAGCGGGCGGCAGAATGTTTCATGATTGGTGTGATCGTATTTTCTCCAGATGGAAAGCTCGCACCGCTGCCTTACCAGGAGCTTTCTGCAGAATTACAGATTCGTAAGGTTGGCGGTAAGACCAAGGCGCCGTTCAAGAAACACGGCGGGCGTCAGAGGCGCCGCAAACTGGATCGAAACCCGCTCTCTCACCACGCCGAGGAATTCGACCTGGCTTCAACTTTGAAAATAGGCATCCGACGCCAACTTCAGGGAAATGCTGATATCCAATCCCAATCTCCCGTGGCACGTTTGCATGGAAACGCATACGCGGCGGCCTATCCGGGCATCGAATGAGCCTGGGTAGGCCGCCAAAGTTTTTGTCCGCGTCAAGCGCCGTCAACTATTCGACAAACTAACGAAGCCACTCATGCTTATTGATCCGCGATGCTTGGCACTCGCGGAGGACTTCCATCGCCCGGGTCGTTCGCTCGGGATCTGGTGTGACCAAAATAAACTTCGCGTTGCGCTAGTCTGCGAGTCGCGATCTAAAGGAGCGAGTGGCTCGAGAAAGATCCCGTTTCCCAATAGCTTGAACGGGAACGGCTCCGGCGACAAGTAACGGGCCGACGGGAGTCGGACCGCTGTTGCCGGGCCCTTCCGAAACTGTCGCTTGATCAAACACGGAATCCTCAAACCCTTCCGCCGCAAGACGCTCGACGGCACGGTCAAAATTCCGGTCATCATCGAATATTCCAACCACTAGCGGACGGCTTTTCATTATGTTCCTCATCACTATTAGGTTCGAACCCGGGGGTCCGTCCGGCCGTGCTTTCGCTCTCGATGAATCTCTAAAGACCACGAGGAACCCCGCGGGAGTGCATCCTAAGCTTCTGTCGTGAGGTGTTTTCTATTTGATCTCGCGAATCTTTCCGCTCGTGGCTCGGACAATCGCTCCTATCTGGCGTTGATCCTCGGGTTTCATCTCGAAACCGACGAAATTCAAGACGCAACCCTCGACGCCTTGCAGCGGACCTTTCACCGTCGCGGCGATTCTTTCCCATGGAACGTCGGCCAGAGCGCCGCTTTCTTTCCACTGAAAGCTCGCGTCAGAAATAAGGAAAACCACATCGGGCAGCATTCGCGATGCCAGTTCCAATACTCCAACCACCCCTCGAGGATTTCGGCTCACTTTTGAAGAGGCCTGCATCGATCCGGTGGCGACCCATTCCTCTTCAAGCCACTTTCGCGCTTCCGCGCGATTTTTATCGGTCGCTGCCAGCAACTCTTCGCGGAACGCCTTGAAATTCTGGGTAAATTGAACCAGCCCAAACCGCGCGTTGATCGGCAACTCCCCCAGGAGGCTCACCGTTTCTTCCTTGATTTTCGACAGCGGCACGCCGCTCTTTTTCGCCTTGTTCAGGACGCTCGCGGAAACATCGAAAAGAAGCAGGATTCGCTTTCCGTTCGATTCAATCCCCATGAAGCTAAAGGCTTTGCCGCTACCCATCGGCCCGCCCCCGCCTGCCGCGCCCATGCCGATTCCCGAACCCGCACCGCCGGGTCCCATCAGCGTGGCCACCTGGTCGGCCAGCATTTCCGCTGGGTCCAAAGGTAGCATCTGACCGACAGGAACGGCCGGCAACTCCGGCAGCGCTAGGGCGGCAGGACGCAAGGTTTGCAGCTTATCGGTAAAACTCGGCTTTGACGCCAACCCGTCGAAGGCCGCCATGTTCATCTTGTGCTCCCGTTCTTGCACGGGGAGCCGAATATCCTTCATCACCTTAAACTCGGCGGGCGGTTCCGTTAGGTAACGCGCTACGATGACAATGCCCGCCACGATCGCCGCGACGATATGGACTCCGACGCTGACCAGGGCGACGGTTAGGACAATGCGCTTTCGCTGGTGCCAGCGGCGGCTTCGGGCGGTGGAAGGCGAGGCGGAAACGCTCACTGTTCCTGTTCAGATGCCGCAAACGTGACCCCTTGAATGCCGGCGCGAGCGCACACGTTCAGCACGTCCACAATTCGCTGATGCAAGGAATCGTCCGCCGCGTCAATAGTCACAAGCGCTTCACTTTTATTCGCGACAGTGGTGTCCTTAAAGCGCGACAGTGTTCGCACGAGGGCAGGGAGATCGCGGCTCTGGGGATCGTCCATGGGAAGGTCGTTCAAGATCACTTGGCCATTCTGGTCAATTCGAATGCGCTGCTCGTCCGGAATTTCCACGCTCTGCTCCTGCGAAACCGTGCCGGGAAGACTCATGCTGATGTCAGCTTCCTGCTTCATGGGCTTGGATGTGAGAATATAGAAGAACAGCAGGAGGAAACAGACATCGATCATCGGCGCGATCTGCAGCTCAATCTGGGGGTGGTCATGACGCTTCATTCCCGTCGAACCCCGAAAATCACTTCGATCGCTCCCGCTTCGCTCGCGATCTTCATTACCTCTTTGATCTGCTTTCCCTGGGTGCGGGCATCCGCCCGGACGTAGAGCTTTAGCGGCGGGTAGTTTTTGAACCGCTCCGTGAGATGGAGTGTGAGTTGCCTGGGGGATACCGGCTCATTCCCGCTGAATAGCTGGCCTTTCTCGTCGATATTGATGATATCCCGGTCCCCCATGTCGTGCGGAATCGTTCCCGACGAAGCGGTCGGAATGCCAATTTCGAGCAGCTTTGCTCCCTTGGTGAGTTTGCCCGAGAGCATAAAGAAAAAAAGCAGCAGGAGGGTCACGTCGATCATCGGCGCGATCTGCAATCCCACTTCCTCGTACTGGACGCGACGCATTCGGCGGCGAAGCATGGCTTTCCAATATCCTTAAGATTGAGGTGGCGCTTCCGGAGACCTGAGCGCCGCGACCGGCGGCCTGGTCCCCTGCGCCTCACCCGTAAACAGATCCAGCATCTGTGAAAGCGTCTTATGGACGTCCGCCATGTTTGTTGAGACCTGGCCGCGAAAGAAAAAGTAGAGGAACATCGAGGGAATTGCCAGCAACAGACCTCCGCCGGTGGCGATCAGCGCCTCGCCAATTCCCTTGGCCAATTCCGTCGCCTCCGCCTTGCCCGCAGTCAACGCCCCAAAACTGGTAATCATGCCGGAGACGGTCCCGAGCAGTCCGATCATCGGCGCGAGGACGGCAAACGTGTTCAGATAATTTACCACCACCATCATTTTCGTCTCGGCGCGAAAGCAATCGTCGGCGATAGAACCCTCCATGGCGCTTTTGTTGAAGAGGTCGCGCTCGTAGTTCGCCTTGGTAAGAGCGGACGCGAGCGCATGCGTCAATGGGCCGGGATTGGCACTGCAATAATCGTAAGCGGCCGCCAGATCGCGGCCCGCGACGAGATTGCTAAGATGGGCCACGACATTCCCCGGCATCATCCTGCCTTTCCGATACATGATCCCGCAATAAGTTCCGAGAGCGAGGGTTACGATCGAACATAAGGCGATGATGTGCATGACCGGCCCGCCCTCGCGATAGAGATCCAGGAGGCTCTTGTCGGTTTCGATTCCCGCCGCGCCGGCCGTCGATGGCAGCATGAGGCACCCGCCCAAGGCAAGAACAAGTCCGAGCAGCCGTGAAAAATTTAGAGAAAGCCGCCCGGCTAACGGACCATTGGATGGGCGGGATCCTGACTCCACGGTTCGTGCTCGCGGTCTTCTCCGGCTCGAACGACAGAACGCGCCCAACGGCCGTTTACTATTTTGCAATGATTTCATTGTGTTGTTTTCTTATGGATTCAGGGAGACTTTCGGAGAAGCCTTTCGCGAGCTTGGCGTAGGACGTGTTCGGATAGATGGCGAGGAGGTCAGCGGAAGCTTCCAGGGCCTGTCTCAGATCTCCGGCGAATCGGCAAATCTCCACCACATTCCACAAGCCGCGCGCGGCAACTTCGCTTTCCGATCCCAGAAACAAGGCTGGGTACAGGTAAAACTCCAGCGCCTGCTCAAAAAGACGATCACGTTCGGGCCGGACGAAAACGTCCTCTTCCCAACGGGGATTGTCTTCCGAGAGCTTGCGCAGCGCCGCTTCCGCTGCTTTGGCCAGAATGAACTTGGCTTCGGCCAGGATCTTAGGGTCCTTCCACGTTCTTACAATCTCTTGAGCCTCGGCGACGGCCTCTTGCACGGCACCCATCGCGACCATGGCGCGCATACGTCCCTGCTTAGCTCGCATGGCTGTGGGCCCATGCCACGATTCTTTCTCGATGACCTTGAAGAGATCAAACGCCTTTTGCGCGCTCACGGGATCATTCTTCTGCAAAAGGAGATTGCCGTAAACCAGACCGATGCCCGCGGACGGAGATCTCGGGATGGAAAGCCAAGGTTGCGCTTCTCGCCAGAGCGTTTCGATTTCTGAAAGACTCGCGACGGTTGCGTTTTGGAGCAGCAAATCTCGCGCTGCATTCGAGGCAAATTCTATGTGCCCCACGTGCGATCGCAGGACGGCGACCGAAGCGCGAACGGGCACGGAGGGGTTGGAATCGCCAGCCATGGGCGCCAACATCCTTTGCAGCCTAATTGTTAGTCCATCGAACGCCGTCAGTCTTCCTACGACCTTCTCGCCGTTTCGCAGAAAGAGGGCATCCTGCGTCACTTGAGGGTTTTGACAATACGCACAGCTCGCTGCCATAAGGGCCGGCACGATCAGCAGCCGGCGGACCGTGGACCGCTTCATCCGCTCGCCGCCCCCGTTTCCGCCCCTGGCGACGGCCCGCCCAACACCTGCAGGCGATCGCTTGCCTTGCGCGCTTCCTCAAACCCGGCCAAATCTTGTCTGGACACCAGCTCCTGATAGGAGCGTCTGGCGCTGGGCTGGTCATTGAGTTTCTCAAAGGCCTCCCCGCTGCGGTAATAGGCCTTCGCGACCCACTCGCGCCACCGCCCGTGCATCACGTAGAGGCGCTGGTAGTAGGGAATGGCGAGATCAGGTCGTGACTCGCTCATGTAGGCTTCACCCATAAGATAGAGCGCCTTCGCTTTTTCCTGGCCGGAGGCAGATTCGTGGGCCAACAGCCGCTCGAGAGACGCTCTGGCCGACGCGAAGCGGCCGGCCGCTTCAAGGAGTTCCGCCTTGGCGAGCATCACTTGCGCAAAAAGGCGCGAGTCCGGCGCTTCCCGCTCGAATCGGTCGAATTCTTCGAGCGCTGCCTTGCTGTTCCCGCGTTCGGCCTGAATTCTTCCCAGCGCTGCCAACGCGCGGTCTTTTTGAGGAGCCCTGGGGTTCCATTTGACCAGATCGCGGAACATTTGCTCGGCCTCTGGTTCTTTTCCAAGATCCCGAAGCGCGTCGGCACAGTCCGCCAGCAGGAGGGGATTGGCAGTCTGAACGTTGAGTCGTCCGGCGACGTCGAGGAGATCTGCCGCTGCGCGAGGCGGATCGCTGGACTTCGAAGCAATCGCCAGCGCCCAAAGGGAGCGCGTCGCCAGTGTCCCCTTTCCGGCGCGCTTGGCTTCGTTGTGCAAATTGGCAAGGCGAGTTGAGAACTCCATCTGTTCATCCGTGCCTTTGTAAAGCTTTGAGAGCGCGGGAAACAAATCATCGACCGACCAGATCGAGACGTCCTCCCCGAGATCGCGGATTGCCTGCCAATAGGCATCGCGGGCCCTCTCCGGCATTCCTTGCTGACGGTAGGTCCATCCAATCCAATAAATCGCTTCGGCAACGCGAGGATTCTTTGGAAATCGGGTCTTAAATGCCTCCATACAATCGCGCAGCTTCTCGCATCTTTCCGTAAGCTTATAAGCTTTCCCGATCTTGAAAACGGCTTCGGCATGAATCCTTTCGTTTTGGCTGGAGATACTTTGCCAAGCAGCGATCCCATCCTCCAACCGCCCCTGGCTCAACAGGGCGTCGCCCAAAAGAATGCGCGCCTCGTCGCCTTCTTCCGCGCCCGGAAAATCACGGAGAAAGGCGTAAAGCTCTTTGATGCTCGTCTGATAATCCCTGGCCTGTTGGGCGCAATATGCTTTGCGAAAAGCCGCGCTCGCCGCATAGCGCCCCGCACTGAATTTTCGAAGATAGTCATCCATCTTTTCTCGGCAGACGGCGAACTGTTTTTGGAGCGAAAGACCAACTCCGCACCAATAGAGAGCATCCGGCACAAATTCATGCCCTGGATACCGCTCTTGGAATCGTTCGAACTCCGTGACTGCATCCTGATTCCGTTCGGCTTGTAAAAGGCAAAACGCCTTCATGAAGGCCGCCCGCGGCGCGTAATCCGATGACCTGTAGGTCTCGCAGACTGTCCCGAAAACCAGGGACGCCGCCGCGTAGTGGCCGCCTCTCTGTTCGGCAATCCCCTGTAGATAAAGAACGAGCGGCGTGCTTTCTGACCCCAAGAATTTCTTTAGAAAAGTCTGGGCCGCCTTGACGACATTTTGCCAGGACTCGATCGCGCTCCAGCATTGGATTAGATTGACGGAGGCGGATTCGACGATCTTGCTGGCGGGCATCTCGTTAAGCATCGGTTCGATAATCAGGGCGGATTCGCGATAACGGTGCATGGCCTGATAGGCCGCGGCGAGCCGCAAGCGCAACGCGGCGTCGAAGTTCTCGATCTTTTGGAAGGATTCCACTTCCCGCCGGACCTTCGTCGCCATTTCCCCACACCGGAGCCTGGCATAAGGATCGCCACTTGGATCGGCTTCGAGAGCCTTCAGTTTCAACTCCAGATCCTCGAGTCGCGCCTGTTGATGTTTCAGCAGGCGTTCAGCATTCCAGACCCGCTGAAGGCAAATTATAGTTTTCCGAGCCTCATTGCGCTCGAGGCAACGCGCTCCAAGCTCGAAGGTTAACGTCTGAAACGTGACCAGTTGCACCAATTCTTCCATGCGAGGAAATTCCTCGATGACGACTTTTATCGCTTCGTCTTCCTCTCCCGCGTCCAGCAGCGCGTGAAGTTGCAAAACTGTCGCGCGGCCGCGATTCGTCGGAATGAGTTCGTTCTTGATGCGCGCAAAGTAGCCGGCGGCGTCCTTGGATTTCCCTTCGAGCAGGAGGCAGGTGCCGATCAAAAGGCGCGCTTCCGAGACTTTGTGGGCCGCGGGAAACTGCCGAGCATATCCAGGGTTGCGATCCGACCCGCTTGGAAAGAGCCCGACGAACGTCTCAAACGTTATCCCAGCCTGCGCGTATTGGTTTTCCTGCATCTGGCAAACACCGCTCCAGAACAGCATTTCCTGCCTCTGCGCGGGGTCGCCAGATTCGGAAACAAGGGCTTCCTCAATCACCTGCTGGGCTTCGCTCATTCGCTGCAGACGCAGGAGGCACATCGCATGTGGAAAGCGCATTTGAAGGATCATTGCCTGGGCCTCAGCGGCGGA
>CAWFMA010000027.1:0-33528 GCA_963816855.1 uncultured Verrucomicrobiae bacterium | reverse complement strand
CTTTCAGAGCGATACCTGTTCACGGGCAAATTTGGGGCAATCAGGCGCGACTTGCGGCAACTACCGCGGTGCAATTCGGTTTACCGGCGGACCGATTCTAGATAGGATCGCAAATCATCGGCGCAGAACCCCGGCCGATCGGTAAGGCAAAAGTGAGAACTTCACCGTGGCGTCACGAGCGATCGTCGCGCTTTTTTCCTCCTGCCGAACCCGTGGTTTTGAATGTTCGCCCGAAGCATTCAAAACTCACCGAATCCGCGCCACCGGGGACAATTTTCTCCCGGGTCGTTCCAACTAAGGCCGTTGGTCGCGCTCTTGTGGTCCTCCTTGCCGAGGCGTTCCTGTTTTGCGATCTGGCATTTGGTCTCCCATCCTTGCGTGACCAGCTGGCGCTGGCGGAGAAGGACGACGATACCAATGCGCAAATCGAGCTGATCCGGCGCATTCTGGATACCGAGCCGGGCGACGACGAGCTGCGCGGACGATTGACCGAACTTTGGATCTCCGTCGAGGATTATGATATGGCCGAGAGCGCGTTGCGAGACTGGACGAACGCTCCGGAGGCTACTCGCAAGCGTGTCCTTGCCGCGGCGCTTTTTCATCGCGACCAGAAAAAAGATAAAGCCGTCGCGTTGCTTGAAGGGTATCTGGCTGGACATGCGGAGGATGTCGAGATCACGCGCCAGCTCGCGGGGTATTTGGATAAAATGGGCTCGAACAAAGAGCTGGTCGATCTCCTCGACAAGGCGCCGGGGAGCGAGCAAGAGGCGGACTTGCTCCTCTTGCGGGCCGTCGCGCGAAGAAAATTGCAGGATTTCCCGGGCGCGGTGCGGGATTTTGCGGCGGCGGACAAGCTGAGTCCGGAGGATTCGGGCATCGCTGCAAACCGCCCTTCTTTCGACCGTTTGCGAGCGGCCCTGGCAGGGATCGAAGCCGCGAACACCCTTCTCGCCAGGAACCCCGGCGATCTCCGCGCGCGTCTTGCGAGGTCCTATTGGTACTTAACGACAGGATCCGCTGGCGATCTTGCCTTGGAGGATGCGCGCCAAGCCCGCGAGGCTGATCCCGGATCGGTAACGGCACTTCTCCTTTTCGCGATGGCGTCGAACCAGGCGGGCAAATTGTCTGCGGCCCAAGCGTTGGAGACGCTGCAGGTCGATACTTCCAAGCCGCTCCCAACTCCGGAAACGCTGGCTCGTTTCCAGCGCTGCGACGCCCGGATTGCACAGCAGCCGAAAGAGGTTTCTTTGCTTCTCGAACGCGGCCGGGAGCTGGCGGATAACGCCCAGCAATACCGGCTCGCGGCGCGCGATGCGGAAGAGGTGCTCGAGATCAATCCCCGCAACGTCTCCGCCCGGGCCGCGAAGATCCGGGAGTTTGCAAAGCTTGGCCGTTCAGACGACGCGGCCATCGAACTCCGTGTCCTGGAAACCCAGAATCCGCCTCGCGGGGTCCTCGCCGGCTCGCTCAGTGAAATGGCGGATGCGAGCTTCGCGGCTTCGCGGCTTGATGCCGCTCTCGAGTATGTCAACCGGGCGATCAAGTTGAAGCCCGAAGCACACTATTATAAGCAACGGGCGGCTATCCTTCAACGGCTTGAGCGCTTTTCGGAAGCGACCTCCGATCTCGCTCTCGCAAGACAAATGCAAAAGGACGGCGACCGGTGAACTACTCGACGGTCGTTCTTTTCGCGACGGTTCTGGCGTTGCTGGCTGGCGGCATTCGGGGCCAAGAGCCGTCACGTCCAGCTGATTCTCTCTCCAGCGGGATGGGCCAGGGCGAGTCCGCACGAGATCCTCGCGCCGGCGGTCTTGCGGTCGAGGGCATCGAGGAGGGACTGCGCGCCGGTTCCACGTTGACGATTACCTTCCCGGTTGAGATGGTGCCTGCCGACAGAATTGACGCGGAAGACGTCGAATCTCCGGTCGAGATCTCGCCGGCCTTGGACGCCGGTTTTACCTGGCGAACGCAGTCCCAGGGCGAGCTGACGATTGAAGGCCCGCTGATCCCGGGCCAGTCCTATCAATTCAGCTTGCGGGAGGGCACGAAGGATCCTGGCGGCAACCCGCTGCTGCCGGATGCTTGGGGCTTCGAGATGACGGCGCCCGAGTTGCGGGTCATCGAGGAAGACTATGGCGAACGCGCCACCCTCAACGCTCGTCCGCAGGTTCCCATCGAATTCAACTATCCGGTTCGAATTTCTGATGCTGCGAATCGCGTTTGGTTTCAGGATCGCGCCAGCCGGACTCGATTTCCCGCGGAGATTTTGCTCAACGCGGAGGAGGGCGATCGGAATGATGCGCCGGTCGTTGAAGGGAAGATCGAAGAGCTGGAGGAGGTAACGGGATTCCGTGTCCGGCCGCTGCAGCCGCTGCCTGTCGGCAGGCGCTACGATCTGGTCGTCGACGGCATCTGCGCTGCTTATGGTGGACGCCCGCAAGCTTATCCCCAGGTCTTTCCCCTTGGAACCACACGTCCGATGACCATCGACTACGTCGCGGCGCACAATCTTCCTCTTGGCACGCCTCACATTGAGGTAAAGTTCAACCAAACGCTCGATGAGAGCGAGTTGCCCAAGGATGCGCTGAGGATCTCGCCGGTGGTTTCTCAATTGCGCCTTTTCAAGCAGGGGTCTTCCGTGATTGCCGAAGGGAATTTTGATCCGAAATCGCGCTACGTCGTCGAAGTCTCCCCCGAAATCCTTGGCGCGGGAGGTTACGGGATCGCCAAACAGGAAACGTGGGGCGCAACCTTCCGTCCCAAGGATGGCGCGATCCTCTTTCCGGACCGGCAAATCCGCCAGCGCCCGGTGTTGGGGCTGAACTTCGCTTTTTATCATGTCAACACCTCGGACCTCGAATGGAAACTGGCCGTTGTGCCGCTCGAAAAACTGCCGGCGGTTCTTTCGCGGGAGCAAGAGTTCACTCGCGTTTTGAGCGACTCCGGGGGCAACCCGCTCTGGACAAGAGAAGGCGCATTTCAGAGGGCCCCTTCGGAGCCCCTTATTCCCGCTTTTCAATTCAATGTTGTCGCATCGGGAAAGATCTCCGCCGGGCAGGACGACACGGACACCCTGCGCCATATCACCTGGAAGCCTTCGGACCCCTCGGCGCTCCTGGGACCGATGTTGCTGGAGGTCACAGGAACGGACTCCGGGGGGAGGATCGTCGGCAATCGCGCGCTGATCTTTTTCGGAGAGATCGCCCTGACCCGTAAATTGACGAAAACCCAGGCCATCATCCGGGCGGCGCGCCTGAGCGACGCGAAGCCGATGCCGAAGTCAACGGTTTCCGCCCTCGACAAAGACCTAAAGAAGATTGTCGAAGCGACAACGGACTCTGATGGCCTGGCCGTCTTCGACAACCTGGCGATAGCTGGCGCGCAATACTTTCTGTGCGAGGGCACCCTTCAGCCGGTCAAGCTCTCGGATCAGTTTCCCGGAGGCACAACCAGCGCGCGGGCCCCGCCGCCGCTCCGCGCCCATACGCTGACGGATCGCCCCCTGTACAGGCCTGGCCAGTCAATCCAGTTCAAGGGAATCGTGCGAGAGGAGCAGGGCGGAGCACTAAGGATCCCCTCTGGAAAGCCGGTCAATTGGACCATCGAGCGGACTTATGAAGGCGAGGTGCTCGCCAGCGGGAAGGGCAAAGTCGATGCTGCTGGCGCATGGAACGGATTCTGGCTGCCCTCGGCGGGAACGCCTGTGGGGGATTTCGCCATAAAGGCGCTGATCGATGGCCAACCGGCAGGTGCTCCGGCTCAGTTTCAGATCCAAGAATTCCGAAATCCCCCGTTTTCGGTGGTCTGTGAGACCAAGGATGCGCAAAAGCCCGGGCAATCTTCGATTTCCGTTCAATCCCAGTATTTCCATGGAGCGCCAAACGCCGGAAGTCGCGTGCAATGGACAGCCACCTGGATCAGTGATTCCGCCAACGGAGAATATTACGGCGAGGACTGGACCCGGGTCGATCTTTACTCCGAGCACGCGAAGCACCCGGATTACTCCGCGGAAGTTTCCGGCGAGGCCGCCCTGGATGGTTCCGGCAGGGCGACCCTCCAATGCGACGCGCCTTTCAAGGATCCCGGAAACCGTGCCCAATGCGGCGTGATCTGGAAAGTCGACATTACCGGGCCCGACGGGCAAACAGTTACCGGCGGAACAACGCAGAACGTTGCGATGGCGCCGGTCCTGCTGGGTGTAAAGCGAGCCGAAGCCCGCGAAGGGGCGATTGAGTTTCAGTGGCACGCCGACGAACGATTCGAAAAAGCGCCCGAGAGCGTGGACGTCAAGCTCTTCCACGTGGAAACGAAATCGGTCAAAGAACGCCTCGCGCCCGAAGTCTACAGATATCGGAACTTCGATCAATATGAGCTGATCGAGCAACGCGAGCGGGTGACGACCGATCGGTTGGAGTTCACGCCGGGAACCCCGGGCCGCTACGTGGTGGTTGTGTCACCCGCGGCAGGCGGACCGGGCTTTCCCGTGAGCGAGCAGGCTTATCTTGAAGGGGACGACGAGTCCCACGTTCCCATCGAATCCGATACCGCCGCGACGGTTTTCTCGGTCAGGGAAGAAAGGGGCGAAGGTTCCAAACCCTGGCTCGTCGGTGAAAAAGCAGGGATTGAGATCTTGTCGCCAAAAAGCGGCGTGGCCTGGGTGAGCGTCGAAACCGACAGGATCCTTGACACCTTTTCCATTCCCCTCAAGGGGAACACCAGTCGCCTCGAAATTCCGGTCAAACCCGAATACGAACCGAATGCCTTTGTTTCGGTCTACATCCTAAGCCCCGGCGGTTCCGACGAGCTTGCTGGGGAGATGTTTGGCTACGACCAGATTGCCGTGCGCGCGCCCGAACGCGCGCTGGATGTTTCCGTCAAAACGAGCCGCGCCGAATACGAACCGCGCGAAAAAGTTTCCGGCGAGGTGAGCGTCAAAGCCGCGGGCCGTCCAGTCGACGGTGCCGATCTGGCGATCTATGCGGTCGACGACTCGATTCTCACGCTTGGCGGCTGGAGACTTCCGCAGGTGCTGGCGGACTTTTTCCCGGCTCGGAGCTTCGCGGTGGCGACCTATTCTGCGTTGAAGGCTTATACGGACAAGGTGGCTCCCTCGTGGCTCACGATGAAGGGTTTCGTCTCTGGCGACGCGGGCGCTGAGGAATTTGGCAACGTCACTTTTACGCGCAAGGAATTCAAGCCGCTGATCTTTTGGCGCCCCAGCGTGCGGACCGATGCGCAAGGGATCGCCAAATTCGAATGCGAAGCTCCGGACAATCTTACTCGTTTCCGGGTGGTGGCGGTTGGTCAGACGCGAAGCAACCAGTTCGGCGCAGGCGACACGACTTTCGCCGTCAGCAAGAAGCTTCTCATCGAGCCCGCGCTTCCGCGATTCCTTCGGGAGGGCGACGAGGTTGAACTGAGAGCCGTCGCGAGGCAAAAAGTGTCGGAAGGCGAAAAGCTTCTCGTCCGATGTGTCGCGGGCGGAAATCTTGAGTTGCTCACTGGCCCGGAGCAGGAGGTTTTCGCCGGCCGCGATGCTCCGGCCGTTGTCCGTTTCAAGGCTCGCGCGAAAGCTGCCGGCCCGGCGAGCGTGAAATTCGAGGTGGTTTCGACCTCCAAGCTGGCCGACGCGGTGGAGGTCAACGTTCCGGTGGTCCAAGCCGCGATTTTGAAGAGGGAAGCGGTCTCGGGTCCTTTGGCGGGCCCCGAGCTCGCCGGCCAGGCCATCATGCCCGCTGTATGGAAGCACGGGCGCGGGACGTTCAGCCTCACGGTCTCATCCGTGCCCTGGCTAAGCAAGCTCATGGGTTTGCCGTTCCTCCTTGACTACCCCCACGGCTGTTTCGAGCAAAAGTCCTCGCGGCTTCTGGCCTACACTTTCCTCGGCGCGCTCCTGGACTACCTCCCCGACGGAAACGTGCGCAAGACGGCCTACGGGAAAGTAATTGAAGAGACGCTTCAGGAATTCGAAACGGCGCTCCTGGCAGATGGACGCCTTCCCTACTGGCCGGGCGGCACGGAGCCGAACAATTTTGTAACGATCCAGGCCGCCTGGTGCGCCAGCCAGGCGGAGGAGGCCGGCTTCTCTGTCCCCGACCGTCTTTCTTCGGAGCTTTCAGACGCACTGGGAAAAATGGTGGCCGGCAAGATTTCCAGGCTTTCGCCGACTTTGAGGGCGTTCGCCATTCTTGTGCTTTCGAACTCAGGCGAGGAAGCCGGCGAGGATGTCCTTTCCGCGGCTGATGAGCTTTTTCTCCAACGCGACAAACTGACCGGGGAAGGGCGGGCCATGCTGGCGATTGCGTTGCACGATCTCGGCATTCGCCCGGATCACCAAGGGTCGCTCGTCAGCGAGCTTCCGAAGCAGTTCGACGACCTCGCCTTCAACCCGGAGACGTTCTCTTCTGCGGCACGGACCGAGGCCCTCTGTGGCTGGGCGCGCTTTCTCGTCGAGCCATCTTCAATTTCCGGCGCCTTCCGCGACCGCCTGACCCGGCTTATGGATTCGTCGTCGAGCCTCTCCACGCAGGAAAATTTTTGGCTCCTGGCGGTGTTCCAGGCGATGATGAAAGCGACCGCGGCGCCGCGGCTCAGCGCGCTCAAGCCCAACCCGGAAGCCGTCTCCGCCAATGCCAGTTCCGCGAGCTGGCGCAACCGCAACCTCGCGAAGCTGGCGCCGTTTTCCGTCAACGGGTTGCGACCAGGGGGCAGTTTCGTGCTGAAGGCGGAATATCAATCGACGGAAAAAGAGACGGCACCCGTGACCCGGGGGATCAGGATGGACCGGGTGGTGAAGAATCTTACCGCGCCCGAGCGGGATGGCAGCAGCGAGGCCCCTTTTCGACTGGGCGATCAAATTTTGATTTCCTATCGGTTTTCTTGTGAAAAGCCCCAGAGCTACGTGGCGCTCGAGGACTTGATCCCAGCTGGCATCGAGGTCGTGAATCCGGACCTCGCGCTCTTTGGCCAATACTATTCGTTGCCCGAGGAATCGGGACTTGAAACCGCACGGTTGTCTCACAGCGAAATCCGGGACAGGCAAACGAATCTGTATTTCGATGACTTGCCTGCCCGAACTTCAACCTACAGCGTTCTTGCGCGGGCAACCGCGGCCGGAATGTTCGCCTGGCCGGCGACCCAAATTTCCCCGATGTACGACAGCAGGTTTTTTGGCCGATCGGCCCCAAGCGAATGCTACGTCGCCTCCGAGTAGCTCATCTGCCGTCCGTCCGCCTTGGGCGATCGGCGCCAGTCTTTGCAGGATTGGTTCTCATTTTTCTTCTGGCGGGCGTTTGCTCGATCTGGATTATCGGGCGATCGATCTGGCGCGCCCCGTTGCCCAGGAGCTTGGATTGGCCTGCGCCCGCCACGCCGATCATCACCGATTCTCAAGGAAAGACGATTGCCGTCCTGCCGACGCCCCTGGCCAGAGAGAGCTATCCGGTGCGATTGAAAGACGCCGGCCTTTGGATGCCCATGGTCACCGTCGGCATTGAAGATGCGCGCTTTTGGAAACACCGCGGCGTGGACGTGTATGCCGCCGCCGCCGCGGCGCTGCGGAATCTGCGGAACGGACGCGTTATTTCCGGCGCCTCCACGATCACCCAGCAACTCATCAAGATCTCTTCGGCACGCCGCGAGCGGACCTTGTCGGGAAAGATCCGGGAAGGGTTTGCGGCCCTGAGGCTGGAGCGCGAGTGGGAGAAGAAGCGCATCCTCGAAGCCTATTTGAACCGTCTCGACTACGGAAACCGGCGGTTTGGTCCGGAAGCCGCGGCTCAGGCCTATTTTGGAAAGTCCGCCCGGGTTCTCTCTCTTTCCGAAGCGATATTCCTGGCCGGTCTGCCTCAATCGCCGGCGCGGTTGAACCCTTGGAAGAATCCGGATGCCGCCCTGGTCCGTTACCGTCGCAACGTCAGGCGGCTCGCCGCGGCCGGGCTTCTTCCTTCCGGCGTCACCGCGCAGTCGCTCTTGAGAGCCCCTCCTCGCATCGAGATGCATGAACCGACGAGCGAAGCTTCCCATTTCGTCCAGCTCGTGCAACGGGGCGTTTCGCCCGACCTGACGGCTTCCGGGAAAATCACTACTTACCTGGACTCGAATCTGCAAAACATTGCGTTGCGCGCGCTGCGCGAACATCTTTCGAGGAATGCGGGACTCGGAGTGACCGACGCCGCGATTGTGGTCATCGAAAATTCGACCGGTGCGGTGCGCGCCTTGGCTTGCGCCGGGGACCCTCGACATGCCGCCCTCAATTCGGCCGTTGAGCCGCGGAGTTGCGGCTCGACGCTCAAGCCGTTTCTTTACCTGTTGGCCCTGGATCAACGAAAGCTCACCGCGGCTTCGCTATTACCGGACACGAAGGACGCGATCGCCGGGGAATACCGCGACTACGACCCGCAGAATTATTCCAAGCGCTACCTCGGGCCGGTGCGAATGCGCGAGGCCTTGGGAAACTCGCTTAACGTGCCCGCGGTCTTTGCGCTCAGCAAAATTGGCGCCCGTGAGACCTTCGAGTACCTCAGCAGATGGGGCCTGAATTTTCCGGCTCCCTTTGATGCCTACGGGGCGGGATTCATCCTTGGGAATGCGCCGGTGCGCCTTGTTGAACTCGCCGGGATTTACGCAGGCCTCGCGCGCGGGGGAGAAGTTTGGACGCCCCGGCTCATCACCGGCAGCCGTTTCGAAAGCCGGCGCCTGGCCTCGCCGGAGGCAAGCGCGATCATCGCCGACATTCTTTGCGACAACCGGGCCCGGCGCGCGTCCTTTGGCGCATCGTCGCCTCTGAACCTTCCCGAGCGAACCGCGGTGAAGACCGGCACGAGTTCCGGCTTTCGCGACGGCTGGTGTGTGGGATTTAGCAAAGACCACACGGTCGCCGTCTGGGCGGGCAACCTTGACGGCCGCCAAATGGGAGAACTGCTGGCCGTGCGCTCGGCGGCTCCGCTTTGGGCGGCGGTGATGAAATCTCTCTACGCGGCGGGGGATCGTGCCTGGCCGGAAATCTCCGAAACGCCTATCCTTCATTCCGTGGATGTTGCCGCCGAAACCGGTCTGCTTCCTCGTCCCGGCGAACCGGTCGTCCGCGAATGGTTCCTGCGGGGCACCGAGCCCGTCGAGAACGCCGCTGCGCTCTACGTGGGCGGCCTCCTGCAACTTCCGCCGGAATACCTTGCGTGGTGTGCCGGACCGCATAACGGGCGCGGAGCGGCGGTGCGCAACAAGCCGCTGAGCATCTTGTTTCCGAAAGACGGCGCAACTTTTTCCTATGATCCACGGATTTCCAAATCCCAGCAAATGCTCCCCTTGCAGAGTTCGTGGCCGGAATGCGAATGGTTCCTCAACGGTCGGCGCCTGGAGAGTCCCCTCGTCCCTCTTGAACGCGGAGCATGGTCAATTTCCGCTCGTGCGGGCGGACAAACCACCTTCTCAAACTACGTCGTGGAATGACAGAGCGAAGTTCGGAGGACCCCGCGTGGCTCCGACCAGCGAGGCTGGCAGGAAGAGCCGATTTCGTTCCCATGGTTGAAAACTCGCAGGGAGAAGGAGTATTATTTTTGGTCATGAACCGGTTTTTAGCGCTCGCCGTTTTCGCGGTCGTCCTTCTGGGCTGCCGTGGCCCGGGCGGGCCAATGGAACGCGCCGGCCGCGGCGTTGACAATGCCGTTTACGATGTCGGAACCGGTATCAAAAGGACGGGCCAGAAAATCCAGCGCGCTGCAGAGTAGCGCGCCGCCAGTTTCCTCTTTCGAGAGCGAAAGATTTTAAGCAAGTGGGGATCAGCTGCCGCCATTTATGGAACCCAGGGTGTTTTCAAATCAGAGCGGGATTCAACGACCGGCAGCAGGGCTTGGCGCGGGCTCAATTTGTTGTGCCGCTGTCGCGCGTCTCATCGCAGGCACGCGTCGAGCCGTATCGCGTCGGCCCACAGGGTGCCAGAGGGCGTCCGGAGTCCGCCAAACGGGCAATAGGAGCGGCCGCTATTGTGCACTCGCCAGAAATCTTCGATATCCGCGCAGTGCTTCGCGTCGGTGATCCTGCCCGCGGGCGAGCCCAAACCTATCGCCGTGGCCGCCCAGAGTTGGAACCGAAAGTCTCCTTGCTGGTAATCGGCGGCTTGCGCCAGCGACTCGAAGACGAAGAGCTTCGTCCCGGCAGGCGGCGAAACGAACTCGCCGACCAGATATTGGATGTCGTAGCGCCCGACTGCGATGGAGCTGCGCAGTCCCTTAGCGACGACCTTAAAGACGCAATGCATCTCGACAAAGGTGTCTTCTCGCGGCGATTCGAATCCAAATCCGTCCATGCTGGCGCTAACGTTCCCGGCAAGCTAATGTCCTTCCGCCAGCGGAACAAAGTCTTTTTGCGCCGAGCGCAGCAAATTGAAGCGATCTTGATTGCAGCGGTGGCGCTGGAAGGATGGGCTAAACCGTGTCCCACGGATTGATGATGTCCGCATAGCGCCGACCGAGCCGTGTGCCGGCTTCGAATTCGTAGGCTCCGCTGCGCGGGTACATCAAATCTCCGAGACTTTTGGTGTGGTGCTCGTTTACAAAGCCAAAGGAGAGCAACAGGTAGTGCACGGCCTCGTGAGCAAGCGTCTGGATCTCCCTTCTGTAGGGGATGCCGTCTTCGAACACACAGTATCCGTGGTTATCGATAAGCGTGGTTCCGGCAAGAGCGTCGCCATTCCCAGAACCTCCGTAAGCCCAGACAAAGAAGACATGGAAATCAGCCACCGGGTTGATATGTCCTGGAAGCGCGTTAAAAATCTCGTCCGTCACCGAAGCGCCCTGGTTTCCCGCAAGGGTGATGCTCGCCCCGGGTCCTTTTACGAGGTCAAAGACGACATTGGCCTGCGGCTGAAGAATGTCGTTTACTCCCCGCACCATTTCCCGAAGCTGTTCCTCTTGGCGCTCCCGTGAAGTATGTATCTTCTTTCCGCTGCCAGGGTCGCTGTCGGATAAGAAATAAAACGCGACTTTGTATCCGGAAACCGATTTCACGGAAACCTCAAGGAAGGCTTGATGAATGCCAGCGGAGTCTACCGCTGACAGGAAAGTGGGCATCCCCGCTCTTTTTCCAAAGACCCGATAGCTCCGATAGCCGAGTTCCTGCACGCTGATCATCGTGGGATCGGCGTTGTAAATCTTGTAACGCCGGTGATGCCTAAGGATGATGTCGGCAGCCAAGTGTAACGGTACCATCAGCCACGGAATGCCGCTCTTTGTCTTGGTGTCGATGGCGTGATCGTCCCGGTAAGGCTGCCAAAGATTATTCAGGGGGCGCGCCGAAGGAACCGAAGGCGTCGTCGTCCCGCAAATTCCCGGTTCGTCGCTCCTGAGCGGGCCCGGTAGCCTGTAGTTGGCGTAAGGGTTGATTCCGGCGTTTTGGGAGCTGAGTCTCATGGGCTTCGGCAACCGGCCCGTCTGCGTTCAATTTCAGGCATCAGCGGGTCTTTGGGCAATTCGTCACAGACCGCTCCCTCCCTCACCGGACCGCCGGTTGACTGGGTCCGCGGGCGTGGTCAGACGCTCGCAGCTTAAGTCTGGTTTGGCGGCCTCGCAAGCGGGTATGAGCGAGCCTCGACGGTCTCAGTCTGTCAACGCTCGAGACGGGAAATCCATCCGCCCGCCTGCGAAGGGGCTCGCCGGACCGTTGCTCCCGGCATTGCACTCCGCTTTCGACTTTACAAGTCCGGCAACTGCCGATACTAATTCTTTAGTACCCCTACTACAAATCCCCCCAAGCAATGAAAAAACTCCTCTGGACGTTTTGTGTGTTCGTGTTGTTCTCTTGGATCGGCTTGAGCCTCGCGCAAGCCTGGTCGTTGGAAGAGGCCGCGAAGGACTACAAAGGAACCGAAATCAAGGTCATTTTTTTGGATCGTCCCGGCTACCGCGCCGCGATTGAGATGTTGCCGGAATTCGAGAAGCTGACAGGAATCAAGGTGTCTTACGAGCTCGTTCCCTACGAGAACAGTCGCGAGAAGGAAGTGCTGGATTTTTCCGCGCAAGGCGATCTGGCGATCGCCTTGGTGGACCTCGTTTGGATGGGCGAATTTGCCGAATCCGGCTGGATCGTTCCGGTCGACGAAATCAAGAAGAAGTTTCCCAACCTGATCGATCCCGATCTCGACCTGGATGACTTCTTTCCGCTTCTGTTGGCGGCCTTTGGATCTTGGAATGGTGTCCTCTACGGGTTGCCGTTCGACAACTATTCCGGCCTTCTCTACTACAACAAGGATATGTTGAAGGCGGCTGGATTCGACAAGCCGCCGGCGACGTGGGATGAGCTCATCAACGACTACGCGCCGAAACTGACCAAGGACGGCCATTATGCGTTTGCGCTCCAGTCGCGACGCGGCGAGACGCAGTCGTGCGACAGTTTCATGCGCTTCTTGTGGCCCTGGGGCGGTTCTCTGCTGGACCCGAAATTCAAGTCGAACCTTCTCGATGTAAAATCCCAAACGGGACTCGAGTTCCGCGAAAAACTAATGAAATACATGCCGCCCGGCATCGTGGATTTCGATCACAGCGAAGCGGTCAATGCTCTCGCCCAAGGTCAAGTGGCGATGATTTGCGAATGGTCCGCATTCTACAAGACGCTTACCGAGCCGACTTCCAAGGTGAAGGATTCGCTCGGAATCGCCCCTGAACCCAAGGGCCCGGAGGGACGCAAGCCGGCCCTCGGCGGCTTCTCGCTCGCCGTGACAAGCCAGGGCGATGATAAGAAACAGGGCGCCGCATGGCTCTTCATCCAATGGATTACCTCCAAGGCCAAAGCCAAGGAATACGTGGAGAAAGGCGGCGTCAGCGGGCGACAGTCCACCTATAAAGACGAAGAACTCGTCAAGAAGTTCCCCTTCATCCCGCCAATGGTTGAGTCGTGGCAACAGGGAGTGCCCGAATTTCGGCCACGGTTTGCGGAGTGGCCGCAGCTTTCCGACATCGTCGCCGAGTGGGGAACCAAGATGATGAGCGGCCAGACGACCGTGAAGGAGGGATCGCAAAAAATTGGCGAGCGAGTGGAAGACGTTCTCAAGAAGGCGGGCTACTACGACGGCAAGAAAGCGCTCGCTCAGTGAGACGCGAAGTTGACTAAAAGGCGGTTGGGTTCGGGGTGCCTCGCCGCCTCGAACCGCGGCTTCCGTGAGCGATCGAGCCGGGCGGGCTTTCTAAGCACATCTGTGGCTTACGCCGCAAGCTGTTGGTTGTGTTAGAAGCTCAGTTTCCGAACGCAAAGACGCCATCGGATTCTCCATCCGGTGGGGGGACGCGCACTCACGGCGCGCGGCGGAGTTTTGGTAGATCCCCCTTAGTCTTGCGAGCTTGCCATGGTTTGCATTTTCTGAAATCGTGCGCTCGAGCGGATGGAGAGTCATTTACCGCGGCGGCGGGATCGGCGCGCGATGTTGGAGTGATTTGAGGCCATGAAAGCAGGAAAAGAAAAGAAAACCTACTCCTCGGGCGCCTGGTATTTCCTTGCTCCGGCGGTGATCGTGCTGTTCTTGGTCGGCATCTTTCCGTTGCTTTTCGCCGTCTGGAATTCGCTCCATCAATTTATCCTTCCGAAAGTCAAGCCTCAGGGGAGCATTCTCGGGATCTGGCCGCTGTTCAACGCGCCGTTTATCTGGTTTGGGAATTACACGGCTCTCCTAACTGATCAGTCTTTTCGCGAGGCGCTGCTTCGGACGTTGCTTTTCCTGGCGATCAATTTGCCGATCCAATTGGTCCTTGGAATGGCGATCGCCCTATTGCTTCACAAGCCTGGCAACGAGCTTCTTAAAAAGATCGATCGGGTCGCCCTGGTCATTCCCCTGGCCACCACGTTTGCCGTCGTCGGACTTATGGGCCGACTCATGTTCAACCGAGATTTCGGCGTTCTCAACTATCTTTGGAGCCTCGTTTTCGGTCAGAAGGTGGACTGGCTGGCGGATCCAAACCTGGCCTTCATTTCGATTTCGATCATGGAAGACTGGCAGTGGACCCCGTTTTGCGCCCTCATTCTGTTCTCGAGTCTGACGATGGTTCCGCTCGAAATTGAGGAGGCCGCCCGGCTCGAAACCGAGAAGTGGTGGTATATTCTCTGGAAGGTGCAACTCCCCTTTATGCTCCCGGGAATCACCATTATTCTCATTCTGAGAACCGCGGACATTCTCAAGTTGTTCGACGTCGTCTATACGATGACTCGAGGCGGTCCCGGTTCCGCGACCGAGCTGGTCAGCGTCTATATCCAACGTATTGGCTTTCGCGTTTTTGACCAGGGAATGGCGTCCGCCCAGGCGGTCGTCCTGCTTATCCTGGCGACGATCTTATCCCGGCTCTACGTGAAATACGTTTACAAGGAGATTTGAACCTATGGCCGAACGCAACTCAAACCGGGGAGGGCTCAAACTGCAAACTGTCCTGCATTTCCTCGCCTTACTTCTGATCTTTGTCGTTTGCGTTTTCCCCTTTTACTGGATGGTGACGGCTTCGCTTAAGCAACAGCCCGCCATTCTTTCTCCGACTCCCCAGTTCCTGTTTGAGCCGACGTTTCAGAACTATGTGGATGCCTTTGCGAAGTTCGACATTTTGAAGAGTCTGAAGAATTCGCTTTTCGTGGCCCTGATGACGGTCGCGTTCTCTCTCATCCTGGGGACGCCGGCCGCTTATGCGATCGCCCGGTTCGAGTTCAAGGGTAAGGAGGATATTTGGTTTTGGTTTATCTCCAACAGAATGCTCAGTCCGATCGTCGTCGCGCTTCCATTTTTTCTTATCGCTCGGAATTTGAAACTTCTGGACACGCCCTGGGCGCTCATCCTGATTTATCTCACTTTCAACGTGCCGATCGTCGTGTGGATCTGTGCCGATCAGTTCCGGAATATTCCAAAGGAACTCGACGAAGCGGCGACTCTCGAGGGATACAATTCGTTCGCGATATTTTGGAGAGTCGGCCTCCCGCTCGCCATGCCGGCAATTGCCGTTTCGGCGATCTTTAGTTTTATCTTCTCATGGAACGAATTGCTCTACGCCCTCATCTTGACGAGAACGGAGGCGAAGACCGCGCCGGTCGTCGCGACCAGCTTTATGAGTGGCTACGAATTGCCCTGGGGTCAGATCATGGCTACCGGAACGCTTGTGGCCTTGCCGGTGATCATCTTCAGCATGATCGTCTCACGCCAATTGGTTCGAGGCTTGACGGCGGGCGCGATCAAATAGGCAACGCTTCGAGCCTTGCCAGAGGTTTGTCTGTCGAAGCTGAATCCATCCGGCCTTGCCCGGCAAAGGCGCGCGGTTGCATGGTCGAGGGCGGGGGGCCGTCCTTACGCGACTTGAAAGGCCCGCTCATCCGCCCCGAAAAGGTGAACCCGGTTCGTGGGAACGTGGAGGGTAATGACCTCGCCCCGTTTTGGGGCGTGCGAACCGTGCAGTTTGACCATGAGGAGCGGGAGGCCTTGGGTGATCTCGACATGAAGGTAAGTTTCGCCTCCGAGATTTTCCACGATGTTTACGACCCCCTTCACAGGGGTCGACGCGCCGGTGTCCTCGAGTTCGATATGTTCGGGCCGAATTCCAAATGTGATCCGCTCGTTCGGCTTCCAACCGTCGACGCGCAGCGGGAGGACGATTCGGCCTAACCCTTCCGCGTCGAGAGAAAGGCCGTTGGCGTCCGACGCGCTGGCCTTGCCTTCAAGAAAATTCATTTGGGGCGATCCAATGAAGCCGGCCACGAACTTGTTGACCGGGTGCTCGTAGAGCGCCATCGGGCTGCCGAACTGTTCAATGCGGCCATCCTGCAACACAACGATCTTGTCCGCCATGGTCATGGCTTCGACCTGATCGTGGGTAACGTAAACCACTGTGTTGCGCGTTTCATAATGCAAATTCAGCAACTCGACCCGCATCCGCACGCGAAGCTTCGCGTCAAGGTTGGACAGCGGTTCGTCGAAAAGGAACAATTTCGGCGCCTTCACTATGCAGCGTCCGATCGCGACGCGCTGGCGCTGGCCTCCCGAAAGCTGTTTCGGTTTCCGATCAAGCATCGCTTCCAGATGAAGCAGCGTGGCAACACGCTCGACCCGCTGCCGAATCTCGGGTTTCGAAATGCCGTGCAACTGCAGGCCAAACGCGATGTTATCGAAGACGCTGAGGTGCGGGAACAGGGCGTAGTTCTGGAACACCATTGCCAAGTTTCGCTTCGAAGGGTGGATGTGGGTGATATCCTGCCCGTCGAGCACGATTTTCCCGCTGCTAACAGTTTCCAGGCCGCAGATGGAGCGCAGCAGCGTGCTTTTGCCACATCCTGAGGGACCAACGAAAACGACGAACTCCTCCTTTTCAACCTTAAGATCGATGTTCTTTAGCGCGTGAAACGAATCGTAGTATTTTTCGATTTGTGTGAGTTCCAGATAGGACATTGGCTATACCCCTTTAGTTTGAAAATCCAACGCGCGGCAAATGGAGGGCTCGCTTCATTCAAATATCATATCGTGCGCTCCGCCAGTTTTTTTCGTGTGCCATCCAACTTCTCGCTTCTTAGAAACGGAGGGGCATTACAGGGCGCGGTTCGCCTCAGGACCAACACCTGGAATGCCTGGGGCCAGCTGCACAACGAGGAACCCTCTCAACGAAACAACGGCCTATACTTACAATGCCCAAAGGTGTCCGACGAAAATCGATCCGCCGCTCGCGGGAACCGCGGACCAGATCCAGTCTACCTACGACGCCAAAGGACGGGTGAGCACCAGAACCCAGTTGGGCTACTAGCTCACCTACTCGTATGACGATCTCAACAGGCTCGGGAGAACGACTTTCCCTGACGCCACCTATGACCTACGACAAGCTCGATAAGGCAAGCTTTCGGAATCGTCTTGGCCGGGTGACCCAATACGTCCACCACGCCAACTGGCACCTGATCAGAGTGACAGACCCTCTGAACCGCGCGACGCCAGTCGCCCGCAAGCAACTCGCGCTCGAACTCGGCGAGTTTGCGCCGTGGAGTGCCCACCAGATAATAGGCTCCACGCTGCCGAAGATCCTGCAGGTTGTCCTCGCTGACCACTCCGCGATCAAGCACCACACTCGACCCTTCATCCCATACTTGTTCTTCATCTTGGCAACGATCTCTTCGATGGGTCATCACGTCGGCGGTGTCCCCGTCGAAAACCTCCTAGGCCACCGGGAAGCTCTCCGCGGTGACCACCGGCGCGAGGAGGACTTGCCAAGTGTCCGGACGACGGTCACGGGAGTAACCGCGCCCAGCGGATTCCACCCCCGCCGCTTCTCCTTCAAAATAGGTGCTCCTTAGATCATAGAGCAGGATCTGACACTCGGCGCCAAAGAGATCGCTCCAGCGCTCTTGGAGATGGCCCATGAGCGCATCGAGATGTTCGAGCGCCTTTTCCAAATCCCGATAGAGTCGGTCCTTGCCAGCCACCGCCTCATCGCACCCCAAAGAGGAAGTCCATCGCCGTGCACGAAAACCATCGCTCGTGGATACTGAACTCGCTGTCCGGAGCACAAAGCCGATTAACGGCCAAAAGCTCCATCACCTTGGACCATTCCACCGCTCCGCGTCGATCCCCAAGGGCTTGAAACTAGAACTTCTCAATGGAGCTTCAGAACACCGATGGGCGACTCGGTGGTGAGTGAGCTTTTTGAGATGCGTCCAATTGGCCGGGCCGGCATGGCACCAAGCACGAGGGGGGACCACCTGTTTGGTCTTTCTTGGTTGGGCCGCAACGGCCAAGCGTCAAGATTTGTTGCCTGGTCCTTATGGGGCGCGCAACATCAACCCGAAGTCGTCGCCCGAGATGCTGGAAGCCGCGGTTGCCGACGCGGTGAGAGAGCTTAGCGAGCTGACGGGGGTTCCATTGGAAGCGCGGATTTCCTGGGCCAGATCGAGCGCTTTGGATTCGGGCTTGATCGTGGTTCCCTTAGCTATTTGCGAATATGGAGATTTCGATGACGAGAGCGGATACTCGTCATTGGGCCGGGGATGGGGTCGCTGGCATGAAGGCGGCCTCATACCCTTCGTTCTGATGAGTTGTCGGTCCAAGTCTAATAGAGCGCGAACTTTTGGTTCCCGCCGACTTCCAGTCATCGGCGCGAGTGAAGCACCAAGCGAGACTCACCCAGCCGTTGACCATCCTGGTGAGAACATAGAGGCTGCCTGGAATGAGTGGAAGAGATGGGATGTGAGGCAGAACAGGCCCATCAAAACAACGGCGAGCTTTCAAGATTTCAAGATGAAAATTGAACATCACTCGAACGCACTTCTCCAGGGTTGATTTCCTGTGGGATTTCCTGTGGGGTACCTGGGGTCTCGTGGATATAGATCATCTCGAATCGTGCCCGCGCGGGGCGTCCCAAGGGTAGAAGGTGCCCCCATGGGGCCAACTTCACCAATGGGACTGTCACCCCTTATCCATTGCTCCTGACGTTTCCTTTGTTCGGATTCGGGGGTCTTGGTCGTTTGTACTACGGGCGTGGCGCATCCGAGGACCATCAAATAGGCTATCCCTACGAGTCCAGCCGAGCGAAGGCTCATCGAATAACATACAACGACTGTATCATAAAAGCGAAAACGGCCCGCCAGGGCGAACCATGACGGGCGTTGAAATGACCCAGACGGCGCGGCGAGAGTACCCCAGAGTATTCGCTGCTCCGCTGGGAAATGCTACTTCTGGAACAGTGGCCAAATTGCGGCCATAATCCAGACAACCAAAAGCGCGGACCAATACTGCCGGTTAACTGCCAACCGTTTTTTCGATAGCTCATTTGACCTCCTTCTGATCCCGCAACTTCGCGAGGATTCGAATATACAAAGGCTCCGGCGGATCAACCACCGAACGTGTGGTTCGCCAGCATCGCCTCCGTGCACATGCGTCACATTCACAACTCGAACCGCGGCCTAAACGGCGGTCGAGCGTTCTCCACCAGAAGGACGAAGTAGCGCATTGCGATCAGGGTTGCGTAGCCAAGCAGAAGGACGCACGCGAGGAGGAGAAAGTGTTTCATCAATCATTTAGGGGCGCGGAATAATGGCACGAGTCCGCCGGATTTGCCCCGAAAAAGGGTTAAGCGCTATTTCCGCGTGATATTCGGCCAAAAGTTTGCGCCAGGAAGACCGCCACGGGGGTTTTTTCGCTAAGAACCTGTGAAAAAATTACAAAGTGCCGCGTTGCTGCTGGATTTTTTGGCTTGGCCAAGGCGTGAGGGCAGCGGCAATACCCGCAGCGGCGTTGCCGATGCTTTGCATCGCCCTGCGGGCTGCCTTCGGCATGCTGTCTCCCTTCGCTCGGCTGTCCCGCCCGAGCAACGCAGGCCAAAAGACACGCAACCCTGTGGGCGAGAGCAAGAAAGGCCGTCTGGCCGCGTTGCCCGCTCGGTTACAGCTCGCTGCGGGGATGTGCCCTCGCGTGCGCCTTGCCATACGACCTTTCTTGCTCTCGCGCGGCGCTTTCTAATTTTTTTCACAGGTTTTAAGAGGGTAAGGACACCGCGAACGGAGACTAAAAGCCACGTCTAACACCGGACACGTCCCGGTCACTCGTTTTGATCATCGCTTGGTAGAAATTAATTTCAAATGTGTAAGGATTGCCATATGGCTGATAGCCTTCCGCAATTTGTTCCCTTACCCGTTGATCCAAATCCCCTATACGTTGCCCTTCGATGGTTTTGTAATCGATCACGTAATTCATCCCCGTTGACTATCAGTTTTGGCGAGTTGGGCATCGCAAAAAGCAATCCTCCCGATGGCAACCCAAAAAGAAAACGCCCGCATGGGCGAACCACAGCGGGCGCTTAAATGACGCAGGTCCCGGTTATCTCCTGAGCATCGCCAGGAGTCTGGCAACCATGAGGACGAAGATCAGGGGACCAATCCAGTTAACTGCCGGCAAGACGTCAACCTTGTTTGCGGATCATTTGACCTCCTCTCTGTCCCTCAACTCGCAAAGGAATCTCGCGGTTTCGAGGCACAAGTGGCAATGCCACATAAGGCTCGCGTCATAGCATCGCTCGTCCTCCGTGATTTCAAGGTTTGAGATCGCGTGCTCAATCAATTCATCGAGGCTTGGTCTCCTGAAATGTTTCAGGATGGCCAGAAGTTCGTACCCATCTAGGCGGCGAGAAACCTCAGGGGGGCTAGGCAAACGTTGCAAGGTTAGTTCCCGCGCCACCTTTCAGCAACAGCAGCAGGCGATCGGTCGCTGATAGCTGATCGACCTAAACGGTCACGCACTGCGCTGTCTTGACGTTCCCTCTGTGCGCGTTCCTGAGGAGTCTCAGTCGTATCGAAATTTGATTTGTGGCGCATCCGAGCATCATCGAAGAAAATATATCTGCGAGCTGAGCACGATAACTCACATAAAAGTGGTAATGCATAGGCTCTGCGTCTGCCAACAAAAAACCCCCGGTTCGCCTGCCATCATGCTGGAAAGGACGGAAAGCAAATCGAGCGTTGCGTGATCTCGACATTTCGCGCTGCCGAAAGCCTGGAATTCAAAGGCGACTTGCGACAGTGGGAACACCTGATGCGGACTGGCGATTGAGAATTTGCGACCGCTGACAGCGGACGGGAGCGATGAGGATCAGGAAACGCGCGGGGCGTCAATACTTCAGCCGCCCCAAAATCCAAAATCCCGTATAACGCCCACAACCTGCGCAATCGCTCCGACCAATATGCTGCCAATTGCCAAAAGCATAAACCAGAATTGAGTTTTCTGGTTTCGCGCCTCCAGCAAAGCGATCTCGCCGTTTGTATGTAGTGTATGGTGATTCCTCTGAGCAACTCCCTGTGTCTCACGCTTTCGTTTGGAACGTCCAAACTGCAAAGTGACTTCAGATAAGTAAGGAGCGTCTTCTCATCGGCATCAAAAACTGATCCATTTTCGAACGCCGTTTGTATTTCAGTGCGCTGTTCGGCTCTCTCACGATCCGTCATGGTGAGAATACAACACTCTACGGCTGCGCTGGGAAAGGTTTTACCGCTCCACGTGAAGAGGCAATCTGGTGCCAATTAGTGCCAAGTCTTCAGGCATTTTGGTGCTTTTTCTTGCATATCCTTGCAAGAGCGGAGAAGACAGAGAAAAACCCGCAGAGCGTTTATTTATCAGCTTTACAGAGCAAATTGACCCAAATGGACCGAACTACTCAAAAGGAATACCACCGATCCCTAAACCGATCTGAGAATCGACTATCTTGTCATATCGCTGGGCGATCTTGGACCAGAATTGGGATTGTTCGTTCGCCATTTTGCGCGATAGACGGCGATCCGCTAGTGCCTCGGCGATGACTAAATAGATCGCGGTGGTCTGACACGTTCCACGATTGTCGCAAGCGACGCCAGCAGAAAAGGCCGCGCTGGAGCCGCGTGTCGAAGCGCCAATCCGCACGTGCCGTTGGTATCGCCGGGTGCAAATTCAAAGCCTTAAGCCGTGTCGGGAACGATCCAGGCGGAAATATGCGCGTCGGAAACCGGTTCCTCGATAGCAGTCTTCCGGTGCGAGGCTTGCCAACTGTCTAACAGCCGCGACTCACGCGACGCGATTTTGTGATGGCGTCCCCAAAAGAGCCTCCAGTCGACGGACCCGTTTGGTTGCTTTCCGCGCTTCATCTCTGTGTCGCTTGACAGAACAGGCACTAGGTACCCTCCTACAGAGGCAGCCCCTCCTTGCCAACCTGCCAATGCAATCAGTCTGAAGACGTTCGAACTCGGAATACCGAGCTCGTTCGCAATTGCGCGTCCACTGCGTCCTTGAGTCTTAAGCCGCGCCACACTATCGAGGTGCGCGTCGATGGCATAGGCCGACCAAAGCTGACGCCACGAGCTTTCGAACGGGCAATACCGGCGTTAACGTGCTCACGGATGTTTGGACGGAAACCGGCCTCGGTCGGCACTATGGCTAGGCCGTCTTTCGACCTACATTTGAGGTTAGCAAGGGCCCGATGGCAAGGGGGCGACCCCTCTCTGCGCTCGAAAATTTGCGGTGGCGCTATGTGGGACCGGGCTCATACTGCCGAAGGGCAAAGGGTAAGGGTAGCCTCGTAAAGAGGCAGCGCCCTCTCCTTGCAAACATCTACTCCACAGGGAACACGGTGCGAGTCCAAGGCCTCCCAGTTGCCCTTCAAGGCCGTCTCAAAGCCCGTGTAGGCCTTTTTCTTGATTTCGAGAGTAAAGGAACCGCGGAGATCAATCATGCGGCGAACCTGAACTCTCTGATGACCTGAAAGACGCTGCCAACCGGAAGCGAAAGTTCTGCCGCGATCGCAAGTCCGGTGCGGCCCATTGCCCGCAGACGGGTGATATTGTCACGGTGCGCAGCTAATGTCGCGGGACGGCCAAGTGTGTTACCCCTTTCTTCTTCGCCACGGCCAGTCCGGCGTTTCACACGCTCGCGAATGATCTCCCGCTCGAACTCTGCCACCGCGCACAGAATGTGAAGCTGCAACTTGCCAGCCGGATTCCCTTCCGAAGTGTCGATACCCTGCGCGGGTACGACCAGCGCCACCTTGTGCGTATTGAATTCATCGATCAATTGCGCAAGTGCGAAAGACTGCGCCCGAGTCTATTTAGTTTGAAAGGCTTCCCGCCTCGAACTGCGGCCACAAGCCGGTCACCTCGGCAAATCCGATGCTCTCGCCGTCGCCCAACAACTCAATCGCGACTCTAGCGCCCAAAGGCGACCCGTCTGTCTCCAAGAACTTGATACGGTATGTCATGGCAATCCTTTCTCGCTCAAGGCCGAATCCCTAGCCCTTCGCCCTTCGGCAGTATGGCCCCCCTATGTATTGGAGGGTTCGTCCCATCGGGCCCGGCACCGGTTCGCCAGTCTGAGACCAGCTCCGGTTTTGCGACCTTGGGATAGTCGGGTCCAGAGCATGCCTCTGCCCTGACTGCCTGCTGCCGCGGGTTCTGACCGAGGTTCTCCACGTAATCGGCAAAAGCGGCCAGATAGGTGACGCCAGCACTCTTTGCTGCGGCTGGATCTCCGACGACGATCAATGCGGCCCTGGCCCGGGTGATCGCCACGTTGAACAGGTTGTCCGTCTTCTTGAGAAAGCTGACTGCGCCATCGGCGATGCCCTCTGAAACCACCGGCGAGAAAATCATCGCGTCTCGCTCGTCCCCTTGGAACTTGTGAACGGTGTCGATCAGAAGTTCCAACCTGTTCAGCAGGAAGTTGGCATGGGGATGCGCGTTGACCAGGTCGCGGATCCAGTTGTTCATGCCTTCGCAAGGTTGACTCCCCTACCCCATTTTACTCTCTAAACCGCATGAATAAAGGCTCTGCGGGCTTTTGTCTCCAATCGGCAATCTTGTACAGAGACCCACGAAAACGAACCGAAATGCCTACAAATTGGGCACCAATTGGCACCAGATTTCCCATTGACGGCGCATCGGGTTCCTGCTCTTCTCGCCTCGTTCGCTGCTGCTGGAGCAGCTCGGCCGCAAACTTCTTTCTCGATTCTTGGGCCACTCGACCGCAAAAATGACGCGTTGGTCACTTCCATTTTGACGCCCCGCGCATTTTCCTGATTTTCTCGCCTCGTTCACTGCTCGCACGGTGGACCGCTGACTTCAAACGGGATGGCACCCCGAAGCGTATAATGAAGAAAACAGTCCCATCTTCTCACAATAGACCACCCAGGTGCTGCTGGGAGTCAACAAGCTGCGAGGCTTTGCGGGGAGGTGGGACTTTTTTGTCTAACCGTGAACCCATCAACGAACGGCCCATCGGTCGTTTTCACGTGGAATCAACGACTTAGCGCGTTTCTCAAAGGAGCGCAAGCTTGCTTCGAGGCTCGATCAGAGAAGGAGGCGGTATGAAATTGAAGCCATCTTGGCAGGTTGGAAGGTCGGTTCGTTCATGGGTCAAGAAGAATGGTGAATGCGTCTTTTGGGCGCGAGGCTTCAAAAGCCGAGAATGCGCGGAAGAATACCAAGCCGATTTCATTGAGACGCTCCTCGATCCGAAAGAGGTAATGGGTTTCGTGATTCAGCGCGCTTCGGGCCGCGGAAGCACATGGCAATTGATTCTATGGAACACGAAGGCACCGCTGCCGATATGAACCGCATACCGAAAGCAGGTTGGCGTCTTGCCGCCAGGAACGGGACGAGCGCCCGAGACTACCTCATTACGCTTCTCGGAAACGGTATGTCTCGAGGTGAGGAAATTGGCGAAATGGTCCGCTCGCTCAAGGAGGGCACGTTATGATTCGCAAAACCAGTCTCGCTCGTCGGCTCCACTAAGGTCTTTGTCCCTGTTGCGCGTCTTCCAGCCCTGATGTGCCGCAGCTCCGAACGCCGAGGCTCGAATTTCCCTTCAAACCTGGCTTGTTCGGACGCCCGACGCGACACGGGCAACTAAACACGTTAAACATGCTAGTGGAACTCTCAATGGAAATCGCCGAAATGTGTCTCGGCGTTTTTTTCAAATCTAGGATATGACGGCTTGCAACTCCATAAAGTGCTTTGGGTGGGGAATTGCATCAGCGCTCGTGTTCTCGACGGTGGGCGCGCGAGAAACGTTGCCCGCCTCTTCACCGGACAGGAGCGTGCTGAAACTTGACGGCGCCATCATCGACGTCACTTTCGACTCAGCGCCCACTGCAGCGCTGCGCCAGCTTCTCGTTGCGTGGATCACCAAAGCCGCGAAGGCAGTGGATATCTACTACGCGCGATACCCTGTTTCACGCGTCGAAGTTCATATCAAGCTGTACGAAGGTCACGGCGCTCGCTCCGGACACGCCTCCGGCTGGAACGGCCCGGAAATCAGTATCTCTGTTGGGAGATACACGACCGCGGCAGACCTTGCCGATCCCAGCGAGGAATGGCTGATGACACATGAAATGGTACATCTGGCTTTTCCCTCCGTGGCGGAGCAACATCATTGGATTGAGGAGGGACTGGCCACCTATGTGGAACCTGTCGCACGGGTTCGCGCGGGGGAACTTACCGCGCCGAGAATCTGGGGCGACATGCTGGACGGCATGCCACAGGGCTTGCCACAGGCAGGGGACCGCGGACTAGATCACACGGCTACTTGGGGGCGGACATATTGGGGCGGTGCTCTTTTCTGTTTGCTCGCGGACATTGAAATTCGCGAACGCACGAACAACAGAAAGGGCCTGGAGGACGCGCTGCGCGGCATCCTCGATGCGGGCGGCTCAATTGAAACCGAAGGCGAATTGACGCAAATTTTGGACACGGCGGATGCGGCAATCGGGGTTTCCGTGATGCATCCCCTTTATGATCGCATGAAGGCAACCCCAGTTCCCGTGGACCTGGCTAATCTCTGGCGACAGCTTGGTGTCGAAAAGCACGGCGACGAAATTCTTCTTCGCGATGACGCTCCGTGGGCGGCTATTCGAAAATCAATCACTCAGCGATGAAAGTGAAATCTCGCTGTTCCCCTGAAAGCGGAGTCAGCATAGAGGACATCGAGACTTAACTCCTAAAACTAAAGCGGTGGAAGCCATCGGAGTGACATTGAAGCCGAGTTCGTCTGCCCTGCGCTGAAGGTTGCGGAGAGTGCGTTCTTTGAAGAGTTTTTCATGGGCTTGCTGTCCGTTTCAACATTAACCTTGCCGAACTTGAGCATGCGATAGACCAAGCGAGCGAGTTTGTGGGGTCCGGCATTGATAGCTGTCGGCGCCCCAAGACGCGATTTAATGCGTCGGATGAAAGCGCCGATGGCAGTCTTACTTTGCACGGCGCTTTGGGCGGCCAGGGTGCAGGGCAGCGGCACCGCGATTTGCGTTCTTTCGCGGGTTTGCTCGAACGGATCTTGCCTCCGCTAATCCGATTATTGGGAGCGACATTGAGCCACGCGCAAAAAGTGCTTTTCGCTGGGTCAGCGGCTCATATCCAGACCGATTTCGGAGAGGATTCGCTCCACGGCCAGCAAGTGGAGCCCAGGTAATTTGGTCAGGTCCGCTCCTGTCATTTTGCTCAAGGTGATGACGCTGGAGTGTCTGCTGGCGCTTCTCAGTAGAGCGCAGTGGGCTCAAGTCGGGTGCCGGCACGCTCACTTTGGCTTCAAAAACCGCAAAGGCCTCTTCGGCGCGCCGGTCACACTCCATGATTTTGAACTGATAGCTGTCGTAAAGTTCCAGTGCGGTCTGCAGGGCAAAGAGATGCTCCTTGGTATAATCGCCCTCCGAGGCTTTGGCAATCTCTTGGGTGCTGCTCTTGATTTGGGGGATGCTTCATCTGAGCCAGCTTGAGGCAGTCGCGTTCGCCGGCAACGATAGCGCGTAAAATGCTCATGCCGGTCACCCCCGTAATGTCGCTGATGAGCAAAGTTGGTCGCTCGCCAGCGCCTGCCATACGAACCCAGATATGAACGGATTCCAACGATAGAACTTGAAGCTGCGCGCTGGATCTTTAAGGTTATACGGACGGTTGCGCCTAGCGTGCATACCGAACCGCAAATCAACCCTCACCCCCCCTTGAAATCTCTGCTGCGACATTGTTTGAAGCAGTGCATTTCTTCCCTTCGACTATGAATCTCATGTGTTTCCAAAAGCGTTCGACCCCACTCTTCCGACGGCTGGAAAGGGTCCAGTTCACGCGCCTCAAGTCAGGGCCGCGTTGTGCGAATGGAGAAGGGTCATTGACTCAAGCGATATCAAAAAGTTTCCACCAGCGTTGTGTCGCCGCGTTGCTTGTCGGCGTTCTTTCTATTCCGGGCATCCAATCCAGTTATGCAGCGGATGCGAAAAAGCCGGTCATCGGCCTCGTCATGAAGTCTCTTGCAAATGAATTTTTCAAAGACATGCAGGAGGGAGCGATAAAGCATGTCGCGCAACGAGGAGACCTGACCCTTCTTCCTGTCGGAATGCACTCTGAGACCGATATCGATACTCAGGTCAATGCCGTCGAAACCTTCATCACTAAAAAAGTCGATGCGATCGTTATCGCGCCCGCCGATTCGCGCGCGTTGGTTGCTCCGCTCGCACGGGCCATCAAGGCGGGGATTGTTGTCGTCAATATTGATGTCGCACTTGACGAAAAAGCAAAGAAACAAGCTGGCATTTCACTCGCATTTGTCGGCCCCGATAACCGCGCAGGAGCCAAGCTGGCTGGTGACGAACTGGCCAGGGCCCTGGGCAAAGGCGGCAAAGTCGTGATTATCGAAGGCAATCCGGGAGCAGATAACGCCCAGCAGCGGAAGATCGGATTTGACGATGCAGTCAAGGCCGGGAAACTCGAACTTATTGATTCTCGAACGGCACACTGGGAGACAGAAGAAGCGAATTCAGTCTTCTCGAACATGCTGACGGCGCATCCCGATATTCAAGGCGTCATGGCCGCGAATGACTCGATGGCGCTGGGGGTCATCAAGGCCATCGACGCCTCAGGAAAATCCGGAAAGATCAAGGTCGTCGGATTCGATAATATTCCGGCTGTGCAACCGTTGTTGAAGGAGAAAAAGCTCCTCGCCACGGTCGATCAATTCGGCAGTCAAATGGCCGCGAATGGAATTGACTATGCGATGAAGGCCCTCGCGGGTGAAAAGCTGCATGGCTGGATCAAAACACCGATCGAACTGGTAGTAGCTCCAGGATCTTAGGGAAAGACGGCAGTTTGCTAGCCGACAGCCCGAATGGAATCCATTCTTGAGCTGCGCGGAATTGTGAAGCGCTTCCCGGGCGTGACGGCGCTCGACAGCGTGGATCTCTCGATATTCGAGGGCGAGATTCACGCGCTCGTAGGGCAGAACGGGGCCGGCAAATCCGCGCTTATTAAAGTATTATCCGGTGCCCATCCAGCCGATGAAGGTGTGATGCGCTTCCAGGGAGTTCCGTTCCACCCTCGAACCCCGCTCGATGCGCTTCGGGTGGGGATTCGAGTGGTACACCAGGAATTTAACCAACTTCCCTACCTTTCGGTCGCAGAAAACCTTTTGTTCGAGAAACTTCCGCGTCGCTTCGGAGTTCTGCTCGACCGGGCAACACTCGAGCGGCGCGCTTCTGAACTCTTGAACAAGGTAGGTCTCGATATTGACCCGGGAACGCGCGTGGAACGCCTTGGAATCGCGCAACGGCAACTGCTGGAGATCGCAAAGGCGCTTTCGTCTACCGGCAGATTGCTGGTCCTGGACGAACCGACGGCGTCACTCACGCCGCGTGAAGTGGCACGGCTGTTTGAAATCGTCCGCGCAACGCGAGCGTCTGGAATAGCGGTGATCTTTGTCTCACATCATCTCCAGGAGATTTTTGATTTGTGCGATCGGGTGACTGTTCTCCGAAACGGGCGCCGGATTGACACCCGTTCGGTCGCGACGACTAATGCTGCGGAGCTTGTTCGGTTGATGGTGGGGCAACGGTTGGAGACAACAACTCGAGAGATTGAAGCGGCTTCGGACACCTCAAGCAGCGGATCTTCGGGTTCGCGCCCTCCGGCGTTGCGAATCGAAAAGCTTCGGGTCCGTAATAGCACGCGGGATGTTTCGTTCGCGCTCAATTGTGGAGAAATCGTTGGAATCGCTGGGTTAGTTGGTTCTGGTCGCACCGAGATCCTGCGAGCAGTATTTGGCGCCGACAGAAGAGATGGAGGAGAGATTTATCTAAGCGGGCATCCGGTCGAATTCCGGACTCCGATGGATGCGGTCCGGAATGGAGTCTGCCTGCTGACTGAAAACAGAAAGGATGAAGGTCTTGTTCTTGCGATGCCAGTGCGCGTTAATATCACCCTGACCGACCTCGCGCGCGTCTCCAGAGCGGGATTATTACGCCGGCAGTTGGAGCGAGCAACGGCCGACCGCTGGACTCGCGAACTCGACATTCGACTTCGGTCCACAGAGCAGACAGCCCGCGAACTTTCGGGCGGCAATCAACAGAAGGTCATCATCGCGAAGTGGCTTTTCCGCAACGCTTCCATCCTTATGCTCGACGAGCCGACTCGCGGCATTGACGTTGGCGCAAAAGCAGAAGTCTATACGTTGCTGCGCCGGCTTTCCGCCGAGGGCAAGGCGTTACTTGTTGTCTCATCCGAACTGCCTGAACTGATGATGCTCTGCGGCAGAATACTTGTGTTGTCACGAGGACGTGTTGTTGGGGAGGTTTCGCGGCACGATTTTGACGAGGAACGCATTCTTTCGCTTGCCTACAGCGAATATCTGGTTGGAAATCGTCACAAGCAGACTTCCATCAACTAACGTTTTCATGCCCGAAGCTAATCGTGGAATTGCTGACGAAGCGAGTTCTTCGAAACGCTCGAAGAGGGCATTTGCTCAACGCATCCTGCAGGACGCCGGAATCGGCGTCGCAGTTCTCTTAATTGTCGCCGTCTTCTCCGTGACGGCCCCACATTTTACCGACGAATCAAACATTACCAACATACTTACTCAAATAACGATTAACCTCATCATGGCGACCGGCATGACTTTCGTCATTCTCATCGGCGGCATTGATCTGTCCGTGGGATCCGTGATGGCGCTGTGTGCGATGGTCGCTGGCCTGGCGCTGAAAATCGAATGGTTACCAATCCCTGTCGCGATCGCGGCGGCAGTAGCCGCGAGCGTTATTGTTGGCATGGTCTGCGGCCTGGTGAACGGGTTTGTCTCGAGCTTCTGGAATGTTCCCTCCTTCATTGTAACGCTTGGGATGCTGAACATCGCGCGCGGGGCTGCACTGCAGGTCACCGATGCACGCACGCTGTTCGAATTTCCCAACGTGTTCAACGAATTCGGTACCGCAACGGTGCTTGGTGTGCCCGCGATTTTCATCGTCGCGTTAGCGATGGTTTTGCTTGGTTGGGCTGTTTTGACGCAAACAGTTTTTGGACGACTCATCTATGCCGTCGGCAATAATGACGAGGCAGTTCGACTCTCGGGCCATGACACATTCTGGCTAAAAGTGGCAGCATTTGTGATTTCCGGCCTGACGGTTGGAATCGGGGCAATCGTCTATATGGCGCGACTGACAATCGCAAGCCCGATTCTCGGCACGGGTTTTGAACTGAACGCGATCGCTGCTGTCATTATCGGCGGCACAAGTCTCAATGGCGGCCGGGGCTCGCTAATCGGCACATTTCTTGGTGCCTGCCTCATCGGCGTACTCGCCGACGGCCTGATCTTAATCGGCGTAGGGGATTTTGTGCGTCAAATGATTACAGGTGGAGTGATCATCCTGGCGGTCATTCTCGATTCGTACCGCGCAAAGATCGCGGAGCAGGTACGGTAGCAGAGGGATTTTGCCTCATTAAAATGAAACCATCAATTTTGGTAAACCGAGATGGCTTCAATTCCCGCACATCGTGCTGAAGACCAGTAGCTTTTAGTCCGCTAATGAACTTAGCAACCGCCGACGTTTTCCGCAGCCTGCCTCGGTGCGCTCAACATCGGTTCCCGATGCTTCCAAGGCAATGAACTTCCTCATCAAAGCCTATTTGAAATTTCCTCCGGTCCGATTCCATAAATGGTTTTGTTTACAGGAAGATGCTGCTGACGTTTTCTGGCCGGAAAACTACGATCCTACTGCGATGCATCTGCTACCACCGAGCATTCGTCACAATTTTTGAACTTCCCAACGACCTGCTTCTCCGTCCGGCCATTCAGAGAAGGTTAGCAAGCTCTGGCCTAAACCGACACGGGGACTTCATCATGCCCAGTGGGGATCTTGCCGGAGGTCGTGGATCTCCAGGCCATCCGTTCCACAGGCAACCGCACCCTCGAATGCTGACTTCGAAGTTGAAGAGCATGAAAGCGTGAGAAAAGGCCACCCGCTGCCAAGAGTTGCGTTACCGTCCCGCTTTCGATTACTTTTCCAGAGTCCAGCACGACAATTTTGTCGGCATGCTCGATGGTGCTGATGCGGTGGGCGACGATCAATACTGTGCGATTTCGCCCGAACTGCGCGAGAGCATCCTGGACCACACCTTCCGAGATGAGATCTAGCGAGTTTGTTGCTTCATCCAGAATCAGGATCTGTGGATCTCGTATAAACGCGCGTGCCAGCGCCAGCCTTTGACGCTGACCCCCGGAGAGCCGAATGCCCTGGTCCCCAAGAATCGTTTCGAAACCATAGGGCAGTTTCTCAATAAACTCCATGGCATGTGCCTTGCGGGCCGCCTCTGCGATTTCTTGGCGAGTGGCATCGAGCTTGCCGTAGGCGATATTCTCCGCGACGCTCGCGTTAAAAAGATAGACTTGCTGGCTTACTACCGCGATCTGGCTGCGCCACCACGCCAAGCTCAGCTCCGGCAGCGGGACCCCATCAATAAGCAAGCGTCCTGAGGAAGGATCGTAAAAGCGGCAAATTAAACTGATCATGCTAGACTTGCCGGCGCCGGAAGGGCCGACAAAAGCCGTCGTTTCGCCGATGTTTATCGAGCAGTTCACCTGGCTGAGCGCCGCGCTCTTTCCGGAGTTGTATTGAAAGAAGACATTTTCGAAGGTGATCCCTTTCTTGATCGAGAGCGGCACTCGAACGCCGCTGCGCAAGTAAGGCTTATCATTCTCATTGAGAAGGTTTCTGACTTCCTCAACGGACGCTGATAAGCCGTCGAGCGTCACCCGGTCCGCATCGAACTGCTTAACACGGGGCTGGAGCCGATAAAGGAGGACTAGAAAAGTCAACGAGACCGCCATTTGTCCCGGATTCAGCGTTGCGGTGGTCAGGAGAATTCCCACCAACAAGCACACTATAAGCACCTCCGACAAGGGGTTTACGAGTATGGAAATTCGATCCAGCCTGAAAAAGGCTTTGCTCACCGCGCTGGAAGCAAGAGCGAACCGATGCTGTTCCTGATTCTCCCGCCCAAAGGCGCGAATCAGCTGTAGGCCGGCAAGCGTCTCGATCATTCGCTGCGTGAGGATCTCGTTTGTTGCCGTTGCCTGCGCACTGAGTCGCCTCCCCTGGCGGGTAAAGTGTCGAATGATTTGCGAGATCAACAGTAGCAAGCAGCCGGTGATCAGCGTCAGTTTCCAGGAAATAAGGAAAAGAAGGATGCTAAGAATCAGCGTCATGCAGATGTTGATGATCACGCTGGCAAGCACGGTAAATGCGGAGCTGACACGCCAGGTTTCGGTGGCCAGGGTATTGAGCAATCTCCCGGAGTCGTGGGTATCATGGTAGCTTTGGCCCACACTGAGCAGCTGACTAAGAACACCGCAGCGGATGCGGTGAGTAATTTGCGCGTTAACTCCCTGGAACAGCAGCGCGTAGCTATAACTCAAAACGTTCTTCAGCACCATACATAACACAATGCTGAAACCTATCCACAAGAGTCGCTGCTGCGACGGAATCCACTGGAAAAGCTCGGCGAACCGCTCTGCGGCGCCCGCGGTTTGTGTGCCCATTTGATCCTGCACAAGCGGGATGAAGAGCGAAATGGAGAGACCTTCCGACAGCGCGGCTAACACGCCCAGAGTGATCATCCCCGAGAGTAGCCAAGGCTGCAAGCGCAGTAGGGGAAAAAGCGCTTTTAGCGCACGCAGGAGAGTTGCCATTGATTAGTCTTGGTCGCGCAACGGAGACAAGCGGCTGAGTTCGATGGTTTCTAAAATGGCTTTTGAGACGAACGACCGTTTCTTGTCTTTCTTGTAATACAAGTCGGCCTCTTCTTTCTCAGACGATAAGTGGACTTCCTTGAGAAATTTCCAAGTTGACCCTGTAATTGTCCTTAGCGAAAGTTTGATAAATTTCTTGAAAGGCCAAGTTTCTAGCAAGAAGGATGGGTTGGCACAGATCGCCTTTGTTAAATAACGGAAACTCCAAGAGTCATGATTCCAACGATCGCAAATCTGTACGAGGTACTTGTAGAAATTCCCCGCCGAGAAACAAAACGAGCTGCTCGGCAAATCGGGATTCCGCTGGCGCGCTCTCTGAATGATGACGTCAAAGGATATCGCCATGCTTTCGGCGTTGACACTCATACTGAAGGGGTCCTCCGATACGCCACTAAAAATTCGGGAACGAGACGAATGCTAAAGCGCTCGGCGATCCGAATATATAGATCCCAATCCTCGCACCCCTGGGCGCCCCGTTGTTCAGCTCGCGTGAGGTAAAGCCCGACCCTTGCGAGAGCAGCCGTTCGGAATAACGGCACACTTGCACTACCGACGATATTTCCCGAAACCATGGCATGAAGCATGCGACCTTCAGCCGCATTAGGACATTGGAAACTCTCAAACGCGCCGTCATTATCGACCCGTGTGGACCAGCAATAGACCAAGCCGGTTTCCTCGTTGTACCGCTCCATGCAGGCAACTTGCTTTTCAAGCTTCTCGGGAAACCACATGTCATCAGCGTCCATTGGAGCGATGTATTCCCCGCGCGCCATACGAATTCCTGTATTCCGGGCGGCGCCCACCCCTGCATTGCACTGCTTAACGAGTTGGACTCTGGCATCCTTTTTGACGAATTCCTCTACAATGGCATCGGTGTCATCCTCCGAACCATCATCAACTACAATGACTTCCAGGGATTGATATGTTTGCGCCAGAACAGAATGCAGCGGCTGTCGAATGTATTCCGCGGCATTGAAAGCTGGAATGATTACCGATACTAGTCCTCTGGTCATTCCCGCTAT
>CAWFMA010000026.1:0-234524 GCA_963816855.1 uncultured Verrucomicrobiae bacterium | reverse complement strand
GGCTGCCTCGCATGGATTCGAACCATGACAAAGTGATCCAGAGTTACTTTGGCTCCCGCTGAGCGCCAATCATCCCTGGAAGGTCGACGATCAAGTTCGGCGCTGAGACCTCTGCTGACCCTTGACCTTAAAGGCAAGATTGCCAAATCAGATTCTGAAGGCAGTTCAGAGTCGGAACCAATATCTCGGCAGAAAATATTGCCCGCCAGCTTCGACAAATCTCTCCCATATCACATGGCTCAGAGATTCTCGCGCGGCGGATTTTTGCACGCGATCGCTTCCGATATGATCAATTCCCAACCTCTCGGCGAAACTCCCAAGCGTCAACTGCATCGATTCGGGTTGCGATTCTCAGATGCTGGCCAACGATGCCCGTAAGATGACGGATACTGCTCCGTTAGTGCGTTCTCTTGCGCTGCCCAGAAAGAGTTCGAACGGAGCTACACAAAAATGCGGCGGGATGCTAAATTGGCAGCGTGCAACACCTGAAATGTCCTCACTGCCACACGCCGGTGTCCCATGGCGCTTCGATCTGCTGCGGTTGCGGTGCCGAGGTTGTCCGTGGTGCATCCCGACAAGAACAGGCGATAGCCGGCTGGATGCTCGCCGTGTGCGGTTTGGTCGCTCTACTCCTCGCAATCGGTCAGCCTCCTCCATCAGCTTCCTACCAGACAATTGGATTCTTCATCATACTCGGAGTTCTCGGCGCCTTCGTCGCATTCAACATCATTGGCAGGTTGATTGCCAAATTCCTCCTCCGCTCAAAGGTCCGCTTCTTCCGATCGTATCGTCAGTAGTGATTTGCCGGCAATCTTGGTGGGAATTGTCGGGAGCAGAAGAAAGCGTTGTGGCGCTCGTTCCTGCCGACCAAGAGTGCCTCGAGACAGGTCCGAAGACCGAGTCGTAGCGGACCGGGATCGCAATCTTCGCCGTCGACTAATGACTCTTGCCAGCGTGATCGACAATTGCAGCAACTACATCATCGCGTCCGCGAAGCTGCTGCGCGCGCTCGTCAAACTGACCGCCGCTGCTTCCGCTGATGTAGAGCATTTCCGCTGACGCGACATTGTGAGCTGTTCCGCAGACCGGTCGGACAGCATCGGTGTGCAGATAAGTGAATGCAGCAAACTTCTCGGCGGGTTGCTGGTCCGGTAGTGGATAGCTGAGAATGGTCTGCTTCGTTGCGTCCGATAGAGCGATGTCTTGCGCCATGTCATCGAGGTCTGCGAGGTCGTTCTGACGCATGAGGAAGAACTGGCGGCTGTTGCCGAACACCGCGGAGCGTATCCGGCTTTCTTTGAACTGCGCATATTGCTGGACGATGGAGATATTCCAGCAGTTAAACTTCCGCATCTGCGCGTAGCTTTCCTTCACGATCTGGTCGCCGCCGGGAATATCGAGCAGACGAGCCACTTCCTCGTAGATGTTCCGCTTTCGCAAGCCGCGCGGCATCGTGATGATGTGTTGGCGCGTGTAGTTGGTGATGAGAAATCCCGCAACGGCACGGAGGAGCTTTGCGGCTTCAGGGATGTAGCCCAGCTCGAAGTGCGCGATCTTTCCCGTGAGCGAAATATTGCTCGTGCCATCGAGCAGGCAGCCATAATTGCCTCCAGCGCACCACGGGAGCAGGCGCGTGGCCAGATCTTCCATGCGAGCGTCACCGCCGGAATCGAGCTGAAGGAGTTCCTGCAACATGCGATGCGTCGGATATTCCTCCGGAGTGAAATAGGCGAAAGCGAGATTGCGCACCTCGCGCTCCGTGGTTGGCTCCTTCAGGAAGCGCAAAACCTCGTCTTCCGAGACGGATGTAAGCAGCGCCCCCGCAATGTCGGGTCGAGTGCGCTGCGAGTCGCGGAAGTCCACGAAGCAATCCAGAGAGGTCATGCCTGGGCGACTTTTGCGGTAGCGGTGCAAGGCACAGGCGTGCTGGGCGACCTCCATGAGGCGGTGATCATTGCGTTTGCTCCAATCGCTGAACACGTCGTCGTAGAGAAGCATCAAGTATTTCGCGATCTGCGCCTCGCGAGCGAGTTGCTTGTCCTCATCTGAACTCATGCCGACAAGCCTGCCCACGAGGGCCATGGCCGAAGATAGGTGCTCGGCAGTCAGCGGCAGTCCGTGCGTGTCGAGATAGTTAATTGTAAGGTCGCCGTCCGGCTGGATGATGATCGGTCGAGCATCCGGAGCTACGGTGCGTGTGTAGATTTCGTAGGAGAGCCCTTCTTCGATAATCACGGTGTAGGCGAAATTCGCTTCCGTCTGCGAAAGCAGGTCGCAGACGGTTACTGATTTCCCTGCGCCGCTCATCCCGAGCAAGACAGCGTGCTGCGGCGTTGCGACTCCGTCCGTGCCGGAGAAGGTTTTCACGCCGATGAGATTCCGCATCGGTCCGTCGTAGATTGCCTCGGCCGTGCCGAGGTGGCCGGTGAACGTCGCGCTGAAGGGCAGCATGTCTGCAACGTAGCGGTTCTCGCCATACAGCTTGCGATGCGCGTAGCCGCCCCACGTCCAGCCCGGCCATGTTTGGAAGAAGACGTTCTTCGATGTCGTCGGTAGCGTGCATTGAAAATACTGGGCACTATTCATCCCGTGGATCGCGTTCTTGATCGCCCCGAGCTTTGCCGTCAATCCGTCCTTCGTGCGATCCCACGCGCGGACGACGAACTGCACATGAAACGGTAGCGTGTGGCCTTGCATCAACGCTGCGATCTTGCGCTGCTTCTTTTCCATCGCGGTGACGAGCGAGAGCTTTTTCTCGCTCGCGTAGTCGCCGGCCAAACGGTCGTGTGCCTTCTCTTCGCGCGTGATCTCCTTGCGAACGGATAGCGGATCGACGTTCACGGTGATCGTATAATCGAGGAGCGGCAGATTTGTGAGCCGATGGATGATACCGGGGAACGAGACTTTCGGCCAGCGGCTCAGCACGAGCAGTCCGTGATGGTAGCCATCCAGGACAAAGCCGGTGTCTGAAAGACCGACCGCCTCGCTATGCCAGCAGTTCTCATGGATCGACAGTGCTGGCTCGAAGGACTCCAGCGGATCGTAATCGAAGCGCTCCGAGAACGAGGGGTTTAGGAACGTCGCGTAGTGCCGGTAATGATCGGCATCCTTCATCGCCGTGATCCGTCCGTGGGGGAACATGCCGAGCAGCATCTCGTGCAACTGGCGGAACTCCGAGCGGAGCTGTCCGAGCAGCAACTCGTAATATTCCTGCCGGGCGCCCGCGGACTGAAGCGGCGTCGGCTCCGCCTCGATGGCCCGCGAGATGTAGATCACCAGCTTTTGCCGGCGCAGCTTCCGGTCGAGCATTGCCTGCCAGTAGCGGGTGAAGCGATCATTGCGGCAACGGCGCGTCCACGTGTTTGTCGCGAGTTCCGTCTCATCGCGGTAGCGCAGCAACTCAGTCCGATAATCTGAGTCGCAGAACCATTGCACCTGCAACCGCTGATGCTTGTGTAGCGAGCAGAGAAGCAGCGAGATTTGATCCTGAAAATTGTTGAGATGCGCGGGCGCGGCGGCGGTGAGATCAGGCGGCTCGAAGATGAAGCCTTTGGCGACGTGACCGCCCTTTCGCAGTCCGCCGAAGATGATCATGTCTTGCAGGAAGTGGCCGTTGGGAGCGTGTTCAAACATGGGAAGAGCCGTCGAGTGGGTGAATGGTTTTGCCTGGCAACTCTGGCGCGAAACCGGGGCCAGCGAGCCAGAGTTCAAAAAGGTCTCGGTCATAGCCGGGCGGCTTTCCTTGGCGAAAGCCGAAGATGTAGAGGAGCACTAGCGCGAGCGGTGCGACCGCCGCCGCGGAGGACGTCGTGAGCGTCCAGCGCAGCATGCTGAACAGCACGAGCAAGACGATCACCGAGGTGAAGACTCCGCCGGTCAGATACCAAAAGAGGCTACCTTCCAGCCCCCACGTCTTTCCGCCGGAGTCTTCGGCGCTGTTCGTTTCCGTGAAGCGCAGTTCGCTCATTGGAACGCGCCCACGTCCACGGTGGAACTGTCGAGGCCAAACGCGGTGAAGAGCGCCTTCACGATAACGGGTGCGCCCGCGATGATGAGCCCGCCGATGATCGACAGCTTGCCCGAATCGGTATCACCGCGCCTGATTGCGAAACCTCCACCGATCACGCAGATGGTGCCGAAGATGAACCCGATGAGCATGACAATGCCCATTGCTTTGCTCGCGCCTTCAGCGAGACCGCCGGCGGCTTGAGCGAGAATGGGAGCGAATTGGTTTGAGACGAGTAGTGATTTCATACGGCGCTTGTTCTACCGCTCCGAAGCGACCACGATGCGCCAGCCATGGAGCGACCTGCGCGCTCGCGCTCGGCATAGTTCGGCGCATGAATACAACTTCACCCGCCCTCATTGAACGGCTCCGCAAACTGGAACCGTACCTCGCGGGAAGCATCCTCGGACAAGCCCACGTCATATCGCGCGTCGTCTCCGTCTTGCACCGTGGCGAACTCGGCCTATCAACGCTTGGGCGCCCCCGTGGCAGCTTTCTGCTTCTTGGTCCCACGGGTGTAGGCAAGACCGAACTGACTATCGAGTTCACCCGCTACCTCTTTGGCAATGATCGGCTCTTCCGATTCGATATGTCCGAGTTCCAAACTCAAGACACAATCGGTCTTCTACTCGGCGCGCGTATTGGCGACGTAGGCCTGCTTGCGCGACCGCTCGCCGGGGGAAACGAAGGCACGCTGCTCTTTGACGAAATCGAGAAGGCTCACCCGCGAGTCCTCGATCTACTGCTACAAATTCTTGATGCCGCCCGCGTGACTATGGCCAGCGGCGAGACCCTCGACTTCAGCAACTTCTATGTCGTCCTCACCTCGAACCTCGGTGCCTTCGAAATCCTAAATCTTCAACACTCGTCATTCGCCACAATGGAGCGCCATGTCCTTGCCAAGGCCCAGCAATCCCTGCGTCCTGAGCTCTTCGCCCGCATCACGGAAAAGCTGGTCTTCAATCGTCTTAGCTACGACGTGCAGCTCGAAATCGCACGAGCCATCCTCGCCAGGGAACTAGACCGTCTCCGTGGTCGTGGTTTTGTCATCGGCATCGAGGAAGGTGTAATCCCCTTTCTGGTGCAACATGGGTTTCATCCGCGCCTCGGCGCCCGTCCAATGCGCGACGCCGTCGAGAAATTCATACGCGATGCGTGCGCAAGGCAACTTCTCAATGGAAGCATTTTGAAAGCGGGGCGTCTTTCTGTAAGAGGCAATCAACTGGAGTTGGCAGCGTCCCTTTAGGCAGAAGTGTTCCGCCTCACGATGTTACCAGTCTCGTCGTGTACGAACAGATAAGGGACGCGCTTTGACATCTTCGTGTTCAAAACGAAAGGGGAACGCGGCTACTGGTCAAAACGCCAGCGGCGGAACCACGGCGAAACGCGGCCGTCCGGCTCCAGCGGCGGTAGCAGCTTCCTGCGATGGCCTCTTTCACAATGCACCAGGACGCAGGCGTGCTTTGGCAAATTGCGAAGCAAATGCGGCTTTATCTTGTGCTCTTCCTGCTCACTGTAGTTACGCGACATCTTGCCGGCGGAGTAGCCCCATGATTTTTTGATCATCTTGGCCTTGCCGATGAAGTCGGCGCTTTCTAGGGCGCCTTCTTCGTCGGCGGCTTTGAAGATCACGCGATTGCGCAGATTGAGCGTGAAGACGCGAGCTTTGTCGCGGCCGAGGGGCGGGATGAAGGAGGTGGAGGATTGTGCGGCGACGACGACGGTCGCCTGCGCTTCGCGGATGACATCAACGCAATTGTAGTCGCTCATGCCTTCCTCGGAAGCGGTGACGAAGCGCTGGGCTTCGTCGGCCCAGAGGACGATGAGGTTGTCGCGCTGGCGCTCTTCCCGTGGCTTGTCGAAGCGACGGAGCGCGTGCGTGTAGAAGAGCATCTTGAGGAAGGTGTTCACGTAGCGCCGCTCGGTCTGGAACTTCTGCGGCATCGCTACGCAGATGATTTTGCCGCGGTCGATGTCGGCGAAGTCGAACGTATTGGTCGCTGGACAGAAGACCTGGGCAATGTCTGGCGTGACGAATGCCTGGAGGTAGTTGGCGATCGTCTCCTTTACGCCGCCGATCTGCTCCGGCGGTTGGTTCAGGAAGCGGGTGCGGAAATGGCTGGTCAATTCCTGGCGCGCGGGCGAAGGCGCACCTGCCGTGAGATCGTTGAGCGCTTCCTGCAAGTCGCGCTCGTCGATGAGCAGGTGATAGGCGTTCTCCAACGTTACGTCGGCGCGGATTTCTCGCAGCATCTCCAACGCACGGGCGATGTGGACTTGCGCCTGGTTCTTGAAGAAACCCTTGTCGCCGGCTTGCCCGAGGCTCGACGCGGTGTCCACCACCGCTTTGGAGAACGTGTTGTAGGGGATGCTGCGATCTGACGTGAGATTGTAAGTGTGCTTCGGCTGCCAGTTCGGTGGCGCGGCGTCTGGCCGGACTTGTAGCAGGACAAGATCGTTCTCGCGGCCGAAGTGCCGCGCCATCTCGCAGAGCGTTTCCCAATACAGGCCCTTGTCGTCGATGCAGAGGCCGCCCCAGCCGGGCTCGTTCTGGAAAACCTGGTAGAGCAGCGGTGTAATCCCAGAGCGAGTCTTGCCGGAACCCGTATCGCCAGTGATAAGCCAGCCACGGCAGAAGTCTGCGCGCGTCCAAAGGAGGCCAGCGAGTTTGACAATCGGTAGGCTGTTCGATCCTCGGCGAAGCGCGAGCCACGCGGCGCTCGCGAGTGTCGCAGCAGCTAAGCCGATCATCAGTACGTCCGCCGTCATAGAGTCAACCGACCAAGGTAGAAGCCAGCCACGACCGCGAGGGTCACTATCAGCAGGAGCGCAGTGAGCGAGAGTTCGCGTTTTTCGGCGCGACGATCAGCGACCTTTCGTAATTCGACGATCAGGTCGAGCGATTGCTTCCCAAAGGCGTTTGCGCGCCGGTCCAGCAACTCCACGGTCTCGCGAAACTCCACGTAGGTCGGCGGCACCTCGGCGGCGTCGCGCGCGGGCAGTGGGGCGTGTGCGAGATAGACGCGGACAAGATCAAGCGCCGCGAGCATCGGATCGTCCTCGCGGATGTGGTGTTTCGTTCGCCACGTGGCCACTGCCTGCTCCAGGGCTTCGTCGGCCTTCATGTGGTGGGTTTGCTTTGCGACGGCAGGAGCAAGTCAAGCGCGAGCGCGAGTTGCTCGTGAAAGAGCCGCTGCCAGTGCTTCAGGCGTTGGCGATCGATCAGCGAAAAGGCAGGATGCGTCAGCGCCACGCTCGCGGTGACGTTGTTCTCGTTCAGCGCCGTAACGAGCCAATCGTGCAGCCGCGACATCGTGATCTCGCGGCCCTGCAGCTCAGCGACGACCCGTGCGCGAGTCTTGCTGTCTTCGTAGATGCGGAAGTGCTCGCTGTGCGCCTGGTTCTTCACGACGACGTAGCGGCAGACCCCGTTTAGCCGTGCGGAAAGCAGCCGTAGCTGCTCGACGCTGTCCGCTTCGTGGTTCACCGGAGTGACGAGCGTCAACCGCGCGTTCAGCGAGCTGAGAACATCGCGCAAATTGATCTCGGCGAAGTAGTCGAGGAACAGGTCCGTCGAAGCGGCGCGGCAATCGACGATCAGCAAGTCCGTGGTTTCGAGCAGTGCGAACAGTCGGTCGATCTCGCGTGGCTTTTGAATGTTCACGAACTCGGCGTCGGCGTGGAAGCGCAGCAAAGTCGAGTTCTCATCGTCGGTGTCTACGGCGCCATGTGGCACACGGCGATCTTTGAGCGCCTGCACGACGTTCACGGCGAAGAAGCTCTTTCCGACGCCGCCTTTTCCGTTGAGGATGAGGTTCAGTTGCCTGGTCATGGATTGTGCGTTCTACGGCTAAAGGTTGCGCGGATCAGCGATGCGTGGACCGCGGCTTCGTGATGGTTCAGCAGGCGCAGTTGGTTCAGGAGCGCCGACGATCGGCGACGTGGCGACCGCCGGTGCTGGCGAGTTCAGCGGCGCAGGTGCGGCCGACCGTTCGCGTTTCGAGGAACGCTTGGTGCCTGTGCGCGGATCCTCGATCACCTGGCGGTAAAAGCGCCGCACGGTATCCGCGGCGACTTCAATGCCGGCCATCGCGAGAATTTCGCGGATCATGACGAACGACGCACCTTTTCGCCTCAGTTCAGCGATGCCGTCGCGGTGCGGCAGCAGCGCTGCGAATCGCTTAGGCGGGACGCCAGCGAAGCTGCGGACCGCTTCAGCGAAGCGCTGCGTTCGCTCTTCCGCGGCGGCTGCGTCGCTCACAATGCGCCTCCTCCGCGGGCGCTGCAGCATCGGCTCCAAACGGAAGTTCGGGGTGGGGCGTCCAATCTATCAAGGCCCACGGTTCCTTCCGTGGGCAAAAGCGATTCACACAGCGTCTCGTCGCTGTGTCGAAGGGTTCGCGTGAAACTCATGCGCTGTTGATCGCAGAGTTTGGAAGTGAGCTGGCTCTCGCGCCGGAGCAACGTTCTCTCGGCAAGACGCTACGTCTTCAGCGCATGCTCTCACCGCAGACGCAGACGAACTTGAAGCACGCGAAGTCCTATTTCGAGGAACACCTCGCGGTCGGTGATTACTACGTCGAGGCAGAGCGCGTCGTTGGAGAGTGGATCGGCGAAGGCGCGGCGATGCTTGACCTCAATGGCGTCGTTGCGCAAAGGGATTTCGTCGCACTTTGCGAAAACACTCATCCGCGAACGGGCACGCGGCTAACGCAGCGGCTCAAGACAACGCGGACAGTGGACGGCGGAACGGACGACGAACATCAGGCTGCGAACCGCCGCGTCTTTTACGATTTCACATTCTCTCCGCCGAAGTCAGTTTCAATCGCCGCCCTTGTCAGCGGTGATGCGCGCGTCGTCGAGGCGCATCGGACGGCTGTGAAGATTGCGGTGCGCGAACTCGAGGTGCTTGCAGCCACGCGTGTCCGCCAAGCCGGACAAAACGTGGACCGCATGACTGGCAACATCGTCGCCGCGCTGTTCGAACACGAGACCTCCCGCGCACTCGATCCGCATCTGCACACGCACTGCATTATCTTTAACGCGACTCGCGATGTGGACGAAGAGCGCTGGAAGGCAGTGCAGAACTACCAGATGCTCGCCGCGCAGAAATACGTCGAGAACGTGTATTACCACGAGCTTACGCGTGCGTTGCGCAGGTGCGGCTACACGATCGAGAATTCCGCGCGTGGCGACTTTCGTGTGGTCGGAATTGCTCCCGAGCTTGCGGAACGATTCTCGAAGCGGCATCGGCAGATTGATGAGCAGACTCGCCAGTTCCTTCGCGAACATCCCGAGAAGAGCAGCGGTAATATCAACGACGTTCGCGAGCACCTGGCGCATCGACGTCGCTCGCGCAAAATGAGCGACCCGCCACCCGAGCGGCTCCGGGCGCTGTGGCAAAGCCAGCTCACACCCGGAGATGGGCCGTCGCTGTATGTGCCCTCGGCTTCGGATGAACCGGAGCCTGTCTCGGCGGCGGCGGCAGTCGATTGGGCGGAAGAACATCTCTTCGATCGACGCTCCGTGGTGCGCGAGCATGATCTCTGGCGTCACGCGCTGGAGTTCGCGCGCGGTTCGACGCTGACGCTCGCGGGCCTCAAGCGCGAAACAGCGGCGCGGGACTATCTCCGCCAAGCAGACGGCAAATTGACGCGGAAGGACGTGCTCGGACGCGAGTGGAGGATTGTGCAAATGGCGAAGCATGGAGCCGGACAGTTCGGAGCGTTGGTATCCCGGTCGCCGCTTTCGACGCAGCAGCTCGCCGATGATCAGCAACGCGCGTTTGCGCAGATTTTCGCATCACGCGATTTCGTAACGCTCTTCCGCGGCGGCGCTGGAACGGGCAAGAGTTACGTTCTGCGCAGCGTGCAGGGAGCTATCAAGAGCCAAGGCGGCGAGATCGTCGTCCTGGCTCCTCAGCGGCAGCAGGTGCTCGACCTTCAACGCGATGGGCTGCTGCACACTGAGACGGTCACCGAGTTCCTGCAACGAAAGTCGATGCCGGCGGGAGCCGTCTTGGTCGTGGATGAAGCTGGCCAGATTGGTGGCCGGCAGATGCTGGCACTCCTTGAGCTGGTGGAAGCTCGCAAAGGCCGGATCGTGCTTTCCGGCGACACGCGGCAACATGGTCCTATCGAAGCGTCGGACGCATTGCGGGCGATCGAGTGCTATTCGGGGCTGCGACCGGCGGAGTTGAACGTGATCCGTCGGCAAGATCCCGACCGCGTATCGACCGAGCGCGAGCGTGAAAAGATTCGGCGCTACCGCGACGCCGTGAAAGCCGCGGCGGAAGGCGATGTCGCGAATTCGTTCGCGAGCTTGGAAGCCATTGATGCAGTGGTGGAATGTCGTCCCGAAACAATGCGTGACCGGCTCGTTCGCGCGTACCTCGACCTGGACGCCCACGGGGAATCTGCGCTCATCGTTTCGCAAACACGCGCCGAGGTCAGCGCGCTGAATGAGGGCATTCGTGAAGCTTTGCGCTTCCGAGGTTCCCTCGCTGAGCAGGAGCGAAATGTCACTGCACTGGACGCCCTCGAGCTCACCGACGCGCAGAAGCTCGACCGGCGATACTACCCCGCGGATCATGTGCTGGTCTTCAACCGCAAGCTCGGCCGCATGGCGCGTGGCGAGACGGGGCGGATGATCGCGGTGAATCAGGGTGGCATCATCGTAGAGGCCGCGGACAAAATCCGGCTTGTGAAAGCGCGGCATGCCGATCACTTGACGATCTGCACGCCGAGGCAGCTTTCGCTGAGTCAGAATGATCGGCTGCAACTAAAAGCGAACGCGAAGGCGATTCGCGGTGAAGTGCTGGCCAACGGCGAAGTCGTCACGATCGAGAACATCCGCGCCTCCGGAGAGATCGAACTCACTGACGGACGAACGCTTCCGGCAGGCTACCGGCAGTTCGCCCGCGGCTACGCGGTAACCTCTTACGCCTCGCAGGGCAAGACCGTGGACCATGTGCTCTTCGGCGACGCGGCCGTCCGCGCCGCCACGAACGCGCAGCAGTGGTATGTCAGCATCTCCCGCGGGCGAAAAAGCGTGCGAATTTTCACTCCCAGCAAGGCCGACCTCCGCGCACACATCATGAGGAGCGGCGACCGAGCGCTTGCCTTGGGCCTCGACGCTCCCAAACGCGAGCGGAGGGCAATCCAGCTCGGAATGTTCCACGCTCTTCGCCGCGGTCGCGCATTCGCCAGAGCCGTGGCGCTGATGTTTGCGCGAAGGCGCTTCAATCAAAACAACAAGCAAACCGTCACCGTATGAGCCTCAAACAGTCGTCCAGAGAAACTGCAATCCCGCACCCCGTCAATGTGGAGAACGACCGCCCGTGTTGGCGCCGTGATCGCAACTGCCCATGCCTGAAGGTCGATGTCGCGCCAGGCGAGTCGTTCCTCTTTCCGTATCAGCAATTTCTAAACGCGCAGCACACGCGCACTGATGGTGAAGAGCTACTCAAAATCTCGTTCGGAACGCACGAGATCGCCATCTCGGGACGACACCTTGCCGAGATCGCGGCTGCGCTTCAGGGACTCGCCGTAGAGTGCATCAGCACCGTGCCGCCACGCTATCGCAAGCTGCCGGATACCGACGGAGCGTGGGTGACGCAGATCGACGTCAGACCTTCCGAGTAGGCTAATCGGCTAGCGGATTTTCTAGGCTGGGAGCGAATTCCGCCTCCCTTTTTCGGTTTAAAACCGCTAAGGTCTTTCCGTGAAAAATTTGGTGTGCCCCCACTGCCAAACCACCGTCGATCCGAAAGCGTCGACGGCGGGACGATCGGAGTGCTGATTGCAATGGTCGCGATGGGGCTGATACTGCCGGTCGTTGGCGCTCGCAATGAATACGGTCTCGCCTTTGTCGCAGGACTGTTGCTCGCGGCGGTGCTTTCAATCTGGCAGGCCGCGCTTTGGTCAGGTTGATGTTCCGCTCGCGATTACGTTTTTTCCGGACTTACCGGCATCAATAGCGGTCTGCAGAGACTAGCCATGACCACTCCGGGCGCGGAGGGATGCGGCTCGATGAAGCTGATCGAAAGGTGCGGTTGCTCCCCCGGTCGCGCACCTCTGATACGTGGTTGTGGCACGTTCGCTCGCAGCAAGAGCGTATGAACTGTGCCCGTCTCCGACTGAATGCCGAAACTACTACGATCTTCGTCCGTGATGGTTGGCTGATCATCGAAGCTGCGGAAGCCGACGCACTTCGAGCGCAGATGGCCGGTGCGGACGGAGACCGCCTTGTGACGGTCGCGGAGGTAAGCGAGCGGACTGGCTTCACCGCCGGCGCCGTTCGAGATTGGATCAAGCGATCGGTGCTCGCTGCAGTGCGTGTCGGTAAGGAATACCGCGTTCGTGAAGCTGACCTCGCAAAGTTGCTCGACGGCAACACGCCGGAAACCGTCTCAATCTCGAAGCGAATCGGGCGCAGACGAAAGGCTGTGTCGGTGTGAGAGGCAGTGCTGAGACGAGCCGATCACGTCGCCGCGGCCACCCAACGCAGGAACGGGCTGTTTGCGCGTTCCTTCTTCGGCAGCGGCCAAGCGATCCTGAACCAACACAACCCTTCGTCGAACGTCTTTGCCTCCAAGTAGTGGCGTTTCACCATGTGGACCGAGTTGCCCATTTCCAACGCGACTTGCGGAACGTTCTGAGTCAGCGCCGTGCGATAGCTCCCATACGCGTGACGAAGCGCGTTGTGTTTCCAGCGAAATTGCGGGTGGGTTTTCTTCGCCTTGGCCATGATCTGTTCGATCTCACGTTGGGGAACTTTGGCTTCGCACACGGGGCCGATCGCTTGTCGCCAAGGCGTGAGAGCTTCAATGAGCGCATCGCACATGGGAATGATCCGGCGCTCGTTGACCTTCGTGACCTCTGGCGGGAGATCGATGAGCTTCTGCTCCCAGCGCACGCTCGACCAATCCATCCGCAACACCTCAAACGTGCGAACACCGGCGTAGGCACTGGTGAGGACCCACGGCAGCCAGACGGACCGGGTGTTTTCCAAGATGATCTGGAATTCCTCCGGCGTGAACATGTCCACCGTCTTTCGCACCACCTTCATCTTCGCCACGTCCTCCGCTTCGGTCGTGCGGTCCTTCGGAAGATAACGCTCCGACCGCGCGAAGCGGAAAAGAGTGACGACCTGATCGCGCAAATTGTTCCAGCGCCTGGGGCCGACCTCACAGCCGTTCAAGAACGCCTTGATCTGCGGTGCCTGCACCTTCTCGATCTCCTCCGGAACCGAGGCCGCAAACGATTTCAAATCGTCTTCCAAGCGGTCCACGTAAGGAACCGAGAGTTGCTCTCGGCGCTTCGCGGCGATCAACTCCGCGATGACGTCGCCAGTCTTCTTTCCCCGACAGGGAGCCTTGGTCTTCTCCCATTCCCGCACAGCTTGGAGCACTGTGTAGCCGAACGGCTCCGCGATTTCGCGGGCGAGATTGTAAGCCTGACGATCATCGAGAGTCATGGCGCCATTTACCTTCTCCCGGAGGGCTGCCGAAACCTCGCCAACCAATTCATCAGCCTCCTTCAAAGTCGCGCGCGACCGCCGCTGCCGACGTCCCTCGGAGTCATACCAAACGACCATGCATCTGCCGGACGAAAGGCGGTAGGTGGAAATTTCGTGACCTTTGACAGCGATGACGCGAAGCGGGCCTTTCATGAGCCTACTTTGTCACAAACTGTCACAAATCAGCAATCCGATTCGGTTTTCTCTGTAAAAAATGTGGAGGCGAGGGGAGTCGAACCCCTGTCCACAAAGCGGTCAGCGAGACCTTCTACATGCTTAGACGGTCTTTGGTTTCGGGACCTTGCTGCGGACCATCACGCCACACGCCCCAGAGCGTCCACGAAATCGATTCACCCCACGCCGCGGTCGCCCCGGCGTGAGGCCAGCCTGCTGCCATCGCATCCGCGCCTAGCAGGCGTCAACCCGGACACGTCACGGCACGTTAGGCCGCGAGAGCGAGATCTTCGTGATCTGCGTTTATTTGTTTGATCCGATTTTTATCGAGGCCAACGAATCATCCTCGGCATGCGAGCCTGGCATCAAACTTCGTGTCGAAGCCAATACGCCCCCAAGATCACGGGCAATTTACGGCAAAACGCGCTAATATCAAGAACGGCTCGGCCGTTGGTCGCACAGCTCCCGAGAAGCCTTTAGAAAAAGTCGGAACGCGACCGGGAAAGATCAGGGGATGAATTTGATGACGTAAGGGTATTCGTACGCCTCGCCCTTGCTTTCCTTAACCGCACCGATGACGGTAAAGAGCAGCCAGGCCACGGCAATGATCACGTAGAGGGGGACGAGAAAAAGCCCGATGACCAGCCACCAGAGCAGGCCAATCAAGGTGGCGGCAACAAATCCGTAAATAGAATACGAAATCTGAAAGTTCAGCACGCGTTTTCCCACCGCGTCGAGGTAGGAACTGTCCTGCTTTTTTATCAGCCAGATGACGAGGGGAGCAACTACGTTCAGCAGGTGCGGACCGGCAAATCCGAGCAGCGCGCTCAGGTGAATTCCAATGGCCCATTGACGTTCGGTTTCCGAGCGAACGGCCGGGTCTAACGGCGGCGGGCCGTCCTGCGGCGGCAACTGCGGAGTCTCCATCAGCGCAGACTGCAACATTTCTTCCTCGGATTGAAGCCGATTCTGTTTGTTGCGGGGTGAAAAGTTCCTGCTAAGCTGGCCTTCCATGCGTAGGCTCTTCCCGCTACTTTGGGTCGTTTTCGTGATCTCGTTGCGGGCGGAAGGCCTGCCGGAAAGCATCGTTTTCGTCAATCAAGGAAAGTATCAAGACTTGATCCAGCGCGGGATCGCCGAGAAGTGGAGCGCATTGCCGGTCGGTGAGCGAGCCACACGAGTTGGGCTCGCCCTGGTGGGAACCCCCTACAAGAACTACACGCTTGAGCTCGACGACCGGATCGAAACTCCTTGCGTGAACATGGCCGGCATGGATTGCTGGACGTTTTTCGAGATCGCGCTCGGCACGGCGCGGGTGCTGAAGAGTTCGGAAGACCCGACGCCCCATGAGCTTCTCCGTATGATCGAGCTCGACCGTTACCGCGGCGGGCGCTGCAATGGCATCTTCACCTCGCGCCTTCATTATCTCGAGCAATGGCTCTATGATAACCAGAGCCGCGGCCTCGTAAAGGACGTGACCCCCTCATTGCCCGGTGCCAAGCGGCTCAAGCGCGACATGAAAGAAATGTCGGCGACCTGGCGTAGCAGCAAGCAACTGCGCGCTAACCCGGCGCTCGTCCCGGAATTGGCTCGCATTGAAAAACAGCTGTCGAAGCGCGGCATTTGGTATGTTCCCAAATCCAAAGTTCCCGGCGCGGAAAAGCACCTTCGCAACGGCGATATTATTTGCATCGTTACAACATGGCCCCGGGGGTACACGTCCCACGTGGGGCTTGCCTACCGGGACCCGGCAGGCGTGCTACGTTTCATGCACGCCTCCAAGAACGCGGGCGAAGTCATCGTTGACTCTCGATTGAGCAGCTACCTGAACCGCTATCGGTCGGACGCCGGAATCATGGTGGGGCGACCAAACGACGTTTAGGATCGTCTCGCGCGAAGTTGTGCCGGTGGATCCCGGCGCCGACGATTCCGCGAGCGCCGCAAAAGCTGGATGACACCCCTAGTGTCCTGAGAGATAAATACATTGTAAAAGATCATCGCGGGGCTTACAAGGGATAATGCCAATAGGAAGACCCGTAGCAAGGATTGTTCTAGGCCCTGCGGAGAAGGAAAAACTTATCTTGATCGCCAACCGGCCCAAGTCCAACCAGCGCGACGCGTTGCGGGCGAGGATCATCTTGGGAGCCTCGGAGGGATTGAGTAACACCGAGATCGCCGGGCGCGAAAGAGTCTCTTTGCCCACCGTTGGCAAGTGGCGCAGCCGTTATGCTCGCCAGAAGATCGCGGCGCTGGCTGATGCGCCGCGCAGCGGAGCTCCGCGAAGCATCGACGACCAGAAGGTCGAGGAGGTCATCACTAAGACCCTAGAGACTACTCCGCGGGCTCGAACCCACTGGAGTAGCCGGCTCATGGCTCAGGAAGCAGGCATTTCAGAGCATTCGGTCTTGCGAATTTGGCGCGCCTTTGGACTCAAGCCCCATAGGGTGGACTCCTTCAAGTTGAGTGCCGATCCGATGTTTGTGGAGAAGGTGCGCGATATTGTGGGGCTTTATCTCAATCCGCCCGACAAAACGATTGTGCTTCGTGTCGATGAGAAGAGCCAGACGCAAGCCCTGGAGCGTAGCCAGCCCCTCTTGCCGCTGCGTCCTGGTCTGCCCGAGCGTCAGACCCACGATTATGTGCGTCATGGGACCCTTTCTCTGTTTGCCGCTTACGATGCCGCCACCGGACGAGTTTTGGGCCGATGCCACCAGCGTCACCGCCACCAGGAATTTTTGGCCTTTCTGCAGCGTATCGACGCCGCTTTCCCCGATGACGCAAAAAGCCAACTTCACCTCATCATTGACAACTACGCCACGCATAAAACCCCAAAGGTCCATCGCTGGCTGCTGCACCCAAACTCGTCATCCACGCTTTCATCTTCATTTCACTCCCACTGGCAGTTCCTGGCTCAACATGGTCGAACGCTTCTTTGCTCGGATCACCACCGAGGCCATTCGTCGGGGAAGCTTCTCCTCGGTGCGACAACTGCAAGCCGCCATTGATGCTTACCTTGTAGAACACAACAAAGAGCCCAAACCCTTTACTTGGACTGCCTCTGCAGATTCTATCTTCAGGAAGCTTGAAAACTCCCTTTCTTAAATTGACTTCTCTCTCAGGACACTAGAAGACTGTTGAAATAGCCTCGCATGTCACGTGTGGGCTCTTTGGGGCAGATATCGGTAGGTGACGAAGGAGCATCCCAAAAAAAGGGCTGTAACTGAAGAAGGACGTCGAGAGATGCCCCAAAGAGCTCAGGCCCTCGGGGTGCGCCAATTTTCGGCCCTCGCTATGTCGCCAAGCTTGCGCGTAGCACAGCGGCTACGCTCTGCGTTCGGCTCCTTGCGATCTTCCGAAAATTGACTGCAACGTGGCATACTCGGGTATTTCAACACTCTCCTGGCGCCCGTGGTGACGCCTTCACTTCTCGTTTGCCTTAAAGGCGAGGCGTCCGTATCCTCCGCGGTTCTCATGAATTTTCTCGATCTCCTTCTCCTGGCCCAGGCGGCAAGCCCCACCCCGGAAGGCGCAAGTCAGCAACCGCCTTTCTTCATGTCGATCATGCCGCTGATCTTTGTCTTCGTGATCTTCTATTTTCTTCTGATCCGTCCGCAGCAGAAACGCCAGAAGACTCACGAGAAGCTGGTCGCCTCGATCAAGACCGGTGACAGGATTGTCACGAGCTCCGGCATCCACGGCATTGTGTCCAATGTGAAGGAGAAGACCATCCTTGTAAAAGTGGCCGATAACGTCAAAATTGAGTTCGATCGCGCTTCGGTCGCTTCCGTGGAAAAGAGCGCCGAAGTGGCGGAAGAGGTCAAGTAAACACGTTCCCGGGCCAGATGCGGGGCCCGAGACGCTTTCGCTCAGCAAGTTTTCCCGTTAAGACAAGTAGCTATTCCATGTCTCCCGCGTTGACGTTTTTCGTCGGATTACTCCTCCTGATCCTGTTCGGCTGGTACTTTGCGACGGAATTTCCAGCCCGAAAGCGTTGGGTCGGGCTCGTGCTATCGGTTCTGCTGGTCGCCTTTTGCCTGGAGCAGGCCTTCCCGCCCTCGAAGAAGATCCGGCTTGGCTTGGATCTGCAAGGCGGGACCTCGTTTCTCATCAAACTGACTCCGCAGAGCGATCAGGCGATTACTTCCGACCTTCTGGACCAGGCCGTCGAGGTCATTCGCAAACGCGTGGATGCCTACGGGGTTAGCGAACCGATGATCACGCCTCAAGGCCGGGAGCGCATTTTGGTGCAGATCCCCGGATTGGACGCCAAGCAGATCGAAACGACGAAAAGCGAGCTTCAGCGAGTGGCCAAGCTGGAATTTGCCACGGTTGCCGGCGGGGCCGAACGCATCGCCCGCATCGAGTCCGGCGAGGAAATCATGCCGCCCGGGACGGACATCAAGACATACAAGGACAAGATTGAAGGCAAGGACGTTGACTTCAAACTCCTGGTTAAACGCCGGGCGGAACTGTCCGGCGAACACGTCAAGCGCGCCTATGCCTATTTCGATCAGCATGGTTACGGGGTGTCGCTTTCGCTGGATTCCGAAGGCGCAAAAATCTTCGGAGACCTGACCCAGGCGCTTGCCCCGAGCCACGGGCAGATCGCGATCATGCTGGACGGCGAAATTCAAAGCGCGCCCCGCGTCAACGAGCCGATCTATGGCGGCAGCGCGGTCATTACCGGCCGATTCTCGGACAAGGAAGCCAGAGATTTGGCGAGCGCGCTTGAGAATCCGCTGCGCGTGCCGGTAGAAGTGGAAGAAATTCGCAGCGTGTCGCCGACCTTGGGAACGGACTCCATCCGGAGCGGCATTTTCGCCGGCTTGACCGGCTTGGTTCTCGTTTTCGCCTTTGTCATGCTTTACTACCGGTTCGCGGGGATCGTCGCGTTTTTTGGCCTGCTCGTAAATATCGCCATTCTCTTTGGCACGATGGCAATGTTTCACTTTGTGCTGACCCTGCCCGGCATCGCCGGAATCATCCTGACCATGGGCATGGCCGTAGACGCAAACGTTCTCATCTACGAAAGGTTGCGCGAGGAGACGGCGGCTGGGAAATCTCTCGCCGCGGCACTGGAGGCCGCTTACGACAAAGCTTTTAGCGCGATATTTGATGCCAACGCGACCACTCTGATCACCGCCGTGATCCTCTTCTGGCAAGCGACAGGCTCCGTCAAAGGCTTCGCCGTGACACTTACGCTCGGCATTATCGCATCGATGTTTTCGGCCCTTCTTGTAACCCGAACGGCCTTCCGATGGCTGATCGAAAGATTCGGGCTGAAAAAACTCACGATGCTTGATCTGATTCCAAAGAAAAAATTCGACTTCCTCGGCAAGCGTCGGATCGCGGCGGCGGTATCTCTGACGCTCATCGGCGGCTCGCTGGCGGTCGTCGCCTTTCGCGGCGAAAAGAACCTCGGCATCGACTTCCGCGGCGGCGACCTGCTGGTGGTAGATGCCAAGCAACCCATTGCTGTGACCGACGCCCGGCGCGCTCTTGCCGACATTGGGCACGGCGACACGGTCATCCAATTTGAACGTCAGGGAATGCAGTCTCTTCTCTCGGTCCGCAGTCCGCAGGGAACTTCGGACGCCGTTCTTTCCAAGCTTCAACAGGCGTTCCCAAATTCTGGCATCACCCCGGTGGCGCAGGAAAACGTGGGACCACAAATCGGCTTGGAATTCGCAAAACGGGCGGCCTTGGCCCTCGGGCTCGGCATGATCGGCATTCTCATCTACGTGACCTTCCGGTTCGAATTCTCGTTCGCGCTGGGCGCGGTTGTCGCGCTTCTGCACGACGTCATTATTACGCTTGGGGTTTTCTCCCTGATCGGGGGCGAGCTTTCCCTGGTCATGGTCGGCGCGATTCTCACCATCGCCGGTTACTCGATCAACGACACGATCGTGGTTTTCGATCGAATTCGTGAGGGCCTCAAACGAGGGGAACGCGGCTCGATCCAATCCTTGATGAATACCTCCATCAACGAGACCCTCGGCCGCACAATTCTCACCGGTGGCACTACTCTCCTCTCGATCGGCGCGCTCTTCTTTTTCGGCGGAACCGTGCTCCGCGATTTTTCGTTCGCCATTCTTATCGGCATCCTTGTCGGCACCTATTCTTCGATCTATATCGCCGCGCCGATCGTCCTCTGGTGGTCCAAATTGCGCGGACAAAGCATCCGCCGGGAAGTCCTGCAAACCGAGGCCGCGCACGGGGCCTAAACCGCAAAAAAAGAAAAACAGATGCCCAGCCCCGGTTTTTCAACCGAAGCTGGGCATTAATTCTGGCAACGACCTACTCTCGCGCAAGCTATACATGCACTACCATCGGAGCTGTGGCGTTTCACTTCCGTGTTCGGAATGGGAACGGGTGGGGCCACCACGCAAAGATCACCAGACGATGAAAACCCGAACCCCGAACTTTCAGGTGTCTGATGACCGGTAACCTTGCCATGAAAGAGAACGAAGCTCTCTGACAACCGCATACCTGGCAAATCCGCAATTCAACGATCTGAATCTGCATAAGCTGATCGAAGAGTAAAAAAGCCGAACGAACATTAGTAGTCCTAAGCTTAACGCATTGCTGCGCTTACACCCGGACCCTATCAACGTGGTGGTCTTCCACGGTTCTTCAGGGAGAGCTCATCTTGGGATAGGCTTGGCGCTTAGATGCTTTCAGCGCTTATCCTTTCCGAACATAGCTGCCCGGCGCTGCTCCTGACGGAACAACCGGAACACCAGAGGTTCGTCATTCCCGGTCCTCTCGTACTAAGGAATGAACCCCTCAACTCTCCTGCGCCCACAGTGGATAAGGACCGAACTGTCTCGCGACGTTCTGAACCCAGCTCGCGTACCACTTTAACCGGCGAACAGCCGGACCCTTGGGACCTTCTCCAGCCCCAGGATGTGATGAGCCGACATCGAGGTGCCAAACCCTGCCGTCGATATGAGCTCTTGGGCAGGATCAGCCTGTTATCCCTAGCGTACCTTTTGTCCTTTGAGCGATAGCAATTCCACATTAAACTACCGGATCACTTGGACCTACTTTCGTATCTGCTCGACTTGTAAGTCTCGCAGTTAAGCTGGCTTATATCCATGTACTCGTCACCTGATTGCCAACCAGGCTGAGCCAACCTTCGTAATCCTCCGTTACTTTTTAGGAGGACACCGCCCCAGTGAAACTGACCGGCTGCCAGTGTCTCGCGCCCGGATCACGGGTCGCGGTTAGATGTCTCAATTCCAAAGGGTGGTGTTTCATTGTCGGCTCATCATCCCCCTAAAGAGATGAATCAAAGCCTCCCACTTACGCTAAGCATCGAAATCGAAACAACAGTAACAGCGTACAGTAAAGGTGCATAGGGTCTTTCCGTCCTACTGCGGGCAGGCGGCATCTTCACCGCCACTACAACTTCGCTGAGCTCCTCGTTGAGACAGCGGTCAACTCGTTACACGATTCGTGCAGGTCGGAACTTACCCGACAAGGAATTTCGCTACCTTAGGACCGTTATAGTTACGGCCGACATTCACCGGGACTTGGGTTCGAAGCTTCGCCTTGCGGACTAACCTCTTACCGTAATCTTTCCGCATTGGTCACGTGTCACACCCTATACGTCGTCTTACGACTTAGCAGAGTGCTGTGTTTTTGTTAAACAGTCGGTTGACCCATTTCACTGCGGCCCCTTGCGGGGCACCCCTTCTTCCGAAGTTACGGGGCTAGATTGCCGAGTTCCTTAACGAGGTTTCACTCACGCGCCTTGGCACACTTATGCCCACCCACCTGTGTCGGTTTGCGGTACGGACGCCTTAGTATACACTGAAGCTTTTCTTGGCTGGCTGTTTAAAGAATCCGCTTCGGCCGAAGCCTCCACGTCCCCCCGCTCACGCGAGGGACCGCCACTTTCAATCGGCGGCTCTTCTCCCAACCAGCGTCCCTTCAGTTTAAATTTCGGCGGCACAGGAATATTGACCTGTCTGCCATCGTCTACGCCCTTCGGCCTCGACTTAGGATCCGGCTAACCCTGGGAGGACGAACCTTCCCCAGGAAACCTTGGGTTTACGGCGACCAGGGATTTTACCTGGTTTATCGCTACTCATGTCTGCATCCTCACTTCTCAGCACTCCACGGCAGGTTACCCTACCGCTTCAAGGCGCTGAGAACGCTCTCCTACCACGCCCCGGCTCGCGCCGGGACATCCAGAGCTTCGGTATGACGCTTATCGCCAATCATTTTCGGCGCGAAAACACTCGATGAGTCAGCTATTACGCACTGTTTAAACGATGGCTGCCTCTAAGCCAACGTCCTCACTGTCTAAGTATCTTCACATCCTTTCCACTAAACGTCATTTAGGCACCTTAGCTGCTGGTCTGGGTTGTTTCCCTCTCGACCGTGCAGCTTATCCCACACGGACTGCCTCCCTTGTTACGCCCTGCGGCATTCGGAGTTTGATTGAATTCGGTACCCGGGTATGGGCCCTAGTTCATCCAGTGCTCTACCTCCGCAGGTCAGCACAAGAGGCTAGCTACCTCAATAGTATTTCGGAGAGAACCAGCTATCACGGGGTTTGATTAGTCTTTCGCTCCTACCCACAGCTCATCCGGGGACTTTTCAACGTCCATCGGTTCGGACCTTCGCCCCATGTTACTGGGGCTTCATCCTGGCCATGGGTAGATCACCTCCGCTTCGGGTCTAGCACCAGCGACTGTTCGCCCATTTCGGACACGCTTTCGCTTCGCCTGCACCCCAGAAGGGCTTAGACTTGGCACGGACACTAACTCGCAGACTCATTAAGCAAAAGGCACGCGGTCACCCTTGCGGGCTCCCACACCTTGTAAGCACATGATTTCAGGGACTATTTCACTCCGCTCACAGCGGTTCTTTTCACCTTTCCCTCGCGGTACTTGTTCACTATCGGTCGCCAACTAGTATTTAGCCTTACGCCGTGGTCGGCGTGGATTCACGCGACGTTTCACGTGTGATCGCGTTACTCAGGAATTCCCTAGGCGTGCTTAAGTTTTCGGTTACGGGTCTTTCACCCTCTATGGAGCGACTTTCCATCCGCTTCTCCTAACCGCTGCACTGCCACGACGGGCTCCTACAACCCCCGGAAGCAAGCTTCCGGGTTTGGGCTGTTCCGCTTTCGCTCGCCGCTACTTACGGAATCTCATTCGCTTTCTATTCCTCCGGTTACTGAGATGTTTCACTTCAGCGGGTGTTGCGTGCTCCGATCTATGGATTCAATCGGAGACGATCCGGTATTAACCGGAACGGGTTACCCCATTCGGAAATCCGCGGGTCGAAGCCTATTTGCGGCTCACCGTGGCTTATCGCAGCTTATCACGTCCTTCATCGCCTGTTGGCACCAAGGCATCCATCATGTGCTCTTAGTAGCTTTATTTCTTCGATATATTTGGAAATCTCTAATTTGTGCAATCGCCGTGCCGATGAACATCGGGCGGCAATTGCGCAGACTCAGCAAATTGTTGAAGTTGCATTTTAATTTGCCCTGTATGCAGATGTCAAAGAACTTGCCGAGGGACGGGCCCGCGGCCGCTTGACGCCTGTCCGGTTTGGGACCGGCGACAAAATTCAAAACGCGCCCTCCTTCTGGCCGGCAAGCCGGACGGCGAAAGAGGATTTCAGCAGGATCGTGGGCCTGATAGGACTTGAACCTATGACCCTGCGCTTATCAAGCGCATGCTCTAACCAACTGAGCTACAGGCCCGGCAAATTGCCCAAGGCAATCGGAAAGATTTTTGCGAAGCAAAAATCTGGAGGCAAGGGGACTCGAACCCCTGACATCCAGCTTGCAAAGCTGGCGCTCTACCAACTGAGCTATGCCCCCGTTTGGGATGTTGAGGGCCGAGAGTTCGCGGTCGGAAGCTCCCCAGGCAACCCTCAACCCCGCGGCGGGGCCTGCCAGCAGGGGGGTCTGGCAACTTGGTCTGTAGAGGGCATGACGATGGCTCAAGTTGGCAACGCATTGCGACTACAGGATTCGTTCGGCAAACACTGGATAGCGCGTTCTTTCTGATTTCAAACCCGCGGGGCTTTCGGCCCGCGGAATTTCGCTTCGGGCAAGGGTGTTGCCCGAATCAGACTCGCCGTGCCGCGACCAGCGCGGGGTAGGCATTACTCCTTAGAAAGGAGGTGATCCAGCCGCAGGTTCCCCTACGGCTACCTTGTTACGACTTCATCCCAGTTACCGCTCATAGCGTAGGACGCTGCCTCCTTGCGGTTAGCGCGCGTACTTCGGCTACAAACGACTCCCATGATGTGACGGGCGGTGTGTACAAGGCCCGGGAACGTATTCACGGCGCCGTAGCTGATGCGCCATTACTAGCGATTCCGGCTTCATGGAGGCGAATTGCAGCCTCCAATCCGAACTGGGCTCAGTTTTAGGGATTTCCTCCACCTTGCGGATTCGGTTCATTCTGTACTGAGCATTGTAGTACGTGTGCAGCCCTGGCCGTAAGGGCCATACTGACTTGACGTCATCCCCACCTTCCTCCCCGTTTCACAGGGCAGTCTGTCCAGAGATCCCTTGCGGGCAACAGGACACAGGGGTTGCGCTCGTTGCGGGACTTAACCCAACATCTCACGACACGAGCTGACGACAGCCATGCAGCACCTGTGCAAGGCGCTGGTATTGCTACCAGCTACCCGGCTTTCACCGGGAACTACAATGCATGTCAAGGCCAGGTAAGGTTCTTCGCGTTGCATCGAATTAAGCCACATACTCCACCGCTTGTGCGGGCCCCCGTCAATTTCTTTGAGTTTTAATCTTGCGACCGTACTTCCCAGGCGGCACGTTTAACGCGTTAGCTCCGGCACGGACGGGGTCGAACCCGCCCACACCAAACGTGCACCGTTTACTGCCAGGACTACCGGGGTATCTAATCCCGTTTGCTCCCCTGGCCTTCGTGCCTCAGTGTCAGGAACTGCCCAGAGATCCGCCTTCGCCACTGGTCTTCCTCACGATATCTACGCATTTCACTGCTACACCGTGAATTCCGATCTCCTCTACAGTCCTCGAGCAACGCAGTATCCGAGTGCAATTTCGGAGTTAAGCTCCGAGATTTCACACCAGACTTGCATCACCACCTACGCACCCTTTACGCCCAATGAATCCGAACAACGCTTGAGACCTCTGTATTACCGCGGCTGCTGGCACAGAGTTAGCCGTCTCTTCCTCTTGCGGTACTATCACGCAGTTAATGCTTGTTCCCGCATGACAGGAGTTTACAACCCGAAGGCCTTCATCCTCCACGCGGCGTCGCTCCATCAGGGTTGCCCCCATTGTGAAAAATTCTCGACTGCTGCCACCCGTAGGTGTCTGGACCGTGTCTCAGTTCCAGTGTGGCTGGTCGTCCTCTCAGACCAGCTACCCGTCATCGCCTTGGTGGGCCGTTACCCCGCCAACTAGCTGATAGGCCGCGAGCTCATCAGGAAGCGCATTGCTGCTTTGGCTTTTCCATTAATCAAAAGATAGCCACATGCGGTATTAATTCGCCTTTCGGCGAGCTATCCCCCACTTCCCGGCAGATTGCTCACGTGTTACGCACCCGTGCGCCACTGAACCAAACCGGTATTGCTACTAATTTGGTCCCGTTCGACTTGCATGTCTTATCCACGCCGCCAGCGTTCGTTCTGAGCCAGAATCAAACTCTCCGTGGAAAGTTTCTCCCACCTGCTAAGGGCGGGAAACTCCGGCATTCATTCCACCGATCCGCGGTGATTGTGAGAAAACCGCGAATCAGGAATAGCCGTCAAATCTCATTTTTGAAATCGACGAAAGAACGCACTATCCAGCATTTGCTGAATGTGTTTGTGCTGAAAACGTTCTGAATTTTGCCATACCGGCAAAACCAGAATCAGGCTGTCAAATAACAATGCTCGGCGGGCTCCTCGGAGGTGGGGCAGCGACGATTCAGCCGATCGGAATCGGCTGGTCATAGCGCCAAAACCAGCGAGGTCAGCGCCCGCGAGAACTTTCGCCCGCTCCGGCTGTTATGTCGTGCGGGATAGAAAACATACTCCAGCCGGAATCGCCGTCAACGAGTATTCGCGGAAATTTTCACTGATTTTTTAATCAATAGCGAAGCGCATTGCGGCAGGCTGACTCGGCTTCCTTTTCACTTCTGAGCGCCGAACCAATCCGTATGGAAAAATTCTCCGGCGGGCTTATCGAGGCGTTCGTAGGTATGCGCGCCGAAATAATCGCGCTGCGCCTGAAGCAGGTTGGCCGGCAACCGGTTAGACCGATAACTGTCGTAATAGCTCAAGGCGGCGCTAAAAGCGGGAACGGCGACCCCGTATTCGATGGCCGTCTGAATCGCGAAGCGCCAACGGGACTGCGATTTCTCAATAATTTCGCGGAAATACGGATCGAGGATCAGATTCTTCAGTTCCGGGTTGTTCCGGTAAGCTGACGTGATGTGGTTCAGGAAGTGGGCGCGGATGATGCATCCGCCACGCCAGATCGAAGCGATGTCTCCGAAGTTGAGCGCCCAATCGTAGAGCTTGCTAGCAGCGCCAAGTTGCACGAAGCCCTGCGCATAACTGATGATCTTGCTTGCGTAGAGCGCGTCGCCAACGGCCTCGATGAGCTTCGCGCGATCGCCGGCAAAAGGCTGGTGTGCCGGGGCCGGAAGAACTTTGGCCGCTTCGACCCGCTCGGCCTTCAACGAACTGAGGATCCTCGCTTCCACGGCGCTGGCGATCACCGAAAGGGGCACGGACATTTCCACCGCATGGCCGACCGTCCAGCGGCCGGTTCCCTTCTGGCCGGCTTTGTCCAAGATCACATCCACGAGGGGCAATCCGGTTTCCTGATCGGTTTTCTTGAAAACATTCGCGGAAATTTCGATCAGGAAAGAGTTCAGCTGCCCCTTGTTCCAATCGTCGAAGATGCGCGCGAATTCCTGGGCGTCTGGATTGATGGTCGCTTTGAGAATCGCATACGCCTCGCAAATGAGCTGCATGTCTCCGTACTCGATTCCGTTGTGCACCATTTTGACGTAGTGGCCGGCCCCGTCCGGTCCCATATACCGGCAACAAGGCTCGTTCTCAGCCACCGCCGCAATTTTGGTGTAGATGGGGGCCAAAACTTGCCAGCCCTCCTTGGATCCGCCGGGCATGATGGAGGGGCCTTTCAACGCGCCCTCCTCGCCCCCGCTGACTCCCACGCCGAAAAAATGAATGCCCTTTTCCTTGAGAGCCTTCTCGCGCCGCTGCGTATCGATCCAAAGTGAATTTCCCCCGTCGATGATGATATCTCCGGCATCAAGTAGCGGCGCGAGCTGGTCGATCACCGCGTCAACGGGCGCCCCGGCCTTGACCATGATTTGCGCTTTGCGCGGCCGCGCAAGGGATTGGGCAAAATCCCCGAGAGCCTTGGTAGCTACGATGTTCTTGCCCTTGGCTCGCCCCGAGGCGAATTTTTCGGTCACCGCGGTGGTTCGATTGAAGACACTGACTCGAAAACCCTTACTTTCCATGTTGAGAACCAGGTTTTCGCCCATGACGGCGAGGCCGATCAGTCCGATGTCGCTTTGATTCATGAATTTTTGGAGGATGTGCCGGCCAGCTTAGCCACGAGGGAGGAGCCAAGGCAACCGACAACTTGCAAATGAACCTGCCGAATCTGCTCACCCTTCTGCGCCTGGCGCTGACGGCGCTTCTGGTGACCAGCCTTTCGGTGCAGTATCCGGCCCATCTTATCGTCGCGCTTTTCCTTTTTCTCCTAGCGTCCCTGACGGACTACCTCGACGGCGTAATCGCCAGAAAATGGAACATGATCACGGACTTTGGAAAATTGATGGACCCCCTGGCGGACAAGGTCCTCACCGCTTCGGCGTTCATCTGTCTAATTCCATTCAAGGCGCTGCCTGCCTGGGCGGTAATCATCATCATCAGCCGCGAGTTCCTAATTACCGGCCTTCGATTGCTTGCGAGTTCAAAGGGGGTCATCCTTCCGGCGGAGAAACTCGGGAAGCACAAAACCGCCTGGCAAATGATAACCATCGTATTTTTTCTTGCGCTGCTCGCTCTTCAGGAGCTGGCCATCGAGAACTCGCCAACCGTGGACCTCCTCTGGTCCCGCGGAGGAGCATTCCTCGTCACCGTGACGACCGTTCTGACAGTTTTCTCGGGTTCCGCTTACTTGTGGAAGAATCGCCGGCTTTTGTCTCCTTAGTTTGCCATCGCGTTAGCCTCGCACGAGGAAGAGCAACAACTCGGCGGCCATTCCGGGACCCCCCGCGGCGCAACACGATTTTCTCCGCGAGGCGGCACACGGTCCGCCCTCGTCGGCGGAAAAAGGTCAGTTCATTTTGAATTGAACTTCCAAGCCCGGCGCCCCATGGTTGGATTATGCTTCTGACCAAGGGGACGGCCGGCGCCGCGCAGTCTGCGCTGGAACATGAATTGGTCGCCGTTTTCTCCGATCTTGCCGATCTTTTCGGCAATCCCCGATCTTACGGGGCAATCTACGGCCTTTTGTTTTCGTCGGACACGCCGCTGGCGATGGAAGAAATCATCAGGCGCTTGGCGATAAGCAAAGGTTCGGCCAGCCAGGGATTGCGCCGGCTTGAAGAACTCGGCGCGATTTCCAGAGTGAGAGAATACGGCGAGCGGAGCCACAGATACCTTGCGACGATGGAGCTAAAACCGCTGCTTTCGGGGTTTCTTCAGCGGCGCCTGGCGCCGCGCCTGGCCTCCGGAGCCGAGCGGCTGCACCATCTTGAAGCCCTGCTGCCTTCGCTGCCGGCGGACTCCCGCCGGACGGCTCGGGCTCGCCTTCAAAAAATCGCAAAGTGGCACAAGCGCGCCCGCGCATTCCTGCCGCTGGCTCAAAAGCTGTTACAGGCCGACTGATTCATCCCCGCGCATGTGGAAGAATAGAGAGTTTCGCTGGGCTGTGGCCGTTTCAGAGGGAGCGGCCTTAGTTGGAAGCTCGGCCCGACTCGACACCAGATTCTTGCCGTGAGCCCGCTACCTTTCGATCCGAACACTCCGTGTCTCTCGGTGATCATGCCGGTCTATAACGAGAAGGACACTTTGGGTGAGATCATCGAGCTGGTGCTTAAGCAGCCGACCGTCGCGGAGCTGATTTGCGTTGATGACTGCTCGAACGATGGTGCGACCGCCATTCTGGAAAACTGCGCGGCGCGCCATCCGCGCATGAAGGCCCTGCGACACGATGTGAATCGCGGAAAAGGCGCCGCTTTGCGCAGTGGCATCGCGCAGGCCTCCGCTCCCATCCTGATCATTCAGGATGCCGACCTGGAATACGATCCGAAGGAATATCCAAGATTGATCGCTCCCATCTTGGAAGGCAGGGCGGATGTTGTCTTCGGGTCGCGCTTTGTGGGATCCGAAGAGCATCGGGTGCTCTATTTCTGGCACTCCATCGGAAACAAGCTTCTCACCCTGGCGTCTAACATGTTTACCAATCTGAACCTTACAGACATGGAGACGTGCTATAAGGCGTTCCGGCGTGAGATCATCCAGTCAATTGAAATCGAAGAGGATCGCTTCGGTTTCGAGCCGGAGATCACCGCGAAAGTCGCCCGCATGAGCGCCCGCATTTATGAGGTGGCCATATCCTACCACGGTAGAACCTATGCCGAGGGAAAGAAGATTCGCAGTCGGGACGGTCTAAAAGCCATGTGGTGCATATTGAAATACAACCTCTTTCGTTAGTGCCGATCCCTAGCGCATGGATGCGTCGATGAGTCTTGTGACTAACGCTCGGTTCGCCCAACAACGCTCCCCTTCGGCCGGATGAAAAGTGAGTGACGGATTTCGCTGCGAGCGCCGCGGACGTGTGCAATGCTAGTGGCCGATTTCATGAAAGGTCACTCCCTGGATGATCAGGTTCCGTTGTGCGTGGACCTTGACGGCACATTGATCCGCACCGACGTGCTCTGGGAAGGAATCAAATATATGCTGAGGCATAGACCTTTCACGCTGCTCGCTCTGCTGCCTCTTCTCCGTCACGGCCGTGCCCCGTTTAAGGCGGCCGTTTCCGTGTCCTCCAAAGTGGATCTGGATGCGCTGCCATGGCGTGAATCGCTCATTCACTGGCTGAAGTTCCAAGCCGCCGGCGGGCGGGCGGTCTATCTTGCCACGGCGGCGGACGCCACCTACTCGGAAGCGATCGCGGAACGGCTTGGATTTTTCACCGGTTCCCTCGCTAGCGACGGTTCGGTCAATTTGAAAGCGAAGAAGAAGGCGCAGAGGCTTGTTGAGAAGTTCGGAAAGGCCGGATTCGACTACATTGGGGACGCTCGCGCGGACATTCCTGTCTGGCGGGCGGCCCGCCAAGGGATCTGCGTGAAAGCTCGGGCCGGCTTCGTGCGACGTGCCGGCCTGGCGGGCAAAGTCGAGGAGAGATTCACGGACTGATTGCCCATGGGCCCGCTGTTTTTTTCTGTGCCCCAAACCGTCGATGATATCGGGAGCGGTATCCGGGCCCTCCGAACTGATCGCCGACCTTGGATCACATGGTTTCAGACCGGGGCGGTGTGCTACGCTTCCGCAAGAGGCCGATCCACAAAGAAGGTCTGCCCCCGCCTCGCAGCGTTTGATTGCGATGCAGCCAAGCGAAGAGCGAAAGCGAGGACGCCCCGGGCCTGGAAAGGTAATGCCCTGCGAAAAGCCGTTTTTGGGCTGATGATCATCGTTGCAACTCTCGGCGCCACCCTTGGCGGCGGAGACGAGTTCGGCGCGGCAGTCAAGCGGAGCCTTGATCGCTCGCGCGCGCTCTACCCCCAATCCGCGGAACCCGACAGCGCTCTTAGCAAAGCAATATTGGCGCGCATCGAGTGGCTGCGACAGTATAACCACCCGATTTTTGCGGACCCCAATTGGCCGTTGCGCGTGACAGCCACCGAAGCCGCGGCTCTCGGAATTCGACCTCAAAGTCCAGCCCCGGCGGTTTCTCCGGGAGCCAGCCGGCGCTTTCTCGCTGTCGCCACGAGCAACTTCAGTATCGCCGAAGGTTCCTTCCGGAAGGGCCAGCAGTTTGTTCTCGAGTCGGTGCGGGACTATGGCAAGCGAGGAACAACCGTTATCAACGACCAGACCGTTTTGCTCTGGCTCGACAATGTAAAGATCCTGAGGGAGATTGCGCGCGACGAGGTTCCCCCGGTGGTCGTGAAGATCGAATCGGCGCACTACGGCGTCCCCGGCGCACAGGCCTACAATGTTACCGGAATGGTGCAATCTCTGATCACCCCGGATGCCTCAGGGCGCTATGAAATATTCGTCTCGGATGCGCTGCTGGGTTCCTCCGCTGCTCGCCGGCTCAAACGGTCAACGAGCAGCGCGATCAATCCTGTTGCGGGACAAGAGCCGCTCCGTCAGGCCGATAGGGTTCTGACCGTTACGTATACCCTTCGGGACTTCACGAGGACGAAACAGGCTGCCGGGGGAGAAACGCTGGTGCTGGACTAGCCGCGCAGCCGCTTCAGCCATGACGCAAAGCATCAGTGAACCCGTCATCGAAGTGCGCGATCTGGTGCGCGCGTTTGGAAAACGCACTGTCCTCAACGGAATCAGCTTCACCGTAAACAAGGGCGACACCGTAATCATCATGGGGACCTCCGGGTGCGGCAAAAGCACGCTGCTCCGCCATATCATCGGGTCGCTTCGGCCAACCAGCGGTTCCATCAAGATATTCGGCCAGGAAATCACGTCCATGTCGGACAACGAACTGGATCAACTCCGGCTTCGCTTCGGCATGAATTTTCAATTTGGCGCTTTGCTGCAATCTCTTACCGTCGGCGAAAATGTCTCGCTGCCACTGATCGAAAACAGCCGTGTGGATCCGAACATCGTGGACCTGGTCGTGAAGATGAAACTGGAGCTTGTGGGGCTCACGGGTTTCGAGAATTTGAAGCCCGCCGAACTCAGCGGCGGAATGCGCAAGCGCGTCGGCCTGGCCCGCGCCGTGGCGCTCGACCCGGAGCTCCTTTTCAGCGATGAACCCACCTCCGGCTTGGACCCGATCATGACCGCGGTCATCGATCAACTCACCCTCGACCTCACTCGCAAGCTCGATATGACCGCGGTGGTCGTAACCCACGATATGACGAGTGCTTTCCGCATCGGGACCACAATGATCGTGCTCGGCGCGGGGAAGCGTGCCGGAACGATCATCGCCATCGGGACGCCTGAAGAGATTTCGAAGCATCCGGATCCAGAAGTTCAGCAATTTATCAAGGGAGAAGCGGATGGCCCCGTGCCCCTCAAACTTTCCTCCGAAGAGTACATTGAACGTCTGCTCGGCCACCAGAAATCGTAAACGGGCCTTTTGAAATCTGAGAACAATTTGGCGGCTTCGCCGATCCGAGCAGCTCTCAACTTCTGGCAAAGGAGTCATCCGACGCGACGCTGGCGGCTCGTCTTGGGAGCAATCATTGGCATCCTGGCGCTCTGGCTGCTTATCGCGCCCAAGCCGTGGGCAGCGGCAGCGCAGGTTCAGGGCAAAATGGACACCCTGGACTACGTGCGCATATACGGTTGGGTCGCCGCCGCCATCAACGTCACCCTACTGGGGATGCTGGCCATCCTGTGCCCCTGGTGGGCGGGAAGCTCAAGGTTGTCGAGCGGCGGCCCCCGAACCCCAACCAACGCCAGAATTAATTCTCGCAGCGGTCGATGGTTTGTTCCGCTGGTGGGCATCGCGATGTTGACGACTCTGTTGTACAGCCTTCCGCGCATGAACCATGGGTTCTGGGATGACGAGGAGCTCAACGTGCGCACGACGCTCTACGGGAAGTTCAAACCAAATAAAAAAACGGGCGGAGTGGAATTCAAGCACTTCGATTGGGTGGAGACAGTTTACGGCTACAGCAGAGGGCCGAATAGCCATACCCTCTTCGGCATCGCCTCGAGAGCCTGTGAAGAGATTTGGAACTTTCTGGTGAAACCCCGGGGCTTCCCTCTGGTCGAATGGCCGTTCCGGGTTCCCGCGCTGATCTTTGGGATGCTGGCGGTCGGATCAATAGCGTGGCTGCTGAGGGAGTTCTCCATGCCCGGTGAAGGCATTGTTGCCGCCTTTCTGCTAGCGATTCACCCCTGGCACATTCGATACGCAAGCGAGGCCCGCGGATACAGTCTGCTCGTTTTTCTGGTACCTGTTCTCTTTGTCTGCTGGAGAAGAGCGATGATCACGGGTCTTTGGAGATGGTGGGCCTCGTTCGCATTGGCAGAGTTTGCTCTCATTTATTGCTATCCTGGAACGCTGTTCGTGCTGATCGTGCTCAATCTTGCCACGGTCGTGCTGATCGCTTCGGGAAAGGGCTTCCCCGAGTCGCGCCGCGCGCTGTCGAGCAGGTGGTTCTGCGTGAACGTCCTCGCCGCGGCTCTGGTTCTCCAATTCATGTTTCCTCTGTATCCGCAGGCCAAGCAGTATTTCGACTTCGTGTCCTCTCAAGGCTTCGTCTCCGGCTGGTCGTGGGTCCGAAACACAGCCGGCTTCATGATTGGCGGCGCGCCCTGGTCGAAAAGCGGTCAACCGCTCGCCGGATATCCGGAATGGCTGGCCTACTACGCGGAGAACCCGGCCTTTTTCCTGACGGTTGCTTCCTTCGCAATCGGTTTGATCGCTCTTGGAGCGTTTTGCCTCGCGCGGTCCGGCTGGGCGCCCGCCACCTTCGTATTGGTCATGACCGTTTGTCCGCCGATGACCTTCGTCTTCGCTTTTTTCAAAAGATTTCTTCTGTATGAGAACTACATCATCTATTCCCTCCCCGGCGCAGTCGTTTGCGCCGCGGTTGGAACGATGCTCGTGGGCTCGTCTGTCAACCGCCTTCTGAAGGTCGGGCTGGCGGCGCCCGTGGTGGCCGCGCTCATCGTTTTCGGATACTTCTTTTACACCAATCCCCTACGGCAATGGATCGTCCGGCACCCGCTCCAGCAAATCCGCGAATCTGTCGTTTACTGCCGGGGCACGCTTGACCCATCCAGCATCGCCCAGCAGCAGGTGCGCACCGCCAGCTTTTGCATCCCACCTTACCTCTACGACGCCTCGATGGTCCGGCTCGATACGGCCGACGACTTCATCGCGGCACTGCGACGCGCCGACGCGGATGGAGTGCCTCTCCTTCTCAATATCGGCATGCCCTGGGCGGCACGCCAATACAGCCCTCAGATGTGGTCACTTTTTACCAATCGGGCACTTTTCGAAGAGCCTGTGCTTTTGCGAGGATTCGAACCAAGCCTCGACAGGCTCGTCGCGAAATATAAGCGCCATAGCGCGGAGACATTCGACTTTACGTCCTACCGGAACGACCAGCGCTGACGCAGAGCCTGGCAAGCATCCGCGCGATGCGCGGAGATCCCGGCGAGTCCGCGTGCACACAAATGGTTCTGGCCGCGATCTTTCGGGTCCTGCCGTTGCTCAAAGGCAGGCGTCCCGTCAGAAGAAACGTTTCCATCCGCTTTCTGATCAAGGCGAGATCCTGAATCACCGCACCCGGACGGCTTCGGGGCACCAAATCTCCCTCTGGTCCATATTCCCGATCCGAGAAAATCTCCCCCCAAACGTCTATCCCGAGACCATGCGCGCTGCAGATAACCGAGCCGTTTGGCAATCCGATGATGCGCATCTGGGAGAAATTCTCCCTTACAAATCGGGCATACACTTTCGACAGACGGGGATCCCGCTCCACCACGTGATAGAGCGCGCCGTGCAGCTTCAGATGGGCAATTGGGACCTTCTCCTCCGCTGCCAGCCTGATAAGGGCACCCGTTTGGTGCCCGAGAAGCAATTCCAGCCGCGAAGGAGAAATGGGCATCTCACTACGCCCGAAATGTCTCCGGTCGGGAAAACCAGGATGCGCGCCCGCGTTCACCTTGAACTCGGCGCATAGCCGAAGACAGGAGCGCATCGAGCGTTCGCTTCCCGCATGCCCGCCGCAGGCTATGTTCGCGGAAGTCACGCATCGCAGAAGGCGGCGCGTTTTTTCCGGCCGTTCACCTTCCCCGAGATCGCAATTTATGTCCATCAGCCGACAAGTCGAAACCGAACGCATGTCTCCGGAGCGCACTGAGTAAATCGCGAAATAGCGGACGGATCCAGAAGGCAGAGTCTCGGATATCCGCCAACGGTGGGCCCATCCCGAAGAACAACGATCGGAAGGCCGTTTCCGGGAACCTGAACGGTGCCCACGGCCAGGGGAGCGCTCAGCATGCGAAATCCGGAAAGTTCAAGCTCGGGGCCCTCCAGCCGGTATCCCGCGCGGTCGCTTTGCCTGGAGACGCGCCAAGCCTCTTCCAGAAAGCGCGCCCGAACGGCAGCGGGAAACTGGCCCCACTCCGGCCCCCTCCAAACAGATATTACGGGAACCTCGTCGAATCGTTCCCGAAGGAGAGCCGGAATAAAGCGAGAAGAAATGCCACTCGAACGCGGAAGATCCTCTCCATGCAAAAGACTTCCCGTCCGGGCAACCTCGCCGAAACCGGCGCGCCAGTCAACGCTAGCGCTCTTGAACCAGCGGGGAGCCACGAATCCTCCCCTTACCGCGAGGTAACTCCAGACTCCGGCGCGCAGCGAAGCAAGCGTAATCAGAAAACCAGAATCTGCGGAAAAACTCCTCCATCGAGGACACCCCGAGTCCACGTCGGCACCCGTCAAAGCCAACTCAGCCGCTCTCAACAGCTCAAGCCTTGCCCCGGCAAAGAGAATTTCGAGGACCGGCGCACCTTCGTGATTTCCAACCAGCAGATTCGCTTTGCGCGCTGATTCGAGATCCATCGCGCCTCCGGGTGGAATTCCAAACCGCTTCCAACCGCTCCTCCCGAGGTCCTGAATGGAAGCGCCCGCACCTGGCGTCAGGACCCGCAGGACCGGAACGAGGCTCATGATCTCATTTTTTGGCTTGTGTCCCCAAAGTGGTCACCGCGTGAAATTTCACCCGATCACCCTGTCGCAAAAGGAACGCCTCGCCGCTGCCGGCATCGCTTGCTTTCGCCCTGCAGAACACCTCACTATCCGTGCGCCCGATCAACCACCAGCCTCCGGGCGAGGCAATGGTATAGATTCCGGTGTGCTCACCTCCTATCGCCACCGAACCGGCCCCTACTCGAGTCCTTGGGGAACTGCGGCGGGGCGCGTGGAGTCGGGGATCAAGCGGGCCGAGATACGGAAAGCCCGGGGAAAAACCGATCACGAATACGCTGTAGATCGGAGCGGTATGCAGGGCGATCACGTTGGAGACCGAAAGCCGGACGCAGCGGGCAAACTCCTCAATATCAGCCCCGTCGTAGCAAACCCTAATCTCATGAAGAGGCGCCTCCTCCGCCGGCCAAGCTTTGGCGGATTTGATGACCTCCTTCAAATCACCCAGTTGATTCGCAACTTGTTCGGGGTGCTCGAACTCAAGAAGCAAAGAACAATATGCCGGGGTCAGATCACGGATGCCATCCAAGCAGGCTTGGTCGAGCGCACGGAGCAACCCCCGACAGCGAGCCAAGGAAGACGCGTCAACGCTCTCGGCGAAACGGACAAGCAAAGCTTGAGGGCCAAATTCGGAAATTGAGACGTTCTCCACGCGCAAAACTCCGGCACTTCAAAAAGATACAGCCCGCCGCAACGAATGTTACGACGGGCTGTTGTTCCCCCCAGAACAATCTTCAATGACAGTAAAATGAGCCAATGTCTTTCCAACCGCAAGCACTTTTTGCCAATTTTTCGATTGCCTTGCATAATCTCCTCACAAAAAAGGATTAGACGAGAAGGTGTCGAGTCCCTCGCCCTCGTCATCCAGCACTTCGCAAGTTATCATCGTTTCGTTGCTGAACTGGAAGAACCCGCGAACTCTTTCACCGGCGAGGACCCTCGGAAGCCAGCAAATGTCATCGGCCCACATTTCTTCGTAGGGGATGGCATCCAGGGGAGTCCAGAGCGGGACGGCCTCAACCGTCTCGATCGGCTGTCCGACAAATTCTGTCGAGACGAAAACGCTGCAGTGCAGGCTGTAGCCATCGAGAAATTGAAAATGCAGCTCGCCGCGCAGTTCCGGCGAGAGGGCCTCTATGCCCAATTCCTCGCGAGTCTCACGGATGGCGGCCTCGCGCGACGTCTCGCCGGGTTCAATCCGACCCCCGGGGCCGTTGATTTTTCCCGCGCCAAGCCCGCGCTTCTTGCGAATCAATAGCACTTCTCCGTCGCGGACGACAAAAAGGAGCGTCGCACGCTCTCTGGGTTGCCAGGATTTCCAGTTGAATTCCACCAAGCGCAAAGTTTAGCCACGCCGGCCAGGGAATACAAACAACCGGAAAGAATCGACGGGCTTGAAAACCTCTGGGGAGGATGCCGCCAGGAACCCTTCTCGCCGCCCGAACGGCTCCTCCCCGATTTGGTTCTAAATCGCTGCGTCGCCCTGTTCGCCCGTCCTGATCCGCATCGCGGATTCAATAGGAATGATAAAGACCTTTCCGTCACCGTATCTTCCCGTCTTTGCCGACGAAACAATGAGCTGCATGACTTTGCTGGCGTGGCTGTCGCCTACTACCACCTCGACTTTCACCTTGGGCAGAAAAGTAGCCGCTCGCTCATTGCCAGTCAAAGGCTCGAGCCGACCTTTTTGCCTCCCAAAGCCCCTGACCTCGGTGACCGCCATTCCGCCGATTCCCATTTCGGCCAAAGCCTGCTGGACCGCCTCCAATTTGAAGGGTTTGATGACGGCTTCGATCTTTTTCATTAAAGCAGATCGAGCATTGCCTATGCCAGTTTGATGCAGAACGGGATCGCTGGCGTTCGACCTTGATTTGTCGCAAGGCCAAGTGAATTGGCTACCGCATGCCTCTCTACCATCCATCCGCTCACAACCGCGCCGGAACCGAAGAGCCTTTCGGGGAGGGCCTTCAATTTGAGCAAAGTTAGGAATCTGTTGGTTGTCTCATCCTTGCCATTACCGCGCCGGGTATTGCTTTCCCGCTCTCCTCTGCTTTCGTTGAGCGCAATGGACAAAATCGTCTTGAGGCAACTTCACAGGGCCCGCAGGCGGTTGGTCGTTCAACAATCTGTGAATAACGCCTTCCAGGCCTTATTCATCTCGCTTTCCGTGCTGGCGATCGGTCGCGCAGTATCGCTCGTCTTTCCGACGACCCAACTCTTTTGGCCGGTTACGATTTTGGCCTTGCTGCCGCTGAGTCTGGCACCTTTGACTGCCTATTCTCGCTGGCGTTCCCTGAGTGCGGTGGCTCGGGAATTGGATGCTTGCGCGGAGACGAAGGATCGCTTCTTGACAGCCCTAACGTTGCCGCCAGGCGAAAGGCACCCGGTGGTGGGCGCCGCGCGCCGGGAAACGTCCGCATTCGCGTCAACGTTGCAGCTTGACCAGTATCTTCGTCTCGCCTTACCGGTCCGCGGAGTCCTCTGGCTTGCGGTGCCCTTGATGGCTCTGGGAATTCTCGAAGGGATTCATGCCGTGCGCGCCAAGCGCGCCGCACCGGAGCTTGCGATGGCCCGAAATCTCCTTGAACGAGCCAGGCACGCCGCCACTCTCGAGACCAGAAAAGAGGAGCTTTCACAAGTCGTGAAACTACTGGAGGATACGCAGAAGCAATTGACCAGCTCCCAGGAACCGATGCGGGACGCGCTCCGAGCCTTGGCGGAACTTGAACAGGCATTTTCGCCCCAAGCGCAACTCGATCCGGCTGAGACCGTGGCGCTTGCCGAAGCGCTCGCTCGAAGAAATTCAGAGCTGGCATCCAACCTTCGCTCCGGCAAAAGCACGGAAGCCGCAAAGGGAGTCGCGCAACTCGATCCGGCAGAACTGGCAAAAGCGCTCGAGGAAGCAGCGCGCCATCTTGACAGCAGACGTTTGCAAGAACTGGCCGCACAGAAGCCGGTTTCAGCGAAGCTCATGCTGGAAAACACACTCAGTTCCTCAAGTTCAGAAACCGGATGCCGTTTCGCTTCCGTTTTGCAAAGCGTCAAGAGCGGATTGCAGATTCCGGAGCATGAAAGAGAAAAAGGAACCGGTGGCGTAGCGACTGCTCCGGCGCGCAAGCACCCGGACGGATCCGGGGACGACGGTGCCGAGCCAACCGGCGAGCCAGGCTCCGAAAAAGATGTCGGACGAGGCCGGGAACTGTCGGAGGACGCCGAGCCGGCCATCTCTTCCGCAGATAGCGAGGATTTTCTCGCGGGACAAATGGGGGAGGGCGCGTCTTTGGTTAAGCTTTTTCAGGCGGCCGGCAACGATGACCCACAAGCGCGCCGCGCCTATCATTCGGCCTACAACCGCGCAGCCTCCGCCGCGCTCGAGACGGTCGTCAGAGAGCAAGTTCCAACCGGCTCCCAATTGCTCGTTCGAAGATATTTCGAGAGCATCAGGCCAAAGGAATAAGCCTCGAAGCATGGCGAGGGAAGGAAGCTAAAGAATCCATGAGCGAAGACCACGAAAAGCGCGCCAATGAGTTCCGCGAAGCATTCCAGCGTCTGCGCGACGAAATGGGAAAAGTCCTCGTCGGCCAGGAAACCATCATACGCAGCGTCCTCACGGCATTCTTTGCCGAAGGACACGCTCTCCTGGAAGGCGCGCCCGGACTTGGGAAGACCGCTATCGTTCGCACCCTCGCGGCTGCGGCAGGATTAAAATTTTCGCGAATCCAATTCACTCCGGATCTAATGCCCTCGGACATCATCGGAACGAATCTCATCGTGGAGGACGCTCATGGAACCAAACGATTCCGGTTTGAACCGGGTCCGGTGTTTGCCAACATCCTCTTGGCGGACGAGATCAACCGGGCGACCCCCAAGACACAAAGCGCTCTCCTCGAAGCCATGCAGGAGCAGCACGTCACCGTGGCGGGAGAACAGCATTGGACCCCGCGGCCCTTTCTTGTGCTGGCCACCCAAAATCCGATCGAAATGGAAGGCACCTACCCGCTGCCCGAGGCGCAACTCGATCGATTCCTTCTAAAACTGAATATAGAGTATCCAGAACCCGAAGACCTTCATGAGATCCTCAACCGGACCACGCGAGAAACGGTTCCCAAGATCTCGACGGTCGCCTTGGAGAATCTGGACAGCCTGCGCGAGTTGATTCGGGCGGTGCCCGTCGTGCGCGAGGTCGAGGCCCGGGCGATTCAGTTAGTCCTGGCCACCCATCCCGGGCGGCCGCAATCTGTTCCCCTCGCGAGAAAATTCGTGAGGTACGGCGCGAGCCCCAGAGGTGCGCAGGCGCTGATTCTCTGCGCCAAGGTGGGAGCGTTACTCGATGGCCGCTATCACGTGGCCAAAGACGACATCGACGCCTGGGCGCTCCCCGCGCTTCGGCACCGCCTGATCATCAACTTCGAGGGCGAAGCAGAAGGCATTACACCCGAAAAGGTTGTCTTGGAAGCCCTTGCTTTGCCCCGTTAGCTCGACACCCGGAGCACGCTGGTTCAGCGAAGTGATTTCACCGAGACGCGACCCCTCCCGGCGTCACCGAGAAAGGGCGACGCCGGGTCGACGAACCACGGAAGACCGAGCTACGAGATCGGTACCGTGGCAATCGTCTGAAGGATCCGGCTCGCGATCTTGTAGGGGTCGCCGGCCGAGTTAGGACGGCGATCCTCGAGGTAGCCCTTGTAGTTACTATTAACAAAACTGTGCGGCATCCGGACCGAGGCGCCCCGGTTTCCGACCCCATAGTTAAACTTGTCGATTGACTGCGTCTCGTGCAATCCGGTCAAGCGGAGATGGTTGTCAGGACCGTATACCGCGATGTGCTCGTTCCGATATTTCTCGAACGCCGACATGAGCTTCTCGAAGTATTCTTTGCCTCCGACTTCGCGCATGTACTTGGTCGAGAAGTTGCAGTGCATTCCAGATCCGTTCCAATCTCCGCGGACCGGTTTGCAATGGAGCTCGAGATCCACGCCATACTGTTCACCGAGGCGAGCCATGAGATAACGAGCGACCCATACATCGTCCGCCGCCCTCTTCGAGCCCTTGCCGAAGATCTGGAATTCCCACTGACCCTTGGCGACCTCCGCATTGATTCCTTCGTGATTGACGCCGGCGTAGAGACACAGATCGAGATGCTTGTCCACAATCTCGCGCGCGACATCCCCGACGGCTTCGTAGCCCACGCCGGTGTAGTATTTTCCTTGCGGCGGAGGATATCCCTCTTTAGGGAACCCCAACGGGCGGCCATCCTTGTAGAGAAAATATTCCTGCTCGAAACCAAACCAGGTATCCGGATCGTCGATGATCGTCGCCCGGGCATTGGTGGGATGGGGAGTGCCATCGGGCAACAAGACTTCGGACATCACGATCGCGGCGTTCGTCTTGGTCGCGTCGGGATAGACCCCAACGGGCTTAAGAACGCAGTCGGAGGCGCGGCCCTCGGCCTGCTTGGTCGAACTGCCGTCAAATCCCCAATTCGGAACCTGCTCCAGCGTGGGAAAGCTGTCAAAATCCTTGATCAGAGTCTTGCCTCGAATGTTGGCAATCGGCTCATAGCCATCGAGCCAGATATATTCCAGTTTGTACTTCGCCATAGTGTCTTCGGTTAGGTGTCTATTTTTGAGCGGATCCGCCTGATTTTACCGCATACTGTTGTTTTCTTTTCCCAGGTTTTCCTTTCAGGCGTGTCGGAAACGTAAGCAAAATCGATGCCATGTCGCCAACAAAATGATTTTGAGCCTTTAGCGAATTCCCGGCGTTGTTTTGCCAATTCGCTCCGGACTTGCAAACCGCGATCCTGCATTTCTTTCGTGCCTTTTCCAAACTTGTCTCCACGGTCCTCTGGGCCATGCTGTCTTGGACAAAATGAATCAGGTCAAGGATACGCTCAGAGCCATGGTCCGCATCGGCTACGACGGCCGGGTGCACAAGACATTTCGCGGTCCGAAGGCGGAAGAGCGGTTTGCGAACGAGGTGAAGGTCTTGCGTCATCTTGAAAAGCGCGGATGCCCGTTCGTGCCCCGGCTCCTGGAGGCTGATCCGGAGCGGCTAAAAATCGTGACCACCAGTTGCGGGAGCCGTGTTGAGCATCTGGACGAAGAGCGGGCCCGGGAGTTGTTTGCGGAACTCGAGCCTTACGGCGTCCGGCATGAAGATGCCGAAGTCCGGAATGTAACCTACCGCCAGTCCGACGGCCGCTTCTGCTTGATCGATTTCGAGTTTTCAACGATCCTTCCCGGTTTCGAAGAACCGGACAATGGCACAGCAACCCAACCCCCCGGCTCGGCTCCACTGGTACGGGCAGACGGATCGGGGCAAGGTCCGGCCGAACAATGAGGATTCGTTTCTGTGCCTTCAGTTCGACGCGCTGGAGTTGCGCTACCTCGGCAATATCGGCGAAGCCGATTCAGACAATGTCGATTTTGTCTTCGCGGTAAGCGATGGCATGGGTGGCGCGAGGGCCGGAGAATTTGCCAGCCGGGTCGCCGTTGACAAGATCACCAGGTTGTTGCCGCCCACGTTCAAACGCTCCGCGGCCGGCCTGACAATCGATTTCAACGACGTCCTCGAGGAACTCTTCAGCGAAATCCACAAAGCCCTGACGTATCTCGGTTGGAGCGATGCGGATTGCTCCGGCATGGGAGCGACCCTGAGCATGTGCTGGTTTACTCCGGGCTGGATGTATTTTGCCCACATCGGAGACAGCAGGCTCTACTACTTGCCGCAGCTGGACGGAGGAATCAAACAGGTCAGCCATGACGACACTCACGTCGGTTGGCTCTTGCGCAACGCCAAGATTACCGAATGGCAGGCGCGCCAGCATCCCGCTCGCAACGCCCTGCAACGAGCCTTGGGAGCGGGCCACCAATTTGTGAATCCTCAGGTGGGGGCCGTGGCGTGCGAAGCGGGAGACTTGTTCCTGCTTTGCACTGATGGCTTGGTCGATGGGCTCTTTGACTCGCAGATCCTCGAGATCCTTCGCGACTCCCGGCCGTTTGGGCGGGATTCAAACCCGGCGCAACACCTCGTTCACGCGGCCGTCAGTCGAGCCGGCCGGGACAACACCACCGCCCTCGTCGTCGAAGTCCGCTGACTTTTTGTGGACGATTCAATGCGCTATTGCGCCGGCAGTTGCACGATATTCCGGGCGGAGCTGCCCGGTAGAATAAACTCTCCCCCGGCTACAGGAGACCCAGCGGAATCCGCGGCGATGGCTCTGACAGTCCCCATAGGCTCTTGCGCCATTACCGGAGCCTCAGGCGTTCCATCCGCATTCAGCCGGGCAATGCTGCGCCTTGGTTGCCCAAAGATTTCATTGAAATTTCCGCCGACGACAATTTTCCCGTCGGACTGCACGGCAAGAGAATAGACTGCGCCGTTTGCTCCCTTCGACGCTGCGTCGGCGCCTCCAAACGACCGATCGATACTACCGTCCGGGTTGTAACGAGCGAGATTCAGGGACTCGACTTGGCTCGCTTGCGTGAATGCGCCTCCAACAATGATTCCGCCTTGGGGCTGAGCGGCCAACGCATTCACCTGTCCAGTGATCCCCTGGGTCATCGGCTCTGCGAACGTGCGATCCAGAGTTCCGTCCTCGTTCAGGCGGGCGATGTTGCTGCGAGCGATCCCGTTCACCTCGGTAAATCGGCCTCCAATCACAATCTTGCCATCGGGCTGGACAACGATCGCCAACACTTGCCCGTTCACTCCATCGCCAGACCCGAAGGCCGATGACAGCGATACCTCGTCCTGCGCATGGGCTGCGGCGATGCAAACCGCCATCGCAACGAGGTACCGCTTCACGATTCCACACTGCACCCCGAAATTTCCCAAAATCAAGCTCTGACCGCTTGATTCACTTCCCCGAATGAGCGAACCTCGCTCGCCCGCGCACCCGTAGCTCAATTGGATAGAGCGACAGCCTCCGGAGCTGTAGGTTGTGGGTTCGAGCCCCGCCGGGTGCAATCAGATGCCTCGCCCATCGGTTTGCCTCGCGCCGCGGTTAAGACCCGTCGGGAACAGCGGTCGCCGGAAGGGCTTTTTGCCTGACTCGACGATTCAAAGGCGTTCGACGCTGTCGCGTGCGCTGCGTATCTCGTGCAAAACAAGATTCATCAATTCTTCAACGGAAGTCTCGCTGGTTTTCCGGTCGAAGGTGATTTCGCCGTTCTGCAAGAGACTGACCCGGTCGCACACATCGAATATGTGCGCGTAGTTGTGGGCTACAATGATAATGGATACCTCACCCTTCTCCTTGAGGCGACGGATCAGGTCCAATATCATGGCGCTCTCCTTCACGCCCATCGCCGCAGTCGGTTCGTCCAACAGCAGCACCTTGGCATTTGCAAAGACCGAGCGAGCGACCGCTATTGCCTGTCGCTGACCTCCCGAGAGTTTGGAGATTTCCACATCAACCTTAGGTATATTGACGCCCATGTCATTGAGCTGCTCGATCGCGCGCTCGCGCATGGCCCGATCATCCAGAATGCCGAGGAAGCGGTTGTACATGATTTCCCGCTGCAGGAACATGTTACGGTACACGTTCAGCTCGTTGATCAGCGCGAGATCCTGGTAAACGGGTTCGATTCCCAGCGACCGGGCATGGCTGACAGATTTGAGCTCGATCTCCTCACCTTGAAAATAGATCTTCCCGCTGCTTGGCCGATGAAATCCGGTAAGGATCTTCAACAGCGTTGACTTTCCGGCGCCATTGTCGCCGAGAAGCCCGAGTACTTCGCCTTTGGCGAGACGGATTGACGCGTCCCTAAGGGCTGTCACCCGGCCAAAGGATTTGGAGATGTGCTCCGTACGCAATACTTCCTCGCTCATTTATCCGCCTCCCGCCGCGCGCAGACGGCTCAAGTGCACATTGATGAGCATGGTGATGAGGATTGCCCCTCCCAAAATCACGTTAAAAGTATACGCGCTAACGCCGGAGAGCGTGAATCCATCCTTCAAAATGCCAAGCACTGCCGCGCCGAGGAATGCGCCAATGATCGTGCCTGAGCCTCCAGTGAGGAGTGTTCCGCCGATGACAGAGGATGCGATGGCCATGAACATGATCTCGGTTCCACCCGCAAGCGGATCGATGGAGCCAATGCGAAAGGTGTCCAAGACACCCGCTAGACCGCCCAAGACACTGCAAATGACGAAATTCCCAATCTTTATGCGACCGATCTTGATGCCTACCTCCGCGGCACCAATTATGTTACCTCCGGTGGCGATCGTGTGCAGCCCCCAGCGTGTCTTGACGAGCACGAACTGGAGAACGAGCGTCACGCCGATCGCCCACAGGATCTGTGATACCGGGTTGCCACCGAAAATTTCGGTGAATACCGGTCCGGCTTTAGGCCGCACGGGAAAGCCGCCAGAGATGATCAGAGTGAGGCCATTGATCAAAAACAGTGTGCCGAGTGTGGTGATAAAGGACGGTATCCGAAACACCACGGTAAAAACCCCATTGACAATGCCTACGATAGCAGCTGCCACGAGCCCAATCCCGACCGCGGGAACAAAGGGGACGCCCGCCTGCTGCGCGAAATACATCACGAACGGCGACAACGCATAAACCTGGCCCACGGACAAATCGACCTCGCCGGAGATGAGTACCAACACTAGACCGGCGGCGATGATCGCGGTCATGGCTGTGTATTCCGCGAGGTTTCCAATGTTGCTGGGCGACAGGAATGCCGACGCTGTGCTCTGGAAGTAAATAATCAGTCACGATCCCGGCAATCGCGATGCTCGCTTCGCGGGAGCGCAGGAGGAAAAGGCACGCCCGGCTCACCAGGCTTCGGGGCGCAGCACGCCTGACTGCATCCTTTCGTTGCGGAACAAGATCCGCTTTGTCTGTTGCCATGGCCTTCCTCGATCACTTCGATCCTTAGATCGGGCCAGAGCGCGTAAGCACCTTTTGCTCGCTAGAGTTACCCTGATAGCGGCTTTCAGTCTTTATGAAGGGGTCGACGTTCGCCTTCGTGAGAAAGCTCAGACCGGTATTGATGTCAGAGGGACCCGTCAGCCCTCCTGAGATCTTGAATAGAAAGAGCACCATGACGGTGTAAAATCCCTGGAGGTAAGGCTGCTGGTCGATTGTAAAGTCCAGATCGCCCTTTTGCACGTATTCGAGCGTACTTGGCAGAAGATCAAAGCCACCGGCGTGAATACCCTTCGACTGTAGTTTGTTTTCACTCATCGTCTTTCCGACCGCTGAGGTGCTGCCCGCGTCCACAGCAAACATGCCCTTAATGTCCGGATGCCCCGCAAAAAAGGCCGCAACCCGGGAGACCTCCTCGTTCAGGGTGGGTCCGCTGGCTATCTCATTCAACTTAATGTTCTTGCCAGACTCCTTGATCGCCGCTGCTGCTCCGTCCAGGCGCGGCTGGATGTTCAGTTGCCCGGGGGTGGCAATAAAGCCCACCACTTCGCCCTCCGGCACCAACTCAACGATGCGCTCGCCCAACCCCTTGCCTGAGAGAAACAGATCCTGGCCCACGTAGCACAATCGTTTGTTGTCCTTGGCGTCGGCGTTGTACGACACCACGGGGATGCCCGCCTTGAGGGCCTTTTCAACTGGTTCGTTGAAGGCAGTCAGATCAACCAGGGAGACTGCGATGCCGTCAACCCCCGCCGAGACGGCCGTATTCAGGGCATTGACCATATCGGTGGCTATGGATTTCTCCGACCCTGTCCACTGGTAAGAACAGCCCAGAAGCGCGCAGGCATCCTCGGCGCCATACTTGGTCGGAACGAAGAAGGGGTTCGTTGTGACATGATTCACGAAAACGAATTTCCATTTCGGATGTTTCGGGAAATTGCCGGAGGCCACGTCGCCTTCAGCAGCCTCTGCACTTATCGGTATGCCGAGGGAGGACAGCGAAGCCAGTGCTCCGACGCTGGCGGCGCGGCGCAACGCTTCGCGCCGTGAGATTCCCACGCCTTCTTGAGTGGTATGGGAGGAACGGTTCGTCTTTTTCATGGGATCGTCTTCTGGGGGTTATGTTTGGTTGTGTAAACTACTACTTCGTCGAGAAACGGTAAACCGTTGTCTGTGTGTACTTCTCACCCGGTTTTAGCTCTGTGCTCGGAAAGTCCGGGTGGTTTGGTGAATCGGGAAAGTGCTGCGTCTCCAGACAGAGACCGGTCCGGTGCTGGTAAACCGTGCCACCCTTGCCTTTGTTCGTCCCGTCGAGAAAGTTGCCGCAATAAAATTGAAGGCCCGGTTCGGTTGTCAGGACTTCCATGAATCTTCCGGAGATGGGCTCGTAAAGAGAAGCGACCAACTCCAAATCTTTTCCCTGCCGGTCGAGCACCCAGTTATGATCGTAACCTTTTCCAAACTGCATCTGTTCGTCATCGCTTTCGACCCGAGCTCCGATTGCTGTCGGCTTGTTGAAATCGAACGGCGTGCCGGCGACGGGCCTAAGTTCCCCGGTCGGGATAAGATCCTTGTCGACAGGCGTGAACTTGTCGGCCTTGATCATCAACTCGTGCCCCAAGATGTCGCTGGCTCCGGCGTCTTTGAGATTGAAGTATGAGTGATGCGTAAGATTTACAAAGGTCGGCTTGCTCGCCTCCGCCGCGTAGTCGATCTTCAATTCGTTCTTGTTCGTCAACCTGTAAGTTACTTCGCAGCGAAGCTCACCGGGGTAGTTTTCTTCCCCGTCTTTGCTCACGTAGGTCAGTTTGAGTGCTGGCCCTTCGGGAGTGTCCAACTGCTCAGCTTGCCAGACGACCTTATCGAATCCCTTGCGTCCGCCATGCAAAGAGTTCGGGCCGTTGTTTTGTGCAAGCTGATACTCGACGCCGTCGACAGTGAAGCGTCCCTTAGCGATTCGGTTGCCATAGCGGCCGATCAAGGAACCAAAGTAGGGTGTGTTGCCGATGTAGTCATTTAATGTGTCGTAGCCAAGCACCACGTCGCCTAACTTTCCATCCTTGTCGGGCACCGCAAGAGAGACAACGATTCCCCCGTAGTTCGTGATCTTCGCTTCCAACCCATTTGAGTTCTTCAGCGTGTAAAGATCGACTGGAGAGCCGTCAATTGTTCGGCGAAAAGCTTCGGGGTTGATTTGCGCTCTCAAACTGGAAAGGAACGCACCGACAAAAAATATGACCAAGCCAATGATAGCTAAGCCATGGCGGGGGATTACCATAAGACCTTACCTCGGGAGTCTATGGTAGAATATGCGAGATTCTTCCCCGATTTCAATGGCTTTCTCGAAGATCTTTCCCCAGCCGCCCTCCCACCGTTTAGCATGTCTGCCAACCGTTGATAAAGTATCCGTGCCCTTCGAAGGAGAAATTCTCCCGGACAACGAGATCCAATAGGTGGTAGACGTGGCATTTTGCGGTCTCGATTCCATCGCGTAGGGGTCGAAAGCGGCAGCGCACGGTGGCCTCCCGCGCTAATCTTGATTGGCCGTCGACAAGGTCGCTCTCGTTCGTCGCAAGTCCCCGCTCATAACCCTGAAGGGGGGCCGCGGTCTCCTGGACAGGCCGAGAGAAATGTTCCCGTTGGGATTGTTTTGAACACGGTGTCAAGTCCAGAGAGCAGCACCCTGCTCGAAGGCGGAGTCCTGATAGAGAGAACGGCTATTCGAATGTTGGAAATCCATCGCACGTGTCGGAGCGCAGCCCGACCTCGGCGAGCGTAGCGGAGACATTTCGTAGCCTTAATGGATTCCTAAGAGTCCGAAGAACTCAACCGTGTCTCGCGTTACCCTTAAGAAAACCCTGGCGGAGCATCTGCAAATTCCTGTTGAATGTTCGGTCGTACTAACGCGTTTATGTGCAATGATTTCTCGGAGATGATCTCCAATCCACAAGGATTCCTCCAAAGGGCCCAAGAAAGTGCAATCCGGCTTTTTTGCGTCATTGGGGGTTTACACGGATGCGCGGGAAGCCAGCACTAATGCGGCGCAGAGCCTGTTCGTGAGCCTTGCGACAACGAAAGGAAGGAAATCCCGCAGGTAGCACAAAAGTAGAACACGCGGCGTGGTCAAATTGGCGGGTGTTTCGCCCCGTTCAGGATCGCTGGCCAACGTTCCTAATGCCACGTTCACAACTCGACTCCATAAAGGAACTAGACGACCAGCGGAAGGATCCAACTCCATGCTGGCCAGATTCTTTTTACTCGGAATTGGACCGTTTTTTCACTGCGAACTGGAAACGGACGGGCGCCACCCCAACCTCCACATCATCATCCTCGTGGGCGGACTCATCTCCAGCCTTATTGTTCGCGAGCCGGGGGAGAGCTTTTGGGCAGCACTTTCGGACTCCCCTCGAAGAACTCGACCTCAGCCCCGAGGCGCGGCGCCTGATCAAAGACACGGTGAAATTCGCCCCGCGCAGCGACATCGCCCGAGTAATCTATGTGACGACTCCCCATCGCGGCAGCCCGATTCCTCACAATCCATTGATCAACCGCGCGATCCGCTTCATCCAAATGCCGAGGACCATCAACCGGCGAGACAGGTGGGTCCTCGTCGAAGGCATCCGTGAGGACCTGCGGGGACTCTTCACGGTTCCGGCGAACAGCATCCGCTTTCTCAAATCCGGATCGCCCATTTTGGAAGCCATCGAGACTTTGCCGCTCGGCAAGGACACCCCGTAACACTGTATCGCGAGGTTTTTGGAACAACACCAAAGAATACGAGGTGTTTCGAAATGTGAATGGCGTGCTAAAAATTCTACCGCTTCGCCTGACGGACTGCGGCGCTATCCAAAATCAATCGGTTCGGGCGCTCACTATCGAGTTGGAGAAGGCGGCTCCTGCGCTGCACACAGGCATGGGCGCCTTGAGCAGCTTAGTCACTAGCCGCGAGATCTGCTTACTGGCAGCGCTTCAAGAACCGACGCCAGGTCTCCAGTTACACAGGCCTTTGTCGGGGCGAGTATAGCTCGGGGACCAAACGCGTGCCAGGTAGTCACAAAACATGGAAAATCGCAGGCTGCGCGCTGTTCTGGTTGAGCTGGCATGGCGCATGGTGCGTTTTCAGTCCCGATATCACCCGGTGCAGAAGAACCGGCTCGCCGTCCTGGCAAAAGGAGCCCGAGCTGAGCCCCGGCTACAGGCCCTCGTCGCCTATAGGTTGAACCGCGTCCACGTTCCACTTCACGCTGACGAATAAGTCAAATTATCGCTCCGAGCTTGAACTCGGATGCACGGATAGGAGTTTGGAAGCTGAAGCAGAACCCTAAGCACAATCCTTCGAAGTGGAAACGTTCCAAATATCAACATTTAAACACCCGGCAGACTTTTCCGACCGCCCCCCCATCGCTTCGCTTTCCCGACGGCTAAGGGATGCGGTCAGAAAGCCTGCCAACCCCCAAGGAACCATCTTATGTAATCGACGTTAAATCTTCCAAAGCTTACTTGATACCTTTCATAGGGGTTAGGCGGTTGCGGCATCACTTTCTCTCGCCACTTGAACCCTTTCAAAGCGCAACAGTGACGCGCAAGAAGGTTGCGGGAATGGACGTGGCATCCTTGCGCGGGCTTTGGTTTTGGCGGTTGAACAATTCTTCCAGCTCTTTCTGCAAATCAGCGGCTCGACCGTTCTTTTCCGCCGCTTCGAAGGCATTCATGGTCGGCCCGTAGTATTTTCGGAATTCATCCACGAACGCCGCGGGGGGGCTGGGATAGTTGAACGTAAACGTGTCCCGGGCGAAGGAGATCTTCTCGGCGGGAACTCCCGCGCCGGCAAATCGTTCGATCACGTTGCTCTCGATCCCCCACGTCATCGGGCTGACGAAGCCTTCCGGCGGTGGCGGCGTGTAGGCGGAACTGATCTTCAAAATCTGCGCCACCAGCGTCGGATCATTGGGAATCCAGTTGCCCATAATGATCCGACCTCCGGGCCGGGTCACCCGCACCATCTCTTTGGCCACCTCAAACGGCTTGGGCGCAAACATCGCGCCAAAGATGCTCACGACGAGATCAAACGCGTGCTCCGGCACTTGATGCAGATTGGTCGCATCGCCTTCCTGGAACCGGCAGTTGGCCAGGCCAAGCTCCTTGGCCCGCTTGTTCCCAGCCGCAACCAGGTTGCTCGCGATATCAACGCCAAGCACCTCCGCTCCGAGTTTTGCCGCGGGTATTGCCGTCGTGCCATCGCCACAGCCAAGGTCCAGAACCTTGAGGCCGTTTGATATGCCAAGGCGCTGGATCGAGCGCCTCTCCGCTTTCTCGCATGCTCTCGGCAATGCGCGTAAAGTCACCTTTTTCCCAAAGTGCTTTGTTTGGATTCATGGGAGCATTCATGGTGAGATTGTTGGTTGACTTTTCGTTTTGCAAATTGTTCGCCTAACGACTAAAGCTCAGCGACCCGGCCCACGAGACGCGTGGATTGCAACCGGAGCGCGAGGGCCGGATTAGCTGCAGCGCATGGTTAGCCGCTTTCATTGCTACAGCCCAAACCAGCGGGCGCGGCGGCTCGAACCGAAGTGCTCCTTGTCTGCGCGCATCGCGACCGAAGGCTCGTGATAGGTGCCCGTCGGACCATCGGGATCGGAGAAGAAGTCCACGTCCACGCGGCCGATCCGCCCGCCGCCGAACTCGATGTAGCACACGCCCGTCCCAGCGTGAGTCACTGGAACCTCCTCGTTCCGCACGCGCGCAATCAACGCCTTGGCGACCGCGCGCGCGGCGCCCTCGGCGAAGATGCCGGCTTTCGGTGTGCCCTGTCGCGCGCAGTCGCCGACCGCGTAAACGTCGGGGAAGCGCGTCTCGAGCGTCCTGGGCTTCACCGGCACATAGCCGTCCTCGGTCATGCCGCTATCCTCGAGTATCTTCGGCGCACGGATGGCCGGCACGCCAAGGAAAAGGTCGTAGGAAAACACGCGGCCATCGTCGAGGGTCACCTCCCGGCGCTGCGTGTCCACCAATCTCATTTCACGGTCGGCGACGAAAGTGATGTTCCGCTCCGCGAACGCGGTGAGCAACGCCCGTGAGGTCTCGGGCGACGGAGGCGTCGGAGCTTCGAGCGGGAGGATGAGCGTGATCTCGCATGCGTTGCGGACGCCGCGGGTCGTGAGGTAGTCGTGCATCATCAGCGCCGCTTCGCTGGGCGCCGGCGGGCATTTGAACGGCGCCCCGCCGACGGCGATGAGAACATGGCCCTGCGTGAACGAAGGAAGGATTTCACCCAGCCGCGTCGCGCCCTCAAGGGTATAGAACTCGGTGGCGTCTGCCATGCCCGGCGTGGCGGCAAAATCGTAATCGGCTCCGAGCGCGATGACCAGGAAGTCGGCTTCATGGGTTCCGCGATCGGTTGTAACGCGCTTCGCGACGGGATCGACCAACGAGATCGTTTCCTGGAGCAGCCGCACGCCGGGTTTCACGAATTTCTCGTACGGCAGTCGCACTGCGTTGGGCCTCGCGTGCCCGAACATCACGTCGAGCTTCGAGAAGCCGAAATAGAAGGAATCGTTCTTGTCAATCAGCGTCACTTCGATGCCGTCGCCAAACGCCTCCGAGAGCGTGGTGCTGAGTTCCATCCCGCCGAAGCCAGCGCCGAGAATGAGGATGTGCGTTTTCATGGATTGGTGAGTTTAATAGTCATTTGGCGTTACCGCTCTGCGGCTAAATCTGAGTTCAGCGGCGGGCCGCTCTGCGGCGCGTCTGCTGCAACGATCGGTTGGGCGTCACTGCGGCAGCGCGTCGCTTATTCCAATCAAGGGGAGCCTCCCGGTGAGCCCACGAGCTCATCGCGGCAAGGAGGCTCAGTCTGTTCACCTTGAGTCGATTTAGCCACGCGAGCATATACCAGTGGTTCTGAAGGGTGGGTGATGGGAATCTCCAGTTTGAAGACATGCTCCCGAAAAGTTTCCGCCTTAGCAACAGAACAAAGATTGTCGATGAAAGACCGATTCAAGTTCATCGGGGCTAGAAATACGCCCTGTTGGATCTTGGACGAGAGCCTGCAGAGCATCGGCAATGGCCGTATGAACTGCTCGTCACAGAACCAAAGTAGACCCAGAGGACACTTGGTAGCCAGTTTACGTAACTTATTGATGTTCAGTACTTGCCCGGAGAAGGACTCGAACCCACAAGGATTGCTCCACCAGATCCTAAGAATGTGAAATCCGACTTTTCTTACATTCATGGGCGTTCACACGGATGCGCAGGAAGCAAGCATCGATGCGGCTCAGGGCCCGTTCCCGGGCCCTCCGACAAGGAAAGGCAGAAAATGCCGCAAGTAGCACAAAAGTAGCACACGCAGCAGGAGCCAAAGTGGTGGCCGCTAGTTTCGACCAGCTACTGTTGCCACTTTCTTCGTCAGCCGGGTATCGCCATAGCCAAGATCCTACCGAAGATCTCGCGGATCATTTTCGCCCCGGGCTGCAACACGCTTTCGTGAATGGCAGCAATGTCGCCGGAGAGTTGACCACCGAGCGTGTCAGCGTCCCAACGCGAGAAGACGAGGCTGGCAGCCCACCAGTAATTTGCGGGCCGTTCCATGGCGCTGCCGTCGCTAAAGCCGGCCGAGAACTGCACGCTCGGTGGATCCAGATAAAAATGATACGGAGCGATGTTTGTAAAGATATCGGACCAGGTAGCAAAATTACCTTTTGCGTTCTCGGCAAGCACTTTCAGGCGCACGAGATCAAACCCCATCGGCCCGATCGCCGTGATAAGGGCGGGTTTCTTGGTTTGGTATTCGGCTTTGGCTTTGTTGTCGTATCGGTATGCCAAAATTCCCACTTCACCCACCGGCTTGGCAGAGAAGAAAGCCCCGATGCTTAAGACCATACTGTCAACCAGATAGCCAACATCCTCAATGAACTTTGCAGCATTACCCAGGGACACCACTTGCCCGAGAAGAGGGTTTCCCGGGGGGACCGATTGGACTCCCTTGCCCGCAACTATCTGCACAGACTTCACCGTGGTGTCTTCCCATGGATCCATCCGAGCGTTGCGCAAATCCACCGGTTGGGAAAGGCGGACGATACGATCAAACGGTTTCTCTTGGTAAGCATACGTCGCGCTCACGCCAAGGCCCAGAGACTTCTTACCATAGGTGCCGTAGGGATCCGTGGGCGAGGAATCGCCAGGATCCATTCCCACCGCTAGCCGAGCTTGGAACGACCCAGCAAAACTGATTTTCAGGAGGGTGATCAGAGCCATGGCAAATCCTCCACCTCGATCATTCCAAGATTTCTCCAGCGGGCTGAAGCTCGCCTACAATTTCCTCGTCCCAATCTAGAATGTAACATAAATTATGCGCTGCTCAATTTATTGGCGATCTCCAGCCCCCGCATTTGCGTAAGTTGTTAATTGACAACAATGCCCGGAGAGGGACTCGAACCCACAAGGATTGCTCCACCAGATCCTAAGTCTGGCGCGTCTGCCAATTCCGCCATCCGGGCGATGTTGATGATCAGTGTGTTACGTGTAACTCAATCGCCCCAGTTTGACTTTGTGCGACGCTTTGTGCGACCGTTACGCCGTGCAACGCAAAGACACAGAAGAGGGACATGCGGCGAGGTTCGTTTCGGTTCGGGATAGCCGCAAGAGAAAAATCCGTGGACTCGTGCGACGGGGGAATAAGTTTTATGCTCAGATGAGGGTAACAGGGCCAAACGAAAAGAGTCGTCCCGTTCGTATTCCACTGGTGGCAACATCGCTTGTGGATGCTCAGAAGGAGTTGGAGAAAAAGCGAACCGAAAACCGCGAGGGCGAAATGCACTTGCCGGGACGGCGGCCCACATTCGAAACGCTGGCCTCCCACTACCAAAGGAGCGCGCAGTTCCTTGGAAAGAAGCTTGGAACCCGGGAGAATGAGATTCAGGCACTCAACCGCTGGAGCAAACAGTTAGGCGGAGTCCGAGTCGATTGGATCAAGCCAGATCGGATGACCGATTTTAGAAATCAGCGACGCCGAGAAGGCGTATCGGCCCGGACCGTCAATCTTGATCTCGTGGCGTTCAATAACGCGATGGCGTATGCGCTTGAGAAGGGATGGCTAAGCGTTTCGCCACGGCTCAAGAAACTCAAAGAGCGCGAACCGCCGAAACGGACGCTCTTAACGGCTGGCGACATCAAACGACTTCTCAAAGCCTGCGTGCCAATGGTGACTAAGAACGCGCAGGCGTTGAAATTTTATATCCGGTTTCTCGTCCTAACGGGAGCACGCGAACAGGAGGCGCTGAAAGTGCGGTGGCAGGATGTGGACCTTTGGAATCAACAGCTGACTATCGGAGCCGACGCTGACACCAAAAACTCGCGTTATAGGGTCGTGAATTTTTCGGCTGAGCTTAAGTCCTTAGTGCACGAGATGGCCGATAACAGGCCGCGCGACAGTTCTTTTCTGTTCCCGAGTCCGCAGCGAGGCGAGCGGGATATTCATGCCAAAAGTCTGCGGGAGTCATTCACGCTGGTCCGTGTTGCGGCGGGGTTGTCTTGGGCCGGTTTTCATGACCTTAGGCGCTTCTTCGTTTCGCAGTGTGTTATCGAGGGCTTGGACTTCATGACTGTTGCGAGCTGGCTCGGGCATAGCGATGGTGGCGTGCTGGTCGGCAAAGTCTATGGACATCTCGCCGATGCGCACAAAGCTCGGATGGCGGAGGGACTCCCTCTTCTTAACATGTCCTGACAATTTTCTATTGCCTAGACAAGCCATTGAACATCATGGCTTTTTGTCAATAATTGTTCTTGTGTTTGGCGAGTTGCGCTACGATTCGGCGAGCAACTTAATAAAACTAAAGGGTCTTTCCTAGATTAAGAACTACTCAAAAGATCATTTTCCGTTCCGAAAGCCCATTGAATCAGGTTTTACATGGGTTTTCGGAGCGGAAAATGATGTGGTTTTAAGGCGAGTCGAATAATTGAGCTCCGGCGCTTGTGTTTATCGAGGTTCCTGCCAAAAATTGACATTCCAATCTAGGAAAGACCCAACTAAAATAGCCACACAGACCTCCAAATAAAACGCACAGCCAGCAGCTTAAACCTTTACTCTAACGCCGGGTCGGACCCCGGAATTGGAAAAACAAATTAGCCGCCGGGAACGAGCCCTGGAGAGAAACGCTCGTCGGAACGACCACGAGACGCGTCCGCTACGCAAGCGAATAGTCAGCCAAAAGCTTTCCGGAGGCGTCACGCTTCCGCAAGATTTTCTCGCCGAGGGGGGCACCTGGGAGCGCGAATCCATATCTCTGCCTTTGGCGAACACTGCGCACGGTAACCGCTCGAATCGAGACAAGCGCCGGCATGTCGAGGCCGCGTTGCGAGCGAACCCTGCTCGGCTCCTTTACAAGATTTTCGGTTCGGTAAATCCCTTCGACCGATCCGGAAGCAATCCCATTCCGGCAATTCTAGCCGGCGTCCCGCCGGCTTATATCTACCTCCCTAAAGGGACTAAAGGGGCAGCTGCCAGCCAGGCAAACAAGAAGAACAGCCCCACGCCGAATAAGATTATCATCGCAGGAACAGCCGCCACCGCCAACTTGACCATGAAGCCAACCATGCTTAAAAACGGCATGTCGACATCGACAACCGTCACCTTCGCAGGTCGATCATTCCTTACGACATTCGCAGCCGCGCGTTGGATCGACTGACGTGCCGGAAACAGCGACTCAAACTTCGCCCACTGCGATTGCCCTTCGGGACAAATCAGATCGTCCTGAATTTCCCCCGCCGCCCTCGCTACAAGAAGTTCCTGCAAGCCTACTGGCCCAACAGGGTCTGAGGCGCTATTCTGGTAGTAAAATTTGGAGGCCATCGCAGCGAGACGCTTACATCTTGATTCGCCAGAGACATATCTCTTTTGCAAAAAATGTGACGAACGAGCAAAAAAACGAATCCGACCCTTTAATTACTGGTGTAATGAAAAGGGGAGCCTTTTTGCACGCGTGGAATTTAACCGCCGGCGTAGGGGGTCGCATGAAAATCCCCCTCTCAAAATGACCTTCGAGTTACAGAGAAGGCACGGTATTGAAAGCGGTGCATGAAAAACACTAGTTTCTCATGCAAGCTTAGCGTGCGCTCGCGTAACGTAGAGAATGAGGGTGCTCATCTATACCCGCGTCTCCACAGACAAACAGAACCACGACTCGCAGCTTCAAGATCTCCGAGAATACTGCACGCGGCGTGCCTGGACTGATGTTGAGGAAATCAGCGATGTGATTTCGGGCGCGAAGAGCAGCCGGAAGGGACTAGACCAGCTTATGGCCGCAGTTCGGCGCGGAAAGGTGGACCTCGTCGTTTGCTTCAAACTCGATAGACTTGGGCGTAGTCTGTCGCACTTGTCACAATTGATCGATGAATTCAATACGCACAAGGTGGCGCTGATCGTACCCGCGCAGGGTATCGACACTTCGGAGGGGAATCCGGCCGGCAAGTTGCAGCGTCACATTCTGTGCGCAGTGGCAGAGTTCGAACGTGAAATTATTCGCGAGCGCGTCAATGCGGGACTGGCCGCAGCGAAGAAGAAAGGTGTGAGGCTGGGTCGCCCCGCGACATTAGATGCGCACCGTGAGGATATCGCCCGGCTGAGGGCGATAGGCCGCACCGGACGTGCCATCGCAGCGGAGCTTTCGCTTCCGGTTGGCAGCGTCTTTCAGGTCCTCAGAGAGTTCAGGCTCGCCGCATGATTGATCTCCGCGGTTCTTACTCTCGAAATCAAGAAAAAGGCCTACACGGGGCTTGAGACGAGCTTGAAAAGGCGACTGGAAGGGGACATGGTGATGGGCTTGGCCGCAGCGAGGCTGCGAGAAATCCGGCTTGGCCGAGCGCACACTGTGGACCGTGAGGCCGATGCTCCCGTTGCAGGTGCGCGGAATGACGGGTCGCGGCATCGCAAAGGAGCTAGCCGAGTTCAAATGTTTTCAGCGTCTTGAAGCGAGCGGCTCCGGTTGTGTGCTGGTGGAGATCCGTCGTCGCCCGCAGCGAATTCGACTCGGGCCACGATTGTAAAGTGCGAACAGCCTTGGACTGGCACGTGCTCTGGTGGAGTAGATGTTGGCAAGGAGCGGGCGCTGCCTCTGTAGGAGGGTACCCTTGCCCTTTGCCCTTCGGTAGTATGAGCCCCCTACCTGCTGACGAACGGAACCGTCTGCGACCGGCGACCGGAGCGGAGGTTAAGGCCGAGTAGGAGCGCGCCAAGCGCAGGAGAGCCAAGAAGGCCGCGACGATGCGCAAGCTTCGGGCTGAGGGGCGCGCCAGTTAGGACGCCTCGAAAACGCTTGCCTCCTTGCAAAAGCCGCCTAAAAACTGCCTCGTTCTTTGCGATTTCGGGCCTCAAAGACAGGCTAGAGGTCAAAATTGGTGGGCAGCATGACCACGTCGCGAATGGTCATCCCGCGTGGCCGTGTCAGCATGAACATCACCACATTGGCCACCTCGCTTGCTTCGATCAGGCTGCCTGATTCCTTTGCCTCCTTCAATTTCTCCTCCGGCCAGTCGGCGATAAGCGCGCTGATGACGGGACCGGGCGAGATCGAGCCAACGCGGATGCCGTGCTTGAAGACCTGGCGGCGTACAGTCTGCACGAAGCAGTTTATAGCCCATTTGGACGACGCATAGACCGGCTCCCAGGGCGTGGGAAAGTGGGCCGCTAACGAACTCGTCACCACGATGTCGCCCGTAGCACGCTCGATCATATGCGGCAGGACATCGTGGACGTTTTTCATCACCACGTTGACGTTAAGGTTTAGCATCCTGTCGATCGCGTCCGTGTTGGCATCGACCAAGTCGCCGCCGATATAAATACCGGCATTGGCGTGCAGGATGTCGAGCTGGCCTGCCTTCTCCAGGATCTGCGGCATCAGCGTCGCGCAGCTCTTCGCGTCAAGCAGATCGATGACCAGCGGAATCACCGCGTCGCCGTGCTTTTCGCGGAGTAGCGTTAGCGCCGCCTCATCGCGGTCGACCAGCACCACGCGCGCGCCAGCCGCAAGCATCGCCTCGGTGCTGGCCAGTCCGATGCCCGACGCCCCACCGGTGACAGCGGCGACCTTACCTTCTAATTCCTTTGCCATCTTTTCTCTCCTCTTAGTTTGGGGTTGTCATGACCTGAAGTGAACAAACATTCATACTAGGGTTAAATACTCACTTTAAAATGAAAAAATCTGGGGGCTCGGAGCCGACCGAACAATTTCTCGCCTATTGAGTAAAGGATCTTTACGCCAGGAGGCCCGCCACCGGCTTTTGATGGGCGCTCCGCTATGGTGGACCCCCAATCGCGAAGATGGCAGGGCGCCTGAGGGGGCGCGCCAAGAGCTAGGACGCCTGGGCCTGGTCCAACGGAATAAAGGTGCGCTCGCGTTTCGTCAGGAGATGCCCGAACCCGAGGACAGGGCTTATGATCAAGGTGTGTTCAGCGAGGTCGGAAGACCGACTAGCTTACCGGAAGGCGATCGCTAGGGCTAGGGCAGGATCATGAAACTGCTCGTACGAAAAGACCTTGGCATCACGAAACTTCCAGATGAAGACCCAGCGTGTGCGGGAACGTTTGTCGGTGGCGCGGACACGGCATCCAAACTCTCCCAGTGACACGACAGTATCACCTTCTGCAATCCACTCATTAGGCTCGAATGCTTCGACATCCACGGACTGAAAAATTGCCTCGAAAAAGTGGGGGATCCGTTCTTTCCCCGAGAAGTCGCCGCTCCAGGGAACAACCGAATCGAAGTGACTCACCCAATGGATGTCGTCGGTCAATTGGGAAACAATGAACGCAACGTCGCCCCGGCCAAATGCCGCGTAGATTTCCTGGACCCTTTTAACATTCTGTTGCTCGTTCATGCGACAACTTACCCTGCGTCGAGCAGATTAGCAGTATCAAACCTGCTCCGCGACCGCCGCGTCTCGATCCGGACTAAGCTGATAGCCCTCGGAACAGGAGCCGTCGCATCGCGGCAATCGAAGTGATTTGGACGCAAATCTTCTTTTCGGGAAGGCCCTGGGGATCGGGTAGTGGGTGGAAAGTGGTCAAGAGCGAGATGGACGTCGCCGGCCGGGAGTTGAAAATGTGGCTGGATTTCGAGCTCGGCTCTCAATATCCCTGCCCGCAATGCGCAAAATTCTCTCCGGTTCACGATATGGTGGCGAAGAAGTGGCGGCATCTGGACTTTTGGCAGCATCGCACCGAGTTGATCTCCCGGGTGCCGCGCAGCCAGTGCCAAGAGGACGGCATCTTGCAGGCCGCGGGGCCTTGGGCGCGGCCTAGCAGCGGATTTACCCTGATGATGGAGGTCATGATCTTGCTGCTGGGTCAGCAGATGAGCGTGTCGGCGGTGGCCCGAGAGTGACAAATTACTCTGGAGTGCTGGAGCACTATGTCACGGAGGCCCATGCCGCCAAGGACTGGAGCCAGGTGCGCCGTCTGATGATTGACGAAACCAGCGCCCGCAAAGGGCATCGCTACGTGACCGTCGTTCTCGACGCCGAGAGCCATGACCTTTGCTCATGGTCGAAGGGCGCAGTGCCCAGGCCGTGACGGAGTTCCTCGCGGCCATGCCTGCCCACCGAGCCAAGGCTGAGGCCATTACCGAGGTCGTCATGGACATGGGCCCGGCCTACATCGCCGGAGTCCAAGCCCACTTTCCCAACGCCCGCATCGTCTTCTTCCATATCATGAAGCTGGCTGGAGAGGCTCTCGATGCCGTTCGCAAGAGCCTGCGCCAGCAGGGAGCTGATTTGACCCGCGGACTCTGGGCGATGCGAAGCAACGAATGGACGCGCTCCCCAGCCACAGCTCGACCTGCGCCGCAACTTGGCCCGCGTTTGGGCGGAGAGGCGATTGGGACAGTGGCCAGAACTAGCGCGTGCTGGGTTAGGCGGATGACCGGCAAGAGGGGGCCGGTGTGAAAGGGGTACCCTTGCCCTTTGCCATTCGACAGTATGAGCCCCGGCCCCACTTAGCACCAACCCGAATTTTAGGGTACAAGAGGAATTACCTTTGCCGGGCCTTTGTCCACCTAAACGCCAATCCAACGCTGTCCAGCCGACCGCTATTATTACGAATATCGTTAGGGCTTATTGTCATCCAAATACGGCAAGCGATGGTGACGAGGGCTGCCAGTGCAGCGATCGCTCCGCCGACAGTGTCCATTGTCGGTGCTGGGCGTAGCCTGTGGGCGCTGCGAGGCACAGGATAGTGATGTAGAACCCAACAAAGGGAATCAGCCAGACCCCGAGCCACCACAAGCTCTTGCCGAGGTTCTGGAGGCGTGCTGCGGTGAGCGCATAGGACTGCCGACGGCCGTGAAAGTGACCGCAGACATCAACGTCTCGCGGGGCACCTCGTAAAGGACGGCGAGAAAGGCGAGCACGAAAGAGAGGGCCGCCATGCCAGGTGGCCGCCGCGTAGGCAAGCCGCCCGATTCCCGGATATGAGCGCGCACGAGCACAGGTGCAGATACAGGCGGTGGCCTCTCCAGTGGAGCCACTGCTTTGTGTTCGAGTTCCCGCTTCGCGATGAAGCGTTGCAGGGGATTAAGGTCGTTGTTGTCCATGCTGGCGGGGGAAAGAAAGGGGACCATTTTCTGGTGGTCCCCTTCCCATTGTGTTGCTTTGGGCGTAAGCGGTTAGCAAGGAGAGGCGGTGGCCCTTTCGGCGAATGAGAGCCCCGATGCCCACGAGCGGAGTTGGGGCTCGGTCCATTGACAGGGTATCGGTCGAAAGCTAGCTTCGAACATGAAAGCCGGAAGTTCTCGCCGGGATTTCATTAGGCGCATCCTGTTTGCCGCGGCCGTTAAAAGTCTGCTCTCACCTTTCAGTGCACGCGCAGACTCAAATCTGGTCGACGCCAAATCTCGGCGAGTTGACCGCCGTCGACTCGGCCGTATCAATGCGGATCTTTCGATTCTCGGTCTCGGACTGGGCAGTGCATTTATGGATGGCTATGGAGGTAACCGGGAAGCCGGCTACGCGTTGCTCGAATCGGCCCTCGCCCACGGTGTCAACTATTGGGATACGGCACGCACCTACGGTCCGAGCGAAGAAATGATTGCTCCGGTTTTATTGCGAAATCGAGATCGCGTCTTTATGGCAAGCAAAAGCGACGCGCGGGACTACGACGGTTTCAAACGTGATCTTGACCGCAGCTTGCAGGTTCTGCGGACAGATCATCTCGAACTTTACCAACTGCACGACCTGCGACCTCACGAGTTGGGAAATCTAGGCGCCATTGAATCTGGTGCCGTGCGCGCTGCCCGCGAGGCAAGGGACCAGAAGATCATCCGCGCATTTGGAGTGACCGGCCATTCCGCGGCGGCAATTCTGATCGAATGCATGCGGTTTGATCCTGACTGCGTGCTGACGATCTTCCCGTCCACCCGGCCGGACAATGGCCGTTACGAAAACGAACTGCTGCCGCTGGCGCGCGAGCGAAAGACAGGCGTGATCGCGATGAAAACGATCCGATTTGCCCGCGAGTCGGGTCTGCCCGCCAAGGAACTCCTCCGATACGCATTGAGTCTCGAAGGCGTTACCTCGGCCATTGTGGGACTGGACAGCCTGAGGCATCTAGAAGAGAACGCCGCGGTTGCCAGCAACTTCAAGCCAATGACCGCGGCTCGGCGAGAGAGACTTTCGAAGATAGCCAGCACCGCCTTACCCCTGGTTTCGGCGCCGTGGGATCGCGTCGATTATTTCGATGGTTGCTGAGGTCTACGTCGTTTCTATTCGCAATAATCGAAGGAAGCTGGATGCAGAATTTAACGATGATTTTTGCTTCATCTCGAAAGTGCTTTATCTGCGTGGGCAAACGGGCACCGTGAGGTCGGTGGGTGGTCGAGACGCTACTGGGAGGAATCCCTTGCGGAGATGAACTTATCCGAAGTTTTGTGTTTAGGGTCGGTTTATTTTCTTCGTTCGGCTCCGATTTCATTGAGACGCGGCAGCGCCCACCAGTTCCCTCGAGCCGTGCGATTATGGGGGGCACGTAGCCCCCATTCCATTGTGCGTAAGCCTCATTTGTTAAATGTCTCCCCGAATTGGATGGCGAATTGGTTGGTGTTGCGTCCGTCAAGTTCAGCAAAAAGGAGATCAAGATAGGAGTTGGGAAAGCGTTTAAGGCTTGTTCACAAACGCCCGGCGGGGCGAGGTTGCGGTAGCCGGAGCCCCGGAGGGACAGAGCTCCGGCGCTGGCGCCAAGCCAGTTTGTGAACAAGCCGTCGCATTCACTTTAGGCGGCCTCCAGCAACGGGAGTTGCTTATGTTGTTCGCGAAGCATTTCCATGTTGAGGTAACGGTGGGCTTCGATCCAATCCTCATGGATTTCGACCGCCAGCGCCCGGATGAGTCGCAGCACGCTCTCCTCGCTGGGAAAGATGCGAATGACATGTTTGATCTCCTGATTGAGCCGCTCAAGCATATTGGTGCTTTTACGATGTTTGTGGTGTTCTCGGGGCAGCCGATAAAAGGTCAGAGTTTCTCAAGAATGTCGTCGATTCTTATGCGCTTGCGGGAATCGCGAACTGGAAGGAACCTCGCCGGCCAAGCGTTGACGGTTACCGCAATGACGTTGACCCGATTGCCGGCGCACGGCCTTACTGGTCGCGCCGTCGCAAGGGGAGCTTGGGCTTCCGAGTTCGAATGTCTTCAAGACTTATAGGGCAGTTCGAAGCCCAGCGCGGTTTAGGGCGGCGGTGGGTTGACTCGGGAAGGCCGCTACTTCCGGGCGGCACCCGCGAATCGGGTGGGGGTGGCGCCGGCAACTCGAGGAAGCCGGGCAGTTGGCCCGCGTTTGGGCGGAGAGGCGATTGGGACAGTGGCCAGAACTAGCACGTGCTAGGTTAGGCGGATGACCGGCAAGAGGGGCAGGCGTGGAAGGGTACCCTTACCCTTTGACAGTATGAGCACCTCCTAGTTCCCCCTCATGGCACAGCGGGAGGCTGGCCCGTCATGGCACCGGCTTCCATGGCGTCGATCGATCCCTGCACGATCTTATTCTCATCTCCGGGTTTCCTTCGCCAATGGTCGCGTCCCACTTTCTGCAACCACGTGACGGAAAACCATTTTATCTCTCCGCCCGCCATCCGCGTCCATGAGCCTGAGCCGAGTTTGACGTCGACCGTCTCAATCGCGGTGATCATGTACACGTATTCCCTGACGTTCGGCCGGTCGTCGCGCGGTATTTCAGCCTGCTTGCCGGGGACGGCGTCCATGCCGGGGGGGATTGGGGGGCCGGGGCCGTCGATCACGTAAATGTGATCATTGTCCGGGTGGTTGTCTTCGTCCTGCTTGAACTTGTTATCGTCTGTTCCTGGGGGGCTGTAATTCCGGCATTTCCAGGTGTTCCCCACAAGGTACCAGTCGCCCTGTTCTATGGTCCTGCCAAACCGGTACTGGGCGTCCGGCCGGTGGCCGATCACCGTTCCCCGGATCTCCATCCAATTCCGTCCGTCGTCAGGATCCGCGTCCAGACCCAGAGCATCGGGCACGTCGGTGCGCTCTCGCACCCGTTGTCCTCGCTCATTTGCTTCCCGTGGCTGCGAAATTCCAGGAGGATCGTGGGGATCTTGGCCGAGCCCGGCCCGCGCAGAGCTTGCAGGAACTGATCGCGCAGTCGGGGCATCGCATCGGGGAACACTGTGCGGAGGCCCTTTTGCAATTTCGGGTCGGCTGCCGTTGGGGCGCCAGCTCCCGTGAGGCGAGCATGGAACTGCGCAGAGGTCTGGCTCCCGAGGCGCTTTGCCAACGTCAGGAGCAGCTCCAAACGAACGGCTCGATGAAGACGACGAAAATCGAGGGGCAGGCGAGCGCCGTCAAAAGTCAGAAGTCTTTCCAGGAGTTTCGCCGCCTGGTCTGGGTCGAGGCGCGCAAAGTTCTGGTTGAGTTTCGCCCGTTGATCGTCCACATCGTCCCTCAAGAAGGCGGACCGCCTGAGCTGAACTTCGATCTCGTCAACGGGATTAGACACCGCCACCCCCTCCCCTTGAGCCATGGCGGTCGCGTTCCGTGCGTAGCGCAGACCGCTGTCGATTGTTACAGGCGTCGGCAGATGTTTCTTCGGCCGAGGCGCGGCGCCTCCAGATGACAGGAAGGTCGCCGGGTGGAGAAAGTGGAGATAGCGCCAGGATTGGAGTCGTCGAGGAACGGCACGACCGGCTCGTACACGCCCAAACGCAAGTCGTTGCGCCACTCGCGGAAAAACGAAACGCCGAGAGCGGAAAGTATGGGCGGTTCGCGTTCACCTGCGGGTCGGCATCATACATAGTGAAACTCCCCGCCACGATTTTCGGAGAGGACTGGGTAGTCTTGATCGGCAATTCCGGTGTTGATTGGAAGCGAAAATCTTTCCGAAAGCGGTGTCAGCGTCTGGATCGGACGAACGCTGTACCTTCGATGCTGCGGGGGCAAACAGGAAGTCAGGTTTAGCCACGTCTTGTGGAATATAGCGAGCGAGGGCGTCCGCACGGGCTTTGCCGGCGTCCGAGAGGTCTGGGTCCCGCGGGTCTAATGGCTTTTCAGCATGCCGCATGAGGAGTATCAGGGCTGACGTCATCCTACGCGTCCATCGTAGGTATTCAATCTCCGGCACGCTGGCTCGAAAGCGACAACCTTTCGGCCTCGTCGTGCTCTCGAAGGGGTCAATCAAGTCCAGGTCCTTCTTGGCATATACCCAAGGGATCAAGGATTTGTCAGCATTCTCCGCGATTGCCTCGCCAAGATCGCGGAGGTCTTCCAAGTCTTCGACGCGGTTACGCAACACTTGCAACTCGCGGTGGACCTTTTCCATGGCCAACGACTCGGGATGATCCGCGGTGGCAGTGTCACTCATATGCTTCCTTTCGGTCTTTGACAGCATAGACAGCGATCCGGACACCTTCTAGCGTAAAAGGAACTAACCAAGGCAGCCGCCTTTGAAGGAGTGGGCCGACGTTAATTAATCGATCTCAACTCGCGACGGCTACAACATCGAGCAAAAGCCTCTCGGCTCTGAGCGTCAACGCGCAAGACTTGCTACGCCGGGAAGAGCTGGCCCCTTAGAAAGATCGCTTGGCTTCTTAAGCAGCAGATTCAAAACATAGAATATCTCCCTACAGGCCTTTTTGACGCGTAGGGCCGCCGTTAAGCTCGTTGTGAATCAACCCGCCTTTACAAGAAAGGGAAGTGACCACGCACTCCGGCAGCGACCCGCCGGGCGAAAGGACCCTCGGTCATGGTGTTCTCGGCCACCTGAACCCTCCGGCAGCGCCCAAGTGCGCCTCTCGCACCGCGTGCCCGCCGCCTCGCTGGGGCAAGTTCTGTGGAGGCTACCCTTGCCCTCAAGGGTCGCCCTTATCTGCGTCCTGTTGATATCGTCGTGTGCTTCAAACTGGATAGGCTCGGGCGTAGTCTCTCGCACCTTGCGCAATTGATCGATGAATTCAATACGCATAAGGTGGCGCTGGTCGTGCCCGCGCAGGGCATCGACACTTCGGAGGGGAATCCGGCTGGCAAGTTGCAGCTTTACATTCTGTGCGCGGTCGCAGAGTTCGAACGTGAAATTATTCGCGAGCGCGTGAACGCCGGACTCGCCGCAGCGAAGAAGAAAGGTGTGAGGCTGGGTCGCCCCGCGACATTAGATGCGCACCGTGAGGTATCGCCCGCCTGCGGGCGATAGGTCGCACCGGACGTGCCATCGCGGCAGAACTTTCGCTTCCGGTTGGCAGCGTCTTTCAGGTCATTGGAGAGTTCAGGCTCGCCGCATGATTCATCTCCGCGGTCCTTTACTCTCGAAATCAAGAAAAAGGCCTACACGGGCTTTGAGACGAGCTTGAAAAGGCGACTGGAAGGGAGGCAAGGTCAAGGTGTGGTCGTAATTTATGCGCGGATCCCGGTTGACACTCGTTCTGGGAGTATTTGTGAGAACAAGCGATTGTTACGCAATCCGATGTAGGCGTCTACGCGGAGGGTGCCCTTGCCCTTTGCCCTTCGATAGTATGAGCGCGCCGCTCGTCAGTCTAGCCTAACCCGGTTGGTTCTGGCTGGTCATCTCGACGCCCCGCTGCTACGAATCGACATGGCGGTGTCGGCAGCGGCGTCTTCGACAAAAATGACGACCAACCAGGATAACGGTGTCCACCATGCGTTTGGGCATGCGCGATGGGACCGACCTCCGCAGCGCACGCCGCAGCGGAGCAATCGACCATGACGACGAGGAGAAAACTCTGGCTGGGGTTTGGGACACTGACGGCCCTGCTGGTGCTATCGAGCGTGGCGATCCTCGTTCGTGTCCGCTCCATCGAGGGACAGCTGGACGAGATGACGAATGCCCGCAACGTCAGTGCGGAGGCGAGTCAGTTGGAAATCAACGTCCTCGGCTACTCCTTGGCAGTGGCGACGTACCTTCAAATTGGCGAACTGGAAGCCTGGCAGAATGCGGACGGAGAAGCCGCTGACGTGGAGCGACACTTGAGAGATTACGAACGTCTGGCAACGAGCGACCGGAAACGTGAGATGGCAGCCCGTTTTGAACCCTTGTGGCAGAAGCTGAAAAAGCTCGGCCAAACCTTGCTGAGCGCCGAGAACCGTCAGCCGAAGCAGGATGACTTGACGAGGTTTTTCATCCTCCGCACCGGGTTGGAGAAGTTGCTGGACGATGAGATGCAGGTCGAAGCCGTAGAAACGTACAACGCCCGCAGGGATGCGGCGCTGCATGACGCCCGGGCCATCGTGGGCCTGGCCCTGATCCTGCTCATCGTAGGTACTGTCATCGCCGTGGTGACGAGCGGAGCGGTCGGGAGGGGCGTCATCAGGGGCGAGCGGGTCAACGCCGAGCAGGGGGAGCGGCTTCGGGCTACGCTCTCCAGCATCGGGGATGCCGTCATCACGACCGACACGGGGGGCCGCATCACCAAGCTGAACGCCGCAGCTGAGTCGATGACCGGTTGGACCAGAGACGAGGCGAAGGGCCAACCACTCGACGCCGTGTTCCGCATCGTGAACGAGGAAACCCGTAAGGAGGTCGAGAACCCAGCGACGAGGACATTGCGGGAAGGCGTCAGTGTCGGGCGGACGAACGACACCGTGCTCATTGCCAAAGATGGCACGGAACGGCCCATCGACGAAAGCGCCGCGCCGATCCGTCGCAAGGGGGGTGAGATCGTCGGCTGCGTTCTCGTGTTCCGAGACGTGACCGAGAAGCGGCGGGCGGAAGAGGCGCTTCGCGACAGCGAGGAGCGTTTTCGCTTGTTGGCCAACACTGCGCCCGTGTTGATCTGGCTGACCGACGAGCACAACCGGGACGAGTTCATGAATGCGGAATACGTTCATTTCCTCGGCCGCCCAATGGAGGAGCTGCTCGGCGGCGGGTGGACAGAGTCGCTGCACCCGGAAGACGCCGCCGCGTACTACGACGGCTTCGTAGCCGTAGCCGGGCGACGCGAGCGGTTCGACGCGGACTTCCGCTTCCGCCGCGCCGACGGCGAGTACCGCTGGATGCGCACGGTCGCCGTGCCGCGCTTCGAGGGCGGTGCTTACAAGGGCTACATCGGCAGCACGTACGACATTCACGAGCCCAAGCGGACGGAGGAGGCGCTCAAGGAGGCTGACCGCCGCAAGGACGAATTTCTAGCGATGCTGGCCCACGAACTGCGTAGCCCGCTGGCCCCGATCAGCAACGCCCTGCAAATCCTGCAATTCACGGGCGGTGACAGGGAGACCTCGCAAGCGGCGATGGACATGATGAACCGGCAGGTAAGCCAGATAGTGCGGCTGATCGACGACCTCCTCGATATGAGCCGCATCAGCCGGGGAAAGATCGAACTCAAGAAGGAGCGAATCGAGCTGGCATCCGTCGTGCATCACGCCGTCGAAGCCATCCGCCCGCTCTGCGGGGGCATGGGCCATGAGCTGACACTCACAGTCCCCCCGCAGCCGATCTTCCTGAATGGCGACCCGACCCGGCTCGCTCAGGTCGTGGGCAACCTACTAAATAACGCCTGCAAGTTCACTTCGCAGGACGGTCGCATCTGGCTGACTGTCGAGCGAGAGGGCCCGCACGCCGTAATCCGGGTGCGAGACACCGGCATCGGCATCGCCGCCGAGCAACTGCCCGGCATCTTCAAAATGTTCACGCAGGTCGATACGTCGCTGGAGCGGTCGCGAGGCGGGCTGGGCATCGGCTTGACGCTGGTGAAAAACCTCGTGGAAATGCATGACGGCACGGTGGAAGCCTGCAGTCCCGGTATCGGTAAGGGTAGCGAGTTCGCGGTACGTTTGCCTGTCCTTACCGAACCGCCTATGCCGCCGCCGCGGGAGCCAACTGGGGTCAAGCAGGCGGCTAGGGTAAAACGTCGCATCCTGGTCGTAGATGACAACCAGGACTCGGCCCACAGCCTGGCGCTGTTGTTGAAGTTGGCCGGCCACGAAGCCCATATCGCCAACGACGGCGTTGAAGCAGTGGAAGCGGCAGCGAAGTTCCAGCCCGACGCAATCCTGCTCGACATCGGGCTTCCCAAACTCAACGGATACGAAGCGGCTCGCCGGATACGAGAACAGCGGGGGGAGAAGGGCTTGGTAATTGTGGCCCTGACCGGTTGGGGTCAGGAGGAGGACCGCCGCCGCTCGAAAGAAGCCGGGTTCGACGCTCACATGGTCAAGCCAGTGGACCACGACGCCCTCACGAAACTGCTGGAGGAGTTGGGCGCCAGCTCGTTGGGCTAAATATTAGTCAATTCACGATCTGGGTAATGCGGAGCCGAAGCTTATCATAATCTCCAGCGAGCAAGAGGAGGCCCACCAAGCCTTGGGGAGAATCCAAGGCTTCGCGAAGGCCAATGGACTGAGGCTTCAAACGCAGAAAACCCGGATCGTGGATGCCCGAGAGCCAGGAGGATTCGACTTCCCTTGGCTACCACTTCGAGCGCGGCTTGAGATGTCCCGCGCAAGAAGATCAACTCAAGGAAGCGTCGCAAAGTGTTTCTCGATATGCTAGACGCGATCGAGGAGTTCAAGCGTGTGACGGCGGTCGAAGCGATCCATGAGGGACTCGCCGCCGCGAAGGCACGTGGGGTCAGGTCGGGCCGTCCGGTGAAGCTTGACGCATACCGTGAGGACGTGGCCCGTCTAGACAGCTATCCCAAAACCGGAATGTGGCATAGTGAATGCTAAGTTATTTGAATGCTGACACTTAGCGAAGAGGGGTTGGATTGGCTTTCTGGGCAGATACCTGATGCGGAACGCAGTCCGAAGGGAGGGGCGACCGCCCACCGATAAGAGACAGGTGATTGCAGGCGTTTTCTGGGTGCTTCCATGAGAAGGCAGTCAAGAGGTTTTGAAGATTCATCTTCGTCGTCGTTTGTTTTCTGCGGCGGCGGGATCGGGCTTCCATCCGGACTCGGTGTGTTGGTCCATGTTTTGATCCGTAGATTGCCGCAAAGGCGGAACGTTGCTATCTCGATATCGAGGTCTCTCTGGTGGAGCCACTGCACCCAAACCGCAATCGTTCCGAATCGTCCGTCCTCAGTTGGGGCTCAAGAGTTCCCCCCGAACGCCTGCCGCGGCGAGCGGTGCGGGGTTTTGGGGGCGCAGAGCCCCCATCAGACTTCTTCAAGCCATCGTAGGAAAAGGTTCGTAGGGTTGACGGGATTTCCAGAGCGTCAGCAGCAAAACAGCGAGCTTTCGGGCCACAGCAACAACGGCCCGCTTCTTGGCCTTAGCGGTGCCGTCCTGGGCGAGCCGTAGTCCGTAGTCGCGCAGCGCACTTTCGGTCCCGAAGGGTCCCAGGATATGCTGCGCGGCGCTCACCAGCAGGCGACGCAGATAGCGGTCTCCGCATTTGCTGATGCGCAACTCTTTGTCGGTTTCTCCGCTTGGATCTCGTTTCGGACCCAGACCCACAAAGGCTCCAATATTTCGGGTTCGCGTGAAGCGTTGGGGGTTCTCGATCTTGAGCACCAAATAGAGCGATGTGATTGGTCCCACCCCGTTGATCTGCTGAAGATAGATGGTCTGCGGCTACTTCTCGCTGGCCAGCCGAGCGATGGAGATCTCCAATGCTTTGATACGGGCAGTGAGTTCGGCAATCGAGGCCACGCTGTGCGCGATCAGCGCTCGGACTGACTCCGGGAGTTCCTCGACCACCAGCTTGTGGAAACGCTCGCTTGAAGGATTGCTCACCCGATATCCGAGGCTCTTCAAGGTAAAGCGCACTGAATTGACCAATGCCACCCGCGCCCGCACCAGGCTGTCGCGCAGTTTGATCTGGAGTAGGTCATGTTGGGTTTCTTCGCTACCGTGTACGATCGGACTAAGCAGGTTGCGGTCCGCCCGACCCAGACGGGCCAGAACAAGGGCGTCCCGCTCATCACTCTTGCGCTCGCTTTGCGAGATGGTGCGGGTCTTGCGAGGGTTGGCCACCACGACCTCCATTCCAAGAGAGTCAAGAAATCGACTAGTCCAAGGCGAATGCATTCCTGCCTCCATGACCACCAAGGCTCCCGGGTATGCGCTTGCCAGCTTTGCAAGCTCGTTGCGCTCGTTGCGCATCGAGCCCTTGTTCACGACTTCTCCACCGGTGTCGAGCACACAAAACGTGTGTCTCTTATCGCCAAGATCTAGGCCGATGGTTGCCTGTGCTTTCCGTAGTCTACGTGTTGTCTTTTCCATAAGGCATCGAGCTTACTACCCACGGACCGCAGCGTCCCAGGGCTCTCTCTGCCTTCTCATCTAATCTCGATAAGGGAGCCCGCCGTTTGATCCCCCGCTTGGCGGCCCCTGAAGGAACCCGGTACCTGAAGTTATGAACTGCGCGCCTCGGGTGTTGAGGAAGACGTTGAACGGTGTGCCGCCAGGTGAATTAGCGTCAACTGGGGGGCCGCCCCCGTCCCAGTTGATTTCGCGGCGACCACTGGCAAGTGGACCCGGCGCATTGCCATTGTTGGGGTCTCCCAAGGCAGCCCGGAAGCTATCTATCGTACCTTGAATTGACGCCGGCTTGTCATTCCCACCAACAGAAAAGATAGTGAATCCGAAGACGTCGCCGGAAAGCACGAAGCTAACAACAATCGGTAAAAGAAGAGCAAATCGTTTTGAAAAATAGCTTATCATATATTTCCCTCAAATGTTTTCCCTGTCTTCTGCAGCATGGGTGCCGTTTCGGGCCGGCGGAACTTCTGGAAGTCCAAGAGGCTTACCAACAATCAGTTAAAGTCCTTACAAGTTCCGCTCGACCGTCTATGATGCCCTGAGTGACTGTATAGTTTCCCGACGTGAGTATTTGTCATGCGGGGTTATAAAGTACTTTCTTTGAATTTCTTAGCATGACCAGGAAAGAGGGCGTCGGCATTCTTTACATCTTTTCGCTAGAGCCGCCGGATTGGTTCTGAAGCCCATTCCGTGTTTTGCAAACGCCTCGACGCCCATTCCGGCTCTCGCTGCTTGACCTCTCGCAGGACTCCCGTCACGGACGGTTGGCGACAGCATTCCCGATCCTTGTTCGCGGATGCAAACTTTTTGTCCGCTAAACCGGAGTTGCCACGGCCGTAAGAATTCGCGCCTCGCTGCGTTAGCTGCTCTGAAATCGCAATGGCCTCGCAGGGGCCAATTCTGTAATAGGTACCCTTGCCCTTTTTGGCCCTCGCTGCTATTGAGATATCAGTCTTGCTTGTCACTTCTCTTGGGACTTTTGATATTTTGATACAATGACAAGCGATGAATTATTTCTTATGAATATTCTTCTCCTCTCTAAAGCGGAAATCGAAAAAACCTTTCAGAAGCCGACTGTGCTCACGCCGAATCTTTTGGGGATGAATGTCCAAGGCGAAAAGGCGTTTAAGATCACATCGGAATCAATGAATGAAGGTTATGAAGTGATTTTTGGTTTTTTTAATGACAAGGCGCGCTATGCGCTCTTTAGGAAGGTTTCTCCCAAACCGTGGGAGGAAGCCGACATGCGAATGGGAATGCTGCAAATCGGACGACTCAGCAATTGGTCGATCACATCGGACTTTGCCGATTACACGGAAAAAGAAGGAGAAAATGTGATAGCAGAAGCGACCGGATGGCAGAGTCCCGCTCGGAAATATTCTTTCTTTTATGTGCCGACACTACGAGGCGAGGTTCCGATTCTTCCCGACAAATCGAGTCTCGACCTAAAATTGTCGCCGCTTATGACTCGCGGCCTGAAGGCGAGGATGGAAAAAAAGCCCAAAGCCCGCTGTCGAAAAGGCAACTAGTGAGTGTAACGTTGAGTTGTGATATGATTGGCCTATGCTTAGAAGCACGGCCGGTCGAATTATTGTAAGTCCTCCAGAGTGTCGTGAGTTTGTCTTCGCTTGTGAAGCAAAAGCGCCTGGCGGTCATTTTGGCGCGAGCAATTCGCCCTTTGCACGACGGTGCTAGTAAACCAAAGCGTCGGGGAGCGAGGAGATAACGGTCTCGGCACCCGATCGCCGGTGCTCGCGCTCGGGATGCTGGTGTTTCGCCACCGGCAACCCCTCTCCGCTGCCGGAGTGACCGATTGGCTCGCCCCGGAGGGACCGGAGCCACCAAGTCGCCCACGGTCGGCAGGCAGCTCGAGCCTCGGCGGTGCGGTGTTGAGTTGCTGGCGCCAGTAGGCAAGTTGGGACGTGCAATCAACGAAAACCGAGAGCGTCGAGCCACTGGGCTGATCTGCGCCGGAGGTTCGTCGGAGCATCTCTGGATCTTTCGCGGCGTAGGAAATGGGTAACTTTTCCCTCCGCGCTTATTTATTTCGTTTGCTGGCGTTCCGCCGCGAGATCTCTCAGCCCCACAGTCCCAATGACGCGCAAATTATCGTCCACAACGGATAAATATTCGAGGTGATGCTCGCGCATGATTTCCTCTGCCTTTTCCAGAGACTGACTTTCGAAGCAATAATACGCCTTCTTTACCATGATTTCGCGAACAAGCGTCGTCTCGGGATCATGGCCAAAGCCAGCGGCCTTCCGCTCAGGGTACTTGCCCTTCACAGTCCCAACCTGATGCGACCGGCAATCGATCGGTGTGAAAGGATCTGATCTTTTCCCCCGCTTCTTTGACCGAGCTTTTCGCTTGAAGCGGTTTTGGCTCCTTACAGGCAACTTCTTTGACGCGTTTCGCAGGCTGTTTGGTCGATTTACCCCCGCGTTTTTCCAAAGATTTGTTTACCATAGTTTCGATCGCTCCTCATGGGATCGTCGCCGGTCGCTCCGGTGGTCTTCGGTTTTTCGATGCACTTCGTCACATTGGGCCTTCATACGTGCAGAAGATCGTTCAAGGGAAGTGGCCCAAAAATGGTGGCGGCTAGTGGTTGTGTGGAGGCGTTCGCCGTCATAAGCGGTAGAAGTAGCGTGCTATCTTAGGGATACTGGCAAGGCTGCTGAGGCTACCCTTACCCTTTGCCCATCGATAGTCTGAGCACTGGCAAATCATTCTTCATCTACCGGATATTCGGGCGGCGAATACACGTTGAAAGTTACCGCCGGCTCCTCTCCGCTGTTGGTAAACCTATGCTTTGCCCGCGGAGGCACAATCACTACATCGCCTGCTTTCATTCGGGAACGTTTCCCACCACTCTCTGCGGAGAGCTCGCCTGTAACAAGGAGGATTACCTGATCGCTCTTCTCGTGAGCCTCTGGCTTTCCCCCCGTGGCCTGCCCTTGTCCGAGCTTCATGACCGCGGTCTGGGTTCGCGGCGTGGTCTGCAGTACTTTGAACCATTCAGACGCTCGATGGGATATTCTGACGTTTCACGGCACTATCGGTAGGCCCAAGCTGGCATTTTTCACGCTATTTCTGAGGGGGCCCCAGCTGCAAGTTCCACGTTGGAAACCTGGATCGCTTCTACGGCTTAGCCGGACGCCGCCAACTGCTCTTCGGTTTTTCCGAGAATCCGCCCTGTTTACGCCTTCAGCCTCTGGCGGCTCGTGGTCTACCGGGACGGGTTCGAGTATTGGCTCACCGCCGCATAAATCAACCAAAAGGGCATGTCCGGCCAACTGCCGGTTCCAGGAAGGCGATGCGACCAATCTGCATCAAGTGCCGGAGCACGCATTTGATCTCGTTGGAGCAGCTTTGGTGCGATGTTGCGCCCAAGCCGTTTGAGGTGGCCAAGAGACGATGCGGGTGACCCGGCCCGGAGGTCGGATCATTATGGGCAACTGGATTCCCAATGATCCCGACGCTGGTGGCGCAGACTTTGAAGATCAGTTCCGCCTACACGCCGCCACCGCCGGAAGGCTTCGTCAGCCCGATGACCTGGGGGTCCGGCATTTTAACGCGCTAATTTGACGCAGCCAATCGCTTCCACATTGACGATGCCAGCGACTGCTTCACCCCTGATGCCTTTGTTCACGATGAGGAACGGGACCACATTGGACGGGAAGCGATTCACGCGTGGATAGAAGATACTACTCAGAAATACGACTCACAGTTTGAAGTCACGTGCTCCGAGTCGCATGGCGACGTGACCCGAGTGACCGCAAAGGTTTCAGGAGATTTTCCCGGCAACCCGATCGATCTTCGATACGGAAAAATATAGATACTTACCATCGCATGAGCAACACATCCCCTACCTTTTCTATTGATCCTACAGAGTTTGCGGGGAAGCGGGCCTTCGTTACCGGTGGAAGCAAGGGAACCGGAGAGGCGATTGTCCGACGTCTTGCGTCGGCTGGAGCCAGCATCGTCACCACGGCGCGCTCCGCCCCTGTTGAATCGGCTTTGCCCGCACATTTTGTGCCCGCTGATCTCACCACTGAGGAAGGAGCAGCCAAGGCCGCCAATGCTGTCACTGATCATTTGGGGGGCGTGGATATTCTCGTGCACAATCTTGGAGGTTCCAGCTCACCCGGTGGAGGATTCGCCGCGCTTACAGACGAGCTATGGCTTGATGAGATCAACTTGAATTTGCTCGCCGCTGTCCGTCTCGACCGCCTTCTCGTGCCCGGAATGATCGAGCGCGGTGATGGTGTCGTCATTCATATATCTTCGATTCAGAGGCGCCTACCACTCCCCGAATCGACTACCGCTTATGCCGCTGCGAAAGCCGCTCTGACAACCTATAGCAAGGCGTTATCCAAGGAATTGGGGCCGAAGGGAGTCCGTGTTACCTCAGTTTCGCCGGGCTGGATATATACCACTGCCGCCCAAGCTATGGTTTCACGCATCGCTGCGCACGGCGGAACCGATGAGGAAACCGCACGGCAGGGCATCCTTGATGCCCTTGGCGGCATTCCCATCGGACGCCCAGCGTGGCCTTGGGAGGTTGCGGAGTTGGTAGCCTTCCTTGCATCTTCGCGTGCTTCCTCAATCCACGGAACCGAATATGTCATCGACGGCGGCACAGTTCCGACGGTTTGAAAAAACAGCGAACTACTCCGAGCGTCATAGCCCATGCTCCCATCGCCTGCGACCGAGCAGGGCGCCTTGTTTTGCAGGGCGCTCCGCTTCCAACCTCGTGGAAACCCCCATCAACGCTCCAGCGATTCGTTTTATGGAGCCCGCGAGCCATCTCGCCATCTATCTGCCACCGCCATCCGGGCCGCACCGCACAGAAGCCGCTACGTAAACCAGAAAAGCGAGACATTGCAAACGAGCTGTTTGAACCCCCCGCAAAAACCCGGGGAGCCTAGCGCAAACATCTCTCCCGAAGAATTTCCCTCGACCCGATAAAAGCGGGCTTCGGTGTTTGCGCTCCCGATGGCCAATTAACGCGTTTTAGGTTTCCATCAGAAGCGACTCCTGATCCAATCGACGCCAACCGAGGCTTAGAAAATTGGAAAGTCCTTTTATACGGCTGGCGATCATCAACGCGCTGTCCCAGCGCAATCAGGCATGGCGCGGCCTGCTGCTGGTCGCGTTCTTCGCGGCTGGCTGTTCTCCCCTGGTTTTCAGGAAGCCGGCGACACCTCCTCCCCACGCCTTCATTTCCTACCAAGCCCCGAAACCAGGCGACAAATCCCTGCGCCTCGGAGTCAAGGACCTTATTGATATCAAGGGAGAGGTGACTTCAGCAGGATCGGAGTATCTCTACAAGCATGCGAAACCGGCGAAGGCAGACGCGGAATGTTTGCGGATCGCGCGCCAACGCGGGGTAGCCATCGTCGGGAAAACCAATCTTAGCGAGTTTGCCATAGGCGTTTCCGGTTCCAACGACTATTTCGGAACACCGATCAACCCGGTTGCCAAAGACCGCGTGCCGGGGGGATCCTCCAGCGGCTCCGCCGTGGCGGTGGCGCTTGATCTCGCGGATGTCGCGCTGGGGACTGATACCGCAGGTTCGATCCGCGTCCCGGCAGCCTGCTGCGGAGTCGCGGGCTTGAAGACAACGTTCGGCCTCGTCCCGACAAAGGGGGTCTATCCGATCTCTCCGAAATATCTCGATACCGTCGGGCCGATGGCCAAAAATGTGAGTGGACTCGTGAGAGGAATGGAGCTTTTGCAAGACGACTTCGATACCCTCTATGCCAAGGCCAGGGCGGCAAAGCCTTCGGCGCAAAAGATCCGTATCGGTCGGCTTCGGATCCCCGGCACCGATCCAGCCATTGATCGCGCGATCGACGCCAGGCTTTCGGAGCGGGGGTTCCAGGTCGTTCCTCTTCCGAAAGAATTTCTCCAAGCATGGAAGCAGGCCCAGCGCGACGGAAACCTCATAGCCGCCGCCGGTTCATGGTACAACAATCGAACAGTAAGAGGCCAGGCGGGCGTGGGCACCCGCGCCCGGAGGGCGATCTGGTTCGGCGATATTGTTTTTTCCATCAAGTACGGCGACGAAGCGCGACGGAAACAGGCGATCGCCCGCCGGGACGAGTGGCGGAAGACTCTGAATAATGTCTTCCGGGACGTCGATGCTATCGCGCTGCCGGTGCTTCGGAAGGCGCCGCCGAGGCGGAACTTGTTCTTGACGGGAATCTTCGAGGCGCAGTTTCTCGGCATACAAAACACCGTGGCAGTAAACTATGCCGGCATGCCCGCGTTGGCTTTGCCAATTCCGCTCCCGGACGGAAGGTTTCCGGTAACCAGCATCCAGCTCGTCGGGCCCCCGAATGGCGAAGCGACCCTGCTAAACATTGGACGCCTTCTCGAGACAAAAGGCTAATCGTCCGTTCCCGTCGCCAGTTTCGTGGCTCCTGCGTTGATGGCACTTCGGGACCCCAAGACGCCGGCTTAAATCGTCGCCCGAAGGCACCAATTGGCCGTCTCACATAGCGCTTTGGAGTTTGCGTCTGCTGATCGGATGTTGGAGCAACATTGAGCCATGCACACAAGCCTTTCGCCGGGCGGCGCGTCGTATCCAGAGGAGTCTTGGAAAGGATCCGCTCCACAGCCACTACGCCGAGCCAGATCGGCGAGTGTCACTGGCTCAAGCGATGAAGTCGCATCGGAGTCACGCCAGTGGAACAAGTATCCACGCAAAATCCCGGCCATCACGCAGAAGTATTACGTGGAGGGCGCTGCAGAAGGAAGGGCAGGCGGAGACAATATTGGGGTGGGCTGGGCCAGGCCGGGCGAATCGACCTCCGCGCCGAGCGAGGTGATTCCGGCCTCGGTGCTTTCTCCGTTCAGTGGGGGCCGTCAATAGGCTGCCCCTCCGAGCACGGATAAGGAGTCTTTCCGAAACGGTGACCAGCCCCAACCGCAAAGGACGGCTGGTGTGGCAATTGGCCACATGGCTTTAAGGTGTTGGATCCAGCGACCTTGCGGGGGATGACCAATTAAATTAACGGAGGCGCATCGGCGCGGCAAGCCTCGCGCACTTCAAGCAGGTCTGATCATTTCAAACCGATCGCGGGTCCGGCAATACCAGTGAGGACTGGCCATTCAACCTATCGGACGAAGCAGCTCGCTTCGAATCCGCAGCGTGGCCGGATCGATCAATTCATCGCGCACGTGAATTCGCCTCACCAGCCCGATCATGAGGCGGTTGTCCCCGATTTGCAGAGTTCCCCATTCCCGGCATTCTGGACTAGCTGGAGATTCCGCGATGCGCGGCGGGCGAACGACGGAAGACGCCCGAGTTGACAAGCCCGTCGCCGCAAGTTCGCTCACGCCGTGAGCGACCGACGCCGCGGTCCGGTTCATCGCCTCAGCGAGATCTTCATCGACAAGGTTGACGACGAACTCGTGGGTCGAACGGATATTGCGAGCCGTGTCCTTTGGCGTGCCGTCTTCCCGATCGCCCGGGCAGATTCCCACGATGGGTGGGTTGGCTCCAAGCACGTTGAAAAAGCTGAAAGGCGCCGCATTGACGACTCCATCGGGATTGACGGTCGTCACCCAGGCGATTGGCCTTGGGACAATCAGCGAGACCAGCGTGGCGTAAGAGCGGTCCGCATGTGTGCCCTCGAGATCAAGTTCCATGATGCAGGAATGCTCATAGATTTGCAGGCTTTCGGGCGCTTGACAATGACCTGCCAATCAATCTTCCGTCTCGGAAACTGTTCCGTGTTTTGGAACGGCTACGGCATTGCTCGAAGGCGCCACGTGCGAGCCGAAGCGATTCGCGTAGACTTGGGTGAGTTCGGCCCCAAAGAAAACGATCTGCGAGGAATAGTAGACCCAGAGGAGCAGGACGATCAGCGAGCCCGCCGCGCCGTAGGAAGAAGCGACGCCACTTTTTCCCAAATAGAAGCCGAGAGCGAACTTCCCGACGGTAAACAACGCCGCGGTAATAAAGGCCCCGATCCATACGTCGTGCCACGCAATTCGCGCATCGGGCAGAAATTTGAAAAGCATCGCAAAGAGCAGGGTAATCACGGCGACTGACAGGATCGAATTGAGCGACTGCACGAGGGCTTCCATGCCGGGTATCATGCTGCCAAATTGCTGACCCAAAAAAGCGATGGCGGCGGTTAAAACGAGGGAAACCAGGAGCAGGAATCCGATCGCCAGAATGAATCCGAACGAGAGAAACCGATCCCTGACGATTCCGAAAAGGCCGCGTCCGGGCTTGGGTTGCACACCCCAAATAGCATTCAATGACGTCTGTAGTTGGCCGAAAACTCCCGATGCGCCGAACAATAGGGTGACGAAACCGACGACACTTGCGAGAAGGCTTGTCGAGGGATCCGCACTCGTGCTTTGGACGATGTCTTGCACGGCTTTCCCGCTTTCGGTTCCCAACAACCCCCGAAGTTCTTGGAAAATCTGGCCTTGGGCCGCTTCCTTGCCGAGCACCAAGCCAGCGATCGATATGGCGATGATCAGCAGCGGCGCGAGCGAGAATACCGTATAGTAGGCCAGGGCGGCGCCCAAGGTGGGAGCCTGATCCTCTAACCACTCCCAAAATGTCTGTTTCAGGATGGAAATGGCTTCATTGAATTTCATCCTGAGAAATCGAATGCCGCGCTCCGTGAGGATGTTTTAAGCCTCCCGCGGCAGGTCCCCGTCATGTGAGACCGTCAATTCAGATTGGCGGAAGAGGGGAGACCCGTGGGTTTCCGAAAGTCTGGTCCGCGGCTGCTCGTCACTCAACTTTGCCGTTCTTGAATCGCTTTGAAGATATCGTTCACGGCGTCCGCCTTCGGTCTCGCGCCAAGATTGCCCTTACCGTGCAACCGCACGCTCACCGCCTCGGCCTCCAGATCCCGCCTGCCGATGATCAGCATCGTATGCACCTTTTGTTGCTCTGCCCGCTGGATCTTTCCGTTGATCTTGTCAGTCGAAAGGTCGAGCGCAGCGCGGACCTCCCGTGTCCGGAGCTGGGTGTGGATCTCTTGAGCATATTCGGCGAGAGACGGCTCATTGCCGATAGTCATTATGCGCACCTGTTCGGGAGCCAGCCAGAGCGGGAAATTTCCGGCGTAATGTTCGATGAGGAAGCCGATAAACCGTTCGTGCGTCCCGAGGGGAGCACGGTGAATGCACAGCGGAGTCTTTTCGGAGTTGTCCCGATCCTTGTAAACGAGGCCGAAGCGTTTCGGAACCGCGAAATCGACCTGGTTAGTAGCGATGGAAAATTCGCGGCCGATCGCGCTCCAGATCTGCACGTCGATCTTTGGCCCGTAAAACGCCGCCTCGTTGGGCACCTCAACGTAATTGATCTCGGATCGATCGAGGACGTTGCGCACCATCTCCTCGGTCTTGAGCCAAAGGTCCCCCTCGCCGACGAATTTCTGGCCCAGCTTTGCCGGGTCGTGAGTCGAAAAGCGCATGAGATATTTCTTGATGCCGAAGATTTTGAAATACTTCAGGTACATCTCGTTGACCGCGCTGAATTCCTTTTCGAATTGCTCTTCGGTGCAGTAGATGTGCGCGTCGTTCATTTGCATCGAACGAACTCTCATCAGGCCGAAAAGCTCGCCGCTTTGCTCGTAGCGGTAACAGTTCCCGTATTCGGCCAGACGCAGCGGAAGGTCGCGGTAGCTCCGGGGGACGGCGGCGAAGAGCTTGTGATGATGGGGACAGTTCATCGCCTTCAGGTAATAGGAAAACTGCGCCCGCCGCTCCTGCACGCGCCGGAGGGACGTTTCCTTCTCGGCTTTCAATCCCTCGAGATCCTGTTCCTCTTCGTCGAGACATTCCTGGTCCCGCAGGCCGCCAGGGTGCAAAAGTTTTTCCTCGATTTGTCCAATTCGCTGTTCGGCGCGCCGCATGTCGTCCTCCAGCGCAAAGATCTCGCGCGTGGACTCTTCATCCATTTTCAACTCCATGGGCGGGAACATGGAGTCCACATAGTAGGGAAGGTGGCCGCTGCGCAGATACATGCTCTTTCGAGCGATATGAGGTGTGCGCACGCGTTGATAGCCCGCGGCGAATTCAGTCTCCTTCGCAAGCTTTTCGAGTTCCTCGATCAAGACAGCGCCCTTGGGAAGCCAGAGCGGGAGCCCCGGACCGACATCGTCGTCGAAACAGAACAGCTCCATTTCGCGCCCAAGCTTTCGATGGTCGCGTTTCCTGGCTTCTTCAAGCATCCTGAAGTAAGCCTCCATCTCGGTCTTGTTTTTAAACGCGGTGCCGTAGACCCGTTGGAGTTGCGGGTTTCTCTCGTCGCCCTTGTAGTAGGCGCTGGCGACGTGGGTAAGCTTGAACGCGCCAATCCGGCCCGTGTGCGAGACGTGCGGTCCCGCGCAAAGGTCGATGAAGTCGCCGTTGCGATAGAGGGTGATCGGTTCGCTTTCGGGAATGTTTCGAACAATATCCAGTTTAAACCGCGAGGGCTCCTGCCGTTCCGACAATGACCCCAGCTGACCCATGCGCGCCATGGCCACCGCCTGTTCCCGCGAGACTTCGATGCGTTCGAAACGGTGGTTGGCCTTCACTTCCTTTTTCATCTCCTCCTCGATGCGCTCGAAATCCTCGGGCGTAATTCGGTGGGGAAGGTCGAGATCGTAGTAAAAGCCGTTTTCCACCGGCGGACCGGCGGCGAATTGCGCCTCGGGCCAGATTCTCAGCACGGCAGTCGCCAGCACGTGCGCGCAAGAATGGCGAAGGGTTTCGATCTCATTCATAGCGATAAAAATCGATCCACGGGAGCCTTGAAGACCACCCCGGATCAGGAGAGGGGGATGCCCTCTTCGGGAGCCAGCAACGGAATTCCGTCGCGGATGGGATAAAGGATCCTGCCGTCCTGCCGGACGAGCCCCGCCGAAACCGGCTTGGAGCTCATGACGGCGGCCTGGGTCAACTGGGTTTCGTCCGCGATTCGAAGAGACTGATGGGTCAGCGGACAGCAAATGATCTCCAGAAGGAAGGCCTCCATGCGGCGCAGCGTCCCGGTTTTGTCAGAAGCCCGCAAGAAAAATGATGGAGTCAGAACGCCGCCTTGCGCTCGCCCTTTGAACCGACAAACCTCGATGCGAGGGGCAGCTAATATTTCGGCACGCTGGGATCGACGCGGTCGGCCCAGGCGCCGATTCCTCCTTCGACGTTGAACAACTTGGCGAAGCCGGCTTTCTGAAGCTGGCGGACGGCCTTGGCGCTCCGAACGCCGCTCTTGCAATGGATGACGATCTCGTCCGCGCTGTCGAGTTCGCTCATCCGCGAGTGCAGTTCGCCCAAGGGAATAAGTTGCGATCCCTGAATCTTTGCGATGTCGTACTCGTACTGCTCGCGCACGTCGAGAAGGACAAACTTGTCGCCGCGATCTTGCTTTGCTTTCAGGTCTTCAACGGACATCTCGGGCACCGGGGGTTCCGCCTCCTCCGCGGCTTGTGCCTGAGGAATTCCGCAAAACTGGTCATAGTCGATCAATTCCGTAATGGTCGGCGATTCGCCGCAGACCGGACAACCCGGGTCCCTGCGAACGCGAAACTCGCGGAACTTCATCTTGAGGGCGTCGAAATGCATCAGCCGGCCGACCAGCGGTTCGCCGATGCCGACGATCATCTTCACCGCTTCGATGGCCTGCATGACTCCGATGACACCGGGAAGCACGCCGAGCACGCCGCCTTCCGCACAGCTGGGAACCATGCCGGGCGGGGGCGGTTCGGGGTAGAGGCATCGGTAGCAGGGGCCACCGAGGACCGGGGCGAAAACCGTGCACTGCCCTTCGAACCGGAAAATTGAGCCGTAGATGTTCGGCTTCTTCAGAAAAACGCAGACATCGTTCGAAAGGTAGCGGGTCGGAAAATTATCGGTTCCGTCGATAACGACATCATACGCTTCGACGATCTCCAGAGCGTTGTCGCTGCGGAACATGGCGTCATGCAGGACGACGTGAACGTTCGGATTGATGTCCTTGATGCGGTCCCGCGCGCTGTTCAGCTTCTTGCGGCCAACGTCCTTGGTGCCGTGAAGCACCTGGCGCTGCAAGTTCGAGTAGTCGACGATATCAAAGTCGATCAACCCCAGCGTGCCGACTCCGGCCGCGGCCAAATAAAGTGCGATCGGAGACCCAAGCCCGCCCGTTCCAATGCAGAAAACCTTGGCCGCCTTCAGCTTCTTCTGCCCCTCGAGGGTTACTTCCGGCATGATAAGGTGCCGCGAGTAACGGGCAATTTCATCGTTGCTGAACTCGATGTCATCGAGCCGAGCCGGATCCAGGATGCTTTTACTCATATCTCAAAAACCGCCACGGGTTGGATCGACCATTCTAACGATCTCCCGAAGGATTGCAAGGCGGCCTGAAGCGCCCTCGCGGCGTCAGCGCGGCTTTCTCAGCATCGGGACGATTTCGGGAAAAGTTCCCGCCTTGATCACGCCGAGCTGTTCAAAACCGAGACGCTCATAGAATGGGGCGTTTCGCGGATTGCTGTTTTCGAGGTAAGCGGGAATCTCATCCGCATCGCATCGCTTGAGCGTGTGTCTCATCAATTCCGTGCCGTAACCCTCTCCTTGATGGGCAGGATCAACGCCGATGAACGGCAAATACCAGTGCGGCTCCCCCGGATGAAAGCCTCCCATCTGCTCGAATATGGAAAAAGCATCTCCCCGGATGTTTTCGGGTACCGCCTGCTCGACCAAGCCAATCAACGCTTCCTCATCTGGGTTGACGCCGGGCGGAAGCCAGAGCGCCACGGCTCCGCAACCGTCCAGAGAGTCGGCGGTGTCGTGTTCGAAGGACCGCCCTCCAAGAGCTCTCACGAACGTCGGAAAATTGTTAAGGTAGTTGTGCGGATCTGAAAATACCCATCGTGTCGGGGGATCGGCACTGAAGGCCAGCGTAAGCAAGGAAGTGGCACATTCCACGGTCGGTCTACCAAAGCGAGAAGTCATGGGCCATGGAATTCAACACCAAGGCGGTGGCGAAGGCGAGCATTAGAGCGATTGGCGATCCGATGGCCGCTTTTTCGGCGAGTTGGTCCCCACCACGCCAACGTTGACTCTCCGGCCCTTGTTAGGAGATTGTTGAGAAACCCGCGTATGCCCGTTGCTGTCAATTTTGGGAAGATCGCAAGGAACCACGCGCAGGCTTGATGGGGTTGCGGGGTCCCCATCTCGCCCGAGCCGTGGCCCTACGGACAGGCTTGGCGACACCGCGAGGGCCGAAAATTGGCGCAACCGGAGGGCGCGAACATGCGGGTTTTTTCAACAGTCTCCTAGCCGGCTCTTTACGGCAGATCAAAGCACAACCGTCTTGAGCACCCGCCGGCGCGCCCTCAAAGTCCTCGCCATGGCAGGGAAGTTATGAGCGAAACGTTTTGGGCCATCGTCACGGTCTTTGGGCTGGGCATCGCCTATTTCGTCGCGGCAATTCCTGCGGGCGTCGCGATGCGGTTGGATCCCGCGGTCGCCGCGCTCTCCGCGTGGGCGGGCTATTCGACCATCGCCGCGGCGATGTTGGGGATCGGTACCCCGGCTCGCAGATGGCTGGAATCACGGTTCAAGATTTCCACCCGCCCGGATCCTGAGAAGCTATTTTGGCGTATCTGGCTTCGATGGGGATTGCCGGGCCTTGCGTTGCTCGCACCGGTCACCTGCGGACCCTATTTTGCCGCGCTGATTGCTTTAGCCCTCGGCGAAAGGCCGCTGCGCCTCCTGCTTTGGATTTCTCTTGGTGTTGTCCCCTGGTGCATTTTCTTCGCGGGGATGGCGGCGACCGGAAGACAATTTCTCGGGGTTGCGGGCTGAACGACGCGACGCCAATCAACCGGGCAAGCGCGATGATGATAGGTGTCCGCCGGATTGTTCCGACGTTTCACCGGGCGATTGTTCGCAGGGAAATCGACGGGATTTGACTCGAAAAGAGAGCTGCTCCCGGCTTCTACTGGTCCCTTAGGAACGAAATGAAGCGCCTCGGGTGTTGGTCTGAATTCGGCAGACGCGATCGGTGGCAGTGATGTAGAGCGCGGAACCGTCGTCTCCCCAAGCGCAGTTGGAGGTCACTCCGAGGAGGACTGTTCCCAGATGCTTGCCCTGTGGCGAAAGAACTGCGACGCCGCCCGGCACGGTGGTGAAGATGTTTCCGTGGATATCGATCTTGAAGCCGTCGCATGTTCCTTGAAACCCGCGCCTGAGTAACGGGACAGCATCGAAAAACAGCCGGCCCGAGCCAGACAAACCGTCCGGATTCAGGTCGAAGGCCATGATTCGCGGCAAAGCAGCGTCGCTCACGGCAACATAGAGGATCTGCTCGTCGGGACTCAGCGCGAGCCCGTTGGGAAACGGCAGGTCCTTGGTGAAGAGGTCGGCGATTCCGCCCGGCCTCACGCGATAGACTCCGTTCCAAGGGATTTCTTTCAACGGCGACGCGTCTTTTTCAGCGAAGCCGTACGACGGGTCCGTGAAATAGACGGCTCCGGAACTATGGCAAATAAGATCGTTCGGGTTGTTGAGCCGCCGGCCCTCGAAACGGTCGGCGAGCACGGTTTGGGTGCGCCCGTCCTTTTCGAGCCGGACCACCCTCCTCGCTCCATGCTGGCAGATAAGGAGACGTCCCTCGGCGTCGAGGGCGAGACCATTCGAACCGGGCTCTCGAAAATCGGGATTCGAGGCAATTCCCCCGCTCGGCTCGAGAAAAACCTCCGCACGGGCGGAACCGGGCGTCCACCTGTAGAGGATGTTGGCCGGGACATCGGAGAAAAACAGAAAGCCATCCTTCCAGACGGGCCCTTCACACCAGGTGAACCCTTCGCAGACCTTTTCGACGCGAGCATCGGAAGCGAGCAACAAGTCCAATCCAGGGTCGAGGCGCTCAATGAAATCGGGCGCGGAACCCTCCCGGTGCTGGCGCGAGGCTGAGGTGGACATGAGGTCAAACCACCACTATCGAATAAGATGGATTTTACGAACGAAATTGGTGAGTAAGTTGAAATCATGAAAACCGTTCTGGCCGCCGCCGTTCTGGCGGCTTTCTTGTCCTCTTCCTTGCAGGCGTCGATCAAGACCCAAGAAGTTAGCTATTCGGTTGGCAACACAACCATGAAGGGCTTTTTGGCGTGGGACGACGCAACCCCAGCCAAGCGTCCGGGAATTCTCGTCGTGCACGAATGGTGGGGCCTGAATGACTATGCGCGTAGCCGCGCAAAGCAGTTGGCGGAACTCGGCTACACCGCCTTCGCGGTGGACATGTATGGGGACGGCAAAGCGGCCGAACATCCGAAAGATGCGGGCGCGCTGGCGGCCTCGGTAATGAAAGACCCCCAAGTTGCGCTGGCCCGGCTTCAGGCCGCGCTGGACGTTCTGAAATCGCAACCGACCGTCGATCCGGAAAAAATCGCCGCCATCGGTTATTGCATGGGCGGAGCCATCGTCCTAAATGCGGTCCGCCAGGGCATGGATCTCGATGCGGTGGCGAGCTTCCACGGTTCGCTTGGCGGGCTGATGCCGATCAAGGGCCCGATGAAGGCCAAGATTCTCGTTTGCCATGGCGCCGCGGATTCCTTCAACCCTCCCGAAAAGGTCGCGGCCTTCCAGGAGGAAATGACCGGAGCCAAAGCGGACTTCAAGTTCATTGCTTATCCTGGCGCCAAGCACGGTTTTACGAATCCGGCCGCGGACGAATTGGGCAAAAAGTTCCAGCTCGATATCGCCTATAATGCCGACGCGGACACCAACTCCTGGAAGGAACTGCAGAAGCTTCTTCAGGCGGTTTTTCCGAAGTCGAGTTGAGCGAGTTCGCCTAGGAACCGCGCCGCCGAGGCCGTTTGAACCGCTTTGGCGCTCCGGTGCAAGCACGCGTCCCGACTTTCGCAATCCGGCGTGGCCAATGGCCGGGTTTTCGCCCAGACTTTTGCGCTCATGCGAATCCTGCCCGACAAGTTTCTCGCAGCGGTGATCGGAGTTCTGCCGCTGCCCGGTGCGCCGCGCTACGCCGGAAACAGCAAAGCCGTGATCAGCCGAGCTCTTGAAGATCTGGAACTCTATCTCGAAGCCGGCGCCGACGTCATTCTGCTCGAAAACAGCTACGACCTCCCTTACATCAAACCGCCACTGGATCCTCTGGCCATCGCCTTGATGAAACGCATCGCCAAGGAGGCGCGGAATCGCTTCGACGGCCCGATCGGCATCCAAATGTTGGAAGCCGCCAACGAATCCGCGCTCGAGATCGCCTGCGAGTCCGATCTGGATTTCGTTCGCGTGGAAGGCTACGTGTTCGCGCATGTTGGCGGGGCCGGGCTGATCGAAGGCTGCGCCGGCAGACTGCTCCGAAAGCGGGGCGAATTCGGCTGCCACCACATCAAGGTCTTTGCCGACGTGAACAAAAAGCATTGTTCGCACGCGCTCACCGCAGACCTTGATCTCAATGACGTCGTCAAGCAGGCCGAGTTTTTCCTCGTGGACGGCATCGTTGTCACGGGTCCGCGAACCGGAGAATCCCCGGAGTTGCGTGAATTGCGACGCGTAAAAGAATCGGCCAGTGTCCCGGTACTCATTGGCTCGGGCATGACCTCGCAAAACATCTCCCGGTACATGCCATGGGCGGACGGCTTCATTGTCGGTTCGAACCTGCGGGAGGATGGCCAATTCCTTGGCCGGCTGAACTCGCAACGCCTCCGAACATTCATGGGCGCCTTTCAGGAGGCCAGAGATAACGAATGGCACAGTTGAATTTTTCGCAAAGCGCCGCCCACCCTCAGGCGGTTTTGAAACTCACGGCCGTGCGGATGGGTTTCGATAGAAACGGATCGCTTCGATCGCGCTCCCGAACTCCTTCAAAGGGTAGACACCTTTCTCTCCGCCCCGGCCGGGGTCGCGGATCAGATAGTCAAAGCCCTCTTTTCCGCAAATGACGACGAAATGTGTGATCCCGTTGCGATACCGCAATCGCGCGATCACCGGATTTCTGTCGAGCAGGTTCCGATCGATCAGGTAGTAACTTGGCAGGTCCTCATAATGCGGCAGCAGCCGCGACGTGAAGCCATTGTCAAATTCAGCGGCTTTCTCCCAATAGAGCCAGCCCTCGGGGGTATACCCGTCCCGCAGCGCGGTCAGAAACTTGTTGAGGCGGCCCGGATCGACGTCGACTCCGTAGCTGGCGAGCGTCATAGCCGCCGAGGCCACGGCGCATCCCTCCGCCGCAAGCTTGCCGGGGGTCGGTCCAAGCTCATCGTCTCCCCAGCGAGAATCGGCTTGAAAGAACTGCGGGACGTAGAGCTCGAGGCGGCCCGGAAAATAAAGGCCGCCGGAAGCGTCCACCTGTCGCCGTTCCTTCCAGCCAGTAGTCCACCAAATGCCCCAGACAAGAAGACAAATCAGAGCGATCAGGATCCCCGTAAAAATCCGTCTTGCGGTCATGGCAAAGCGAATCTTGTTTAAAGCCGATGATTTCGCTAGCGCTTATTTTCTTGGTTGCCGCGGCGATCACCCCCCTGGCCGCCGACGTGAATCGGGCAGTTCTGGAGGAGGTTCGCGAGATGCCGGCCGGAGGAGGATACTCAACGAGCCTCCAAGCTCACGCGGCGCTCGCCTCGGCGGTCGATGTAAACGGAGCAGTCAGTGTCCGGCCGGAGCGTGCAACGCCCGGCTATTGTTCGGGCGCCACTTACCTCGTTTTCCTTAAAACGCTGCGAGCCCTGCAAGAGCGCGGGGCGATAAATCTTTCCGGAGCCACCTGGGAGGCGCTTGCGCCACGGCTGCGCCCGGATGGCAAGGATACCTTGCCGGACGGTGAAAGCCTGTGGGGGCGGTGGAACGCGAACGGGCCCGGGACAGCGCGGCTTTTCTACGAACTTGGGCTTGGGCGAAACTTCACCAGCTTCTCCGCCGCGCGACCCGGCGATTTTCTAAAGATTTTTTGGACGGACGCGGTCGGGAAGAACGAAAATGGCCATTCCGTGATTTTTCTTGGATTGGAAACGGTGGACGGAGTGGAAACGGTTCGGTTTTGGTCCAGCAATCGCCCGGCCGGATTCGGCGAAAGCTCAGTGCCGCGCCAGAAGGTCGCGCGAGCAATTTTCTCGCGATTGGAACACCCCGAAAAGATTTCCGATTGGAGAACGCTTCCAAAGAGGATTGCTACCTCGCCAGCCTCCTTTCCACGGAGTCCAGCTTTCGCGAGGCCGCGGAAATGTCAGGCATCGAAACACGAGACTAGAGTAAAATTCGGATAGCCCTCCAGGAGGCTCCCTTCTCGAGACAAGCAGCCGGCGCGCAACTTGTCTCGATAAAAGACCGCCACGTCGCTGTTCTTCCGAAGCTCATCCCTATTTTGAAAGCTTTGCATTTGTGAGCGCTTAAGGTAATACTGGCGAACTGACAACACGGCGATCTATGACCAAGCCCGATAACGACTACCTCGATTGGCTTGTCGAACATTCGATGCTCCACAATGCCAAGGAACTTGCCGTGAAATATGGTGGTCAGGGGCGCATGTGGCGGCAACCCTATGCCGAGGCGCGACCGCGCGCCGCATCGGCGCTCGCCTCGGTTTGGTTCACAGCCTATCCCGCCGCGATTGTGACTCGGGACGGGCGAGTCGGTTCTGCAGACGCTGGCCGATCCGCACTCTGGGCGGCTTTGTCGGCGATCGGGATACACGGGCATCCACACCGGGCCGATGAAGCGCTCCGGGCGGCGTGCGCGGTCGCGACTACACGCCGACCATTGACGGCAACTTCGACCGAATCAGCTTCGACATCGATCCCGGTTTCGGCACAGAGGAAGAGTTCGTTTCGATGAGCCGGACGGCCGCCGCGCACAACGCGGTGGTCATCGACGACATTATTCCGGCGCACACCGGCAAGGGGGCCGACTTTCGGCTTGCGGAGTTTGGCTATGGAGAATACCCGGGCCTTTACCATCTTGTCTGCGATCCCGGAAGAAGACTGGCACTTGCTTCCGCCGGTTCCGGAAGGGCGCGAAGCGATCAATCTTTCGCCGGCGACAGTCGATCAATCGGCTCAAAAGGGCCACATCGTCGGACAACTGCGGCGGGTGATCTTTTTCGAGCCGGGCGTCAAGGAAACCGATTGGAGCGCGACAGGTGTGATCGTCGGCGCCGACGGCCGGGCGCGGCGTTGGGTCTACCTGCACTACTTCAAAGAGGGACAACCCTCGCTCAATTGGCTCGACCCGTCGTTCAGCGGCCCGCAAATGATCATTGGCGACGCGCTGCACTCGCTCGATGTGCTCGGTGCCAGAATCCTTCGACTCGATGCCAACGGATTTCTCGGCGTCGAACGCCGACCCACCGGTCCGGCGTGGTCGGAAGGTCATCCGCTTTCCGTCGTCGGAAACCAACTGATCGCTGGAATGGTGCGCAAGGCCGGTGGATTTACTTTTCAGGAGCTCAACCTGACCGTCGATGACATCGCCGCGATGTCCCACGGCGGCGCGGATTTGTCGTACGATTTTATTACCCGGCCGGCCTATCACCACGCGCTTTTGACGGGAGACACGGAATTTCTGCGGCTGATGCTCAAGACGATGCGCGACTACGGGATCGACCCCGCTTCGCTGATCCATGCTTTGCAGAATCACGATGAGCTCACGCTCGAACTCGTCCACTTTTGGACGCTGCATGCCCGGGACAACTATGTTTTCGGCGGCAGAACGTGGACCGGCGAGATGCTGCGCGAACATTTGCGCGCGACCATGTATGAGCGGCTCACCGGAGACGAGGCTCCTTACAACTTGCCCTTCGTCACCAATGGCGTCGCCTGCACCACCGTCAGCGTGATCGCCGCGGCGTTGAAAATCCGGGATCTTCAAAATTTGTCTGAAACGCAAAAGCAGCAGATCCAACAGGTTCATTTGTTGCTGGTGATGTACAACGCCTTTCAGCCCGGAGTGTTCGCGCTTTCGGGCTGGGACCTCGTTGGCGCATTGCCGGTCTCCCGCGAGGCGGTCGCCGCGCTGATGGCCGACGGTGACACGCGGTGGATCGAGCGGGGAGCCTACGACCTGGTCAACATGCGCCCGGAAGCCCTCGCTTCGCAGGCCGGCTTGCCCAGGGCACAGACGCTCTACGGCCCGATTGACGAGCAGTTGACTCGATCCGATTCCTTTGCGAGCCAACTGCAAAAGCTGCTGGCCGTTCGGCAGACGAGCGGGCTCTATGCCGGCCGGCAGATCCTTGTTCCGGAGGTGAACAGCGCAGGACTCTTGATCATGGTTCACGAGTTGCCCGAAGGGAAGGGCACCCAGGTGACGGCGCTGAATTTCGGGGCGGCGCGGATCGACGAGACAGTCGCGCTGCCTGACGTTGGACCCGGGGCGGTCGCCGACATGATGAACGAAACGATTGTCGGTGAACTCTCCGAGACAGGAGAGCTGCGCGTTCAGTTGGAAGGTTACGAGGGAAAGTCGTTCCGCATCGTGAGCATAGCGCCGGCCCGGTCCTGACAGGCCGCCCCTGCGGGTTGTTGGACATTTTTTTTGCTTACCCGCGATTTCGCTCGGTGCTATGCACTAATCGTCGCGTCGGTTTTCTGGAGCTGACCCATGCCAAACCAAAGCAAGAGTGCTGGACACGGCTTCAAGCCGTTGAGAAGCATGTTGGTCATCGGCGCGCCACTGTCTCTGGCGGTGCTGGAGATATTTCATCCGCACCCGCACGATCTTTTCCAGCTCGACCTCCGGGCTTGGTTGCTCGTTCACTATCTTCAGATTGTGCTCTTTCCGCTGTCGGCCCTTGCGGTTGTTGTTTTGGTGAGAGGCTGCACAGGCGTGGCGGCCGCGCTGTGCCGCGTAGCGATGTTCGTCTTTGCCACGAGCTTCGTAGCGTTTGATACCGCCGCCGGAGTAGTAACCGGGATTCTCTTGAAAGCGGCAAAGGCGAGCGGAAATCCCGATCTCTGGCAAGCTCCAGTTCACGCCATATGGGAACATCCGATCATGGGCGGGGCGCCTGGAACAACACCAATTCTCGCTGTCGCCGGGTCTGTATCTTGGTTGGTCGGAGGTTTGATGGCCGCTGTCTGCATTCGTCGCAAGGGAGGTTCATGGCTGCCCGTGGCGCTCCTGGTCGTTTCTGCGCTCAGCCTCAGCGTGTTCAAGACTCACGCCTGGCCTGGCGGTCCGATTTCGTTCAGTGCGCTGGCGCTCGCGGCTGCCCTGGTGGAAATCGGGGGTTAAAGCGGCGGTCTGCCTAACGATAGATAGCCTGCCCGATCCAGTATGGATCAGCCACTCCTTTCCGGTAGGCTTCGATCGACTGGGGAGAGGAAGTCACGCGGAGGTTGCTAAAGGTGCCGTCGTCGTTCTGCCATCGCTCGCTCCAGAAAACGGCCGCCTTGAGACGCGGGAACCGACTCTTCATGATGCCAAAGGCCTCCTCGATCCATTGGGCTTTGTCCCCCGAGTCGGGAAACTCGCCAATTCCCCATTCGGCAAGCATGATCGGCTTGTTCGGGCTGACCGCGCAAAGGTCGTCGTAGGCGTAGGTCAATGTGTCAGAGGCAGAGATCCACGGGTCGCGCCGAAATTGCTTTCCATAGGCGCTCATGGCCAGCCAATCAACGTAATCGTCGCCCGGATAGTACCTGCTTGACTTCGTTCCACTCGTCCAACGGATAGGAATAATTGTTGACGTGGAACAGCCAGATGATGTTTTTGGCGCCGGCCGCGCGAACACGGTCGACGACGCGGCGGTAGGCTGCCTTGAAGAGCTCCGGGCCGGCGAAAAGGTCTTTGGAGAGTTCCCGTCCGCCGCCGTAGAAAGAGCCGGACCATGGGAACCACGTGCCGTTCATCTCAAGTCCCCAGGCGACAAAGAACGGATGGCCGAAAGCCTTGGCCTGCGCAGCCCAGTTGTCGATATAGGAATCCCACTTCCCGGCGACGATCGAGTCGAGAGAAAAACGGTCGGGCCCCCGCTCCTGCTCGTAGGGCTTGTCCCAAGGGGACCAGTAAAGAAGCGGGATCGAACCATGGCGGTTGATGACTTCAAGGTTGTGCTGGGGAAAGGTCTGTTCCCCCCAGTAGCTCGATGAGGCGACGATCGCCAAGTGCTTGCCTACCGTTTCTTCGAAGGCCTCGATCTGCTCGAAGGTGACATCATCTTCGGCCTCGCCGAAATCCAAGTAGGCACCGGTATAGGCGCCTCGTTCCGGGATCACGAGCTGAAGAGCTGGCGAGGGCGCTTGCGAAGGCTGCGAGGCCGAAGCAGCCGGCTGCTCGCGACAACCGGTAAACACCAAAGCGGATACCAGACCAAGCCGGATGATGCTCAAGATTTCAGCGCTTCCATTTCCACGGTCCCCTTTCGCTCCAACTTGCCCCATCCTACCCAGACCCCGCGGAGCATCTGCACGATCGCACGCCAGACCACATAGCTCAGGAGCGGTCGATAGATGAACCGCATGGGAATGATCAGGGCCGCTCGCCCAAGACCTTCTCCCTCTATCCCGCAGGCAAGCAAAGCGAGTGCCAGATCGCAAACAAGAAAGGCCAGGAAGTATACAACAAAGGGCAAGCCAGCCCCGGAGAGCAAGGAAAGGATGAGCAAGAGGTCAACCACGGGAACGGCTGCGACGAGCAGGATTTGGAAGAGAACGATGCTGGGGAGACTGAAACACCCAAGAGCTCCGAAGCGCGGGTTCAAGATCAGATCCCGATGCTTCCACAGACATTGCATGGTGCCGAAAGCCCAACGAAACCTTTGCTTGGCGAAAGAGCGTATCGTCTCGGGCGCCTCGGTCCAGGCGATGGCGTCCGGGGCATAGGTCACCCGCCAACCGAGTCTATGAAGCGAAAGAGTCAGATCGGTGTCTTCCGCAATTGTGTCGGAATCGAGTCCCCCGGCAGCGTTAATCGCTTCCCTCCGGAATGCACTGATCGCGCCGGGAACAACCGTGATCGCGTTGACCCGATCGTAAGCGCGCCGGTCCAGATTGAATCCGCAGATGTATTCCAAACTCTGGAAACGCGTCACCCAGGTTCGAAGGTTGCCGACGCGCGCGTGTCCGGATACCGCTCCAACGCGCGAATCGGCGAGCGGCAGCACGAGGAGCCGCAACGTATCGGATTGAAACTGCGTGTCGGCGTCCAGGAAAACAACAATCCCGTTGGTGGCGCTCTCCAAGCCACGCGTGAGTGCGGCGGATTTTCCGCGGTTGCTTTGCCTCAAGACGCGTATGCGCGGATCTCGGATCGCCTCCGCCCTCGCCGCGGTGGCATCCGCCGATCCGTCGTCGACGACGATGACCTCGATCGGTCCACGGTAATCGGTTTTCAAAACCGACCTTAACGTCGCGGCAATAACCTTTTCCTCGTTAAAGGCGGCGATCAGGACGCTGATCGAAGGGGCAAAGTCGGCTGAGGAGACCATCGGCTTGCGGCTCAGAGAAAGGATCGCCAGCGCGATGCTCCGCAAAAGAGTGAGCAGCGACGTCACGATCATGAACGCCCAAAGGAACTCTTCGCCCCAATGCACCACAAGCAGACCGGCATTGGCGATCACGTCGGGAGCCTGTCGAGCCTTTTCAACCAGATGAGGCATTGTGTGATCGCGGTTAAGACCGAGCAGCTTTCCGGCCGGCACCACGGTGTCGCCACGCGCCTGCAAGTATTCCAGGATAAGGGGCAACGCGGCGACGGTCTGGCTGCGGTCTCCTCCTGCGTCATGCAACAGGATGACCCCCCCGTCGTCGCGGCCTTGCTTTATCCGGCGGACGATCTCGTCGGTTCCCGGACGGTCCCAGTCCTGCGGGTCGATACTCTCGCCGACGGTGACGTATCCGAAGTCGGTGGCCAAGGCAATCGGTCGGGCCTCGGCAAGAGATACCGGCATGGAATCCGCGTTGTAAGGGGGACGAAACAAAATCGTCGTGCGCCCGGTAATCCACTCGATAAGCCGCTGGGTGGCGTTCAATTCCAGGGTCGCTTGTTCCGGGGTAACTTCCGACAGATTTGGATGAGTGTAAGTGTGACTGCCGATTTCGTGTCCTTCCTTGAGGATGCGTCTCACCAAGCCGGGATAATTCTCGGCGTGTTTGCCGATGATGAAAAAAGTCGCATGGACGTGATACTGGCGCAGAATGTCGAGAATCTGAGGAGTCCATTTCGGATCGGGGCCGTCGTCGAACGTCAAGGCCACAAAATGGGGCTTGGCGTCTTGGAAATGGACGACCGTGGGATACACGGGCCACTGCTTGTAGGTTTCACAGACGTAACCGTCACCATCTACCCAAAGCTGGCGAGAACCGGGTCTTGAGTTGAGGTCCGCGGTGAGGAAGTCTCCATCCCCGATTTGTGCGATGGTGCTTTTCGGATCGATGCTTTCAAGCTGTTGGAGTAATTGCGGCGTCGCTTCGTCGCTTGAGTGTTGCGCTAGCGCCGGCCATATGCCGGGATCCTCCATGCCCAACTGATTGACGAGGACGCCGCCGCAGCCTTCCTGATCCAGTTCCCGGAGCTGATTGGCGAAGGTCGATGCATCCAGGAACCAGACTTCGTGAGATTGCCCCTCGGAGTCGTAGCTGAAAGTGGGATTATAGTCGGGAGCCGAGCTGGTCACCAAGTCTCCGCCCGAACGCTGCGCTCGCGCCATCGCGTCGGCGAAGCTGACCGTAGTCGTCTTCTTCGTCGTCACGTTCCAATCATAACCATAAGAGCCAAGGGAAAGGATCCACTGGCGCGGCTCCCCGTATCCCATGAGCGTCCTGAGCCAGCCTTCGAACCAGGGTTGGGACGCGACCGGACCCGGCGCGTCGTCCTCCGCGTTTTCATCGTGGAGCTGGGCCACCAGGTGATCGACGACGCCCGGGAGATCCTCGAGATCGAAAGCGCGGAGGTCTTCGCCAACCGGAATGCTCAGCCAGAGCTCAAGATCCTGTTCGTGAAGAGCCCCGTGCAATCGTTTAAAAAAGTCCACCAGCTTGGAGGACAACGAGGGATCAATGCCCTGCCAATCGACGAGAACTCCAGACGCTCCGATGTTTTGCAATTCATTTATAAGTTGATCGCTGAAAGAGCGTTGCGTGTCAGGATCGCTTCGGATAAGGCCCTCCACGGCGTCAGTATCCCAGCGCCGTCCGGAGAGGTTCGTAAGAATGGGAAAGATCTGCAGCCGCGAAGCACGAGCCGCGGAGAGGACGTCCGGATCCAAATCGGCCGTCAGCCGGGCGGGCTGCCCGCTGACGGTAAGCATTTCAAGGCAGACGTGCGTAAGTTCCGGCGCGTGCTTGTTCAGACATTGCAGGCTCCGCGAGTCCGATCCAGTCAGCAGGACCGCAGAGATCCGGTGCTCGCTAGGCTCGATTCCCGCCCTCCGCCGTTGGTGGGGCGATTGGGCAAACTTCATCCAAGGCCGGTTTGGGGTGGTTGGACGTGCGGCCGGATTGGCGGAGAGAGCCTTGAGTTGCATCTTCATGGTTCTCAGCGAATCCGGCATATGAAGGTCCGGCTTTACCCATAACGCCCGGATAAAGACGATCAGCAGAGCGAGGATCGATACCAATCCAAGCCCGGCGCCTATCCTGATCCAGTTCCAGCGGCGCCCTCCGGGATCAAGGAAGACAAAATTCCGATCGCTCACGAGAACACCAGTCGACGATCCGATCTTCGATCAGAGCGTCGAAAAACCGCGAAGGAGGCCATGACTGGCCATGGAAATTTGAAATTGGAAGACAAGATAGGCTCGGCGATGAGATTCAGACATCATCATGGCCATTGGCGTTCAAGTGCCTAGGAGGAGCCGAGCCGGGTTCTCGATGCAATCTTTCACGCGAATGAGGAAGGTGACCGCCTCTTTGCCGTCGACCACGCGATGATCGTAGCTCAGAGCCAGATACATCATCGGCCGCACGACGACTTGACCCTTTTCGGCGACCGGGCGCTCCTGAATTTTGTGCATTCCGAGAATTCCGCTTTGAGGGGGATTGAGGATCGGTGTGCTGAGAAGGGAACCGTAAACGCCGCCGTTCGAGATGGTGAAGACGCCGCCCTGCAGATCCTCAAGGCCGATCTTCCCTTCGCGGGCCTTGACCGCGTAGCCAACCAGATCCCCCTCGATTTGCCCGAACGATTTCTGGTCGCAGTCGCGCAGGACAGGAACGATCAAGCCGCGCTCGGTACCCACGGCTACTCCAATGTCGTGGTAATGATTTTGAATTAAATCGTCGCCGTCGATGCGTGAGTTGATCGAAGGAACCATCTTCAGCGCGTCCACGACGGCCTTGATGAAGAACGACATGAAACCAAGCTTGACGCCATGCTTCTTGGAAAATTCCTCCTGCATTTCCTTGCGCAGCGCCATCACGCCGCTCATGTCGCACTCGTTAAAGGTTGTCAGGATGGCCGCCGTGTGCTGGGCCATGACCAGCTGCACGGCAATCTTTCGGCGCAGAGGCGTGAGCTTTTTGCGAGTGGTGCGCGGATCATCGGGCGCCACGATCTTCGGTTTCGGCGCGGGGGCTTCCTCTTTTTTCGGCGCGAGAGCTTTGGCCGGGATTGGTGTCGGGGCCGCAGCCTCGACCTCTGGCTTCGGAACCTCAGCGGGCGCCTTCTTGGCAGGTTCGACAGCAGGTTCGGCCGGCTTTTGCTCTTGAGCCGCGCCGCCCGTCTCGATCACCGCCACGACCTGGTCGATCTTCACTTCATCGCCTTCGGAGACTTGCGTGCGGAGGATACCGGACTCGGAGGCGTTGACTTCCGTGGACACCTTGTCCGTCTCCAGGGTGAAGAGAACGTCCCCGGCGTTCACGGCTTCGCCGTCCTTTTTATGCCAGGTGGAAAGGATGCCCGAGGTAATGGACTCGCCAACGGTGGGAACTTTGACTTCGACGTTCATAGGGAGGGACAACGGTGGTTAGACTTCGAAGGCCTGTTTTATCAACGCCGCCTGCTGGGCTTGATGGGCCTGCATGGTTCCCGCCGCGGGGCTCGCGCTGGCGGGCCGGCCCGCGTAGTTGATATAGCCTGTGAAGACATTGAGGAGTTGGGGAAGGATGAAGCCCCACGCCCCCATGTTCTGAGGCTCCTCTTGGCACCAGACGAACTTCTTGGCATTCGTGTATGGTTTCGCCAGCCGGCTCACCTTTTCCTTGTAAAGAGGATACAGTTGCTCGATGCGGATGATTGCGGCGGCATCCGTCAGTTTGTTCTCTTGCCGGTACTTTACCAGATCGTAATAAACTTTCCCCGAGCAGAAAATTACCCTCTCCACCTTCTTCGAGGACGCCTCGGTGTCCCCAAGGATCTCAAAAAAACGCGACTCCGTGAAATCCGGCTCGCGCGAAACGGCCTGCTCGTGGGTGAGCAGGCTTTTTGGCGTCATGATGATCAGCGGTTTGCGGTATTTCCGATGCATTTGGCGCCGCAACGCATGAAAGTACTGCGCGGGTGTGGTCAGGTTGCAGACCTGCATGTTCTCTTCGGCGCAGAGTTGAAGGAAACGTTCGAGCCGGGCGCTCGAGTGTTCGGGTCCCTGCCCTTCGTAGCCATGAGGAAGCAGCAGAACAATGGCGCTCGGACGCCGCCATTTCGACTCCGAGGGGGCGATGAACTGATCGATGATAATTTGCGCGCCGTTCGCGAAGTCCCCGAATTGAGCTTCCCACAGATAAAGCTGCGAAGGAAAGTCCATCGAGTAGCCGTAGTCAAAGCCGAGGACGGCGTATTCGGACAGCGGGCTGTTGTAGACGCAAAACCTTGCCTGGTTGGGCCGGAGGTGATTGAGCGGGATGTAGCGCTGGCGGTTTGTCTCGTCGTAGAGCACGCTGTGACGCTGGCTGAAAGTGCCGCGCCGGCTATCCTGACCCGAAAGCCTCACCGGCGTTCCCTCGAGAAGAAGGGACCCAAAGGCGAGCGCCTCGGCGTAGGCCCAGTTGTAGGGACCGCCGGTCTTCCAGATTTGCAGACGCCGCTCAAGGAGGATGCGCTTGATTTTCGGCAGGACCCGGAACTCCTCCGGAACTGACGTGAGAGCCTTGGCAATCAGGTCGAGGGTTTCCTTCGTGATGGCGGTATTGATTGGAGCGTGGGAATAGGGTGGCTGGAAAATGGCCGTCGATCCCGCGAACTCGTGGGCTTTTGCCTTTTCCGCCTCGGCAAGCTTTACTTGGGAGAGCGCCTCGTTCAGCTCTTTGAGCGCTTCCGCCTTGAGAGCGGCGGCATCTTCGGACGAGATCGTGCCCAGCCCCTCGATCTGCGAAAAGAAAACCTCACTTGGCAGAGGATGGGTCTTGATGCGCCCATAAAGGTTCGGCTGGGTGAAAGCGGGTTCATCGCCCTCATTGTGCCCGTGGCGACGATAGCAATAGATATCGACAACGACGTCGCGGCCGAACTCGTGCCGGAACTCCAAGGCAATTTTTGCCATCTCCATGACGGCGATGGGATCCTCGCCGTTCACGTGGAAAATTGGCGCTTCGACCATCTTCGCGATCTCCGTGCAATACTCGCTCGATCGCGAATCGGCGGGCAGCGTGGTGAAACCGATCTGGTTGTTGACGACGAAGTGGACCGTTCCTCCGGTGCAGTAGCCGGGGAGTTGAGACATGTTGAAGACCTCCGCGACCACGCCTTGACCAATAAACGCCGCGTCGCCGTGGATAAGGATGGGGATGACCTTTTTCCGGTAAGCCGTATCGTCCAGCACACGCTGGCGCGCGCGGGCCTTGCCTTCCACCACCGGGTCCACGGCCTCGAGGTGACTCGGATTCGCAGCCAGGCTGATTTCCACCTCATAGCCTGTTGAGGTCGTGCGCACGTTGCGATAACCAAGGTGATACTTCACGTCGCCATTTCCGCCGACGGAATCCGGTGCGAAATTGCCCTGGAACTCGTTGAAAATGACGTCGAGCGGCTTGTTGAGAGTATTGGCCAGGACGTTGAGACGGCCGCGGTGGGCCATTCCCATGATCAGCTCCTTGATGCCGCGCTTTTCACAGTTTTGGACGATGGTGTCGAGCGCAAGGATCAGCGCTTCCCCTCCCTCCAAAGAGAAGCGTTTCCCGCCGTATTTGGTGTGCAGGAAGTTCTCAAAGGTTTCCGCCTCGTAGAGCTTGCGAAGAATCTCCCGATGAACGTTGGGGTTGGTGCGCAGGGAAGCGTCGCGATTCTCAAGCTTGTGCAGGACCCATGTGCGCATGCGCGGGTTCTGGATGTGCATGAATTCGGCGCCGACGGTTCCGCAATAGATCGCCTCGAGTTCGCGAATCATCTCCCGCAGCTTCATCTTTCTTCCCTCCTGGAAGAATCGGGACGACACGACGAGATCGAGCTCCTTTTCGTCGATTCCCAGTTCCTTGAGCGTGAGGAGGGGGCTTGATCTTTTGAGCAGGTCGAGAGGATCAAGATCTGCGATGGTATGACCCAGCGTGCGGTAGGCGTATACAAGCGCCTCCACGCGTGTCTGCAGGTTGCCGCCTCCGGCCGTGGCGGGAACCGCTTCCGTGGCGACGCCCTCTCCGTTTTCCTCGCTCTTGGCGAAGCCAAGCTCAAAACCTTCAAAAAAAGCTGCCCAATCCGGTTCGACCGATCGGGGATTGGATCGCCAACGCTCGTAATTCTCGTCAATCAACCCTGCGCTCCACCGGGAAGTAAAGGTACTCATATTCAATGACTTGGTTTGGGCCTCCTCGGACGCGGTGGCGTTGCCGCACCGGAGTAACAGATAGCAGTGTGGGGGAAGAATTTCATTTGCGCAAGCAGGCAGTGTCGCGGGAAAGGCATCCTGCGGACGGCCGGGAATTGTGAAGCGCGCCGCTTGAAAGACGGAACATCTCGCGCTAAACGGAACAACTCCCGAGATGATCAAAGTCGAAAAGCTCACCAAACGCTACGGCGGCGTGACGGCGGTGAACGAGATCGATTTCGAGGTGGAAGAGGGAGAAATCGTTGGATTTCTTGGACCGAACGGCGCGGGGAAGAGCACCACGATGCGAATGCTCGCATGCTATCTTCCCCCAACCTCCGGACGCGCTGAAATATCCGGGTGCGACGTGTTCCGGGACTCGCTGAGAGCGCGGGAGCACATCGGCTACATGCCCGAGCACGTCCCCCTCCCCCACGACATGCGCGTGAACGAATACCTCTCCTTTCGCGCGGCGCTGAAAGGCATTCCCGGAAGGCGAATCAAGGAAAGATTCGCGGATGTTTGCGATCTTTGCGGGCTGGCCGAGGTGGAGCGACGGATGATCTCGACGCTTTCCAAGGGCTTTCGTCAGCGCGTCGGGCTTGCCGATGCGATGATCCACGAGCCTGAGCTCCTCATTTTGGATGAACCGACCATCGGGCTGGATCCCAATCAGATTCGCCAGGTTCGCGAGCTGATTAAGAATTTGCGGCGCCATCACACGATCTTGCTCTCGACCCACATCCTCTCCGAAGTGGAGATGACTTGCTCCCGCGTGATCATCATTAACCGAGGGCGGATCGAAGCTCTCGATACCCCGGAAAATTTGCGGTCCCGAATCAGTTCCGAGGGAGAGGTCATCCTGGAGGCGAGAACCGCCGACCCTCACGCCATCGCCAAGCTTCGATCCGTCCATGGGGTCAAGGACGCTGTTCAGCAAAGGATGGGAGATTGGACGCGCTTTGTTCTTCACGTGGAGAGCGATCCCCGGGAGAGCCTCCATGCCCTGGCAGTGAAAGAGGGATGGCCGGTCCGCGAATTGACCAGACGCTGCGCGACCCTCGAGCAGGTCTTTGCGGAGGTGACACACGCCGAGGAGCAGTGATGAAACGGTTCCTTGTTCTGTTGGGTCGCGAGATAAGCCACTATTTCCACCAGCCGCTGGCCTATATCGTGCTCTTCTTTTTCCTTCTGCTGACCGCGGCAAACTTTCACGCGGCTCTTGCCAGCTTGAACCGTGAGCCCAGCCAGACGAGCGTCGTCGAGGCATTTTTCAACTCAGTCCTGTTCTGGTTCCCGTTTGTGTTGATTTTTCCGCTGCTCACGATGAGGCTTTTTAGCGAGGAGTACAAGCTCGGAACGATCGAGACCTTGATGACCGCCCCGGTTCGCGACGGGCAGGTCGTTGCCGCCAAGTTTCTCGGGAGCTTTGTTTTCTACGTCGTGCTCTGGGCTCCGAGCGCGCTCTACTTTTTGATCTTTCGCTGGTTGACAGGCCAAAACGCCGCGGATTCCCCCGGATCGTATCTCGGAGCCTATGCCATGCTTATCCTTGTCGGAATGTTCTATCTTTCGATCGGATGCCTGGCTTCCGCGCTGACTAAGAATCAGATCGTCGCCGCCACGATCTCGTTCGCGCTGATCAGCCTGATGTTTTTCCTTAGCTTGCTTTCCTTTATTTTCCTGAAGGCGAGCTCCGCGCTGCGTGAAGTCACCTACTATTTTTCGACTATCGAGCACATGGGCGAGTTTTCGCGGGGCCTTTTCGACACGCGTCCCGTCGTTTTTTACCTTAGCATGACCCTTTTTACGCTTTTCCTGACCTTTCATGTTTTCCAGTACCGGAGATGGAGAAACTAAGCATTCCGCGCCGGGTGATCCGGCTGAGTGTCGCGCTCCAGGTGCTCGCGATGCTGGTGCTCTTGGCGGCGGTGAACTACTTCAGCTTCAATCACTACGCCCGCGCGGACTTTTCGCGGTCCCAAAAATTCGTCCTTTCCGAGCAAACCAGGCGGGTTCTCCGCGAGTTGAAGAAGCCGGTTCGGGTCATCGTTTTCTTCTCGCCAACGGTGCTCTCACCGGAGACCGCCCTCTTCTCCGATGTGCAGAACCTTCTTAAGGAATTGATTTTTTCCGGTCGAAACAAGATCGAGGTCGAATACGTGGACCCGACCCGGAATCTCTCGCGGGCCCGGGAGCTGCAAGAACAATACAAGTTCAGCGTCTCCGAAAACGTGCTGATCCTGGACTATGACGGCCGTTCGAGATTTGTCCTGGTCTCGGACATGGCCGATTTCGACATGAGTCCGGTCGAAAGCGGCGATCCGCCCCGGCTGCTGGCCTTCAAAGGCGAGCAGGCCCTGACCAACGGCATGATTGCGCTTCTCAGCCCCGAGCGATTGAAGGTCTATTTCCTGCAGGGTCATGGCGAACCGGCCGTCGGCGAGCGGACGCCGCTTTCCGTGTTCAAGGATTACATCGAACGGCAGAACGTCAGCGTCGCCCCCCTTTCGTTCGCCTCGCTGGACGCCGTTCCCTCCGATTGCGCAACCCTGGTTCTCGTGGCTCCGCAATTCGACGTGGAAGAGCGCGAAGCGATGATCCTGGAGAAATTCTGGAAAGAGAAGGGCCGTCTGCTCATTCTTCTCGACCCCAAGGCGAAAACTGCCCGGCTCGCCGCATTTCTCAATCGGATCGGCGTGGTCCCCTTGGACAACCGGGTCCTGCGAACCGTGCGTCTGCCCTTTGCCACGGGAATCCTTCGCGACGTGACCGCAGAATTTCTTCCCAACAACGCCATCACCAAACGGATGGCCGGCATCAACATCCTCTTTCCGGGGGCAACGCAGTCCCTGAATATCGACAACGAGCGCGCGCAGTCCGCCGGAGTCCAGATCTGGCCGCTGATCCGGGCCAGCGACGAGTTTTGGGGGGAAAGGGACTATGTGACCGATGACCAGAAGGGGGTGCGCTACGACGAAGGGAGGGATGCCGGACAGCCGCTTTATCTGGCCCTCGCGGCGGCGCGTGGAGGCGTCAAGGATGACCGCGTCGAGGTGGAGTCGGCGAAGCTGGTGGCGGTCGGAAGTTGCGAGTTCGCGCTCGACGCCGCCTTGAATCAGCAGGGCTTGGATTTTCTTCTAAGTGCCATGAACTGGCTGCTGGACCGGGGACAGTTCACCGGCGTGATGCCCAAAACGGTGAGGCATTTTTCGCTGAATCTCGCGGACGCCGAGCTTCGCTCGATTGCCGTTTATACGATGCTCGTTATCCCTGGAATGGCCGCGCTCGCGGGCTTTGTCGTTTGGTGGCGGAGGCGGGCATGAGCCGGTTGGCTACAATCCTGCTCTGCGCAGTCGCGTTCGGCGCGATCGCCTTTCTCGCCATTTTTGAGCCGCTGACCCAAAGCACGCGCGAGGACCTTGAAGCCGCTCGCAAAGGCCTCGTTCTGCACCTGGATCCCTCGAAGGTTCGCGCGATCCGGATTTCCACCGGAGTCAACAAATTGGAAATCAAACGCGTTGGAAATAGCTGGCAGCTGGGCGCGAAATCCAAAGACCGGGCGGATTCCGCGCTGATCGACCGCTTGCTTCTGGCCGCGGCACAGTTGCGCTATTTCGACAGGATCGAGGGAAAGGAAATCAAGTCGGACAGTGAATTGAGCAACTACGGCTTGCGCAATCCGAAGAGAAGCCTTGAGTTCGACGGCGCGGAAAAGGTGACTCTTTTCCTTGGCAAGGACGCGGCGAGCGAAGACCGCCTCTACGCGCGCACCAGCAACTCCCGCGACGTTTACCTCGTTGGTGACGAATTGCTCAAGCTGGCCTTCCGAGAGCTTGGGGAATTTCGAGACCGCCGCCTGACCGATCTTTCCTCCAGCGAAGTCGATCGAATTGTCATTCGCAGGCAGGGAGGAGAGTTGGAGGTTTCTCGCGACGCCACGGGCTGGCAAATCGTCAAGCCGCTGCGGGCAGCCGCAAACGAGGAAAAGGTGGAAGATTTTCTTAAGCGGCTTCTGGGCCTGCGAATCACAGAATTTGTCGGCGAAAGCCCGGGTGATCTGAGCGTCTACGGCATCGCGGAGGGCAAGGACGAGATCTCGTTTTATGCCGGCGGGAGCACGCGGCATCAAACGTTGCGTTTCGGCACCGACAAGTCGGGCACCCTTTTCGGGCAGTTCACGGCCAGGGATTCGGTCTATCGCCTGCCGCCCGAAAGTCTGCAACTCCTGCAGGTCAGCCCGGAAGACCTGCGCGACCGCCGGTTGCTCCCGCTCAATCTTGACATCGTCGACCTGATTCGCGTGCGCACGCCGGATAAGGAGTTTTCGCTTCGTCGCGAAGGGGACGGGTGGGTTGTCAAGGACGGCGCGGTGGAGCGGACGGCGAGCTCGGCGGCGGTCCGGGCGCTGGCGGACGCCGTTTCCACAGCTCAGGTTTCCGCCTATGACTCCGTGGCCGAGGGAAAGCTTTCGCTTTTCGGGCTGGAGCCGCCGCGGTGTACGCTTTCCTTTGTCGCCGTGCTGTCGGAGAACACGCCCGAGACGCGTGCCGGAGAGCAGGTCATCGCCAGCGTCGCGATCGGGAAATCAGAAGGCGGGCATCTTTTCGTCAAAATCGGCGAGGCGCCGGAAGTCCTTAGCGTTCCCGAAAGCCTCATGAACGCGATCCCGCTGGATCCTGTCGCCTGGGTCTCTCCGGGATAGAGGTCCGGAGGAACTCAGCCGCCCGGGCGTTGTTCGGCGGCGAGAAGATCGGTCTTCGCCGCCATGATGAAGTCGTTTCTATGCAGTCCGCGAATTTTATGCGTCCACCATGTGACGGTGAGGCTTCCCCATTGCGTGAGCAACGCCGGGTGATGGCCCTCCGCCTCGGCCACGGCTCCAACCTTGTTGGTGAGTTCAAGCGCCTGAGCGAAATTCTTGAGACGAAACGTGCGCTCCAGCCGGCGAATTCCCTCGCGTTCGGGAATCTCCCATTCGGGCACTTCCTTGTGAAGTTCCGAGATCTCCTCGTCAGTGAGTTGCGGAGCGCCTGCGCGGCACGCCGTACATGTGGATTCCTGCAACTTGGTCATCTCTGTAATATGCCGCAGAGAGGCGGCACGGCAACGCGCGCTTGGCGCGAAACGTCCAACCGCTGCGCTCCCCGGATTTTCGCCGGTAACCGGAATGGCCGCGTGGCTTGACTCCGCGTACCGGCTCGGCACTCTGGAACGTCTTCCATGACCAGCACCGAAATCCGCGCGTCGTTCCTCGACTTTTTTCGCGAGAAGCAACACACCATCGTGCCGTCGTCGAGCCTGAGGCCTGATTCGCCGAACCTGCTTTTTACAAACGCGGGGATGAATCAGTTTGTGCCGCTCTTTCTCGGTGAGGAAAGGTGCCCCTACGTGCCGGGACGGGTCGCCGACACCCAGAAATGCATTCGTGCCGGTGGCAAGCACAATGATCTGGAAGATGTGGGGCTTGACACCTACCACCACACGTTTTTCGAGATGCTCGGCAACTGGTCCTTCGGCGATTACTTCAAGAGCGAAGCCATTGCCTGGGCTTGGGAGCTGCTCGTCGAGCGTTGGAACTTCCCCGCAAGTCGCCTCTACGCCACCGTCTACCGCCCGGACCCGGGAGATCCGAGTCAATTTGATCAGGAAGCGCACGACTGCTGGGCAGCGATTTTTGCCAAGGCCGGTCTCGATCCAAAAGTGCACGTCGTCGATGGGAACAAGAAGGATAACTTCTGGATGATGGGCGACACCGGCCCGTGCGGTCCATGCTCGGAATTGCACGTGGACCTAACGGCTGCCGGTGACACTCGAGGAGGCTGGGTAAACAAGGGCTCGGCGGAGTGCATCGAGATTTGGAACCTGGTCTTCATCCAGTTCAATGCGAACCCCGACGGAACCCTTACAGCGCTTCCTGCGAAGCATGTCGATACGGGCATGGGATTCGAACGAGTCACCAGTCTCATCCAGGGCACGAGAAACTTCACCGATTTCCAGCACGCGACAATTTCCAACTACGAGACAGACATTTTCCGTCCCCTGTTTTCCGAGATCGAGAGGTTGAGCGGCCAGAGATATGGAAGCACGCTGCCCGATCTTGGCAACTATTCGAGCCCCACTCCGCAGCAGTCTGCCGATCTTGCCTTTCGCGTTATCGGCGATCATATCCGGACCCTGAGCTTTGCAATCGCCGATGGCATTCAGCCTGGCAATGCCGACCGTCACTATGTCCTTCGCAGGATTTTGCGCCGAGCCGTTCGTTACGGGCGCACTCTCGGGTTTCGCGAACCCTTCCTCTGCAAGCTCGTGGAAACCCTCGGGGCTACGATGGGCGATGTCTTTCCGGAGATCCGCAGCAGGCAAAAACAGGTCGAAGACGTGCTCAGGAGAGAAGAGGAGGCCTTCAACCGGACCCTGGCTCGAGGACTCGAAGAATTTGACAACGCGACTCTCGCCGGAAGAGAGAGTTCGTCGGCCGGCGAAGTCGTGCCGGCCCGAAGGGAGATCAGCGGTCAGGTTGCTTTTCAACTGTATGACACCTACGGCTTTCCCTTTGACCTCACAGAGCTGCTGGCGCGGGAACGCGGCATGACCGTCGATGTCGAGGGTTTTCAGAAGCTGATGGAAGAGCAGCGCGCCCGGGCGCGCCGGGCTCAGAAAAAGGAGGTCATCGCTGTCTCCCAGGAAAATCTTCAGGTCGATCCGACGACGTTTCTCGGCTACGATTTTCTCGAGACCGAGGCCGTGGTCGAATCCGTGGCGCCGGAAAAATCGGGCGACACCTGGACCTTGGTCGTCGACCGCACCACCTGCTACGCCGAGATGGGTGGTCAGGTAGGCGACACGGGGTTGGTGCACGTTCCCGGCCCCGACTGGTCGGAGATTGGCCGTCTGGCGATCGGAAACACCCAGAAAAAAGGGGGCGTTTATGTACACCGCTGCAGGCTGATTGCCGGCCGTCTTCCCGAATTGGGCGAAGCCGTGCGCCTGGCGGTTGACGCCGGGCGGCGCGGCGCGATCCAGCGTCATCACACGGCCACTCATCTTCTCCACTGGGCATTGCACGAGATCGTGAGCAAGGACGCGAGCCAGAAAGGATCCTATGTGGGACCAGACAAACTCACCTTCGACTTCAATCACAATCCGCTGACACCTCGCCAGCTGCTTGAAGTGGAGAGAATCGTTAACGAGCGAATCATCGAGAACGCCCGCGTGTCGACGCTGGAGGTCCCGTTTTCCGAGGTGCGCGGACGAGCCGACATCATGCAATTCTTCGGCGACAAATATGGCGATACGGTCAGAGTGGTCCAAATCGGCGGGCAGGCCGCCCTGGATGGGTACTCCATGGAGCTGTGCGCGGGCACGCACACGCGGGCCACGGGAGAGATCGGTTTTTTTCGAATCCTGACCGAATCGGCGATCGCCGCCGGCGTGCGGCGGATCGAGGCCGTGGCCGGCATGCGATCGTATGAGCTGGCCTCCGAGGAAAGTGAGCGTCTCAAAGCCCTGGCCGCGAAGCTGAACAGCCCCGTGGGCGACATTGAAAAGAAGCTCGATACGCTGCTTTCGCAAAACCGGGAACTCGGACGGGACCTCAAGATTGCCGGCCAGAACGAGGCGACCAGACGCGCGGAAGAGCTCCTTTCCAAAGTGGAGGTCCTCAATGCCGTGCCGGCCATCATCGCCCACCTTGGGAATGCGGATGGAGACGCGCTCCAAACGGTTGCGGACGCGCTAAAGGGTCGATTTCGAGGAGTGGCCGTGCTGGCAGCGGCTGCGGCTTCCGGCTCGGTGGCTTTGGTTGCGGTCGTGACGCCGGACTTCGTGGACCGAGTTCAGGCTGGAAAATTAATCCAGCAGATTGCGCCGATCGTTGGCGGTAAAGGCGGAGGGAAACCCGACAGCGCCCGTGGCGGCGGCAAAGATCCGGCAAAGATCGACCAAGCGCTCGCGCACGCGAGAGAGTTGCTCCAGTGAATTCGCCTTCTCCAAGCCACTTCGAGCGGCCTTCGCTGCCGGAAGCGGCCTGGGAACTTGATTCGTTCCCGGCTTCCACGTATCGTCGCTCAAAATTGCAAAGGTTTATGAACTTCAAACTCCTTGTTTGTCTGCTGGGGGCTTCTTCGCTCACTCTTTCCGCGTGGGCTGGATCGCAGGGATCCTACCAAGTGACCGGCCCGGTCCTCGAATTGACCGACACAAAAATCGTTGTCCAGAAAGGCGACGAGAAGTGGGAACTGGCGCGCACGCCGGATACCAAGGTCACGGGAGCCTTGAAGGTCGGCAGCAAGGTGACGATCAGCTATGCAATGACTGCCAAATCGGTGGCCGTGAAGTAGGCGGGGACGGAATGGATTCGGCGACTGATCTGAACGTCGCCGATTAGAGCGCCGATGATCGGCACGACATGCGGGCAGCCTCCTATGGCGGGAATCGGTTCCACCGTGAAAAAGATCCGTCCATCGATCCGCGGAAACGCGCTGGATTCTTGTCGCCGGCTTTTGCGAAGCCGCGCGGCGGCGATCGGCGGAGTTCTGCTTCTCCTCGCGGTCGTTGGGCTTGCCGACTATGCGACCGGCCTGAGCCTGTCGTTCTCCTTATTCTACTTGTTGCCGATCATCGTTGCGGGGTGGCGCGTGGGGATGGGGTTTGCGATTTGCATCGCCGTCTTGAGCGTGGTCTCGATCAACGTGGGCGCTTTGGGGACCAACCCGCGGATCGAGCCGGGATTTTACCCGGTTTGGAATGCGCTGATCCAGTTGTGCTTATATCTAATTGTCGTCTGGCTGTTGATGCGCTGGAAAGGCTTGCGGGAGGCCTTGGAGGGGCGCGTCCGGGAAAGAACTGCGGACCTCACGGCCGAGATTGCTGCGCGCGAGGAGCTGGAAAGCAAGATATTGATCATTAGTGAACGGGAGCAGCGGCGAATCGGCTGCGATTTGCATGATTTGCTTTGCCAGCACCTGGCGGCAACAGCGTTGGCGGCAAAAGTGCTCGAAGAAAAGATCGCCGGGCAAGCCTCCGCGGAAGCCGGCAACGTCGTGAGCATGATCGAACACGGAATTGCCGTCGCCCGTGACATGGCCCGCGGACTCACGGTGTTGCCTTCCGGCAAAGACAATCTCCTCGTTGCCCTCGAGGACTTGGCGGCCAGCACGCGCGAGCACTTCAATGTGGATTGCCAGGTCAGCTATGGCGATTCGCAGCTCACCCTAGATGAATTTCGCGCCATCCACCTCTACAGAATTGCCCAGGAAGCCGTCGGCAATGCGATTCGCCACGGCCGGGCCGCGCGCCTTACGGTCACCATCTCGCAAATCGGGAGGCGGGGAATCCTGAGCGTACAGGACGACGGAACTGGTATGCCGGATCAGCCGAATCCCTCCGGAATGGGACTCCGGATAATGAGGCATCGCGCGAGAATGCTTGGGGGCCAGCTCGACATCTACGAAGAGAACTCCAAGGGGGTTACGATCAGTTGCTCCTTTCCGGTAAATGAGCAATTTCCTGCTCCCTTGAGTAACCGGCTGTGACTTCGAGAGAAATCCGTAAGCGCGTGTTCCTGGTGGACGATCATCCCCTCGTCCGCGAATGGCTGGGACATCTCATCAACCGCCAGCTCGACCTGACGATCTGTGGTGAAGCGGCAAGCGCCGCGCAAGCGCTCAAGGATATTCGACGATGCGGTCCGGATGCCGTTGTTGTGGATATCTCCCTCGGGGGAAGCTCCGGGATCGAGTTGATTACCGAAATCAAGATGGAGTTCCCGAAGATTGCTGTCCTGGTCCTCTCCATGCACGAGGAATCGACTTACGTCGAACGTGCGCTCCGCGCGGGAGCCCTCGGCTACGTTGCAAAGCGGGAAACAACCACGAAAATCATTTCGGCGATCCGGCAGGTCCTGCGAGGTGAGTATTTCCTCAGCGGACCATTGGCGCTGGCGATGACGCGAAAACTGGTGGAGACGCCCGCGCGGGCCGCCCTATCTCCTGGCGAGCTGCTCAGCAACCGGGAGCTCGAAATCTTCGCCATGCTTGGGCGCGGATTCGAAACGCGACGGGTTGCCGAGGAGCTTCACATCAGCATGAAGACGGTGCAGGCCTATTGCGCGCGGATCAAGGAAAAGCTTCACCTCGGCAATGCCACGGAGCTTCTGCGCGAGGCGATCCTCTGGGACCAACGCGACAAAAACGCCGGGTAAGTTTCGCCCCCTGTAGGATTTCGTCCTACAAGAATTTTATCTCTCGTCCGGTAGAAACGCGAATTCGAGCTGGTCTAGTTTCCCGCGTCGAATGAGCCGTAAAGCAATCGCTTGCCTGGGCGAGGAGAAGCTCCTCTCAGCGCTGCCAGAAGAACCTGAGCGGGAAGCCCGCCGGGATCAGCGCTGCAAAGTTGCGGAAGCTCCGCGAGGGATGTTTCGCCCCAATTCTTCTGAGGGCGAAGGGATCGCGGACTTTCGCGTTGACGCCGAAATCCAGCGTAACCGCGGTGCTGTAACCGGCTCGTTCGACAAGATCCCGAATCGAGAGGGACCATTTGCCGTAGGGATAGCAAAAATGCCTGACCTCCACTCCGAAAAGATCTTCAAGTTTCCTTTTGGACGCGGTGATCTCTTCTTCAGCGCGCGCCTTCGGAATCGCCGTGAGACTCGGGTGCGTCAGGGTGTGAGCGCCGATCTCCTGACCCGCCGAAAGCCAATCGCGCACCTCGACGGCGTCCATGATCGCATCGGGCGCCTCGCTGCGAGCGCGAATATCCCAGGAATTGGACCCGCCGATCGCGTCGGCCACCAGAAACTGGATCGCCGTGAATTTGTGGCGGGCGAGCACTGGCAAAGCATGGCGAAACACGCTGCGGCTCCCGTCGTCGAAGGTCAGCACCGCACGGTCCTGATTGGGTTCGGAAAAATCGCGCCAGGAATTAAGCGAGTCTGCCAGGAATCCCGCCCGTTTGAGATCGCGCATCTGCCAGGCGAACAGATCTCGTTGCACGTACAAGCTCTTCATCCTCACTGCGGGAGGAAGCGATCCGAGCTTGTGAAAGGCGAGAATGGGCACCCCCTCGGAGAACGACCCCCGAAAAGGACCCAGCGCGGAATATGAGAGTCGCCGCGACAAATTGTTTTTCATGAGATGAGTTCTCTTACGCCACATTTGGAAAAGTGCACCCTCAAGGTGCTGATGGCGGATGCGAGCCCTAACTGGGGCGGACAGCAATACCGGCTGCTGCGCGAGGCGCGATGGCTGCACCAGCGAGGATACCGCGTTGTGGTGGCCTGCGGAAGGGCCAGCATCCTCTCCGAAAAACTAAAGCAAGATGCGCCGGAAATATCCGTGGAGAACGTTCGCTCGTGGGGCAGCCCGTCCGCGCTCCTCCGCCTGAACGGCATCATCCTGCGGTGGAAGCCCGACCTCATCCATACACGCAGCGGGCAAGACTCGACCTGGGCGGCTTTTTTCCATCTCGCGGGGATGCCTGTTGTTCGCTCCCGCCACATGACGGTGCCGGCGCACCTGCGATTCCATGACGCCGCAAGGTATCGTTTCGGTTGCCGCCGGATCGTCGCCGTTGCTCATTTCATCAAAAAGGACCTGATCGATCGCGTGGGGGTTCCAGGCTCGCGGATCGACGTTGCGGGGGAAGGCGCGAGCCTGGAAGAGTTCCGTCCTGGGTTGGATGGAGGGGGATTCCGAGCGGAATTCAAAATTCCGCCGGAATCCCCTCTGTTCGGGATGATCGCCATGATGCGCCCCGAGAAGGGTCACCGGACTTTCATCAATGCGGCGGCCAAAGTCTTTAAGTCCGCTCCCGGCGCGCGCTTTGTCGTCGCCGGGGGCGGCGGAGGCTGCTATGCGGACCAATTGGGGGAAAAGATCCGTCGAAAATTCCCCGACAGTCCGGCTCCGTTGATTCTTACGGGATACCGGGAAGACATTGCCCGGGTAATCGCCGCCCTCGACGTCGTAGTCGTCCCGTCGTTGCATGAAGCACAGACCATCGTTATTCCCCAGGCCTTTGCTTCCGGGAAGCCGGTAATCGCCTCGCAGGTCGGGGGCATCCCGGAACTCGTCGCGCACGAACAGAACGGTCTGCTGGTGCCACCGGCGGACCACGAGGCGCTATCCTCGGCAATGCTGCGCCTTTTCAGCGATCCGGCGCTTCGCGATCGGCTCGCTGCCGCCGGCCTTCGACTTGCTCGAAGCGAACTTTCATTCGAAGCAAAAGCCGAGCTGGTCTTGCAGGCTTATCGCAAGGCATTGCACGAGGATGTTGCTCCGGCGCGCCTCAGAACACCGTGGGTTACCGGGAAGGGGCGGTTGCTTCCTGCGTCCGACTTTTCGGGTTAGCTGCCCCGTTGCGGCGTCAACCTGCGCGAAAAGTTGACTGCCGCGCTTCGGCGCGACCGCCAACGAGTATTCGAGGGCTTTCGCCGGGAGGAATTTTGCCGCGTGCTTGGAGGATCGACTTTGCGGATCAGAACGCGGGATTCGGAGTGACTCGAATCGCCGCTTGCAGCAGTTGGAGATACTGCGCGCGGGGAATGGAAAGGGCGCCGAACTGCGCAAGGTGGGGCGTATCCCATTGGATATCAAGAAGCCGAAAACCCCGCTCCTTAAGACGCCGGACAAGGCAAGCGAGCGCGACTTTTGATGCTCCCGATACGTTGTGAAACATCGACTCGCCAAAAAATGCGCCGCCAATCCGAACGCCGTAGAGACCGCCAGCCAGCCTGTTCTCGCGCCAGACTTCCAGCGAATGAGCGCAGCCCGCCCGGTGCAAAGCAACATAGCTTTGGACGATCGTTTCATCAATCCAGGTGTCGCGCCGCTTCCCGCAGGCGCGAATGACCTGCTCAAATGCCGTGTCGACCCGCAGTTCCCATTTAGGATCGGACAACACGGTTTTTCTCGCCCCGTGAGGCAGGTGAAAGCCTTCCAAGGGAAGGATTCCGCGAGGATCCGGAGAAAAGCAGCGTATCGACCCATCCGCCATGGCCATCGGAAACCATCCGGCGGAATAAAGACTCAAAAGTTCGCCGGGCGGAATGAGAGTTGCCATCATTGGTGAGTCCTTTTTATTATGGCTCGCGTGAGATGCGTGACTCTTTTCTGCTGTCTTCTTGCCGCTATTGCGCTGACAGGATGCTCGGTGGCCGAGCAAAATGCCGCCGACGTCGGAGAAAAGTTTGAGCGAGGCATCAAGGGACGAGGCCGCATCGTGCCAAATAGCCCGACCTCCGACGCGTTCGGACCCGACTTCCGATGACCGGGCATTTCATCAGCTAGCATGGCGCCATTTTCCAAGATCGTCGGATCCCGGAAGATTGCCTGGGCTACTTGGCCCGAAGGCTTCGTGGCGATCGGACGGACTTGCCGTTCGCAGCCAATACCGCATTAAATCCCGATGCCCGCACCCTCGTCCCCTTCGGAGGACAAGATCGTCATCCTCGATTTCGGCTCGCAATACACCCAGGTGATCGCGCGAAGGATCCGAGAATGCCGCGTTTATTCGGAGATTCTCCCTTTCTGGACGGACTCGGCGACCCTGCGGAGGATCGCGCCGAAAGGCATCATTCTTTCGGGCGGCCCGGCGAGCGTCTATGCGCTCAAGGCGCCCCGACTGGACACGGGCGTCTATGAGCTCGGAGTCCCCCTCTTGGGCATTTGCTACGGCTTGCAACTCATCGCCAGGGATCTGGGGGGCTCGGTGGAGCCTTCGACGCATCGCGAATACGGCCCGAGCAAGTTGCGCGTCGATCGTCGCTCCGATCTTTTTCACGGCCTTCCCACAGCGCTCGATGTCTGGAACAGTCACGGAGATCAGATTGGAAAGCTTCCGGAGGGCTTCCGGGTGCTTGGCAGAACCGAGAATTCCGGCCATGCCGCCATCGGCGACGCAAAACGGCGCTTTTACGGTCTTCAATTTCATCCGGAAGTCGCTCACACACCGCGGGGCAAGGTGATCTTGGAAAATTTCGTTCACCGGATTTGCGGCTGCAAATCTCAGTGGACGATGGGTTCCTTCATCGTTCGGGCTTGCATGCAGATCCGCGAAACGGTGGGCGACGGCCGGGTGATCCTTGGGCTGAGCGGGGGGGTTGACTCGTCGGTAGCCGCCGCCCTTATCCATAAAGCAATCGGGGACCAGCTTACCTGCATCTTTGTCGACAACGGCCTTCTTCGCGCGCGCGAAAGGGAGGCCGTCGAAAAGCTCTTTGGCGGCCACTTTAATATCCGGTTGCAAACCGTCGACGCATCCAAGCGCTTCCTTGCCCGCCTCAAGGGAGTCGAGGATCCCGAGCGAAAGCGAAAGATTATCGGGAACGAATTCATCAAGGTCTTCGAGGCCGAAGCGCACGCCCTGAAGAGGACCTCTCCCGGCCGATACCGCTTTCTCGCCCAGGGAACCCTTTACCCGGATGTGATCGAAAGTGTTTCGATATCCGGAAATCCGTCCGCGCTGATCAAGAGCCACCACAATGTGGGCGGCCTGCCCGAGCGGATGAGGTTCAAGCTTGTCGAACCCTTGAGGCAGCTTTTTAAAGATGAAGTGCGCGAGGTCGGACTCGAACTTGGTCTGCCCCGGGAGATTGTTGGCCGCCAGCCATTCCCAGGCCCCGGTCTGGCCGTGCGCATCCTCGGCGAGATCACCCCCGAAAAACTGAAAATGGTGCGCGAAGCCGACGCCATCGTGATTGAAGAAATGAAGGCCAGCGGATGGTACTACCGGGTGTGGCAATCTTTCGCCGTGCTTCTCCCGGTTCAATCGGTCGGGGTGATGGGGGACGAGCGTACTTACGAGAAGACGGTCGCGCTGCGCATTGTGGAAAGCCGGGACGGGATGACTGCCGACTGGGCTCGAATTCCCTACGAAATTCTGGCGCGGATTTCAGCGCGGATCATCAACCAGGTTCATGGCGTCAACCGCGTTTGTTACGATATTTCCAGCAAACCGCCGGCCACCATCGAATGGGAGTAACGCGCGCCATATACCCGGGAAGCTTCGATCCCGTCACCCTCGGGCATATCGACATCATCTATCGCGCGCGCCAGTTGTTCGACTCGCTGATTGTCGCCGTGGCGCAGAACGAAGCAAAGTCCCCGCTGTTCGACGCGGACGAGCGCGTGGCGATGATTGAAGAGGTTGTCCGGCAGGATCCGGGCGTCGTGGTCAAAAAATTGGGCGGCCTTCTCGTGGATTTCGCGCGCGCGGAAAGCGCCTTCGTCGTCATTCGCGGATTGCGGGCGGTTTCGGATTTCGAGTTCGAGTTTCAGATGGCTTTGATGAACAGGCGGCTCGAGCCCCGTCTCGAAACAATCTTTCTAACCCCAAAGGAAGATTACACCTTTCTGAGTTCCCGCATTGTCAAGGAGGTGGGCCGTCTCGGGGGAGATGTGACGCCCTTCGTTCCCGCCGCAGTGGCCTTTCGCCTCGGCGAAAAGTTTCCCAAACAGTCTTGAGCGTCTCCCGTATGGTGCACCGCGGCCGGGCTGACACATTCCAGGAGGCGAGGCGCAAGGTGGCGCCATGGCTTGCACCGTTCCTGACGATGTTCGCATGGTTTTGGGTGACTGCGCACTGGTTCCCGCTCCGGGAGGGGCGCGACATGAACACCTATTTTCTTTGCTTTCGTGATCTGCTCCAGATTGAGCCGGAATTTCCTCTCCTGATGCTCTTCCGGACTCCGTTGACGCCGCTCTTCTACGGCACCTGTTTTGAGTATCTCGAAGAAACCGGGATCGAACTGGTCCTGGCGCTTCTCTATGCCGTGAGCATGACGTCCGTCTTTGCCGTCGTCCGCAAATTCAGCGTCGTCTGCGCCTGGCTTTTCAACGCGCTTGCCGGCGTAAACCTGTGGCTGTTTCGCTGGTTTAACGCGGTCGGTTCCGAAACGCTCCAGATCGTCCTGCTTTGCTTGTGGTTTGCTTTTAGCTTCTTTGCCATGCGGTCTCTTAGGGTCCGGACGTGGGTGGGCGTGGGAGCGATCGTCTTTCTGCTGGTAGTCAATCGCCCGGGCAACCAAACGTTTGTGCTTTGCTTCCTGTTGCCGTTCTGCATCGCCGGAGCGCCGGTCGCGCGCCGCTTCCTGCTTTCTGCGACCTTCCTGATCACTTACGGCGTCGCTTATCTGGCGTTTTCCTCGCTGAACTATCTTAGATACGGCGAATTCTGCCTCGCCGCGCTTGGCGACGCCCATCTTCCCTTCTATCGCCTCTTCGTGCAGGAGCATGTGATCTCGCCGGACAACGGCCCAGCTTCGCTAAGCTTGGCAGGCTTTGTCGCGGAAAAGCTGCTTACCGATCCGGTCTATCAGCGGCACGAGATTACGCAGGAGCTCTTTTTTCGCTGTTCGACACAAAGGATGTTCAACTCCTTGATCTACACGTTTCAAAAGGAGGGTTCGGCGGGCGACTTGTCGATCCTCCGCAAGGCCGGCCTCGAATCGATCTGGAGCGATCCCACGGGCTCGCTGTTGCGCTATCTGGAGCACCTCCTGATCGTCTTCGACTACCATGATCGGAGACCTTTCAACATTAGCAATCTTCGCGACTTGTCCCGGGCATTTGTTCGCGAGAGGGACAAACACTATGCGCGCCTCGCCGCAAGGGGAATAGACCAGCCCACGGAAGGCGATCTTCTCCCTGCCAGGCCCCTGTTTGCCGCACGAGAGCAACGGAGCAAAGAGAATTGGTTCGGCCTGCAGCGCGCAGTCAAAGAGTGGAAGCCGCCTCCCTCGCCACCTCTTGATCCCACCGCCGACGCGCTTTATGACCTCAGCAGAAAGCTTATCCCCAACTACTATTGGTTTCTGGGTGCGGCGGTCGGCCTGTTCTTCGCATCCTGGGCGGGACCAATCGACCTTAGAATCCCACTCCTGACGGCAATCGCGCTAACCAGTCTCCTGGTGACGCTTTTTGGCTCCGTCCAATGGGAGTTTCGCTATCCGTTTGACCCGATCTTCACGGCCTTCACGCTGTATGCCGGTTGGTCCCTGAAAGGAATCCTTCGCGCGCGCCGGATGGCCTGGTTGTTCCAGCGGTGTTCGACGGCGTGGAGGAAATTCTCCGCCTTCCTTGGAAGGCGCGAAGTTGTCCGTTGAAAGTTACGACGTTCACGATGAGCGTTGCCCTATGAAGGTTCATCTGCGCCAGATTCCGCAAGGCGGCACGCTTCACTTGGAGGGTGCCGAGGATCCAGTGTCCTTGGGGCTCGAGGAGATCGGGGCGCGTCCTGAATCGCCTCTCCAATATTCGCTGGACATCGGCGTTTCCAGCGGCGGGCTCTTTGCCACCGGCCAACTCAACCTTCGCGTCCGGCTGACCTGCGTGGCTTGCCTGAACGAGTTTGAAAGCGAATTGACGGAGCCGTTTGTCCTTCAAGAGGAGCTGGATGGCAGGGAGGTGGTTGACTTGACCTCGCACATGCGAGAGGATATTCATCTTGCTCTGCCAGCTCATCCCCGATGTGATGCCAAAGGGCGCAGGATCTGTCCGGCGCGCTTTTCGCCAGCGCCCGGCGATGCTCACCGGCATCGGGGCGAGGCCCCGTGGGACGCCCTGGACAAACTCAACGCTGAAAAATTAGAAAACCAATAGCTCGGATTTTATGGGAGTTCCAAAACGCAAAACGTCAAAGATGCGCCTGCGCACCCGAAAGGCCGCCAATCGCTGGCGCGCCCCGAAGCTTTCCCAATGCCCCCAATGCGGCATGCGGACGCCTGGACATACGGCATGCCCGGCATGCGGCTACTACAAGGGACGCCAGGTACTCACGGTGGACACTAAGTAATTTCCCCATGAGGATCGCCCTGGACGCCATGGGCGGCGATTACGCCCCGCGAAATACCGTCGCCGGAGCGGTGATGGCGTTGAAGGAATATCCCAAGATCGAGAAGCTCTTTCTGACCGGAGACCAATCGGCGGTAAAGAAAGAGCTTCAAGAGGGTGGCTGCAGCGACGGGCGCATCGAAATCATCCACACGACTCAGGTCGTTGGAATGAACGAACATCCGGTGGACGCAATTCGCCGAAAGAAGGACTCCTCGGTGAGCCGTGCGATTGATCTGGTGAAGCGCGGCGACGCGGACGCGATCGTCAGCGCCGGGCATACCGGTGCAATGGTCGCCGGGACGACCATCAAGCTTCGCACGCTGGAGGGCGTCGAGCGGCCGGGCATTGCCTCTTATCTTCCTACCGAGCACAACGTTTGCGTGCTTATCGACGCGGGCGCAAATGTCGACGCCCGCCCGGAGCACATGCTCCAGTATGCGATCATGGGAACGGTGCTCTCGAAGTATGTCCTGGGGTTTGAAAATCCGGCGGTGGGACTTATGTCGATCGGCGGCGAAGACGTGAAGGGGAGCGAGTTCACGAAGGATATCTTCAAGCTCTTGAAGAGGAGTAAGCTTAACTTCCGCGGCAACGTCGAGGGACACGATCTCTTCGAGAATCCCGTTGAGGTGGTGCTGTGCGACGGGTTCGTCGGGAACGTGACCTTGAAGGTTTGCGAAGCCACGGCCAGCGCGGTTTTCCATTGGCTGAAGCGTGAACTGACCGCCAGCCCGGTTCGGAAGCTCGGGGCGCTGCTGGCCAAAAACGCCTTTCTTGCGATTCGGGACAGAACAAATTATGAGACCTATGGGGGAAGCCCGCTGGTCGGCGTGAACGGAGTGGCCATTATCGCTCACGGAGCCAGCAGCGCCCTCGCTATTAAAAATGCCTTGCGGGTCGCGTGCGAATTCGTCGAATTGGGCATCAATCCCCGTATCATCGAGGCCATCAAGCGCTACAATGAAGAAAATCCCGAGGACGCGGTCTCGCCAACCTAGCCGCACGGTTTCCATTATTGGAACCGGCAGCTATGTGCCGGAACGAATTCTCAGGAATGCCGATCTCGAAAGGATCGTCGAAACAAGCGACGACTGGATCACCACGAGAACCGGAATCAAGGAGCGGCGCATCGCCGGGGAAAATGAGCATACCAGCCACATGGCCGCGCGGGCCGCGGAAAATGCGATGGAGCAGGCCGGGGTTGCGGCTCCGGAAATCGACCTCATCATCGTGGCAACCGTCACCCCCGACACGTTTTTTCCCTCCACGGCTTGTCATGTCCAACGACATCTTGGCGCGGTCAACGCGGCATGCTTCGATGTTTCTGCGGCGTGCTCCGGCTTCCTTTACGGAATCGAAGTCGCGCAGCAATTCATTAGCAATCACACTTACAATACCGTCCTGGTGATCGGCGCCGACAAGCTGAGCTCAATCGTCAACTGGACGGACCGCAACACCTGCGTGCTCTTTGGCGACGGCGCGGGCGCGGCGATTCTCCGGTGGCGCGCCGGTTCTCACGGGGTGATCACCACCTTCATGGGAAGCGACGGCAACTTTGGAGAAATCCTGCACATGCCGGGTGGCGGTTGTGCCATTCCGGTGACCAAGGAAAACTTCGATCAGCGGCTGAATACCCTTCGCATGAATGGACGGGAGACGTTCAAACAGGCCGTGACTTCCATGTTCTCCGCGGCCAACCGGGCGCTTCAGCAAAGCGGCCTTTCTGTCGAAGACCTCACCTGCATCATTCCGCATCAGGCCAATCTGCGCATTATCGAGGCTCTGGCCGGGCGCCTGGGAGTTCCGCTTTCGAAATTTCAAGTGAACCTGGACCGGTATGGGAACACGTCCGCCGCCGCCGTGGCGATCGCGCTCGACGAGGGGAATCGCACCGGGCGTTTCAAGGTGGGCGACTACATCCTCATGGTTGTTTTCGGCGGCGGCCTCACCTACGCCAGCTCGGTCGTGCAATGGTAGCCGGACTGAACAAGACGAAGGTTCCGGCAATTAAACCTAAGCTAAGCTACCAGGCTAAACCAAAGCTAGCGAACCCGGAGCTTCTCCGCGGCGAAAATCGGCGGCGAGCAGCTCTTATCGGTGCAAAGAAATGCTGCGGCCTGGTCGACGCGCGGATATTCAACATCCGCATTGAGCAGCGGGCCTTCGGATTCGTCCAGCCACTCGACCCGCTTGTAAGTGGCGGGCTGCCTGAGCGCCGCGAGGAACAGCGATCGGGCCGCCGGGTCATTCTTGGCTCCCACGATCGTAATATGCAGGGGAGGAGACGACAACTCGCGGTCCGCAAGGAGGATTCCGCCGACATGAAATCCCCGGCGTTGCCCAATCGCTGGAGCGGCCGCGTAGCGCATGGCATGCTCCGCCATCCGCCGATAGTCGTCCTGACCCGAGTAGTGACCGAGAAGATTCGCAAACCGCGCGAGCGAGGTATTCTCATCGATTTGCAGCGGCGGGCGCTGGCTGGACCTGTCGCGCAGGGTCGCGTAGCCCGAATCGCTCTTGAAGTTTGCGTCTATGAATTGCGCGGCGGAAATTGCCCGATTCAGCCAGGCGGACTCCGCGGTCGCGGCGTAGAGCGCGAGGAAGGCGGCGCCCATGGTGAGCGTATCGCCGAGATAAGGACCGGCGCTATCCTTCTCCCCGTGGGAGAATCCGCCGCCCGGCAGCGACCGCTGGTCGATAATCCAGTTCGCCGCCCGTAGAGCGTCGTCGAGATACTCTCGTTCGCCGGTGACGGCGTACAACGCGGCCAGCGCCTGGATGGCCCATCCATTCTCGCGCGAATAGGCATGAGTGTCCACGCGGGGAATGCCTTTTCCGCGCCGCCCCGCGTCGTCGAGCGCGAAATAATCCGCGGAGTGCTCGCCGGGGACAAGATCGGCATCCTGGCTCGTGTAGAATGCGCCTTCGGGGCTGGTCAGGAAGCTTTTCATGTAGCCGTGGACACGAATGGCGTTCTCGAGGTATTCCGGATCGCCCCAGCGCGCATAAGCGACGGAATAGACGCGCAGATTCTCCGCCTGGAACTGGAGGAGCTTCTCGTAATGGGGATGCGACCAGTCGCCGTCCGTCGAGTATTGGTAAACGCCGCCCCAAATCGAATCTATGAGCTGGCGCTGCGCGCCGAGAGTTTCCCGCGCCATGCGTTCAAAAGCGGCTTTCTTTTCATCGCCGGCCTTCAAGTTCATGCAGTATTCAACGATATCCCAATCCAGAAATTTGTGCGAGGTGCCCCAGCCGAGATTCTGCGGGTCGTAGGCATCAAGAAGACGCGCTCGAAGAGCTTCGCGGCTCTCGGCGGAAAGTGAAGCCTCGCTCGCAGGAATAACCTGCTCCTCGGGGAGAATCGACGGTCCGGGCGTGGGATCGTCGATGATTGCTTGAAGCATGGAGGCCATCGGCCGCGGCGGGATGTAGCCCTGGCGCTTGACGATTTCCGTCCCATCCGGCGCAAAGACGATTGTTGCCGGCCAGCCGTAGTCTTCGTAGCGATTTGCAAGATCCGGCCGGGAGTCCTGATCAACCCGGACGCCAATGTAGCGCGACCGGATCAGTTCGATCACCTTGGGGTCGCGATAAGTGACTTCCTCCATCACGTGACACCAGTGGCACCAGACAGCTCCAAGATCGAGAAGCACAAAACGATTTTCCTTCTTGGCGCGCTCGAGAACCGCTTCCGACCACGGATGCCATTCGACGGCCTCTTCCGCGCGCGCCCGGCCGGATTGGAGTGACACGACTGCCAGCAGGAGGATGACGCGTAAAAACATGGCTCAAAACCGAAGCGCTCCGGGCCGCTCCCGGGGCGCCATTCGTTTGATCAAGGCGTCAAGGGAAAGAGTCCCCGGGCCGAAGGCCAGCACCAGCAGGGCGGTCAAGAGAAATGGAAATGGCGCGGCCGCGACAAACTTGTCGGGATCGCTGAAAATGCTCATGAGCGCCTCGTAATCGGCCGTCACATAGGCGACGATCATGATGAAAGCGACGGGAATCGCCACGGCGCGCGAAGCGAGGCCGACGACCAGCAACAGACCTCCAAAACATTCGGTGGCGCCGGCGAGGTAGGCGTTGACCAGGGGCATCGGGATATTGAGACTGCCGAAAAACTCCGCCGTGCGCTCGATGTTGAGGAGCTTCCCTTTTCCCGAGAGGAAGAGCTGCCAGAAAAAATAGAGCCGCAAGAAGAGCATCAGGGGCGCCTGCAGGTAATTTGCGCCAACTGCCAGCGCCTCGTAAAGGCGGCGGACGGATTGATAAAGGCTGTTCATTTTGAGCGGCAGAACCAGCCCAAGGCAGCCCAGTTCTGAAACCAGCTCTGGATTTTTGGCGCCCAGTCCTCCTCCGGGCGCCCGCCGGAGTCGATCGCTGCGAAACAGGCCTTTTCCACCGTTAGGCCGTCCCGCAAGGCGGCAAGGAGAGCGTAAGCTACCGGTTCGAGGCGCTTGAAATAGAGCCGGTTGTCGTTCCGGTGGACGGCGAGATGAACGCTGGCGCGAACTGGAAGGCGCATCCTCCTCTTGCGTGAAGACGCTTTCGGAGCCGATTCAACGGCGTTGCTCGCTTCGCCGCGCAAGCCGGCGGTGGATCGCTTTTTGAGCGCGATGAGAAAATCGTCCACCGCGTAGCGAAGGTGGAGCAAACTGACATAGGGCTGAAGCTCCAGTCGCAGCGTCTCCGGCGGCGTGTCGAGGATTTCGTCGGTCGTGATCGTCGGCCGCGCAAGGGCGTCGAAAGCGACCACTTGAGCCCATTCGAAACGAACCATATCGAGGGCCAATTCCTCGCGGGGCGCCGCCCAGTGCGGTTCCTCGAGGAGGAACGTCTCCAGGCGGCCCCCAAGATCACGCAGGGCAAACGAATTCGAGGGATATCGCTCAAGGTAGGCGATCGCGAATTTCAGAAATTTCCGCTCTCCCAGGACCGTCAGGAGACCGGGATAGTCGTCGTAGAGGCAATCGAGAAGGCGAAACCAATACTGGCGGTTGTAAATTTCAAGCCGCTCAAACGAGTTGAGCCGGGAGTTCGGTTTGATGAACCCCGCGGCCTCCGCCCGGAGGTCGCGCCCATCACCCGACTTGGACTGCATTCGCCAGCGCGCGGTAAGCGGCCGGAAGATCGCGCCGGCCACCGCTCGCTGGAGATCGACCAGGTCAGCCCGGGAATCAACCCTATTCAGGCGCGGTGGCGAGGTGCCGTTCCTGAAATTTGACGGCTTTGAGCGCTTCGTTGTGGACTTCATCAAAAGAGGGAATGCGGTCGTCCCACTCGAGCAGCGTGGCGGTGTGACCGATCTTTCTTATGGCATGCCCGTACATCCTCCAGACGGGGTCCAGCACCGGATGGTCATGGGTGTCGAGAAGGTATTTTTTGAACTTGGAATGCCCGGCGATATGGATCTGCCCGACGCGGTGATGCGGGATGTTGTTCAGGTAATCGTAGGGATCAAAATTGTGGTTCTGCGAGGAAACGTAGATATTGTTGACGTCCAGCAGGATCCCGCAATCCGCCAGCTCGACGACCTCGCTCAGGAATTCCCATTCGGTCATGTCCGAGGCGTGAAATTCCGCGTAACTGCTCACGTTTTCGACACAGATCGGGACTTCAAGAAAATCGCGGGCTTCGCGGATCTTCTGCGCGGTGACTCGGGCTGCCGCAAACGTGTAGGGCATGGGCAGCAGGTCGTGGGTATATCGGCCGTCCACGCTGCCCCAGCACAGATGGTCGGAGAGCCAGGGTGTCCCGGTGCGCTTCACCAAGCGCTTGAGTTTCTTCAGATGCTCGCGATTGAGCTTGTCTCCTGAGCCAAAGTAGATGGCGACCCCGTGCTGGACCACTCTGTATTGCTCCAAGATGGTGTCGAGCACCTCGAGCGGCCGGCCTCCGTCGACCATGAAGTTTTCCGAGATGATCTCGAACCAATCCACCACCGGTTTCTTCTCCAGAATGTGCCGATAGTGCGGGACGCGCAGTCCAATGCCGATTCCGTAATCAGTATAGGCGTTGAAGGGATTTGCGGGCATGGCGTGGCGGGCTTTGTGTTTTCGAAGAGCCGCCGCTCCGGGAAGCGGCGGCTGTTATCGATTGGCTGGGCAAGTCGCCAAAGAGGCGACCTGCCGGTGGCCGGTTAGCTTTTGCCTTTGCTGGCGCAGCCGCCTTTTCCTTTACAGGAATTTTTCCCTTTGCAACCGTTGTCACCGGATTTGCAGCCACCCTGGCCCTTGCAGGCATTCTGCCCTTTGCAAGAATGGGTGCGCCTTTGTCGGCCATGGTCTGAAGGGAGACCCCGGCCTGAGTGGATGTGTTGGCTGCATAAGCGCGAACCGGCAGCGACCCGGCCATAAGCCCGGCCACTGCGGCACCCGCGAGGAGTGTTTTGGATGTTTTCATGTGGTTTTCTGTTTTCTTACTTTTGAAGCCCCCGACGGAGCTTGCGCGGCGGCGAGGGATTCAAAATGGTTCGACGTGCGACGGAGAGTATTATTCAACGAGAATTACGCTTCGTTTTGCCGGATGGAGCTGGATTTTTTGACCGGTGCTTTTTCGACCGTTCGCATCGGATGACTTGAGCACAAGCCTGGGTCAGGCAATTATTGGAGGGATTCACCCGCACGGCGAGACTTCTTAGCAAAATCGCGCGCGATCAGAAAGGACATTTCATGCTCATCGACACCCATGCTCACCTGGACTACCCGGAATTCTCCGAGGACCTCGATGAGGTGCTTCAGCGGGCGGAAGAAGCGGGCGTTACTCGAATCATCACCATCGGCACGGGGCTTGAAAGCAGCCGGCGGGCCGTCGCCCTGGCCGAAAAGTATCCATCAATCCACGCGGTCGTCGGCATTCATCCGACCTATATCCAGGATGAGGTCGAAGACTTTCTGCCGGAATTGCGCAGCCTGGCGGAGCACCCGAAGGTTGCCGCCATCGGCGAAACGGGCCTGGATTATCATCATTTGCCCAGCGGCGATCTCGAGACCTCTCCCGTGATTGCGGCGCTGCAGGCCGATATCGCCGAGGATGCGCAAGCCGCGGTGATGGACGGCGCGTATAAGGCGGCGCAAGCCGAGGCGTTTCGTGTCCAACTGGATCTCGCGGTGGCCCTCGAATTGAACGTTGTCATCCACCAGCGCGACGCCTGGGACGACACCCTCGCGGTCCTGAAACCATACGACGGGAAGCTGCGGGGCGTTTTTCATTGTTTTGGAAACGGGCCCGAGCAGGCCGCGGAGGTTATCGCTCTTGGGCACCTGGTCTCATTTACCGGGATCATTACCTTCAAGAATGCGGCTTTGGTGCGCGAAACAGCCCTGACCGTTTCCGAAGACCGCTTCATGGTCGAGACGGATTGTCCGTATCTCGCGCCGGTTCCTTATCGCGGAAAACGTTGCGAGCCTTTTCACACCCGGCTTGTTGCGGAGGAGATCGCCAAAGTGCGCGGGGTGTCGCTGTCGGAGATTGCGCGTCGCACCTCGGCAACGGCCGAAGCGTTCTTTCGTTTCGGCGCCGCGCAGCCGGGATAGCCGCTCTCCCCGGTGGACAATCCGCTCTTCAGGGAAGGGGATTGCGCCGGACCGCGGGTTGCGCCAATGTCGACGCATGCCATCCTTTGACATCGTTTCCGAAGTCGACCGCATGGAGATCAAGAACGCGGTCGATCAGGCTCAAAGAGAATTGAGCTCCCGATTCGACTTCAAGGGAGTGCGCGCCACGATTGAACTGGACGCCAAGACCGGCTCGCTGCTGCTGGCCATAGAGGACGCCGCCCGCCTGAAGGCTTTGCGGGAGATTATCGTCAACAAGCTCGCCAAACGGGGCATTGATTTACGAAACGTCGAGCAAAAGGATCCTGAAATTTCGCCGCTCGGCCACTCCCGGCAGGAATTTTGTATCAAGCAGGGTCTCGACGGAGACCAAGCCAAGAAGATCACCAAAGCGATCAAAGCTTTGGGGTTGAAAGTGCAGGCGACTCTTCAGGATCGTCAGGTGCGCGTGACGGGGAGCAAAAAGGACGACCTGCAAAAGGTCATCGGCAGTCTCCGGGCAGCCGACTTTGGCGTGGGCTTGGATTTCAAGAATTTTCGCGATTGACCGCGGCCCGCCTCAGGCCTTCGCGAGTCCTTCGGTGATCTCGTCGGCGATGCGCAACGCCGCGTCACGCGGAGACTTTGCGCCGGTAATCGGGCGTCCTATCACGAGGTAGTTCGCGCCGGCGCGGACCGCGTCGGCGGGAGTGCTCACGCGCTTTTGGTCGTCCGTCCGACGATTCCGTGGGCCGCACGCCGGGCGTGACGATGATTAAGGAATCGCCGAATCTGCTTCGCAAGGAAGAAATCTCCCTCGGGCTGCACACCACGCCGCGCACGCCGCACCGCATGCCGAGGGCCGCGAGATCGAGCACCTGTTCCTCCGGGGCCCGAGAGATTCCAACGGCCCGCAGTTCGTCTCCATCCAGGCTCGTGAGCACGGTCACGCCAAGGACGAGCAAGGATGAGCCTTTTGCGCCGTCGACGGCGCCGAGAGCCATCGCACTGCCGCCGGACAAATGGATGGTCGCCATTTCACAGCCGAGGCGGGCCGCGGAACGCACCGCTTCTCGCGCCGTATTCGGAATATCGTGAAGCTTCAGGTCGAGGAAAACCCTGAGACGCCGCTCTCTCAGAGCCTTTATGATCCAGGGCCCCTCCGCGGTAAAAAGTTGCAGCCCGACCTTCACCCAGGAAACGGCGTCCTGAAGATCGTCAGCAATCCGGAGCGCGGAAGTTGAGTCCGGCGTGTCCAGCGCCACGATGATTTTTTCTTTTGCGGGACTGTTCATTCTTGGAGGATGCGCGCGCCATGAAGCTGCGCGCGCACGCCAAAGTCAATTTGCATTTGCGCGTTCGCGGCAGGCGGGCCGACGGATTTCACGAGATCGAAACGTTGATGGCGCCGATTTCTCTTGCCGACGAAATCACGCTTACGACCTCCCCGGGGGCCACGGTGAAAGTCCGTTGCGACAACCCGGAAGTCCCCGCGGACGACTCCAACCTCGCGGTGGCGGCAGCGCGCGAGTTTTCGCGATGCACGGGCATGCAATTCAGCGCGGATATTGAGATCCGCAAGCGCATTCCCACGGGCGCCGGTTTGGCCGGGGGAAGCAGCGACGCGGCGGCGGTTCTGGTCGCTTTGGACAAGATTTTTCAGACGCATCTCGGTTTTGAAAAGCTCGAGCAGGCTGCGGCAAACCTCGGCTCGGACGTGCCGTTCTTTGTTCGAGGAGTGCCCGCGGTTTGCAAGGGCCGGGGAGAGATCGTCGAGCCCACGGTACTTTCCCAAAGGTTAAAGCTTTTGCTGCTCAAGCCGCCTTTTTCCGTGGAAACCCCATGGGCCTACAAGGCCTGGGCCGCTTCGAGCTCGCGCCAGAGCCATGGCGACGAACAGGATGTTGACGGGATCAAGATCTTCAACTCGCTCGAGGCGCCGGTTTTCCAGCGATTCCCACTCTTGCCGGAAATGAAAGACTGGCTGAAGCGGCAGCCCGGGACCCGGGCGGCCGCGATGTCCGGTTCGGGCTCGACAATCTTCGCGGTGCTCAGCGACGGCGCGAGCGGCCCGGACCTCGAAGCGCGGGCCAAGGAAAGGTACGGCGACACCCTTTGGACCACCCTCTGCGATCTGCCGGCGTGATTCCTGGATCGTAAGCGACTGCCTCAATATTGCCCTCGTGATGGCCAAAAGAATTCGCCGAGGGCGCGCTACTCGAATCGGACGGCCCGCGCCGGGGCAATCGAGGCGGCCCGCCAAGCCGGAAGAAGAGCGGAAAAAAGAGCGGCTCCAATAATCCAAAGCGGCATGGTGGCAAGCGGAATCGCCGGATAGCTCAGATCAATCGTCCAGCCGAAGAATGCCTTGTTGATGACCCAGGTCAGCACCACCGCGAGCAGGCCGCCCGAGGCCAGGCCGCTCACAGCCGCGGTGAGAGCGATAAGACCGGCCTCGGTAAGAAAGACGACCAGCACTTGAAAGCGGGAAGCGCCCATCGATCGCAGGACGCCGATTTCCCGCTCACGCTCAACGACGAGCGCGCTCAATGAGAACAGCACCCCGCCGACGGCCACGATTACCGCGATGCTCCGAAGAACCGACGTCACAGCAAAAGTATCATCGAAGATCTTGAAGACGCGCTTGCGAAGCGCGGCATTGTCGTAAAGGACGAACTGACCTTCACGGCCAAACCGCTCGCGGAAACTCTCGCCGACGGACCCGGCCAGAGATGGGTCGCGCAGCTTCAGAGCAAGCGAATGAAACTGCCGGTCTTGCCAGAATTTCTCGAAGAGCGCCCGGGGCATAAGGATCGTTCCCCGATCCCGCGCGAAATCCCGATAGACCCCGCACACCGGGAATTCCTGAATCCCTGCGGGAGTCGGAAGAGGAATCTTTTCCGCCGGCGCCACCCGAAACCGGCTCGCAAAGCTCTCTGAAACGGCCACGTATGTCCCCGATTGAAATTGCGCCGCCGCGCGGTCGCCCGCCAGAAACTCCATGTTTCCCCGGGCCTTGCCATTGATGACCGCGAGCGCCGTCAACTGGTCGCGAAAGCGAATCGGGACCTCGCGAAAGGTGCCAGCTTCGAGCACGGCGGGCTCCCTCTCCGCCCAGGCAAGAGATTCTTCCGGCAAAAACTCGTGCAGTCCGCCGATTTCGTTCGCGGCCGGAGCAATGTAAAGATCCGCGGTCAGCGTGTGCTCCGTCCATCGTTGAACGCTGGAATGAAATGAATGAATCATCACCGTCACGCTGATGGTCATGGCGATAGCTGCAGCCAGCGCCGCGATCGTGAGCGTATTGCGATGAAGTGAACGGACAAAATGGTTGGTCGCCAGACGGGGAAGCACGCCAAACTTGCCAAAGAGAGCCGCGACGGCGACGGCGAGCCAGGGGACCATGAGGGAAAATCCGGCAATGATCGCGCCCGCGGCCGCAAATCCCGCGAAACGCGATCCGCCGGCAAGTGAGTAGGCGCACAGGGCGGCAGCCGCGCCAAGAAGCAGAAGCGCGCACACCAAGCCTGTCCGGCGCAAGGGTGAAAACATCTCGATTGCCGAGCCGGGATGTAAAATGCGAGCCGGATCACACCGCGCCGCCTCCGAGGAGGGAAGCCAGGCAGCAATTACCGCTGCGCCGACGCCGATGGCCACCGCTTGCAAAACTTGCGCCGGCGAGAGAGCGGGATTTTCAATGCGCACCAGAGTGTAAAGCGAGGAAACGCTTTGCGAGACCGGGCCGGCAATCCACCCTGCAAGCAACGGAGCAAGCCAGATGGCCAAGGCCACTCCGACGACGGCCTCCAGAGCGGCTTCGCCCACGAAGAGTCGGCGGATTTCGCCGCGACTTGCGCCGCTCGCCCTGAGAATGGCGATTTCGACACGGCGCCGAATGACCGCCGCGCCGACACTGTTGGAAATGAGAAACATTCCGACCACGACCGACACGAGGCTCATCGCCGTAATGTTGAGCTGAAAGGCGCCCAGCATCGCTTCCATTTCCTGGCTCCGGGCGGCGGGGGGTCCGACGCGGGCATCGGCCGGCGCCATCCGGGCCACGGCTTCGGCAACCGTTTCGGACTGAGCGGGATCCCTCAAAAGAATCTGGATCGAGGAGAATCGGCCGGCCAGACCGAAGAGCTCCTGAGCCCATCCGATGTCCATCGCGGCGATGCGCGGATTGCCCTCAGCGAGCACGTCGGGTCTGAAGACAAAGGCCGGCCGAAGAGTGCGAAGGGCGCTGCCGGCGAGCACTTGAAGGTGATCGGCCTTGGCGGCTCCTTCCGGGACGGCAATGGCCTCAGGGTCGCTGAGCCACTTTTCGAAATCGAGGGGGCGGTCGCCTTGCGTTCGCAATTGGAACGGGAAGATGTCGCCTCCGGTGAAGGGATCCACCCCAAGGATTCGCAGGTATTCTCCCGGCGCACCCGGAATCGTCACCAACCCCTCGACGATCGGAGTGGCTGACTTGACTTCCGGGATGGCTGCGATCGCGGGAAGAAGCGAATCGTCAAGGTTGCCGCGGATTTCAAGATTCGCCCGGCCGGTGGTGAGTTCCGCCGCGGAGCGAAAGCTCGCTATTGCCCCGCGGTTGGCGATCTGAATTGCCAGAAAGACCGTGATCCCAAGGGCTATCCCGAGAATATTCAGGGACGTAAGGAGGGGATGCCTAAAGGCCTGTCGCACCGTTTGCCGCCAAAACAGGCGAGCGAAGCCCAGGATGGTCACGCCTCGTTCCTATCCCACGGAACGAACCGACGCTCTCTGCAGAAGGCGCTGAATTCGTCTGATGGTCGATTCATCGGTGATCTTTCCGTGTGAGTCTGTGACGTAAAAAGTGTCCATGGCGACATCCATCTCAGTCGTAATGCGCGAAAGCTCGATATTGATATCGGCCGACCCGAGGGCCCGCAGCAGATCGTAGAGAAGTCCGAGACGGTCGGGAGTCTGAATATCGATCAGGGTAAAGCTGGGATGGGATGTATTGTCCACGACGATTTTCGTGGGAATTTCCGCTTCCTGAGAAATCCGGTAAGTTCGCAGCAGCGCTTCCTTGTTCAGCAAGGGGCTGAAATCGTAGTCCTCGAAGGCGAGCGAATCGCAGAGCCGTGTCTCGACCCGGGTGATGTCCCGGGCGCTGGTAACCGGTGAGAACTGGGTGCTGCACACACGGAAGATGTCGAGGGCCAGGCTGTCGCCACGGGTGAAGACATCGGCGCTGAGGATATTTATTTGCGCCGAAAGGAACGCGCCGGCGATTCGTTCCAGAAGGCGCGGACGATTCCATCCGCAAACCCAAACCTCGCTGTGTCCCTGCTCGGGACGCGCAATCCATTTGAAAACGGGCGCATAAGCCGGCGGGTCTTGATGCGTGAGGTGGATTTCCAGGAATGCGCGGAACAGCCGGATATGGCCGGTGACCTGCTCGGAATCGAACATCTGGAAATACCGCTCGGGCATATGTTCGAAGTGCGCTTCGATCTCCTCGCCGAAGTCCTTGGCCAATCGCCGCGAAACGCCTTCGCGAAGGTCCTCTAGGTTCTTGCGAAGTTGTGCGTTGTTGATGCGTCCGCCCTCAAGATACTCGGTTGTCCGCCGGTAAAGGGTCCAAACGAGGCCCTCTTTCCAATCGGACCAGTTCTGGTCGCTCGTCCCCTGTCCGTCGGCGAGGGTGAGAAGCATCAGGGCATCGAGGTTTGCCCTGTTTGCAACGATGTTTGCAAATTCCACGATCGTGGCGGTGTCATCCAAGTTCCGCTTTTGGGCGGTCAAGGACACCCCGTAGTGGGAGTTGACAAGGGTGATGAGCATGCGCCGGCGTTCCGGCGAAAGCTGCAGCCGCCTCGCGACCTTTTGCGCGAGAAACGCGCTGGTATCTTCGTGATGGCGCTTGTTGGCCGTTTTTCCCGTATCGTGCAGGAGCAAGGCGAGGTAAAGCATGGCCGGATCCTCAAGCTTCTGGAACATCGCGCGATACCCGCGAAATTTCTCCGAGTCAGCGAAGAGAACACCGTCAAGCTTTTCGATGCAGACGAGAGTGTGCTCGTCGGCGGTATAACGGTGATAAAACTCGTGTTGAACGAGGCAGGTTAGAGCGCCAAATTCCGGAACGTAACGCCCGAGAAAGCCAAGATCGTGCATCTCGCGAAGAATGCGCCCGACTTCGCCTTTGCGGGAAAGAATCGCGAGAAAAGTTTCCCTGGCGACGCGAGCGTACTGGAACGTGCGGTTTACAAGGCGCAGTCGGCGACGGATCGAGTCGCCCAACTCGGTGCTGAAATCGAGTTGCCGGACCTGGGCATGATGGAATGCGCGAATGAGCCGGTAGGGATCATCGGCAAAGGTATCGCGCGATTCTTCGTAAAGCTTTCCTCCGCGCGAGATGAAGCCGTCGAATTTTTCGACTTTCGGACGAAAGATCCCGAAAAGCCCCGGTTTTTCAGGGACCGTGTTCATCCGCTCTATCACAAATTTCGTGATCAGATGGATATTGCGGGCCTGGCTGTAATATTCCCTCATGAAGGCCTCAACCCGATGCAGGATGTGCCTTTGGGGAAAATTGAACCCCGCTGCGACCCGCCCCTGGAGCTGAAGGGTCAAGCCGTCCACCGGCCGGCCGGTCAGATATTGCATTTCGGTGCGGACCCGCAAAAGGAAGTCGTAGCTCTTTTCCAGAGCTCGCCGTTCAGAGTCGCGCAGGAAGCGCGCGTCCACGAGCTTGGCGGTGGTGTTGATCCGTTCTTTGAAGTAGCTGATCCATAGCATATTATGGTAATCGCGCAGCCCGCCGACGCCATTTTTGACGTTCGGCTCCTGCATAAAGACGCTTCCCCCGTAGCGGGTCTGCGTTTGCACCTGGTTCGCCAGGCGCCAGGAGACGTATTCGCCTTCCCGTCCGCGCACGCACTCATTTTCAAACTGTTCGCGGAACTCGGCGAAAAGTTCGCGTTCCCCGCTCAGATAGCGGGACTCGAGCAGGGAGGTCTTGGTAACCATATCCCCGTTGGCCTGCTTGATGGTCTGGGCAATCGAGCGCGTGGAATGCCCGACCTTGTAACCGATATCCCAGAGGGTGGTGAGGGTCTTCCGAATCAGCTCTTCGGAAATTTTTGAGGGTTGAGACCTCGAGATAATGAACATGATGTCGACGTCGCTAAACGGCGTCAACTCTCTCCGCCCATAGCCCCCGAGAGCCGCGACGACGAGCGGTTCGGTGAGTCCTTTCGGAGCGACCGAACGCACGACGCCTTCGAAAAGCTCCTTAAAAAGAATATCAACCAAGTCACTCCGTTGCCGCGCGACCTCGCGTCCTCCGGCGCCCGCATGGTGCCACATGCGCAGCCGATGCTCTTCGACCTTCCGAAACCCCCGAAAGATCTCGATGCTTTCGCCGGCCCGCTTGAGGTTTTTTTCGCGGAGGGTGCGGGCAGCAATTTCGAGAGACTGTTCGTTCGGGGTAATCATCAATTGCGACATGCGAAAAGGTTATGAATACTCGGGGGCGACTTGCCCGAGTTAATTCGTCCGGATGACGATTTCGACACGCCGATTAATCTGCTGTTCCTCGATCGTTCCGGATGCAGGAGCGATAAGGCGGGATTTCCCATAGCCTCGAGCGTCGATCCGGCCAGCGGGGATCTTCATCATCGTGACCAGCCAGGCTTTAACGCTTTCCGCTCGGCGTCGGCTGAGCTCGAGGTTGTAAGTGTCGGAACCGAAGGAATCGGTATGACCCTCGATGACGAAGGCGGCTTGGGGATTCCGGCGGATCAGCGTGCCGAGCTTCTCAAGGCTGGCGAGTGCCTGGGGGCGCAGGTCGGTCTTGTCATAGTCGAATAACAAGTCCGTCGGCATAAGGATGGGAGCTGTTTCCGAACTCAACGGGCCGGTTCGAGCGAGAAGATCGTCCAGGTTGCTGAAACCGGGGACGTCGGCTCCGCGGAGTTCACCGGTTTTCGCTGCCGCGCGTCCCGTCAGCGCTTGAGGATCGAGCGTCTTGCCGGAGGGTTGGCCGGCGACGTCGGGCTTTTCCGAAAGCAACGCCGCCTGCAATGACCTGGTATCTTCCAGAATGCTCTGGGCGCCGCTGCGTTTAGCCATCTGCGTTGTTTCTTCCAGCGTCGGGGACGAGGCCGTCGGCTTTTCCGACAAAACAGACTGGTCGATTTTTGGCGAAGCGGGTTCTCCCTTGGCGTCTGCCATCAGCTTTTCGAAGGCTGTCTTCTCGTCCGGCAGATCCACGCTTTCGGGTGCGAGCGCTCTCTCTTTGTCCTGGGCGGGATCTGGCGCGAGGACCTTCGGGTCGATCTCCACGCGGTCCAAATGGAACGCCCGCGGGACGATGTGTTCGTAGACCTCCCGGCCGGAGGAGGGCAGGGAATAGGCGCGCGCCCAAACCCAGAAAAGCAAATGCAACAGTATCGATATGAGGAGGGCGGGCAGGAGCCACCGGGAAAGGCTGGTTGAGGAATCGCTGCGCAAATCGTCAAACTCAGCCGCTATCATAAGGCCTTCAGGGTAACTTGGATTCGGGAAATTTCAATCTGGAAGCGGGTGCGCTCTCGATTTATCGGTGGAGGCGTGAGAAAGCTGGCCGGACACTTCAAAAGTCTCGCAGCGAAGCTGGTAACCTTGCGGGACACCCCGCACGCTATCGCCGGGGGAGTGGCCATCGGCGTGTTCATCGGCTTCACGCCCCTGTTCGGGATCAAGACGCTCCTGTCCCTGGCTATCGCCTATTTGCTCCGCTGCAACCCGATCGCGGCGGTCATCGCGGTCTCCTTGCACGATGTCGTCACCCCTCTGTGGCCGTTTCTTCTCCGGCTCGAATATGATATCGGCTTCTGGCTCCTCAGCAACCCGCACCACTTTCCGCCAAGGATGGAAATGCATCACATTCATGTGAGCGAAATGTTGAAGTGGACCACCTTTTTCCACGTCGGATTTCCGCTTCTTCTCGGCTCGCTTTTCCTCGCGGCGCCCTCGGCACTCATCTTCTACTTTGTTCTGCTTGCCATCTTGAAGGCCCGGGAAGCTCGGGGGTGAGCGCGGTATCCTCCATCGGTTCGTTTTCGAGAGGCCAGCTTTTCCCTTGCCGGATGCCCGGGACTCGCCGTTAATCCGCCTTCCGCATGTCTCTGAGAACTCTCACGCTTGGCCTGCCCTCGGGCAGCCTGATGGAAGCCACTATCGCCTTGTTCGCCAAGGCCGGCTTCTCGATATCCGGGTCGAAGCGGTCGTATCGTCCGGCGATCGATGATCCCGAGCTGGAAATCCGTTTGTTGCGGGCGCAGGAAATCAGCCGCTACGTGGAGCACGGATATCTGGACGCGGGAATCACCGGTCGCGACTGGGTGGCGGAAAACGAATCCGACGTGTGCGAGGTCGCCGAACTCTCTTTCAGCAAGGCCAGCGCCCGGCCGACGCGCTGGGTGCTGGTGGTGCCGGAGAACTCACCGGTGCGCGACGTTCGAGATCTGGAGGGTAAACGCGTCGCCACCGAGGCGCTCGGCCTGACGAGGCGGTTTTTTGAACGCGCCGGGGTCAAGGTCGACCTCGAGTTTTCCTGGGGCGCCACCGAAGTCAAGGTGCCCGATCTTGTGGATGCGATCATCGACGTAACCGAAACCGGCTCTTCTCTCAGGGAAAACAAGTTGCGTATCGTCGAGACGCTCCTGGAGTCGTTTCCCGTCCTTATCGCCAATCATCAGGCATTGGCAGACGATTGGAAGCACACGAAACTCGACACGCTGGCCCTCCTTCTCAAGGGCGCGCTGAATGCGCGGGACCTCGTCGGATTAAAGATGAACCTTCCGGAATCGAATCTGAAGAATTTGCTTGAGGCATTGCCCGCGCTTAGAAATCCTACGATTTCGCCCCTGGCCCAGCCCGGATGGGTAGCGGTCGAGACGGTGATCGGAGAAAAGATCGTCCGCGAGATCATTCCAAGGCTCAAGGCACTGGGTGCCGAGGGTATTATAGAGTATCCCCTCAATAAGGTTGTTTACTAGTTTAGGAGTTACACACACTGCTCATGGGTTCACTCAAAAAGAAAAGGAAGGCGAAGATCGCGAAACACAAGCGCCGAAAGCGAATGCGCGAAAATCGCCATAAGAAGCGTTTGCGCTACAAATCTTAAGAGATACACTTTCGGGATGAGCAGGAGGGGAAGATTCGAGGCTGCCGGTCGCAGAGCTCGGCCGATTTTCGTGCTCTGCGTTGGCGTAGGTCTTGGATTGGCGAGCTTCCCTGCGCGCGGGGCCGTCGCGGACTTGTTGCCCGACGACGTTTCCGAAACCGCCAAGGCTCTGGAGCCCAGAGGGGAGCGCAAGGCTGACGCTTTGGCTTGGTTCGTCAACGGCCTGTTTGAGGAGGAGAGTGACGGGCCGGAAAAAGCTCTCGAAAGCTATCGCAAGGCGCTTGCTCTCGACCCCGCAAACACCAACCTCGCGGTCAAGGTCGCCTACGACTACCTGCGCCGAGGCGAGACGGCGGACGCGATTTCGGTGCTGAAAGATGCCGTCAAGGCCGCGCCGAAGGAGACGGCCCCGTGCCTGGCGCTGAGTTCGACATATTTGAGGCACCTTCGAAAGCCGGAGTTGGCTGCCAAATACGCCCAAATGGCCATCGATATTGCGCCGAAGACCTTCGCTCCCTACGAGGCGCTGTGGGAAGTTTATCTCGCGAACGGTCAGACGGCACGGGCAGAGCAGGTGCTAGAAAAGGCCGGGCGCTCAAAGAGCGCAGATCCTGATTTCTGGCTTTCTTTGGCGGAGCTGAGCTGCCGGAATGTTATTCGGGACGCCACGGCGTCGCTCACGGAGACTGAACTCCAGCGCGTCGGACGCTTGCTCGAAAAGGCTGCCGCCTGCGCGGAAAATAATCCGGCGGCGCTCAGCAAGATCGGCGATCTCTATGTTTTGACCCGCCAAACCGATAAGGCGCTGCCTTTCTACCAAAAGGTTGTCGAGCTGAAGCCGTCCTACCCTCAAATCAGAGAGAAGCTGGCCAGCTGCCTCATCGAGGTGGGGCAGACCGATCCGGCAATTGCTGTGATTGAGGACCTCGTAAGCGACAATCCGTTGAGCATTGCCGCCTATGATCAGCTGACCCAGCTTTATCTCAAGGCGGGCCATCTGCAGAAGGCGCTCTCAAGCGCGCGGCAGGCGCTATTGATCGAGCCGCAATTGCTGGCTCGACACCTTCAAGTCGTCGATTTGCTCTTCAAGCAAAAGGATTACGTCAACGCGGCCGCGGCTCTGGAAGAAGCTCGCAACCGCTTTCCGCAAGCTGGGTTGCTAACGTATTATCACGGCGTTGCTCTGAGCCAGATCAAGCGACACGAAGAGGCGATGCGCGCCTTTGAACGCGCCTTGGTCGAAGCCGGCAATAGTCAACCCGATTTGCTGAATGCCGATTTCTACTTCGACTACGGTACGGCGGCCGAACAGGCGGGCCAGTACGTGAAAGCCACCGAGCTCTTCCGGAAATCGATCGAGCTCGATCCCAGCAACGCGGCGCGTTCCTACAACTATCTCGGCTACATGTGGATCGAGCGAAGTGAAAACCTCGAGGAAGCCGGCCAGTTCATCCATCGCGCGCTGGAAATGGAGCCTTCAAACGGCGCCTATGTCGACAGCCTCGGCTGGCTATATTTCAGGCTGGGCAAGTATGATGAGGCGCTGACTGAGCTTCTGCGGGCCGCCGAACTTCTTCCCGAGCCGGACTCGGTGGTTTACGAGCACATCGGCGACACCTACGACAAACTCGGCAAGAAGTCCGAGGCGTTCCTCTACTGGCAAAAGGCGCTTCAGCTGAATCCTCAAAACAAGGATCTGGCCGCCAAGCTGGACAGGGCCTCCGACAAACTTGCCAAGCAACCGCAGACCAGGCCGGCGGTCAGCTCACAAATTCCAGCCCAGTAACGGGCGGGATGAGACCGTGTTCCGCCGCTTCGTTGAGGAAGTTGCCTACGGCCGCGCGGCCCGTGTCGCCGTAGTCGAGTGTCAGCGCGTTCACGTACATCCCGATAAAACGGTCAGCCAGCGGCACGTCCAGGCCGCGGGCATGAGCCATGCTGTGTTCTACCGCCGGCGCCCGGTGCCGGAGGCCGTATTCAATACTTTCGCGGAGGATGTCCCTGATATCCTGCCTCACCGCAACGGGAATGTCCTTCCGGACAACGTTTCCCCCCAGCGGCAGCGGCAGATTCCGTGTCCTCTTCCACCATTCTCCTAGATCGAGAACGGCGACGAACCCCTCGTTTCGATAAGTCAGCTGCCCCTCGTGAATAATTAAGCCGGCATCGCTCCGCCCCGAGCGCACGGCCTCGAAAATTTCGTCAAACGGGACGACCACGAAGTCGAAGTCTTTACCCAGGAAAAGCTGTGCCGCCAGGAATGCGCTGGTCATCCGTCCAGGCACGGCAATGGTCTTTTTAAGCAGCCAGGCCTTCCGGTCCGAATCGCTGGATTCGGCGGATAGCTCGCCGGCTTCCTTTGCAATAAACAGTGGTCCATAGCCGTCGCCCATGCTGGCGCCGCTCGGCATGAGGGCGTATTTGTCCAGGAGATAGGCTAGCGCGTGGATGGAAACGGCGGTGATATGAAGTTCGCCGCGCGTCGCGCGCTCGTTCAATGTCTGAATGTCTTGCAAGATGTGCGCGAAGCGATACCCCCGGAGATCGATCTTTTTTTCAGCCATCGCGTAGAACATGAAGGCGTCGTCCGGGTCGGGAGAATGGCCAAGGGTCAGGGTAGTCGATTTCCAGTCAGGCATTTAAGGAATAGCGCAAGGTAGGATTTAGCATTGGCCGGATCCAATTTCTCGGATCAATCGCGGTCCGCGGTAGATGAAACCCGAATAGATCTGAATCAGGCGGGCGCCGGCGTCAAACTTCTCCTTCGCTGAAGCGGCGTCCATAACGCCGCCAGAACCGATGATTTGGAGAGAGGATGCTGATCGGAGGATTCTTATGAGTTCGGTCGAACGGCCGGCTAGAGGCCGGCCACTCAAACCGCCTTGCTCGTCGATCTCTTTTGGCAAGGCTGAATGGTCCAGAGTCGTGTTTGTCGCGACGAGGCCTGCAATCCCTTCCTGCTGGCATGATGCGGCGATCTCGATGGCCTGCTGATCCGGAAGGTCCGGCGCGATCTTGACCAGCAAAGGTTTTTCACCAGCCTCGTGGGCAATCGCCCGGACAATCTCCCTTAGGCGAGATATTTCCTGAAGGTCGCGAAGACCGGGGGTATTTGGCGAGCTGACGTTGATGACAAAATAGTCGCCGAATCCACGCAAGGCGCGGAAGCTGAGCAGATAGTCGTCCTTGGCCTGGTCCAGCGGAGTAGTCTTGGACTTGCCGATATTGATGCCAACGGGAATCCTTGGCCACTTGCCAGTTTGGCGCAGCGCTTGGCATCTGGCCGCCACCGCGTTGGCCCCGTCGTTGTTGAAGCCCATTCTGTTGATGATTGCCTCTTGGGCCGGAAAGCGAAAGAGCCGGGGCCGGGGATTGCCCGGCTGCGGCTTTGCGGTGATCGTGCCAAGCTCGACGAAGCCGAAACCGAGCGCTTCCCACCCTCGCAGCGCCACGCCATTTTTGTCCAGACCCGCCGCCAGTCCCACCGGATTGGAGAAATCAACCCCGAAAACAGTTCGCGGTCTGAAGCGAGGTGGGCGACCAAAGACCGCGCGCAAAAGCGCCGGCGGAAAAATGCGAAGCTGGCACAAGACGAGACGGTGAGCGGTCTCGGCATCCAGCCGAAAGAGCAGCGGCCGAAGAATCGCGGGGTAAAAGGTCACTTCCCGATGCAAAAGGTGCTGAAGATTTTCCCCAGAATTTCTTCCGTGTCCGCCGTACCCACGACTTCACCCGCCGCCTCGAGCGCCTCGCGCAGCGGGATAGCGACAAGCTCGGGAGGAGCCGCCGCGCGAAGCTCCTCTTCGGCTTCGCCGAGCCGTGCTCGCATCCGCTGAAGGCAGGTTTGGTGCCGGGCGTTGATCGCGGCGAAGCCTGGCGCGTCCCCGGGGCGGTTGCCGCGAACTGCCTGCACGATCGCATCGACAAGCTTGTCAATTCCGGCGCCCGTGAGGCAGGAAATGGCGATGGATTCAGGATGAAAGTCGGAGCCAGCGACTTGCTCCCTTACAAGATCCACTTTGTTGGCCGCCAGGATTTCGCCGCGAACGGTTTCGGGAGCCGGCGGGAGAGTGATATCGAACACACGGACGATCACGTCGGCGGTCTCCATGGCGCGCCGGGTTCGGGCGACCCCTTCACGTTCCAACGGATCCTCCGTCTCGCGGAGGCCAGCGGTGTCCGTGATGCGGAACGAGATCCCGCGCAGGCTGGCGACTTCTTCAATTGTATCCCGAGTGGTTCCGGGATTGATGCTGACAATCGCGCGGTCGAACCCCAGTAGGCGGTTGAGCAGGCTGGATTTGCCGGCGTTTGGCGCGCCACAGAGAACTAGGCGGACACCTTCGCGGAGGATGCGGCCTTCCGCCGCGGTTTCGAGGAGACTGTCGATCCTCCGGCGCGCGCTGCGGATTTCCTGGACGAGGTTCTCGCCGGTATGGGGATCGATGCCTTCTTCCGGAAAATCAATCTGCGCCTCCAGGTGCGCCACCAACTCCAGGAGGAGATGCCGAACCTTTCCCATTTCCTCGCCAACCCGCCCGGAAAGCTGTTCCTGGGCCGCGCGCAGGGCGGCAGAGCTGCCCGCGCGAATGACATCCATTACCGCTTCGGCTTGCGTGAGATCCATTTTGCCGTTGAGAAACGCCCTTTTTGTGAATTCCCCGGGTTCCGCAGCTCTGGCGCCGGCCCTCAAGATCGCCTCGAGCAGACTCGAGGCGGTGAGAATCCCTCCGTGGCAGTGAAACTCCGCCATGTCTTCTCCGGTGTAACTGCGCGGCGCCCGAAAAATCACGGCGATCCCCTGGTCCAGCTGAACCTCCCCTTCCCGGAAAAAGCCAAAATGCATCACTCGTTGGGCCCAGCGGACCGGGCCGTTCTTCCGTGTGAAGAGCCGGCCGACAATCTCGTGAGCAAGCGGACCGGAAAGGCGGATCACGGCGATCGCTCCCTCTCCGGGCGGCGTCGAAATCGCGGCTATCGTGTCTTCCCAGACCACGTTCGAGTCAGGGAGCCGATCAAGGCGGCAGCCTCCGCCGGCGCAGGCTGCTCGGAGGCGCCTCCCGCGAGCAGGCCGCGCAGTTCGGCGATCAGACGCCTGTTTTGATCCATCGTTCCCACGGAAACCCGAATCCACTCCGGCAGCTTGTAGCTGCGCATCGCCCTGACGATGAGGCCGCGGCGAAGAAGCGCCTCGAAGATCTTGTCGCCGTCTCCCACACGAACGAGCACGAAATTGGCGGCGCTGGGAACGAACTCGAGATTCATCGAGGAAAATTCAGACTGCAGGAAGTCGCGGCCCTGGCGCGTGAGTTCGCGTGTTTTTTGCATATGCTCTTCATCCTGCATTCCGGCCGCCGCGCCCGCCTGAGCGATGGCGTTGGCGTTGAAAGGTTGTCTCGTCTTCTGGAGGATTCCGGCGATCTCTCCCGAGGCCAGGCCGTAACCTATGCGCAGACCGGCAAGCCCCTGAATCTTTGAAAAGGTCCGCATCACTACGACGTTTCGACCATCGCGCACGTATTTCAAGACGTCCGGCGGACTTTCCAGGAACTCGTAGTAAGCTTCGTCGAAAATCACCAGCACCTCCTCCGGCACACGATCCATGAAGCGATCGATCGCATCCTGGCCGACCATCGTGCCCGTGGGATTGTTTGGATTGGCGATGAATACCTGGCGTGTCCGCTGGCTGATCGCGGCGAGCATCGCCTCCAGATCATGGGTAAAGCCCGGATCGGGCACCTCAACCGTTTTCGCGCCGAAAAGCTGGGCCATCAACGTATAAACCGCGAACGCATGACGCGCAGTGATGACCTCATCTCCGGGCCGCAGAAAAGCATGGCCAATAAATTCGATGATCTCATTCGACCCATTGCCAAGAATCACGTTCTCCCGCGAGAGGCCGACCTTTTCGGCGATCGCCCCCCGCAATGCCCAGCCGCCCCCGTCGGGATAAAAGTGCGAGCGCTCGAGCGCTTCGCGCATTGCGGCGAGGGCTTTCGGCGAAGGTCCGAGGGGATTCTCATTCGATGCGAGCTTGATGATCTCCTCCGGCTGCAACCCCATTTCGCGTGCCAGTTCTTCGACTGGCTTGCCAGGTTCGTAGGAGACGAGTTTCAAAATATGCTGATGCGCGGTTTTCCACATAGGGAAGTCTTATTTCTCAATTGTTTACGCCCTGCACGAACGAATCGCCGAGCGTTTTGCCAAGGAAATTTTTCGGGGCTAAGTCGTTTTGTATCCCAATCATGCAAGCGAAAAATTCGCTCACCTTCGACGCGCGCGCAAATGAGTCAAAGAGCGATGGCCGCTCTCGCGTCCAACGCGAACTGCAACATTTCTTAGCAAGGACTTCCCCCGGCGGGCAAACTTTGTAGGCGCATCCTTTGAAAATGCAGCCGGCAAAGGATTAGGCTTTCTGCAAGATGGTCAAAGGGATTCCTCCGGCCGTGCGTTGGAAGTCATTGGGGGAGGCACTTTTTGTTGACGGGCAATGAAAGCTACCTAGCGTCTCGCAGACCTATGACTTTCAGCGCTCGCCTTCTCTCTTTATGCGCCCTTCTCCTTGTTTGCGCGGTCCGGTCGAGGGCCGAACCGTCAGCTCCGGAGGCCCCGAAGAGCTTGCCCGAGCAACCGGCGGCCCAAGCTTACGGATTTTCGTGCACGATGAACAAGCCGGGACCTACCAGCGCGGGGATCTATGACTCCCAGGGAAAACTGATACGCACCTTGTGGACGATGAAAGGAACGGCCGCCGGACCGTTGAGGGCCAGATGGAACGGCAGGGATAGCGAGGGAAAACCCGCCCCTGCCGGTGAATACACCTGGAAAGTGGTGGTTAATCGATCCACCTATTCGAACGTCGGCACTATCGGAAATACCGGCCTGCCGCCGACAACGAGCGGCCACGTCCCGATCTTTCTCGAGGGCGTCGCCGTTGACGCCAAGGGCGGAATCTACACGGTGCACGACTGGGACGAGGTGCACTTTTCGGTGATCAAATGGTCTCCAGACGACGGCCGCGCGGAGTTTGGCACCGGAAACGTGGTCAATGAAGCTTTGCTCAAGGGAATCGTCGTCGAACCCGATGGCTCCTACGCGTATGTTTCCGGATACCAGGACATCGACGATCGCGGCAAGGCGAAGTTCGGCATATGGCGAATCAAGCTGGTGCCGGGAAGGGAGACCTCGAAGGTCGAGGATTTCACCAAGGCGGGGAGAAGGATTCTGGTCTACGACGGCAACGCGCCGTTCCCCGATCACGCGTCCCCGAAAGATCGCGAACTGATGAAGATGCCGCTTATCTCTTTGGCACTTTTGGGCGACACTCTCTATGTAACTGACGCGCTTAAGGGAAGAGTGCTTCTTTATGACAAGAAAAGCGGCGAACTGAAGAAGGAGATCCCCGTTCCGCTGGCCTGCGGAATCGCCGTCGAGCAAAATGGGAGGATCTGGGTGGGCCGCGAGCACACCAAAGTGAGCGTGCTCAGCCCGGAAGGCGAAATCCTGGCCACCCCGATCAAGGATCTCAAGGAGGTGCGCTCGCTGGCCCTGCGGGGTTCAACCCTCTACGTCGCCGATCAGGAAGCCGGCCAAGTGAGAATTTATAAGATCAAGGGTAACGACGTTGCCTTGGATAAATCGTTTGGAAAGCCCGGCCGGCCCGGCGACTACTCTCCCGAACGCCTTACCAAAATTCAAGCCATGGCGGTCGATTCCTGGGGGAAGATCATCCTCACCGACCGCGTCGGCGGAGGCTCCCACATGCAGAAAGTTTCCCCGGAATTCAAGCCGCTTTGGCGGCAGATGGGGCTGGAGTTTTCGTCCCAGGCGACGTTTTCCAAGGATGACCCGGATACCCTCTTCTCGTCGTACAAGAATGTCTATCGGCTGGACCGCAAGAAAGGCAGCTGGGAATTCCTTGGCTCGGCCATGACGGACGCGCCGGAAGAGTATTTCGGCAATTTCAGCAGCTCTCACAAAGGACCGCCACGCATTGTTCGCTTTGGCGACAAAGATTTTTTCTACTTTCCGGCCGGGGACGGCGTCGCAATCTATCGAATCGAGACTTCGGAGGATCAGGCACGGGGTCCGATTCTCAAGCTTGCTTCGGCCTTGGCGGGCGCGGAACCACTGCCAGACGGAACGATCGCCAAGGAACCGTGGAAGCGCGAAAATCGGTTCCTCTGGTCATGGCACGACGAAAAAGGCGAAGGCCGTCCGCAGGAGAATCAATTGACGATCGCCGCTACTCCGGAGAATCCGAAAGATTGGGAGTGGCCGTCGGGCGGCATCACCGTCGACGAAAAGGGATGGCTCTGGCTGGCCTCGTATTTGCATCGGCCTCCGTACCCGGCAGAGGCGTCCGCGATCTATGCGATTCCTCCCCAAGGGGTGGATAAGGAAGGTAATCCTATCTATGATTGGAATGCCGCCGTTCGAATCGTCGGCGATCAGGCGGGCCCCAGCGAGCTCGGCATCCAGAAAGGGGATGATTTCCAATGGAAACTCGTGGGACGTTCCGGCGATGGCATGGTTTACGGGCTGGCAAATACAAAGAAGAGCGGCACGCCCCAGGAGGGCGGAATGCACATGGGTGGCAACGTCCTCATGGGATTCCAGCAAGAAAATGTCGAAGATCCCCAGGAAATCGCCAAACCAAAGTGGGCGGTCGTTTTGCCAAAGAAGAGCGTCGGCCTGGCTGCTATTTCAGGCGGACGAGGCGGCGTTTTGATCGGGGGGGATCCTTATCGCGGCGGCGTGCGGCATTATACCAAGGACGGCCTGCTGATCGGCGGGTTTCAGTCCGATCCGCGGTTTGGCACAAAACCGCTCGATTGGCCAAGCGGATTGCTCGACGCGCAGCTCGCGGTAAATTGCGACCGTGATCCTCGCGACGGGATTCTTGACGTCTGGACGGAAGACAATTTCAATCAGCGCCTGATCTGGTACCGGGTGGACGATCGGGATATCGAAACTTTCGAGGGGAAACTCGAAGTCAAATAGGGGACCGGCGCTTCGCGCAAGAGATGAACGAGGAAGCCGGCCAACGTTTCCACGTGTCGCGCATGCGGAAGGACAGTCCCGGCAGAAGAACGCCATGGCTAAAGGCGGATTGAAGCGCAGCCGGCCTTTGCCTTTCGGCTTGAGCTTGAGCAGCGAACTTTCGTTCGCGTTCTTGGGGCGGGGGAAACGCTTTGGGGGGCTTGGTGCCGTTTCGTGCGGCCAGGTGAAACTTCGGAGCGCCAGGCGGCCGATGTTCGTCGAGATCCGCAATCCCTTTGCGGTCGAATTGCTGAACTATCGCCTCATGCGCTGCGATGATTCTCCCGAAAAGATCTCCTTGCGCTTTTCCATGGATGCGCGCGAAGGAGGGCCGATGGAGTGGATGTTGCACGAAGTGCGCGCGCGCCACAACACCTCGGATTGGTCTCGAGGTTCAACACCGGCCGAGGGCACGATCCTGGAGCTCGAGATCGTCCCCGTGGCACGAACCATCGGCGGGCGCGACTATACGGGATTTTCCTATCGCTACCACTATCGAAGCGCTGGAATCCCGATCTACAAGATCCTGGATCGCGGAAGCTGGGAACCCGGCGGAACCGCTCTGGGCAACGAATTCTGGATGCGGAATTGCTTCGTGCCCGCGATCACCCGGATCGACTCGGAGGCGCAATTCTATTCCACCGAATGGTACCTCCCCGACTGCGCCAACCCCAGCGCATTCCAGTTCATGCCTCTCCAGACAGAGCTTCAGGGCTTTTCATTCACCGCATCGGCTGCCGGAGTGCTGGTGACATGGTCCCCGCAGGTGGCGCATATTAGATCGCTCTTCGAAAAGCCGCGGTCGGAGGACGTGATGACCCATTTTCACGAGCATTGCGCGGACCTTGGACTGGAGTTGTCCACCGCCCCTTTTGAGGTTCTCTGGGCCCCGGGACGGCGCAACCGGGTGGGCCTTGCCAACGATTATGAAGCAGTGCGCGAGCTGGTTCATGAGACCTTGCATTCCCAAATAGGCATGCGTCGCGAGCGAGTGACCACTTTCGGGCAGATCGAGGAATGGACCCCCGCCGATATCGAGCGCTACCGAACTCTCGGCCTGCCGAAGCTCCTCGAAGCCGGCGCAAAGACGATCGGCTTGGCCAATCATTTCGAAAACAACATGAACACGTGGGGCGTCAGCAATTTTTGCGCCACCGTGGATCATAAGGTCGCCGCCTCGGTCGGGGAGGAGAAGCTTCGCGCCTTTTGCAGCGATGCCCGAGAGGGAGGCGCGATCGTGCAGATGTGGGGCAACACCGCCATCTCCACCTTGAATTTGCTCTTTGACAAACGCATCGGCGACGCCGGCCGGATCCAGTTCCTGCCCCGCGAGGGTTCAATCATGGAAGTTCTGGATCGAGACAAAAGTTTCGTTCGCAACCCGGCGAATGCCATTGAGGCCGACCACTACGCGCCCGAGTTCGCGGTCCTTAACCTTCGCGACCCTATTGTCCGCGACTACTGGCTGCGAAGATGGAAAGCCGCCCACGATGAGATCGGGTTGGGAGCGATTTTCCTGGACAGCTCGTTCAACCTTTCGAGCGACAAATTCCATTACGTTCAAAATACTCGTTCGCATCATTTCAACGCGACACCCGACCAGACCCATCTGCTGGGATTTTACCGACCTGCCGTTGAGCCTCCCGCCGCAATCCTTTCCCAGTATCGCGCTCATCTTGAGCTCATGGTCGAAATGCAGCGCCTGGGATACGTCTACGGAAATGAGGATCTCGGAGTCTTCGGCGTTCACCGGCACGGACCGGCGACCAGCGCGCGATTGGACAACCTTTTCCTGTGGAGCGATTGCCTGGCGTCCTTCGACGCTCCGGCGATCCGGCGGAGCGGCCACGATCCTGAGGATGTCTATTTCCGAGGGCTGGCGTATCGAATGGTCTGGGGGCTGTATTGGGACGCTTCCCGCGACGCCTTGACGTTTCGTTATGGAGGCGCCGCGTGCGAGGAAGACCTCCCAGACGCTCGCCATATCGATCTGCTCCGGGCCTACAACCATGTTGAGCCATTTATGCGCGAGCGCGCGATCCTCCCGGAGGAGGCGGGGGTCCTTTACCGCTCCTTGTCGCGGCAGGTCCTCTGGACGTTCGAAGATCTGCCTGTTCCGCCCGAAGGAGTCCGAACGATCCAGGATGTCTTGAGCGGCGAAATCCTCGGCGGCCCGCCATTTGTGGCCCGAAAGAATCGTATTTTTGTGATCGAATGTTGCTCTTTGGGCGGGGGAATGGCAAAGCGCGGCAGGGAAGGCAGATAAAGAAAACCTCCTCGCGGCTCCAAAGCCTTGAACACAAGGCCGGTTGATGGTCGGCGACTTCGCCCCCTTATCCTCTTGTTCCAAAACAATCCCCGGTGGTAAGCTTAATCTCAAAAAGTTCTTATGAAGATCGAACGCGCTTACACGATGGCCAACAAGAAGGTGCGCTTGCAATTCCTGGCGATGGAACGCTCGCTAAGGGCGACCGGCTTTGATCTTCCCCTTGTGGTCTTCCCCTACGACGAGAACACCTTCGATCTTCCGAAGAATTCCGAGTGGCTGCATACCCCGTTGCATCAATGGTTGACCTCGAAGAAGGCCCACCCGATGTGTTCGAAATACTTTTGCCTCACCCAAAACTCCTATCTCTTCACTGACACGGATATCGTCTACCTCCGCGATCCCCGCGAAACGCTATCGAACATGGAAGGTTTCGTGGTTGCGGATACCGAGTGGAACAAGCCTCACTATACCTTCACGGAAGGAAGCGCGCGGTTCATGGCCAAGCAGACGAGTGTATGGCTGCAGAATGTTGTCAACGCAGGCTGGTTCGCGTGTGACCGGCAAATCTATACCGAAGAGAAGCTCCGCCGAGTGCTCGAGGATTCGGAAACGGCAAAGACCTGCCTTTATGACACCGATCAAACGGGACTGAATCTGCTTCTGGCAATGGAAGGCCTGAAGCCGCGCAATCTCAACCTTCCTCCCTATTCGATGGAAGCCACTTGGGCTGGCGATTACCCGGGCGAGTTCGAGTCGCTCTGGAAAGATCCCCAGCGAAAGCCGATATTTATTCACTGGGCGGGACCGGTTCTCGACCAGGATCGTCCCATCAACGAACTCTTCTACAAGTTTCTCACAAAAGATGAGGCGGCCGAGTGGCGCGCTGAACAAGCGGTGAGACTGGAGAAGAATAGGCGGGCTGGCCGCTGGCCTATTGGCCTTAGGGTGCTGAACGCCGTCACCCGCTTGCTCTATCCCGCCTTTCGCATCCAGCCGCGGCCAAGATAAGTCTTTTGGTGACGCCTGGCGGCGTCCGCAGTTTTGCCAGTGTCCGCATTCATAACCATAGAGCGATTCCAGGGTTCGTATCGCCCAACTAAGGGCGCAACTCCACTGCTGGTGAGCCCGCCCTTGTCGGTGCTCGGTCCTTGCAGCTTTTGGCTTCCGTATCGCGCCGGCTTTTGCGATTGGCGGGAAGGGAAATCCAGCCAAAGATCCTCAACCAACCGAGCTAACGAAAAATGAATGAATACCCTCGCTTTCCGAATAGAGATCCAGCTGAGGAAAAAGCAGCACCGCTTGGATATCCAACGGTGGCGACTCGCGTAGCGGCGCCTTGTCCCGGCAGCATTGAAAACACCGTCGTCTTGCTTAGAGGTTCCGAAGTCCTGGATGGACTAAAGAAGCTGAAAAATGTTGGATCATACCTTATTCATCTTCTTTGCTTTGATGGTAAGGGAACCTTTATCGGCACCTTTCATTTTGAACCGGGCGAAGAAATGAGCTTCCTGACCTTTCCGAGCAACACGGAGGTTGTCCGATTAGGCTGTGCCAAAGGGATGCGCAGGAACGGCGATTCTGGAATACCAAACGCCGTATATCGCCTAGTCGGTGCTGCGCTCGAAACCGAAAATCGGAGGCGGCGATTACCGCCTAGCCATAAGGTCGGGTTCCTGGCATCGACGCTGGCGATTTGACTTTCATTTCGCTCGTTTTGTCCGGCAGCCTGGAGCTCCGCTGGCGTCGTCGTCGTTTCGGCACCGAATATGCGGTGGTACAAAATCGTCGCCGAAGGTGGTTTCCAGAGGAGCTCCTTCGATCGGCTTGAATGTTCGGACGCCGTCCGGTTGTCTTTCGGCGCGCAGAAACAAGACATTTCGCATTTTTCTCTCATCGAAGCCGCGCGCGAATTCATAAAGATGGGTCACGCAAATCATCCTGACCGATTTCTCCAAGAGGGCGGATATTATCTGCCTGGCGATCTCTGAACCTTCGCGCTCGTTCGTCGCCGCGAACGATTCATTGAACAGAATCATCGAGCGTGGCGCGACGTGGTCGATGATTTCGCTCATTCTGCAAAGCTCCTCATCGAGCTTTCCGCTTTTCATGCTTGGATCCTCTTCCCGTTTCTAATGGGTACATGACCCCGTCGCAGGACCGCGAGCGAAACGACCCGACCGCGGCGAACATTCCGCACTGCATCATCAATTGACCGTGTAGATCTCGTCGAAGAGAACAAGCTGCGCGCGGGTGCCGGGACCTGACAGCCGAGACTGGCCAAGTAGTGCAGCTGTCCGAATGTTCGCGCGAAGGTCGTCTTGCCGCCCTGGTTGGGACCCGAGACGATGATAACGCGTTCATCGCCCGGCAAATGAAAGTCGTTGCAAACCGGCGTGGAATGGCTCGCCAAGCAGTTTCATGGCCAGTGCCAGGTGGAAACATGACGGTCTGCAAAACTCTTTGCATGCAGCGACAACGCGCGGGGAGCAGAAACTCAGGCCGGTTTCCTGGAAGGGACCGATGTGGTCGATCTAGAATCTCCCTGTCGACTCTTGCCAGCGTAGCATTCAGGTATGCCTGACGAACGGTGAGATAGCTTCCAGTGAGTATCGGCTCTTGTCATAACTCACTACTCTTTGAGATTCAAAGGTAGGAGTCATCAGCCGAAGGCAGTTTACCCCGCGAGCAAGAGGGCAAACTCCATTGCCAGTTCAACGATGAGAAAGGGGGTGTTATCTGCAAGCGGAATCTTGCGTTGATTGCTTCTGTCGCGAAATGTCAGTTCTGAGAAACCGGATCGACTTGAACCCGGGGTATCGCCCGCTCGGCGCAACTTGAAGCAACGTGAGTTTTACCCTATTAAGACCAGCGGGCACCCGTAGCTCAGTGGATAGAGCACCGGTCTTCTAAACCGGAGGCCGTTGGTTCGAATCCCACCGGGTGCGGACCTCAAATCACTCTGTAACCCGCATAAATAAAGGCTCAGCTAGCGTTCTTCCCTTAAAGCCTGTTGCGAACAGATGCGTCGGAAAATGCACAAAAACGCATGATATCCGGCAAATATCTGGCAAGTGAGCTCGTGAGCTATGCTTGCGCAAGAGAGGGCCATGGCCTCCCCTCGTGCCATTCTATTGCTCCCCCGCCTGGCAGCGCAGCCGCGCTTCGCATGTAATCCGAAAAGGATTCTCGACCTTCCTTCGGTCGCGTCCGGCGCTAGCGCCCACCCCTTTGGACCCTGTTTCCTAGGGAAAAGCCTTTTCCAGGGCCATTTCCGCGCAAAAGAACGGGCGCGCCGCAGAGAGGCCCCGGAGGCTGCTTCGTGCTGGTGTGACCTTGAAATCGATTTGGATTCAAACACTGATTCAAGTTTCTAGGACTCACGAGCACTGACAGACGTGTCGGGAAGCTTTACAATCGAGATAACCTCAATCTGAAATCGAGAAGATCCTTGGGTTAAACGACTTATAGATCCTGCACTTCGATCTCACGGAATCGCCGTGTCGAGATTGATTCCTTACAAAACACCCCTTCTTCAAGTTCCCTCACCGGCAAGAGTTTAAACAGGATCGAAGACTTCTAAACGTCACAGACGTTGTTTGCTTTAAGCGACTTACAAATTATTCATCCCGTTATTGCCTGGAGTCTTCGACAACATTTGGTGTGGATCGTGCTCCGAAGCTCATTGATGCCCGAAGAACCCAAACTAGGAAAAAAACTCTTTCCCTCCCCGCGCTCCCCGCGCTCCCCGCGCTCTCCGTGCTCTCCGTGCTCGCGGCTATCGGAGTAGCGGTCGCCATACTCGTGGGAGGAACCGCTCAGCAGGAGAGCGCTCGGAGGGACAATACGAGAACGCTCACCCAGTACCAGACGGCGGCTCCACGGTTGCTCTTCTAGGCTTTTCCGTTGTTCTACTCGCATTGTCGCAGCGCAAGATTGCCCGAGCTGAGTAAATCGTTTGAACCCCTTCTGCTGGGGCGCTAAAGACCGCAATAGTCTCCCCCAGGTGGGGGCAGAACAAAGAAATCGCCACGCCTTGCGTCAGAAATGGCCCGGGCGGGGCTTCCTTTTGAGGAGAAAAGAAAACCAAAAGAAGCACTTTCTTCACCCTTAACCAGTGGGGTGGCGCTGCGGGGAGAGCGGTCCTGGTAATGCCATGGAGAAAGAGGCGCTGTTTTAAGGAGTGGACCGGTTCCTAAGTGTTGATGATGGGTAAAGAGAAGACGCCACATCAAACCCCCCACGGGCGCTGCGCAGAGAGAGCCTGTTACTGCGTCCCGCCTATCAAGCGAGGAGATTACGGGTGAACTTGGCACTGCAAATCGCACAGACACGGGTCGGCATGATCGCGCGCTCTGTTCGCGGGCTGGGGTTCTCTGTCCGACTCCTGAAGTGCGGTTCTAAAACCGACTTGATGAGAATCTCTAATTCACGTCGACCTGAAAACTGGATCTGAGCTTCTTCCCATGAGCAATTCAGTTCAGAGCGGCGGGGAACTTTCCGAATTGGCAGAAGGCATGAAATTGCGTGGCGGCCACCACTTGCACAAAAGATTATGAACGGCATTAGCGCAACGCCGGCCATTACCAACTGCTTCTCGGCAAAGACACGCGAGATTCTGCAGGATTTCGCAAACGTCACGATGACAGCGGACGCTGGGAAGATCGCTGATCTCTGGTTGCATAACTATTCCTCTTTGACTGGAGCACGTCGGACTGTTCTGCGTCAAAGAGCAGCGATACGACAAGCCGGACCTTCCCGAGAATCGCGACTTTGGCGGCCGCGGTTTCCTGCTTTCCTGGATGGCGAGTAAACGCCTGCTTTTAATCCAGAATTGTGAACGCGAGAGAGACCGTCGCTACAGCGCCCCGATTTTCTGTGACAGCAATTTCGTGAGCTACTGCGAGGCATTCTGTGGACAGCGCAATCTCAGCCGGAATTCGGACGCATTTCGACGCGCGGTCGAATACTTGCTCCCGAGGGCGGAGGTAACAAGTGCGTTTCCGTACATGGTGGAGAACGCGGAGAATCCAGACAGAGAGAAGGTGCGTGCCACGCTGCGAGCCTTCGCCGCTTTCAAGCTGACGTCGCCAGAATATTTTGCATCCCACGGCCGCTTCTTGACAGCCCGGGACAAATTGACCGCCGATGACATTGCCGACGGATGCCTGGAGGTCATGGGCAAGGCCGACTTTAGAACCCTCCACACGTGGGTGAAAGATCATTACCTCTGGTCTCGGATTGTGCTCATCAAAGCGGCACTACTGTTTTTCGAGGGCCGCTGTAAGGAGACCGAGACGCTCTTTTTTAGATTTGTTGAGGTTCCTTCAAGACGAGTTAGGTCGACTACCGCAGTTCGAGATTTACGCTGTCCACAGGTTCTTTCTGTTGAGTTCGCGCGAGCCGTTTTTCTCACCGGTCCAGCAGAACGCCATGGATTTGGACCGAAAGATACGTTCGATGGCTTGGGATTTGGCTCATTGGCGCAGCCTTTTCGAGATGCTTGCCCTCGGAGCGTCTTTCGTCGGCGCGACTCCATTCCCAATTCCGCACTTCTTGTCATTCGACCGAGGGTTCGTGAAGCTGACGGAAACATTAAACCGAGCGGCCTGATCTACGCAGTTGATGGGCGACACAGTGAGCACATTTATAGCGAAGCCCTATGGCGACCCGTGTCTGATCTCTTGGGCGGAGAACGTCGCCAATTGTGTACCGAAGAAGCCATTCGCGATCGGAAACGTCGCAACCAGAATGATGGTGCGCTCGACAAACAGCTCGTGCAGAGCGAGGCGACTCTGACAGGCCTGCTCAACGAGGCCTTCGGAAGGAGCGAGGGCGCATGATGAATTAGATTTAGACCGATCGGCAGCGCGTCCTTGCTTCGGTCACACCCGCGCCTTCAACTGCAAGATCGCGCGGTTTTTCTCATGAACCCACCAGCGATGGAATTCATTTATCTTACACGATGAGCGTCCCGAGAAGTTTTTATTGAATCAGCGCGATTGGTTATGCGTTGACTCGGCCGAGCGCGATTAGCGTGGCTGGTTCGAGTTTGAGCTTCACCTTCGATGACTCCCGGCAACGCCTGACGTGGTCAGCACGGCGCGGAAGCCTCTAAAAGGTCAGTGCTCGCTCTTTCCCCATGGGAGTTGCTACGCCTTCTGCGTAACATATAGGCGTAGCCATGTTCTCTGTTACACGGGGCCAAATTGTCAGGGTTGGGCTCTCTTTTTTGCAACGACCTCGTTCCCGCTGCGCCTGGGGTTGTGGCGTTGTCGGTGGAAACAATGGCCGTTTCCAGTTTTACAGAGGAAACCGCGCTTCGTTTCCTCCTCGTTTCCAGTTTCGTTGCCCTTCGTGTCCCGTTTCCCTCCTATAGGCAGTAATTTGCCAAACGAAGCTATCTCACCAGCGCATATTGCCGGCCGTTTTTCCTACACCAGCCCTCGTTCATGGCGCGTTTCGCCAACTTTGACACGGTTCCTTTACTCACGCCCATCTTGCGCGCGATGTCCTCGGCGCTTGTCAGGCCGTCCTCGAGGCACTGACGGAAGACTTCGATCCTTGATGCTTCGCGTGTGGCTGGCGTCGGGCCTTGTTCGTTTGCCGCTCACGGTTCGTTTGCCGCTTGAGCCTCTGCTCTTAGCGAATGAAGTTGAGCCCTCAGTTGTTCCCCATAGATCCAGTGCCGGCGGTGGAGGATTCTATTCATGGGCATGTTTCTCTCTTACTCCTAGTCCGCCCTGAAGGCGTAAACCTCCGGAGGTCCCTGCTGGATCAGTTTGGCCGAGCCTTGGGCTTCCATCGCCGGTATGAGCCGCAAGTAAATGTCATTTGGCCCAAGTGCTCCAGCGCGGCCGGAGTTGTGCGCAAAACGCCGGGTGATTTGACTCCTTGTCAGGAAAATCGTTCCCGCTTTGGCTTGAGCGCGGAAGTCATGCTGGATCGTGGCCAGCATCACTTCAGCATCTGCCGCGATCCTGGCGCGCCCCGAAAGGCCGTCCAGAAACTCCGCTGCCTTCAAGCATTCCTCGACATGCTCGATGGCGAGGGTCAGCGTCTCCGGCTCAATCATCTTCGCCGGTACTTTCTTTTCCAAAGCCCAGCGGGATGCCTGAAAGATCATTGCCGCCGCGAGGGTTTGCATGGGTGCGCTCGACAGGCGGCAAGTTACGTCCTCGCGCAAAACGTCCGCCCGATCTATCCGGGCGCGGTTCTCGTTCTGGAAGTTCGTCCAGATGGCATCGGCCTCGGGCGTGAAGTCCATTTCGCCTCGGATTTCCAACAACGGGCGGAAGGACTCCGCAAGTTCTTCCATGCTGCCGCCGCTTGCCTTAACCGGACGGGTGATTGTTCGCCCGTGGCCGTCCGCGCAGTAATAGAGGAAGCGGCGTGCCATGCCCGCCCGCACAGCCTGCCCTTGGAAATTCGCCACGTTGAACGTCGCGCCGAAGAGAACGGAAGTAGATGTTTCCTCAATCGCCCTTGCGCCGCCCGCGTCCAGGTCCTCCTTGCTCTTATTGCGCCGAAAGGATTCCGACATCGGCTTGCAATCGTAGAGTTCAAGGAACCGCGCCGCCACCCGTTCGCCATTTGGGCCCTTCACCCAGTCAGTCAGCACAGTATTTGCTTCGTCCACCACATAAAGCTTATCCGGGCGGGTTTCGTATTCATCGAACATTGCTTCCGGCGAGAAACTGCTTGGAAGAAATGCGTTGGGCGGCAGCAACCGCCGGGCCAGGCCTGCCGCCAACTTAATCGTGCTTGACTTTCGATCCCCCGGTTTTCCGGCCAAAAGGACGAAGAGATTCGGATGCCATCGGTCGTCTCCCCACGGAAACCAGACTCGCCGCCCCAACAACGCCGCGCAGACTGGAAGGATGCTTCCGACGATGTATGCGTCCGCCCCTTCAACCTGCTTGCGAGCATAATGCCGCCACAAGGCGAGGATGGAATCTGGTGGGATAACCGCCACCTGCCGCCACGTTTTTCCTGGCGAGGAATTTGAGGAATTTGGGGAATTTGGAGAAGCTGCGATCCAATCCACCGGGGCGAATTCCCCGGTTTCCCCATTTTCCTCGGGGGGATACGTGTTCGCCGACGGAAGCTTGGTCACGCGAGTGTCTTCGGCGCGGCGCGGCGGCTGAACGCGATCAAGTTCCTCGAACGCATTCGGCAATGGGGTGGGGGGTTTTCGAATACTCATAACTTTCCTCGTGGTTGATCACGGGACGCTCTTGAGGGCGCGGAGCTCGGCAGAAGAAAATTCCTGATCCCTCGTGGCCAAGTGGAGCGCGTGTGCAATGATCTGGGGGTCCGCACCCGTGCCTAGCATTCCGATGGCCATGAGTTTGATCCACGGCAGAAGCCCCTGGCCGTATCGAGGAGGGTCCCTGAGCAGGGTCGCGATATCGTCGGGCCACGGATAGGGAGCCGGCGCCGCTGGCTCGTCTCGCGCCTCGCGTGTTGGCGCGCTCTTTGGATTCTGCGGCGCGGCGCCGGCGGGAGCGGCAAGCGGGGGAATCTCCGGCTCATGGCATATCCCGACGGCGGGCTGGGTGGCCACGCGCAAGGTTGACGGATTGAAAAACAGGACCCTTTGGCGCTCTCCGGTGTCGCGAGTGCCATCGGGGATGCGGACGAGTTGGCACGGATTTCGGAGCGCATTGTCAGCGCCCAGCCGGCAGGCCAGATCCATGAATTGTTCGACGCGCTCAGCGGGTAGTCCCTCGACGAAGAACCAGCCATGAAGTGAACGGCGTCCCGAGTGGACCACGAGGGCGAGTGGCAGGAATTTTGCCAGATGCCACAGGACGGCTGCCTGCTCGTCATGGGTCCCCTGATCCTGCTCAACGACCAGAAAGCGGCGCGGCCCGGTGTTGGCGAGGCATCGCTCGGACTCCCGCCCATCCTGCGTGCGCCCCTTGCTGCTTTTCATGGGGTTGGGCACCATGAGCGGGAGGCGCGTGAGATGACCCCGCCATCTTTCCCTCGGGCGCGTGGCGGCCTCTTTGACGCTCTTTGCGACGCAGAGGAGCGGGTTTCCCGGAAAGATGGCGTCCACGATGGATTCGGCCCGGGGTGCGACATCATTGGCGGCGGCCGCCGGCGACGAAGCCGCCAACTCCGAAAGGGTCACGCCTTCCTGCGCGATCACGGCCGCGCGAAACTGCTGATCGAGTTCCGGGTGGGGTGGGCGGTATTCTTCCCGCACGGAGGGCTCGCCGGGCTTCCATGCGCACGCAGCTGACCGTTCGACGGCTCGCTTTATCTCACCCGGTTGGCGCGGTTCGCCGTAGGTGGCAGCCTGCAACAACTCGATGATTTCCTCGCGAGGCAGAAACGGGTGAAGCACACGCGCTGTGCGGAAAAACCAGTTGTTTAGCCCATCTCCGCGACGTGGCGGCGACGCCAGTAGCTCGCGGACAAACGCAGGCATCGTCCTCTGGCTCACGCGCTCACCTCCTCGACGGTGGCCTCGCAGGTGATCCCGCCTCTGAAGCCATGGCGGAAATTGAAGGCACGCGATGTGGCGTCCATATCAAAAGCCGGGTTCATCGAAGCCGTGCGGGTTATCTGCTGCCTGCGGCTCGCGTTGTGGTGTCTGCGCCGCATCAAAGGCGGCTTGCGGCGAGGGGAAGAACCCTTCCTGCCCATCGTGGTATTTGGCAGCCCCGGGCGCCGGCTTGTGAGCCGCGGCAGTGGCCTTGTATTTGGCCAGGTCGAAGCCTCTGCCCTCCCGTGCCGGCGGCTTGTCCTTGCCGCCCATCTCGCGCCAGAAGCCCACTTGCGGCCCTTTCTCTCCAGCGGCGTAGCGTTCCTTGGGAATCGATTGCGCGACGTTTGTCCGGCCTTTGGCGTCGGTCTCGAAAACGCAAACGCAGGACAGCCAGTAGGAGCCGTCCTGCGGCTTGATAGAGCAGCGCCTCGTCGATTTTGTCGAGCTTGACGGTGAAGGCCACTAACGGCATGGCTTGCCTCCTTTCGCGGTGCGAGAGCGACCCGCAGACCAAGCGAGCCATCAGCGTGAACCCATACGCGGACGTTCGCTCTTTCGCCGTTAGCCATCAGCAACGTGCCGCTGTAATCGCTGTGCTCGGGCCTGGCCTTGTTCGTCTCCGGCCGCAGCCTGCAGCGAAACACCCCGGGCTGGATTCCTTAGCCTGGCAAACCCTGGATGATCCCCAGGCGGCAATACATTCGGCTTGAGCGACGCAGCGCCTGACTTGACGCTCGAGGGAGTTTGTTCTAAAAAGGGAGGCGACATTTGAAAGATTGTTTGGGGTTGGGAGAGCATCCCGGCCCTTTTTTTGTTCATGCGGCGGCCACCTGGCCTGGCTTCCGGTCGAGTTTGCCGGCCCCGTGCGCCGCACCGCGTCGGTCTTGCCAGGAAGCTTCACATTCCCACCACGCGGGAATTAGAGTTCACCATTCCCACCGGCTTCACCATAGCTCTGCCTGATATCCGGAACCACAGAGAGCGCCTCATTTCAAAAGACCCATCCCCCTCCCCAGAGGCCACCCACACCCCCGGGGGGCCGCCCCTTGGTCGCGCTCGCTCCCTCCATGGTGAGCCGGCGCAGAGGTATCGCAGTCTCTCTAATACGTTTGGCGTTATGTGCACGATCATCGAAGGTCCCCCTCGCTTAGACCAGGTTCCGTTCGAGGTAGGCAGCAAGGTCCTCGGGGCGAATGCGGACGCAGCGCGGGGAAAGACGGATGCAGCGCAACCGCCCGGCGCTGATTTGCTTTTCTAGAAACCTCCTCGAGCAATCTATGCGGCGCGCTACCTCTGATAGCCTAAGTGCGACAGCTTCGTCGGTTGGATGTGTTGTGTGAGCTACCATGACAAGCATACCTACGCTTGGAAGCGAATCAGCGCACATGAACAAAAGCCGTGGTACGGGCTCTGTTCAGTTTATTTTCACCGTAGAGCCGACGATATTCACGTCCCTGGTGTGAACGATCGCCGGCCTTAGCGATTTCAACCCAAGGCGCCGCACCCGTTGACGGATACCATCTACCGGTTTGTCGTCCTCCCAGAGCCCGGCCTTCTTTAAAAGCGGTTCAAGCGCCACGATTTGAAACCAGGCGAGGCACAAGCCGTCCTCATTTAGCCACTCGCGGACCAGGGTGATATCCAGGCCATGGGATTGCTCGCGTTCCCGCTCATCGACGGCCTTCTTTTGCCGCTCCCACCTCGTGGCGATCTTTCGCAAGGCTCGCGGATCTCGATTACGGCACGCCTCCAGCAGTTCAATCTGCTCGCTGTTGTCCAGCCTATGCTGGATAGCGGTATAGTTAAGCCAATGAGATCCCGAGCCGGGCTTTTTCGCGCTGCCTTTCTTCGATTGCCTTGCTGATGGGCTCGTAAAACGAAGCGTTGCTCGTGCTTCTTCCAGGCTGCCAGAGCCGATTCCTGCAATCTCAGAATCTCAGCAATGGGGACTTTCCGCCATTCGGTTTGCACCCGCGGGCCGATCTCGACGCGGAGACCGTGAAATTCGCGAACCATCACCGGCACTTCTTCGTCCGGGGGCTCACTGCTCACGCTGATAGCCGGATGACGTTCGCGGCCTCGGCCGGCAGGATGCCAAAGAATCTCCTGGCGGCCTCGGGCTTCACGAGCTCGGCATAGTGCCGTTGAACGATGGCAGGAGAATTTCCCGCCTCGGTCGCCACCCGCGGGAGGTCGCGGGTCAAAGCCAGGCGGTAGGAGATCGCGCTATGACGCAGTGCATTGTCCGGCCACGGGCGGAGATCACCACGGCCGACCTGCGCCTGGTTCACTGCGGCCCTCGTGGAGTAGAACGGACCGAAACCCGCTTCGATCCTCGCGAGGTTCCAAAAATTGCGCGCCTCGTCGCTGGCAGGCCACACCGCCCCGGATTCCCTGGCGCATGATGAAAGCCAGGCGCGGGCATTGCCTGGAATCTCGACAGTGCGACGGCTCGATGTCTTGGCGATCTCCGCCCCCACGGTCAAAATGCCGGATGCAAGGTCGACAGCTCGCCAGTCCAGGCGCGTGATCTCAGCATGTCTCAGCCCGCAGAACATTCCGATCAGGACACCCGGCAGGATGGCAGGGTGGCAGGCGCTCAAGAGAGTGGCGGCATCCTCGGGTGTCAGGATGCCCGGCGCGGAGGGGACAACCTTGAACGTCTTGGCGGCCTCAACGGGATTTGCGGATGCGATTCCCTGCGCTTTGCACCACGCGAAGAACGTACGAAGGACGCTGCGGTATCCATTGCAAGTCTGGTTGCTTGTGCCGAGTCCGTCGAGGAAGGCGTCAACAGCCGGCATCAGCACGTTGGCCGTTGTGGCGGTGACCGGCACGGCCTCACAGAATCGGGCGAGCCGGGTGCGAAGGTCGGCAAGGTGCCGCTCGGACAGGCCTTCTTTTCTCTTCGCGCGCAGAAACTCCGTCACGGCCTCCCCCAGCGGCTTCCCGCCCTCCACGCGATGGAGATGTTCGCGGAGAAACCGGGCGGCATCTACTATGCTTTTGCCGGTGCCTGAAAGAATCTCAATGGCGCGAGCAGCATCCGTGCGGGTGCGGTCGTCAATCATCGCCGCAGCCCCGAATTGCGCCAACTGCACCTTGGACCGCTCAAAGTAGATACGGGCGTCGTCCCGGTCCTTGAACGTCCTGCGGATGCGTCCGCCCTCGGGGGCGGGGACCGTGACTTGCCAGAACGGTTTTCCGCCGATTTTGATGCGCCTTGGAGCAGATAGTTTAGTTTTCCTCATAGGAAGCGAATCGTTGCGAATTGTAGCGAAACGATACGCCATACGGTAAGCAGCTGTCAAATGACTCGCCTATTACTCTGTTGCTCTACGGTCTTCTAAACCGATGGTCGCAGGTTCGATCCCTGCCGGGTGCGCCAATGTAAGCGGCTTCGTATAAGGAATTTAATTGTGGCAAGCAACCACTGTGCCAGAGTCTCTATATTTGCGGTTTTAGGCGGTTTTAGGCCCATTTATGCCCTGAAACTGCATCCAAACTGCATCCAAAACAATCACCGGACCAGGCGCTAGAGCCAACGCCGGGATCTGTCACGCCGCGTGCGAAGTAATCACGAACCGAAATGAAACTCCGGGTTGAACGATCGAAGGCCGCACGCGGCGCGCCAGCTCCCGTCGTGTCTGACCTTCGACGTTCGGCAAAATCTTCGTGAGCGATTGTTCTCATCCCCAAAGAAAGAGCGTATGGCCAAATATCTGATTTCGTTTCCGAGTGCGGCGATGGTAGTGCCTGATGGCGAATGGGAGGCAGTGGGCCGCGACGCTCACGCCGTGATTGACGAGGCGAAGGCCGCCGGCGTCTACGTTTTTGGCGGCGGCATCGACGAAAATGTGCCGCCTGTGCGTGTTTCGGCCGACGGCAGAGTTGTCGATGGAGGATATCCATGGGCGCCACCGCTCAACGGCGGTTTCACCGTCTTGGAACTGTCCTCTCGCGAGGAGGCCGTCGCATGGGCTGCGCGCATCGCGAAAGCCTGTCGCTGCGATCAGGAGCTGCGCGTCTTCGGGTTTGATCCACAATCTTGAGGATGGTAGTTGCCCACTCCAAAAAGCCGGTTTCTGGATCCCGCTTTCTTCAGCGCTTTCGCCACCGAGGGATTTGCGGGGTGAAGTCGAATCGGTTTGCGACGCGATTTGACGCTGTCGGCCTTGATCTCGCGAACAGCGGACAAGATCTCCTGACAATCGCCCATGACCACGCTCGTGACCTTCTCCATGCCCATGCCAACGATATCCTTCGATTCCTGAAACAGCCGGCGGCGGGTCCGGGGATTCGGCACGCGGCCCAATAGCCGCAGATTCATCTTCACGACCATATCGAAGAAACCCGTGTGCCGGCAGCCTGAATAACCAAGTTCGCGGGCGATGAGCCGTTGCAGGATGAGGAGACGCAGCAAAACCGCCATCGGTATGAGTGTCGCCATATACCCGTCGGGGAAATTACCCTCGATGTATTCGCTCCGCTCTACCGCCGAAGGGAGGCCCTCTTGCGCTTCACTAAACCGCTTGCGCACTTCAATCGGGTCCGGCGACGGGTCTTCGAGTTGATTCCCGAGAAACCATCTCGCCCGAATGCCGGTTTGAGTGGAGAGGCGATGGGCAAATTTCGCAGATAGTGGCAACCTGCCACCCTCGATCGCGCGAATAGTCGATTCGCTTGCGCCCATCAGCCCGGCGATTTCTTGTTGGGAGAGGTCAAGGATGCCACGGAGCCATCGCAGAACATGAGGAGCCTTCTTCTTCATGTTTGCGATGATACTCCCAGAGTTTCGATAGTCATTTCCCGGAATTCACGGAGTGGGAATCGACCAGCACGATTCGCGGAAAGAAAATTCCGCGAGAGCGCCGGCTGATAGTCGCAGGCCGCGTCTCTTGAGGCCAAGAAGGAACTCTTTCCAGCTTGTGGCACTCTCCCGGTTGGCCATCTCCACGCCGAGCACCTGACGTCGGCCATCCCAATCAATGCCGATGGCCACAAGCACCGCTCGCGAGCGAATCACTGCGTTCTCCCGCACTTTCTCATACCGCGCGTCGAGGAGCAGATAGGGATACTCACTCTCGAGTTGTCGACGGCTAAAGCGCCCGAGTTCCTCGTCGAGTTTCTTGTTGAACCCACTTATTGCGCTCGCGCTAAAACTGTGCCCGCAGAGCTCTTCACTGATCGCTTTGACTTTCCGAGTCGATACTCCCTGGATGTACATCTCTGTAAGTGCGGCTACCAGAGCCTTCTCACTGCGCTGAGAGCGTTCGAATATCTCGGTGGAAAACCGTCCGTTGCGGTCCTGGGGAACTCTCAACTCGAGTTTGCCTACCCGCGTAATCAGGCGGCGCGGGTAATAGCCGCTTCGGTAGCCTGAGCGCCCTTCGACTCGTTCTCCCTTTTGTGCTCCGATCGCTTCGGTCATCTCCGCTTCCAGAAACTCCTCGATTACCGTTCGCACTATCGGGCGCAGAAAATCGCCGTCTTCGGCCATCATCGCTTTGATCTCACTGGTCGTCCTGTTACTATTCTTTCGGTCATGGTTCGATATTCAGTTGGTTGTTACTTGCTCCCAACTGCTTACCATGACCTCTCTCTTATTGCTGAACCTTCAGGACGCTATCTAGTCATTCTCTTTCCCTTGCCTCGATAGGACCGCAAAAGGGCTTCAATGAGCCGTGAGCGTTCTTCGGCGACCGAAGCAGCTGAGCAACGGTTCTTTGAGCAGATCGTCGGCAGCGAATGAGGATATATACCGTCAGATCGGTGGTGGTAGTGAGCTGTTGCTGCTGTCCCCTCGGATGGCTCGCTTGCCACATGCCCCAGATACGGCAACGAAGCCAGACACCCCGCGACGACGATCCGCGGGCGAAACGGCCGCCCCCCCTGCCGGCGTAAATTGGCGCAAATGCTGGTCCCGCCGTTGCTGGTTCCGCTCACCTACCTGGTCACCATTTCTCCCTACCTCTATAATAGTAAGAAGATCTACGGGCACGCGTTCTATAATGTAAACAGCACGTTTTATAAAACCCAACCACAGCTCCTTTCACTTCCTCGGTGCGAGCATCAGCTGTCGCGCCCTGGGACGCTCGAGTGCGCTTGAAGCAAGCCCTAGTGTCACGGGTGACTCGCTATCAATCATATGGCGGTTACCTCACGAAACCCGCTCTCCAACAAGCAGGAAATGCCCGTTTCGCATTCCGCAAAAATAAATCCGCGTTATTCTAGGCCGTAAAGTCTTTTGGAGGCAGCTTGCGGCGCCCGTCACGGTCTTGCTTCCCGTGAGCAGACAGGGAGCTGGCCATAGGCCTGGCCAAGCACAGTGATCCCTCCCTGGCCGGCCGCAAGCAGTGTGGTCCCGTCCTTGTCGTTGGGCGCGTACAAGGGCTGGGAAGTATACCCCACCGCCCCCATGGCGAGCGTGTCCCAGAGCCAGCCCGACCGGTACTCCAGCCAGCCTCCGATCGCCCAGGCCTCGTTCACGCTGTCGTCGGGGTTTATCCGGTCGAAATCCGGTCGAAATAGAAGGTACGGAAGTGCAGGTTCAGGTCGGTGTCTCGGACGAATGCGGGCAGCTTCTCCATGCTCACCTGGAGGCCGGGAATGTAGCGTCGCAGGAGCGGCGCCGGGCGCTCCGGAGCGGGGGCTTGATCGGGTTCCAGTTGGAGTTCCTCCGGGGGCGGTGTCCGCGGGCGGGATGGCACCGAAGCGGCGGGCGTCGGAGCGGTCTGGGCGGCACTCGACGGGGGCTGGACACATGCCACCACTACGAGCACGACCAGGCTGATTGACATAGACCCAGAGCCGTTAGACCCGTCCGTTGCCTGTGCCCCCCATTTGTCAGCCCCTGTCGCGCGTGCGACTCCGTCCCTGGCCATGGCGGCGTGTGTGAGCGGTTTGCTTTTCGCTCATCAGCTATGCATAGCAACCCCCGGCCGTACGGCTCAAGTCGAATGTTTTTCTGCAAATTTACCGCCGCACGCGGTGCACGCCGGTGACGAACAAGCCGCGCGTTGCCGAGATCCTTGAGAGAGCGCTACACCGCGCCAGCTGATCCCCCGTAAGCGACGTCTTTGCGGTCGTCAAAGCGTATTCGGTGGCAAGCTTTGCTGATGGCTCGCTTGCCAGACGCGAGCTGAAATCCACACGCCCCTGCTCACCGAACCGGGTTGCCTGACAGCGTCGGGTCAATTGTTTTCTGGTATAACGGACGTTGATCTTATAGAGGCTCCTGGAGCGGGAGGAATTATCCAGCTCAATGGAGGCCCGTAGGCAGCAACGTAGTCCACCAGCATGGAGGAGTCTCCATGTGAATCGTATGGCTCGCCCGTGGGAGGGCCTTCCAGCGCGTAATCCAGCAGGATGTAAAGTGGGTCCTCCAGATAGTCTAAGTGGGTAGGGACATTGCGCACGCACTTGCCGTCATAATAGCAGCTTATCCACTTGGGGCTGACCATGACTCCGTAAGTGTGCCAAGTGCCCGATGTATCTGCTATAGGATGGAATCCTCCGCTAGAATAAGGAGGACCAGCTTGCCCTCCTCCGGAAGGATTCCATGGATGGACCGTAAAAGCCACCTGTCCAGGCACGCGAGACCAATATTCTGCTATGTCTATCTCGTAGCCCTTAGGCCCAGCATTCGGCACTGCGGCCATGGAGTGGAGCCAGAATGCGCAGAACGCGCCCCTGCCAGCCACGTTGGGAAACTTGATCTTGGCCTCCCAGTAGCCGAAGCGCTGGGCAAATCCTTTACTTGCTCTGTCCACTGAGGCAATGCATGGAGAGCGCCACTGCCTGGGGGCTTGATTGGCAATGCTTTCATCCCACCAGCATGTCATGACCAGTGACCCATTCTCGGCGCGAAGTGAGCGGCTATCCGAGCTCCAGTGCGAAAAAGAAAAGTTGCCTGCAGGTCCGTAAGGCGGATTGCCTAGCCAGGTCTTATCTAGCTTGTGTTCTGGGGCTCTAACGCTGACAGAGTCGAAGTTGTCTCGGAATACTTCCGAGAAACCGGCCAGGTCCAGGGCGCTGCCGATGGCTGGGGGAGCGTCTTGCTGGGCGTGGGCAATGACTTGTGAGAGGAATATAATAGCTAAGATCTTATACATTAGACTTTAGTAGCTTTTTTGTATTGGGTACAGGGAGTTCTGGCCCTCCCTCTTCCGGGGGCTGGGCGGGGTGAACTTTGTGCCTTACCGTAGCGGGGGAACTGCCGCGGTTCTCGCAGCGCATCATCGGGCGCAAAAACTCGTCATCCTCTCAAATCATCGCTTTGATCCCTTTAAGAGTCCTGTTACTGTCCTTTCGGGCCATGGTTCGATGTTCAGCTTGGTTGTTTCTCACTCCCAACTGCTTACCATGACCTCTCTTTTTGGCTTCATCCGAAAAGTAATGGCTTAGGCGACGAAAGTGAACTTGGCTTCATGAAGAGCGTAGAGGCGCAACTTGAGAAAATCGTCGTCGCGAAAGCCAAAGGCGCTGGCGAGCAGACCGCGAATCTTGCGATTGATTCCTTCCATCTTTCCGCTGGTTAGACCGGTGTGGTAAAAGCTCAGGATTCCTTTGGCCTGGCGGAGGAGGGTTTTGGCCATGGCCTGAAGTTGACGGATTCCGCTGGCGGTGGCTTTTGCGGCCCATTCGCGCAGGAAGGCCCAGGCTCTGCGCCCATCGTCTTGCTGCCAAAGTTCGCCCAGTTCCTCTTTGAGCAGATAGGCGCATTGGAGAGGTTGATTGATTTCCAAGCTTCGCTCCAATCGGCTGGCGGCGTCCTTTTCCAAGTTGTCCCGGCGATGCAGCAGCAGCCATCGCAAGCCCTTAATGGCTTCCTTGGCCGTTGGGTTCTGCGTTTCCCGGGCCAGTTCACGACGCAGATCATCGAGACGTTCGTTCATCAGCTTCATGACATGAAAGCGGTCGAAAGTCAGAATCGCGTGTGGTGCATGGGCTCGCACGCTGGCCGCATAGGCTCCGCTCATGTCCATGGCCACCGCTTTGAGCCGAGCTCCGCTGAGCTTGAAGCGGCGCCAGAACTCACGTAGAGCCTCTGCCCCCCGGCCTTCCCCCACCCAGATGATCCGAGCGCTCTCCATGTCCATGACCAGGGTGATGTATTTTCGCGTGCGCCCCAGATAGAGTTCATCAATGGCGATCTGGCGCACCCTGCGGTATCCGATGCGCCGATAGTCCTTTTCCAGTCGCCCTTTCACCACGGCCTTAACCGTGTCCCAACTCAGGCGCAGCCAGCCAGCGATGTCGCTCAGAGTCATGAATCGCGCCAGATCCACGATCAGGCACCCGAGTTTGCGCGTGATTTTCGTGTAGGCTTCGACAAAGGGGGGACTGCTCGAATTCCTCTCCCGTCGTCGTGTTCAACCATCGCGGCACCTTCACCCTCAACACCACGGGCTTTAGCCCGATGGCCACCGTGCGCACCTCCCGCCACCGAAATCCTCGACGCATCAGCTTCTGTCCCGGCGGCACTTCCGGACGCCCTTCGGGCTCCAACTCGAAGATGATCTCCCCCTTCTCATACCGCGTCCGACGATACCGGTAACCCTTGATTCCAAATCCATGATAAAGAAGGCTCTTCATTCTCCTTTCCTACCCGCTTCCCATTGCTTTGCCGAAACTTTCCGGATGAACCGCGAACGACAAGTACTATAGGAACAAGGTAGACAACGCAAGCGTTGATATCAGAAACTATGTCGACAAGCCAGAGCTGCAGGAGAAATTACTTAAACAAGCAAAAGAGTGGGTCGGAAAAATAAAAAAACAAGACATCAGGAAAAGGATTAAGGAAGACCTCGAGGAGACTGAAAAGAACTATATGCATAAGCACTCCAAAAAGAAATGAATAGCAAACAGACCGGTCCCAAAGCCATCACGTGCGCTTTGCGTAGCGCATCGCGAGGTCTTTTACGTCGCCTCGCGGGGTATCCCCGCCGCGCTTGCCAGCTTCGCATCCGCGAGTTGCGTGCTAGTGCAGCGTAACAGATGATACGGCTACAAATGAAAGGCACGCTCGGCCAATACAAGCGGATGCGCGGCGGCTATGCGTGTCTGAATCATCTGTTACACTGCACTAGTCGGCATGGAGCTGAGTCCGCATCCGAGGGGAATTCGTTGCCGGCGCAGTGTCAGTGTAAGTCGCGGTGATCGTCACCGCCCTGAAAGGAACCGTCGCGGTCGTCGTGGGTGAAGATGGGTTCGCCAAGATTGCGATGTCCCCCTTCCAGCCCGCAAACTGGGCTCCAGCCGTTGGCACATTCGCACTTACGGTAACCTGTGTGCCCGCTGCATAGTTACCACTGGGATTCCCCTCTTCTACTGTCAATGAAAACTTGGTTGGGTCGCTCGAAGCGGGGATTTGTGCATCGAGGTGAGATATTGAAAACGCCTTCAATCCGGAAATTGATACCGCAATCGTCATCGCGACAACAAATAGCTTGCCGATACTATGCAGGATCATGGCGTCATAAGGTTGTCGAGGGTAACGTTTCATCTAAAAACCCGTTCTTGCCTCTCCTTAAGGACGGAAAATGCTCCTCCGAAAAGACCCCCAAGAGTGTAAATCGGCCGGTTGGAACTTGCCTCGAGACCAGCTTGAGACGAAATTACATCGCAAGGGTACCGGCGTCAGATGGCGGATGCTCATGGTCAGCCGTGCTCGCTGTGACTGTGGCGGCTTTCTACTGGTAGTCTGGGCAGGCATCCTACAGAGAGTCGAGGAAGCTCAGGATTTGGCTTTTCTGCTCGTCGGAGAGCGCGTTGTAACTGCTCGTCACGCCCGCGGCCTGTCCCTGGTGGCGCTGGATAGCTTCCTGTTTGGTGAACGACAAGCCATCATGCATCAGCCGGTTTCGCGTGCGGAGCGCCCAAAGCGGTGCAGTGCGGATTTGATTCGCCGTGGGGGCAAATTCAGGCAGTGGCAGGAATGGAATGCCGTCGCCGGTGCCGATATCGTGCAAGAGAAAGTCACTATAGGGATGAATGATTTTGTTCCCGAGAGCGCGCGGCACGGTGAAGACGCCGCCGTTGATCTTGGTCCCTGGTCTCGCGGTCGTGATTGCCGGCACATGGCACGTCGTGCAGCCGACGTTGGTGAAGAGTTTTTCGCCGCGATCAACGACGAGGCGTTTGTCGGGATCGGGGCTGATTTCCGCTCGCGCCGGCGCCTTCGTGGAACGCATGAAGTTGGCGAACGCCACGACGTCCTCCCCGTCATCCTCCGGGTCGGGAACGGGATCGTAGGGCGTGCCAAACCCGACGAAGACCCCGCTTGAGGTGTTCTCGTCGGGGAAGAGCGGGCTGGTGATACCCATCTCGTTCAGATAAGCATCCGCCGAGAATGACTCGAGGCTGGCGTGCTGGCTCTTCCATCCGAAACGACCGACTCGCGGTCTGCTCTCCGCTTCCAGAACCGGCGACCATCAGCGCGGTGCCTTGCATCGCCGCGGGTTGCCCATCGCGAATTGCCAGCAGCGTCGCATCGGCGATGCATTCGACAAAGCCATTGCCGAGCGTATTGGTCGAGATGCGGAAGGTGCGGATGTCATCCTCGAAAGCGACGCGTTCGACGATATCGGGATGCGTGGCTCGCGACTGGATGAGCGATCCGCCCAGCGACTCGAAAAAGGCGCCTTCGGCCAGCCGGCCGGTTCGATGTTCGGCGACCTGGCTCGCGCCGCCGGTCACGACATTCTGATGGCACTCGCGGCAACTCTGCGCGTTATAAGTTGGCCCGAGGCCGTCCGCAATCGTCTCCACTTCCTCGAAGATGAATCGGTTGTCATTGAAGGACCGCAGCGGCTTGACTGTATCCTCATTGATTTGCTCGAACGGTGGACCCTGCTGGTCGAAACCGTTGGTTAGGTTGTCGAAACCGGTCGGCGCTTCGGTGATTTCGATGCCGGGTGGAACTTTGCGCCCGGAGCGCTCAAAGGATCCGGCGGGACCCTCGTCGGTGATGGTGCCTCGGACACGGAAACGCTCCCGACGGTTTTGGTCGCCCTGGAGAAACTGGCCATAGAGCGAGAAGGTGATGGCGGAGACGAAGACGGCGCCAATGCCGAGAGGTAAGAAGGGAACTTGGGAGGATTTCATGGATAGTGGATGTTTTGGTTTGTGAGGCGTTAGGATCTCAAGACGAGTAATCCCACCGACGTGCGGGCGACTCTCTGCTGAATGTGCTCGCGTTCACTGTCACCGATCTGCCACTTGGGTCGGTTCATTGCTCTCGAGTAAACAATGTGACGAACATGTCAAAAAAAATGTTGAATGGGCCTCAGACGCTGTCTGTGGATCGCGTGATAAGGGAAAACTGACGCTGTCGACGCCGGTCGTGTTGCCATAAGAGCATGATGCGATCACGCGGCTATTATTGAATGGTGGACAGTTTAACGATTGAATTCAAATTCACCTCGTCTTGGATAAAACTACATAATAGCTGTATAATCAGTATATTATGAGATAACCCTCAATTTCCAAATCGATGCCGTACTCCTAAATAGAGTCACGCATTTTGAGACAGCTGAAGAGCAAAAGCTTTGCGAATCAAACCTATCCGGGCACATTCATAGCAGTTATCATGCCATGATGTAACGATGTTACGAGAATATGTGACAAGCGGTCTATTTGCGTATCTCAGGGAACATGAGGAACTTCAGCGGTCACGGCCGGTTTTCTAGCCGAGGAATGGCATTTTAGAAAAACCTGATAGAACAATCGGGGCGAACCTGACTTTCTGACAAGGGTTCCTGCGGCATATTAGGGTGCGTTAGCACTCTTGAGAGAACCTGGGTCAAGGTTGTCACGACTTCCGAAACCTGAGATCCGTAAAGTTTCCTAACAAGTGTCGAAGTTGGTTACATATTTTGAGGGGCTTGCGCGGCATCGCTCAGGTATCAGAGATTTTGTATTGCCTTGCCTTCAACGACTTACAACTTTACTCTGACCTAGTGGCACAGTTATGGCTGTCTTGAAAGGACCACGAGTTCAGGGCCGGGAGCCCGAGGCGAACCGGCGCGGAGGTGCTTTGCACTAGTAGGTAGTGGGAACTCGCAGGCTCTCCACGGCATCCGTCATCGCGCTTGCCCGCTTCGCGTCCGCGAGTTGCGTGTACCCCGCGCGAAGCTGCTCAGCGAGCGCACTGTCGATCTGTAAGTGAACATGGTTCACATTACGAACCTCAGGCTCGTTCCACCCACACATCCTGGCCAACATCTCCGCAGCTTTAACTCCGTCGGCAGTGCGTGTCTCTAGCAAGCGATTACGGGTTGCGTGGACAATCTCCGTGAGGATCTTGACTAGCTCGTCCCTCGTTAGGGCAGCCATCTCAGCCTTGCGCTCATTCCTGGCCTGTAGTTCCTCGATTCTCTTATCCACCAGTTCGTTCTTGCGCAACCGAGGCGCGTTTTGCGGGCTTGGGTAGCCAGATTGTGTAAAGGCGGCTTCAGCTGTCTTTCCGCTCGCCACGAGTTGGGCGAACTTTTCGTGTTTAGGATTTCTTAATGTTGGCATGTTTCGGGGTATTTAGTCATTGCTTCTTGGCCCTGCAGGGAGGCTCGCTTTTACGCCAGGATGCCCGCCACGGGCTTTTTCATTGCCGGGAGGTGGGAGGGTTACTGCCGGGAGGCTTATAGCCTTAGCCATGCGTTCGGCGTCGCGGACCTGGGCGGCAAGAAATCTAAAGGAGAAATCTGCGGCTTCTCGCTGTGAGCCACAGAAAACAAACGAGCAATAACGAAGGGTCCACGCGGCGAGGGTACCTCTAATCGCGTTATGGCTAATACCTCGACTGGCAGCGCATATGTCGGCCAGCGTGCCCTCGATTACGACGATCAGTTTCCCTACATAGCGCCCGCGCTTAAGTTCCCTTTCAAAGCGTTCTCGGTTTGCCCCAATACAGCCCGTCATGTCGCTGGGTGTCTTGCGCTCTATAACCGCGCCTTCCGGCAAGGCAGACAACACAACGTCGCCAGTTTCAAGTTTCTCGCGGACGAGTTCCCAGCCCTCGGGCAAGAATTTAGCCCACGGGTGAGGCCACGGATCTCGATTGTCGATTGTCACTCTCACCTGGCCCTCCGGTAGAGTTTCTCAAACTTCGCCACGTCGTCAGGATTGCTTAAGTCAAACGTGTCTCCTGGCTCAAAGGCTGCCATGAGAAAGGTACATGTGTTCCTCTGGGGTTCGGGGTTGGGAATACCCTGTTAGCACGTCGGCACTCCAGCGAGTTTCCGGTAGGCCACCATTGCGGGGCGCTTTCAGCGGAGGAACGTGAACAGCCGAACCCGCCCGTAAGTCGTTTCTCCACAGTCATTTATCGTTATATCCGTGGGAAAATCAGAATGCACCTATTTGTAGGGAAATGCGCCAAATTGCGCCATTTTGAAGTAAAAAACGCTTACACCCTAAGGCGGAAGGCAGAACTGCCGACTGGCGAAATTATGAGGCCCACGAAGTCTGCTTACGGGTGTCGGAGGGGAGCAAGGTGTGAAACGGTTCTTTACCCAGTGCTGAAATTGACTCCCGCCGTTCCCCTACCAGGCACGAGACAGAAAATCGGCTACGCAACAGCGCCATCCAGGCGTAAAGAATCCTCCTATGCAACCCTCTCTCAGATTTCGGTTCACCGATGGCGCAGACGTGCGCCGACTCGGCTATGGCGCGATGCGTTTGACTGGCCAACCCGGGAACTTTGGGCCTTACGCGGCTTGGGACGATGGGAAAAAGCTTCTGCAACGCGCACTCGAGCTTGGGATCAATTTTATTGACACGGCCAGAGCTTATGGACCCGGTTGGAATGAGAGACTTATTGCGGAAGCTCTCCACCCTTACCCAGAAGGGCTCTTCATTGCGACTAAGGGAGGAGTGGTAAAAAAATCAGCTACTGAGCGATACCTGGACGGAAGTCCGGACGGTGTGCGACGTGACTGCGAAGAAAGTCTCAAAAACCTACGAGTAGACTGCATCGACTTGTACCAACTTCATTGGGTCGATCCGAATGTGCCGTTGAGTGAATCCGTACTGGGTCTGGCTCGACTCCAGCAGGAAGGGAAAATTCGGCTGATAGGGCTCTCCAATATCACTGTCAAGCAGCTTGAAGAGGCTCGGTCAATTACCCAGATCGCTTCGGTGCAAAACCGTTACAGCATCGGTGAGCGCCAGGGAGATCCCATGGTGGCTTATTGCGCTCGCGAAGGAGTTGCGTTCGTTCCGTATGGCCCTTTGGGAGCCGACCCGATGAAGCATGGTGCGCCACTTGCTTCAGCAGAAGGAGTTCTTGCTGATATTGGCAAACACCTTGGAGCGACGGCGACACAGGTGGCCTTGAGTTGGCTGCTCCACCGCGCTCCAAACATCCTTCCTATCCCTGGGACGACCTCGATTGCTCACCTGGAAGAAAATGTGGCGGCGGCTAAACTGAATCTTACGCAGGACCAATTGCACGAGCTTGAGAGCGTGGCCGGGCGCGCAAATTGAGCGGTGCCTCATCTCATTCCAAATTGCTGAAAGCATTGCCTTAGGGGCGACGTGTGCCAATCGGGCAGTGTTTAAGGTCGGCGAATAGCCGAATTTCTAGAGCGTGTCATGAACTTTGATGGAAGATGGAGTTAAGCATGAGGATAAGGAACGCGAGCCAGTGCAGACCTGCCAACGAGGAGGGAAGCCGCTCATAGTCTTTGGCGAGCCGGCGGAAGCGGACGGCCCAAGCGAAGGAACGCTCAACCACCCATCGCCTGGGCAAAAGGACAAACCCCTTCTTGGCTTCTTCGAGTTTGACTACGATCAGACGAATGCCCCGCTTGGCTGCTTGCTCGGCGGGTTCTTCTCCGGTGTAGCCTTGATCGACAAAAGCGACTTCGACACTCTCGCCGGTAGCCTGCTGCACCTCTTCGACCAGGTCGGCGACTTGGGCGCGCTCTTGCTCGTTAGCTGCCGTGACTTTCAAGGCCAACAGATGACCCAGAGTATCGACTGCGGCATGAAGCTTGGAACCCTTTTTGCGCTTATGGCCGTCGTAACCAGCGCGAGCTCCGCTCTCCGGGGTGGACTGAAGGGTTCGTCCATCAAGGATCACCGCCGAAGGTTCCGTGTGCCTGCCGGCAAGCAACCGCAGCACCTCGCGCAGATCCTGGGCCATGGCTTCAAAGCAGCCCGCCCTGATCCAGCGTTGGCTTGTTGCTGGACGCTATACCAAGGGGGCAGATCGTGGGGCATCATCCTCCAGGGAAGTTGTCCAGCGTTTCGGAAGTGCCGATCATTCACTTCTAAGTCCTTGAAAAGTGAAGAGGGAACCGGCAGGCTCCCCAGCACAGGTCTGCCACATATGTAGTATATGATTTCGCGCCTTCGCAACGCAGCCGGTCGCAACTTCACAATCATCCGCAAGGATGCTAGCGTGTTTCACAGCATCGTTCTAGAAGTTCCTGGCGACTCAAATCGTTGCGAATAACCCACACCTTGACCTAACAAATCCCGTCTGCCTCGTGCCCGCCGGCAAAGGATCGTGGTTCTCCGCCAGTCAATTTGTGCAACCACGGCGAACGGTCTGTAAGCGTTAGGCCAGGGTGCGTGGACGAACGTCTCCCTTAAGCGGCTCGCGCACGACGCCAGAGCCTACCGATCAGCGTGGTTCGACCTTCGACCGGCAGAAATCAATCAAACCACTATGAAACGAATAACGCTAATCGCCCTTATTGTCGCAACCCTCGTTGGTTGTGAAACAGCACCAAAAAGACCCTTAACTTGGCAGTCCAGAACCAGTCGTTCGTCGAACTAGGCGGCGTTGTACCCGCCCAGTTTTTGAGCACCGTACTCTGGCGCTGCTGCCATCGATGACCTCAAGGAAATCGACCATCGTGTCGACCGTGTTTCCGAGCTTCCGAAGCTGGCGTTACGGCGCTACAGACGGAAAGCAGCCGCCTAGTGGTAACGATCGGTAGTAGGAGATGTCATCATCGTGCGATCCTCGCTGACGGTGCGGGTAGGGAAGGTCGGGGAACCTGGCTGCGGTCGGAGGCTCTCGTAAGGTCCGTGATAGAAAATCGCTTTTAGGACGCCAAGGGAACACGCTCGTCACAACAGCCCGAACAAGCGGTTCTGGAAAAAATGCTTCGGAAGGAGTTGGTGTGGCCACCATTTCGGAAATTTATTCCGCTACTTCCCGTAGGATCTCGATGGCCGCGATCAGGGTCGCGAGGGCGTTGAAAGGCTTGAAGAGTTCGTCGCCCGGACTGTTGCCTTGACATGCGTCCTCGGCGGACTTGTAGATTGCGTTGTTCTCTCCAAGCATTTTCACATAACTCAGCACATCGTTTTTTAGTGCGCCTTTCTGGCAGAAGCCGCCGAGCAAGTAGCGCCAGAAAACACCCGACCCGCAGTTGTAATCGTCATCGTCTATACCGTTCATCGCCTCCGTCATCGGCAGAACCACTTTCTGATCGTTCACCATCCGCGAGAACACTCCGTTCATGATTTGCTTGGGCAGAGACTGAGCAACTGGATCCGACGAATTTACCTGAAGATAGTCAAGGAACCCTCCGAGGATCAACCCCTGGTCCCCGCACCAGGCAGCCTCTGGCAGATAGCCTTGGACCTTCGGCCAATCATTTTTGCAAAACGCGTACGTTGAGATTCGCTCACGCACGAGCGCGCTGGTATTATCGATTTTCCACAGGAGTTTGTGGTCCGCCCGGGTGGGCTTGGAGAACCAGAGTTGCAGCCACTTGCACTCGTCTTCGAATGCTTTTTCTGTCCCCGTAACCAAGGCTCGCAGCCTCAGCGCCAGGACGAAGTATAGACCGTTCATCACGGTTAACTGGAAGGGACCGAGGTGGGGGCTAGCGGTGTTAGGATCCGACGGATTGATGAACGAGCACTCCGTCACTTCTCGATCGCATGGGCCGCGCTCCGGGCATTTGGCTCTCTCGTCCTTGAACATTTCATATTGCCACACTCCTCGGACCTCGTCTATGAATCGGGGCTGCGCCCAGGTTTCAGGGTTGGTGAAGTAACCGGGGTCCGAACGTTCTTCCCGGTTCACCCAGACGTTCGGCGCGCCTGCGTATTTGTAGACCTTGTGCGGCTTGCCGTTTTGCATGACGTTCCAGCACTCCCGGCCGATGTCTTGGAACTCGCTCCGAACCGGGCCGAAGATGCTCGCGTATTCGTCCAGAAGGGCTTTCGCACTGGCGATTCCCCACCAGCCGTAGTCGTCGTACCAGCACATTGAGTTCTGAACGTCGGAACATCACCACCGGGACAGAGCCCAGTTAGCCACGTACCCCGGACTTTTTTCTGCATCGGGGAAGCGGAAAAGATAGTCGGTCATCGTGTCAAAGACGTTGCCGACCCGCCACCCGTTCTTGCTGTACGTCTTAAAGGTCTCAAAAAGCGTATCGAAGTTTTCTTTTGCCTTTGCAACGTAGGTATCAATTGGGTACTTCATTGCGATATATTACCTTTCGGTGCCGGTGCGAGATCACCTATCGAATCGGTTCTCAGCGAAGATTTTCAAACACGCGATCCTATTGGAACGCCAGGGCTATGGAATGGGAAAGTGATGAATGGGCTACAGCCGTGATAGGCTGCCCGCTGCGTCTTATCGGCCGCCAATAATGAAACGGGCGTATTGCAACTTTAGTGCGAGCGTGATTAGCGAGATCAGTTTTGAGCATTTGCGTCGGAGGACACAAGGCACTTGCGGAGGTCATTGCCGAGTTCATCGACGCCACCGCGACGGCCTCGGACTCAGGCCGGATGACGCAACTGTCGCGCCACCCTTCAGGCCTTTACGAGGGGTCGCAAGGGCCGCCCCCAGAATGCGGAAAAACTTGCGCGCCGCACGCGTCTGACCACCATATCACGTTAACGATGAACAGATAAGCCGCCTTGACGGCAATGTTTCCAAAGCGAGTGGCACGACCGAAGTCCGTTCTGCCTTATTGAAAAAGCGGGATATTCCCTGATTCCGGTTTTCTTCGTGAGAACAAAATTAGCGCGCGCGGAAACTACGTCGTCGAAACCGCCTTGCTTGCTGGCCGGGGGTTTCTACCAGCGGAAATGAGCAAAGGCCCGGTTGGCTTGGGCCATCTTATGCATGTCGTCTCTCTTCTTGATCGCGCTCCCTTGTCCGGAGGCCGCGTCCCGAAGCTCGTTGGCGAGCGCCTTTTCCATGGGCACGCCCTTGCGGCCTTTGGCAAAATTTACGATCCACCGCATAGCCAAAGCAATCTGACGATCGGCAGGAACTTCCATCGGGACCTGGTAGGTCGCCCCTCCCACCCGGCGCGATTTGACTTCCAAGCGCGGTTTGACGTTCTCGATCGCCTTGTTGAGCGTTTCAAGCGGATCGACCGTGTCCGTGCCTTCGCGCGATTTGTCGATGGCCGTGTAGACAATGTGTTCGGCAATGCTCTTCTTGCCACGACGCATGACGGTGCTAATAAGCCTCGCGACAACCGGACTCGCATAGCGCGCGTCCTTCTTGACTTCCTTATGGATGACTCTGCGGCGCCGGGACATAGATCAAAGATGAATGCGGGGTGTGTTCGCCATTCTTTATTTCTTTTTCGCCCCCTTGGACTCTTCCTGGCCGGGTTTCGGGCGTTTGGCGCCGTATTTTGACCGCCCCCGGCGGCGTCCGTCGACTCCGAGACTATCGAGAGTACCCCGAACTATGTGGTAGCGGACGCCCGGGAGATCTTTGACGCGCCCTCCGCGGACCAGAACGATCGAGTGCTCTTGCAGGTTGTGTCCCTCACCAGGGATGTAGGCGATAACCTCCTGACCGTTGGTAAGACGCACCTTCGCGACCTTGCGCAACGCTGAGTTCGGCTTTTTGGGAGTGCGGGTCATCACCTGCACGCACACTCCGCGGCGCTGCGGGCACTTCACGAGCGCAGGAGACTTCGATTTGACCGTCGCCTTGCGGCGCCCTGCGCGGACAAGTTGGTTGATCGTTGGCATTGGCTATCTTAAAATGTCCGGCTTGGAGGGCTTCGGAGGACAAAAAAAGCACCGAAGGTGCTCCTTCACTCCGTCGCCGACACGGCGCGGGAGGGGAAATAGAAGGGAGGAGGATCGCATAGGCAAGAGAAAAGTTGAGGAATTTGGGGGATCGGGCCTCGGGTATTCCGCTTATTGAAAAACTTGGCGGGCTACGTCGATGACCGCTTCGCCGGAAAGGTTGCGCAGCCGGCAGACCCGGTCCTTGGAAGGCGGCGCTTGGACAAGAAAACTGCCCGGGGAAGGATAGTGCCAGTTGCTGGCGCTTGTCGGACCGAACAACGTTAGGCCTTTCACGCCGAAGGCGCAGGCGAGGTGTGATGCGGCTCCATCAACGGAAAACACGGCTTGCGCCCTTGAGCAGAGCCAGAGGAAATGCTCCAGTGTCGTGTTCGCAAGATTGCGGACGAAAGAACCGGCCTTCTCCTGGATTTCGCGGCAGTGTTGAAGTTGCCAATCGACCGAGGCGCTGGTCATGACGAAGCTCAAGCCGGTTTCGCGGCGAAGCGTCGCCAAGGTTTGCGCCCAGCGATCCGGCAGCCAGCTTTTTTGCCGCCATCCTGAAGTCGGGTTAAGGAGGATGAACGGATCGTCTCCCAGTTGTGGGGGCTTCCAGCGCTCGGGCGGCGAGGTGAGCCGCGGCGGACGAAATGAGCCCGAAGCCGGCGCAGGCGTGTTCATCCAAAAGTATTCCGCCACGTATTTGTCGCCAAGTTCGGGCACGAGCAATTCGCGAAAAATGTGCCGGTGGAACCATCTTGCTTCGCGCTGCTCAGGCAGCACGCAAATCTTTACCCGGGCGCGCGACAGGAGCGAGCGGATGGCGGACTTGTTCAAGGGGTCGAAACAATAGAGATGACTGCGGCCGCGAAGCGGAATCCCTCGCTGCGAATAGACGCCGGGAATTAGGCGAAGCAAAGGCGTATGGCCTCTGCGAGTCATGCAGCCCACCGGAGCACCATGATAATCCCGAATCTTGGAGAGAGTCGGTTCAAGCAACACAAGATCTCCCAATTGCTTGTGAAATACCGCGTAACATCCGGGCATATTCTTCAGTCTTTTTCGAATAGCCGAGTTCCTGCCAATTTCAAGGACGCCAAATAGACCGCTGAAATGCCCACCCATCTTCGCAGCGAGTTCGCGCCGGCAACAACATGTCTGCGCTGGTATTTCAACAGTCTTCCGGGAGAAACTCCCCAATTTGGAAAAATCGCTTTTGCGGGGCGCTCAATTTGGCAAATTAGTCGTTACAAATTGTGCGTCTTTTCATTCTCAAGCCGGACGGAATCGGGGACTTTGTGCTGGTCACCGGCGCTCTGCGGCTTCTGGCCACGGAGTTTGGCGAGGAAAATCTCTTCATTTGCGTCCAGTCCGTACTGGTGCCCATGGCGCGTTCGCAATTTCCGCGAGCGACGGTTATGGAATTGCCGACGGCCGCGGAGCGCAAATTCGTAAACCTCTTCCTTCGTAACTTCTTCTACTGCTTGCCATTGTGGTTCAGGCTCAGGCGGACGCCTGTGGAGGGAGCCATATGCCTAAGGAGCATGAGGAACTATCTGGAGACGTTTTTATTCTATTCGGCGCGGACGAAGAACTTTTTCGCGTGCGAGAACATCCTGCTGAAGCCGGAAAAAAGAGCGCGCTCAATGGTTGAAACTATGGTGCGAAAGCTCTTTCGGCCCGAGCTGATCCCTTATCCACGAGAGGCGAAAGTGCCTCTGGAGATCGAAGCCCACCGGCGTCTGGCGGCCCAAATCCTGGATCGCCCGGTCGTTCCGGACGAGGTTTGGCCAATCCTTCGCCCTACGCTGCAAACATCAAAGGATTGCTGGGTCTGCGCTCCGGTCACCAGCGCGGCAAAGGTTTATCCTTTCGCGCTTTGGAAGGACGCTCTTTGCGCGCTGAAGCCCGACAGCGAGGCGAAGGAGATCTTGCTGGTCGGGTCGGAACTTCAGCGTCCGCAGCTTGAGGAAATGCAGGTCCTTCTTCGGGAGGCCGGTTTTGCCCGCGCTTGCGTCCACATTCCTGGCGATCTGACGGAATTTCTGAATCTGGTTGCGGGGGCGCAGCTGATTCTCAGCGTCGATACGGCCGCTGCTCATTTTGCGACCGCTCTCGACAAGCCTTGCGTTGTCCTGTTTTCCGGACTGCACCGGGGAATGTTCGGACCCTGGCAGCGGAGTCCGCGCCAGCAATGGCTGCTGCCGGAAGCGCCGCCAGGAAAGACGAAGTTCAAGTGGCACGCCGGCATCGCTCCCGACCGGGTGGCCAGCGCAGTGCGTCAGGTGGTCGGCTATTTGCCGCCTGCCTCAGGGGTTGCGCACGCTTCTTGCTTGAGATAGCAGCCTCTCGCATACAATCCACCTCCATGCCCGAATCACTTGATCACACGCACACCCACGGGGAGTTCCGTCTTCGCTACGGTCATCCGCTGCCCTTCGGAGCAAGCCACGTCCCGGGGGGGGTCAACTTCTCGGTATTTTCGTCCAACGCCACTTCATGCTCGCTGGTTCTCTTCGAGAGGGGTGAAGCGACACCGTTCGCAGAGATTCCGTTCCCACCGGAATATCGCCTGGGCAACGTCTGGGCGATGACGGTTTTCGACCTTAACTACGAGCAAATTGAATATGGCTACCGGTTCGACGGATTGCACGATCCTCACCAAGGCAATCATTTCGATCCGCAGAAAATCCTTCTTGATCCAAAGGCGCGCGAAATCAGCGGCCGGAACGTTTGGAAGCAACCCTCCAAGGAGGGTGAGATTTATCCCTTTCGGGGTCGGATCCCGTTTTACCAGTTCGATTGGGAACACACGCGACCCCTCAAGCGCGCCGAAAGCGAGATGGTCGTTTACGAATTGCACGTGCGAGGCTTTACGGCGCACACGAGCGCGGGCGTGAAATCTCCGGGAACTTTCGACGCGCTGCGAAAAAAGATCGATTACCTCAGGGATCTCGGAGTCAACTCCGTGGAACTAATGCCCATTTTCGAGTTCGACGAGCTCGAAAACCGCCGAACGAATCCGCTCACGGGCGAGGAGCTCTGCAACTATTGGGGCTACAGCACGCTCGGCTTTCTTGCGCCCAAGGCCGCCTTCGCCGCCACCGGGCGCCTGGGCGCTCAGGTTCATGAGCTCAAGCAACTTATCAAGTCTCTTCACGAGGCGGACATCGAGGTTATTCTAGACGTCGTCTTCAACCACACGGCGGAGGGCGGTAGTGATGGCCCGACGATCTCGTTCCGCGGAATCGACAACAAAACGTACTACATGCTCGACAGCCACGGCCAGTACCTGAACTACACCGGCTGCGGAAATACCGTCAATTGCAACCATCCCGTCGTTCGTGGGTTCGTTCTTTCCTGCCTGCGCTACTGGGCCGCGGAATTTCACGTGGACGGATTCCGGTTCGATCTTGCGTCGGTGCTTGGCCGCGACTCCCATGGGGCGCCACTTGCCAATCCGCCTCTGCTTGAGGCTCTGGCGTATGATCCCGTGCTCGCCCATTGCGATCTCATCGCCGAAGCTTGGGACGCGGGCGGACTCTATCAGGTCGGAAATTTCCCGTCCTACGGCCGATGGTTGGAGTGGAATGGCAAGTTCCGCGATGCCGTGCGTCGCTTTATGCAGGGTGATATCGGCGTCGTTGGCGAAATGGTTCAGCGCATTATGGGATCACCCGATCTTTATTTGGCGGCCGGACGCAAGCCCGCTGCGTCGATCAATTTTGTCACGTGTCACGACGGGTTTACCCTGCGCGACCTCGTTTCGTATAACGAGAAGCACAATCTCGACAATGGCGAAAACAACAACGACGGCGCGAACGATAACTACAGTTACAACTGCGGCGTGGAGGGGGAGACTGAGGACCCGAAGATCAATGCGGTAAGGCTTCGTCAGCAGAAGAACGCCATGACGATTCTTTTCGTCAGCCAGGGGATCCCAATGATTTACATGGGTGATGAGTGCGGCCGCACTCAGCGAGGGAACAACAACGCCTATTGCCAGGACGAGGACTGGAACTGGTTCGACTGGTCCCTCACTGAAAAGAACAGCGAACTGCTGAGGTTTGTGAAAGGGATGATTGCCTTCCGCCGGGAAAACCCTGCCTTGCGCCAGCCTGAGTTCCTGAGTGGCCGGGATTGTGTCGGAAGCGGCTACCCGGATATCTCGTGGCATGGCGTTCAGCCCTGGAAACCAGATTGGAGCCTTCCCAGCAGATCGATTGCCTTCTTGCTTTGCGGCCGCCACGGGGCAGCCATTGGAGGTCCGCCGCATTTCATTTACTGCGCGATTAACATGTTCAGCGAGGCTCTCGAGTTCACTTTGCCAGTGTTGCCCAAGGGGTTAGGGTGGTATCGATTTGTTGACACCTCTCTCGCGCCCCCGGACGACATCACGGATCTTGGCGGCGAAGTTCAACTGGCCGAGAGGGCGATGGGAGTTTCGGATCGATCGACTGTCATCCTCATCGGGAGGTGAGCGCTTGGTTTTCCTGGGCCCCGCCATCCCGCGGCGGGATTCCGTTCTTCAGAAGCAGCGAAAACTGGAAGAATACCCTTGCGCTGGCTCGATGATGGGGCTACATATCGCCGCTTTTCAACTGACGAAGATGGCGAACAATCCGGAAAAACCCCCTAAGCCAAACGTCCTCGGAACCGCGTCCAAACAAACAAGGCCCGGTTCCAGGACGGTCAAGGACAAGTCTGCCAACAGGGACGAGGAAGCATCTAAACCCCCCATGCCGGAAGTACACCCCTCCTCTCCTGATAGATCCTCGGTCAAGGCGCACTCTCCAGCGGTCTCGAAGCGAGGCGCGCTCTCGTTGTTCGAACAAAGGCAAAGAGAAAAGCTTCTTGCCCTCAAGGATACCCTTCTTGATTCCATGAACGGAGTGGCCAAGGATAGTTTGCGGTCGCGTGCGGAGGGAAGCGAGGCTAGCGCCTTCGGCATGCACCAGGCCGACGCAGGGAGCGATGCCTACGACAGGGATTTTGCCTTGAGCCTGCTTTCGCAGGAACAGGACTCGCTCTACGAGATCGACGAGGCCCTTAAGCGTATCGAGAACGGCACCTATGGGATTTGCGAAATGTCCGGCAAATCGATCCCCCACGCCCGGCTAGAAGCGCTTCCCTTTACTCGGTATACCGTGGAGTGCCAGGCGGAACTTGAAAAACGCAATCGCTTTCAGCGGGTCCGTCAGCCGGTGATTTCATTGTTCGGTCTTTCTGACGAGGAGGGCGCCGAAGAGGACGAAGAGAGCGGCACGGATTCGAAAGAATAACCCACGATGGCACAGGAAATTGTCACTCTGGAATGCACTGAGGCGAAAGCGGAAGGGAAACCTGCCTCACGATACATGACCACCCGTAACAAGAAGAGCCCGCGCACTCCCAACCGCCTCGAAAAGAAGAAATACAATCCCTTTCTGCGTCGGCGCACGCTTCACCGGGAAATAAAATAGGATGCAGCCGAAAACACCCAAGCGGCGCTCGGCGTTCCGGCGCGCGAATCGCTCGATGCCGCGGCGCCGCACCGATATTGCCGAAGAGGCGATCGACTACAAAAATCCGGAGCTTCTCAAGCGCTTCGTCACGGAAAGTGGAAAAATCGTCCCCCGCCGGGTTACAGGAATGTCCGCCCGCCTTCACCGGAAGATTACCCGGGAAATCAAGCGGGCCCGCGCCGCGCTATTGATGAAATAGACTCGGCGGCCGGGTTGACCGGTTGGCCACTTTTTTACTCGGGCGACCCGCTTGCGGCGTTGTTCTGCCCGTAGCTGTCCGGGAGAAATTGCTCACGTTCGTGGGCACGATCCCTAGTTTGTTCGCGAATCATTCATCAGCGGAAAGGGCGCTCAATTTCCGCGGCTTGGCAGGAGCTTGACAATCCGGTGGCGAAGCTCTTCAAGCACAACTACCGGTTCGGAAAGACGCCGCCCCCAGGCAATGAATGGCTTTTCCAAAGCGATCCACGACAATTCTGCGACGCAAATGCTTGCCAAGGACTTGATTCGGGGCTTGGCAATTCATCCGAGTTGGGGCAATGCGCTTATTACCAACCATACAACCAAGGTGCGCGACGCGCCCAAAACTAAAAGTAGGATCTCTGCGCCCTGGGGCCGATCCCGGTGAAGATATCCCAGGAAATTGTCCCGGCCAGTTCTGCAAGTTCCCGAGCGAGAATTTCCTGATCCCCCTGACGACCGATGAGGACGGCTTCGTCTCCCTCCTCGACGCCGGGAACTGCCGTCACATCGACAAGAAGCTGGTCCATCGTTACCCTTCCGAGCACCGAACACCGCCTTCCGCCGACCAAAACCTGGGCGCCTCGCCCGGAGGCTTGTCGCGGGAATCCATCAGCGTAACCGACAGCGAGCGCGGCGATACGCATCGGGCGATGGGTGATGAATGTTCTGCCGTAGCTCACGCCGCGGTTCGGGCCGACGCTGCGAACGAGCAGCACACGAGCCTTCCATGTCAGCGCGGGTCGGAGCAAAGGCTGGAATTTTTCCGGATAGGCGCTGCCGTAGAGCATCAGACCAGGGCGCACGAGGTCATAAGCGTGGCCAGGGAATTCAAGGATGCCCGCGCTGTTAAGGACATGAATCTTGGCCAGCGGCACGATGGATCGGAATTGCCGTGCCAGTTGCCCAAAACGCGCAAGCTGGGCAAGCGTGTAGTCGGCATCCTCGTCCGCTACCGGCAGATGCGTGGAGATGCTGTGGACTCTAACGTTGCCAAGACGCACGATGGCGCGCAATTCCTCCAGCGAGTCTTCCTGCCAGCAGCCGATGCGGCCCATGCCAGTATCGACCTTAAAATTGATCGCGCCACCGGCAAAGGCCTCTGCCTCCGCGGCGCTGGAAACGGTGGCGATAAATCGCCGCTCGACCGCCATTCGCCGTTCTCCGGGCGCCGAGGGACTCAAGAGGAGAATTTTTCGTCCGAGACCGGAGAGTTCGGTAGCTTCTTCGATGCTCGCAACGCCGAAGAGTTCGACTTCCCGGGCGATGGTTTCGGCGATTTTTGTTGCGCCATGGCCGTAAGCGTCAGCCTTGACAACGGCAATGATTCCCGCTTCCGGGCCAATTTTTTCGCGCACCGCAGCCAGGTTGTGGCGAATCGCGGAGAGGTCAATTTCCGTCCATGTGCGGAGATTATCGGAGGCAATCATCTCTGCGAGAGCGTTGTGGTGCGGCTCTCGCGATCAACGGCGCCGCCCGGCACTTTTTCGATGATCTGATCGCAAACGGTGACCAACCGATCGCGGAGAGGCGCCGCGTAAAGGGCGAATTCCCGCTGCTTGGATTCGTATTCGGCGCGTCCTTCAGGCGTTTCGATTTTGACGGGAAAATAGCCAAGAGCTGTGAAATCGTAAGGGCTCGCCTGCATGTCGAGCGCGCGAATTTTGGTCGCGAGTTCGAAACAATCGGCGACCAACTCGGAAGCAGTAAAAGGGGCCAGCTTGAAAGCCCACTTGTAGAGATCCATGTTTGCGTGCAGGCAACCCGGTTGCTCCAGCGCGGCGGCCGTGAGGCGCGTCGGTTGGAACTTGTTCAAAGGACGCGCCACTGCGGAAAAAAAGCGGAAGGCGTCGTAGTGTGTGCAACGGGGTCCGAGCGATTCAACGATCTCCGAGATCTGCCGGGAAGTTACGCGGAGCGGCCATTGCCCATGGCGGATCGATTCGGTCCGGTAGACCATGGCCCACTCGTGAAGTCCCCAACACCCGAAAAGGCCGGGCCGTTCGCGGGAACGAAAAAGCATATCGCGCAGCCAAAGAATGGCTTCCACCCGCCGGGGAGGCAGCCTGCTGGCATTGGCCGTTATTCCGTCCGCGACTTCCGAATAGCCCTTCTGATAGAGGTACTCGCCGGCGGTGTCTCCCCGCAGGACGACGCCAATGCCGGGGTGCCACTTCAAGAGCTTTCCAGGGCGGTAGGCATAGTATTCGAAAAGAAAGTCTTCGATCGGATGGCCTTCGTTCTTTGATCTGCGCGCAAGTCGCGGGTCGATCCACCGGCGCACTCGCTGCTGATGGTGCTCGCGCCGGGCGTGCCATTCCTGTTCCGACAAGACTTCCATGATTCGAAACTTAGGCCCGGATGATGTCTGGAACGAGGACGTGAAAGAAAGACGATCCGGTCCGCTATTTCCTCAAGACGATATTGACCAATTTTCCTCGCACGATGATGACCTTCGACACCGTTTTTCCTTCCACGGCCTCCTTGACCTTCGGTCCGGAAAGGGCGGCTTTCCCCAATTCTTCGTCCGAGGCATTCTTTCGTGCGCGCATCCTTTCCCGTATCTTGCCGTCCACCTGCACCCCGTATTCCAGCTCGTCCACAACCAACCGTTCGGGGTTGTAAGACGGCCACGGTTGTGCGGAAGCCCGTCCTTCGAATCCGGCGAATCTTTCACCGAGACGCTTCCAAAGTTCCTCCGCAATGTGCGGAGCAAAGGGAGAAAGCAACGGCAGGAGCGTGCGGAGTCCGGCGAGCGGCCGCGGCTTCAAGCCGACAAGCTCGTTGGTAAAAATCATCAGCTGGGAGATGGCGGTATTGAAAGCGAAGGCTTCTATATCCTCGCCCGCCTTTTTGATCGTGGCGTGGACGATCCGCAATTGCTGAGGCGTCAGCTCGATCTCGGAAAGGGCTGGACTCACCATCCAGGCGCCTTCCTGCGTCTCCTCCATGGCCAGACGCCAAACGCGTCCGAGAAAGCGATAGACGCCTTCAACGCCTTTCATGCTCCAGGGTTTCGTCTGTTCGAGCGGACCCATGAACATTTCATAAAGGCGCAGCGAGTCGGCCCCGTAGTCCGCGATGACGTCTTCAGGGTTGACCACATTGCCGCGGCTCTTCGACATTTTCTGATTGTCCGGGCCGAGGATGGTCCCTTGGTTGATCAGGCGCTGGAATGGTTCGCTGGTTGAAAGGTAGCCCAGATCGTGGAGGACCTTGTGCCAGAAGCGGGCATAGAGAAGATGAAGCACGGCGTGTTCCGTGCCGCCAACGTAGAGATCCACCCCGCCGGGAACCCGCTGGTCGCGCGCTCCGGGGCGGGCCGAGCCGGTCATCCAATACGATTCGGGTTCCGCCCCGACGAAGCGATCGGAATTTTTGGGATCGCAAAATCGCAGGTAGTACCAGCATGAGCCGGCCCATTGGGGCATGGTGTTTGTTTCCCGTTGCGTGTCGGGGGAGTAACGCACCCATTCGGCCGCTTTGGCCAGGGGGGGCTCAGGGGTGCCGGTGGGCTTGAAATCTTCCATCTCGGGTTGGGAGACAGGCAGTTCACCCTCGTCCAACGCCCGATGTTTTCCGCGAGACCAAACGACCGGAAAAGGCTCGCCCCAATAGCGTTGGCGCGAGAAAAGCCAATCTCGCAGCTTAAAGTTGACCGTTTGTCGGCCGCGGCCCCGCTCCTCGAGCCAGGCAACGATTTTGGCCTTCGCGCTCACCGTGGGAAGCTCGTCAAGCAGGCCCGAGTTGATGGCTATTCCTTCGCCGCTGAATGGCTCGTCCGGCGGTTCTCTTTTTGGAGAAACACGGCTCCGGTCTATCGGCTGAGCGAGATCGCGGACGACCTGGCGGATTTCAAGCCCGAACTTCTTCGCGAACTCGAAGTCTCTCTCGTCATGAGCCGGCACCGCCATGATCGCGCCTGTCCCGTAACCCATCAGAACGTAGTCCGCAATCCAGATGGGAATTCTTTCACTGTTGACCGGATTGATCGCAAATGCCCCGGTGAAGGCGCCGGTCTTTTCCGTGGCCAAATCGGTTCGTTCCAAATCCGACTTCGAACTGACTTTTTCCGAATAGGCTTCCAGATTGGCGCGCTCGCCGGGTGCGGCAATCTTGGCGACAAGGGGGTGCTCGGGTGAAAGGACCATGTAGGTCGCGCCAAAGAGGGTATCCGGACGGGTAGTGAAAACCTCGATCTCCGCGTCGAGTCCGGAAACTTGAAATTTCACCAGGGCGCCTTCACTCCGGCCGATCCAATTGCGTTGCAGCGCCTTGATTCCCTCCGGCCAATCCAGTCCGTCGAGCTCGTCGATCAGCCGCTCCGCATAGGCGGTAATTCGAAGCATCCACTGCCTCATGGCACGCCTCTCGACAGGATGACCGCCGACCTCGCTCCTTCCGTCGACGACCTCCTCGTTGGCTAGCACGGTTCCCAGGGCCGGACACCAATTGACAGGCATTTCGGCGACATATGCCAGCCTGACCTCGTCAGGATCCAGGCCCGCGTAGGTCTCGATCGCCTCGGCTTTCCGAGTTTTCGGGTTGAACCAGGAATTGTAGAGCTTGAGAAAAATCCACTGCGTCCAGCGAAAATAGTCCGGGTCCGTGGTGCTGAATTCGCGCGACCAATCGTAGCTGAAGCCGATGGACTGAAGCTGTGCCTTAAACCGCCCGATATTGCGCTCTGTCGTAACGCGCGGATGCTGACCGGTCTTGATCGCGAACTGTTCCGCAGGCAAACCGAAGGCGTCCCACCCCATCGGGTGGAGCACGTTGAAGCCGCGCATGCGTTTGAAGCGGGCCACAATATCCGTGGCCGTGTATCCCTCGACATGGCCCACGTGCAAACCCTCTCCGCTCGGATACGGAAACATGTCGAGCACATAGAACTTCGGCTTGGAGGGATCGAAATCGGCATCGGAGGGATTCGGAGCCCGAAACGCGCCATCCTCCAGCCATCGGGATTGCCATGCAGCTTCAAAATTGGAAAACGGGAACTGCCTTCTTTGGAATGCCATATCGCGGCGTATAGGACATGGCGGTGTTTACCGCAAAATCAAGTTCTTAGACCGCGGATCTGCGAACACCGATTTCGCAGGGATCGGATTCCTGTCACGACCCAGTAGGGAAGGTTCACCGCGTAGACAAAAAAGATCCATTGGTGTTGGGGGAAGGAAAGGTTCATGGTCCTATCCACGAGGACGTGCATCCCGACGACTGCCAGACCCACCGCGAGCAGCCAGACCCGGCCGAACAGCATCAGAAAGGCGAACAGTTCGACGATCAGGCCCGGCGCGTAGACAAGCATGCAGAGCCACGGGTGCCGAAGGCACAGCTCGTTCAGAGCTCCTCCTTGCCCGAGATCCGCCGTTTCAAGAGTCGAGTAGTATTGTTGCGCCTGAATTTTTGCAAATTGGACTGGCATGTACTGACTGTTCCAAATCCAAGCCCCGCCGCTCTCGATAAGCTTCGTCAACGCACAAACGGCGTAGTTTCCCGCCAAAACCTGCAGAGTGACACGAGTGGTGAACGAATGCAGCGCGGCCGGAGAGCTCGTCCAGGCCTGCGAACGCTTTTGAGCGGAAGCGGCCCAAAGCCAGGAGGCGAGCGACTGACCGAGCAGGGCCAGGGTCATGACCTGATAATAGTGGCTGATGGAACCGAGCGAGTTTTGCAGGGTGCCCACGACCAAATAACAAAGAAAGAGAATGGTCGCGAATACGGGAAAGGCAAACCCCAGGATATAGAGCGCCGCGGCCGTTTCGAGGAGAATGGTGAGAAGCGAATAGGCGGCAGGATCAAGGGCCCAGGTCAGATCAACCCATTTTGCGAGACCGTTGGGAAAAGAAAGCCTCGCGCCGGAAGCGGGAAGCGCGGACAGCGGAGGGAAGCGCTCGAGCAACAGAATGGCAAACCCGGCCCGCATCACGGCGGTTTCCCACCATGCGAAGTCGATTCGCGGGACGATATCAGTGAGGATCCGCGAATTCATGGAGAGATCTGCGACCCGGGAGCGTCTCCGTTTTGCGGAGATGGAGCGGTAAGGTCGGCCATCTGGATCCTCGCGACCAGGCGTTCCGAAGTCTTGACCACGCGCTGTTCATTCATTTTCACGCGGGCGCTGATCAGACCAAGACTCTCGACCGATGCCCGCTCCTCGGGGGACAATCGCCGGGCCAGCCTTTGCAGCAGACGCGTCCCGGCTTCCTCATCGACCGCCTCTCCGCTTTTTGGCTTCTGGGCAAGGTGGGCGCGTTTGCGGGCGGCCTTTCGCTCCCGTTCGAATTGTTTTCGCAGCCGGGCAGCGGTCTCGGAAAAAGAAATAATGGCCACCGGTTCATTGCGGCCGTTCACGACATACACATAGCCCGATTCGGGCGTGAAATCCGAGTACATCGGCCAATTGGAAAACGGGAAGTTCTCCTCGATGAGCAAACCAAGCACGATGCTGGCGACGAACCATACCCAGGCGCGCAGCCAATCGAGACCAAGATTTGCGAATCCGATCCCGCGTTCGAGCACGCGATGCATTTGTGGACCCATCCGAAGAAGACGAAGCAAAGTCTTGCCCTCGGCCGGGGCCCTGGCAACACAGAAGGAATGTCGGGTCAGGTTATTTCCCTGCTGGCTTCCAGCAACAATGCCCACAAGGTGCGCGAAATCCGCGCGATTCTGAGCCCTTCGTTTTGGGTGGCGGATTTATCCGCGCTCCACGAAGCGGCTCCGAGCGTCGAGGAGACCGGCCTCACTTTTGAGGAGAACGCCGCCCTCAAGGCGATCGCCATCTCGCGGATCCACGATGGATGGGTCATCGCCGATGATTCCGGCTTGGAGGTCGACGCCCTTGGCGGCGCTCCCGGCGTCTATTCGGCCCGCTATGCCGGACAGGCGGCCACAGATGCGGAAAATAACAAACTGCTTTTGGAGAACCTTGAGGGAGTTCAGGGAAAAGACCGTACCGCGCGCTTTCGATGTGTCATCGCTCTGGCTCGTCAAGGAAAGGTCGTGGCGACTTTTTCCGGCGCCGTTGAGGGGGCTATTCTCGATGGCCCAAAGGGAACCGAAGGTTTCGGTTACGATCCCCTGTTCGTTCCGCAGGGATTTCGCGAAACATTCGGCCAGCTTCCTGCCTCGACGAAAAATCGCCTCAGCCATCGCGCCAATGCGCTGGAACAGCTTCGCCGCTGGGATGGATGGTCGCTGGACTTCTCATTTTGAAAATCGCCCGGATTATCTCCTCCAAAACGGGATCCTTGAAATTGCCTGTCTTCCGCTTGATACCGATCTTGAAAACGCGGCTTGAGCCCGGCAAATGTTCAGGGGTCGTCATTACTGGTGGTGGTAATCGGCCGATGCACACACCGTTCTCGCCCGCTTCCTTGTTGGCTATGATTATATTGGATCTCCAGTGGCGTGTTCGGACCATGAATCGCACTTGGCCGGCACGGGTGAAGGCACCTCGATGAGTGCGGAGATTATCTTCGGGCTGACCATGTTCGGATGCCTCATGGGCTCCGTGCTCCTCGGCATATATCTGCGCCACATCCTCCCCGAGCACTACTTGAGCGGGGACACGAAGGACGCCGTGAAACTGGCCATGGGCTTGGTTGCCACTATGTCGGCGCTCGTCTTGGGCCTCCTGGTGACTTCGGTAAAGGGTGCCTACGACAGCCGGAGAGGCGAAGTTATTCAGATGGCCGCTAAAGTCGCGTTTATCGACCGGGTGTTGAAGGCTTATGGGCCGGAAAGCGACGGGATTCGCCGTCAATTCCGCGAGATGGTCGAGGAAGACACCCGGCGCCTGTGGCCGCAGGAGGATGATATTCCCGCTGAGTTTCGTCCCAAGGAAGAGGGCTACGACTCCGTCTTTATCGCCGACCAGCTTCAGTTGCTCGCTCCACGCGACGACACCCAGCGCAGCCTTAGGATGCAGGCGACGAACCTGGTCATGGAATTTGGGCAACTCCGCTCAATGCTGACTGCCCAGTCGGTGGCCTCCATTTCGAGGCCGATGCTCATCGTGGTGGTTTGCTGGCTCATGCTCATTTTCCTGAGTTTCAGCCTCCTTGCGCCGCTCAATCCCACGGCCACCATTGCTTTGGTGGCCGCAACGCTCTCGGTCGCCGGGGCCGTTTTCCTGATCCTGGAGATGGATTTGCCCTTCGAAGGCATGATCCGAATTTCCAGCGAGCCGATGGTCAAAGCGATGAGTCATCTCGCGAAATGAAAACTCCATCGGCCTGGCGGATCGGGTCACCTTTCACCGGCCAGTTCCCGGTGAAGACTTTCGCGGGCATTGCGTCGAGGAAATCGTTCTTCAGAATGGCCGCCGAGGGCGCGGCTCCGTAACTCGCTGGCTTCTAAGCCGGGCCGATGCTAAAGCGCTTTTTGCTTTCTAAAGAGAAGGCTTTGCTTGCGGGACATCGGGATTTCCTTTTCGTCCAGCAAGACAAATAAAAAGCGTTTCGCGTCGAGCATGCGCATTTGCTTGACTTGGCTAAGATTGACTATGCAATCCCGTCTGGCGCGAAAGAACGTCGCCGGATCTAATCGGCACTCGCATTCGCGGAGAGGGCGCCGGATCAGCGCAGTGGCATCGCTCAAAGTGACGCGGGTATAATTGCCGCAAGCCTCGAGAGTCGAAATATCCGAGACCCGCACCACCCAACACCTCACGTTGTCGCTTAGAAAAATGAAGTCGTCCCGGCCGAACACTTTTGTGTCCTGCGGGTAGGGCGCAAGATCTCCCAGGAGTTCGTCGGCTTCCGGTTCTTCGCTTAGGCCGGGCAGCGCCTGGCGACGCCCCACGGTTGGGAGACCCTGGGCATGGCGAACGCCTTTGCCGAGCGAGCGATTATGCAGATTATCGAAGATCATAAGCCCTCCTGGTCTCGGTTGGCCATTTCCTTAAGCCTCCAGCAGGCATTCGAGCCCCTCGAAAAGGTTGGGCTCCGGTGGGCAAATCCGCTCGCTTGTTGCCGGCCCTTGCGTGGGGTAATAGCCTCGTAGCGGAGACTGCATGCGATTGATGACGTTGATGATTTTCGGGAGGTCAAGATTCTTGACCGTTCGCGCGAAGCGCTCCGTGCTGACGAAGAACGCGCCGGGGGGGGCGCAGACCGGGTCGATCGCGCTGGCGTCCTGGATTTCGGTGATAACAACTTTCCACATACGTTTGTTCCTTTGGGTGAGTTTCATTGCCAGCGGTCTGGCGGCAAAATCCCGCGGCTCCGCGCAACCGCGAGGCTGACTTTGAGCCAGTCGGAGCCTTGGCCCGGCAAGGAGCGGGCCGGCGTTTCGCGGTTGAATGTTTCGTCCAGCGGGGTCATCATGGATCGAGCTTTCGGAAAGAAACTATGGGTTAGGAAGACGAATTGACTATGGTACAAACGAACCAAAAGCTGTCATTTCTCCCCTCCCAACGAGAGAGGGATACGGAGGAAATGCTGGTGCGGCTCCACGAGATCAACGATATCGGGAAGCTCGCGAAAGTGACTTTTGAGCTGGTTCAAGCCTGCCTGCCTTCCCAATTCCTGATCCTGTTGTTTCGACCCCTCGAGTTTGAGCTGCCCTGCCGTTTCTTTCCTTTGAAGTACAAGAGCTTCGTCGAACAGTACATGGTCGAGACCCACAACGAGGATATCTGGCTGCAAAGAAGCCCGATCAATCCGCAGGTCACAGTGGTACGCCATTCCGACTATACTCCGCAGCAGCTCCTGCACGGATCCCCCTTCTATAAGAAGTTGCTCCTCCCCAATAACACCGAGCACGCCGCCTCCGTGGTGGCCTGGCGGGAAAACACCTGGCTGGCCACCCTGACAGTCCTGCGCACCAAGGAGCAGGGAGAATTTTCCGACGACGAAATACAGGAATTGAAGGCGCTGCAGCCCCATTTTGCGTGTGTCATTCGAAGGATGGCCGGACATCAAGAGACGCGGCTGGTCCACTCCTCTCTCCGCCACTTCATGTCGTCGCTTCCGACCGCGAATCTGATCCTGGACTGGAATTTAAAGGTCCTTCACTACAACTCGATTGCCAGCCATCTCTGCGCGCAATGGAAGCGAGGGGCCCGCGCGTCGCCCCTGAAGGACCCGCGCCGCTTTCAAGTTCCGGGCGACATTCTCGCGCAGATCGAGCGGATGCGCCCAAGCATTATCAGCCATCGCGTCGGCGCGAACTTTGGAAACCGAAAACCACTGCACCTTGGCTATCAGCACCCCACCACGCCTTCGCTAAGCGCCAGCATCGAGTTTCTGCCGTCTCGATCGCTCTCGCTGTCGAAGGGCACCTTTCTCGTGACCCTCGAAGAGGATCACTCTTCGGAGCGGGTGTTGGACGTCTCCCATAAGCTCAATCAACTGACGAGACGCGAGCGCGAGTGCGCGCTGCTCGCGGCGGAAGGGCTGCACAACGGCGACATCGCCAAACGGCTGGGAAAGAGCCAGATCACGGTGCGAAACCAGCTGAGTTCGATCTATAAAAAACTGGGCATCGACTCCCGCAACAAGCTAATCGCGGCCATCGCCCAGCTCGACAAGTCCCAGGACAGGCCGAGCCTCTAAACCGGAAGCGTGCCCTGAATTACGCGGCTTAGCATTTCCAGGAGCACCGCCCCGCGCTTCGGGCCGTAATGGCGGTGGCAGGCAATGTTGATCGCGTCGGTCAGATCCTCAAGCGCTCCGCCACGGTTGGCGATTTCGTCCGACCGATCCACCACCACCAACTCGGAATCCATGTTTTGCCAGAACATTTCGTAGAATCGAAAATCAAATCGACTCACCACACTGGTCGTCGCCACCACCAAGCGGGGGACCCGTTTCTCGATCAGGCGTAGCAACTTTGCTCTTTGCGTCCCCACGCCGGGAGCCGCCTCACGCACGATCTTGGTGACGATCCATCCCCGCGCGGTGCAAAAGGAGCGGCACGATTCGATCTGCTCGCTCATCGCCGACGGATGCTGACGGGGATTGATTCTCGCATAGATGACAGCTTCATCCGCAAGCTCGTCGGTCCTTCTGAGAAAACGCTCATCCCGGACCAGGATGGTTCCCGTGGGCATCTGCTCCGCCACGACATTCTCCGGCAGCTTCCCGCGGCGAAACCAGCGCCATGCCGTCCGATACGAAATACCGCAACGCCTCGCCCACCGGCTCAGGCTCTCAGCAGGTAACACACTTTCCATAAATGTATTGTTGGTGATCTCTTTGTGATACAAATGGGTTATAGTTGTCTATAATAGGAATCAAAAGGACATATATGACAACAAAAGATTCCAGATGACGAGGGCGGGATCCTCCCTTATCGCTGCCCCATGGACCCCAGAATTGTTAATCGGCACGGACCCTCCGCGAGGGCTCATAATATCCGAAAAATCAGTGAGCTCTGCATGGATGGGACTTCGACTGGAAGGGGTTGCTGAGAGGCTTTGAGTATGAACATCCAGACCCGGATTTTCGAGGAAGAAGTTTCGTGTTGGTTGGAGCCCGGTGGCGTCGTGGAATCGCTCTGCGGCTATCGCCGGGAACGCTCCGGTGTGATACGGCCCGGAACCGTCCAGGATGTCCAGCGGGTGGTTTGCGCGGCTCAGCGCGCGGCCGGAGCGGTGAAATTGCAGCCGATCTCCCGCGGGAGAAACTGGGGCTTTGGATCGGATCTCGCTCCGGAGGACGGCGTCTACACCTTGGATCTCTCGAGGCTGGACCGGATTAGGACGCTCGATCCGGAAGGTCATTGTGTGGAACTGGAACCCGGAGTGACGCAAGGCCAACTCTACGATGCCTTGAGCGATCGGGGAAACAGCCACTATTTCAACGTTACGGGCGCGGGCCTAGGAGCGAGCGTGGTTGGGAACGCTCTCGACCGGGGCATCGGCTACTCCGGCCAACGTCACCTCGATCTCCTAGATCTCGAGATCGTCTTGCCTTCAGGAGAAAGAACCCGAAGCTCCCGCTTCGGCATGGGCCACGCGCCGTGCCCCTATCTGGGCGGGCTGGGCCCCGATCCCACCGGGCTTTTCTGCCACAGCAATTTCGCGGTGATCACTGCGGCGACCATCGCGCTTCATCGGCGCCCGGAGGTTCTCGGAGGCGTGTTGTGCGGCATCGCGCATCCGGGCCACTTTTCGCTCTTGGTTACCACCGTCTCAGAGTTGATCGCGGAAGGAGCCTGCTATGGAGTGCCCCATATTTTCAATCGGGAACGGGTTGTGACAACGCTTGCCCCCCATCTCGGTCAAGCCAAAGCATCCGGATTGGCGTCGCGCGTGGCGCCTTGGACGGCCCTGATTCCGGTGCGCGGTTCAAGGGCGGTTTTCGCCGCGTCCGCGCAGGAACTTGAAAATCGCCTGAAGAGACTGGGAACCACAGAAATAATCGACGACCGGCCGGAGCAGGATTCCAAAGTCGGCGACCTGCTTCAGGGCCGGCCTTCCGACCTTGCCTTGGCCAGCGTCGCCTTCGGCGCTTTCGGTCATTCATCGCCGATCAACATGTCTCCTGAAGCGAGCGGCGCGGGCCTGATCCATGTTACGCCTGTGGTGGCCTTCCGGGCGCGCGCGGTCATCGAAGTAGAGAGATTGACCAACGAAATTCTTCGCCGCCATGGGTATGGTAGTGTTCCACTTTCTCTCAACGCCCTAAGCTCTCGGACTGCCGCGCTCATTGTCTCCCTGGGATTCGATCGAAGGTTCCCCGGCCAAGACGGCGGCCGCGCGCGCGGCTGCGGACGAGCTTCTGGAAGCTTATATTCGTCATGGCCTCATGCCCTACCGGCTGGGGCTCGACCAGGCAGACCATTTGCCACAAATGGATGCGCCCTGGCCGCAGATAATTCGCGGCATTCAACGCACCCTGGATCCCCACGGTTCCATGGCCGCTTCCCGCTACGATTCTCTGTGGGAACGCAAGGCCCTCATAAATCTAACTATGCCAAAAACCCACGAGTTATGCGCCGCGTAGAGAGCAAACGTGTTGCGGTAGTTACCGCCATGGGCCTGGCGGCCCCAGGAGCACTGGATCCGGAGACTTTTTGGCGGAAGGTGAGCTCCGGCCAGACGGCGATTGGCCGCATCGAGCGAATGGACACGTCCGAGACAGGGTGTTGCTTTGGAGGGGAGGTTCCGCCTTTTAGTCTCGCCCTGCTTCCGGCCGAGTTGAAACCGAAGAGGTTGGCGCGTCACACGCAATTGGCACTGTGGGCAGCGCGGCAAATCAAAGCGGAGGTGGAACAGCTGCCAAAAAGCCCTTCTATTCGGCTGGGAGTGGCCACCAGCTGTGTCTCGATGATCAGCCATTCGGTCTTGACCCAGTTCCAAAGGACCGGATCCGTCGTTCCGCGTTACACCGTTGCGCAAAGCCCGCCGCACGCCGCTTCCAGCGCGATCGCAAAATACTTTGGGAGTCCGGGAAACGTGCTGACGGTCTCGACCGCTTGCGCCGCAGGCATGGACGCGATCGGTTTGGCGGCCCGGGATATTGTCTCGGGAGCGGCTGACCAGGTGATTGCCGGAGGCGCCGACTGCGCGATCAGCCTCAATATCCTGGCGGATTTTGTCAACGGCGGCTTGGCTTCCGTAAGGAACTCGTGTCCGGAAAAGGCCAGTCGGCCTTTTGATGTTTTCGCCGATAGCGGTGTTTGTTCAGAAGGCGCGTGTTTGGTTCTGCTCGAGGAAAAGTCGGACGCGCTGGCGCGAGGAGCCACGATTCTGGCGGAAATAGCCGGCTATGGCTCATGTCTTGACCCTGACCCCCGGGTGCCCGGAAGCGGATGGTCCAACTCGATTCACGAGGCTCTTGAAGATGCCGGGTGGACTCCCGCGACGATCGATTCCATCTCCGCGTGGGGGGCCGGACATCCGGTGCTGGATCGAATCGAAGCGACAATTCTCGCGGAAATTTTCGGATGCCATTCCTCGCATGCGCCGGTCTATTCCATCAAGGGAACCATCGGGAATCCCCTCGCCGCGGCCGGACCGTTACAGGTCGCGGCGGCCATCCTCTCGTTCCGCGACGGGATTGTTCCTCCAACGGCAAACCTCGATGTGCCGATCCCGGAGGCCCAGCTCGACTATGTGCGGGGAGAGGCCCGGTATTGTTTTCCGGAGACGGCCTTGCTCAACGCGCACGGAATTGCGGGAGCCAACGTCAGCCTCCTCTTGAAAGCGCCGCGAAGCGGTCCGCCCCGCCTGCAACGGGACAAACTTCATCCACCAAAACTTAACATCCTAGAATACGTACCAAGATGACCCCCACAAACTTTATCCTTGTCGCCCATGATCGGAATGCGCTCCGCCAGGCTTCGAAACTGGCGAAGATTCTCGAACCATTCGCCGAAGTGCAACTTTGCTCCTATGAGCTATCCAAAGAACAACTGCCGCAAGAGCCGGATGCTCTGCTGTGCGTGGTCACCGATGACGAATCGGTAGAATTGGCGCACGATTTTCAAGGACGCCTGGAGGACGTGCCCACCTTCGTCGTGGACAGCTCCGGCAGTCTCAAAATCGAGCCCAATGGCTATGCGGGAAGAGTTTCCACCTCGCCGGAACAGGTGCTCGGCGCGGTGCGACAATTCCTGGCAGCAAATGAGAAAAGAACCTCGGCCAATATCCGGAGACAAACGCCTCAGGCTTCCCGCAAGATTTCGACGCCTTTCAACCATGTGCTTGCGAGGTCGGCAGGCGTCGGCCAGTCGCCGCAAGCGATTCTCATCGCCTCGGCCCGGCAGTTGGCCTCGGATCTTCGGGCGGAGCGTGTCGAAGTCTTCCAGCACATGACAGAGACGAATACTTATCAGAGGATTTATAGGGTGCCGGAGGTTTGCATCGCCCAGCGTGCGGGTCCTTCTCCGGAAGTTATCCGGCTGATCAAGAGACGGCTGTACCCGACCACGCCGGACGATTTGCAGTCTCGCTCCTTTGGGCCCCTAAATCGCTATCTGGCCAACGCGGGCCTGAACTTGCTCGCCCCTTTGGCCAGAGAGACCCGTCTGCTTGGGTGGATCGCTTTCCGTCTGGAAGCCGGACGCTGCACGGACGACCTCCTTGATGATCTTCAAGTGGCCGCGCATCTTCTTGCGACCAGCCTCGCGGAAGCTCAGCAACGCGAGGACCACGGGCGGGAGGCGCACCATCTGAAAAGCGCGCTTGCGGCCCTCAATTCGGGAATCGTTGTTGTCAGCCCGGCGGGTCAGATCGTTTGCGCGGCGGGCGCGCTGGAGCTGCTCGGCAGCAATCCTCAAACCGGAGATCATTTTCGATCGATTCACAATAGTCGGGTGCGCGAGGTGGTCGCCCTCGCCCTGAACGGCGAGTTCGTTGAAAAGTCGTGGGTTGATTTCGACTCCAACGAGACAATTTCCAGCTCCTCGACCAAGCTTCCCGACGGAAGAATCGTGGCTTTTTGGGCGCCTCGGCTGAGCCGCGAGGCGGCGAAGAAGCGGGGCGGCCTGGAGCTTAAGGACGTGCTGGAGTCATTGCCAGTTCCAGTGGTGTGGGAGGGCGAGGCGTCGACCGAAGCGATCCCGCAAGCGTGGATTACCGATGAAGATGGCCAGGCCATCAGGGATTGCGCCCTTCAGGCCCAGGCAAAAAACGTCAAGACGTTGCGGCTGCGCTGGGGGAGAGAACACTCCATGGAAAACGCGGTCCTCTTCTATGAAACGAGTCGAAATGAGGCGAGCGAGCAATTTTGCGAAGACATCGGTCGCGCCGTTCGCTTTTCTCTGGTCGCGGCATAGCGAAATGAAGACCATCAGCGATGGGATTCACCTCTGCTAAGCGGTCATGCCTAAAACTAACCAGCTACGCGTCCGCCTCGATGATGGCCAACGCGAACGTTTGCTTGAAATAGCTTCCGCGCGCGGCAAAGGCGAACGGCTGTCTGACATGGTTCGCCAAGCCATTGATGAGTTTGTCAGCCCCGAACCGCTCGATCTTCGCGGTTCACACTTTGTGAGCGTGACTTGTCAATGCAAACAGGCGGTCATGGAGCTCGCCGAGGAGCTGAACCGAAGCCAAAGCCAGGTGGTCGAGGCTTGTGTCGAGGGCATCCAGGATATTCTGGAAAGCAAACGGACTCCATTGATCATCTATGAAATCCACCTGCGCCGCAAATATCACAAGAAAGCACCACCCAAGCAGAGTCCGGTGAGCTGAAAGGAATCGGAGATTTCCGGCGGCGTCTGGGGAGCGCGCCTTCGTCGATGGAAGCAACTCGGTGAGCCCAGGATTTCATGTCAAACCGACGTATTCGCTGCGGGAGCGATACTAGCCAATTAGTCGGAGACGCCGAAGCAAACCGGCACGATCGCGACTTCCTTCCGCTCGACGTGCGGGAAGCGCAGAGCATTTCGCGCGCTGCGCAGGCGGTCTCTGGGGCTGCAGACCACCTCGATATCCTTGTGCACAATGCAGGGCTCCTACTCAAAGAGGCACGAAAACATTTCGCGACGGAAGCCCCAAGGGAGCTCACTGAAAAATTCAAAAGGACAGAAAGCTCATGCCTTGGTGAGTCTCGCCGGAATTTACGGTGCTAATCTTTCCCGGCCGTGAGGACGGTCCAGGTCCAGCGCCGGGCCGATCGGGACAATGCGGGTTGGATTGATGTCATCGTGCGTGAAATAGTAGTGGCGCTTGATGTGATCGAAGTTCACCGTTTCGGAGATCCCGGGTTGCTGATAGAGGTCCCTCAGGTAGGCATCGAGATTCAGATAATCCACGATGCGTCGCACGTTGCACTTGAAATGGCCATGATACACCGCGTCGAATCGGTACGAGGCTACAAAAAAGCCGCCAATCGGCTTCGACGATGCGATTTCCGAGAAGATAACGCTGCGTTCCAAGGCGCGCCTCCAGTTCATCGAGCGCGGCAAATAGCGCGCGGCACGCCTTTTCATAAGCTCCTTGCTTGGTCGCAAATCCCGCTTTGTATACCCCGTTGTTGACATTCTCGTAGATAAATGCGGCGATCTTCGCGTGTTCCACCGCGCAGTCCTTGGGGAACAAATCGGCAAAGGGAACCCCAAGCGCGCCGAAAGGATCATTGAACATCCGGCAAATATCATCCTCGGAATTGTTGACGATCCGGCCCGATACCTTGTCCCATAGCACCGGCACGGTAACGCGACCGTCGAAGCCGGGATCGCTGGCCGCATAGGCTTCGCTGAGGAAAGCGAAGCCGTTCACCGGGTCGCGGCTGTAGCCCGGCCCGTCCCGGAAAGCCCATCCTCGTTCGTCGCGGACAGGGTCAACTACCGTAACGTCGATTACCTTCTGCAGTCCCATCAGTTTCCACACGATCAAGGTGCGGCTCGCCCACGGGCACGCCAGCGAGATGTAAAGATGATAGCGTCCCGCCGCGGCCGGGAACGGCGTGGACCCGTCGGCCGAAACCACGTCGCGAAACGCATCCTCCTGACGATCAAACTCTCCCTCCTCCGACTGCTCCTCTGGAAATTGTGCTTTGGCTGGCATGAAAGAAGTTTAGCCCCGATCCGGCAGAAATGAACGTCCTATTCTCACGGGGTTACTCCCTCACGCTTTTGCTAGGCTGGCCAATCCGATTAGGAACCCTGGGGCCGTGCGCACGGTGATTCTCGACGCCGGGCACAGGGGCATCGAAGCCGGGTGGCGACGAGATCTCGGTCACGGTCGGCAACTTCGCCGATGTGCCGGTGCCGGGCACCTACCGTTTGATCTTCGTCGTGTGGCGCGCGCTATTCAACTTGCTGACCCAGGAAGGCCAAGTGCGCTGCTTCGGGAACGTCGCCGACCATCTCATCGACGACGGTTTCTTTGTGGTGGAGGCCTTTATGCCTGCCTTTCTTTACCGGTTGTGCACGGATCAATGCGTGGACGCGGAAGCCATCCGGGTCGATGAAGTCCGGCTCGATGCACTTCGCCACGACATGGCAACGCAGATGATCGAGGAGAGTCACGTGTCTCTTGCCTCCGCAGGAGTGCGCCTGAACCCGGTGATCCAGCAGTACGGATGGCCCAGCAAGCTCGATCTCATGGCGCGCATCGCCGGGTTGCGCCTGAAGTACCGTTGGGGCGGCTGGCACCGAGAGCGATGGCGTCGACCACAGCGGAGTAAGCGAAATTGCGGGCAGAAGAGAGCCGCAGGGCCGAGCGGAGAGTGCGGTTAGGCCGTCACTCCAGCATTTTTATTAGTTCGCGATCGTCGGGGTCAGCAGGTAACACGCTACAAAGGTTGCTCTCTATGGGTTGAGACCCTCATGCCGCAACCCTTGGCAATACCACGTGCAAACATGTTGGACTCGGTAGGGAGTCCTGACACTCGCTTCCCTGGTAAGTTCGCGAAAGTACGCTGTAGCGAGGTGAGTGAGCCGGCGAACTGCGTCCGCTATGTTTTTGCGGAGAGCACATGCTCTGGACGGAAACCGATTCCAATCATCCGCGCCGGGATTCGACGAAGTAGCGGAAATTCTTCCAGCAATCGTGCAGGCAGGGGCGAAGACATTTGCTCGTTCGCTTTGAAGACGCGCTCAAGAAAATGCTCGTGTATAAAAATCTGCGCACGCTGTGTGAGGTGCGCAGGGCGCTCGCGGCGGTGCTGAACCGCGCGCAAATTGTTTGGTTCCACCCTGCCTTCCCGCAGCTTCTCCCCCAAAATATTTGCTGTCGCGACAGCGTCTTGAATCGCGAGATTGATACCGACACCGCCCACAGGTGACATCGCGTGCGCGGAGTCGCCGATGCACAGCAGTCCGTCGCGATACCATCGACGCAGCCGGTCCACTTTCACTGTGAGCAATCTCACCGCGTTCCAGTCTTTTAATTCCGCGACCCGATCCTGCAGGAACGGTGCGCATCGCGAAACATCCGCGCGAAGTTCTTCCAACCCGCGTTGCCGCTTTTGCTCGAATCCGCCTTTCCGAATCACGTAGCCGCATTGCCAGTGATCGCCGCGGCCAAGTAGCACCATAAACTGACCGGCATCCACAAAACCGAAGGCTTGCTCCGGGTCGCCCGGACGCCTGGAGAGACCGAACCAGAGCACATCAATCGGCGCGCCAAGATCCATCACTTCCAAGTCTGCGCGTTCGCGCACCGTCGAACTGCGTCCGTCTGCGCCGACCACGAGATCAGCGCGCACTTCGAGCTCGCCCTGCGGCGTCGTTGCTCGCACGCCGACGATCCGCTCGTTTTCAAAAAGCAAATCGGTCACCTCCGCTTCCATTCGTAGACGAAAAGATGCGCAGTGCCGCGCGTGTGTAGAAATGAAATTCAAAAAATCCCATTGCGGCATGAAGGCAATGAACTTGCAATGCGTGGGCAGATGCGAAAAATCCGCGATAGTCGCTTTTTCGGTGCCGAAGTGCACTTGGACCTGCCGCACCTCTTGATGCGGTTGACGCAGGAACTCTTCGAGCAAACCGAGTTCGTACATTAGTTCCAAGGTTGAGGGATGAATGGTGTCGCCGCGAAAATCGCGCAGGAAATCCTTGTGTTTTTCTAGAACGATCACTTCCACGCCCTTGCGGGCGAGCAGAAAACCAAGCATCATTCCCGCCGGTCCGCCGCCGGCAACGCAACAGCGTACCTTTATTTGTTCGGCAGTTTGAGCGGGCTGATTCATCGGGTATTCATACACTTACTTCAAAGCGTTTGCGCCAGAACTCTCAGTAACGTCTGTGCCGGGCTGCCTTTGCTCGGTGGAGTCGCGTCCGCGCTCAAAGAGTCCTCCTCGATAACTTTCTGTCTACACTCTGCCTGCGTTTTCGATTCCGAGATCCTCCAGTCGCCCTCATAAATGATACAGCCTTTCTAGCATTTCGCCAGCTCCACGGAACCGCTGCAAGTGTTTCCGTCGGACGTAGGATCTTTACGGCCTTCGTCAGTGCACACGTAACCTGGGGCTAGTCGCAGCAAGCTGTATCGTGAAAGCCACAATCCTTGAGGATCCAGGAGCGCTGTTGAATATCCGCCGGTTGCGGAACGGTTCGAAGAGTTGCATAACACCAAGGGAGTCCGCTGTGAAAAAACTCGGACTTGGTCAGGCAACAGGAAAGACGCAGAGGCTTATGAGAACAGCGTCCGTTGTTGGGCTCCAGAGTGGCTAACGTTTGGGCCTGGTGAAGGGCGAGTTCCGGCAGGTCCAAATCGACCATGCGGACGGTGTAGGCCTCGGAGAGTTTTGGATCGTTGGGGTCAACGGCTGCTCCGTTCGCGTAAGCGGCCGCGGCCGCAGAGGGATCAGCGGCCTGCTGAATAGCTTGGATGGCAGCGCCAACCTCGGGGTCAGTGGAAGATGGTCCCCATATGTTTCTTGGGGGACAGCTACTGAGTTGCTCTGGCGCGTCCAACTACCCCGCAAAAGCATTCCTGTCACAAGGGGCCATTCACAAGCTCAGGACGAAGGTGCCGTTCGGCGAATGAGTTTTTGAGTCCTCTCTACGGTGTCGCGTGCAAGCAAGCGTGACTACTGCTGGAAGTTCTCATCGATGAGGCGCTCGCGCCGTCATCCCGGCAGCGTCCGTTGCAACAGCCACCAAGCGCCTACCAACACCACCAGCGCCGAGCATGCCGGAGTCAAGCGCCGCACGAAGACCGGCTTGTTCCCCAGCCACCAGATTAACGGCAGCACCAGCGCGGCGATGGTCATCTGGCCGAGTTCCACACCGAGATTAAACGACGCCAGTGGCACCGCGATTTGCGCGCCAGTGATACCCGCGAGCTTTTCCTTCAAATCTGTGGCGAAGCCGAGACCGTGCGCTAGGCCGAAAATCAGCGTCAATCGCCAACGCTGCGTCGGGCCGCCGGGCCGCAGCAGATTCTCCACACCCACGTAAATGATGGTTGCCGCGATCAACGGCTCGACCACTCTGCCCGGAACCCGCACCACGTCAAACGCGGCCAACGCCAGTGTGGTCGAGTGTGCCAGTGTGAAGCACGTAATGACCCACGCCGTCGCGCGAGACCGTGACATCACTATGAGCAAGCCCAAGAGGAAGAGCAGGTGATCATAGCCGGTCAGGATATGCTCCACGCCCATGACAAAGAACTCACGGAACGCGCCGGTTTTGGCGGGCGGTGTCTCCTTCGCTAGCCGCCTGGACAAATCCACGTCGATCACGTCGTGCTCCGCGCTCAATAACACCTCGGTGAGCGTGACGCCTTTGTCATCCAGCAGGCTGATGAATTGCCGGTGCCCGCGCGGCAGGCGCTTGATCAAGGGCGACTGCAGGATGAGGGTCTTCGCGCTACGCACGGGAAACGTTCCGGCCAGATGAAAGTTGTTTTTCTCGTCGAGCCGAAAGCCCGCTTCCGTGATGGCGATGGTGGTGTCGTTGACCCGCACATCGAACGCCCAGCGCACGAGAGCTTCGAGATTGGGACGCGCTTTCTCGCATTTCTCGGGGCTGGCCTCACCGTCGTGACTCGCGTCGAGGGGCACGAGTGCTTCGATGTCGGCGCGGGCGAAGATCATCTCTGCTTCGAGGCGGTCGGGGTAGATCTTCAATGCAGCTGTGCTCAGGCCGGGATCGTGGCCATGCAGCACGCCGGTCACGCTGATCAAGAACGCTGCCAGCCAGCTCGCCCAGCTATACCGATGTCTTTTGCGCATTAGCTTATGCAGCCGATTTGCCGCAGAGTTAAGCGGCCATCCCTTTCGGAGCGCGGCCTTTAAGAACCTGTGAAAAAATTAGAAAGCGCCGCACGAGAGCAAGAAAGGCCCTATGGCAAGGCGCACGCGAGGGCGCATCCCCGCAGCGGGCTGTAACCGAGCGGGCAACGCGGCCAGACGGCCTTTCTTGCTCTTGCCCACAAGGTTGCGTGTCTTTTTGGCCTGCGTTGCTCGGGCGGGACAGCCGAGCGAAGGGAGACAGCCTGCCGAAGGCAGCCCGCAGGGCGATGCAAAGCATCGGCAACACCGCTGCGGGTATTGCCGCTGCCCTCACGCCTTGGCCAAGCCAAAAAATCCAGCAGCAACGCGGCACTTGGTAATTTTTTCACAGGTTCTTAGTGGCCTCACGCACCCGACGAACCGACGGCCCTCGACTTAAGTCCCGAAAAGACTCGCCCGCTGCCGCAGGTACTCAAGGGTGCGCGTGATTGCGACCGTTTTGCGGGGTTCCTTCGTACGGGAAGGTCTTGTTGTAACCGATATCGTTGTGGTCAACCCCGTCGCCGGCGGGCGCGTGAATAGTGATCGGTCCGCGCAGGTCGCTAAGAAGCGCGGTCACGGCGATGTCCACCACATCGTCGCCGAAACGCCGGCCATTGGGCCAGCCGCCGGGGATAAATCCGCCGTTACCGAACGGATCCTGGATATTGCTCTTTAGCACATCGGGGGGGGTGCCGAAGATGCTCAGGCGCGAGAAGCCCGCGTCATCCGGGTTGGTTTTGGAACCAGTGCCACTGCCAGCGAAGCGCACGCCAGGAGTTGAGAGGTCCACCTTGATCATGTCGGGAATATAGATGGCCGCGATATCGGTGCGGCGGGTCTCGATCGCGGGTGGGGGAAGGACGCCGGGGAACACGAGCGCGTTGATCAGGGCCGCCAGTTCCGGGTTCAGCGCATACTTCTTGAACAACTTCGCGTCGTCGCTCGGGCTGGTGCGACTGTAGAGGTCCTTGTCCACGATGGCGATGAGGCCTTCGTTGAAGAGCGGGTTGCCCTGACGCGCGACCTGCACCCAAGGGCCAGCGGAAATATCGGCATTCCTCTTCTTGTCGTCTTTTTTATTACTTCCGTGAATATCGCGCAAGACCGACACCTTTTGACGGCTCGTCGTCGCATAGACACCTACAATCTGTTGGTCGCCGCCGAGTTCGGCGATGGGAATTTCCAGCGCCATGAGGTGGATGTTGAAACCGCCCTGTGAATCCTTACCCGGGTTCCGGAGCCGCAGCAGATCGAAGATGGAATTGATATCGCCGTAGAAGCCGTCGTCCCGCTGGCCGGCGAAGGCAACGTAGCCATTCTTCAATGGGGTGATGGCCTGTTGGGTGTAGGAGTCGAGTAGAGCAAACGTCGAAACGCCATCCTTGGCCGGGTTGTTGCCGTTGTCGCCCTGATTGTAAAAGGGCGTAGCGATACCCTGATTGTTCGGCGGAACGACTCCTCTGCCGAGTACGGTTTTCGAGTGCCAAGTGACCTTAGTGACAGTGTACATCTGGACGAGGTTCTGCCCCTCCAGGGGCATGCTCTGGCTTTGACCAACAACACCCAGGTAGGAATCCAGGATGGTGTTCCGGTTCTGGAATGTGGTCGTGAACTGGAACTGATAGCTGATAGTAGCCCTGCCCGCCGCGAGGTCAGGCCCGGTGGCGACATGGATCTCGTAAAGCACATCGTCGTCGAAGTTGTAAATGTTCGGTCCGACCCCCGGTTCCTCGTGGGGATAGACGCCGAGCGCCACGACGAGGGATTTCTTGCCCTTGTCCACGTCAACGAAGGCGTAAACGTCGGTGGTGTTGGCCGAGGGATCGCGAACGATCAGCGGCGCGTCCATGTGACTGGATGCATGCGCTGCGCCGGGCAGCCCCGTAGCCAGCGTGAAGGCGGCCGCCAGTGTGGTTAGATTTATCTTCATTGGTCTCTCCGATTTTTGTCTGTTGTTGAGGCTTCCGCGAATTGGTCTCTATGAGCGGAAGTCGTTTTGGTCCCAGGGGGACTGATAGATGGAGCGTCGCGAGACGTCGCCGAGGCGGACAGCGTTGCGACGAATTGCTGTCGTTCGGAGGGAAGCAACATGCGCTGTAGATCGCGGGCTTTCGCCAGCCACGACTCCGCCTCGGCCGTGCGCCCGAGTTTGGCCGCAAGGACCCCTGCATGGGTGAAGAGCCGTGCGTCCACGGTGCCCTCGGCCAGCGCCTTTTCCATGCGCGGCCACGCCTCGTCAGGACGACCGGCCGCCGTGAGCGCCCACGCCAGCGCATCGTACGTAAAAATGTCCGCACGATCTTTCAATTCACGTTCCGCCAGTTGAACCGCTAGTTCGGTCTGCTCACCGCGCGTGGCCAGGAAGAGGGCGAAGGTCCGTGCGTCGTTCTGCGCGCCGGTCCGCTTCAGGGTCGCTTCGACTTTCGCGGCTTCATCAGCGCGGCCAGCCGTGCGGAGCGTGTCTGCAAGCGCCCATTGAAATTCCGGTAGCGGATTCCTCTCTACTGCACGCTGCGCGGGCGCGACCGCCTCCCCGCTCCGATCAGCGGCGAGCAACATGCGGCTCTGCAGCAAAAGGGCGGCGGGATAGTCCGGCGAGAAACTCAGCGCTGAGTCGCAAGCCGCCTTGGCGTCGGCGAGCGAACCGGCCTGGAAATAATAGAGCGCGAGCCGTGTCAGCGACCACGATCTCGACTCGCGATCAAGCGGGCTGGAGGCGCGCGCGGCCAGGCGTGCGACGTCAATCGCGCCGTCGAGGTCCCCTTTTAGCCAACGCATATTTGCCACCCGGCTGTAGGATTGCAAATCGGGCCGCAGGTCGATCATGCGCTGATAGGCAGCGACGGCCTGAGTTAGACGACCCTGTTCCATCAGCGCGTCGCCGAGCAGGCCGTGATCGAATGCCAGCGTGCGTTGCCCGATGAGTTCGTTGGCGATCGCCTCGGCCTCCGCAAAGCGATGGAAACTGATGAGCACATGGCCGCGCAACAGTAGCGCTTCGGGACTCTTAGGGTCGGTCACTTCCAGCGCCAGAGCACAGTGCTCGGCGAGCTTGTAGTAGCCAGGATCGTAGCTGGCCCGTGCCTTGGCCACATACAGCCAGCCCAGTTGCTCCAAGAACGAGCGCGGCTCGGGCGCTTCCCTGACATGGCACTGAACGGTTTGAATGTCGCGATCAAGCTGGTCCGCACCGGCATGCGGGCTCATCGCAATGTTGTAAGACATCGCGGCTCGCAATTCCGGATAGCTTGTTGCCAAGTCACTGGAGAGCGCTTTTAGAGGGGCGATCCGGTCCACATCTTCGCAAAGCCCGATCGAGACAGTTGCCAGGACGCCCGTGCACAGCGCGACTGCCAGGAATTTCCCTGCGAGGCGACATTTCCGATGAAGTCCGCTCGCTGGCAGGAGAGATTTTAGCGTAGCGTGGGTTATCAGCCGCGCTTGGCGAAAGCGATCTGCGAAAATAAAAACCGTAACGCGGGTCAAAGTCATTGGATCGGTCTGTCACATCTACTACGACTGACTCGCTGCGTTGGATTGTGTGATTTTAATCGTCACTTTCAGGTTGGAGAGCGTAAAGACCCGGTGCTTAAGTTGCCTTTTGTTAGGTTCTCGACAGAACATCAAGCACTTGAGTGAGCACTGCAGCTCCAGATATGTACTCATTCCTCGTCCACTAAATCTGCTTCACCCGCCAACACGCTCAGGCGCCGAACGAGGCTAAGAGCCGGGCAGGATTACTGGGGGTCGATCCAGTCGCCTGCCTACCCGGTTTGGCAAGGTAGTCTAGACGCTTCACGACTACCCTTGCCGTGCTGGGAAAGCGGCGCTTACGTGGCCCTGATGACCCGCTCTAAAAGCGAATCCTCCCCGATTGCGCTTCTTTTCGTGATACCGTCTCCAAAGTTATTCATTGCCGGGGCAGGAGGGCCGCCGCAAAGCCCTCCTCAGCAGCCGCCCCGGCGGTGAATAACTTTGCCGAGAGTGCAGCGGAGCTTGTGAAGAACTTGCCCTTGGCCAACAATGGCCGGGTGCGCAAAGCGCCGAGGCCGGCACGGTTTTCTTTTCCTAACCCTTCGAGGGTTTGCAGTAGATCACCGGCCGGTTCTCGAGCGGCTGTCCAAAGGTCTGAGAGAACAACATCCCACGAAGATTCCTGTATCAGGTCGACCAGCGACGGGCCGCCTCCCTCACTACAACCTCAACATAACAGGGTCGCAAAAATGCAACCATGGAGCAAGATCACTCACTACGCGGGCTTCGACTGGGCACACGATCATCACAAGGTGGTCATCGTAAATCCTTCGGGCAAGATCGTGGCGGACTTTCAGATCGAGCACACCGCAGAAGGCTGGCAGCGCTGGGGCGAGCAAGTCGCCGTTCTAGGCCCTGGGGTGGCTGCCTGTGTGGAGACCAGCCAGGGCGTTGTCGTCGAGCAGTTGCTAGAAAGCGGAGTCGCTGTTTTACCCTGTTTCGCCAACGAGCGCCAAAAGCTATTGCCAACGCAAAGTTCCCAGCGGCAACAAAACCGACCATGGGGACGCTTGGAGTCTCGCCGATGCCTTACGCGTCGACGGTCACGGCTGGAAAGCGCTGGCCAAAGAAGATCCTTTGGTGGCCGAGTTGCGCTTGCTCTGCCGCGACGAGGTCGCCCTGATCCAGGAGCGCACCGCGCTCATCAATCAGCTCCAGAGCGCCCTGCGCGAATATTACCCAGCGGCTCTGGAGGCCTTTGAAGACTGGACCCTGCCGAGCGCATGGGCCTTCCTGGAAGCTTTCCCCACCCCGCAGGCTTTGGCATCGGCTGGCAAACGAAAGTGGGAGAAGTTCCTCCATACTGAGCGTCTGGCGCGACCGCAGACCTATGAAAAGCGGATGGAAATCTTTGCGCATGCCACCGGGTTCGTCTCCGGCCAAGCCCTTACCCGTGCCAAGAGTCGCTTGGCTTTGGCGCGCGCGAGAATGCTGCGCGTGCTCCAGAGCCAGATCGACTCCTACCGTGCCGAGATTGAGAAGCTCTTTGCACAGCATCCCGATCATGACCTCTTTGGCTCACTGCCCGGCGCGGGACCCAAGATCGCCCCGCGACTGCTGGGCGAGATCGGCTCGGACCGCTCGCGCTTTGAGGATCCAACCGCCCTGCAGTGTCTGGCGGGAACAGCTCCCGTCAGCTACCAGTCTGGAAAGATCCACAAGGTCTATCTCCGGCAACACTGCAACAAGCTGCTCCGCCACGCTGTGCATCTGTGGGCCAACCTGAGTCGGCAATCCTCTCCGTGGGCTGCCGTCTACTACGAGCAGCTGCGCACACGCGGCAAGAACCACCCCTGCGCTCTACGCAGCCTCGGTCAACGTTGGCTAAAAATCCTCTGGAAAATGTGGCAGACCGGCACGCGCTATGACGCGGAACTCCACGCCCGCAACCAGCTCAAGCATGGCTCCTGGGTCCTGAAAATCCAACACGCTTAGAGAACAACCGCCATGTCAATAACTCCTACCAAAAAACCAGTTGAAACCCAGAGAACATCTACCGCCTCTGAATTGTCGTCAATAATGGATCGGTCACGGTGCTAAAGGCCCCACAGCAAGTCATCAACGTTTTGCGGTAGGTCGCCGCTAGGGTTTGCGCCAGGCGTTAAAGAAGCGTGATTTGAGTCGTTTGAACGACGCAAAAAACTCGAGATGCCCTTTAAATCCTTGGTTTGATCGCGGTTGACTAAACCGAAGCCACCCAAAGAGAAAGGTCATTTTTCGCTTATTTCGGGCTTAGGTCAGGCCCACAGGACGCAGAGCTTATGAGAACATCCATCGAGTGCTCGTCGAAGACGAACTTCGTGCGAAGATCGGTGGCAAAGTTTAGACAATAGAGGAGAGCGACAATTCTCACCGTTCCTTCAGTATCCAGCTGAAGAAAGAGGTAACAATTAGCACATCGAAAGAGTCTGCTGGATTTTTGATCAAGGCTTCTTAGGTGTCTCGAGTCACCTTGGCCGCGGGCTTGTCCGTCCCGCATAGCGACGAAGTTGCTATGCCGCGAGCAAAGATGCAGGCCCATTGAGCCGGCACCTTCACAAAGCGTTCGAGACTCAAGGACCGGAGAGCTCTTTTAGGAGCGTCTGCTTTTCCTTTTCTGCATCCGTCAATCTGCGGATTCGGATCACCACCAGATCGGCCCGTCCATTGCCGTTCGCGTCGAGCAGTTGCACGCCCGGCTCACCCAATTGTAGGCCGGCGGGAGCCGTTTCCATCGTGCGCATGAGGTCGAACCGGCCATTGCCTCGGTTGCGCCAGAAGCGCACCTGATTGTCGAACTCCACAACGTTGGGCAGACCATTGCCGAACAAATCGGTCAACTCGTATTCGGGGTCGCCGAGCGAGCGCTCAGGCCTCGATCCATCGGCGCCCGTGAACGGCTGGTAATGCCGCTTTGTCGGCTCGAAGGCCGTGTACCCGAATTCGAGGGGCGGCATCGGCTCAAGCAGGGCACCGTCGTGCCCTTCGACGAGGACTTGACTAAGCAACGAGGCCGCGTTGAACGGGAGTTGCTCAATTTCGCAGACCGCGTTGATCGAGGTAAATCAGCCGATAAGTGCGCATCAGGCTTTCGCGGTCGGCGTGTGTGCGGATCTCGATGGAGGTGCAACGTCTGGTCGTGCGGATTTCAAAGCCCGGTCGGTATTCGGAGAAGGGATCCGGCCGCTCTTCGTAGTTGAACGCTGTCGCGATCAGGAATTCCTCGTCGCCGGTTTCCGGATCGGTATAGTCTACGTCGCGTATTTGCCGGAGGTAGAGCTGATCCCATATCGGCGGTATCGCCTAAATACCGTTCGTAGTCGTAACGTATGGTATTCCCGAAGGGGTCTTGGGTCTCCGTGAGTTTCCAATGGAAGTCTGACTCCGATTCTCCGGATTAGCGTTCACGGCAGGATCGTTCTGGATGCTGAGCGGTGTCCCGTAGACACTGACTAGCTCATCCTTGCTGCGCACCTCCCAATGATCCGTGTGCGGATATCCCGGGGCGATGTTCGATGCGAGCGAGGAGCCCTCCGTCCGCGGGCGATAGCTGGTCGCTCCGGCCGTCTCTGTGACGGGCACCAGATCCTCCGCGCCGGAAAGCAGGAAGGTGACGCTCGCGTCCGCGTAGCGAGGAATGCCTTTCGAGGTCTTCCTCCTAACGCTGGGGATACTCAAGCTCCACCCCAAGCCGAATGGCCCGTTCCCGTCTCCCGTGCTGTAGATGAGATTGAGTTGTGGCTGGAATCCGTTGCGACCCGGCGGTAATGCAATCGGCACCGTGAAGTTGCCTGTGCCGGTATGGAGATCGGGTGCGAAAGTCTCTCCGATACCATGAAGGGCGCCTCCACCTTGCGGCAGAGAGATCACCTGTTTGGAGCGTCGGATTTGGTACTCAATGCTTTTCCTCGATTGGCAGGCGCTTCGAGCCGAAGCCGGGGTCTCCGCCGAGGCCGAAGCATCGGGACATTGAGGGAAAACCGGCCATCGTGACACCATTCCCTCAGGGCCTCGCCCGAGGCGCAGCCCGGTAGCGTTTCCAATGGCTCAAGACAATGGCGATGAAAACGCACGCCTTCCATTGCAATTCTCAATTCAGTGTCTGGGAATATAGCACCTTCTCATAACTCTTGAGAAAAATCTCGCCCGTCACCGCGCCAACGAGGCCGCTTCAAGCAAAGAAATTGACGTCCAACTTTCTGCCGAAAAGCGAATCCCTATTATGAAGACAAGACCATGGCCTCTTACAGTGGCCGCGGCAATTGCAGCAATCGCGCTTTTGGCGACTCCAGCGGAAGCGGGCGGTAAGAAGAGACACCACCATCACGATTGGAACGACGGTGGTTACACCTACTACCACCGAGGCTGGAACCACGGTTACGGGTACCGGCCTTATTATCGGCGCGGTTACTACTACTACCCGCCGCCTTACTACGGTCCAGCTTACTATGATCGGGGTCCGCTAGTCGTGTTTCGATTCGGATTCCCTTGAGACGGTTCAGTGGGCTTATAGCAAATGCTGCGCGAATCCGGCGGAGTGGGTGGACCGAAGTTTGCGGACGACTTGCTTGTGGCGATTGATCGACAACTCGTAACGCTACACCTGCAAACCGGAGACAAGGATAGCACCGGACTGGGGGAAGTTGTCATTTCAACTTCCTCGAGACGGAACTATCAAACTGCGGGTCGAACAGTCAATTTTGACTCTGGCGGCGACCCGATTAGCCCGGGATGATCGGAACTTCCCTTTAGACCGTTTCTCGCAGATCCTACCGGAGGGACCGTCGCGTTGAGATGAGTACGTTGATCAGTGTCTTCAAATCCGGCTAGAGCAATGTATTGAGCGCTGTGGTCAGTAAGCAAAAAGCAACTCTCCACAAAGGCTTTGCATCGACCGCGTGCCTAATCGGAGTGTTTTAGCGGCTGATGAAGGACAGCCGCAATCACTCCGATCCGCAATAGGTGTTCCGCTACCGGAAATCGCCTTGGAAGCTCAATCCTCGAACTGTCATATTCGGTCAATGGCTCGATGAGTTTCCACCCTATCTCGATGCAGGTTGCAACCGGCTTACGATGTCCTGCACCAGCGGGGATGTGATGATGCACCATCTTCCAGCCCCCCTGCTTCTCGGCGATAGATATTCGTGACGCGACCCTCGAACTGCCCCCGCTCACCGGCGAGGGTTGCCTCGATGTGTTCCGTACCTATCGTGTAGGCTAGATCACTTCCGACGCGGACCAGTAGGTCGCGCACCGCCACTGCCCAGTCGAGGTTAAGCTGGCAAACTGCTCCCACGTTGCCCGGACCTCCTCCCAACCAACTTGCCGACCAATCGCCGATGCGCAACAAGTGCTCCCACTCCCGAAAGTCACCCTTGAAGCCGATGCTTTCGGCAACCTTCAGCTGCCGGTTGCTAGCGGGAATCCAGCCTGCCATATTAGTGGAAGGTGATCCCCCTCATAGAATTATCCCTGACGCGCTGCCGTTTTTCGCATTCCCGGCGTCTCTGCTGATTTCGACGGGTATCGCTCTAGCATGGGATAAAGATGTCTGAGGGCGACGCGGAGCACGAGTGGTTTTATCCGTCTGTTAGGCGGGCTCGAAAGATCCATCGCAGGGAGCTGACACCGCTACAAGCGACAAAGACGACGGTAACGATAGTCAAAAGCCCTCCTTGGCCGCCTCGATGGCCCGCCACGTCTGAAAAGGCTGCGGTCTCTAGCCGTCATCCGGGCGAAATAACCCTTGTCAGTAGTGTCATGGTAAAAACGCCATACTACTGCCGCGAAAATCAATCGGACGAGGAGGCTCTGAAAATCATGCTAGACCACGGCCTTCCATATCTGCCCGTTTTGGACAGTAATCTACGGGTCGTAGGGGTGGTAACCATGAGAGATCTCATGCTAAGAAAGGAACAAAAAGACCCTGCACACCCAGGGAAATAGAAGTGCTCAATCTCCGATCCGCAGCAGATGCTCCCATTGGCGAACGTCCCCGTTGAACCCCATGCTCTCGGCAACCCGAAACGTCGAGATCACGCAGCGTTCGATCTGGTTCCCGCCCTTTCCGGCGCGATCGCAAGCTGACCGGTATTCCCTCCACGACCGGGCCATTTGAATCCCAAACCAATGGGTCGAAAGAAGGAGTAGTTTTCGCACTAAAGCTGAGATTCGATAGCGGCCTTGTCTATTACCGACCATACTTTCTCGATCCGTTCGTCTCGAAATTCATAGAATACGTTTTCGGTAAACGAAACTCTCTTCCCGTTTACCTGGAGGCCAAACAGGATTCCTTTCGGCGTGCAGTCGAAGCTCAGACGGCTCGCTACACGAGGTGGCTCGGAAATCAGCAGATGGATGTCAAAATAGAGGTCCGGAATCGCACGAAAATCTCCCTTCAGCATCTCGCGATAGCCTGATAACCCGATCCGCTCGCCGTTGTAATGAACTTCCTCATGAACGAACTGCCCCAGATTCGGCCAGTCCCGTTTGTTCAGGCAGGCAATGTAGTCTCGGTAGATGTCGGAGAGGTCGGCGTTCGTCATGGCAGGTGCACCCATGTTCCTTCAAGGTTCCTACCGCAAAGTAGGGCGACGCAGAAATTCTGCAATCGGGACCACAATCTCAACACCTCTACATAAGCTCAATTTGCCTCATGCTGTAACCGATTCCGACTGGCTGAAGAAATTGGAGGCTGACGGAAAGTAAGGGCGGGAGCGAGAGCCTATTGCGGTTCCATTTTAGTGCCCAACACGCTTGTAGCCTCTACGTATCGGAACAAGTTTAGCTCGCTAACGGCCGCCGTGTAATTCTGGACCGCCTCGATATTCGGGAACTCCTCGATTCCAGCAAACAACCATTGATCCGAGGACCAATTAGTGTCGCATATAATCGGCCTCTTACCACCTGCTTTTTCAAGAGCCTCGTCAAGCTTGGCTTCGAAACTTTTTTGCTCTTCCTCGGATAACTGATACCAAGCCTCCGAAAACCTAGCCATAAAGACAGCGCTGATCGAGGCTGTGCGGTCGCACCGCATTATCGCAGCGCTCGACGTCTATGACCGCGAACCGCTGCCGGGAAGCCACCCCTTCCGCAGCGCGCCGAATACGGTGCTAACGCCGCATCTCGGCTATGGCGTGCAAGAAACATGGAAAGAGTTTTACCGCCAGAGCATTGAGAACGCGCTCGCTTTCCTGGATGGGAAGCCAGTGCGAGTAACGAACCCCGAAGCGCTCCGAACGCTCTGAAGAGTAAACTCCAACCCACGTCTCCTTTCTTTGCACTGAATGGACTTCGTCGGCTTTCCGCTTTCCGAATCGAACGCTTGGAGTTTGTCGCCAGCGACAGACCAGACATCGTGTCCGTCGTAGGTCACACTATGCAGGTGAGTAGAACCTGGAGATGGACCGTACTCGCGCTCAATCTCGGCAGTCTTCATCGCTCGCTCCTAATCCGTGGGGAGTGGCCCCGGTAGTAGCAATGTCGTCGTGAATCCGGTCATGGGCGGCGCCACCCAACGCCGGGCTCGAGCATGCCCGAAAGTGCGCTCTTTTTCCCGCTCTTCCTAGCGAATAAAGCGCACGCTGCACGGTTCGTAACCCGCGCCGAGCGCAAGGGCAATCGCCGAACTCGACCACGATTCGCCATCGGCCAAAAGCGCCAACACTCCCGCGTGCTCATCTTCCAGAGGACGGACCAGCACCCCGATCCGGACACCTTGCTGTAACCTCGCGGTCGGCTAGACTCGAGTCATGCAGAAGACATTGCTGACGTTCGTGGACGACATCTACGAGGACTTGGAACTCTGGTATCCGAAGCTGCGCTGCGAAGAAGCAGGCTACACCATACGCCTCGCCGCGCCAGAGATCAAGACCTACCAGGGCAAGCACGGTTATCCCGCCAAGTCCGACTTGTTGCTCAAGGACACGCATAGCGAAGATTTTTTCGGCCTGCTCATTCCCGGCGGTTTCATGCCGGACAAGCTGCGGCGTGACGCAAAGGTTCTCTCGCTTACGCGGGAGTTCTTCGAACAAGGCAAGCTCATCGCCTTCATCTGTCACGGGGGCTGGATTCCCATCTCCGCGAAGATTCTCAAAGGCAAACGCGTTACCGGCTCGCTCGGCATCAAGGATGACTTGGAAAATGCCGGCGGCATCTGGGTGAACGAATCGGTCGTCGTGGACGACAATCTGATTTCCAGTCGTACGCCCCTCGACCTCGCGCCGTTCGGTAAGGCGATGGTGGATTTTCTCGACCGCAACGTCCGCTGACATGTCGCAACACTCCCACGGCACCGAATCCACGCTAGCATCGAGTCTTTGTCGAAGGGGCCGTAAGCCATTGTTTTCCTTTATAGGGATTCACACGGGAGCGACGGGAGCATAACGGCTCGCCTGCGCTTTCCTGACGGGCAAGGGGAAGCATTGCTTGCGCCGTTATGCTCGGAGATTGATCGGCACTTCGAGTCCGGCCGGGAGACATCCTGACGCACAAGACTGCTGCCTTCGGATGCTACTCCGGATGCGTCTGGCGGCGGCCTCTTAACCGCTTTGCGCTCAATAAGAGCGGTTATTGCAAAGGAGATCCAACTGTGTAACACCACTCCACCAATGCGCAGAAAAGCGACATTTTACCCGGTTGCAGGCTCTTTTCAGGGCGCCCGTGTCGTCCTCGAGGCGATCGGGCGCGATGAGCAAGAGGCAATTAATAAGCTTGAAGGGTTGCTGCTGCGTTTTCGCGATGAAGAAGGTGGGGGCTGAGGGAAAATCGAGGCATACGGGGACCCCGGATGCTGGAGGCGCTGAACTTAATTGGTATTGTATCGGGTGCTGAGCGACCTCCATACCGGGCGAGGCGCCAGGAGGGGAGGCACGAGCAAAGACATACTATTCTAACTGCTTTGGCATCGTCTCCCATTGCAGTAAGTCGGTAAATTCATAACTTTCGGTTTTCGTAGCGTCAAAGTCATGGCGCTCTCGGTGCTGGACATTGACCGCGCGAACAAGTTCTACGGCGAGACGCTGGGTTTGCCGCCGGAGTATGAAAATAGGGAACAGGGTGGCTATCTTGTGGGTCAGACCATTTTGATGCTAAAGGCTAACTGGGATGTACCCCTACAGAGGCGCCAAACCCGCGTGTGACGATCGAAACCGAGGATGCCCGCGAAACCGAAAAGGGCCTTCGTGCCCGCGGTGTTGTGATTTCGGATCCAATTCAGGTTTACGACGAAGTCCATTATGTGGGTAGTTTCTTGGACAGCGAGGGGAACAAGCTTTGGTTTTGCTCATACGTTTGAACAGTCCGTTCCCATCCAGGCCACGCTTTTCCAAAGCCAAGCTTCAAGCACAGTAGAAGGGGCTTGGGGAGCAACGGAACAGAAAACCGGCTTAACACGCAATCCGATTCGCACGTTACTCAGTGACAAGATGTTACAGGATGTCACGTGCTTACACAAATTACCCTATTTTGGTGATTGATTGCCTTCCGGAATAGCGGCGCGAAGGCGAACTTTGAGTTTTGAACGGAATTTTGATTGGTCAAGACCCTTACACCGGTTTTGTGTTCCGTTGCTCCTCAAACCCCATATCCTGATTGATAATCTCCGTAGGGCGTCTTAAAGCGCGGCGACAAGCCAGGGACAAACAAACACTCCAAGAGGCCGTTTAGGGGGCGGCTTAGAGTAAATTTTTACACGATTACTAATACTACCCCGAGCTGTCGTGGCGTCATGAACGACTTGACCAGCTCCGACCCGTCCCGCAATGATCCAAGATCTTGTGGACTGCTCTGCCAAGGCGCCCGCCAAGCCGGGCTCGGACTCCCAACGCTCTACCGCGAAATCCAGGCGCCTACATCTGAGCTCTTAGCGTACGATTTACAATAGATCCTGCGATGTCCCCTAAAAGCGTACACGCGTCATTGAATTCCAGCCGCGGCGCTCGCGGGTATAGGTTCGAGGAGTCGCCGTATCCCAGATTGCACAGAAAATTCGACTTCACGTGACCCGCGGGGAAAAACTCCTGCTCACACCCTTTGCATTCTTTGCCCGCGCCGAAAAATTCCTCATCCAGCTTCGCGTTGTCAAACCCCGACATCGGGCCGCAGTCGAGCCCCAGTGCGCGCGCCGCGATCATCAGGTAGGCGCCCTGGAGCGAGGAGTTGCGCTTGGCCGTGGCCTCGATGAGTTGCGGATTCTCCGCAAACGATCGCGCATGCGAGGGATTGTGAGGGAAGAGCTTCGGCAGCTTCTCGAAAAAGAGTAGGTCATACGCGATGATCACCACCGCGCAATCATCTCTTCTCCACGTTCCCCGGCGCAAGCGACCTGGTCGAGTAGCTCGCTTTCGCCTGGAGACGAACCGGGCCGGGCTGCCGGGCGCTAGTGACTTCATCACATCATACAGCGCCGGAGCTGTCTTCGTCGGTGACAGTGCTTATTGAGCCAGGCGCTGTGCGTTCCCCCCCTCGGAGACACAGCGGCTTGGGCTATCGCTCGCCTGCGCGCAGTTTGAACACCACTGGCTCTGCTCGCAGCGCGAGGGTTGTTCTGGGGTAACACAAGGGAAGCTGCGATCAGACCCAATAGGCGGCTCTCACGGAGGCAATTTATTTTCTGCTGTAGGTAGTTTCCTGATCGAATTGACTGGCCCCGCCGACGTGGCTGGCCCGTTCCGGCATAAAAGTGGGCACTTATGTCCAAGAAAGACGCCATCCGCCCCACGCGACAGACGCTCGGGCTCTCATTTCGAGGACAGGATCTGTCAATTTGTCATGATTTGGCGGCGTCCCCACTTTGCTCGGCCGTGTCTGAAGCGGCGATGCGGTCATTTCTGGTTCGCTGCGGAGTGACACCATTGGGTCTGATCGCAGCTTCCCTTGTGTAGCCCCGACGAGAACGATTCGGACGAAACGCCTCGCTTTTGTTGGTCGCAGCCTGGATCGTGTGCCGCAACTCGGCGCTGGACAGGTAGCGCAGTAGGAAGATGGTGCGGACCACTCGACCCAGCTCCCGGAATGCGAAGTAAAGCTTTGTTCTTGGCCCTACGCTACCTTTTCTCGCATGGGCAGCTGCTGCAAGTTTCGATCCGCGGGGTCTTTCTTTTCGTGATACCGTCTCCAAAGTTATTCATTGCCGGGGCAGGAGGGCCGCCGCAAAGCCCTCCTCAGCAGCCGCCCCGGCGGTGAATAACTTTGGAGAACCAGAGGATCTTTTGCACGCTTTCTAGCCATGCCATCACGCGCAGGCATCGGCAAGATTCTAAGCGTCCAATGTCTTTTGTTGCCGCTGGGCACTTTGCTTTGCGATCGCCTTTAGCGCTCTTGTTAAATCGTAACAGCGACACCGCTTTCCAGTAGCTTTGAAAACCTGGGGCTGCAGAGAGCGTGAGCAAAGTCCCGCGATAGTTCCTCGAGCATTCGACCTCTTTGAGCTGCGAGGCGCCGCGGCACTGGCTCCGAGAACGCTGGGATCTTTCCCGAACCTCATTGGCGGCGTAGATCGGTTGGCACAGGGGCATTATTCACCGTAGCGGCTAATAGAGGCTTGCGCGCCCCTGCCCCGTAAACTAACGGTATCAGGGAAGCGTCTTCCGGGATGTGCCCGTTCCCGGACGCTTGAGTGCAGCGCTCCTCGAGTGGAAGGCCCTCCAGGAGAAATTTAAAGGCCGCCGGATCATGGCTCCCGGCGGAATCGCCTTCGCGCGTCGCAGTTTGTGTTTGCAGGATATTTGGGCGCGCCGTTTTCCAACCGGGCGTTCAATTTGTGGCTCCGGGCGGCGGGCGGGGTCGAGGAAATCACCGCCCATGGGCTGCGGCACAGTGCGGCCACGATCCTGCTCAATCACGTCGGAAAGGATTTGCAGGAAATTCAGGAGCTCCTCCGCCACAAGAATATCCGCACGACCGTGCGCTATACCCACGTCGACTACGAACAGACCCGGCAAACTGCGGAAACGCTCAGCCGAGCTTTGGAGTGAGTCAAGAAGTCAGCGGCATCGCTGCGGAGCTTCGAAGAACGATTCGACACGAGTAGTCACTTCACGCACCTTCTTCTTGTCGCTGACGAAGGGCTGCGGATTTCTTAGCGCAACTTTTCGTTCCATTGCTACTCGCGGTCCTGCAGATTTCTGGCCATGATTAAGGCTGAGATCCTCGAAGTCCGCCGCTCACCCCAGCCTCTATACACACCAGCCGTGTTGATCTGGAATGTTTTCACACAGGTCTGCCTGCCGATCTTGGTGAAGCCGCGCTTAGGATGTGCCATCGTAGTCTCGATGGAGAGGACCATATCGGCCTCCAGCGGTCGGGTCGCGTCATAGCCCTGATAATCTGTTCCGCCGATGCGGAGGGACGCGGCGAATGATGAGCCTGTCACTTCAGCCAGCAGGGGTGCCGACATTCATCGGTATCGATTATCACAAGGCATACAGCGTCTATTGCGTGCTCGATGCGCAGGGGAGCAACTTGGAGCGAGGCCGCATCGATCACGCCCGCCCGGAGGATTTTCGCACGTTGGTGCGACGATGGGCTGGATGCCACGTGGTCTTTGAAGCGGGTATGAACTGGCATTGGCTTTTTGAGATTCTGGAGAGGGAAGTGCCCTCCGAACGCATCGTGTTGGCCAATCCCTTCAAGACGCGGATCATTTCCGAGGCGCAGATCAAGACCGACAAGGTCGATGCGCGGATTCTGGCCGATCTGTTACGCGGCAGGCTCGTCTCCAGCGTGCATATTCCAGGTCGGGAGACCCGGCAGATCAAGGAGGTGCTCCGCCAGCGCTGTTTTTTCGTCCGCCAGCGCACGATGCTGCGCAATCGCATTCATCGGCTGCTTGGCAGCCAGCACGAACTGAAGTTGCCGCAATGCAGCGACCTCTTCGGCCGCAAGGGCCTGGGCTTCCTGGAAAGGCTGGAGCTCCCAGCGCCGGCCAGGCTTCTATTGACCCAGCAACTGACGCTCTTAAAGGAACTGGCCGTGCGCATCCGCGAGGATGAGAAAGCCCTGGAAGGCCTGCTTGAGCAAAGTCCGGCGCTCCAGCATGTGCGCAGCCTCCCCGGTATGGGACCGATCCTGGCTGCCGTGGTCGTCACTACCCGCTTGGAAAGCTGCGTTACACCCAGTTTCGGGATTTTTGACCAGAATCCTTGCCGCTGTCCTGTTCCCTGATGTGCCGGTGATCGATCGACCTGGAATCATCAGCGCGTGGGATGATCCTAAGTTCGTAGCCGCGATCGAGAAGACGGGTCGCAAGAACCTGATCATGGCGGGCGTCACAATTGACGTATGCCTCGCCTTCGCCGCCATGGAAGCGGTCGAGGCGGGCTACAATGTGTACGGCGTGGTCGATGCCTCCGGCGCGCTTGAGGTTACAATCCGAGAGAACGCCCTTGCCAGAATGAAAGATCACGGGATCACACCGATCAACTGGACTACGGTTGCGGCTGAGATGCAGCGGGACTGGAGGCTGCCGACCGGGCAGGAGATGGGGCGAGTTTTCCACGACCACTATCACAGCTACGGCCTGTTGATGGACAGTTTCGAGTCCGTTACCGCGAAGGTGGTCAAGAAGGCGTCCTAGCTGCTTCGCGCACTCTTCCAGACAATCGGCTGCGCCCGATCTCACTCTCGAGATCGGGCTGTAGCGGTGAGCCTATCTTCAATTATCGAACCGGCGGTGAACGAATTTGTATTACAAGTAGAACCCGTTAACCGCCGGTCTTATTTGCTTGCGGCCGCCTCCCTCGCGCATTGCCAGAACTTCTCCGCCGCTAAGCTAAGTTTTTCTTTTCGCCCGGCAATGCAGAGGGCAATCGGTTTCGGCTCGGGTGTTAGGCGCAAAAGTTTCACGCGGTTTCCGAAGCTGTAACCAAAAACGTCCACCCCAATGGCGACGCCGGTTCCCGCTTCGACGGCCGAAAGAACGCCCGAGTAGCTGTCATGCTCCTCGACGACGCGCGGCTTTTGTTTCACCGGCGCGAAGATGGCCAAAAGATAATCGTAATAGACTGGATAACCCTCACGCGTCAGAGCGATGAACGGTTCACACACCGCGTCGGTAAGTGGAACGCTGCGGCGACGCGCAAACGGATGATTCGGCGCAACGGCAAGACAGACACGTTCGTGAAATAATTCTTCATATCGCACGTCGCGCAGCGAACTAGCCTTTGGGGGACGAGCTATTAATGCGAGTTGAAGCCGGCCATCGTGTACGCCATCGAAAATGGCTTCGTAGCTCCAATTGTGCAATTTAACGTGCACGTTCGGCATCGCCCGCTGAAACGCACGTAAGATTTTCGGCAGAATTTCGGCAAACGGCGTTGAGTGGCCGACGCGGAGTTCGCTCGGCTCTGCGCTTGCAACCGCGCGTGCTTTTTTGACGGCTTCGTCTGCGTGGTGCAGTAGCGCGCGCACATCATCGAGAAACGCCCGGCCTGCATCCGTTAGGCGGACGGACTTTGCCGTGCGTTCGAGTAAACAGAATCCGATTTCATCCTCCAGATCGCGAATTTGTCGACTCAGCGCCGGTTGCGACACGTGAAGCTTCAACGCCGCGCGCGAAACGTTTTCCGTCTCCGCTACTGCCACGAAATAACGCAAATGCCTTAGTTCCACTGTGAGGAGCAGTATGCCTTCTAGTTATGCTGAGACAAGAAACATAGTCTTTCCCAAGATCGACAGGCCGGGTGGATCATATCGGTATGAAGAACAACCAACTAAAGGAGGAAAACATATGAGCAGAACTATCGAAGCCATCATGCGGCACATGGTGCCGCCGGCGAAACGCGAACCTGCGCGAAAGGCAAGTGGCATAGAGGCTTCAATGAACTTCGAATCACGTAATCCGGCGACAGGTGAACTGCTTGGCGTCTATCCGGAGCACGATAAGGCAGAGACCGACGCGCGCTTGCAGCGCGCTTGGGACGCCTGGCGGCACTGGTCCCGCACTGCATTGCGGGAGCGAATCGCCTTCCTCACTCGGCTTGCCGAGCTGCTGGAAGAGCGGGCCGAGACCTATAGCCGCCTAATCACCGCCGAGATGGGCAAGCCGCTGGCGGACTCCATTTTCGAGATCAAGAAATGCGCCTGGGACGCTCGCCACCTCGCCGAAGCGGGGGAGGCTTATCTCAAGCCACACCCCGTCGCAGGTTTACCGGCGCAGATCATATATGAATCGGTGGGGCCGATATTCGCCGTGATGCCATGGAACGTGCCCTTCTGGCAGGTGTTGCGCTTCTTCAACACCACAGCCATTGTCGGCAATACCGCCCTCATCAAGCACGCCGAAACGGTCCAAGGCTGCGCCGAGGCGCTTGAGACCCTGGTGCGCGACGCCGGCGGTCCCGAAGGACTTTATGTCAACCTTGCAATCCAGGTTGAGGCATGTGCGGCCGTCATCGCCGATCCGCGGGTGCGGGCCGCCACCGTCACTGGCAGCGTCCGCGCCGGCCGCGCCGTTGCGGAGGAAGCGGCCCGAGTCGGCAAGAGAGTGGTGCTGGAACTCGGCGGTTCCGATCCATTCATCGTTCTGGAGGACGCCGATCTTGCGAAAGCCGTGCAGCTCGGCGTGACGTCGCGCTACTTCAACAACAGCGAGGGTTGCATTTGCGCCAAGCGCTTCTTGGTGGCGGAGTCTCTGTTTGACGACTTCACCAAGGCGTTTGTCGAACAATCCAAGGCGCTTCCAATGGGCGATCCCATGAAGGAAGGCATCAAGCTCGGCCCACTGGCCCGCTCCGATCTCCGCAAGAACCTCCATCGCCAGGTGCTCGACGCGGTAAAGGCAGGAGCACGAATTCTCACTGGCGGTGAGATCCCCGCCGGCCCGGGCAATTTCTACCCGCCGACCGTGCTTGTGGGGCTGCCGCCCGAGGCGGCGATAGCCAAGGAAGAATTCTTTGGTCCCGTAGCTATGATTTTCCCCTTCAAGACCGAGGACGAGGCGATTCACCTCGCCAATATCACTGACTTCGGTCTCAGCGCTGCGGTCTGGAGCCGTGACCTCGTCAGGGCCCGTCGCGTTGCCGGCGAGATCGAGTCTGGAATGGTATTTATCAATGATTTCACCCGCTCCGATCCCCGCGCACCGTTCGGAGGCTTCAAGGCTTCAGGGTATGGGCGCGAACTTGGCGCTCCCGGCGCACTGGAACTTACCAACCCAAAACTGATCTGGCAGGATGCCTGAACAAAAGTACGCGCGAATGCCAACTGACACCCTCGACATTGACCCGGTGAATGATCCGTCGTCACGGGCCGGGAAGCAATTCCTTCGGAAAAGTCCGAAGGTAAATAGGAGAGACAACAAATGAGCAGCCACGTCCGTATTCTTGGCATCGCTGGAAGTCTCCGTCGCGGCTCTTACAATCAGGCTGCGCTCCGCGCGGCCAAATTACTCGTCCCGGAGAATAGTGAGATCGACCTCTTTCAGCTTGATGGTATTCCGATGTTCAATGAGGATGACGAGAAGCGCCCACCATCATTCGTGCTGGAACTGAAGAAGCGCATTCGCCGCGCCGATGCTGTTCTGATCGTAACGCCCAAGTACAACTACTCCATCCCTGGAGTCTTGAAGAACGCGATCGATTGGGCCTCCGGCCCCATGGGGACAGCGCCTGGTCTGGGAAATCAGCGGCGAGCATGGGTGCGTCTCTCGGCGCAATCGGAACCGCTCGGGCCCAATACCATCTGCGGCAGATCCTTGTAGCTCTCAACTTGTTTACCCTGAACCAGCCTGAGGTCGTTATCGCGGATGCTGCACACCGATTCGATGAGGACGGCAATCTGATCCATGGGCCGACTAAACAATTGATCCAGGAACTGCGAAAGAACTTGGTGGACTGGACGCGCCGAATTTCACCTGCACCGGAAAGTAGCTCAACGTTGCCGAATAACACCAATCTCTACGCATTAGACTGGTTATCCAGTCGGGGCTACAGCACCCAGCACCGCGGTTCCTCACAACCGACCAAGCCTTCTTCATGAGTCGCACATTCTTGAGATAGAACCGAACGGCGCGCGCGTTGGCCGGAGATCCAGCTCGGGTGCCACGCCCGTGCCTCGGGCCTGAGGTATGAGGTAATAGCGGACATGACCCGATTCCCGAGCGTGAGACACCTGATTTCCTGGGCCGGCCTGTGTCCGCGCCAGGACGCGAGCGCGGGCAAGCACCGCTCGACCCGCCTCCGCAAGGGGGCGCCGTGGCCCAAGCCCGTGCTCATTCAGGGCGCGTGGGCGGCGGTGCGGGGCCGCGAGGGTAGCTGCGCGCCCAGTTCCTGCGCCTCAAGCGCCGCGGGCCGATGAAGGCCATCGTGGCGGTGGGCGCCTCCATGCTCACCGCCGCCTACTACATGCTGCGCGACGACCAAGACTATCACGACCTCGGGGGCCGCGCACTTCCAGCGCGGCGACCACGACCGCCTCGTCGCCGGGCTCACCCGCCGCTTCCACCACCTCGGCTACGAGGTCACGCTCCGCCCCGCCGCATGACGCCGCGTACAGAGCGAGTTACTTGGTAGGGTTGGCTGACCGCTGCGGTGATCGCGTGTATCTCGTCTTGGTCGAGGCGAAGCGCGGCGGCTGCAAGGTTGTCTTCGAGGTGCGCGCGTGTTGCGGTGCCGGGAATGGGCAGTGTGACGGGAGAGACCGCAGCAGCCACGCGAGGGCGATCTGGTCGGTGCTTGCGCTGAGTCGCGATGCCGCTTGCGTGAACACCTGCCGGTGTGCGGCGTCGACCCAAGCGCGAAGGGGGCGGTAGGGGATGAATCCGATCTCGTGCGTCTCGCGCTCGTTGAGCATGTCCCGCCAGCGGCTGTTGCTGAAGTCGAGTCGGTGCTGCACGGTGGTGATGTCAGCGACGGTTCGGGCGACGGCGAGTTGCTCGAGCGTGACATTGGAGACGCCGATGTGCCGGATCTTGCCCTCGTTCTGAAGATCTTTGCGCGCGCCGATCGACTCCGCGAAGGGGACGGCTGGGTCGGGGGTGTGCAGCTGGTAGAGATCGATGCGGTCGAGCTCGAGCCGGAGCAGCGATGCCTCGCAGGCGGAGCGGAATGCCCGGGGCGGCCGTTGGGGTCCAGCCGGTCAGCTCGCCGATCTCCGACAAGCCGCTGGGCCCGCTGCGTTCGTAGCCGCCCTTGGTCGCAATGAGGAGGCCGTCGTAAGTCAGAGAGCTTCACCGTTGAGCTGCTCTGAGACGCCCGGGCCGTAGGCGTCTGCCGTATCGATGAGCTGAACGCCCATTTCGACTGCTCGGCGCAGCAGCGCTCGGGCGGCGGCCCAATCCCGGGGCGGACCCCACGTGCCCGGACCGGTGATCCGCATCGCACCGAAACCGAGGCGGCGAACATCGATTCACCGCCGATCACAAACGTCGTCTGGGGGTTCGTCATGGCTGCATGTCTATCGCGGGCGCGCTGTTACAGAGATACCTCAACTGGGATTAATCCGCTCCAATAGGGAATTTCCCAGACGGACGGAGCCCATCCCCGTCCCTGGGCTTGGATACCGCCGTCGCGACCTCGCAGGCAAGGGTTTCCTGCCGTTGTGGCGTCCGCCACGGGGGGGCCGGGACACCTCCGAGCGCCGTTCGACCTGACTGCGGCACCGTACTCCCGGCGCAGCTCGACCCTCGGCCGCCTTCCGTTGCACCCTTCGAGCGTCAGCCTGGGGCTGGGTCTGGTGGTCGCAGCCTCGTGATTCGGTCGAGGAGGTGACCGAATAGCTCCCGCGCTACCGCCACCTCCGCCATTTGGATGACCCCCTCCTGGCTGCGAAAACATACGGTAAGGGCGTCCTAAATTCGCCATTTTCCTCGGTTTGTGGGTGTGTGAGAGCCGAAAACCCCATTTTTTTGAAAACTTGTCGGAGATGGGTATTGGGGAGCAACGGGGCAGAAAAGTAGCATAACGCGTACAGGCCACATCCAACCGAAAACCTCCGTTAAGGAACACTAGTGCAGCGTAACGCATGATTCTGACGGTTGATTTTGCGCGGTTCCGCATTCCAGCGGCTGACCTCACGCGGCATACCATCAGGTTCATCCGTTACACTGCACTAGTCCCAAAATAAGCGAAAAACTGGCTCGAATTGCGCGAGCGTCGCGTAGGTGGTATTTTTCGAGGTCTTTTCGGGCGATTCTTGTTACCGAGCCGCACGGTGCTGGAGCATAATGGGTTGGAATGCGACTTTGGGCGTTCGGCATCGTGCCGAGGTAGCGGATGGTGGCAGTAGCGGAGCAGAGTTCGCCTCTTGCGGCCACAAATTGTGGTGTGGATCCGGATCGTTTTGCTTTGCTAAGTAATACAGAGCCTGCGCAGGTGCTCCCAAGCTGCGAAGAGATCTTTGAGCCACCGGTTATCGTTCATGATGCGAGAGATGACACGTCTGCCCGTGCGCACGATCTGGGCCGGCAACAAAACGATTGCCTGTAAAAAGCGACGGAACTCCCTCTTGATCAACTCCCCTGCTCGTCGAGCATTGGGCAAGAGCAAGCCGAACCACGCCTTCAGATTCCAGGCCAGGGAGGTCATGACCATGTAGGCCCAGTTGCGGAGCAAATCGTCCACCGGCATGCGCATGGCGTTGACTCCGTTTTTGAGTTGCTCGATCACGTTCTCCTGATTGCAGCGCCCGTTGGCCAGACTCACGATTTGCTCGCCTGTGCAATCGCCGCGGTTGGTGATATAAAAAAGGTAACCGATCTCATCGAAGAGAACCTGCTCGCCCTTTTGCACGCTGATGTTCTTGCGCACGATGATGAGTCGATAGGAGCGCGAGCATTTTAGGGGCTGATAGTCGATTTCGGCAATATCCTCACCAAAGAGCACCTTGTTCTCATAGCCCTTGAAGCGCACGATGCTTTCCTTGACTCGCTCGGGCTTGCGTCGCGCAGCTGTGGCAATTTCATAGCGTGGAAGCCGCTCAAGGGGCTTCCACGCCTGTTCTGGCAAGGCTTGGGCCAAGTTCACCACCTTGGGATGGGCATCCATTCCGAAAATAAATTTGACTCCTGGCTCATCCCAACGGTCCAATTCTGCGCTCAAGGTAAAGTCGGTGTCGCCGCGCAAGGTGATCTGTGCGGCATGTGGGGCTACCAATTTGATAGCCCGATCGATCCATGGCACGCAGCCCTCATGGCTCACGACGTTGCCGGGACGGTTGACCAGGGTAGAGCACTTCGTTGGTGTTGGCCAGCGTGACCACCAGCGGGGCATAGCCCCATATTCCCTTATAGGAAAGAGCCTCTGTCAAAAAGCCCCTGGGCTGTTGCCTCCAAACCCGTTGCCGCACCGTGTTGGTAATCTCCATCAGATTGAGGATATCGCCCTCCTCAAAGCGACCGGTGAAGTCCCCGCTGGTGGATGGATCCGGAATGCGCTGGGCGCCCAGACCATCGAGGAAGGCCTCATCATTGCGCCGCAGTTCAATATCCTCCAGCCGCACTCCCTCCAGCAACGCGTTGTAGGTCAGATTCAACACATGGTCGCTCTCGTGGTAGGGCAAGTGCTTCTTAAGCAAGTGCAGCCGCGAGTCGATCTCTTGCCGCAACCCCAGCTTGTTGACCATCAGATGGATCGCGCCGATGCCCCCGCAGTTTACAGCCCTGGCTTTCTCAGCCATCTCATAGTGAATATTGCTGGCCTTGATGATTGGCTCCGCCTGATCACTCCAAGCGCGCCCGGGGTCCAGGCGACGTCGAATTCGACGCTTGCGATGACGCAGAATCTTAGGATAGCTTCTCTTCACTCGAAATGACCTTTCCCTTTGGGTAGCTTCGGTTTAGTCACCGCTATCAAACCAAGGATTTAAGGGCATTTCGAGTCTTTTGCGTCGTGCCTTCGATTCAAATCACGCTTCTTTAAGGTCTAGTGCAGTGTAACGGATGAACCTGATGGTATGCCGCGTGAGGTCAGCCGCTGCAATGTGGAACCGCGCAAAATCAACCCGTCAGAATCATGCGTTACGCTGCACTAGTACGCCTTTCCCATCTGCGAGAAGTTCGGCCGCGTGCCAATACGGAGTGGAGACGATTGCCTTACCGGCTCCGAAGCTATAGGCGAGCGTGCCGCTGGTGATTTGCGCTTCGTTAATATACGGAGTGATGTAAATGTCGGCTGCCCCAATGAATTCAGTAGTATTCAATATTGACAAAGCGGTTGAAGAAAATGACGTTCTTGCTTACCCCATTGTCACGGGCGATCCGTTGGAGGCTAAGGCGATAGGTTTCTCCTTGGTCCCGAACAAGACTCGGATGTGTTGCGCCGAGAATAATGTAAACAACCTCGGGAAATTCGGCCACAATCTCCGGCAGGGCGTTGAGGACATTTTCAATCCCCTTGTTAGGTGAAAGCAATCCAAAGGTCAGAAGCAGCGGCCTCCCCTCGACACTGAACTGGTCCTTATAGAAATTGGGATCGACGAAGGCTACATCCGGAATACCATGGGGAATCACGTCGATTTTCTTCTCCGAAATGCCATAGATTGTGCGTAAGAACTCAGCTCCCTTTTCGCTCATGATGATTAATCGCGCGGAAAAGCTGGCAACCTCCTCAAAAACCCGGCGTTGGGCGACATTGGGCTCACGAAGAATCGTGTGCAGAGTTGTAACAATAGGCATGCGCACAGCGCTCAACGTCGTCAGAAGATGGCTCCCGGCCGGACCACCGAAGATGCCGAATTCATGTTGGACCGACAAAACGTCAGCGTTACTGAGATTGAGAAAGTCGGCAGCACGGAGATAGGCCTGCGAATCCCGGTCGTCATCGATTTCGAACCGTACTTCTGATGGATAGTCATAACTTCGGTCACTCACCGAAACAACGAGATATTGAAGTGCGGGATACTGGGAGGATATCGCCGCCTAAAGGTTAGCGGTGAAAGTGGCTATTCCACATTGTCGAGGCAGATAATCGCTCAGAAATGCCACCTTTTGCAGCGGTATCGATTCCGAGGCGCGGATCTGGGCGGAGTCCACTTTATTATGTGTCGCCCGCACCTAAGGGCGGAAGATCCACTTCGTAGAGCCGCGATATTTCAAAGGAGAGACGGAGTAGTGGCTGAGCCCAGTCCTCATCGTACTGCTTGTCCCGCTGAGGTAGCAAATTGGGTTCGCCAAGTTCCCCAGTGGCAAGCATACCTTGTATCGCAAGGCAGGACCACCCCTGGATGTCCGAAATTGAACTCTTTACGAGCTTCAGGAGGTCGGGATCGGCGACTGATTCAGGCTGAGGAACAACAAGGTACTAAAATACCCATCGATACATTGCTGGCGGGCCCCCGATTTGACGCTCTCCTAGTGGGATGGATCGTTTTCCCGCAGGGCCTTCATGTTCTCGTCCAGGAGAAGAAGACTTTTTCGCACGCCTTTGTATCGCTTGCCAGTTTTCTTTACCTGTCTCGCAGTCCGTCGACTTCAGTGTGAGAAGGGATGAAATTGCTTCAATATCAGCAGCATGGCGGGCGCCCCTTATGCGCGACTCTGACCAGTTCACATACACTTGCGCAGTCTTCTGGGCAGTAATGGACCCTCGAACTTGAACCTCGCGGAAATAATCGCCGCTATCCGGCACGGTAACCTGATCGAGGCGGAGTTGCCGATCGCCTTGCGGCGTCTTCCCTTTTCTCCGGTCGCCAGGTGATAGATGACATGAGAGTTCCAAGGCGGTCCCTCGTAGGGCCCACCTTAGAACTGACCATGAGAAAATACCCACTCAAAAACATCGGAGGGCCTTGTTGGGAGGAGACTGGAAGCGACTGAGGAGCACTGTACCGCACGACATCCACCTCGCGTCCCATGCGCGTGCTCGTTCTGATCCTGGTAAGATGGTCGGGAGTGAGGAAGCCCTGCACCCGCAGTTATCGGCAGGGGCGAGCGCTCCTTTAAATCTGACTCGCTTTACGAAGGGCAAAGGAATAGTGAAATCAGGAGCACCCATATGCACCGTAAAGTAAAAGTTCTCGTAGCGCGCTGGCTTGCCAGCCACATTGAAAGTCGCACCCGCAGGCTTCGCCGCGCTCTGCGCGACCATCAGCGCAGCGAACTGCGCCGCATCCGTACCGCCGATCGCCGCGCGCGCGGCCTGCGGCTCTACGCCGCATGGTCTTGCAAAGAGAAGGAGCCAATGAACTTCAGAACGGTAGTGCCATTGCAGCCCTCACCGGCTGTTGGGAAGCAGGCGGACAGAAACGTAGCCTAAGTGCTCGATCCAAATCAGACTGCCACACGTCAGGCGTAGCTGACGAGTGGTCAGTGGTAGGATATTTTTGAAACTCCAGCTTTCTCGGTCAACGGAATGCGCAAGCAGCTGATATTAAAACAACTATACCGCTCTCGCGCTATGTCGAACGGGCGGCTAAACGTGCGTAAATTTTCGTTTCTTGAGTTCTCCCCTAATGGGGTATTCTGCGAATCTGCGGAATGTTGGTACATCACGACGCCATTTAGAACATTCTCATACGTTACTTTGATCAACGAATTCTTGGCGCTCATCTCGTCGGCAAGAGCTTCACCGTCGGAACACCGAGGGGGCGTTCGGGTCGATGGCCTCAGGCTCTGCGGTGAAGACGGATTTCTAGAAACTGAGCAGCGAGGTCGACGTTCGTGGTCGACCGCTTTATGAGCGCCGTGAAAACGCCGACGATGTCGCAGACCCAGTTTTCGCGGTCTCCGCTACGGCTTGCCTAAACTCCACCGGGTCACTCCTGGACTCTACTCCAATGATAGTGGAACCCCAAAAAGGGTTCGGCGTGTTCATTACTCATCACCTGTGGGATTTGGGTTATTGAGTGTTTACACCTCGCAAGAATCTGCGTCGGATTGCCGCATATTCCCGCCGAGGACGTATCGAAAGGCTTCAACAAACGTTTGTGGATTCTGAGCGCCTGAAAAAGCGGGCCTACCGTTGAGAACGAAAAAGGGCACCCCGTCCAAACCCAGGCTGCGGCCAGCCATCTCCTCGAGGGCAACCTCTTTCCTTCCTCCGTCCCCGTCGAGAAACGCGTGGGCTTCATCCTTGGGAAGTCCAACTTCGCTGGCCACTTCCGCCAGAACGTCATGCCTTCCGATGTCGCGACCTTCCGTGAAATAGGCGTGAAACAGAGCCTCCACCAAATGATGCTGCCGTTTCCTTTGCTCTGCCCACCAGAGCATGCGATGACCGGCCATCGTGTTTGGTGTCACCAGAACGCGATCATAATGAAACCCAATGCCGATACTCCTTCCGATGGAGGCCACATTGTCATCCATAGCTTGAGAACGTTCCCAACTCCCGAACTTGCGAGAGCGATAAGTTTTCCGGTCCATTCCCTCGGACGGCATTTCAGGATTCAACTGAAAGGGTCGCCAGATTATCTCAGTAGCAAAATCGTTACCAAAGAGCTTCAATCCCGCGTGCATCCGCCGCTTTCCGATGTAGCACCACGGGCAAATTAGGTCGGAGTAGATTTCGATTTTTAACTTGCTCATAGTTCAATATAGCTCGCGCGAGGTTTACGTGGAAAATTGTGGAACGATTGCCCAGCGCCTGTCCGTGGGCCTCCAATCGCTGGCCGAGATAAAGTTGGGACGGCTCCGCTGCCAGCGCCGCTTCGACATCATCCGAATGCGCTTCACCTCACGACGAAACGGAAAAAATCGTACGTTTAGCTCCAAATTCTGCACTGGAGACATGATTGGGGCATCTCTTCAAGGGCTCCGGCGCAGGCGTCGCCTCCTCATAGAACTCCCCTACCCCCTTTCAACCGGGAAGGTTTCGAGGACGAGGCCTTCTGCCGCCGCCCAAGCAATTATTTTAAGCTATGTGCGCCGGTAGCGATGAGTGAATTGTGCGAAAACTGGCGTTCTTCCGCCGCGGCGATGACCCGCTCAAGAAGCGAATCCTCCATCACGCTCCCTGACATAAGCCGGTGTGAAACCGCGAAACGGGAAAAAGAACCCGGTGACACTTGTTGCCACCGTGGTCACCAGAAAAAAGCCGTCCACCCAGCCGCCGAGGACGACCAGTCCCGAGATGATGCCCCCGAGGCTGATGAGGATGTGAATGAGGGTGAAGATGGCCAGACCCATGGTAGTTCTCCGTGTCTGCGCTTACAACCCCGGTTATGCGTTGCGATGCCGGCGCATGACGCTGAGGTTCGGCGCCTTGGATACTGACCAGCCGAGAACGAATATTAACCTTAACCTTATGAAATCAATCGCTGTAATTCCCAAGAGCACGACACAGGTGTTTTTGGAAAACGGTCGAAGCGGGAGCACGTGAAGGCGCAAAAGAAGCTGGCGTGGAGATGGTATGGAAGGGTTCTCTCAATGAAGACGACCCCGCGCAGCAGATCCAAATCGTTGAGCAATTCGTTTCCGAGGGCGTGGGCGGCATTGTTCTGGCGCCGATTGATGACACAGCGCTCAAGCGTCCAGTCGCCGCTGCCATGCAGAAAGGAATCCCTGTGGTGATTATGGATTCGGCGCTCAAGGGCGAGCCCGTCAAGGACTTTGTCAGCAAGGTATCGACCAACAACTACCGCGGTGGAGAAATGGCTGGCGAGCAGTTGGGAAAGCTTTTAGACGGCAAAGGCAAGGTGGTGCTCTTTCGCTTTAAAGAAGGTTCGGCAAGCACGGGTCAGCGAGAGGCGGGCTTCCTCGAAGCAATCAAGAAATTTCCCGACATTCAGGTTATTCTCGACAATCGCTACTCCGGCACGACCGCCAGAGAAGCTCGTCGGCTTCGACACGCCGCCGGGACTTATGGAAGGCTTGAGAAAAGGTGAGATTCAAGCGCTGGTCGTTCAAAACCCCAAGAAGATGGGCCATGAAGCTGTGAAGGCTCTGGTCACCAAAATGAAGGGAGAAACGGTGCCCACGGTTATCGATACCGGGGCCGCGGTTATCACTCAGGAAAATCTGGACACTCCGGAAATACAAGCGCTCTTAGCATGTTTTTTCGCCGTTTTCGCAGCGTAGCAGCCGAAAGTCCTGTTTGAGATGACCAATGACCCAGAGCGCAGGCCCCGCCCACTGGTGGGACCTGGCATCCGGTAGAAAGAGGGACCTATCTTCCTTGCCCCTAAAATGCACAGCGCCCGCTCCGGACCCCCCCAGGTCACAAAAGTAGGCGCTGCGGAAGATGGTTTAGGCAGATCGATTCATTCGGTTCAATTTAGTCTCCGGCTGCGCATTCTGAAATCGCCGAATGATCAGCGCCGCATTTTTGCGCCCGAATGGTCTTGAGGAGATCACAAGTGGCCCATGGGCGGCCCCCTACCCTCGCAACCCGCCGCGGCATGAGCTCCGTTCAACTTGGCGCCGTGGGGGCTTCCATCTCTGGCTTCTTTTTTAGGTCTGCAAGCTCGATTTCGAGCCGCTCGTCGGCAAGCAATTGAATCTTTCGCCATTTCCAAAATCCCCAGATCGTCAACGCATTGAAAAAAACTCCGCCCACAATGGGTATTGGGGAGTAACGGGGCAGAAAACGGGACACCTCTGATCC
>CAWFMA010000025.1:0-45763 GCA_963816855.1 uncultured Verrucomicrobiae bacterium | reverse complement strand
ATGGTATCCGAAGTGGTCTGGTGCCAAGCTGATTCACGGTGATCAATCCTCGAGGACGTTAAGAGCCAATCCGCTGTGGCGGACCAACGCTCGTGCCTAGACTGAGGACAGGATCGCGGTGAATCGGCAACGCTGTTGCGCCGGGTCAAGGAGCCATAAAGACTAAAGGAAGGGCTTTTTCGACGACCTCCAGACGGGGAGGAGCATCGACGTGTAACGGCAAGTTCCTTAGTTGGTATGGATACACACCGGGACAGACATACGGCGGTGAAGGCAGATTCACCGTGTCACTTAAAAACAACTTGGATTCCGGTATCCGTGCCGCCGTGCTTGTGGTATTTCATGATGCGTCGGGAGCACTGGTTGATATGAGTGTCGTGAGCTATGACGACATCATTCCGGCGAGGATGGCCAAGCGCGTTTACGGAGAGGTTGACCCCCAGCACGAAGCAACTTACGACGCCAAGCTCTTGCAGTAACCGAGAGATGTATTCAAACAAACCAATCGGTCGATTGGAGTATCGAACGCTGGGCTTTATACTCGACTCCGATTAACCTGCCAACAAGACCGATGTAGCATTCCCAGGCCTACCGCGGCTCAACGACTCACCCGCACATTGGGTCTTGGCGGGCCGAAAAATCTGTCGAAGTTGCTCCGCTGCTCGTCAGGTCGTCCCCACGAAAGCCGGTGCGAACCGTCACCTCTCGTCGATACACGTTGGCCGTCGAACCTGCACTGCGGAGCATTCCAGCTGCCTCCGCTTCGGCAATCACTCTGGCGGAATCCCCGAAGTGACTACTCCAATCGTGCACGGGCTCGTCCAAAGCCAAGCCGGTGGTGGATGCCCTGACCGTGTGGTAATTGCTAAGCGCCTCAATGCAACCGTTCGCATGCCGGGATGCGAAAGCTGAACCTGGGCAGGATCTGACGAAGCCGGTTAATGCCAACCCAGATGTCATGCGTTCTCGGGACCACCTTGCAGTTTCTCAGTCCCACTTCGCCAAGCTCGTTGAGGAACGTTTTCCCACTCTTCTGTGTTGCCATCGCGTCGTGCGGCAGGAAGTGGCTGCCGTAGAGATAGCCCTTATTGAGCATGTGGGCCACGCGCTGAACCGGCGTTAGATCAAGATCGCTATCACAATCGATAACGCGAATCTCGGCGCCGCATAATCTGGAAGTACGTCACCACGGTGTTGAGTGGCGAGCCCAGATCCCAGGCGGTGTGCACCAGCGCGGACGTGTCGACAACCGCCGGTCGGATGGCCCCCTGCGCACGCAGCCTGTCGATCAACTCGGCGTAGATCGCGCCCTCAACCGGAGTCTGAAAACACTCCTCGATCGTCGTCGGATACTCCCTTGCAACGAACATGCCAAACTGGTTACGAGCTCGTTGATACCAGGACATCTGCCCAAGGCTGAATCCAGGCTTGTCGGAGAAATATCGAATCGTCTCCGCGGTAAGCGCCTGGGGCTCGGAGTCCGCATAATCCGGGTCGTTTTGCCAGGGGAAGAAAACCACTCGCCAGTCGTCGGGCTGTTTCTGCTCCTCAGGCGTCTCGAGGGCCTTTTTAACGATCTCCCATAGATGGCCGCCCCTTCCACCCCTCCACGTCGTTTCAACGACAATGGTGCCATTCTTGGCGCTGGGAATGGCCCCCGTGAGAATCTCCTCGCTCCGGCGAAGATCAGTGGCCTGGATATAGCCCCATTCGCTGATCCAAAGCAGGCTGTTCGAACCGCCTCGCGCGTGGGTAGCCGCATACATGGTGGACGTCTGGGCGGAATCGTATTCGTGGAACCGCACCCCAAATTCACCGGCGTTGGCGCGGTCGACCAGAAACCGGGCCTTCAACTCGGCATGAAGCGAGTCGTAGGCGAGGGCGACGATGTTCTTGAGCTTCTGCCTCGCGTCCTCCTGGGTCTTGTCCACCAGCGAGACTTGGCGGCCGACACTCCAGCAAAGCTGGTCTAAGCAAACGATGCCTAGCAGGGTGCTGAAGCCAAGCTGTCGCGCTTTCAAAATGCAGACCCGCTTCAGCTTTTGGCGATAGAGCATGTCTAAGACTTGCAGCTGTTGCGGTCTCGGGCGAAAGGGAATCACTTTCCCCTCGCGGGTTCTGATCGAGTAGAGATTCGAAATGCGGAAAACGCTGCTAAGTCCGGACCCGCTGGTACTTGCATGACGTCAACCAGCCGCACTACTTAGGCACGACTTCACGAAGGAAGGCGGACAAACTGTCGCCGACATCAAGTGCGACCTTAGTCGGTTTCGTCCCAGCCGCAGTGTTGCGCAAGGAGTTGGGCTGCGCGGAGCTTGTCCGGCATCCGGAACTCACGGGTCACGCCGTTCTCATCAGCCACCTTGTAGATCTGACAGAACTGGTGATTGGGGCCAATCTGCCCAGCGGGAGTTTTCATCGCGGCAATGAGATACGCGCGATATTCTTCTTTGCTCATCTCGCATTTTGCGGCGTTCTCGGCTTTGATTTCGGCGACACGAGCCTTCATACCATGTTTTCGCATGAACTCCCTTCCATGCACATCGGCATTGGCGGTCTTTCCGGTAACCCGCCGATACGCTTCGGAAAGTGATACAGCCGCGGCAACATACTGAGCGAAGCGTTCATCGCGGACGCTTTTGAGTGCCGGCATAGGAGAAAGTTACCGCCGCGGCTCGCTCGCCTTCCTGGGCGGCTGCTTGGCGAAAAGTGACACGGCTGAGGGTTTGGACTTTGTCACCATACGGCAAATTGACTCTTTCCAGAGTGGAATGCAAGAGTGAGAGCGTCAGCCACAAAGCACTTCCTTACCACTCTCACACGTTTTTGGCGCTTGGCGCCAAAGTAAAATCCACCAGCATATCCGCCCGAAGTGTGCGGCCATCTTCAAGAGGCGGTGATGAGCCAGCCGCGCACGAAATCTCCATCGACCAGCAAGCCGGCAAGCCGGAGAACGGGCTTGGCCGCGGCATCCGCGGTGAAAAGCGTCCATACTGTGAACACTGCGCAGATGCCGAGGGCGGCCCATGAGAGCGGGGGCTGGAGCAGAAGACGGTCAGCGTTGCGGCGTGCTATATTTTATAGAGAAAATAGAACACGATTGTAAGAGGAGTTTACGATGTTATACGCACCATTGGCATCGCTCTGCATTCTGGCTCAGGTAGCACCTCCGTCCAACAGCATCGACGAGCGAATCGATCGATTTGTACGCGAGGAAATGGTGGGACAGCACATACCCGGCGCGGCCGTAGCGGTTATCAAAAATGGAGTAACGTTGCGTGCCGAAGGGTACGGCGTCGCCAACATCGAGCACTGTGTGCCCGCGCAAAGAGAGAGCGTTTTTCAATCCGGATCGCTGGGGAAACAATTTACGGCGGCCGGGATCATGGTATTGGTGGAGCGAGGCAAGCTCGATCTGGACGATCCGATAGCCCGCCACCTTCCCTCTCCCGCGCGATGGGGATCGATCACGGTGCGGCACTTGCTAACGCACACCTCGGGACTGCCCGATGATGAATTAGTGTTGAATCTTCGGCGCGACTACACCGAGAACGAGCTCGCGCTGTTCACTGCATCGCTTGCGCGCCGTTATCGGCCAGGTGAACACTTTCAGTACAGCAATCTCGGCTATGCACTCCTTGGCATGATCATTCGGCGTGTCTCCGGACAATTCTATGGTGACTTTCTTCGCGAAAATATATTCATACCAGCGGGCATGCATACGACGCGCATAATCAGCGAGGCAGATATTGTGCCCAGACGTGTGGCAGGGTATCGACTCGTCGCGAAGCAAATAAAGAATCAGGAGTGGGTTGCGCCGAGTCACAACACGACGGCGGATGGGGCACTCCACGTGACGCTTCTCGATCTTATCGCTTGGGAGCGGGTGGTTCGTACTCGAGCACTCCTCAGTGCCGAGAGCTGGTCGAAAATCTTCCAGCCTGCGACGCTTTTAAACGGTCGGAAAAGCTCGTATGGATTTGCATGGGAGTTGGAGCGACAAGGTGGAAAAGATATTCATTATCATGATGGCTCTTGGCAAGGATTTGAAACGTTGCTGATTCGGTACGTTGACGACAACCTGTCGGTCATTATTCTCGCCAATCTTGCCGATGCCGAATTGAGACGACTTGCCGATGGAATCGCAGCGATCGTAGGCGGCGAGGCATCGAGGGGCAAGTGACGCCGCACGATGCCGAGCAAGTCCTCATATTCTAAAGGCTGCTTGGCAGTTCTTGATAGAGTATCCAAACTAAATCAAATACAGCGGAGCCACGAAATGGCACAGCCCACGACTTCGACGCTTTTCTAAGGGGAATGGCGTAAGCCGCATGATGCACGGACGCCGGTGGCCAATCGCGCGCCCCGGCGATGACCAGATCATTGACCCAGCCGCTATCGTTTCGCGTTATCTGAAACGTGAGCTTCGTAAACCGATTCTCTTCGTCGATAGATGCCTCTCCGGCAGCTCAAGATGCCCGCCGCCTCGTCGTCGCAGAGTGGAGTTTCACCAATCAGAATTTGATTTCCGGCGACGTTCCGTCGTAGGTGCCCTAAGTTTTCGGCAGGGTAATACGCCCGGCTCCACCGAGCAACTCGCGAATCTCAGCAGAACCAACCGCCGGCTTTATACTCGCCACTTGAAGGCTCTCGTCTTCTGCCTCTCCTCTTTCACTTGGTCCAAAACAAGTGAAATACCCACTCGCACATTCCTTTTTCCTTTTGACATATTTGCAGCCATATCCGACGTCTCGCATCACTCATCACCGGTTGGTCTGGCACCAAATTCTGCACAGCAGCCGACGTGGATAGAAGTCGCGAAGCGACAGTGATTTAGGTGCGCGGGTGGTTTAGCATTTTTTAACTGTGACCTTTTCGGCATAAATAAAACACCCGAACCATCCAAAGCGTTCAACGTAAGGACACTCTTGAACCATTGAATCTTGTGATATTTCCTGAATTCTCTCGTCTGCAAACTATCCAGTGCCATTCAGGAAGCGATGGCGGCGCGGTTCCTTGCCAAGGGTCGGAGGCATCTACATTGGTCCATCGTTAGGCATTTGGCGAATTGCTTTCGTCGTAAGCTAGATGCGTCAAAGCCAGATCGCCAGGCGACATCTGTGCAAGAACTGGTTTCAAACACGAGGACGAGCGCCGGAAAGACGACCAGCAGTGAGCCGGACAACCCGGCGAGGATCAGCATGCGCGTGCGCTCGCTCTGGAGGATCTCGCGCCTCAGCCGTTCCTCGAGACTTGGATCGACTGAAACACCCGGATGATCTAGGTCGCCGGAGACGTCAGCGGTTCGAGTCGGCGTGGTCAACGTCTTGGCCAGCATCCGTCAGCAGCGCGTTCGAATAGCCGAACCGATAGGGAGCGCTCGGACGGACTTAACTTACGGTTCGAGCCAGGTCAAAAGGAACACCATATTGCTAAAGCCTGACGCTGAGGCACAGGATTTCTGACTGTGGCTCATTCATGCCTTTGATCTGTCCGAGTTTCTCCATGCGGTCCAAGCTGTCCATCGTTTCATTCCTTTCCGTTGGCATATAAAGCTCGCCGGAACACACAGCAGCTGTGGGGATAGGTGAGGTGGGGAAATCTCCTGCTGCCTCCTCCCGTCTTTAGCGAGAGTCCAAAGCCAAAAGCGTCCGTTCTTATAGAGCGTTTTCTATCAACTTACTGTCCATCGAAAGATTATAATGTGACGAAGGTCATATTATTATTAACGAGTGACCCATAGACTCCTGCGGGTGGGTCTTGAAATGCTTTAGACTGATTTGCATTACTGACTCTTCAGACAGATTTCGTTGAAATCCTTAAGACGGAATTGGAAAAGTCGGGTCAAAGCTGGATAAGGCAAGAAGGGCCGGAAAAGCGCTGGAAATTTTGCAACATACGTGCGCGCGAGGAGGACAAGGGGTTCGGGTTGGACCGCATCCAAAGGCGGCCCCCGCCCCCTCGCGTTTCCAAAAAAGCATGCTTTTTTTCAAGACGCTTGCGCGGGCGAGCGAATCGCAGCATTCGCGGCTCGCATGGGTATGTGCTTTGAGGGCAAGCAAGTAAATACAAAGCCCAGTTTGATACAATCGCTGGGAAATCCGTCTAAATGCCCATGCCGTAGACCTCAGAGGGAGCGGAGATGCTGAGCACTAATGGATTCGGCTGGAAAGTAACTAAGTCGTCGCTAATTGCGGCTCGTCACTATGAAGATCCGAAAAACGGTCGTCCCCGAAGCGATCCAGGAAGGACGCGAGGGTCGCCAGGATCTTCTTCTCAGGTGAACTGGCTGTGGTCCAGGCTGCGTAGCCGGGGTTTGAAATGCTCTCATTATTCATCCGTGCGCGGGAAAGATTAGCCGCCGAGGATAATCGTGAGTGCCACCAGCACTGCGCCGATGCCGACGATCGCGAGGCCGGTGCGGATGCGGCGCATGCCGGCATAGCTGGCGAGCAGGCAGCCTGCTCCGAAGAGCATCGCGATGGCGACGACATTTGAGACGCGCAACGCCAGCCTGGCGTCTTGCATGAAGAGAAACGGAATAACCACGGGGAACGTGGAAAGAAAGACAAGCAGGAAGACCATGACGGCCCCGCGCCAATTCGCCGCCGTGAGCCGCGGTCGGTCGGTTGGCGCGGGCAGCCTACTCAAGTGTTCGCGCACGCGCTCGAAGTCCGTGGGCTGCAAAGCGGTCGCGACTGGCGCCGGCAGAGCATCGGCAATGATGCGCTGCGCGTGCGTGGGGTCGGTGGCTCTCTGCACGCTTCGCAGAATCGTCGCGTTGCGCCCATGTTCGGTAAGGCAACTAATGAGGTAAAACGCCGCATCGATGATTCCCCATGCGAGATTGCAGCCGATCGCGCCGAGGAGCATGATGCGGATGTCTTCCCGCCCAACCTCGGCAACGCTCAATGCGCCGGTGAATGAGAGCACCATGATGAGTCCGAAGACGATTTCCGAGAAGCGTTCGAGCGGATTGAGGATGCGAGTCCGATTGGTGGCTGATGTCATGATTTCAGCTGCAGGCTTTGAAATCCTCGATCGCGTAAGCCAGCGAGGTAAAGCGGCTGAGCCGGAGGTTACGAGCAGATGTTATCGCGATGAAGTCGGCGGGCTCGCGGTGGGAGGAGGCAAGGAGGTTCTTCCTGCGCGGAGTCGGCAGGTGGGTTCACGTCTCAAACTGAGCAGACATCCACGCCCCTTGGAAGCCCCTTTTTTTTGCCTGCCACAGCACGAATTCACGCAAGCACTTGAGCACCTTTACCTAGAAGCAAATCAGACCGCGTCAGCCGCCGCAAGGGGGAATAAAAGAAACTGGCGCGAATGCGTAATCAAATCCGTGGAACAGGTCGAACACGAATTGGGTCCTTGAAGCTGGCTTTTGGGTCCGGTTCTCGGGGTAAACGGCCCGACAGCAGTCAATCGAATGTCGGCTCCACTATTGTCATTCTCGGTCAACCAAACGCTGAACTGGCATTTCCCCACCTGTTCGCATTGCGTTCCTTTCGCGCTTGTAAAACGCTCGCTGGACCTTGACGCTTTGCGTGTCGAGGCCACGGGGATTTGCCGGTCGAAACTCCGGACAGTTCCCATTTCGCATGGAACCGATCTACACCGCCCGCAAGCCCTATGGCTGAGCCGAGGTTTATTCCCGGCATCGCATGGATCGTGATTTTTTTGAGCGGCTGCGGCTCGACGATTACCACTCGTATTCAATCGGAGCCCGCATCGCCCGTTCCAGCCGCCGCGCTCAGTCGCGCGCAAATCAATCGCGACGTCCGCGAGATGGAACGCACTGCCGGCATGCGGATTAGTTCCCGGGAATCCGAGGCGGCGGTGCGAGAACTCGTCCGGTCATCAGGAACGGATCCTGAGCGTCTCGCTCAAGCGGCAGAGTTTGCGCTTGAACGAGCCATTAATTCGCCAAAATCCCAAAGACCGCAGCGTGCGGGGTTCGCTTTCGCGGCTTGTGAGATCGCCTACCAAAGCTTGAGAGATTCCGGCGTTTCCGCATCCGGATGGCTGACGAGAAGTTCAACGAGAAGGGCACTCGCAATATACAACACAAGCCTTGCCATCTTCATTTCGGAATACTCAAGAGCGTTAGCGGGAGGGAATACGACAATAAACGTTCCAACGCCGTTCGGGCCCAGAACTGTGGCAGCCCGCTATTCACCTCAGAGCCGCTACAGGCCAGGATACTTCGACGATCTGATTCCCGCCGACTTTATCAAGATCGCGGGTTTCAAGAAACGCGTTCGCGCCGAGGGCCTTGGCGTGCCGCTCGTTGGCGTACGCGAGCGGACGGCGGACCGTAAGACCGAGCTACTCTTTCAGCCACCGGATCGTGGCACCTATGTGGCGCTGGGATGCTTTGCAGAATTTCAGCCCAATCGAGATGGCGTTCTCAGAATGCAAATCGCCATCTCCGACCTCGGTCGGACCGCGAAGATGCGAATCGCTGGCGAATCGATTCCCCTCGCCGGCGATTTCACCGCTCCTTTGGCGCTGTCTTTCGGGAGCATCAACGACCTAAAGCTGGGGATTCGCGCCATCTTGAATGTGGGGGCGAGCGCGGACTACAACGGCATTTATCTGATCGAACCTTTCGACCCGCGACGCATCCCCGTCCTACTCCTCCATGGACTCACATCCTCGCCGCTCGTTTGGCGAAACGTCGCCACCGACGCAATGGAGAATCCGTTGATCCGGGAAAACTTTCAATTTTGGTATGCCTTTTATTCGACAGGCGTGCCAGTCCCGCAGTCAGCCGCGCTTATGCGTGAGAAAATCGCGCTGATCCGCCGCTTGGGAGATCCTCATGGCATCTCGCTCGCATCGAAGAATATCGTTATTGTCGGCTACAGCATGGGAGGACTCATCGCCAGGGTGCTCGCGACCGACATGGGTGACCGGCTTTGGAGCGCGGTCTCCAAAAAGCCTTTTGATCAAGTCAAGCTTCAACCGGACGATCGCGAAAAGCTCCGCCAATGGATCTTTTGGAAACCGGTTCCCGGAGTAAGAGAAGTCATCTTCCTGGCGACTCCGCACCGCGGGACGCGCATGGCCGATGCTTCCTTCGCGCAACTGGGACGAAGGCTTGTCGGATTGCCGGCGAGTCTGGTCCGCTTTCAAGCGCGTGCGTTTTCGGCGCTCGCAGACGCGCTCGAAAACGTGAATGTGAGCAAGCGCTCGTTTACTGGGATCGATTCTCTCTCTCCGGGGGCGCCAATCTACAAGGCCTTCGAGCGCGCTCCATTTGCCCCAGGGTTAACCTACCATTCCGTTATCGGTGACCGAGGCCGTGGGGATTCCCCCAAAAGCTCGGACGGCATTGTCGGCTATTGGAGCTCACACTTGGACGGTGCCGAATCTGAGCTGATTGTTCCAACGGGCCATGATGTCCAGACCCATCCAAAAACAGAAACCGAAATCCAAAGGATCCTCCTTCACTATCTCGGGTCGTTTGACGAAAAGTGACGCCACTCAGCGATCCGCTCAAGAAGCGAATCCTCACCCACTGCAATTCTCGCCCCTTCTTTCTCCCCGTTGGCCTAAACTCCCGCCAACGATCGCCAGCGACGACTAGAAAAGCCTCCAACAGGGTAACGTCGGTAATTGAGACTTCTCACATGCCTGCGAGTTGGCGGCAGCTTAGCATCGGAACGCCGTCCGAAGGGAGGCGACCCCACCGATAAGAGACAGGTGATTGCGCGCGTTTTCTGGCGCCGCATTCTTCCCGTCTACCGTTAGCTCTTTTTGACTCGAATCCTTATCGGCGTCCGATTAGTTCCCAGCTTATGCCGATGCAGGTTGCAAACGGCTGAGGATGTCCTGCACCTCTGGGGAGAGATCAGTGTGATGATGAACCATCTTCCAGCCCCTACTTCTCGGCGATTAGATATTCGTGACACGATGCTCGAACTGCACCTGCTGACCGGCGAGGGTCGCCTCGACGCGCTCCCTCCCTATCGTGTAGGCCAGATCACTGCCGACGCGGACCAGTAGATCGTGCACCGTTACCTGCCCACCCGAGTTCAAACTGGCCATCTGCTCCCATGCGGCCCGGACCTCCTCCCAACCCGCTTGTCGACCAGAGACCGGGTGCATCGTCCGACTGAAACGCGGCTCGCGCCGCCCATAACCACTTCGCCCTTGCAACAAACACCTACACCCAATTAGAAAACAACACGCCCAAGGTGGTCCACTTTAAATCGATCGGCGATAATTGACGAAGCGATCAAGCAGTGCGCGTTTGGGCGTGTGGATTTCCCCGCCGCATTGACGCCGTCGCAAAGTCTGCGCTCGCCTACGCGGGGCAGACTTCCGACGTTCGAGGAATGAGCGCTCTCACGCAGTTCCACCTCACACCATCCACACCATGACCATCGCAAAATCATCGTCTGGCTTATCATCGGCGCGCTTTCCGGCCCGCTCGCGGGCCGGCTGGTAACTTTCGGCAAACAGGGTTTCGGATTCTGGCATCACCTCGGCCTCGGCCTCTTGCAATATCCCAATTATCTGTTCCCGCTGAATCGACTCCTCTTCATGTTCTGCTCTTTCTTTGAGCAGAACTTCAGTTATGTCACGTCTCCCTTTTGGGGTTCAGGCCACCGCCTCCAGGCCAATGCGGATCAGCCGTTGCTGACCGTCGGGCAATTCGTGGAAAGCTATATTGGTCCGGTCGCATTGACTCCGCAGCCAAGTCTGGAAGCTGGGGTTTTCGCCTCGCAATCCTCCCCGGTGCAGTTGCTCTTTGGCCGTTAATGGCGGTTTATTCTCGAGAATACGTTTCAAACATGCCCGTTCATTTTGTCGCTTTCGTGAGGTGTTTCCGAATTGCTCAACGCTTGGAAAGCCAAATCTCGTAGGTTCCCGGATCAAGGTCGTTCGGGTTTGTAACGCCGACCAAGTTGGGTTCTTCGCCTGTAAATTTCTTGACTGTCTCGGCCAGCCTACTCAGGAAACCATCTTCATTCGTGCCCTTCGGGAAACGAATCTCCAACTTCTCGGGAGCAATTGATTTAGCCTCTTTGGCATTATTTAAAACGTCAACACCGTGGGTGGTGATTCCGTTCTCCTCAAGCGCGTGAGCCAACGTCTCGCCCTCCATTTGCTGAGATTCATCGGCGGCGACTATGAAAACGGGAGATATGGTTTTCCGTCCTTCGTCAGCTGCACGCGGCAATGAATTCCCCGCATTGAGTGATGCCATGGCGAATTTTGCGATCATCCGGAGCGGCGTCCTCTGACTCGAAATCACGAACATATCCAGTTGATCACTGACGAACTGTGAGAGTTTAGGAGAAGTATTGGCAAGCTCTACCAAACCTGCGGCAATTTCCTGAAGGCGACGGTAGTCTTGCACGAGGCTAAGCAACGCCAGCTTTATCTGAAGACCAACGTGGAGTTGCTTCTGATCCGCCGGATTCTCTCCTGCCTTGTTATTGATAAAGCTCCAATTCCGATCCATACTGGAAAGCTCGCCAATCAGCGCTTTCTGAACGATTCATCGGCCTCGACCACAGTTTGAATGTCCAGCATCAGTTGCCTTCTTAGAACGTCGACTTCTGTCACGGTCGGAATCAGGCTAGAGGCTGTCCGAAAACTCGGAAAGCGGCATGAGGGATGCTTAGAGAAGGCATGTTTCTAAGTGATGAGCAGTGGGAGGTACTGGGGCCGCTTTTGAGAGCGTCCGCGCAAGAGCCAGTATGGACGACCGCGGGCGGGGGAGCGGGAAGTTTTTGAGGCGATCCTCTTTGTGCTACACACCGGAATCCAGTGGAAGCACCTGCCGAGAACCTTTCCGCCTAAGAGCACGGTGCACGACTAGCTGAAGGCGTGGAGTCAGTCCGATGCGTTCCGGCGTATCTTTGCCGCCATTATCAGTCAGTTGATCGAAGAGGGTCGAGTCAACTTGGAAGAGTGCTTTGTGGATGCCACTTTTGCCGCGGCCAACAATGCTCCGCACGAGGAGGGGCATGAGCTCTTGCTGGTAATTCTTTTGCTCGAGCAACTTCGGCATCATTCGAAGGGCATCGAGCCTGACGGTTTCGCTAGTTGCATTCGCAGCGACCGTCGATAAGACGCTCACGGTCATCTCCGGAGAGAGTCGCCCTGACGCAAGCAAGTGATCCACATAGAAAATGCAATACTGCTGCTTGATCGGATCTTTGTCGAATGCGTCGGCTAGAAGCTTCCGCGTCTGCTCCATCTGCCGTTTTCCCTCCATACTAAAGAAGGTGAGAATAGTGATCATCGTTCCAGCGACCGACAAAATCACCGGAACGGAGATCTTGTGAATCAGATCAACGAGCGAGAACTTCGGCTTCGGCTCTTTGATGACGTCGCCACAGTGCGGACAACTGTCAGCGTTTTGGGATATCGGGCCGTCACATTCTTTGCATTGCACCATCGCCATAAGACGTGTTGATAGAAGTGAGGTGTGTCTCTGGGAAACGGTGACTGTACGCAGCTATCGCCGGCGGCTCTACTCTTGCGGCGGGTCATCGTATCTCATCCAGCATCTAGGGAATCTGTCTCTTGTCGTTAGCACATGTTTTCGCAGTCAGGAGGACTTTGGGCCTTGAGTAAGCCAGCCTGATTCTTTCGCGTCATCTTGCGGAATTTGTCGGAGGGAAGTCTTCGCGGACGAGGGCGGCGGCTTTGCGCATCATGCTGTCCAGATCCTCGCCATGCTTCAGCCGCCCACTCATGAGTTCCTGCATCGTACTGCTCAGTCCCGGCAGATGCATGAGCAGTTCCTGAAAAGCCTCGCGGGATACAGCGACCGTATCGAGTGGCGCGGCAGCACGGATTGTCGCATTACGTGGCTGGTTGGAAATGAGCGCGGCTTCGCCAAAAACGTCGCCCGAATGCAGCGTTGCGAGCAGCGCCCCATCGCGCTCAACGGCTGCCTCCCCTTTTATGATAAAGTAAACTTTGTCGCCAAAATCGCCATTCGCGAAAACCGTTTCCCCTGGCTCGAAATGCTCGCGATGTACGGCTTCTTCGTGAAAGAGCCGAAGCTGCGTGATGTCGCGCGGCAGGAAGACGTCGAGAACCCAGTCAGCAATCAAGCGAAGCTGGCCGTCAAATCCTGGGAACTTTGTGACGTAAACGCCGCGCCATAGCAGCCAGGCGACAAGCCCTTTAAAACGAAAGCCGAGAATTTCGGCGACTGCCGAGCGCCGGCCGAGTGATCCAAGCTTTCCGAGTCCGGTGAAGCCAAAGTGCTTTTTGGGGCCGCCCCTATAGGACGCAACGATGTTTTCAGCGCAGGTCTTGGCCTGGCGCAAGGCGTGCTGGGCCGTGGGTGGCGCAATATTTCCGTCCACTTGCTTGATAGCCGCGCAATCGCCGATCGCCCAAACCCCGGGCCAGCCGGGAACTTCTGTCGTCGGATCGACGACGATGCGGCCCTTGCCCTGCGGCACGGGAAGCGCCGTGAGGATCGGATGGGGTCCGGCAGGCACTGTGGCGACAGCCGTGCGTGTGCCAATAATTTCCGTTTGGCGCGTCTGCTTGTCCTCGACAACGACAGCGTTGGCACTGACAGCCTTCAAGCCAGCGCCGAGCCGGATCTCGACACCGCGTTTCTCCAGAAGCCTATGCGCGAAGGCTGCAAGCGATTCCGTCACCTCCGGCAAGATACGCTCGCCGCGCTGAAGCAGTATCAGCCGGAGATCGCGCTCCGCTATGTTGTGGTAGGCGTTCACGGCCTCGCGCAAAAAATCGTTCATCTCCGCAATGCACTCGACGCCGGAAAAGCCGCCACCTGCAACGACGAATGTCAGCAGGCGTTTGCGGCTTTCGGGATCGCTTTCCGCCTCTGCCTCTTCAAGCATGCGGACGAGCTGATTGCGGAGATACAATGCGTCACCCAGATACTTGAAAGGACTCGCGTGCTCGCGCATGCCCGGAATCTTCGAATAATCGAGACGCGTTCCCATGGCGATCACGAGATGATCGTAGCTTAAGGTGAGGGGCGTCGGCCGAACGCCCGGGCTCAACGTTACCGTGCGCGCAACGGGATCGATGAATTCAATGTCGCGCGTGTAAAGACTTGCCCGGGGCGCCATCCGCCTGATCGGAGCGATGACATGGTTGAGCTCCACCGACCCCGAAATCACCTCCGGTAGCAAGGGTTGGAAAACGATGTAGTTCTCTCGATTGACGAGCGCGATTTCGGTCTCTTCCAACTCGTGCTGCGAAAGCATCTTGCCGAGATGGACTGCGACATACACTCCGCCGAATCCACCACCAAGAATGAGAATGCGCTTCTTTGCCACAAAATGGGGTTCAACTAGAAGTTCTATTATAGGCCTGGAGGCGCAGGTGGCTTAAAGCCGCGCATTCTCCGCAGATCCTCGGGCCAGCGAGTTTCTTCCCAATGTTCCGGGTAATAGCAGACGCCTAGCCTAGCGCGGGGGTCAGGTTTCTCTTCGGGCACAGTGAACCCCGGCTTATAGTTACTTTTCCAAGTTGTTCCTGGCTTCCTTCAAGGCGGCTTCCGGGGTAGTTTCACCGTTTGTCGTGGTCTCGAATGCCGCCTTCATCGAACTCCAAAGCTTGCCCATCTGGGGAATGTTGGGCATCACGACCCCGTTCAGAGCGTTTTCATACGTTCCCTTAATTAGGGGATTGTTGGCACTCATCTCGTCGGCGAGAGCTTTTAACGCGGGAACACCGAGCGGTGCGTCGGTATCGATGGTCTTCAGACCGTCCATCGTGCAGACGAATTTTTCGAGAAATTGCACTGCATAGTCGGCGTTCGGGCTCGAGCGGTTTATGAACGCCGTTTGAACGCCCACGAACGGCCTACCCGGATTTCCACCAATCCCCGGTAATGGCGCGAGATCGAAATCGACCCCGCTCTTACGAATATTGGCCCAAGCCCACGGGCCATTCACCATCGTGGCAAGTTCGCCGGCCGCCAATTTTTGTTCCCCCACGCTTTGGTTAGAGCCCTTCGGAAGCACACCCGCGTTGATGAGGTTCACGATCGCCTTCAAAGCTTCGATGGCGCCGGCATTGTCGACCCCGATGTCCTTGATGTCGTAGCCGCTCTCAGTTCTCTTGAACGTATAAGCCCCGGCGCTGGCAAGGAACGGAAAGCTAAAGTAGGGGTTTTTGTAGTCCCACATGATCGCGATCAGTTTGGGGTCCTTGGCCTTGAGTTCCTTGGCAAATGCAGGAAATTCCGAGAGCTCGGCTGGTGGTTTTCCCGCGACCAGCTTCTTGTTGACAATTAGTGAGACACACTCAAGGGCTAGGGGATATCCCCAGGTCTGTTTGTTGTGCGTTACCGCATCCCATGACATGGGGATGAACGCTGCCTTGAAATCCTCATTGATCTCCAGCGGCTTTAGCAGGCCCGCGTCAGCCCATTCTCCGATTCGGTCATGCGCCCACAAGAAGATATCGGGACCTTTGCCGCTTTGAGCGGCAGCCTGGAATTTTTCGGTGATTTGCTCCTGGGTTTCCACCCTAACGGGAACCCCCATCTCTTGCTCAAACTTCTTACCAAGCTCAACCCAAGAGCGGAAGCCCCTGTTATCGCTTACCCAGATGAGGAGTTCGTGGTCGGTCCACGAAAATGCCCGAATGGCGGATATGAATACGAAGACTGCGCAAAGAAGGTTGTTTTTCATAACTTTTTCACAAAGAACTTTGCTACTTACGAAGGCGGCGTCAGTGCAGAGGTGAAGGCCGCCGGCCCGACATCGTGAGAGTATAGCGGAACCGCCTCACTGCTCATCTCTACCAATCCCGTAGAGGAATGTTCGCAAAAAAAACCGCTGAATGGACGCAGCCCAGGGCGATTGCACATCAACGAGGAGGTCAATGACGGTCCGGCATTTTTCGATTGGCTGCCGTTTGTTAGTTTCCTCAGGTTTCGAGATTACTTTTCGGTCAAGTTTGCCACTCCCGGCAAGGTCTTGCCCTCAAGCAGTTCGAGGGAGGCGCCGCCGCCCGTGGAGGCGTGGCTCACTTTGTTCACCACTTTGAATTTCTTCGCGGCCGTGGCTGTATCTCCGCCGCCAACCACCGATATGGCGCCAGCCGCGGTTGCCGCGGCAATGGCCTCCGCCATGCTCTTGGTGCCCTCGGCGAATCGGTCGAATTCAAACACCCCGGGCGGCCCGTTCCATATGATGGTTTTTGCGCGAGCGATCCCTTCGGCGAAGAGCATGCGGCTCTTGGGACCGACGTCCAGACCGAGCCAGCCCGCGGGAATGCCCGTCTTGTCGTCAACGCTCTGGATCTTCGCATCAGCATCGAACTTGTCACCACAGACGAAGTCGACCGGAAGATGGATTTTCACACCCTTGGCTTTTGCCTTTTCCATCAAGTCTTCGACGATTTTTGCCCCTTCGGGGTCGAACAGGCTTTCGCCGATCTCCATTCCCTCCAGCACCTTCTTGAAAGTGAAGGTCATCCCCCCGCCGATTATGATTTCGTCGGCTTTGTCGAGGAGGTTGCGGATGAGTGGAATCTTGTCCGCCACTTTTGCCCCGCCGAGGATGGCGAGCACAGGGCGCTTGGGATTATCCAGAACAGCAGCAAAGGCATTGAGCTCCTTTTGCATGAGGAACCCCGCGACCTTCTCGGGCAAATCGACGCCAACGACGGAGGAATGCGCCCGGTGCGCCGTGCCGAAGGCATCATTGGCGTAAACGTCGCCGAGCTTTGAGAGCGAGGTGCGGAAGGCGGCCACCTTCTCAGGATCCGCTTTCGTCTTTGTGCCGTCCTTGTTCTTTACCTTCCCCTCCTCCTCAATGTGGAAGCGAAGATTTTCAAGCAGGACAACCTCGCCGGCCTTGAGAGAGGAACACGCGGCCTCGACTTCCGGGCCCACACAATCCGACAAGAACTTCACGGGCTTTCCAAGAAGCTCCTCCAGTTTTTCCGCAACCGGCTTGAGAGTATATTTTTCGACCCTCTTTCCATCCGGCCGACCGAGGTGGCTCATCAACACGAGAGAAGCTCCCTGGTCGAGGATATACTTGATCGTCGGCAAAGCCGCTGTGATTCGAGCCGGATTGGTGATGGCTCCCGTTGCCTTGTCCTGCGGCACGTTGAAGTCCACCCGCATAATGACGCGGCGACCCTTCAGCGGAACATCGGTAATGGACTTTTTCATAAGAAGTTCCCGTGGCGAATTTCTATGCGATTTGCTTTAGCAAATCCACGCAGCGACAGCTATAGCCCCACTCGTTGTCATACCAGCTAACGAGTTTGAAGAAATTGCTGTTCAGCTCGATGCCGCTGCCCGCGTCGAAGATGCTGGAACGTATGTCGTGAATAAAATCGCTGGAGACGACCTGGTCCTCGGTGTAGGCGAGAATGCCCTTGAGATAGGTTTCGCTGGCATTCTTCATGGCGGCGCAGATCTCCTTGTAGCTCGTCGACTTCGTCGTTTTGACTGTAAGATCGACGACGGAGACGGTTGGCGTCGGGATGCGGAAAGCCATTCCGGTGAGCTTGCCTTTTACTTCCGGGCAAACGAGAGCGACAGCCTTGGCAGCGCCGGTCGTGCTCGGAATGATATTGACGGCGGCAGTGCGTCCGCCCTTCCAGTCCTTCTTTGACGGGCCGTCCACGGTTTTCTGCGTGGCCGTGTAGCTGTGAATGGTCGTCATCAGCCCCTCTGCAATCCCAAAACCCTCCTTGAGCAGCACATGAACGACCGGCGCAAGGCAGTTGGTTGTGCAACTCGCATTGGAGATAATGTGGTGCTTGGCGGCGTCGTATTTGTCGTTGTTGACCCCCATCACGACCGTAATGTCCTCGCCTTTCGCCGGGGCCGAAATAATCACCTTTTTTGCCCCGGCTTCAAGATGGCCCTTGGCCTTCGCGCCGTCGGTAAAGAGGCCGGTTGATTCCACGACGATGTCTACACCCAGCTCCTTCCATGGGAGCGCGGCAGGCCCTTGTGTGATGGCAAGGCATTTGATTTTGTTCCCGTTTACCACCAGGGTGTCGTCTTCAGCGGCTCCGGAGGATTTTTCACTGTAGACCTCGCCCTTGAATCCGCCTTGCGTAGAGTCGTATTTCACAAGATATGCGAGGTTATCCGCAGGAACGAGGTCATTTACCGCAGCAACCTTGTAGCCCTGCTCGAGGAGTCCTTGCTCAACCATCGCGCGAAAGAAAAGTCGCCCGATGCGTCCGAAGCCATTGATGCCGATTGTAGCCATTTTATGTGTAGTAGTTGTTTAGTCTCAGAGAGAGGCGGTGTGGATTTATTATAAAGCGGTGAGGTTCCTTTTGCGAGCAAGAACAGATGAATGGTAAGGAGTGAAGCCAGCGAGAGTTTTGAGTCGTTTGCGAAGATTGACTAGTGGAATGCACCCGACATGGAAACCCGCAAGGAGGCCCTACTTCAATCTCGGTCCGTTGTTCGGCCTTTCCATGCAGGAAGCTCTTTTTCGTCCATGGCGCGCTCAACGGACGAGTGCACGCACCCGTCGCAAAGCTTTAGGAAGTAATCTCGCTTGGCCTGAGACTGCCACTTCCTTGCGTTTTTGGTCACCTCGATTTCATCCGAAGGCTTGTAGCCGTCTGACGGAGCCTCAAAGGCGAACTAATTTGCTCTTTCGGCCAACCCGCCGTTTGGCACGGATACCCGGCACCGCCAGTCGTAGTGTCGCTTGCCGTCCTGGTTTTGGTCATCCGTCTACGCCTCAACGCGAAGGTCTCCCTGGGAAGAAGGTTCCCGGTTCTTAAATCGATCGCTACCGGCCGTCCATCTCTAGAGATGAGAAACGTTCGACTACTGATCGCAATCAACGGTTCTGTCACCCCCATTTTGTGCAAAACAAAGATCGCGGGAGAATCGATGGATGGCGGCGGGCGGCGCGTGTCATCGGGTCCAATACCGTCAGCAAATAAACCCTTGGATTTCGCGTCGATCATATAGTAGCCGTCCCTTGCTGACGGCAACACTCAAAACAGCCCCAGCAATATCTCTTATTGAAAAGCTTCCCGTGGCATCCGCTTTACCTTCATAGGTGCTACCCGGCGCATCAAACTTATCAAGTGCTCTGTAATTGACAATGGCATCGGGCACGGCGTCCCCTTCCAAGTCAATCACCTTTCCATAAAACACAATCGGCGTCGAGTGCGCTTTCGATTCTGGCAATCGATGCGTTCCGTTCGATGAGGTGCGGTGTCTCCGCGGCACGTGAGGTGGAAAAGGAAACTGCGAGCTTTTGGGGGTCGGGCGGGGGAAGCTTTTTCTCGCTAACGGGCTTCGGCTGACCAAATAGCAACCAGCATATCGCTCCGAGAATCAGCAGTCCCCCGAATATTAGGCTCGGCGCCTCATGGCTGTAACGCCGTAATGGTAACATCTGACGGTATCTGGGTATGGTTTTCTTCATGCGGCACCCTTTAGATTCGGTCCGCCGGAGCGCCGTGATTTGAACCGCCTGCGAGTCGACGAGGAGCGACGCGTTCGGATCATCCTGGGTTTGGCGGGCGGCAAACTTTGGCAGCGGTCAGTCGCGGCGAATATTGCAGCGTCCATACCGTCAAACTTTGGAGAGGGCGTTTTACAAAGGAACGCATCTCCGGTCTCGAGGATTATTTGGGCAAGGCGGTGACTCCGGGTAACGAACGCTTTGAAGCCCGGATCATTGATTGGATTTTATCACAAGCCCGCCGATGCTTCCGGGCATTTGGCTCAATGAGGTCGAAATCTGGTTCTCCAAAATTCCGCGCGATTTGATCAAAGTCTGTCAACTATTCACCACGGCGTTTAAGTGTTTGCTGGGGCAAGCATCAATCTCAACGTTCACCAGATTTGGTTTCCTTCTTCGGGTCGAATTCCAAGTTGTGACTGCCAGGTTTGGGATTCAGGTAAGACTCCACGCCAAAATAGTGATGGCTCCTGGCGACCATCAAAACACTGATTCGCGCATAGCGCCCGTCAGAGAGCTTCAAAAAGTATTCGCGTCGCGATTGGGGCCGCCAATGCTCGACTGTCCGCGGCATCTCAATTTCATCGAGGACTTGTAACCATCAATAGGAGCTTCAAAGTCGAATTGTCCCTTCCGCTCAACAAGCCCTCCGCCTGGAACCGAAATTCGACATTTCCAATCGTAGTGCCCTTCTGAATCGACTATTTGATCCTGAGTCCATGCCTCTATCCGAAGTTGCCCTTTGCCAGCCAGAACAGGTTTCCCTGTAAGAAGGCTAATTTCCATAGGCGAGCCATCCCGCTCGATTCGGTGATAGTCGCTGATCCTGACCAACGGCTCTGTCACTCCCATCTTCTGCAGGACAAATACTGCCGGGCGATCCGCAACTGGTGGATCCTTGCTACTCGAGTCTGATCGGATTCCATACGCGAACGCACCAGCCGATTTGCCATCAATCATGTAGTAGCCCTCCTTCTGCACCCCTACTCGCAAGACGGCGCCTCTGATGCCAGCAATTGACAAAATTGCCCGCCGCATCCGATCTGCCCTGATACTGGCTTCCAGCCGCCCCGAATTTATCGAGCGCTCCGTAGTTAATCGCCGCATCCGCCACTGGACTATTGTTTTGATCAACAACCCGCCCATAGAACGCGATCGGCGTCCCTAGCATTTCCAAGACCGCGTCGCGACACTGTCACGATGCCCTTCCGCCCTCGCAGACGGAGAAGCCTCTGCCGATGGCGAGCCGCACCCAAAGATTCGCGCGGCGAAGTCGCGCCTGCCGCTATAGGGGTCACTGTTCGAGACATCACTGACGTCGTTCGCAACGACCATATGACCGCAAATGCTATCAGGGCGCCCACGGTCAGAATCCAGCTCTTTTGCTTCATGGATTGGGCGGTCCTATTCCTAAAGTATTTATTAGTCTACATAGAACGGCTGCAAATGTTGAATGCGTGCATTAAACTGACCGCTATGTTCATCTCCGAATCCGCTGTTTTCTCCAGGAAGTTGATAGACACTAGAACTAAGGTCTATCGACTCGTCAATTGATCCCTGCGTACCAATGTAGTTTCAGTCGGCCCGAATGCACCAGCCGCCTTTCCCCACGATCTGCTAGCATAAGGCATCGATTCATATGGTTCTGTGATATAATGATCAAACGCCGCGCCCGTAAATTTATAAAGCTTCTCGCCGGATGCCGCATTTCTTGCATAACCGAAGTTCGTGACCAACAAACCACTTGGAGGCTTCGTCTGGTCGTTGTTGATTTCCCATGGAATGTAGGTCGCGTAGTCTTGCGGCAAGAAAAAGCTAATAATATTTCCGTTCAGATTTTGAAATCGACCACGGTAAGCCAGGGCTCGGGTTACAGGATCGGGATCATCATCCGGAGATCCGCTTTCCCACATTGTAATACCAGAATGTTGATATTGCAGCGTTTGTCGAACGTATTCGGCCTCGTCGTAGCAGGCGGCGGGCACTGCTGCCTGCATCAACACATAGTTTGTAACATGCATTCCCAGTCGCATTGCTTCACTAGCGACGATATTTCCCATGCTATGAGCCGTCAGATGCTTGTTTTGGAAAGGGAGTGCATCGACAAACCGCTTTAGAGAAGCCCCTGACGTCCATGCGGTCTGCTCGCTATCGTTGTAATGAGCCAGAGCAGCCGCAAGGCCTGGCCTCCCATATCATCCACCCACTGCCAGTTGTCGAACCACTATGTGTCCCAATGAAACGCCGCGAAGCGACCTTTGAAGCCTCGATGCCAGAGGCGTTTGTAAATTGTTTCGGCAAAATTGCCCGCACCGTTTGGGGACATCCGCCAACCATGGACAAAAATAATAACGTCCTCTTTAGGTTCGTTAGAGACCGGTTCGAACGCAACTTTTTCCCATGGATGAGCCACCGCGCTATCCACTCGTTGATACATCTTTTTAATGTTCTTGATTTCGAGCCAGAGCGACCGCCCTCACCGATTTTCTGACCTGTCTGCCAGAAGGTCATAGCAAGCACGTCCCTTCCCTTCCGTCGCACCCTCGAACAGAACACAGCGCTCGGGATAGTCGGCACCAAGTGCAGGGATTCCTGAGCCAGTAGGTTGCCAAAACGAGGACGGAAACTTGAAGTCTCGTGTTGCGCCAATCGTTCCCAGGCAGCTTTGAAAGGCGACGCCTGCTGAAGCCCGGCATAGTATTCGGTACTGTCTCGCTTGAGGTATTTGTCCGACCTCCATCGGGTTCGGCCGCTCTATAGAGCTTAATCGATGGTCGAACCGGCGAAGCCTGCCGCCACTCCAAGCCTATCTGAATTCTGCCCTTCGCGATCGCGTCCTGCGAAAGCACCGAGATAAGATGAAGTCTCGCAAAGTCCTCCAAATCCCGGTGGGACCGATGATTTCGTCGTCTAGTGCTTTCACGCTCGCACCACTTGACTCTCTCGCCTTCCAATCTTGATCATAATCATCATTGCACCAAAACCTGAAGGGTGCCTGCTCGGAAGTGGAGTCGCGGTTTTCGCCCGAAAAGGAGATTGTGCCATCGCGGTTGGCGTCTACCGCGATCCCCATCGGAATGAGGTAAAGAAATAAGCTGCAGCCGTCGATATCCGGATAACCGGGACTCTTCGGGTCGTCGTCATAAATCACGTTCGAATACTCCACCTGAAGGTCCACCGACTCCCCGGGCGCCAGGATCACTTGCAACTCGTGAAAGGACTCTCCAAGACTCGGCAGGTGCTGGCGCTGCCCCACGCGCTGGTGGATTATGCTCTCTCCTACTTTCACATTGCAACCATCGTCGGAGAGCACCGCCAGGCCATAGGCATATTGCCCCTTCTTCTCCTCTGGAAGTTCGGGCGGGATGAATTTCCCCGAGAAGATCGTGTGTTCATCTTTGTTGCTGCTGCGATAGGCGGGTCCCCACCCCACGGCCTGTCGCTGCGCCTCCAGCACTGCCTGCTCGACCGAGCCGTCCCCCACTTGGCTAACATCGACTACCAGGGCGCTGACACCCGCTCCCAAAGCACTGGAGATCTCCCCCAAGGAACTCAATCCGACGATCAGCCAAGCTATCAATCCGGCGGGTCTCAACCTGGCTGCTCCTTTTTCAGCGGGTTTTGCTCTGTTCCTTGAGCTGTTGCTCCCAGGCTTTGAGCAGCTTGGCTCGGGACCTCCCAAATTCCCCCCGCTGGTCGCTTCGCCGCGCGATTTCCATCGCTCCTCTCAAGTTGCCTTCGGAGGCTGCCAGCCCCGCCAGTCGCAACATCGCCAGGTCGCGCATCCCCGGATCCCGCCCCTGCGTAGTCAGCAACTCCAGCACCCGCCTCTCCCCTGCCACGTTGCCCGCCTGCTTGTAGCTTGCGTAGGCTCCCAAGACCACGTTCTCCCACGAGCACGCGCTCGTCCGCGGCAAACCACGCAGCACGCTGGCATTCGGCATCACCCAAAGGTTGAGCAACTCCAGCGCCGCGGGTTTCGCCCCGGGAACCCCAAGCAATATCCAGGCGCAGTTCTGCAGGTTCGCGATCGCGACCCCTCGATCCTCCACCCGCCGCGAGGTCCTGGCCTTCTCCAGCCAGCCCGCCAGCTCCTTTCTCGTCAACCGGGTCTTCCCAAATTCATCAGTCTCCGCGGCTACGCGTCCCGCCAAAAAATCTCCCAAGCCTCCGCTCGGTGATTGCCCCTCGCTTGAATCAAGGGCCCCCAACAAAAAGCCTGCCGCCACCACGGCCGCCGCTTGCCAGCCAGCGGTTACTCTCAGTGCCGATATTTTGCCGCTCACCGGCGCCTCTCCTAACAAGCTTGCTCCGCGCGAGCAAACCCAAATTCACACCGTGAGGTCGTTTTCCATTACAAACGGCCCGAAATAAATGCTTGAAACCGACCCCCGCATGGAACCTCCACCTTGCGCCCGACTACGAGTGCTGTGTTCCTGCGGCGGCTTCCCGCAGGATAAAAAGGAAAAGGCCGCAATTACGCCCGCGCTATTGATTCGCGCCCGGGGTCTCATCTACCGGAGCACTAGGGGCCGTGAAGGCCTCGCCCCCGAAAACTTGGCATTTCGCTTCGGGCAACGCCCGCTGAAAGTCTTCTACTTTTTCAGAGCGGCATCCCACTTCGCGATCCGCGTCTTTTGCTCCTCGAAGAGTGCGTCCGGTGAATCGAGGATCTCGATCTTCTCGATCTTGTCGCCTTGCCTGATCGCGTTCACGACATCCTGTCCCTTGGTCACTTCGCCGAAGACCGTATGCTTGCCGTCCAGCCAGGGCGTCGGCACATGGGTTATGAAGAACTGGCTGCCGTTGGAAACCGGCCGCCCGGTATTCGCCATCGAGAAGAGGCCGGGTTTGTCGTGTTTTATATCCGGCCGGCATTCGTCCTCGAAGGTATAGCCGGGACCGCCGCGGCCGGTTCCGGTCGGATCTCCACCCTGAATCATAAAATCGGCTATGACGCGATGAAAGGAGACGCCGTCGTAGTAGCCCTTCCGTGCCAGATTGAGAAAATTGGCCACGGTTACCGGCGTTTTGGACGCAAAGAGAGTTCCCTCTATGTCGCCTTTGTTGCTTTTCAAGACAACGCGAATGTCAGCCATGTCACCGGCGTTCGTCGCGGTTAGCAGGCACAATGTCACGGCAAAAAGGGAGAAAAGCCTCTTTTTCATGGGCCGAATTGTGTCAAGCTCTCAGGCATGTCGCAACAGGGGATGAAGATCGGCCTGGTGCAAAGCCGGTGCAGCCAAGACCTCGATGCCAATCTCGCGGCCGCGGAACGCGGCATCCGAGCGGCGGCCGGCCGGGGCGCGCGGATTGCTTGCCTGCCGGAGCTTTTCCGCTCGCTCTATTTTTGCCAGGTCGAGGATCACAAGTACTTCGAACTCGCCGAGCCCGTCCCGGGTCCCACGACCGAGAAAATGCAGCAACTTGCCAAGGAACTGGGAATCGTGATCGTCGCCTCACTTTTCGAGCGTAGAACCCCCGGCATCTACCATAACACGGCGGCGGTCATCGATGCCGATGGAACCTACCTCGGTAAATACCGCAAGATGCACATCCCGGATGACCCTCTCTTTTACGAGAAATTTTACTTCACTCCGGGCGATCTCGGCTTTCAGGCGTGGGACACGAAGTTCGGTCGAATCGGAGTCTGTGTCTGTTGGGACCAATGGTATCCGGAAGCGGCCCGCTTGACCGCCTTGCGCGGAGCCGAAGTCCTCTTCTATCCGACCGCGATCGGATGGCATCCGAAGGAGAAAGCCGAACACGGGTCGCGGCAACATGCTGCTTGGGAGACCGTCCAGCGCGGCCACGCCGTGGCCAACGGATGCTATGTGGCCGTTCCGAATCGCATCGGGCACGAGGCCCCTGACGGTGGAGACGGCATTGAGTTCTGGGGACAGTCCTTCATCTGCGACCCTGCCGGCGAGATTATTGCCAAGGGATCGTCCGACAAGGAGGAGGTCCTCGTCGCCGCGGTCGACTTCCGTGCGGTGGAAACCCAGCGCACCCATTGGCCGTTTCTCCGGGATCGACGAATCGACGCCTATGCCGAGATCACGCGCCGGTTTATCGATTAGCCTGAGGTTTTCCGTTCCCGTATGCCTGCGCGCCTGCTTCGCCACGATCGGGCTCACGACTACCGGTTCTTGATGCGCCGGTGGCGGGCTGTGGCGTCGTCGGCCGAACTGCGGCTCGAAAAATATTCGGAGGCCGGCGGCTGGGATCTCTACTGCCTGGCGTCGCGACGGAAAAAACCGGAAACGCCGTCAATATATCTCTCCGCCGGGATCCACGGTGACGAGGCGGCGACGACTGAAGGTCTGATCGAGTGGGCTCAAGCGAACGCCGACATGCTCCGCGCCCTGAATCTGCTCATTTTTCCCTGCCTGAACCCTTGGGGCCTTGTGAATAACTCGCGACGGGATCCCGACGGTCGTGATCTCAACCGGAGCTTTCACACCTCGGCCGTCCCGCAAATCGCGGCGCAGATGCAGTGGATCACGGGATGCGCGTTCGACCTCGCCCTCAACTTGCACGAGGACTACGACGCGCTTGGACTTTACATTTATGAACTGCAGCGCCTCCGGCCCTATTGGGGCGAAAGCCTCCTCCAAGCGGCGGCGGAGCACATTCCGCCCGACCCGAGGCGAAAAATTGAAGGAAGAGTTGCCCGGGCCGGCATCGTTCGCCGCCCGATCACCCCGGATCTCATGCCGGAGTGGCCGGAAGCGTTTGTTCTCTATTTCCAGAAAGCGGCGCGCATCTTCACCGTCGAGACGCCTTCGGAATTCCACCTCGACGATCGCGTGGACGCGCAATTCAAAATCATTTGCCAGGCGGTGAATCTCTGCCGGGAAGAGTTTTCTTTGCGGTCGCGCGCTTCCCCGCCAAAATAGATCCATGGCCCGCGAAGCAGTCGTCGACCGAAGCACCAGCGAAACCTCGATCCAGATACGCCTGAACCTCGACGGCAAGGGCGTCTCGAAGATTCATAGCGGAATTCCGTTCTTCGACCACATGCTCACCCTTTTCGCCCGCCACGGGCTCTTCGATCTCGAGTTGGACGCGAAGGGCGATATCGAGGTGGACTTTCATCATACCGTCGAGGATGCCGGCATAACCCTCGGCCAGGCTTTGGCAAAGGCGGTTGGGGCCAAGGAAGGAATCAGGCGCTACGGATTTTTCTATGTGCCTATGGACGAATCTCTTGTGCGCGTGGTTGTGGACTTGAGCGGCCGGCCTCTTCTCGTCTACAATTCGCCCCGGCCGGTGGAGGCCATCGGAGGGACTTTTTCCTTCCAACTCGTCGAGGAGTTCCTCCGCGCTCTTGCCGCCAGCGGAGGCATGAATTTGCACGTGGACATCATCGCGGGCCGCGACGCCCATCACATGGCGGAGGGCGTCTTTAAGGCGCTGGCGAGAGCCTTGGACATGGCCACGCAAATCGACCCCCGCGTCGAGGGAGTACCCAGCACCAAGGGAGCCCTATGAAGCCGGGACTTTCGTGCCGGACAGGAACCGCGAGCATTGAACCTTGACCGTTCATGGTGACCGGCTCGCGGGCTCTCGGCGTCGTCGACTACGGCAGCGGTAACTTGCGCAGCGTCTGCAAAGCGCTGGAAGCTGTCGGAGGGACCGTCACGATCGTAACCCAAGCCGCCCAGTTGGACACGATCGATGCCCTGGTCGTGCCGGGCGTCGGGGCTTTTGGCGATTGTGCGGCAAACCTGCAAAGGTCCGGATTGTGGGAGCCCGTGAAGGAATGGTTGAAAGCCGAACGTCCCTATCTTGGAATTTGCCTCGGCTACCAGCTCCTCTTCGAATCCAGCGAGGAGTCACCGGGCAGCAAGGGGCTGGGAATTCTCCCGGGACGTGTCGTGCGCTTCGCGCGAAAAGGGCTGAAAGTCCCGCACATCGGTTGGAATACGCTGTCGGACACCCGTGGCCCCCTCTACGAGACGTTGCCTACCGCCCCCTATTTCTACTTCGTCCACTCCTATTACCCGGTCCCGGCGCGCGACGATTTGATCAGCGCCCGCTGCATTTATGGGGAAGCGTTCGCCGCCAGCGTGTCCACACGAAACTTGCACGCCACGCAATTCCACCCGGAGAAAAGCCAGTCCTCCGGTCTTACGATGCTCGGGAACTTTTTGGGAACCCTCAACTCGAAAAGCTGATCCCTTGTCGCCATGCTCTTGCTCCCTGCTATCGATTTGATGGACGGCCAAGTCGTTCGGCTCAAACGTGGACTCGCCGCCGAAAAGACCGTTTACTCCAATGATCCCGTCGCCTTCGCCAGAAAATGGGAGGCCGCGGGCGCGGACTGGCTCCATCTGGTCGATCTGGACGCGGCTTTCGACGGCACACCGAGAAACCTGGCTCACGTCGAACGCATCTGTGCGGCCGTTAAGATTCCGTGCGAGCTCGGCGGCGGCATGCGGGACGCCGGGAAGATTCGCGACGCGTTTTCCGCCGGCGTCCGCCGCGTTATTCTCGGAACGCGGGCTTCGGAATCCATAAACTTTGTTGGGAATGCGTGCGTCGAGTTTGGTGCGGACCGCATTGCCGTGGGAATCGATGCGAAGGAAGGCCTTGTCGCCGTGAAGGGATGGACCGAAACAACGCCCCACCGGGCCGCGGACCTTGCCCTGGCCGCTCAACACGCCGGAGCGGGAACGATCATCTATACAGATATTGCCACCGACGGAGCGCTCGAAGGACCAAACTATGGCGCACTTCGCGAGTTGCTAGAGGTCCTCGATTGCGACCTCATAGCCAGCGGCGGCGTCACGACGCTAGAAGACCTCAAAAAGCTGGCTTCGATGGCCGGCCTCCACGGGGCGATCATCGGAAGAGCACTGTACGAAGGACGGATAAAAGTTCCGTTTCCATGTTTGAAATAATCCGCTTGACAATTTTGGCGCCCTTCTGGCATTAGGTGGCGCTGAAACACAACTCTGATGAAAAAACTGCTCCTAACCACATCTATCGTTGCACTGTCTCTTTGCGGCGCCTTTGCAGGCGACGGCAAGTCCTTTAAGGAAGTAAAGACAGTGGTCACTCCCGCGCCTGAATGCCGATTCCGCGACATGGAATTCCAAGTGGACGGCTTTTACACCCAATTTTGGGGCTCAGGTGGCAGCCGGTTCCACACGGGTGCCGGTGGCGGCTTTGGCCTGAATTTCTTCTTTCTCCGTTACTTCGGTATCGGGTACGAAGCGGCCTGGTATTCCAATAACGGCACTGCGGAACACATGCCGGTGGGCGGAAACCTGTTCTTCCGCTATCCCATCTGCGCCTGGAACCTCGCCCCCTACGTTTTGGTGGGTGGTGGCTGCTGCCTGGGATGGAGATACGGTCGGCTACGGAAATGTCGGCGGCGGCCTTGAGTATCGCTTTACCAACCATATCGGCGTTTTCGTCGACGGACGCTACTTCTATGGCAACAAGGATTTTGGCAACGTGGCCAATCTTCGCGCCGGAATGAGGTTTGCGTTCTAGTTCATCTCGACTCTAACGATAAGAGAGCAGCCGTTAGCTCTTGGCAAAACACCGAAGGAGAAATCCTTCGGTGTTTTTGCTTTATGGACGTCAACGCATCACAGTATCGGACCTCCTGACAATCGTCCGACCAGCTATCAAAACTTGATTGTGCGGCGCTCGATGACAGACTCCCCGCATGGCAACCTCCGCGATCACTACCCTCTTCCTTGATATTGGCGGCGTGCTCCTCACCAACGGGTGGGATACCGACCTGCGCAAGCAAACTGCCTCGCACTTCGGGCTGGATTACGAGGAAATCTACCATCGCCACCATGTCACCTACGACATCTACGAGGAGGGTAAGATGACTCTCGATGAATATTTGTGGCAGATCATTTTTTACGAGCCCAGGCCGTTTTCCCCGGAGGAGGTGAAAAAGTATCTTCTCGAGCAAGCGAAACCTTACCAGGACACGATCGATCTGGTGAAACGTCTCAAGCTCGTCTACGGGTTGCGCGTGGCCGTGGTGAGCAACGAAGGCCGCGAGATTGCCGAGGATCGCATCCAGCGCTTCAACCTTAGAGATTTCGTCGATTTCTTTATCGTCTCGGCCTTCGTTCATCTTCGCAAACCAGACTTGGATATTTATCGATTGGCCTTGGATGTCGCGCACGTGAAAGCCGGCGATGTCGCATATGTCGAAGACCGCCCGCTGCTTTGCGACGTCGCCTCGAGGCTAGGCCTTCATCCCGTTTTGAACCGAAATGCCGCCGAAACCCGCGAGAAACTGGCCGCGCTCGGTTTGATTCTCTGAATTTTCACAAATCGCCGGGCGGGTCGCCGTCGCGCGGTGGTAGAATTTGGCTTTCAATCACCGGCGTGGTTGGCTTGCGAGAGACAAATTTTTCCACCATCCCCGCTTGTCAACTGAGAGGAGCCTGCCTACGGTTTTAGTTTTCTCCGGCAAGGCTGGGTAGCTCAGTTGGCAGAGCAGAGGACTGAAAATCCTCGTGTCGGGGGTTCGATTCCCTCCCCAGCCACGCCTTAATAATCAACGACTTAGATTTTGTCGTAGCAAAAAGCGTAGCAGGCCAACTCGTTTGCAATGCTACGAAATTTATCAATCCCCATCGCCTGTTTCATGGCGTGTGGCTGCCGCAATGGCTCGAGGAGCGTTCCGAAGTCTCGGAGAAGGCCAAGAAGCTCTATGCGTATTTGACCTATTTCGCGGGCGGTAAAGGCTATGCCTGGCCATCGTTTAACATTCTTGCCGAAAAGCTTCATTGTTCCCGCCGCCATGTGGTCCGACTCGTTCAAGAACTGTCCGCGCATCGGCTCATTAGCGTAACAAACGTTAGTAATCCGGAGCGCGGCCATTGTGCAAATTACTACCGTTTCCTCTGGCATCCCTGGATGCAGACCGAGCGCGACTCTAGCTTCGTTCTGGCAACGCCAGAACGCGAACCCCTCGAATCAACACCGGACAATTTCCAAGTAGGCAAGGCTCCTGGTGACATCCGTGTCACTAGCCCTCCGGTGACATCCCAATCACCAGCCCCTAGTGACATGCCCGTCGCTAGCCCTGGTGACACCCATGTCACCTCCCTGGTGACGCCCATGTCACCCCAAGAGAATAATAAGAAGAGAATAAATTCTAGGGGAAAGGTACCGGCAACTTCTTCGGGAACCAGCCCGTTCAAAGCGCTGTGCACGGCTGCGCCGCCCCCCAGGGTCTTGTCGGACACAACGAAAATCATCCTCGAACGCCGCGTCTCCGAACTGCGAAAGGATATCACCTTGGCCGTCAGGAAGGGTTTTCACGAACGGGCAGAGCAACTCCACGGGGAACTTGCCGAGCACCAAGCCAAGCTCGGCTTCACCCCGGACGACCCGCCACCAAAGCCGAAGGCTCCTAGGGGTGAAGAATTTCCACAGCCAGCCAAATCCAACTGAATGGCCCTTACCCGAGGAAGTGAGCGCGACCTTCAACGAGGCCCGCCGCGCAATGGGATGGCCGGTCAGAAGATGAAAATCACCCGACTCGCCGATCAGGTGCGTAACATTCCGCTCCGTGAAGTGCTGGAACGCTATGGTTTCGAGGCCAAGGCTGAAGGCACGACACTCCGCGCGAAGAGCGATCTCCACAACATCGTGGTCACCGGCAGCAAGTGGTTTGACAACAAGGCAGGGGTCGGTGGCGCAGGCGCGATCGACTTGGTGATCCACCTCGCCAGGGTGGATTTTTCCGCAGCCTGCCGGTCTCTGGCCAGCGAGTTCTTGCCAAGCGAAGCAGGGGGTCAGTCGGCGCCTCTCTTTCCTAAGAGTTGGCAGGGGCCATCGCACCGTGAGAAGAAATCCTTCGAGGAACTAGCAGCGAACTTCGCGGTGCGGGACGAGTCCAACTGGCCGGTTGCCCATGCCTATCTCGTCGAACAGCGCAGGATTTCGCCGCCGCTGGTTGACGAAATGCACGGTCGCGGCTCCCTGTACGCCAGACATGATGGCTGCATGCCCGTGCTTGCAAATGCCCGTCTATTGCCAACCAGAAGGCGAACCCGCGGTACTCGGACGAGACCGATCTCCAGCCGTCGGCGGGGCGATGTGTCAGAGTCTTTCCGTATGGAAAACGCAAATCACGACAAGCTGTTTTACATCGGACTGGACGTCCACAAAGAGACGATTGCGGTAGCCATCGCGGAAGGAAGTCGGAATGGCGAGGTCCGTAATTACGGCACGATCTCCAATGATCTGCGGGCCATCGTTAAACTCTTGGGAGCCATTCGCAAAGCGCACGGCATCCGATCCTCCCAACTGAGGGTTGTGTATGAAGCGGGATCATGTGGTTTTGTCATCGCCCGTCGGTTGGAGCAGCTGCGTATCGACTGCACGGTAATCGCGCCATCATTGATTCCGAAGAAAGCCGGAGACCGAGTCAAAACGGATCGGCGGGATGCCGAAAAGCTGGCTCGACTTCACCGGGCCGGAGAACTGACGAGCATCCAAGTTCCCGACCCGGAAGATGAAGCCATCCGGGATCTTTGCCGCGCCCGAACCAATGCGGTCAATGATCTGCGGCGCCTGCGTCAGCAGCTCAAAGCCTTCATGCTAAGGCTGGGCTACAAGTATACCGGTAAGAGTTCATGGACGGCAGCCCACATGTGCTATTTGCGCAATGCGAGATTTGCACATCCCGCCCACCAGACCCTGCTGGAGGAATCCGTTCTGGCCATCACGCAAGGAGTCGAACGTGTCGAGCGCCTGAATGCTCAGATCGACGCTCACGCCAAGTCCTGGAAGCAGAAGGCAGCCTGTGAAGCTCTCATGGCCATGAGGGGAGTCGAGTCATTGACCGCCGGAATTTTGTTGAGTGAGATCGGCGACATTCGCCGCTTCGAGCACCCCTGCAAACTCATGGGATTTCTCGGACTGGTGCCCAGCGAATATTCCTCTTCGATCAGCATCCGGAAAGGTTCCATCACCAAATGCGGCAATCACCATGCCCGGTGGTTGATCACCGAAATGGCACATCATTATGTCAGACCGCCTAAGGTAAGCTATGAGCTGAGCCGGCGTCAGGAAACGGCCTCTCGTCGTATCAAGGAACTGAGTTGGAATGCACAGACCCGGCTCCACAAGCGCTTCTGTGCCCTCGTGGCTAAAGGCAAAAACCGCCAGAAAGCCATCATCGCTATCGCCCGGGAACTCCTCGGATTCATCTGGGCCGTCCTCCACGAGCACCATCAGCCAGGCTCTATTGCGCCCCGCGCGATTACTCCGACTGTCTCGCGCAAACGATCTTATGAGCTTCAACCAGCGTGTTCCTAATAATGCAACTTTCGCGAAAGCGAATGTTGTCTCCGTGTCTTTTCGAGCAGGGAACCCCGGTTCTCCGCACCCCTCCGCTAGGGGGAACAATGAAACTCAAACCAAGCGTTATGCCAAAATTATAAACTAACTTCACATTATACCCCGCCGCCGTGCCTGAGAGCTTGTGGCCGGTACCAGGTCAAATCGCGATGGTCGTTTAGAGTACGGAACCCGCTTCCTAATCTCAGTACGCTAGATCACGAACAGGACCACAATGGACACAAGTGATGCGCTAACCAACGCGCGAATATCAGTCTATTAACTGTCGATTCATTCCGGCCCAGGCTCTCATGCCCGACGAAGGGGTTGCTCCCTATGAAACAGAAAAACACCAAGGAATCATCGTGCCCACCCGTTGACAAGGGCAGCCATATCAACGACCATCGACCCAATCCGAGCGTTGTCTTCCTTCACCATGACCAGCATGGCAAAGTACGGGGAGCCTCGCTTCGGGATACCCGACACCGGTCCGTTTTCCGCCCGTGCCTGGGAAACAAGCTTACGGCCTGGTTCGTGGTCGGAGATCTCGCCGGAGCGGACCGCGTCGCTGCCGTCGAGTCTCCTATCGATGCCCTGAGCTACTACAGCCTCTTCGGATGCCGAGGCGGTTCATTGGCGGTCGTCAGTTGCGCCGGGGCTTGCGTGCCTCGAGAGTTGATGCTCCGGGCATTAGACCGCGGCCAGGCTTTCGTCGTAGCTTTCGATCGCGACCCCGCGGGCCAACGGGGTCTGCAAAAAGCACAAGACGAGACGGCGGATTGGGTGGGCTTCAAGCTCTCTTCCGACTGCCCAAAACTCAAGGATTGGAACGATGATCTCATTGCGGTCGGGGAGAGCCTCGGCGCTCCCATGTTCAAAAAAGCTGCTTCTCTCAGACAATGAATGGCGACCGTCATACCCAGATTCTGGAAAGCTATTTTTGGCGCTTCTTGGACCAGGGAGACCCGTCAGCGGCCACGCCGCTCTTTATTGGAATCTACGAAGGCTATCCGCTGTCACAGGTTGTCGCTAACCGATTTGGTCTTCAACTCCGCGAAGCCGAATCCGCCATCGACATTGCCCGGAAAGAGGTCGCGCTATGAACCGCGACATTTATCAGGCGATTACCGAACGCTTCGTAGAGCAGTTAAAGCGCGGCACCGTGCCCTGGCAGAAGCCCTGGTTCGCCGTCCAGAACATCGTTTCGCGCAAGCCGTATCGCGGTATCAACTCACTGCTTCTCGGCTCCGCGGAGTTCCGGTCTCCGTTCTGGCTTACTTTCAAGCAAAGCCTCGACCTCGGCGGTCATGTGAAGAAGGGCGAGAAATCTACTCCCGTCATCTATTACAAGATCCTCGAAAAGCGGGACGACGCTGGGAAGGTGGTGCTGCGGGAGGACGGCAAGCCAGCGTGCATTCCCTTCGTCCGATGGGCGAATGTTTTCAATCTCGACCAGACCGAAGGCATCCGAGCCCCTTCGATCACGGCGAGCCAGAGCATGTCACCACCGCTCGAAAGGGCAGCGGCGATCGTGGAAAATGCCAGTCTCTGCCCGATCCACCACGCGGGATTCGCCGCCTGCTACTCGCCCAGGGATGATGTGATCCGCATCCCGGCACCCTCCACCTTCCACACCCAGGAGGACTACTACCACACCCTTTACCACGAAATGACTCACGCATCCGGCCACGGTTCCCGACTGAACCGGGAAGGCGTTACGGAGCGGGCGAGATTTGGTTCCGAGCCGTATTCCAGGGAGGAACTTGTGGCCGAATTGGGAGCAGCGTTCCTGTCGAACGAGGCCGGTATTCTCGACTCGGTCCGGTTCGAGAACTCGACGGCATACCTCGGCTCATGGATTCAGAAGCTCGAAAACGATCCGCGGATGATCATCTCCGCGGCTTCGCAGGCCCAGCGGGGCAGCGATTTCATCATGGGCATCGAGCACAAGGAATCGCTCCAGGAGTGCCAGATTTCGCCTGAGGGAATGCCGCTAACGTGGGCGCAGGAGCACGGGATCGACACCCGGAATTCCGGCTTCGCCCACCAAGACCAGGAGAACGACGGGGTATCAACGCTCATGCAATGGAAGCACGGAACCAGGCCGATCGACCGCCTTTCCAAACCGCGAGGGCAATCTCTGTCGTTATGAAAGGCCAGAGAGTTACCCAGCCCACCTTGGCGCATCCGCGTGATAGCGCGCGTTTGTATCCCTCGCGGCGGCGAATCCTTGCCGCGCCCGGCTTCGGGACGGCTGTAAACCAGTTCGACCTTCTCGACCCGCTTGGCTTCGCCTGCTCATTCGCTCCGTCCTCGCCGCGCCCCGACACCCGGCTCCGGGCGCAACGAATCGTCGGTCTTACTTTGGTATCAGCACCGGAATCACATCCTTTATTAGCCCCCGGCCATTGCGACCGACTTCCACTATCAGGCGAGCTTGACCGCCCGCCTTCGGCTCTTTGGCTCGCAAATGGGAGGCATATCCGGGCAGGTAATGGACAAAGAACCAGTGCTTTCTTCCCCGAATCCGGCCAAACACGTGGATTCCAGTGCCTATTCGGGAAGAGCTTTTCGCATAACAGACCCCGTCCACGATTACCTCGAATTCGCCGATTGGTATTTCCCTGGCGTAGTCATCGTTTGGAAATCCGCTTTGCTTTAGCTAGTTCCACGAGGACGGCATACCAAGGGGAGACACCTGTTTCGACCGTGGCGTCCATCATGGCCGAGGCATTCCAGCACCCCGCACACCCTCACCTCTCCGACCAAGCTCGTATCTCAGAGGTAATACAGGATAGCGATTTCCGTACGGAAATCGCCCTTCGGAAAAAGCGTGTCTTTCCGCTGTCCCTCTGTGCGTCAGGCGCACGCCGGGAGACTTCGCAACTCGCCACCAATTTCACCTCCGTCGGCCACATACTTAACCTCATCAATGACTATGGCATACCCCAGGAAGACTCCGGCAGCCCAATTCCACGTGGACTGCACGCCCGCAGCGAAGTCGCGCTTCGCCGCGCTTCATGATGCGTTCGGTCTCAAAACGAAGGCGGCGACCTTCGAGGCGGTCCTGTTTGCGGTGTCGCTCAAGGACAGGATCGATCCCCAGATCCTCGCACGGATCGAAGCCAAGCTCGACCGGGTCCTCGAAAACTTTGACAACCTATGAAGGCGGGAATGATTTTTGCACGCAAGACGACCTGGCGGAGCCGCCTTGATCTCGAATACCTGGACGAAACTTCCACCCGAAAAGTCTCCGCGCGGCAGCAGCAGGAGGACGGCCCGAAAAGAGGCAGCCCGCTCAGGCAGTTCGCCGACTACGCCTCGAAGGAAACCCTCGGCCAGGTTCACGCGGGTGGATTCCTGCACCATCTCATCTTGATCAACGAGGACGGTACCCGCACCGCGCCGTCCCAACTGACCAACGCGGAACGCAAGAAGCGCATCTCCGAGGCGTGGTTCGAGCATATCCGAAAATACCCGACCTCCTCAAAGAATCCCGTTATTCAGCATCGACTCGTCTTCTCGATGTCGAGCGAGCTTCACGACAAGCTCGTCGAAGCCGGAATCAATCCCGACCGCGTGTTGCAGTCCACGACGAAGACGATCATGGGAAAGTTCAACGAGCGGTTCCATCCGGCGGACTCGATTGGCTACGCCTACGGGATTCACCACGACACCGACAACCTTCACGTCCATGTCGCGCTTTGCCCACGAACGGCCAGAGGCGCATATGTCGGATGCAGCACCGCCCGGAATCCGGCATCGGGACACAAGGACCAGATGCAATATCTACGCTCGTGCTTCGAGCGGGAGAATAGGCGTTGGGAACAGGTTCTTGCCTCGCCTCAAGAATTGGGGGAGCGCATTTCCAGACGGATCGACTCGGACAAGATGTTGTTTTCTCCGCGCTTAAATCCCTCCCAGATGACCGCCCTGCGGAACGCGCAAACGGCCGAGGCAATCCGCCTCCAACAGCTTTATTCCAGCATCCGAAATCTCGAGGCGTCCATCGCGGCGAAGCGCAAATCTTTCGTTCTCAAGCGGAGTGCAAACTTCGTCTCGCGGCTCGTGGGGCGGCGCGTGCCGAGGGCCGTAGTCTGTCCGTCGAAAAGCTCGCCACCGCCCTCGATCGTCGTTCGTTGCGGGAAATGCGGCACCTCCTTTTCAAGATCAGGGTGCAATACCGCGCCGCCCACAAGCGCTACTCGCAAGTTCAAGGATTCAACTCCTATGCCAATCGAATTCCCACCGCACAGGTCCATCGGCAGCAAAACGCACTCTGAATTCATTCTGTGCGAGGGATTCGCCTTCCGGCCTTCGAACGTGGACGGTTGCTCGCACCAGAAGTATCCGGACGGGTCCGCGGTGACCGTCGTCAATTTCAAGTCCTACACGCAGACGATTCCCGACCCGGAGCGAAGGCTGTTTGATTTCCTTATCCGCAAACTCAAATCCAAGCGCGCGGATGAAACCGACTGACCTTCTGATTCACATCCTGGGCGTCGCGGGCGCGCTCGCCGGATATCTTGTGCTCCAGCCTCCGCTGTCGTGGGCGGCTGTCGGCCTCGGTGCCGCGTTTGCCGCATGGAGCCTTTTCGTCGCGCATGCCACGGCAAAGCCGGTTCTCCGCCTGGCCGGACTCTCCTGGTCAATGGAGGACTTCGTCCGCGGCTGGCTCATCACGGGACGCACCGGATCCGGAAAGACGCAGTGCGCGATCAATACCATCACCTATCAAATCTTTCGGAACGTTCCGGATTGGGGCGGCCTTTGCCTCGACCAGAAGGGACTTTATTGGGAAATCCTCGTGAAGATGGCCGCCCACTTCGGGCGGGAAGGCGATCTCGTCCTGTTGCAAACCCGGCCTCCAGGAAAAGATGAGCTATGGCGGCCCGTTCACACAATCAATATCACGGGTAACCCGAACGTTCCCGCTTCGACGTATGCCAAGGTCATTGTCGATACGGCTGTCTCGCTGACCGGTGGTCGCGGGCAGAATCCGTTCTTCCCGACCAAGGCCCAAATCGCCATTCAAACCGGGTTTGAAGTTCTCCGCCACATGGAGGCGTATGTCACGATTCCGAATGTTTGCCGTCTCTTGCTGAACGAGGAGGAGGCCAATGCGGCCATCGAATCATTGATGAATAGAGGCGATCAGCGCTCCCACGAGCTGGTCGTCGCCCTTCGTGATGGTTTTTTCGGCCAGCCGCCGGAACAGCTTGGCGGTGTGCAGGGAACTCTCAGCACCTATCTCGAATTCTTCATCAACCCGGAAATCGCCGAGGTATTCTGCGCGAACGAACCGACGTTTTCGATCGGCGAGATCGACGCCGGGAAAATCGTCTGCATCGCCATGCCGCAGAAGTTTCAATCCGAGCGGCTCTACGTCAACACGATCCTAAAGCTCTCCTATTACTTTCAGGCCTTGTCCCGGTTCGATAAACCCGCCGGGGAACGCGAGAAGGCCAATCTTATCGTCCTTTTCGCCGACGAGGGACAGGAGATCATCACCGGAGCGGAAACCGGCCTCGCCGACCATCGCGCCGCCGGGATCATTCGAGAGGCCCGCGCCACCATTGTTCTCGCGACCCAGGCTTACACCTCCCTTCACGGCTCGCTCGACCGGGCGCTACGCGGACGTGCTCATGCTCAACTTGAGCAACGAACTCATCTTCACGTGTGCCAATCACGAGTCTGCCTCGATCGCCTCGAAGAACATCGGTGAACGAGAGGTTATCGAAAAAAACTGGGGATGGGCGGCCGGGAAGCCGACGACCAACTACCGCTGCACTTTGCTGCGGAGCGATTCGGGGCCGAGTTGATCGACCAGTTCGGGATGCTCGCGTGCGTCGAGCACGCGGGCGTGGCCGAGCAGTTTCAGCCGGGTGCGCTGCGGATAGTCCATCATGAAAAGAGCAACCCGATCAGTGACGTCGAGATTGCCCGTGCTAACGAGCTGGCAGTTGCCCTTGAAATCTGCAAAGCCAATGAGATCTGGCCCCAGCACCTTTACGAAACCAGGTGGACCTCCACGGTGTTGTACGTAGGGCCAACCCGTCTCGCTTACGGTCGCTACGTAGAAACTGTCGCGCGAGGCGATGAAGCCAGCTTCGTCAGTCGTGAGCGCGTCGGTCTCGGGGGCATTCTCCACGACTTTGTGTTTCCCGAAGTATTTTCTGGGCCCGCTGCACAGCGGGCGTGAGCACGAGTTGCAGGTATTTTTTAGCCATAGTGCGTTCTTCGAGGAGTAATTTCCCGGGCGGTTCAGATTCTCGAGCATGATTCATCGAAATCTCAATCGCTCTTGCGCCGCGCGCTCAAACCGTGACCATTAATACTTGAGCTAGCCGGGCTGCGGCGACGCAGCCAAATCCGCCAACGATAAGGTGGCAGGTTGCTTTGTGCGAGGTGGTGAGTCGCCGCTTCTCGACAAATAGGTTCCTATACCTCGTCAGGCCTTGATAAACGACAGCAGTCCTCCTTGACCTGCTGCTTGAGCGTCGTGCTCATGCGGTTTCTTTGTTTCGGCGTTGGGTGTTGGTCTGCTGCGCGACAGAATCTATCTAGTAAAAACGGGTGCCGGGTTACATTCCGAGGTCGATCAGCCCGGGATGATCCAAAGGGCGAGGGAGCGAAGCATCCCAATGAAACTTGCGATCGAATTCCTGATCAGTAATCGTTGATGCGCGCCTGCCGGCGGGCATGAGTCCGTCCTCGTCGAACTCCCAATACCAATCCTCCCCGACTGCTCCCCAATACCCAAATTCCGGAGATGAACAGGTTGCTTCAATCACTTGTTCGGCGGCTGCGCGAGGTTTGACTTGAACCGCAGCATGAACGGACAATAGAATTGTATGAAATACTGGCGAAGGGAAGATTCAGATGTCTGAGAAAAACAAAGCAATCTTGGTAGAAGGCAACGCGGCTATCGCTGAAGGCAACAATGAAGGATTCTTGTCGCACTGCGCCGAAGACACTGAATGGACATTTGTAGGCGACAAGACTCTCAAAGGAAAAGAAGCCGTTCGCCAATGGATGGCAACGACGTACTTGGAGCCGCCACAATTTATGGTCAATAACTTAATCGCTGAGGGTGACTTCCTCACGGCACTCGGCGAGATAACAATGAAGGACGAAGACGGGAAGGCGGCTCGTTACTCGTACTGCGACATCTGGCGCTTTCGCGGCGATAAGATCGTCGAGTTAAAGGCTTTTGTCATCAAAATCGAGGTCAAGAACGAAACCAACAGTGCGGCGTAAGCAATTAGGTATCCATTTCTAGCCTTGATTGAGAGTCTCCAACAGCCGCCGAACAAAGCGCTGCACCCGACGGCCTACAGCCTGCGCTCGTTCCTCGCTCCGGTTTCCGGCGGCGGGTGAGCTTGGTCGTTAGGCGGCTCGCAGCCTGCCTGGTAGTCGACCGTGAAGGTGCGGGACCTGATCGCGCTGATCGAATCGGACGGATGGAAAGCAGTCCGCGTGCGCGGAAGTGATCGACAGTTCCGGACTCGCAGAAGCCAGGTAGCTTGACACACATGGGACACACATGAGCTCAACAAGAAGCTTGGCGCAAATGCGCCCGTGACAGCGGTGGAAGCTATTTTTTCAGTCTTGGCATCGTTCGGCCTGACGACAATCCGGAAGCTAAAACGCGGGCAGTATCGACCGTTGGTACTTGCGGCACTCCTGGTCGGTCTTTGCCAATCAGGCCAAGCGCAGGAAGCGCAGCGCGCGAGTCCTTCCACTCCGTCCGGCGGCGCGGTCACGCTATTTCAGAACGTCCGGATTTTTGACGGCAAGAGCGGCACTCTTTCAGCGCCGAGCAACGTCCTGGTGCGCGGGAATCAGATCGAACGCATCTCCACGGGTCCGATCCCGACCGATCGAAGCGCCACCACCGTGCTCATCGACGGCGGCGGGCGCACGCTGATGCCCGGGCTGATCGACATGCACTGGCACACGATGCTGGTGCGGCCCGACGCCCGCCGCGCTGCTCACGGCGGACATCGGCTATCTCAATCTCGTGGCAGGCGCCGAGGCCACCGCCACGCTGATGCGCGGCTTCACCACCGTTCGCGACATGGGCGGGCCGGCGTTCGGGCTCAAGCGCGCCATCGACGAGGGCACCGTCGTCGGCCCGCGCATCTTCCCGTCCGGCGCCATCATCACCATCACCAGTGGTCACGGCGACTTCCGCCAGCCGTTCGAAGCTGCCGCGCACCGTCGGTGCTCCGCTGTCTCGCGGCGAGCAGATCGGGGCCGCCATGATCGCCGACAGTCCGGACGAGGTCCGCGTGCGCGTGCGCGAGCAGCTCATGCTGGGCGCGTCGCAGATCAAGCTGACGGCGGGCGGCGGCGTGGCGTCGCCCCACAGCCCGCTCGACGTGTCCACCTTCACCGAGGCCGAGCTGCGCGCCGCCGTCGAAGCCGCCGAGAATTGGGGCACCTACGTCACCGTGCACGCGTACACGCCCGCCTCGATCCAGCGCGCGATCGCCGCCGGCGTGAAGTGCATCGAACACGGCCACCTGATGGACGAAGCCAACCGCCAAGCTGATGGCCGAGAAGGGCATCTGGTTGAGCACTCAGGCGTTTCCCGACGAAATGGCCGACGCCTTTCCGCCCGGCTCGTTGGAGCGGGCCAAGGCGATGGAGGTGTTCGCCGGTACGGACAGAACCTTCACGCTGGCGAAGAAGTACAAGATCAAGACGGCGTTGGGCACCGACGTCCTGTTCTCCGCAGCAGCTGGCGCAGCGTCAGGGGGAGCTGCTGGCCAAGCTCGTTCCGCTGGTACACGCCCGCCGAAACGCTCGTGATGGCGACCGGGACCAACGCCGCAACTGCTGGCGCTGTCCGGGAAGCGCAATCCGTACCCCGGCAAGCTCGGCGTGGTCGAGGAAGGCGCGCTCGCCGACCTCCTGCTCGTCGACGGCGACCCGATCGCGAACATCAAGCTGATCGAAGATCCGGAGAAGAACCTGCTCGTCATCATGAAGGACGGCAAGATCTACAAGAATGCACTGCGCCAGTAAGGCCCGATCATTGTGCGTTCCCCATCGCCCTTTTGTCGCGAGAATGACGCACCCCTTGTCGCCCTCGCGAGTAGCGACGCCCAACCATGCGTTCGAGGGGACCGCTTGCCAGCGGGGCTGCGCTTCGCTTCGCCCCGCTGTCGCGGCTCCTCAACGCAGACGTTATCCCGCCACGATGGAGAAGTGACATGACGAAGCCAGCAAAGAACACGATTTGCCTTTGGTACGATGGCGACGCCGAGGAGGCGGCGCGTTTTTACGCCAAGACCTTCCCCGATTCATCCGTCGGCGCGGTGCATCGCGCACCGGGAGACTTTCCGTCCGGGAAGAAAGGGGATGTTTTGACGGTCGAGTTTACCGTGATGGGGATTCCCTGCCTCGGTCTCAATGGCGGACCTGCATTCAAGCACAACGAAGCATTCTCGTTTCAGGTCGCAACCGCTGACCAGGCGGAAACTGATCGTTACTGGAACGCGATTGTCGGCAACGGCGGCGAAGAGAGTGCGTGCGGCTGGTGCAAGGACAAATGGGGATTGTCCTGGCAGATCACGCCGATCGCTCTGACCAAAGCGGTAACCGATCCCGATACCGCTGCCGCCAAGCGCGCGTTCGATGCGATGATGCAGATGAAAAAGATCGACATCGCTGCAATCGAGGCGGCGCGCCGCTGAGGTTGCATCTTCGAAGCGTGCATCTCGAAAGCGCAAGGGGGACATGACGGGCGGACCCGAACCCGCTCGGTCCTGAGCCTGCGGTTTTCGACCGAGGGGAGAACATATTCGCGCTCGCACGAGAGGCGAGATAACCCGCCGCTGAACGTCGGTCCGTTCGGCAAAGTAGGCGAAACCAGGGCGAGCTGGGCCGCTCTAAAAGCGAATTGTCGGCGTTAGCCTCCTCTCTTTCCCAACTGGGCCCTAAGGTAGCGAAGCCCCAAATTTCGGCAAAGTAGCGTGAGGGAGCTGCGCCGCCTGCTCAAGCGGCAGACGCTCTTGCCCGTGTACACCTCAGGGTGAACGTCCCGTACGGATTGACGTGTCGCCACCTCAGCGGCGATAGGGCCCGGAGGTCGACCTCGGTAAGGCGGTTTTGCCACTCTGGCTCGGCAAGTACCTGCTGAATCATGAGAGTGTTCACATGCACCAGGCTTACTTGAAGCAAGTGCAACGAGGAGCATTTAGATCTCCTGGTCCTCCAGTTTATTACTCGCGAACTCTCCGCCCTTTCCGTAAAGGATGAAATCGTTGGCGCTATTCCAGGCTTCGATGACCTGCAAGCCCTCGTGGATCTCGCGGCGCAGCGATTCCAACAGGAGATAATCGCACAAAATAGTTTTCAACGCCTTACCCAGCTCACATAGCGCCTTATAGGTTGGTACTGTGCAGCTTGTTCCTTGTGAAACGCCGCAGGATCGACTCGGCGTCAGCTGTCCCGAGCCGCAAGGCTGTAGCCGAACTTGATAAGCTCGTCGTACTGCTGCTCGATGATCTCCCAGTTGATCGGTCGAGTCAGGATCGGCTGAAGGTTGGCGTATTTTTCCGGTTCTCCCTTTTCGGGCCGGTATAGCCGCTGCTTCTTGAGGTTCTTTAAGCGCGGAAGAAGTGCAAAACCAAGCAGGTAGCAGAACAGAAGCCCACTTCACTCTGTCCGTGGGTATCCACATATTGCTTTTCCACGTCCATTTCGGTGTCGTCGCGCGGCGCGCTTCTTCGATCATGGCAGCAACCTCTTGACGACGAGCATGCTTTGAGTTGCGAGTAGATGCAGACCGAGTTCTTCTCCACGTGCCAGTAAATCATTACGCCCGGCCCTCCGTAGCGCGCATGCCATTCCGTAATCAAATTCTGATCCCATGCGCCGAATTTCTTCGAGTCCGATGCACAGGCGGTCGTGCCCTCGCCCCACAAAGCAGGGTTGCGGACCCGGAAAATAGCGTTGCACACCGGCGGGATAGCTGCCCTGAGTTGCTCTTTCGTGATGTAACGCCGTCGAACGTAGTGCAAGTCGTCATAGCTATCCGCGCCTCCTCCGCTGCACATTCGCTTGAGACCTGCGTTGGTGCCGAGTCCGTAGAGGCACAACAGCAGGCGGCGCTGTAGCACTTCCGGACGCAGAACCTACAGGGTGCCAGTGGTGCGAAACGCCTCGGTGAAGCCGACCCGCAATTCGGTTTCCTTGAGGATGTCCAGCAAGTTCGTCATTGGCCAACGCTGCACTAACGCGGCGGTCAAAGCCGAAATGTTGGGCGGCTCGGGTTGCTCCTCCAGCGGCGTCAGGCAAATTCGGCCTTTGCCCTTTTTCGTTGTGACGATCTTCACCTTCGGATTGGCAGGCAAATTCGCGTCGAAGCTGGTTAGCGCCATCTCCATCTTGCGGTGTAATTCCTCTACAAATTGCCGCGCTTTAAGCGGTTGGCCGAGCGCCGTGTAATACTCATCGCGCCGACTGTCGAAATCTTGAGGCAAGTCCTCATCTGGATTGCGGAAGCGGTGCGCCCTTTACCCATACCTCTTTGCAGCGGACCTTTTCGCGCAATGCCGTCAGCACGCACCATTCGTCCGAGATACTGCGGTTAATCCTTCGCCTTGTTCCTCCTCCCGTACCGAATTCCGCCACTCGTCGCTTACCACGCCATTTAGTGGAACGTGTTCGCTTATGGGAAAAACCGTGATCTTGCGGTCGCGGTCCTTTTTAAGAAGGGCCAGTGCGTCCATCACAGGGCGGTGCAGTTCGTTGTTGCACTGGAAGGACAGCGCCGCCAGCAGCTCGGGTGCCGATGCGGCGGTAGTGGTGACTGTCCAGGCCCGCGCCACTAACTTTACCTGGTGTTCGTGGTTTTCGCCTGATTCAGCCTCGCGAATCAAATCGTCCAGGGTAGTCTCGCTGACGACGGGATAGATTACGTTTCTCACCAAGCCATCCGGATGCCCCTTGGCCGCCTTCGCCAGTTTGTCCAGCAGCTTGGCCTTTCCCATGACTTTCTTCGCGTCTTTCATGACTCAATTCAACCTTCTCCTCAGCCCGAACGCCCACGCGATGGGCAATGTGAATCAACAGTTCAACTAACGTGTCAGTGATTTCTCGCTCCCTTTGCCAGCACAGCGCGGCGAGGAGCGTATAACGCACCTCGGAGGGATGGCGCCGTAACTCACAAGGCTTTTCGCTCGCTGCACGCTGTCGGTAGTGGTTAACAAGCTTGGCAGGAACGTTGCGAAATAGGGCCTCGGGCAAGCCAAGCGCCCGGAGTTGCTTGAGCTTGGCGATTTCGTCCAGAACCGTCTCAACTTTTACTGCCCCAGTGCCGTCCTTTATCGCAGCCAGCTCTGATCGAACGGGGAAAGAGTAGCAATTGATCCGAATCGTCTGACGCCTGGGTGATGACGATTTGGTCCAGTGCGACGCGTGTAGCTGGCGAAAGCCGCGCGAGAACCTCCGCCACGATCCGTTCCTCGCATCGCCCCACGGCCGTGCGCAGCAGGCGGAGTGACCGCTCGGTTTCGGGCGGTTCGACGTGCTGGGAACGCAAATGCTCGTACGCGGCGATCTTAAGGGCCTCCATCTCCGGATCTGGCGACGTGACTCGTTCGCTGACCCACGCTATCAAGGAGGATTCATCCTGGGCGCGAAAGGCGCGGAAGCCACAGTGCTCGCGAATCAGCGCACGCTGGTAGCGTTGTGTCCGTTCGCTCCACTCTCCTCGAAGTAGGCCTCCTGCGGCACGCCGGTCTGGCTGGCGAGATGAGCAACAATGCCACCAGCAACGTCTTCGCGACGATCAGGGAAGCGGCCATCGAATTGGAAGGCCTTGAGAAAGATGGCGAAACTGAGTCGAGTAGCGCCTGTCTTTGTGCCGAGAAGTTCAAGTTCGCTCTCGGAAAGCGTCCAGTGTAGGGCGAGTTCCTCCGGATGCCAGTCCTGCTTCATGGGCCGCGTTTTGGCGGATTCGATCCCAGCACCAAGTCAAAAACTGGCCG
>CAWFMA010000024.1:0-144972 GCA_963816855.1 uncultured Verrucomicrobiae bacterium | reverse complement strand
AAGCATGCTTTTTGTTGACCGCGAATCGACCGGCGAGGCCGGGTTTTGCCGGAGGGCGCCTCTCTCCCATATGGATCAAATCGGGATGTTCGAGGAAAAATTTGCAGGAATTTTGGAAGATTCGGAATTTGTCCGGCACCGTATGCAGCCCACGGGTGCCGTGGGAGACGCCTTCCGTTATGCGATAAACCGCCTACCGGCCAGACACCGGTATCGACTGCAAATAGCAGAATGGCGTGGTAAAATTGTTAGAGAGCTATCAATACCTGGATCGATTTTGACTACCATCGCACAAATGACGGACACCGAGACGGTGATGAACCTGCTCCGCCAGGTTCCCCTCTTTGCGAGCCTGAAAGATGAAGATAAGGTTTGCATCGAGGAGACTGAAGAATGGCGGCTTCCCGCTGGTGAAATGCTCTTTCAGGAAGGGCGGCATGCGGAGCATTTTTTTGTTCTTCTCGAGGGAGAGATCGTCGTCTGGAAAAAACCGGGTGACCAAGAAATCGTTGTCACTCGCAACAGACCCGGCGCGTTTTTCGGCGAAATTGCGCTTTTACTCGGCACTCCTTACATGCTGTCCGGTCGCGCCGAGGGCGATTGCCGGCTAGTGGCCTTTCCAGAGGAGGCGTTCTGGAAGCTGTTGCGGCTCTGCCCGGCGATTTCCAGTGAGATTTTCCGCGCGATGGCGACGCACCTTCGCAACATTGAGGGTTCAGCGCGACAGGAAGAGAAGCTGGAGGCGCTCGGAACAATGTCCGCCGGCCTTGCGCATGAATTGAATAACCCTTCCTCCGCCGCGCAGCGCATCGCAGTGCAGCTTGGCGAAGTAATTCAGACTATCCAATCGGTTGCCCATCGGTTGCACCACACGCTTGAGCATGAACACTGGGATCGGTTGATCGCACTCGTGGGCGAAGTTTTGAAGAACCCTTCGGCTGGCAGGCAGTATCATTCGATCGAGCAGAGCGATTCGGAGGATGTGCTCGCAGCCTGGCTGCGGGAAGGAGGGGTGACTGACGCCTGGCAAATCGCTCCCGTGCTTGTCGGCGCGGGATTGGAAATGAGTGCCCTAGTTTCTCTGCGCGACCTTCTGCCAAAGAACGCTTTCGGCGACGCGTTGCGGTGGATCGCCTTGCGGCTGAAGATTCAAACGCTGCTTGACGACGCAGAACAGTCCACCGGACGAATCGCCAGCTTAGTGGAAGCCGTGCGTTCCATCGCGCGACAGGAGCGCGCGGAGGCCGCGGATATTGACGTGCATGAGCAACTCCGAAGCGCGCTGGGCGTGCTAGATCGCAAACTGACGAACGTTCGTGTCGCCCAGAATTTTTCGAGCGAATCCGGTCACGTGCGTGGCTATCCGAGCGAACTCGCGCAGGTATGGGTCAACCTGCTCGATAACGCAGCGGATGCGGTGAATGGCGGAGGTGAGATCGCTATCCAAACCCGACGCGATGACAATCAGACTGTTGTGGAAATCATCGATAACGGCCCCGGCATACCATCGGAGAATCTTTCGCACATCTTTGAGCCGTTCTTCACCACGAAGGGCGTCGGTTCGGGAAAAGGTCTCGGCCTTACGATAAGCCAGGGCATCGTGGGAGACAGGCATGGCGGTGAGATCGAGGTCGAGTCGAAAGCCGGCGAAACGCGCTTCATCGTGCGACTGCCCGTGCGGCGGGTTGAGAGAAACGAAGGCCGCCGAGGCAATCGTCGCAAGTCGCGCGTTCATGGCTGAGCTCAGTGAGCGGCTCGAAGAAATGGAATCTCGTCCCCCGGCTCAAACGCCCACCGTTTCTGAAGGAGGGTTTGCGACAGTTTTCGACGTTCCGCTTTTCGCTCAGCTCAACGAGTCTCAGCGCGAGTGTTTTTCGACAGGAACTGAGATTCATCTCAAGGCCGGGGAGACGCTCATTCGCGACGGCGATCCGGCAGACGTTTTCTACATTATGCTGGAAGGCGCGTTGCGTGTGACGAATTCTTACGGCGACCAGGAAATCTTTCTTGCGGAAGTGATTCCTGGGGCGTTTTTTTCGCGAGATTGAAATCCTGCTGGATGTCCCGCATTCAGTGCTCACTCGGGCAGTCGCCGACAGCCGACTTTTTCGCCTGCCGCGCGCCAGATTCTGGGACCTGCTACGCTGCTCGCCTACGGTGGCGAGGGAAATCATGCGGACGCTGGCGACGCGATTGCGGAATTATGAGAGCTACTCACAGGAGCGCGAGAAGCTCATCCAACTCGGCACGATGGCAGCCGGACTTGCCCATGAACTCAACAATCCTGCGACGGCTGCGCGCCGCGCCGCCGCCGATCTGCGCCAGAGCGTAGAGAAGGTTCAGGACTACGCATGCGAGCTTAACGAAACGCTCAGCGCCGAGCAGTGGCAGCAGCTGGTTGCGACCTCCCAAGAGGCCGTGCATTGCGCCACATCGCAGCCGAAACTCAATTCCTTAGAACAAAGCGATCGCGAGGAAACGATCGAATGCTGGCTCGACTCGAACAAAGTCGCAGATGCTTGGGATCTGGCCCCGGCCTTGGTGAACGCCCGAGTCGACGAGGGCGATCTGGAAAGGGTCAAGCGCACGGTGCCGGCGCAGGATCTCGGGAACGCAATCCAGTGGCTCGCAGCGAACCTCACCACACGCGACTTGTTAAAATCGATCACACATAGCACGGAGCGCATCTCGGAATTGGTTGGTGCGGTGAAGTCGTATTCGTTCATGGACCAGGCGCCATGGCAGGAAATCGACGTGCACGAGGGCATCGAAAACACCCTAATCATCCTCGGTCACAAGCTCAGGAACGTCACCGTCACCCGTGACTTTGATCGCACGCTTCCGCGTCTCTGCGCCTACGGCGGCGAGTTAAACCAGGTCTGGACGAACCTCATCGATAATGCAATTTACGCCGTCGGGGAGGCGGGTCGCATCGATGTCCGCACGCGCCGCGACGGAGAGTTTTTCCTCGTTGAGATCGCTGACAATGGCAGTGGAATCCCGCCAGAGGCCCGGCCCCACATCTTTACGGTGCCCTTCTTTACAACCAAGGACGGCTCAGGCACGGGGCTCGGCCTGGTTATCAGCCACAGGATCGTCGTCGAACGGCATCACGGAAAAATCGACTTCAGCACGGGTCCGGATGGCACACAATTTAACGTGCGGCTGCCGTTTGAATCGCCTGCGCACGCTTAGCCTCCAGGTCCAGATCCGCGAGTAGTGCCGCCTTTGTTCGCGCGATTACAGAAACGCATACCGAGCGCCGGCTGCTGGTGCACCAGATCTAGATGAACTCGACTTCCCCCGGACCCTACGTATTCATCTTTGGGATTTCGCGCCGGCGCATGATTATCATCGCCCTCTGCCGCGCCACGCCTCGCGGTGGGCTTGAACACGCTGCCGCGCATTCTGTTGTAGGTAATGAAAAACTGCTACTGCGACTGCCAAGGGTTGCGCAGTCATCGCGCTAGCTCGAACCAACCGCATGCAATCATTCTCGTTTCGCATCAAACCACCAGCACAACACGCGTATCCCCATGAAGGATTACACCAGCAGGAAGACGTGGACCGAATAGCATGATTGAGGACGAAAACATCATAGGACGAAGATTCATCAATACACCGCCCGAAAACATTCGGTGGGGACGACGCCGTAGGGACCGGTCGAAATGACACTTTGGCCTGGCCGCACTTCGATAATGCTGGCAGCCCACCGTGCTCCCAGCGCGAGATCCGAAGACGAATGTAATAACCCACCGCGACTAGCGCATTGCCGAGGAGAAGCGATGTTTCCATAATTCCTTTCCAGCCGAGTATCAACTATAGTCCATGCGATTGAGCTACCACCTCCGGAAAAAATCACTCGCGTGCGAGGTGCACCGCGTCGCGCGGGCGGAACTGGAAGTGACGCTGAAAGAGCGATTCACGGGAACGAGGATGAGGGCCGCAGCACCGCAATGAATGAGCCCGTGAGCGTCTGAATAAAGTTCGCGCATTGAGCCGGCTGCTGCGCCCGGCGACGGGAGAGTCATTTCACAAACATGAAAACGACGCGACGCGCAATGCGGCCGAGCGAATGTCGTCGATCCGCGAACGCGCATGACCGGGTGCAGCCGATCGAAAAGCTGACCGTCAGGTCTGGCAAGCGCCGGGCACCGGCGGCGTTTGCTCGCATCCAGGACCGCGATGGCTGCTCGTCTACGCCAAATGATTGAGGAGAGTGAAAAGGAGGATTGGAGCAAACAGGCTGCCGTCGAAATTGAACAGCCGGCTTGGTCGCCTCGACGAGTGGCCTCTGAAACGCCTTACGAAAAAATCGATCCGAAGCGGATTGAAGGCCGCTTGCTAGAAGGCGCGGCGCGTTCTTGCGGTTGCCCGGCGCACTGCGACGGATGCAAATCTGCACGAACTGCGAAAGAGGGTTAAGGATTTGTGGTATGACTTACGCTTGCTCGGGCGGCGTCCACCACCGCTTTAAGCATTGACCAAGCGGTTGCGTGACCTAGGGCAAAAACTCGGCGATGACCACGATCTCGCAATGAACCTGACGACCGTCGACAACACGCTACGAACCCGCGATGAGAGCCAAAAAATCCACGTTTCACTGCGGCGCGTTTAGGGCCGGTTTATTTTTCTTCATTGCCCCGATTTTGCTCAGGGACTTTCTTTGAGAGCGTCAAGGATCCCGAGAGTTTGATCGGGAAGGGCGATCACCGTTGCAAATCTCCGCGACTTTTACGCGCCACAACACCGCCTGCGTCTTCGTCGCCTCCTGTCTCTCGGCTCCGACGATCCTGGACGGCTCAAAAGCCAGGAGCGATATTTGCGCTTCATCACATGGTCCCCGAACCTGTCAGACCGATCCTGCCGGTAACTTCGTCCAGACGCTCTTTCCACCAGGGGTGCAGTCGCACAGCCGGACGGCTCCAAAATTCGCGATGCAGCCAGCGTAGAGAATCGGCATCCCAAAGTAAGGCAAAATGCTGCGAAAGCTCCAAGGCAGCTGGCCCTTCCTCGATCAACTTCTGACGAAGACCCTCAAGATAGCCTTCCGCCTCCCCGCGGGCTGCTGCCCGCTGGCGCAAAAGCGCGACGTGCACCGAATGCGTGAAGGGATCAATAACAGCACGGGCAAGACCTCCATGTGGAAAACTCCAAGGGACTTCGGAACGCTGCGCACCTCCTTCAACAAAGAGTAGCTCCGCTGGACAAAATTCAGGCTTCTCCTCCGGAACGAGAAACAACCGGTGACGGCGAGCCCACTCTCCCAGCCTCGGCTGACTGGTCACCCACGCAAGAACTGGTGCGACTAACCATCCAACCAGGATCGGGCTCAGCAGCCACAGGTCCTCTCGCGCGCAGAAGACAAAAAGGGTCGTAGCGATAAAACCCATTAGCGGCGGGAGCCAAAAAATTCTGAGGCTTTCGAAGAATCGCAATCCTGTATCCGAGCGATTCTGCGCCGACCAGGGGATCTGCAGTCCCGCGAGGTTCATGACGACGAACTGCGTGTAGTAAAGCATGATGGCGGGCGCAAACAGAGTCCAGATCACGGTCTCGATCAGTGTGCTGGCAACGAGCGGTATCACGCCCCCAAACTGCCGCGCTTTAGGAATCGTCAGGAACATAGCCAGAAGCTTAGGCACGAACAGAAGCGCAAGTGTCGCAAGCAGCAACATCTGAACGGCTCCGCCCGAGTATGTGACTTCGGTCCCCGGCAGCGCCGACAACAGCGAGAACCTGTATTTGAAAGCCAGGTCTACGGCGCCAACGATGAGAAACAGCAGCCAAATGGGCGAACTCAGGTAAGCCATCAGACCCATCCAAATGTGAAAGCGGTTCGCAAAATCGATTCCCGGTGCGAAGAGAAACCAGAAATGTTGCAGGTTTCCAAGACACCATCGCCGATCGCGCGCCAGACTGTCGCTCAAGTTTGGAGGCCCCTCTTCGTAGCTTCCTTCCTCGGTATAAGCAAACCACACATCGAAACCCGCCTTGCGCATCAGAGCAGCTTCCACCGTATCGTGACTAAGAATGTGACGGCGAACCGTGTCCGGCTCTGGCAATTCCGGGAGATCACAATATTGAATGAATGGTCTCAGACGGATGATCGCATTGTGACCCCAATAGTTGGACGCGAAAAGGTGCCAATAGTTCGAGCCAGCAGCGAAAAGCGGAGCATAGACTCTTGCAGCGAATTGCTGGATACGACGAAAAAACGTCCTTCCGAGAGCCAATTGCGGGCTGGTCTGTATTAGACCCACGTGAAGATTACGCTCCATCATGGCCACCAGCCTCGAGAGAAGGCGGCCCGTCATGATACTGTCCGCATCGAGAATTACCATGTAGCGATATCGAGCGCCCCAGCGTCGGCAAAAATCTGCAACATTCCCACTCTTGCTATGCCGTGGAACGCGTCGCTTGCGATAGAAGATCCGTCCAAAGGCATTTAACCTTTTGCAGAGATCGATCCAGGCCATCTCCTCGCGCAGCCAATTCTCCGCGCGATTCGAGTCGCTGAGCACAAAAAAATCGAAGCCTTGGCTGCCGCCCGCCTCCTTGATACCGATCCACGTCGCCTCGATTCCCCGAAAGACTCGATCGACGTCTTCGTTGAAGATCGGCAAGACTATCGCCGTGGGCGGAAACGGCCCTTCCAAGGCAGGTTCCTCGTCGAGGCTATATGAGATCTGCGCCCTGTCACCCCCCTGAAGCGCCGTCAGGAATCCAAAAATTACGAGCCAGAATCCCGTGGCGATCTGCTGAAACAGAAGGATGAACAACCCGAGCTGTATCCATTCCAACACAGAAACGCCTTCGGGGGAAAAAGCCCGCCAGAGCAACCACGTGCCTACACCTGTGGTAGCCACTATCGCCCCAAAGAAACTTGCGCGGCGGAAGGCGACGAAATCTGCCGTCAATTTATCGGGCTCCAAGTTACGCCTCATTGCGGAAAGAACCGGTCGTGAAGATAGAGCGCGACAAAGAAAATCGCTGTCCAGATGCCGGCGGCTCTCACCAGCGGAGCCCAGCTGAATTTGTGCCAGGTCTCTTGCGCAATAGTCTCCATGGCTCCGTAGTCCATTTCGCGCGGCGTCATGCTTGAGATCGCAAGATCTGGGCCCGTGCGCACGGAGACCCCTGCGAGCAGCGCCTTGAGTGCCTCGGGAGGCTCTCCAAAAAGCACGCTGCCTGGAAAACGCGCGGCGGCGTCGGTCACCTCCAGAGCAACGAGCCCGATCGCAATACGGCGATCCAGGGAAGCTCCGATCGCTTTGCCAAACCAGCGGTCGAGCGACTCCTCCGCGACTTTCATCGCCACTTGGACCGGCGCGAGACTACGGTCTTGCTCATGGCGTCGCCGAGCTTCCTCGAGAATCCGCAGCGCCACCCGGACGCGATGCTCAACGCCTCCAATACGAAGGGTTGAAAAGAACGCAAGGAGCCGAGCAATCGCTTCATCCCAATCCGACTGAGAATTCACGGCATCCATGTATAGGTCCAAGTTTCCGTCATCACCTCTCCATTCCACAGGAGTCTGCAGGATAATTCGTTCGGCTTCTTGTCTTCGGGCGTGCTGGCATAAAAGCTGATTCGCCAGGTCTTGTTGAAGTCGTTCCATTCGACCCTGACATCTGCAATTCCTGCACCAGTGGGAGATTGAACTTCGGCCGTTGGGATTTCTCCTGGCTTGAGCTTTGCGAGCGGACCACCCCAAAATTCGACGAAGAAATGGCGATAATATGGCTTGTCTTGATCATCGACTCTTGTCAGGACGCAGCGGGCCATCGGCGGCAGGTCCTGCGCTTCCCCAAACCAGCGCAGCACGTAATCTAGTTCAACCGGCTTGAACAATGGTGGAGGTTCAGCCGGGGTCCAGAATGCGACAACGTTATCGTGAAATTCGTCCTTTGTGGGAAATTGGACCAACCGCACCGCTCCGTTGTCGAAGCCGTTCAGGGGTTGCACCCAAACGCTTGGCCTTTTGTGATAAAGTGCTTCAAGATCCTGGTAATGATTGAAGTCCCGGTCGCGTTGCAGCAATCCATATCCCTTCGGATGATCGTCGGCCAAGACATTGAGTTGGAGTTCTTTTGACCATGCCAGCGGGTGCCACACCCACTCGCCGTTGCTACGGTTCATGAGGAGACCGTCCGAATCGTGCACCTCTGGACGAAAGTCGCCGAAGGTGTTGCTCGTATTCTCGCCAAACCAATACATGCTTGTAATAGGGGCGTATTCTGCATGTTCGGTCTTCTTGCGGAAGAATAGGACCGCTTTCACATGCATTTGCGTTTCCACGCCGGGCTCGATGGTGAAATGATACGCGCCGGTTGCACTTGGGCCTTCCAGCAGCGCATAAATGCTCATACGTTTGCCGAACCTTTCGGGCCGCCTGAGCCAGAACTTGGTGAACATCGGGAATTCCTCTTCACGCTTCGAAATCGCCGTGTTCAGCGCAAGCGCACGCGCGCTGGATCCGTAGACCAGATCCTTAGCCACGGCTCGAAAATAGGATGCGCCGAGGAAGACGAAGATCTCGTCGAGCACGTCCGGCTTGTTGATCGGGTAGTGAACGCGAAAGCCTGCGTATCCAATCGTGTCGGGGAGCCTCACGCGAAACACATTCCGGCCAAAATCAAAAAAAACCGGCGAATAGCGAAGCCGCTCGAATGAACTGTTCGCCACCTCGTAGAAGATGTCGACCGGCCGGTCGAAGATGTAGCCAAGGTGGAAGAAGCGCACTTGAAATGGGAGACCTTCGCGCCGCCAAAGCGTATACTCATCTTTCCAGCGAATATCCCGGTGCTGATCATAATTCAGCTCCTTCAACTCCTTCGGGAGGGCGGGCACGGTCGAGAGGGAAGGCTCGGCGGCCATCCCTTGCGCCAAGTCAATGACGTCGTCAAAGCCAAATGCCTCTCGTCTGCGCGTTCCGATAACGATGATGAGCAACATCACAGTTAGGAGGCCGAAGAAGAGGTGTGTTTTCATTCCCGCTAGTCACTAACGTGGCGGATGACACGGTATTCGACCAAGAAATCTCGATCCCTCTGCCGCGCCGCGCCTCGCGATCGGCTTGAACGCACGGCCGCGCATTCTGTTGTAGTTGATGAAAAACTGCTCCATCTCGTCCATAAGGGTTGGCGGCAAGTCATCGAGATCGCTCACCTTAGCATAGAGACGCGAACCGACCGCAACTGCAACCATGCGGTCGTTCCGGATAGTTTTTCCTCTTGCGTCTGCTCAGCTTCAATCAGCTGCCCAATGCCGATCGAGAATGTTCAGAAACTCTCTCCAACGTCACTCCGGCACGGTTTTCATCGTCTTTGATCGCCAGATCCCCAAGGGACACGATGCCGACGATGCGATTGTCGTGATCTAGCACCGGCAGGCGACGGATCTGGTTCTTCTCCATAACTCGCTCGTAAACCGACTTCGCCCTCTTACCAATCAATCCTTCCAGCCCCAGTTTGCGAGCTTCTTTAAGGAGGTCTTTCGCGTTGTTTCCCAAAGTCGCCGAATAACGGATCACGCCTGGTGGCTTCTTGAGCAACCGTTGAAGAGTGGCTTTTCGCTCTTCCAGGGGAAGTTTTTTCATGTCCTTTCCGTTCAACTGGGGCAGATCGAAGGCGTAGAAAAATATTGGCTTGGATCTTTGCCGTCCGCGACAGCTCGAACCGCAAGATCGCGGTCGGTAAGCAGTCCCACGAGGCGGTCTCCGTTGCACACCGGGAGAACACCTACACCAAGGGAGCGCATTTGCTCGGCGGCTTCTTGGATAGACATCTCTGGGGCGATGACTTCCACGTATTCAGTCATAATACGATTAAGTTGCATGTTGATTCTTCATGGAATCGACCCGGTGTTCGCACGCGGCCGCGTTTTAGATAGACACCTGATAATGGCCTCAGGCGGAACCCTTTTGGCGTATGCCGGGATTAAGGAGAATCCGGGTAACGGCGGGAACAAAGAGAACCGAGGCAATCCCGGGATTAGCGAGAATCGGGGTAATGGCGGGAAACAATAAGAATCGCTCGAGACAATCAGCCGCCAGGTCTGTACTTGCCGACTGGGAAAGCGATGTGAATCAAACCTCGTACGCCTCGTACACTTTGCTCTTTTTTGTTAAATGGCGAAGACGCGCCCTCCCAAGCCGCGCCGAAACGAGCCCGCTTCCTCTATAGACCATCGGGTTACGGCTCGAAATCAGGTAGCAATTCGCTTTATTGCTGTGATTCCGTCGCGATTTTTCCCCGACATGACCGGTGGGACCACGGCTGAGCCCGTTATGACTGTCGTAGAATTGACTTACCGCGCAGAAGGTCTGGGCGGCTTGGACCAGCAATACCTTTTGAACTGTGTCCGCGACGAGAACAAGCGTTCGTGCTTTGAACGACAACTCGGCTCGGCCCTTACCCTGAAAGCGGCGAATTGGCATACCGGGCAAGCAAGTCGGCGGGTTCGTCGTAAATGGCGATTGCGCGCTGAAGAGTCTCCTCGGGAAAGCCACCGCAGCGAAACGCGATAGTCTTTAAGCCTGCCTTTCCCGCAGCTTCAATGTCATAAGGCGTATCGCCAATGACGAGCGCCTCCTCTTCCGGGGGATCGTCCAGTCGCTCAAGTGCTGCTACGAAAATATCGGGATGCGGCTTTGATTGTTCTGCATCATCGGCAGAGGTTTCGGCGTCGAGTAAGTCCGCGATATTGGCAACTTTTTTATATGTCTCGAGTTCTTTGCCGATGGCCGACGAGGCGAGGGCGATTTTCTTGCCGTCAGCCAACACACGCTGAAAGAGTTCCCGTACCCGTGGAAATCCTTTCACTTCGCGGAGGTACTTTTCTTGAAATATCTTCCCACGCCGGTTGGAGATGCGTTTTCCATAATCCTCCAATTCCGCCTTGCTCAAAAACACCGGGATAAGTTGGTCGGCACCCTTTCCGATCTGCATGCGAATCTCTTGAAAGGGAATATCTTTTCCAAACTCGCGAAAAGTCTCCTGCCATGCGCGCGCATGTAAATCGACCGAATCGACCAGCGTTCCGTCTACGTCGAAAATCACTGCCCTAATCATGGAAGGAGTGGGATCCGCGAATCAAACCTGTTTCTCGTCATGCTCGTGGCTGACCGAACAGCTCCTTGCAGGGGAAAGAGTTTTTTCGCCAAAACCACTTCCAGTTCAAAGTTTTTGTTCGATCTCCTTAAAGCGATCAGACTCGAAGATGACTTGTGACTCGGTGTGGCGGACGACATTGCCAGCGAACTCTTTGCCTTCTATAACTAGGCTTGCATCGCCGACGCTGGGCGAGACGTCCTGATTTGCCACATCGCCAATTATGAACGAACCACCCTCGCGATTTGCGTTCAGATTTTTCAATTCGATCCTACGAACATCCTGAATGAGATAGCCAGTTTTCATCCTATTTTAGGTTCGCAGTGGGAGGCGGTCATGGGTGCAAGAGAGATGAAGTTTCTTTCCCGTTGCTCGACCTCCTGCACACCGAAGCCTTGCAGCAGAGCCGCGAATGGGTTGAGAAGCGAGAAGTAAAAAGCATTCCGGGGTTTTTGCGGGGCGTTGGCAAGCTGACCGATATTCCCTGCAGTCAGCCCGATTCATATCCAGCAAGGCACGGGAGTTCAGAGGAGCACCGGCGCCCAGCAGGGCACGGGAGTTCAGGGGAGCACCGGCGCCCAGCAGGGCACGGGAGTTCAGGGGACCACCGGTGTCCAGCAGGCGCGCCCCCCGCGGGCACGGGAGTTCAGGGGGCCACCGGCGTCCAGCAAGGTACGGGAGTTCAGGGGAGCACCGGCGTCCAGCAAGGCACTGGGGCACAGCAAGGGGTTACTCAACCAGGCATCTCAGGTGGCGCAACGAGCCGAACGAGCAGCCCCAGTTCTTCGGGGCCGGGGGAGCGCGGATTTGATCGCGGAACCAACTCCACGCGCGGTCGGTCCGGCACCTGACCGTCCTGGTTCGACGGAGGCAAGCGGAGACGGAATTCGTCCGGCCGCGCCCGGAATCCCCTCAGGAATCGTGCCGAGAAACACTCCGTTGCCGCGAACGACGGAATAGCAACACTTCGTACCGCGAGGTCGGCTCATCAGGGCCCTTAAATGTACACCGGGTTGGTGAAGTCGCCCTTGAAGCCCATGCTTTCGGCAACCCGAAAGGTCGAGATGAGGCAGCGCGATTTGCTTGCCCGGAGTCATCTGAACGATGCTTTTGCTGTTAGAGGCAGTATAAGGGCAGCAACATCTCGCAATATAAATAGAGTATTGATTCACGTTGTTGACCACCAATCGAATCCAGCACTCGGATTCGAACCGGGACCTACTGATTACAAATCAAAAAAACACATCGCTCTGCCCCAAATTGGCAATCTGGACTACCGTTCGATTTGCTTGCGCTTTTGCCGGAGTGATTCCACATCTCGGATCCTACTCGATGTCGCCGAGAGCGGGGCTTGATCTCGACGTTTAAGGTCGCCGAGAGCATCGGGTTCAAGGGCGAGTTTCGCCAATGGGAGGAACTGTTGCGGATTGGAGATTGAGATTTTTGCTATCGTCCGCATTCGTTGGTGGTCCGCACAATTCATCATCGTGTAATTACACGATATCGGCTTCGCAGGGAAGAAAGCTTTGAGGTTCGCTGTCCAGATCTCTTCCGGTTCGTTTTTCAGGATAGTCAAGGCACGGGCAGCCGCTTCGATGGCCGCTTCCACCCGTGTCGAGCCATGGCTCCTTGCGCCCGGGAACCTCCGGAATCACGGCCAGCCATCGTCCGTCCATTTCAAACCTCGGTGCGGATGGTCATTTTTCCTTCCCTATTAACTGAGTGGACCCACCGTTTCGAGTCAGGAGGAGAGTTAGTCTGAGACTTGGTTATTGGTTATGTTGTTTGCCTTGGTTTGTCCAGCTGCGGCGTAAGGAGCCCGGAGGGCGACTGGAGCCGGAGCTGGAGCGCTTTGGGTTGTGGCCGCGAAGCGTTTTGGGCTTTGGTAGCCCAGCTTGCTGTGCGGCCGGTGATGGTTGTATTGGCAGCGGTAGTCCTCAATGACTACGCGGGCTTCGGTCAGCGTCCAGAGCTGCTCCCGGTTGAGGCACTCGTCGCGCAAGCGTCCATGGAAACTCTCGACGAAGCCATTTTGCCACGGACTGCCGGGCTCGATATAGATCGTCTTGATCTGGTTGGCGGCCAGCCATCGCTGGACTTCCTTGGCGATAAACTCAGGACCATTGTCACTCCGCAGGTAGGCGGGCGATCCGTGCTCGGCGATGGCCCGCCCGATCCATTCGAGCACATCGCTGCTCTTGAGAGCACGGTCGGCCCGCAGCACATGACACTCACGGGTGTATTCGTCCAGGATCGTCAGCATGCGCAGGGCTCCGCCTCGCGTGGTGGCATCCGAGATGAAGTCCCAGCTCCAGACATGGCCCCGGTGCTCGGCCTTCGTCGGCAGCCCCGTGGAGACGCCACGACGCACCACCTTGCGCCTGGTGGGCGGCACTCGCAGCCCGAGGGATCTTCGCAACCGCTGCACGTGTCTTTTTCCTACCGGCCAACCCTCCTGCCGCAGCAGGGCGGCGATTCGCCGATACCCGTAACGGCCATGCTTTTCGCTGAGCTCCCTCATCCGCTTGAGCAGCCTCTGCTCCTGGCTGGTTGGCTCTTTGCTCCGATACCAGTACGTCGACCTCGATACCTTCAAAAACCGGCACGCCGCCCGCCCGGAACACAGCTCGCTGGCCACCACCGCCCGAGCGGCTCGCCGTCGCTGCTCCGGGCTTATAACTTTTTTTCGCACACCGCCTCCAGCACTCGGTTCTTGAGCAGGCTTTCGGCCAGCATCTTCTTTAATTCCGTGTTCTCTCTCTCAAGCTCCTTCAAACGTTTGGCCTCGCTGACTTCCATCTGCCCAAACTGATTTTTCCACCGGTGGAACGTTACTTCCGAGATGTTCGCCTCCCGGCACACCTCCAAGATCGACCGACCTCCGTCTGCCTGCCTTAAAATCCGGATCTTATCCTCTGTGCTGTATTTTTTGCCTTTCATTCGTCTGGTTCCTTTCGGCCCAGACTATCTCATCCCTCGACTCGAAAAGGCGCAGTCACGTCAGGGGCGCTCAGCGACATCAACGCAATCAATTCAAGAAAAAGGAGGATACCCCGACAGGGGTAACCTCAAAGCAAGCAATCGAGGCCGACTTGAGCAGTTGACCACCGTTTATACACCCCGAGACCCCCTTTCGGCTTTGGGCTTCGACTTGTCCAACCTTTTGGCCTTTTTCTTTTTCATTGGGGGCTGCAGGTTGGGGAGTCTAGCGACTTTCGTCTCCTGATGTCGAGACGGTTGCTTCGGAGACGCCCTAGCTAATTTTTGGTTTGACTTGTTCGCAGTGTTCGGCCTTTCAAACAGAGCATGAGCGATGAAAAGGACGCCCACAAAGGGCGACTACAAGCCGAGGAGATGCTGAAACTTTTTGAGGAGGATACAGGATCGCCCGCCAAGACAACCGAAGAATTGACGGCTTGGGCGTCCTCAGACCGAGGCAAGTTCGTGATTGCGACGAAAGCCAAGCTCCTTGAAAAAAAGGACGACGACACAAAAGAATTGGATTAAACCACCCCCGGCGGTTAACCGATGTTAACGGTTCCAAAAAAAGTTGGGGCCGTTGTGCCTCAACAAGCCGGTGGCACCGAAGACAAAATGTCTTTGGGAAAGCCAATCAATCCTTCAAAGAAAAAAAACTTACCGGCTTGATCGTCAGCATTGAGTTCTGCCAATCAACTCTTCAACGCTGCTTCAAGCTTTTGCCGCCATTCCTTTCATACTCTTCAAAGGCGGCAATTGTTTCCGGATTCGGAGTGTGACCAACCTCCTCCTCACGGGCATTCAAAGCTCGGGAACGTGTGAAACTTCAAACTCTTCGATTAACTCTCCCACGTGATCCAACAGTTGGGCCAAGGTGTGAGATTCATCTTCACCAACCTCATCGATCAGGACATCAAGGAGGGCAACAAGACGGCTGTAATCGGCAAGCGTCTTCGGCGCAGGCAAGCGCAGTTCGCTCAGCAATTACCTTTTCCCTTTGGCTTTCATTGTGAGCATGGCTAAGAGATTGGTTGCATCGCTTCCCTCGATCACTTCCTCTTTCTGCCGGTCGATGATGCTGATAGCAACTTTGTCTCCCTCCAGTTGAGTGACCAGATTGACGTAGTTAAGATTGAGAAATTGTTTCGATACTTCGAGGTGAATGAATTTTGCCATAGGACTCCTGTCTATAGCGGCAGGACAGAGACACTGGAAGGACCGATTCCTTGAGCCTGTGAGGCTGCTGGTGACCTTCTGTTGCCTTGGGAAGGTAGAGACAGCAGGAGGAGGCTCGCAAAGGGGAAAAGAAAGAGCCCCCCAATGGTTGATTTGAGGGGAAGGGATTTCTCTTTCTTCCCCTTTGTGAGGGTGCTTCCAGAGTTGCCGATTGGGAACAATTTTAGCCGGAGGAAATGGAAAGCCTCCGGCTTTTCGTTCTCAACACGAAAGCCTCTAGTGCCAAAAGCCACTCGGGCCGTTGACGCTGACGGGATCAGTTATTGGTTATTGGCTCGGCGGCGTTTGATTACCATCTGCCCGGCGGTTTTCTCGCCGTTCCTGTCGATCCGACCTACGTTCCTGGCGGTTTTCGACGCGGGCCTGATGGCCGACGCAGGCGGAGAAAAACGTGCAAGCCGCAGTGGCTGCCAAGATTAGCAGGAGCGATCGTGCGATCCGCTGAGTGGGGATAGAGGAGAGGGTGTTTTTCATACAATCTAAAATTCTAGGCTGATTGAGGCGGCTTTGGCAAGTGCAGGGAGGTGTTTCTAAGCGAATCTTGCTGATCAGCGATTAGTCGCCCACGCGCATCAAATGTTCCCATTGCCGAAGTCGCGCTTGAAGCCAAAGGGGCTTGCGATAATGCGGCTATTATAACAATATGAGGCAGCCCGTAATTCCCACGAAGACAGGCTGCCTCTCGCTTTATGGACTACATCGAAGTCTAGCCCAACGCCACGAACTTCGAAATCAGGGCGCATCCCATTGTTTTCATCAGGCAAAAAAATGGGCAGGTAGCCCGCCCTTGGTTGACGAAGGCCACGACTCCAACCGGATCGGGCTACCTCGATTATAACTTCCGAGTAGAGGCTAACAAATTGCCGCAGGCTTGAATATCAGGGTCGCTGCCGATTTCTGCATCGGGGCGTTATTCTCAATCCCCAATCCGCATCAGGTGTTCCAGTAGAGAAAGTCGCCCCTGAAGCCCATTCGGCAGTGTCAGGGGAATCGTCACTAGACGGCGACCTCACAGTTGTCTAAACTTCTTCAACCCATAAACACCATGCGTATTCTCACAGTAATTTTTGGCGTTGTCGCTGTTCTTGCACTCGCGGGTTTTGTCGCCAAGGGGACCCACCAGAATTCAGCCATTTGCGATACCGCAGACTGTCCAGCTTCCGAGTGTCAATAGCGAACAAGCTCTTCAATTTTTCCTGAGAGTTAGTCTCCCACAACGAGGAAGGATCATTCTTGGGAGATTTATCGCTTCGGGCGCTTCGGCAGATCGAGGGCGTCGATCCGTTTTCGAGGGTTGAGATGGCGTTAACGAGGATGTCGATCAGATCCATATTGACAGGTCCGTCTGGTCCCCAAGCGACGAGTTTTGCGGGTTTGTTCCTCAACATCAGCCGATAGCTCGCAACTTCCGATTTCAGCGCTGTGGCGTTCATGGAGTGCGTGTTGTCTCGACGATCATCCCTTCACGCTCCGGCGTCGTTAAGAATCAAAGGAAAATCAGGCAAAAAAACGGGAGGTAGCCCGCCCTTGGTTGACGAATCAACCAACTCGAAACGGAACGGACTACCTCGGCTATTATGACCAATAAAGTTACAACTTTGCTGCAGGCTTGAATATCGGGGTCGCTGCGGATTTCTGCATCGGGCCCCCTTGAAGCCAAGGCACCTAAGCTTGACAGTCCCTCGCGATTCGCATTTCGGTCCTTGAATGAAAGAAACGGACATCCCTCCGCATGCGGTTGACGATCCTAAACCCAAGGTTCGGAAGGCTGTCCGCGTTTGGCTTGCCGATGGAACAAAGATGCTAGGCATGTGGACCGGCGAGCGATGGTGGAGCACCAAGGGCGAGATTACTCCTGTGAGGTGGGAGCTTGAGGAGAGGAAAAAGAAAACGAAGAAGCTTCGGAAAGCACTTCGCCGCTCTGAAAGTGGCGAAGCTTGAGCAATTCTCAATCCCCAATCCGCAGCAGGTGCTCCTATTGCCGATAGTCGCCTTGGAAGCCCATGCTCTCGGCGACTCGGAAGCTTGATATTGACGCACCGCTCGATCTGCCTGCCGGACTTTCCGGCAGTTTCGCACGCCCCTCGATCAACGTCACTCGGTTCATATCGTGATACATCGACTTGCAAGCATTTACAGATCCGTGCGCCTTAGACGTGTGCCGTTCGGGACAGCATACCGCTGGTCGCTGCACGAACACATTTAAAGAGAATAAAGGGCCGCTTTGCTGCCATTCGGCCAAATGCTGCCAAATTTAGGGGCATTTTTTACCGACGTGCATCAGTTTGCATGAATGGCAATCGACTCGAGAGCCTTATTCATGCGGATTTGCGGGTTTTCTAGAGCAAATTCCTATAGGCCAGAAGTGCACCCGCGTAGGACTTCGTCCTACAGGATTATCATCTCCCGCCCTACAGACACGTTCACCCGCCCTCATTATAGTTGAAAGCTTCGCGATGGCAATTCTCTCAAAAAGAACGACAAAGAACAAACCGGCCCCCGCTCACGAGATCGACAAGCAGACATTGAAACGTCTTCTGCGTCAAATGGTTCGCAATGATTTCTCTATATTCCTAAATGAAGTAACGAACGGCTATACAGCGATGCCTGCACGCCGAAGACTCATCGAGTAAAAGAGCGCGACTTGGCCAGGGGCGACAATGCGTGGTGCCTCCGCGATCCGCCGACGACATCGGATCGGGAGGTGCGAAAGCATGATCAATCGCCGATCCACAGCAAGCCCTACCTGGTCACTCTGCCATTCATATATGCGCGATCACACGATTTACCCTCAAAGACACTGAAACGACCGAATTCAACCTCATTACGTCGCCACGCCGGAATTATGAAGGCGGGGAACCTGGAAAAGGAACTTAAGGAAATACGACAGGGGCTTGCCTGGATGAGGACGGAACAAAAGGAAATGAAGCGTTGGATTCGCGACGCCTTAAGAAATCCTGGCAGCCTCTCGCGTTCCTGAAAATTCGCCGCGGCCCTTGAGAGAAAAAGCGGGTCCCCACCTGCGAACAGTCCCTGCCACCTGCGAAATTCGCCTTTGTAGCCATGCTCTCGGCGACTCGGAAGCTCGCGATGACGCATCGCTCATTTCCTCGCTGGATTTCAGTGAGTGCCGCTGTTTGGGGAGAGGGCTTGCTTGGCCATGCCCGCCATGTGGAGCAACCCCGGCGCGATGACAAGTCCGCGACGCCTTGCGAACATGGGTCCATAGGCGAAAAGACAGGGATGCCGCCCTGCATGGATCCTGCAAGTTACTTCCAGTTCATACGTTGAAACGACGCGCTTCCATGGGTCCATAGGGAAAAACAGCGCGGACGTCGTGTGCGCCACTAAAGTTGACTCTACCCTCTTCGATCAACTGACTGATAATGGCACCAAAGACACGCCGGAACGCATCGGACTGACTCCACGCCTTCAGATAGTCGTGCCTCATGCTCTTAAGCGAAAGGTTCTCGGCAGATGCTTCCACTGGATTGGCCTGGGAACCGAGATGAGGGGCGCAGAAGGCTGAATGACTGGAGATGGCTTACTCGGCTTCTCAGGGCATATCTGATACAAGGTGAAAGTTCGATACGCCCCTTGTCCAAGTCGAGTTTCGCTAGGATTTGGTCGATGATGCTCTTAACTTTTTCGTAAGGTGCGACAAGGAGGTCACCGCGATGATTTCCGCCGCCAGATCCGAGTTCACTACAGCACGCACTGCGGTCGGCAAGAGCGTTGGCGCGGGTCTTGCGGCGGGATTCTTCGGGCGCAAGACCGTGGGGCGCATCAGCGTAAATGAGTTAAAAAATAAAAGCAGCATAGGAGGCTCGCTTTATCAGAGCCATTGCAGGCAAAGCAATACTGCGTTGGTCGTCCGTAAACATCCTCGTAAATCGCCGGGCTTGTTGGATCGCGAAGGAGGAAAGGGCAGCCTTGATCAATCGCCGATCCGAAGCAGGCATCGAGCAGCTTGAGGCTCGCTTGAAAGTGTCGATCATAGAAGGTCAGGATGATCCAAACGGAACTCTCGGGACAAGGGGGTGCCCCGGCGAGCATTATGAAAGCGGGGAGGACGCTGCCAATTGCTCGTTAATCCAGCTTCCGCTGCGCGACCCATTCGACCGCGAAACGAACCAACTCATTACCATTGCTGAAACCCAATTTGCCTTTGATGTGCGCACGATGCGTTTCGATGGTCTTTACGCTCAAGCGAAGTTCGGAAGCGACGTCCTTGGTTTCAAGCCCGCGTCCGAACAACTCGATTACTTCAAGTTCTCTTTTGGAAAGCCTGTTCAGAGGCGAACCGATATTGCCTCCAGTAGGATGGGTGACCTGAAAAATCAGACGTTCGCTGAACCTTGGGTCGAGATAAATCTCTCCTTTTAGAACTTTGCGGATCGCCAAAACGACATTCGTAAGAGCTTCACGCTTCGCGACATAGCCAAGGGCTCCAGCCCGCAGTGCTCGCAATGCATAAAGCGAATCGCTGTGCGTCGACAGAGTCAGAATTGGTAAATTGGGCCGTTGTGCCTTCATGGCTTTGATCAACTCGCGACCACTCATACCCGGCAAAGAGAAGTCGAGGACGGCAACATCTGCTGGACACGTTCGCATTGTTTCAAGAGCCGAGGGTGCCGATCTTGCTTCACCGCACGTGACAAGATCTGGCTCTGCATTAATGAGGGTAGCAAGACCGTGAAGAAAGACCGGATGGTTATCAGCAATGAGAACAGTCCTCCTATGGGTTCCGGACGAGGTTTTAGCCCCGCTTTCTGTTTTGCTGGTATCCTGCTCAACCATTCGCGTCGATGGAGCGTCTAACTCAATCAGGCCATGCAACTTCGGTCGGCGCTACGGCCCGACTGTTCGTTTGGACGAAACTTGACGGTAAACTCACTTGGCCGACTGAGCTTTGCGAGTCGTAGGCTGAGCGATTGAAGGCTGGGAGTGGAATCGCTTCAAGAGGCTTTTCGGGTTTGAGAACGAAAAGCCGGAGGCTTTCCATTTCCTCCGGCTTTCGTGTCTTTGAATTGGGTGTTGTTCGCTATTTAGTTCAGCTGCCGCGTGGCGGCTTCTGATGAAGTTACGGACAAGCCCCCTTCAAACTAAACCGATATACTAAAACTCAGAAATGAGTTTGTGCCTAGGCGGCTTAAGGCTTTTCCGCTGGCGAGGATTTCCATTGGCGATGCGCCACTCCGACAGCCGCAAGAGACAAGCTTAGAAGAGCAACGGTCGACCCGGCATCTGGAACCGAGAAAGGCTTGCAAGCCGTGGTCGCGCCGTTCACTTCATCAACGACAGCCACTTTGTCCTTCCTTTCTTTATCTTCTTTCTTCGTCCTTCTTTTCTTGACACTTGTTCTCTACTTTATCTTTTTGCTCTTTCTGGTTGTCTTGTTTGGCCTGCATGCTTGAAGCCAGTCCAATCAAAATGAGCACGCAGAGAAAATACTTCGTTACTGCTATCATTTACTCGTTACTACCTTTCTTTGGGGGGTTACGCTGAGCACTACTACCTTTCTTGGAGGGTTGCGCTGAGCAAAGTAACCACCAGCACTTTCTATGCCAGCCTGCGTTCAAACCGCAACGCTAAATCATAAGGTTTTGATTGTAGGAGACATATGACCAACAAATAACTACACTCCTTCGCTTGGGCGCTTCTTCCCCCTGTTGAAGGCTGCGCCTTTGTAAAAGCATTCGACGTTTTTGTTTAACTAGGTTGAGATTTCTGGCCGCGATTGAGGATAGTTGATTGTAATTCAGAGAATTATATAGATCGAACGGTGTGTAAAGCTTACCGACGATTTGAGATACTCAAAAAGAGCAGGAGTCGCCAATCCGCAACGGATGTAGAAGGGCTCTCACCGAATTCGGAAGCGTTCGCTTCATTGTCAATCATCTTGCAACACCGCAGAGAACTAGTCGAACGGAGCGCGTCTCCTTCTACAGGCATTCGACCCTGATGAGAGTATCAGTGCATCCGTCATAACTTCGCTGCGTTATCTTTCAGGATATAAGGGAGCGTCACTGGGAATGACTTGATTAGCATCACGCGTCGAGGAAACCATGGATGTCGGAGATAGCGCGTGAGGTCCACGTCCTTGGTCCTCTGCGCTCCACCTTATTGCGAGGGCTTGCAGAGCCTTGCCTCTACGAAATCCATCGTAGTTCCGTCCGATGCCCGGTCCTTCAACGATGATGGCATTCGCTCCCAGTTCCGCTGCCTCTTTTTGAACAGCACGATACATTGTATTTTCTGCTGCAATCGGTGCTCCGAAAGAGCTTACAGGTCCGACCACGGTAAATGGCCGAGTTGGCTCTCTAAAGAGTATCTCGACGTCCGATGAGTGGGTTGGCTGGTACAAACGCCTACTGATTCGTGTGCCAGAACCTGTTGTACACGCAGATAGAATGACTGAGGTGATTGCCAATAGGATCAGAGTTCTCATTTGTCTGAAGCCTGCCCGAAAAACTTGTCGCACTTGCGATGCCGGCGAGGGGAAACGAAGAGGATCGATTGCGAACGGGCGGCCCAAAAGCCCCGCTGCCATTCGTCGAACCCCCTGTCGAGGTCGTCATTGACCTCGATCCGAAGCTTGAAGCGACAGTAAGTTCGCTTTCCCGCGCAGCAAAGCTGGCCATCGAGGAAACCGGTTCACATGTGCTATCTAGCATTCGGCTTCCTGGAATGGTATGAGGTCGAGTTTCCGGACAAAGGCTGCTTGGCACCCCTGATGTTGGTGCCAATCTCCGTCTCAAGAGGAAACGTTGACCCGGAAACAAGCTTTCATGGCCAAAACAAACGGCCTTAGGGGAATACCTGAAGCAGGCATCAGTTGAGTAAGACCAGCGTGAAACTTTGTGACGAATGGTCCGTGATATGGTCCAATGGAGCGATAAAACATGTTGACGGTCTTATCGAATCGACGAGCTCTCTGGCGAGTTTTGGCTGGGGGACGTTGTGTTTTGCGAGCGAACTCTCACCTCGGAATCTACAAGAGTGCCTTACAAACCAGATTGTCCTGTTTGTTGGAATCGAAAACCTGACCCATTCCTCGCACGCTGACGTATGAAGCGCATACTTTTGGTTTTGTTAATGTTTGCAGGGCATCTCGCCGCTCTCCGGGCGAGGCCCTTTGAGCAGGCTGAAGTCACCAAGGCGGTAAACATCGTTTCGCTCTTGCCGCAGGATAAGCGAGCAGTTCGAGGCGATGTCGTAAAGGGCAATACGGGGCTCAAGACGGGAAATGATTCGCGTGCCGAATTGCAGTTCCCGGACCTGACGATCACCCGAGTAGGTTCGAACTCGCTTTTTCGTTTTATCGCCGGCACACGCGAAATTGTTCTCGATAGCGGCACGATGCTGTTCTCGGCCCCGGAAGGGGCCGGTGGAGGAAAGGTGCAGGCTGGAGCAATTACCGCCGCCGTTACCGGATCAGACTTCATGATCTCGAACGTCGGAAGAGTAAAAGTGATCTGCTTAAGCCACAAAGTTACCGTCTATTTGACAGCAAATCCGAAGATTCGAGCTGAGTTGCTCCCAGGACAAATGCTCGATATCTGGCCAGAGACCACCGGGGCGGTCCGCAGGATGCCTCGGGTCACGACCATTAATCTCGGCACACTCCTTACCACTTCCAAGCTGAGCGAAGCGGGCGGTTTTAGACCGCTTCCCAGTCAGTCAATTCTTGTTCAGAATACCAATAGGCAGGCAAAGGCATTCTCGCTTGCGAAGACCGATCTTACGAGCGAGTCGGCTGAAGTCGTGCGTTCCACGACCGAATCCGCGAACATTTCTTCTTCGCAATCGCGCCAAACGGCCGCGGCCCAAACTACACGTGAGACTGAGGAGGTGACCTCGGCATCTTCTACCGGCAACAACGAGAATCGCGGTAATAGCGGCAACAACGAGAATCGCGGCAATAGCGGCAACAACGGGAATGGCGGCAATAGCGGCAACAACGGGAATCGCGGCAACAGCGGCAACAACGGGAATCGCGGCAATAGCGGCAACAACGGGAACCGCGGCAATAGCGGCAACAACGGGAATGGCGGGAACCGCGGCAATAGCGGGAACAACGGGAACCGCGGTAATAGCGGGAACAACGGGAACCCCGGGAATCGTGGGAACAACGGGAACCCCGGAAATAGTGGGAACAACGGGAACCCCGGAAATAGTGGGAACAACGGGAATCCCGGAAATAGTGGGAACAACGGGAACCCCGGAAATAGTGGGAACAACGGGAATCCCGGAAATAGTGGGAACAATGGGAACCCTGGCAATAGCGGGAACAACGGGAATCCCGGAAATAGTGGGAACAACGGGAACCGGGGGGCCGGACGACAGGGCTGATACCCGTCACGAGAAACTAAATGGGACGCTGATTTTCCTCGACCCTAAAAATTCGTTTGGGCAAACGGAAGTGCTGATCGGTCTGCGGGTTGCCTCAGAGAAGGCAGTACTTAAATCAACGATGTCTGCCGCCTGGGACCGTCTCGTGCAGTTAGACAGTGGTCCAGTATAGCTCGCAAAATCAATTCGCTGAGTCGCCCTTCGGACAGGTTAATATGGCACTACTTTTTAAACATGCGCCGTGCTTATTCACAAGTCTTGGTTCCGCTTTCTATAAGCGGCGGTGAATTTGAAGCGCCCCGACCGGTGACCGGCGGGTTGTATGCGAAGTTTAGTGGTCGGTTTATTTTTCTTCGGTTGGCTCCTCATCAACTTGCGTGAACCATACGTCGCCACTGGGGAGATGAACTTTCACGGTGCGGTTTTTCGGATTTGAAGAGTCTGCTTCCGTTGAATATTCCATGACGGCGCTTTCTGATTTGCTACGGCTCAAAGGAGCCAAAGGTACCGATTCACTCCTACACCGTCCCGTCTGGTTGATATCAGGATAATCCGGATTCTTGGATCGGCTCAAACTGCTGAAGGCTCCCGATTTAGTTGCGGTGCGATAACTACGTGCAGGCACTCGTAAAGGCGCGAAGACGCTTGGGCGACCGAAACACCAAGCATCCTTCGTTCCTTCGAGGAACGCCCGGCCTCAACCATCCTGATTAGCCATGGGAACCCTGAACGATGTTTATGAAGTCGTGTTCGATCTCGCGAGCAAGGCAAATCTTCCGGCCCGAGGTGGCCAAGTTGAGGCGCAAGTTAGAGCAGCTTGATGAAGAACATGAGCGGGAGGTTCAGCATCTAAAGCAACAGATCAAGGAGTTGAAAGCGATAGTCCAACAGACGTCGCCGCGGCTATCAAGCGAGAAGCCAGCGGAGCCTGCTAGCGAGCGAATCGACAAAGGTGATTTATCGCTGGACGAACAAGGCTGGTGAAGGACGCAAGCCACGAACTTCGGAGTGACCTTATCGCTTCGGGCGTCTCGTCAGATCGATGGCGTCGATCCGCTTTTCGAGGGATGAGATGGCGTTGACGAGGATGTCGATCATATCCATATCGACAGGCCCGCTGGGGCCGCAAGCGACGAGTTTCGGGGTCTTGTTCTTCACCATCAGCCGATAGCTCGCAACTTCCGATTTAAGCTCGATGGCATTCATGGAGGGCGTGTCACCTTCACTCTCGTTCACGCCTCCGCGTCATTAAGAATTAAAGAAAACGGAGAGGTAGCCCGCTCTTGGTTAACGAGTCCCCAGATCGAAACAGAACGAACTACCTCGGCTCTTAACCGGGAAAAGTTACAGCTCTGCCGCAGGCTTGGAAATCAGGGTCGCTGCGGATTTCTGCATCGGGGCAAATTTCTCAATCGCCAATCCGCAACAACTCCTGCCACTGTCGAATGTCCCCCTTGAAGCCCATGCTTTCGGCAACCCGAAAGGTCGAGATGACGCACCGCTCGATCGGCTTGCCGCTCTTTCCGGAGCTATCGCAATCTAACCGGTATTCCCGGCGCAACCGGTACAGATGAGTCGCGAACTTGTCGTGTTCGCTCGCCTGAGGTTCGGCCAACAACTGCTCGGCAGTCTGCTGAATCTCGGTGAGTTTCGCAATGAACGTTTTGCGGCCAATTATCGTAAATAACACGATACGCTCCACCTTGTAAACCATTCTGAAGATTCCACAAATGTAGAATCTGCTCTGCCTCCCTCGCCTATTTTTGGCGCAATCCGGCAGTGACGACGTTGATGAGCAACGACTGATCGGGTTTGACCTCCTGCTCGTAGCGTTTAACCCATTTCACAATCTCCTCCTGCGATGCCATCTCATCGAGAGGATAGAAAACGATGCTCTCCTGATCTGAGAGGAATATGTTCAGTGCTGGACTGGTAGGAGGATCGGGATCTGGTGCTAGTGAGTGTTTGAATTCCATTGGAGGTAAGGACAGCGGCCTAAAAGCACAACGCCGCTCCAGTTAAGGCAACGTGATCACTGAAACGGCGTTGAGGAAAGCGGTTTCGGTTACCGCTTGAGCAGCGCCAACATTCTGACCAGCAACCAGACGAACAGTAGCGGCCCGATCCAGTTGCTGCCGGCGAGATACCATCCCTGTTTACGGTAGCTCATGGCGCTTGTGATTGAAGAGCCAAGGAACCATTTGGCCAATGCCCTCCCTTTCAGCTATGCCGTTTCCGTTAAAAGCACAACGCCGCTCCAGTAGTTCAAGCCCCAGGTTCACTGAAACGGCGTTGAGGAGATTGTTTCGGCTATCGCTTGACCATCGCCAGACTGCTGGCACGAACATGGGACTGTTTTGTTCATTATACGCTTCGGCGTGCTATCCCGTTTGAAGTCAGCGGTCCACCGTGCGAGCAGTGAACGAGGCGAGAAAATCAGGAAAACGCGCGGGGCGTCAAAATGGAAGTGACCAACGCGGCAATTTTGCGGTCGAGTGGGCCCAAGAATCAAAAAGAAGAACGCCCGCCAGGACGAACCATAGCGGGCGTTCGTTGCTCGTTGCTGCGTGCGGTCCGGTGTTCACTCACCGAACGCCAACGAAGGAATCAGACTGTTATACGGTTGTCGAGAGGGGGAACTTGCAGACAAAAGGCGTCAAGATTTGTCCACCAATTTGCCCACTACGGGCTTTTGTTTGGGCACTGAATATCCGGATAGCGGAACAAAAGCACAACGCCGCTCCAGTTAAGCCACGTGATCGCTGAAAACGGCGTTGAGGAAGGTGTCAGTGGACGTCCCCGAGAAAATGAGGAAGCTGACACGGCGTCGATGGGGATATTCTGGTGCCAATTGGTGCCCAATTTCTAGGCATCACTTCATGCCTTTTCTTGCGTCTCTTTGCAAGATTGGCGATAAGAGTCAAATGACCGCAGATCCTTTATTCATGCGGCGTTACAGAGTAAAATGGCCTCGTATGGACCGACCTCTCAAAACGCAATTCCACCGGATCCGAAGTCCGCAAGGAACCTTTGATACAATGCGGCTGCCTCAGAGTATTTGCCCTGCGCATAGAGCGACGATGCATTGACCGCCAGTTCGTCAGCGGTAAAGTCTTGCTTACCCGCCATCTTCTGTCCGAACAAGGCACCCGTGAAGGTTCCGAGCAAGATAACTAAAAGAACACGCACTCCGAAGCGACGCATTGGGAACCGTGCTTAGTAGCATGCGGCTCCGGGCGTGACAATCCTCTGGTTATGTCTATCTCATCGACCGCTCCTGATCTTTTCGCGAACCTTCGCGACATGGAGAGAAGCGCACTTCGATTTGTACTGAACGGAGAGGGATCGTTCGACGAACTGATTTTCCAGGCGCATTTTGTTCAACGGTCGCTTTGCGCGGTTTACGACACATATTGTCGAAGCTTCGGGGAGGCGAGATCATGGCGGGAAATTCCGGCCCTTCCGCTCTCGGCGTTTCGCCGGGCCTCCATTCGATCATTCCCCGATGAGCAGACGGTGCAGACCTTCAGGACAAGCGGGACGACCGGAGAGGGTTACGGCGAGCACCATTTTCGAATCCTGGAGCTCTATCGCGCCGCGGCTCTCGGCGGTTGGAAGTTTGCCGGCTTGCCAACGGAAACGCCCTTCTGCCTAATGCCGTCGCCGCGCGAAGCCCCGTTTTCCTCACTAAGCTGCATGGCCGGATGGATGGCTCCGGCGGAGCGTTTCTTCCTCGGCAATTGGGACCATCTGGTGAGGACCCTCCTCCGAACGGAGAGCAAAGTCGTTATCTTCGGCACGGCTTTGGCCTTTCTCAACGTCTTTGAATGGCTGGGCGACCGCCAGATTCCTTTGCCTCCTGGAAGTGTTGCGATTGAAACAGGCGGCTTCAAGGGAACAAAGCGAATGCTTCAGAAATCCGAACTTTACGCTCATTTTCAAAAGTACTTGGGACTTAGCGAAGAGGATGTCTGGAACGAATACGGAATGACCGAGCTTAGCTCACAATTCTATTCGCGAGGACTCGCAAATCCGCATCGGGCTGCGCCTTGGGTGCGTGCCAGGGTCATCAATCCCGAAAGCGGCGAGGAGTGCGCGGAGGGAGAGACCGGGACGCTTCGAATTTTCGACCTCGCCAACATTGGCTCCTGCTGCGCGCTTCAAACGCGCGATCTGGCGATCCGCACGGGAGAGGAGTTCGTGCTGATTGGCCGCGACCCCTCGGCTCTACCCCGCGGCTGCTCCCGGCCCATCGAAGAAATGCTCGCTGGATGATCACCTCGCAACGCGCCGCCGCCCTGGCGCAACTGGGGAGCCGCTTCCCCCTGCTGGGACAGGTCACAACCGATGATCTGGTGGAAATCGTGCGCCTGGAGTTGGGCCATCCGGAAATCCTGGATGGGTTCCGACCATACGATGGACATTTCAGCCATGCTGTTGCTGTCGAGCCGATTCTCCACGTCCTCAGCGAAAATACGCCCCATGCGGGATTGCAAAGCCTTATCCGCGGGCTGTTGCTGGGCGCCATGAATTTTGTCAAGCTTCCTCGGGCCGGGTTGCCGGAGGTGGAGGATTTTTCGGAAATGCTGCCGACCGGGCTGAAAGACCGGGTGCGTTTGAGCAGGGAGCCGAGGGAAGAGTGGCTGCGCGACTCGAAAGCCTGGATCGTCTTCGGACGCGACGAAACGATCGCGCACTTTCAAACCAGGGCATCGCCGGACCTTGTCTTCGAAGCGCATCCCCACCGTGTCAGCCTGGGAATCGTCTTCGATGATTCGCAGGGCGATTCCTCGCTGTTTGCGGCCGAGGATATTTCTCTCTTCGATCAGAAAGGATGCCTTTCCCCTCACGATATCTACGTGGCCGGCGGCGCAAGGGATTACGCCGTCCGGCTGGCCGGCGAAATGGCTCGCTTCGAACTCCGCTCTCCGCGCCGCACCCTCAGCCCCGCGGAGGCTGCTAACATCGTGGAGATTCGGGCCGACTATCGCTTCCGGCGAGCGAACGACGAACGCGTGGAGATTTGGGAAAGCCCCGCCTCAACGGCCTGGACCGTTATCTACGAGGACAACCCTCTGTTTGCATCTTCGTGCCTAAATCGCGTCGCATTCGTCAAGCCTCTGCCGGAGGACATAAGGGGGGCGCTGGGGCCCGCGCTGCGATGGGTGGCCGCAGTGGGAATCTGGCCGGCAACGCCCGAAAATGCCCAACGAGCTGCAGTCCTGCAACCCTCGAGGATTTGCGCTCTCGGGCGAATGCAGAATCCGCCATTTGCGTGGCATCAGGAGGGACGCCAAACTTTGGCGAGACTCGCGCGCTGGGTTGATTTCGAGCCGGATTTTCGCTAGAAGCCGCTATCTCCCTTGTGGCTAAAGAAGAGTCGATTGTTACCGAAGGCGTTGTGGTCGATGTTTTGCCGGGAACGATGTTCCGGTTAAAACTGTCCAACGGCCACCTTGTGCTCGCGCATATCTCCGGCAAGATGCGCAAGAATTTTATTCGCATCGTTCCGGGAGATCGGGTGAGCGTCGAGATTTCGCCCTACGATCTCACCAAAGCCCGGATTATTTTTCGGGAAACGCAATCCCCGCCGCCGGGCAACAGCTGACGATTGGTGATCATGCCCTTAGGCAGACAACATTTCGAAGCGCCGCGCTTCACTCAGGCCCCGCCGAAGCCAAGTGCGGCTTCTCGCCGCATTGGCGGGCGCGGGCACGGACAGCTTTGCACAAGCGCTTTTTGTCCCTCGCCTTCCCCGGGATCTCTGCGCGGAGCGGGGTCTTTTGCATGATGCGGATTTCCGCAAACACCCTGCCCGATCTTTATCGGAAGGCCGCTGAACAATTCAGCGAGCTTCCCGCCTTTGCAGCCAAGAATTCCTCGGGCTCGTACCAAGCGATTTCTTATCGGCAGTTGTACGAAGACGGCCTTTCGCTGGCGACCGCGCTTATTGATCTCGGGCTGCGCCAGCGAGAACATGTCGGATTGCTCTCCGATAACCGGCCGGAGTGGATCTTGTGCGACTACGGAATCCTGATCGCCGGCTGCGCGGACGTGCCACGCGGAGCGGATATCACAGGAAACGAACTCGGCTATATTCTGAATCACTCGGACTCGCGCTTCGTCTTCGTCGAGGACTCGCGCATGCTTGAGAAACTGGAACACGTTCGCCGGGCGCTGCGGGCGGTGGAGAAGATTGTCGTCATGGATTCCAAGCACCCGGTTCCTTCCGGAACACTTGGCCTCAAAGAATTGGTCGACCGCGGCAGGGCGCTTCGCGCGGCTGGAGATCGCCGGGCGGAAGAGCATATCGCGAAAACACGCCCGGAAGACCTTTTCACCGTGATCTACACCTCGGGCACAACCGGAATTCCAAAGGGCGTTCAGCTTACCCACGCCAACATGACTTCCCAGGTGCGTAATCTGCCCTTTGATTTTGGAAGCGAAGATCGCGCGCTCACAATCCTTCCCGTCTGGCATGTCTATGAGCGGGTCTTCGAAATGGTGGCCATCAGCATGGGCGTGTGCACCTACTACACAAGCCTTCGCACCATCGCCGAAGATCTAAAGACGGTGCAGCCAACGGTCATGGCTTCGGCTCCGAGACTCTGGGAAAACTTGTACCAGAAACTCATGGCCCGGATTGAGCAAGCTCCCCCGCTGAGAAGAATGCTTTTCCATGCGGCGCGGTTCTGCACCTCTCACGTCAAGCGCGCGGAACGCTATTTCCTCGGACAGGAGCTGGATATGCAGGGACGAGGCCTGTTCAAAAGCGCCAGGCGCGGCACGGCGCATTTCTTGCGCTGGATCGCACTCTTCCTCCCCTACTGCGCGCTGGACAGGGTCGTGCTCGCCAAACTTCGGGCGGCCGTCGGCTGCGGCGCTTTCCGTGGAACAATTTCCGGCGGAGGAGCCCTTCAGCCGCATGTGGATGAATTCTTCAATTTTATCGGCATACCAGTCTTGGAGGGATACGGCCTTACCGAGTCTTCGCCGGTCCTCGCTGTGCGAACTTGGAAAAACTTGGTGATTGGCACGGTCGGACCGTCCTATCCGGAGACAGAGATCCGTATCGTCGACCTGGAAACCGGCCGCGTGCTGTATCCGGATCGCTCTCGCCGCGACCGGGGACGCGGACGGCAGGGCGAAATTCACGCGCGCGGTCCGCAAATCATGAAGGGTTATTACAAGGACCCGGAGGGAACATCGCGTGCTTTCCACGACGGCTGGCTGAAAACCGGCGACATCGGCATGGTCACCTTCAATGACTGCGTGAAAATTCTCGGACGCTGCAAGGACACAATCGTGCTTCTGAATGGAGAAAACGTGGAACCGCTTCCGATCGAATCCAAGCTTCTTCATTCCCCGCTGGTGGACCATTGCATGCTGGTCGGTCAGGATCAAAAGCACCTTGGAGCCCTGATCGTCCCGGCCCTCGACGGATTTCGGGCCGCGGGTCTGCAAGCCGCGAATCTGCTCGAGCTTTCGGCAAGCGAGCAAGCTCGGCATCAAATGGAAGCGGAGATCCGCCGGCTCATCAGCCCTGCAGAGGGCTTCAGATCCCACGAACGGATCGCCGATTTTCGATTTGTCACCAAGCCGTTTGAACCGGGCAAAGAAATGACCGCCACTTTCAAGCTCAAGCGGCATGTTATCAGCGAGCAATACACGTCGCTGATAGAAGAAATGTATCCCGACGCCCGGCGAGAGGCGGCCAAGCGAGCCTGAATGAGCAACCTCTGATTTTTCAGGCCAGAGACCGCTCAGCGCCCGTTAGGCGCACTCAGGGTGTGAACGGTGATTTCGGCGGGACAATTGAATCGGGCCGGAACGCCACTCGCTCCGGTCCCCCGCGAAGTATATCCAACCAACGAACCGTACTCCCACCGGCCCGCAAGAAAGCGCCTCGGCACCGGAGCGTTCCCGATGATAGCGAACCCTCCTGGCAGGCAAAGCTGCCCGCCATGGGTATGACCGCTCAACATAAACGCGTAACCGAGCTTCGCAGCTTCCTCATAGGCCTCGGGACTATGGCAGAGCAAGATAGCCGTCTCCCCGGATGGAATTCGCTCTCTGGCTTTTTTTAGATCATGGGCGTGAAAAAAATGCGGGTCATCGACGCCGCAGATCCAGAGGCGCGCGCCTTCGCGCTCGATCGATTCGCACTCGTTCAGCAACACGGTGAGACCGATGGATTCCAGGAAGGCGACTTTTTCTATGAAATCGTGATTTCCAAGAATCGCATAGCGCGGCTTTCGGATATGCGGCACCAAACGCCCCATCAACTCCAGCGAGGCATCGTGTTCACGCGCAATCTTGTTGTGGTAGTCGCCCGTCAAGACGGCCACATCGTATTCCAGTTGGTCGATTCGCTCGATAATGATGTCAATCAGCTTCGGATCGAGATCGCAGTGAAGGTCGGCGAGTTGCATCAGACGAAAGCCGTGGAATGGCGCGGGCAGCTTGGGCAGGAAGACCTCGTTGTGCACGATCTGGACGTCCAGAAAGTTTCTTTTGCCGACCTCATCGAGTCCGGCAAGCTCGAGGGCGTGCCAGACAAGCTTATCCATCGGGATGATGCCCTCAAATTTGAAAAAACCCTTTCCCTGGTGGACTTCCCGCGCCCACAGGCTCGCCTGTTTGCGAATTCGTCTTTCAAGCAGCTTGCGGCCCATTCGTTGCGCCAGCTTCCGATAGTCGGTGTGGCCAGCCGCTTCTGAAGGTTCGATCATCGGTGACTATACAGCAGGGTCGAAATCGACCCGGCCCACAAGCCGAAAAGAGTTGTTTTTCTGATTGCCGCTTCGGAAGTTTCGAGCAATGCGGATCTTCTCTGCCTTCGCCGCTGTTTTGGTTTTCTCAGGATGCCCCGCTCAAAAGAAGAATCCACCGCCTTCTTCGCCCTCGCCTTCTCCGGAGCCGACCTCGAGTCCGAGTTCCGAGCCCATGCCGAGCCCGCCGTCCGAGCCCTCACCGAGCCCACCCTCTGAGCAGCACCTGATCCCGGGCGAATCAAATTCGCCGGAGCCGACTGCGAGTCCCGAGCCGGTCGCTTCAGCGGCGCCGCCGGCGCAGCCTGATACTTCCCCCGCTGAAACCCCGGAGGGCTCTCCTTCCCCAAGCCGCTCTCCCGCAGCCGCTTCGCCGCCTCCCGGCAGAGCCGCGGTCGAAAAAGAGAAGGTTTCCTACGACGGTGTCTGGACGCTGACGGACGCCCAGGGACAGTCGTTTGACATGGTCATTTTTCCGAACGGACAAGTGGTCACCAATTGGGCCAAGGGAAGTGAAGGGGCGCGGGGCGAACGCGGATACTGGCGGCAGGATCATGAGCGGTTTACGGCGATTTACAGCGACGGTGCCACCGACATCATCGAACGGGATGAAAGCGGATTTCGGCACCGGCGGTATGCCGCCGGATCTCCTCTTGACTCTCAACCGGCCGCTCAAGGCGAAGCCCAACGTGTTGAAGAAAACCAAACGGCAATGCTGGGGGTCTGGCGTCTCAACAAAGAACCCGATGGGTCTCACCTCTATATTGCGATTCAGTCAGGCGGGCGCGCAATCTCCACGATTAACGGCGCGACGGAGGGAAAATGGACAGCTAATGAACGGGGAGTTCTTTGCGAGTGGCCGGATGGTTGGGTCGATCAAATCGAACGCGGCGCGGCGGGTTGGCAGAAGCGTTCGTGGATCGGGCCGGAGTCCAGCGCCCCTGCCGATCTCTCCCTGGCGACGCGAGTCGGGGAGACCCGCTTCTCCGTTGAGCCGTGACGGACTGAGGCGGACCTCCGCAGTCTTTCCAACGCGGCGTTTATCGCGCCTCCCCGGCGATCGCGAGCACGAGCTTCGGCGCGGTCTCCGGACGCCAGGGATTCCTGGAAAAGCCGGACGCCTCAATCCGTGAAACGTGATCGCTGACCAACTCGAGCAGGCCGGCGACGTTCAGACCCATATGCAGCGGGGCGTAGGGAAAAAGATTTTTCGAGGCCAACGCAAACAGCCTCACCGCGGGATGCAAGCGCCGACCATCTGTCGGATGCAAGGGGCGGGCTCTTTGCTTTTTTAGATGGACGAAGGCGCCCGCGAGCTGAATCAGGCCCTTGTAGAAGGCATGGTTCTCATCCTCGCGACGAAGCCAGAGATGCTCGAGGACGTCATGCGCCTCGTAATATTCCTGGCCATTGAAACAGGCGAAGTAAGCGAGATAGCAGGGATCAAATCCCTCCGTCGCCAGACCGAGAGATCGCACATACGCTTCGATCCGGTCGCCCTTTTTTTCCGGCTGCGTGACCACCCGCAGACCATAGGGTCGCCCGCAAGATTGTTCTACTGTTTTTCTTCGAGGGTCTTTACCCGCGCATAGAGTTTGTGAATGTTGCGCAGTTGGACATAGTTTGCCTTATACTCCCGCATCGGCTTGGCCGGAAGCCCAACGAGGACCTCGCGGGGCGCGACACTCTTCGTTATTCCCGCCATCGCGGTGACAATGGCTCCGTCTCCAATCTCGATGTGTCCATTGACGCCAACCTTTCCCGCCAGCGTTACAAAGCTGCCCACGCGCACACTGCCCGAAATCCCGACCTGGGCGCAAAGCACGCTGTGGCGTCCGATTGTCACATTGTGGGCAATTTGCACCAGATTGTCGATCTTCACGCCCTCCTGGATCCAGGTGCGGCCGAAGCGCGCCCGATCCACGGTCGAATTGGCGCCGATCTCCACTTCATCGTCAATTTGCACGATTCCGGTTTGCGGAATCTTTTGCTGCCGTCCGTCACGAAACTCGAACCCAAAGCCATCTGACCCTATGACCACACCCGGGTGCAAGATCACCCGGTTGCCGATCTTGGAGCGTTCCCGAACGGTGACATGCGGGTGGATACGGCAATCGTCGCCGAGACTTGCCTGGTGGCCGATACAGCTGTGGGGACCCACGACCGTACGGGCGCCGATTCGCGCTCCGCTCTCGATGACGGCAAACGCCTGGATCGAGGCCCCCTCTCCGATCGACGCGTCGGGCGCCACCACCGCGGTCGAATGAATTCCCGGCTCGAAGCCGAACGAGGGCGGCGCGAAAACCTCCAGCAGCTTTGCGAAGGCTGCCGCCGGGTTTTCCACCCAAACTCTTGCCGCGGGGAGCTCCTCGGCAAAACCGTGCGGCACGAGAACGGCGCTCGCCTTTGTCCGTCTTAGGGCTTTAAGGTACTTGGGGTTTCCGTAGAACGCGATGTGGCCCTCCTCGGCGTCCTCCAGCGAAGCCACGCCCAAAACGGGCTTCTCATAGTTTTCGGGATTCACCCAGCCGCCTACACGCTCCGCGGCTTCGCCAAGCCTCATCGCGTCAATTCGCGGCCGAAGAAGGTTTTGGCGCGTTCTTATTCAGCGCCGTGATGATGTCGTTGCTGAAATCAAGATCGCCTCGCGAATAGAGGACCACGGGAACCTGACCCATGCTGACGCCGGTCTTGTCGAGCACCAAGTCGTAGCCGCCCGCTTTCACCTTCTCATTCACCACTTTCATGATATCGTCGATGATATCTTTGCGCATCCGCATGAACTGCTCCTGAAGCTGGCGTTCACGCGCTTGGCGGAATTCCGCGATCTCCCGATCGAGGTTTCTCGCCTCTTGAACCTTCTCGTCGCGCTGCTTGGCCAACTTTTCCTTGCCATCCTTGCTTAGCTCCGGCTTCTCGATGTCCTGGTTCGTCTTGTTGATTTCGTCCATCGCCTTCTTTAAGGTTTCCAGCCGATCGTCGAGTTCCTTCTTCGCCGCCGCGCGCGCGTCATTGATCTTGTCCTCCGCATCCTTGGTTTTGAAGTAGGAGGTAAAAACCTTGTTCATATCCACCGTGCCGAGCTTGAACTGGGCATTAGCGGCGGTGGAAGCAGCGCAGAACGCTACCGCGGAAAGGAGGGTGGAGGCTATAAGTTTACGCATGTTATGGGTTATTAGAGCACAAGGAACGTGGGAATCAAATTCGACCAGTCTCGGGCCGAGCCGTTCAAAATTGGTAACCGATATTGAAATTGAATTTTCCTGGAGGACCGTTGAACGATTCGTGAATCACCGGGTAGCCGTAGTCAAAGCGAATCGGCCCGATTGGAAGGTCGAGCCGTAGGCCGACTCCGATGTCGCCGTTCAAATTGGACGAGCTAAAGTCGTAGGCGGTCGGATTGACAAATCCCCAGTCGCTGAAGATTGCGAAACGGACGCGAGAGATGACGGGAATCGTGACTTCAAAGGTGGTGTAGCCCAATGAACTGCCGCCGATGGGATTGTTGAATTCGTCGACTGGACCCACTTCGCGATAGTTGAAACCGCGGAGGTTATTTGCGCCGCCCAGGTAGAGTCGATCGAAGATCGGAACATCGTTGCTGTTGCCCCACGAATCGACGACCGCAATTTCGCCCTTAATCAAAAATATGAGGTCCCACGGCAAAAGAAAATACTTCGCGCTTTCCAGCGAGATCCCGTAGTCCTGCACGGTTCCCCCAAGGGCGCCCCCCGCAATAAAACCGGTCAGCTCTATCAATTCACCTTTGCGCGTCAGAAATAAGCTGTCCCGTGTGTCCCAGACGAGCGCTCCCGTGAACACACTCTTCGTGAAGAATCCCGCGGAGTCTCTGATCACTTGGCCCGCACTGTCTTCATTGACGTTAAAGATGTGTATACCCTCGATTCGGTACTCAACTCGGCCAGAAAGCGCGCGCCAGATTTCCCTCCTCGCCAGAATCGCCAACCCGTAATTGGACTGGTCGTACACATCCGAAAGAAAGTTGGCCTCATGGTAGTAGGCTTCGACGCCCACGGAGAGCTTATAGCCCAGAAACCATGGCTCGGTCAGTGAGGCGATAAAGTCTTTGCGTTGCAGGCCGTATTGTCCGCGAATGCGGAATCGCTGGCCGGCTCCCACGAAGCTCGGCCAATTGAACAAGTCGAAATTCGCCTGGGTCACCTCGGCGAATCCCACCAGACTGTCGATGGTGCTGAAACCCGCGCCAAAATTGAACGATCCCGTCCGCTTTTCTTCCACGATGACGTTGAGGTCCTTTCGGCCGGGAACAATCGTATCGGCGGGCGTCAATTCGACTTTGGAGAAATAGTTCAGGTTCTCCAACCGCTGGCGGCTCACATTGACGAGCGTCGTGTCGAAGATCTCTCCAGGCTTGACGGCCAACTCTCGGCGGATCACCCGGTCCTTGGTCCGGTTGTTGCCCTGGATGTTGATGAGATTCACATAGGATTGCACGCCCTCGTCGAGGCGATAAGTCACGTCAACCGCGCCGGGACCGGCGGGCAGGATTTCCGGCACCGCAAGCATGTCCACATAGCCGCGCGATCCGTAGAAATCCCGTAACGTCTTCAAGTCATCACTCATGCCCTTGGGCGTAAACAGCGAACCATCCCTCATCTTCAACCGGCTTTTGATTTCATCGGTCGGAACAATATTCACTCCCTCCATCTTGACGGAGTTGACGTGATACTGGATGCCCTCCTGAACGGTTATGATCAACTCGACTCCCTGTCTTTCCAGGGGCTGTGTCTGAACGTCGGTAACCTCGGCGTCCGCGAAGCCGCGGTTCTGATAGAGCGTGTGGATGGCGGCCCGATCCTCTTCAATCTGCGCGGGAAACAATTTGCCGGCCCTGGTGACGAAAGAAAGGATGTTCCAAGTTCGGGTCTTCATCACCTTGATGAGGTCCCGGCGGAGCACGCTGTCATTTCCTACGAAAGTGATGCGGCGCACAATGAGACGGGGGCCTTCGGTGATCTGAAAAACGACGCGAACGCGATTGGTGCCCGGGATTTCCTCGGTGCGATACTGCACGGTCACATCCGAGAAGTTCTTGTTCTGGTAAAGCGTCAGGATCTTTTGGCGGTCGTCTTCGAGGCGCTCTTCAGAAAGAGTGTCTCCAACTTTTGAGCCGATTTCGCGACGCACCCTCCTCAACGGAATCTGGTCGGCGCCTTCGATCACAATTTCGTCGACTACCGGCAGGCCCTGGAGAAGAACCGTGACCTTTACGCCATCGGCGAACGGTTCGGCAAAAATGCGGACGTTCGCCACGCCTCCTGTCGCATACAAGGATCGAATGTCCGCTTCCGCGGCACGTTCGCTGTAAGGCTGGCCGAGTCTTGTGGCCAGGTTGTCCAGAACACGCTCCTTGGAAATGGAGGGGGGGCCGACATATTCCACCGCGATGTCCCGGACGATCGGGCCGGGGGCTTGGGCCCGGAGCGGCGTAAGCGCCGCCAAGGCGGCCAAGAACACAACAAAATGTCGGCGGAATCTCATGGTTGGCAGGCGGACGCCCCAGTGAAATCACCAAGCGACCGGCGGAACTCGCAGTGCATGGCGGAATGACGGGAAAAGGTCAAGCTACGTTTTCGAAGCGGCAGCTGGAGGGCCGACGCCCAAATAAAGCCATGCTAGCGAAGGTAAAATCGGTGCAGGGCCGTTGCGATCATCTCGATCTCCTCCTCGCGCAGTCCGGCGAAAATCGGAAGGGCGACGCTTTCACGCGCGGCGCGCTCTGCCTCGGGAAAGTCTCCGTCGCGGCAGCCGAGATAAGCAAAGCATTCCTGCCGGTGCAGAGGAATTGGGTAGTAGACGGCATGGCCGATCTCTTCCTGCTGGAGATGGCGCAACAATTCGTCGCGCCGATCGGCACGGACCACGTACTGATGCCAGGTATGATGATTTTCAAGGCCGGCATTGTTCCAAGGATCCGCGGGCAATTTGAGAGCTTCAGACAAGTCGGAGAGCGTCGATTGGTACAATGCTGCAATTCGCCTTCGCGCGGCGTTCCACCCTTCGACAAACGGAAGCTTGGCCTGAAGAACCGCCGCCTGCAGAGCGTCCAGTCGAAAGTTTCCCCCGACGACCCGGTGGAAATAACGCTCACCCATTCCGTGGTTGCGTAGAAGGCGTAGTTTTTCCGCAAAAGTCCGGTCCCGACAAACCGCCATGCCGCCGTCGCCTGCTCCGCCAAGGTTCTTCGTGGGAAAAAAGCTGAAGAAGGCGAAGTCGGCGATGCTTCCCGCGCACCGCGCGACGCCTGCCGACCGATAGCCCGCTCCGAACGCCTGGGCGGCGTCTTCGATGATCGGCAAGCCGTACGGCGCCACCGCCTCCCGCAGGGCATCCATATCGCAGCAGGCCCCAAAAAGGTGAACCGGTATCACCGCGCGCACGACATTGCCGCGGGGAGTGCGCAACCGGCCCTCATCTGGGCGCGCCAGGCGCTGAAGGCATTCCCGCAGGCGTTCAGCATCCATGTGAAACGTGTCCGGACGAATATCCACGAACACCGGCTCCGCACCGGTCCTATGAATGCAGCCAGCCGTCGCGAAAAACGTGTAGGGCGTGGTAATAACGGCATCTCCCGCCCCTATGCCCATGGCCATGAGAATCGCAAGCTGGGCGTCCGTGCCGGAGGACATACCGACAGCCTGCGCGCAGCCGACAGACTGGCAAAAAGCCTCTTCGAACGCCTCGACCATCCGCCCCAGGACAAATTGCTGGCTGTCGAAGACGGCGCCTATCTTCCTGTCGACGGCTTCTCGAACCCGCTTTCCCTGGCGGGTAAGGTCCAGGAACGGGACTCGCACGCAGCGCTACTTCACCACGCCGAATTCCGCGCGCCGATTCTTGGCCCAAGCCGCTTCGTTATTCCCCGGCTCCGCGGGCATCTCTTCGCCAAAACTAACAGTCTGGATCCGGCCGGCGCCCATTCCTTGGGAAATGAGGGCGTCGCGCACCGCCTGAGCGCGTTTCTCCCCGAGGCCGCGGTTGTATTCCTCGGTGCCTCGTTCGTCGGTGAATCCCGCGACGATAAGAGTCTGACTTCCCGACTTCATCCCCGAGGCCACCTGTTGAATCTTATTCAATTCCGAACCCGGCACCGAAAAGCTGTCGTACCCGAAATAGACGGGCGGAAATTGACCTCGCGTGACATTGGCCCCGAAAAAGTTCGCGCCCTCCGGCCGGTCAGCCAGGGGAGTCCCGGTGACGTAGTCTCCCTCGATGCCCGCATACGCCTGGCTACCTTTCTTTTTGCATGCCGGAAAAGTCATGGCGAGAAGCCCGGCCAAACCCAAAGTAAACAACTTTTTCATTGGTTCTATCGAATAGGGACTCTTCACAAAATAATCAACCGACGATCGGCGCTTTCTAAGAGTTTGTTGAGCCGCTACCGCGACCAACTCGGTTCGCTGACCTTTCCAAGACCGGTGATAACCGGCACGGACCGACCGTTTTGCGTATCAAACAATACGATGTTCGATCCGCTACTAAAGATCAAATGCCGGGAGTCCGCCCCCCATGCCGGATCCTCCCCCGTGGCCACGAGATTGGTCGAGCCGCTCTCCAAGTCCCGCACCCCGATCGAAAACCCCCCGGTTCGCGCCGTGAAGGCGAGCTTTCGCCCATCCGGAGACCAACTCGGCTCGGTGCAATAGCCATAGCCGGTCGAGATCAACTGTCCGCTTCCGCCTCCCACTCCGATCTTGAACAACTGGGGCCCACCGCGTTCATCGGAGGAATAAATGATCTGCGACCCGTCCGGAGACCAAGTGGGCGATGACTCCACGCCGCGCGTCTTGGTCAATCGGCGGGCGCCACCGCCGCCGGCCCCGATCACATAGAGTTCGGGATTCCCATCCTTGCTGAGGGTGCAGGCAATATGAGCGCTGTCGGGAGAAAAAGCGGCTCCGGAGTTTGTACCGGGGAATTTCACAATGCGGTTCCTTGCTCCCGATGCCAGATCAATCAGGTAGATATCCGCGTAACCGCTCTGGTAGCCGGTGTAGGCCAGCTTGCTTTGATCGGGCGAGATGGCGGGCGCCACGCTGATCGAGCCGTCCTTGGTCAATTGGCGCGTGTTGGCACCATCATAGTCGGCAGTGTAAATTTCCTTGTGCCCGGAATGGCTCGACACGAAGGCAATCTTGGAGCTGGCGATCCCCTTGTGTCCGGTGACGGTTTCGACGATATCATCGGCAAACCTGTGCGCCGCCGCCCGCGTTCCGCCCGAATAGGCCTTCTGAAGAACAACGCTTCCCCGCTGATCGCGCACCTCACCTTGCAAAGGACCGCCCGAGGCCGATCCGCTGATCACGTATGTCGCCCGCTCCGGCGGGGTCAAACTGAACCAGCCCGAAAGATCCAGATCGTTCTGAAGAATCTTTGTGGCGGCGGCACCATCGCCTCCTGCCAACGCTTTGAGGGCCACGCTCGTCGTGTCACCCTTGCGGATCGTGATGGTCGTCGCCTCCTGCCCGCGCAGTCCCGAGGCGAGAATAAAAAAGAGAATCGCGGCACGCTTCATAGACCCACGTGATTGGCAAAACGGAGAGGGCTTTGCAACCTACGATTTATAGCGCCTTCGAACGGTGTAGGTTCCCAGACTTGTCAAGGACTCGGCGAGCGAGCCGGCCTTGAGCAGGGTCCGGGCGACCACCGGAGAGCCGGGACCGCCCTCAATCTCCAGGAAGAAAACATAAGTCTGCGGCTGGCCCGGCACCGGCCGCGAAACGATCCGCGAAAGATTCACTCGCTGCCGCGCAAAGGGTCCCAGGAAACGATGAAGACTGCCGCAGACGTTCGAAAGGGCGGCAACCAGAGCCGTCTTTTGCGATCTGGCTCCGGCATTTCTCGCTTGCGCCCCGATCACGAAAAAGTGGGTCACGTTCACGGGTTGGCCGGCTTCCGGCATTTCGAGGAGATCCAAGCCGTAGACGTCGGCGGCGCCCGGCGAGGCCAGGGCCGCCGCTTGTTTGCTTTGGGCCGCCTTCTGGGCCGCCAATGCCGTGCTGGCCAACGCGTGCAGCCGGGCCTTCGGGTGCCGGAGTTTCAGCCACTCCGCGTGATGTTTGATTTGGACAAAATGTGAAAACACCGTTTTGACAGCTTGGCCCCGGTGACCGAGCAGGGCGATACGTACGTCCAAGGCAAGCTCCTCCCAAATAAAAACGCGCCGGGCATGGCGGATCAACAGGTCGACCGAGTCGTAGACGGTGCCTCCGCTCGAATTCTCAATCGGCACAATTCCAAGATCATGCCCGGAACCCAGCACGCGATCGAAAATGGCTTCGATCGTCGGACAGGGCATCAGAACCGCGCGCTCGCCGAACCTTTTGCGCGCAAGGATATGCGAGAAGGTCCCTTCCGGGCCGAGAAAACAGATGGAACGCACAGCGGACCTTCTGAAGCGACAAAACCTTCGTTGCAAGTGAACTCCTCCGGAACTGCGGCCTAAAACGTGAATTTTCTTGTCACAAGCTCTCCCTGGCTCATCACTTCCCTATGCCCACCTACGTTTACGAAACTCTCCCGCCCAGGAAAGGTGCGCGAATCAGGCGCTATGAAATCAAGCAAAGCATTAAGGAAGCAGCGCTGGTCAGGCATCCGGAAACGGGGGAGCCCATCAAGCGAGTCATTGCGGGGGGCGTCGGTGTCTTGACCTCCCCGTCCGCCCACACCCACACGTCAAGCTGCGGGTGTGGCGCCGGCGGCTGCCACCGATAAGTTCCGCCAGGGATCGTGAGGTCAAGGAGATCGCTCGTTCAGCGATTTGTGAATCTTCCGGCCCGCATGGCTCTCTGCGTCTTGGTTCTGGCGGGTTGCGCCGCGCCTTCAACGAGAGGGGCCGGAGCCGTCCAGAGCCAGGCTACCACGCCAAAACCCAAAAGACCTTTCGGGGTGAATGTGATTTCCTGGATCGGCGCGATCCCCAACGTCATCCCCCGCAAGGCCAAACCGCCTCAGGCCCAGGTGCCGCGACTTATCGGAGTCATCAAGACGGTAAATACCGATGATCGCTTTGTCCTGATCGATGCCACAGCGTTCCAAGGCGCGGAGGCGGGCGAACTCCTCGTCTCCATCAGGGACAACAAGGAAACCGCCAACCTGCGCATGAGCTCCCTAAAAACCCCGCCTTTTCTCATCGCGGATATCGCCAGCGGAAATCCTTCGCCCGGAGACCGCGTCTTTAAACCCTGAACAGACTCTCAATCCCCCGTTGACAATTACTGTTAGGTTTCTCTTAATTCTAATGTGCTTAATAAAGCCTTGTGATTGAGCTGACAAAAACGGATGCGCGGGCCGATGTCGAACGGCTCGCGGATATTATGATGACCCTGCAGCGTTGCTTGATGCTGCGTCTTTCCGAAGAATTGTCACGCGGGCAAGTTTCTTTTCCGCAGTTTTTCCTGCTCGGGCACATCGCCAGCCACGACTTTCTTTCGATGAGCGAAATCGCCGAAAAGATGAACCACTCGACGGCCGCCGCAACCGGTCTCGTGGACCGCCTGGAGAATCTGGGCTACGTCGAGCGCTCCCACGCCGCGAATGACCGGCGCAAAGTTCTCGTTCGGATAACCGAAAAAGGAAGTGCGCTGGTGGAGAAAATTCGGCAGGACATCGTAAACAACCTCTCTCAAATCATGAATTTGTTGCCGCACGAAGAACAAAAGGCGTGGCTGAGCATCTACGAAAAGGTGCATTCCTACTGCCTCAGCAAACACAAATCATGCTCCGAGTAAACACCCTGAAGGTCCCTCTGGTTTCCGCCTGCGCGCTTCTGGCCATCCTTTCCGCGATGGCCCAGACGGGCACCAATCCTGCGGTGCCGACGCCGACTCCAACAAGTCCGCTGCTTACCCCTCAGACTCTTCTCCCCACTCCGCCTCCCCTGCCTGCGCTTTCGAATCCGACTCCGCTTCCCGATGGCACGATGCCCGTCACCTCCCCGGCGGCGCCTCCGCCCACGCCGACTCCAACGCCGCTGCCGGACGGCACGATGCCCCTGACTCCGCCTCCGATGCCCACGCCGGCCCTGCAGGACGCCAACACGCTTTCGGAGCAGCTGAACCTGCCTCTGCCCAATCCCGCACAGGTTTCCGAACCCTTGAAGAAAACGGGAGAAACCGCTGATTTGAAGGACAGTGAGAACCTGGCCATGCAGCAAAAGATGGTGATGGCCGATTTCGAAAAGTCGCTCGCCGTTCTCATCAACAAGCAGCGCAATCCCAAGGTGCCGGAGATGACGCTCAACGACGCGGTCCAGATTGCCCTCAAGCAAAACACCGACATCCTCAATGCCATACAGCAGATTCGCTTGACCCGAGGCCAGCTTATCCAGGTGGCCGCGCAGGCGGTTCCTCAACTGGTAATCAACTCGAGCTACAATCAGCAGCAGGAAGATCTGGTAACTCAGGGAATCGGGCGGCGCGGAGGCAGCGCTATCGAACTAATTGACGGGAGCGGGCGCAGCGTCAACTCTGTCCAAATTCCAAATCCTAGCGGCGGCAGGCCTACCGTCCTTTCACTTGGCGGCGGCGGCGGCGCCGCCATCCAGAACCAAACGTGGAACATTCAATTTCAAGCGACCCAGCTCATTTTCGACGGGGGCGCCACCTTTTCGGGCATCAAGGCGGGAAGCGCGGCTTACAACAGCGCCTTCTTCAGTTTGCGATCGACGATCGATAACATCGTCTCGCAAGTTATCAATCAGTTCTACCAGGTTGTCCTGAACCGCGCGCTGATCGTGGCGCAGGAGCAAAATGTGGCGCTGCTCCAGCAACAGGTTAAGGACCAGCAGAATCGCTACGACGCCGGCACCGTGCCCCGTTTCAACGTGCTACAGGCCGAGGTGCAATTGGCCAACGCTCTGCCTCCGCTGATCCAGGCTCAGAACGCCTACCGCGTTTCCACCTATCAGCTCGTGAGGCTTCTCGGAATGGACTACCCGAAAGGCCATCCCAGCGAGGTGCCGTTCAACGTGGTCGGAACGCTTGGTTACAGCCCTCAAAAGATCGAGACGGATGAGTCCATCAGGGTCGCGATCGCCCGCAATCCCTCCCTCAAAGCTCAGCGGCAAACGATTCTGGCGAATGCCTCGAACGTCAACGTGCAGATCGCCGGATGGTTCCCCAGCATCAACGCCAATGCCGGCTATGAATTTACGAATGATCTCACCTCCCAGAATCTCTCGAACACGGTCAGCGGAGGGTTCTTCGGAGCCACCGGCACATGGAACGTTTGGAATGGCGGCGCGACCTATGGCCGCGTGACGCAGGCCAAGGCCCAACTCATGCAGTCGAAGAACAACTACGACAACGGCGTCCGACAGGTCGTGCTCGATGTCCAGCAGGCTATTTCCAACCTCCAGCAGGCGCAGGAAACCATCGACAGCCAGACGGCCAGCGTCGTGCAAGCCACCGAGGCCTTGCGGCTTTCCAAGGAACGACTCGATGCCGGCGCGGGAACCCAGCTCGACGTGCTCAATGCGCAGGTCCAGCTGCTCACAGCCCAGACCAACGTTCTCCAAGCCCGCTTCACATACATCAGCGCCATGGCGAGCTATGACCTGGCACTTTCGCTGGATACCCAATACGTCGAACTCTTCGACGACCCCCTCGTTCGCCCCTTCAACCCCCAGGCGCTTAACAGAATGGAAAGGGGACAATTTCAGAAAGTTACAGACCCGAAAAAACCCCAGGCGAAACTGCCGCGCGCTTTCAGCAAGGAGGATCCCACCGAGCCGATCCTTCAAGACGCGCCGACGCCCAAACCGCAGAAGGCAAAAAAGAAAACTTCTCGCGGAGGACAAGGGAAATAGAGCCGAACAGATGTCCTTCCCCGCGGGTGCGCGCCGTGATTTAGCCGGCGGCCCGGGTTCAGCACCGTGTCCGGTGGAGTCCTTTCCGGCTCTGGATTCTCTTTCCTTCCTTCGAGCGGCGTTCATCCAACGATGTCCCTCCGTCGAGACGGCAGCGGACCGGGAACTGGCCCTGGAGCGGCTTTGGCCTCTCCATCGCCAAACTGCGAAAACGTTGGGCTTCTCCGATCCGCTTGCCTTCGCGGAACAAGTGCACGGCGACCGCGTGGCAGGCGTTGATTCTCCCCGCCGAGAGCCCATCCCGGCTGCCGACGGCCTCATCACCGACCGTGCCGGAGTCTGCCTTGCGATCTACGTGGCTGACTGCGCCGCGGTCTACCTGGCGGATCGGACGAGACGCGCGATCGGACTGGTGCACGCTGGAAAGAAGGGGACACAACTTCAAATTGTGCCAAAAGCCATCGCCGCGATGCGCGCGGCGTTCGGCACGAATCCCGCCGATCTTGTCGTGCAAATCTCGCCTTGCATTCGCCCACCCTATTACGAGCTCGATTTCGCGGCGGAGATCATTCGGCAAGCCCGCGAAGCCGGTGTGCGGGACGTGTTCGACTGTGGAACCTGTACCGCCTCAAACCTGGAGCGCTACTACTCGTATCGGCGCGAAAAAGGCCACACCGGCCGTTTGCTCGCTCTGGCCGAAATCACCTCTCGTCCGTCAGGGAAGTCCGCAGCCGGATAAGACCCGACGGCAACGCGCGTGTCACGCGCCAACGGCCCTTTGAACGTCAAAACGTTCCAGGAGGGCAGGCAGCTCCGCAAGTCCCGTAATCGTGAAATCAGGTTCTACAGCGGCAGGCTCCTCCGAACCCGTGACCTTGAACCAGATGGATTTAATGCCGGCATTTCGCGCTCCGGCAATATCTCTTTCGAGACTATTTCCCACCATCATCGCTTCATCCGGAACGATTCCCAGCCGATCAGTCAAGTGGAGGAAGATTTCCCGGCGAGGCTTGCCGATACCGAATAACCCGGAGATCACCACAGCTTGAAAAAGGCTCTCCAGGCCGCTCGCGGCGATTTTTTCCCGCTGCAGGTCCGGTGCTCCGTTTGTCAGCATTCCCAGCGCATATCGTGAGGAAAGCCTCGTCAACGTTTCGAGAGCGTCAGGCATCAGACGCTGCAAGAGACGCCTCTCCTTGCCGAAAGCCTCAGCCAATCCGCGCAAACCTTCGGGACTTTCGATCATCTGATCCCGCAAGGCCTGATCAAAAACTTGCTCACGAAAGCGCAGCGCCCATTTTCTGAGCTCGGCCCACTCTCCTTCCCCTTCGAACCCTCCCCAAAGGCACTCAAACGCGCTGATTCCCAGATTGCGGCAAAAGGCGTTGCAAGGGCCAATCTCCCAAAGCGCCCTGGCGTGCTCGGCCGCATCCCGGGCAAACCGATTCGCTTCGGCCCCGTGTCGATTCCGGGCCTCCTGGGCCACCAGTTGAAATGCTTCCGTCGAGACCGCTTCATCCGCGATCAGCGTGTCGTCCAAATCGAACAAGATGGCTTTCAATGACATTTGAGCAGAAAAGTTTCATAATGCCCCGCGCTCAAGAGCAAAGATGCGCCAGCCTTCGTCTCAGGCAGACCAGCTCAAGAGCACCGGAATCGCACGCTCATGGACCGGCTCCGTCACGAGAACCTTGCCGGACGGGCCCACCATGCAGGCGGGAAGAGCCCCTGCCAGTCGGAAGCTAAAATCCCACGCGGTCCAAAGATCGGAACAAGTCAAAGGCCGTGGAGGTATGGGGATTCGAACCCCAGACCTTCTCATTGCGAACGAGACGCTCTACCAGCTGAGCTATACCCCCAACGTGTTTGATTTCAGTGAGTTACATACTATACTCACGAAGCAACAGAGATGCTGGTCTATACCTCTTCCAACTACTCCAAATGTCACTCGTTTGAACGTCATGAAATCAACGGAAATTACTATGCTATAAAGAAAATCCGCAGCAAGATTAAAGCCCATGCTTTCGGCTCTGAAAGCGAGCATACCATTGCGCATAGAAAAGCTCGCTGAGCGAAAACTGATCGATTGGCCAAGAGTTTGGAAGTAAGGGAAAGACGAGCTTTGAAGCTGTAAGCGTTCTTCCAAATATTCGGCCAGCCCACCTGCCGCCGATTCCTCGCCAGTTCTTCCTGTGTCCAACAGAAGCGTCCGCGCAGACTTTGATCTCCGGTCCGACAGATTCGTGTGTCGTTGTTCATATTAGGTCTGAACCGTGGTGCGACGCGCGCAGCGCCCCGCACCACTGGCGGAGCAACGTGGAGCAGACGGCCTCCAAAACCCAGAGATCCTGGACTTATCCATCCTCTGCTAGATCATGACTTTCGACCAGCGGTCCCCAAAAAAGGGCTTTTGCCTCGCAGGGCAACCTCCTCCTCCTCGAAGATATCATCACTCCGCCCGGGAACCTGACCGGGGACTACTCATGGCCGCCACGCAGAGCTTCTTTCGCAACCAAGCGCGGACTCACAGCGCCGCCTTGCAAACGCTACGCGAGATCGCTGCCGATGACTTTGGAGAACGCGTACCACCTTTTGCTCGATCAAAGCGACCTGGACGAAGCCATGAGCGAGCTCGCCTCGGCCAGTCAGACCACCTGCCGCCGGCGCCGGTGGTCGAGTATTTCACCAATCGTTTTCTGGCTCAGCCCCCGAGCAGATCGGCAGTGGGAAAGAGACGATCGGCAATTACCTTCAGGCGTTCGTCATACCGGAAATCGCCCAAGTCTTTTGTCCTGGAGCGAACACATTCGCTTCGCCGACATCGACCCCGGAGAGATTATCGACGTGTCTATGCCGCAAGGATTCCCGGTGGAGTGCCGCTACGCGAACACGTTCTTGAAGATGCTCTTCTATGCTTTAGCCCATCGGCGGAGCGGTGACCTGATCAAACCGTAATAAAGTAAAGGGCACATAGGGATAGGCATGCTCCGCGTATTTCCTCACAATTGCAGGGAATACCGCGCAGGGCAGCAGAAGACTTTCACATGGGGACAATGAAACAGCCACATCGGGCATCTGGCTTGACGATGGGGCAATGAGCGTGACGAGGTCAAGTTGTGTGATGCGACCGGGTGAGAAGAAGGTTGAGACCATCCCCCGCAGTAACCCAAGTTCAATCTCTGGAATGAACGCCACCGGGTTGATATAGGTATTAAGCCCCCTCCGCGGAAAGCCGAGCATTACGGCAATCTCGCCCAGCAGCTTGCGCGATATTTTCAGGTCGCCAATGCTGCTGCAGAGAACGAACTTGTTTTCGATCAGGATCGTTACAGTCTTCTGAATCAAAAAGCCTGGCAGAATGGCCTGCTTGTCCGCTGCGCTAAAGGATGGCTCGTGACGAATTACGCGTCTGTCAAGGTCAGTGACGCCTTCATTTCGTGTCACCTCAAAAAGGAGTTGAAGGCTCTCCGCCGCCATCGTTGCCACGCTGAGTCTTTGCACTCTTTGCGCCAGTGCCGCATTGTCACTGAAGCCTTGTTGTAAACTATCGCAGATATCAGAAACCGGCGGTAACGAGTTGACCAGGCGTTGAATGGCAGCAAAATCCGGCTGATTCTGTGTGAAAAGACCCACGGGACCGCGGAGGCTGGGTCCCGTTTTGGTCTCGGTCCTTATCGTTGGAGACGTTATAAACAGAGCAATGAAGTTCCGCAGACGCTCACTCAAAAGCATAGCTGTGATGCGGTAGAAGCGCACGGCAAAGTCCGCGTCGGCGGCAAGATGGGAAGAAACGGTCTCGCTTCAAACTGCAAGGACAACGCTGCCCTCCTCGAGGGCTATAACCGTTGCCGAAGCTGCATTGCCGGTAAGAAACGACATATCACCCAGGATACCCCCTGGACCGACCGTCGAAAAACTCTCACTCGCCTCCGACCCAACGGAGAAGAGCCCGCTCAAGACGAAATGGATCTCCCGCAGGGTCTCTCCCTCAGAAATTAGTCTTTCATTCGACGACAGGCGTCTTTCTTTTCCATTGATCCCCAGCCACTCACGGTCTTCGGCTGTGAGCCCTTCCATCAAATCGAGTGCGGTGGACATGGGAGTGGAGGCTATGCAAGAGCTTTATGTTTCCGCGATTAACCGGGGCATTGCAACCTTCCATCCAGATGGTAAGGAGATCGAGCTTAAAATATCTGGCAGGTCGACATGGGCATTGCGGGCAAAAATGCGCCCCTGTCTGCTGCCGACCGACTATCCTGCCGATGATGAGTTGGGGATGGTCACGGTCCTGCCACATAGTTAAGACGGGGATCGCGTCACTCACGGCGTTGATGTTCTGCCGTTGATGTTTTACATGGATCCGGTGACGCTTAAAAGAAAGCCGTGCTATACTGCGGAGCAAACGGTTACGCATGAAGACCTCTCATCTTCCTCGTTCAAAGAACATTCCCTCGGTCGTGCTAATCAAGCAGCATTTTTCAGTTCCCAAGGAAGCTGATGTTCGCGAAGCGACGGTGCGTGAGCTGAAAAAGCTATTTCCAGATACGACCGCGATCAAAGGAAAGATCGTCGGTTTGACCTGTCCGAGCCGCGGCATTCGTGACATTGCACAGGTCCTCATCACTGCGGTTTCCTTTTTAAAGCCGCATTGCAAGGAGGTTCGAATCCTTACGGCGATGGGTACGCACGGGGGCGGCACCTCGGAGGGAGAGCGGGCCATTGCTTCCGACCGCGGCGTGACTGAGGAGGCGGTCGCTACCCGCATATTCTCTAATATGGAGACACGCTATATCGACACCGTGAACGATGTCGAAGCTCATGTGTCCGAGGATGCGCTTGCCTGTGATCTGGTTATTCTTACTAACAGGATCAAAGAGCATACAGATATCGATTGGCCGGAACCGCTGCCCGAAGGTTTCTATGGGTTGGAAAGCGGCTGGGCAAAAATTCTTGCCCTTGGCGCATCGAAGCTGCACGCCGTCGAACAACATAGGCATATTCCAACAATCGGTCTAGGCGCGGCGATCGAGATCTCTTCCCGGCGGATTATAGAAGGAAAGGAGCTTGTAATCTGGGGTGGACTTGGAATCATTGAAAACGCACGGGATGAGACAGCAGGAATTATCAGTGCACGTGCTGAATCTGCAGATCGTTTCTTTGCAATAGAGGCTCAAGCGCTTGCGCGTTCGAAGGAGCTGATGCCTGCGATGCCGGTCCGAACGGTAGACGTTTTATATTGCAACTCCCTCGGCAAGGATCTCTCCGGACAAGGCATGCATACCAAGACGATCGGGCGGTCACCGTATGGCTATCAGCAGGGTAAACCTTGGAAAAGCACGATGCCTGCAATACATACTATCGTTGGCAGCAGATTGTCGCCCGGAAGTCATGGGAATGCGATTGGTGTCGGCCTCTGCGAATTCATTACTCAGCGCTTCGATGAGGAGATCGAGTGGGATCGCACAGCGCTCAACAGTCTCTCCGCTCTCTGCCCCTGCCAGGCCCGCCGACCTATCGTCTGCGAGCACGATCGAGACGCGCTCGAAGTAGCTCTCGCCATGAGCCCGAGCGGCCCCGACGGCCCGCGCATGGTCTTCATCCATAGCACGCTAAAAATGGAGCATGCGTTACTCTCAGAAGGCCTGCTCAACGAGGCCCGTGCAAACAGCAACCTGGAAACCCTCTCCGACCCGTCCCCCCTTCGCTTCAGCAGCGCCGGCTACATTGACCTGGAGTCGCATTTTAGGTTCGGGCATTAGGCCCATAGTCCTCCTGGCTGCGAAACATAGGGTAAGGGCTTCCTAACTCCGCCCTTATCGTCTCCAAATTTGAGCCTCTACCGCAGGGGACCACAATGCGTAGAATACGGCGCGGGGCGCAGCAACCCCTTGTGAAGGGCGGAAAGCGAGTTCGCGCGCTACACCGGCCAATTCGGGTAATCGGGAGCGAGGGAACAGAAACTCGCTTAAGAATCAAACCCGTGCCCAATCGGCGGATTTTAGGGGGTCGCACACCGACGACGGGTTGCTCTCCCACACCGCAGATGACGCTGCTGCCTGGCTCGCGCTTCAAGCTGGTCGAACTTCTTGGAAGGAGCGCGGTTCGTGGCGTTCGGCCTGCACGGTGCCCTGGTAATGGCCTCGTCATTCTATCACAGCGCACGCCGACGATTGGAGCCGGGCGCTTTCGACCTTCGAAATAGCTCCACCAAGCGGAGCACGAGCCAACTTCCTCGAAGTATTTCCCAATATCCCTTGCCTGAAACGTCATGAGATTAACGGGAATTACTATGCTATAAAGAAAATCCGCAGCAAGATCAAAACCTACGCTCTCCGCTCGGAAAGCCGCACTGCCATTACGGATAGAAAGCTCGCTGGGCGGACACTGCGCGAGTGCCTGGTTTGGGAGCGGGAAGACGAGCTTTCAACTTTGCGAGCGTTCTTCCAGATAATCGGCCAGCCCATCTGCCGCGATTCCTCGCCAGTTCTTCATGTGTCCAACACGCGCAGATTTTGATCAGATTCAATAGAGCGTTCCTGTCGCACTTCCTTTTGGACTTCGGTTAAGTACGAGTCGAACGTAGCTGATGGCCCAGAAAGTAGCTAGTTCAACCAAGACGAACAGCCCCTACGAATCGCGTGCTGAAACCGAGGAAGCCGTTGAGAGAATTCACGGCCACTTCAAAGAGATCAAAGCGGCGATAACCAAAGAGAAGGCAGCAAAGCCTTCCGCCACAGCGGATTCTGATCGTAGACCGAAGCATCCGAAGTTTTGTGTTTAGGGCCGGTTTATTTTCTTCGTTTGGCTCCGATTTTGCCAAGGCGCGGTAGCGCCCAGGGGTTCCCCGAGCCGCGGGGCCCCTGCAGGTCGGCGGCGGGTTTTTCCACGATTTGCTGATGTTTCGCAAGGCGAGGGTAAAATGAGCCTGGTAGCCGCTTCGTCGCTGGAACGTGTCCCCGATTCTTAAGCACCTCGCGCAGCTACATATGTAAACTTTCGATCGCGTTGGTGGCGCACCTCTGGCGGATAACTGTAAAAGAGAATGATCGGCTCCCAATTTCGACGCCAACTCTCGGCAATCATCGGATATTTCTTTCCCCAGGGGCTGGCGTCGAACTCCGAGAGCCGCTTGGCGGCGACCTCCACGCTTTCGGCCTGTTAGATGGTTTGGAGTTCGCGAGCCCCTGCCTGGCGCTGCTTCCAGCCGCAAAAAGGAGAGGCAATAACGGCTTAAATGCACGATCCAGGTCTGCACGCTGGCCAACGGGAACCGTGGTCATGGGCTCCGGAGAGCCCTTCAGCCCATCGACCACCGCGATCAGAATGTCCTCTACCCCACCGTTGCGCAGCTCGTTCATGACTTGGAGCCAGAATTTGGCTCCTTCGTTCTGTTCGATCCAATGCCCAGCACGTCCTTGGTCCCGTCGGCGGCGATGCATGGCCAGATATACCGCTTTGTTCCTCGCCCTTCCCTCGTCGCGGATCTTCACCCGCAGCGCGTCGAAATAGACCCCCGGATAGCTTCGTTCCAGAGGCCGATTCTGCCACGCGATCACCGCTTCCCACACCGAATCGGTCGCTGCGCTGATGACCGTCATCCGCGCGCATACATCGCGATGATCTTCTCATCGAAACCTTAAAAGCGCTTCTGTCTTTTGGGGATCAACAACGGCTCAAAGCTCCCGCCCCGATTCGGGGAACCTCGATCTCTATCGCTCCGTCCTCCGAATTCGGAATCGTGGGATAGATGTAATCTGCTCCCCCTTTGGAGCGCTTTTTCATGTCTGTTCTCTCTCTCTTCGGAACTTGGATTTACAGTGTCCAGTTCTTGGGCGAGGACACCAGCGCGAGCGACCGCAATGGAGTGTTCACCCCATAGACTCCATTCAGAAATACCCGCATGGTGAATGAACAACGTGATGGAACAATACAGCGTGCAACCACCTCAAGCCACTTCGCAAACACCACCCGCGATGGTGGATGACGACCGCCGTGCGGGAATCGCGGCAAGGATATTCCGCCGCATTCCCTTCGATAAAGTCAACTGGACAACGAGTTCCTTTCTCATTGGGACCTTCATTTTGTCGCTAACGTTGGTTCCTGCGTACATCTGGCTCTTTGGGCTCGACTGGTTCCAGGTGGCGCTCTTCCTGGTGATGTTTTTCGCCGTGGGGTTTTCGATTACGCTCGGCTATCACCGGCTCTACTCGCACCTCACATTTCAGGCTCACTGGAGTGTGCGCCTTTTCACGCTGATCTTCGGCGCCGCGGCATTTGAAAACTCGGTGCTGCTCTGGGCGTGTGAACACCGGGCGCATCACAAACACGTTGATCATGAGGACGACCCCTACAACATTCGGGAGGGGCTTTTCCAGGCACACGTCGGCTGGCTGCTTTTCAAGCTCAAGCCGCCGCCTCCGTTTGACAACGTTATCGATCTTCAGAACGACCGACTGGTGATGTGGCAGCACCATTACATTCACTGGATTGGGGCGACCGTGGCGTTCGCGCTGCCGGCAGCGATTGGTTATGCGTGGGCGGGCTGGACGGCGGCACTTGGCGCCTTCCTCATCGCCGGCGTGGCCCGTGTGGTCGCCGTCCAACACTGCACCTTCTGCATCAACTCGCTCTGCCATTACCTCGGCAAACAGACCTATTCCTCCCGGTGCAGTGCGCGCGACTCGTGGCTGATGTCCCTGGTAACGTTCGGAGAAGGCTACCATAATTATCACCACGAGTTTCCATACGACTATCGGAACGGCGTGAAGCCGTGGCAGTTCGATCCCACGAAGTGGATCATCTGGACGCTCTCAAAGATCGGCTTGGCAAAGAAGTTGCGGCGTGTTCCCGCCGGCACGATTCTCCGCGCTGAGCTTGCGGCTTCCAGCGGCAGGAGCAACGCGGATACCGTCGCCGGTCGGTCTGTGCCAGCTATGGAAACCGAAAACGCAAGGGACAACTACCAGTCACCGTCATCATCGCCATCAAACAAAGCTGCGTCGAAATGATAACCACACTTATTCTCACTCTCGTAGCCGGCCCGGTTTGTACGTAATGTATTATGTCGGCATGTTCACTAAAGGCCAGCCGCTGAACATCATCGGGCTCGTCCTGGGTCTTCTCTTGCTGCTCTACGTCCCTGGTGCGTTCAACATCGCGCCGATTTAACCTATGGATCTGCCAAGCAACGTTCAAAAGATCGCCTTTCTGGCGGATTACATCCCCCGGAAGTGTGGAATCGCCACTTTCACAGCGGACTTGCGCGAAGCAACCGCCGCGCAATACCCCGGCCTGCACAGTTCGATTATCGCCATGACCGATCGCCCGGAGGGATACCACTATCCTCCCGAAGTGCGTTTCGAAATTCCCGAACAGGATATCTCGGCGTACCGTCGGGCGGCCGATTTTTTGAATCTTATTAATGTGGATGTCCTCTGCCTGCAGCACGAATTCGGAATCTTTGGCGGCCCGAGCGGCCGCCATTTGCTGCCGTTGCTGCGACATCTCCGGATGCCGGTGGTTACCACCTTACATACGATCCTGAGCGATCCGACGCGCGAACAAAAGCTGGTGCTCCAGGAGGTGATCAAGCTCTCGGCGCGCGTCGTATCCATGGCCGAAAAGGGTATTGAATTCCTGCGCGACATTTACGAAACGCCGGTGGACAAGATTGATCTGATCCCTCACGGCATTCCTGACGTACCATTTGCCGATCCGAACTATTACAAGGACAAATTTGGGGCGGAGGGGCGCCCGGTTTTGCTCACCTTCGGCCTTCTCTCGCCAAACAAGGGTATCGAACACGTCCTCAACGCGCTGCCAGCGGTCGTGCGCGATTTTCCCAAGGTCGTGTATATCGTGCTCGGTGCGACCCATCCCAGTCTCGCACGGGACCAGGGCGAGACGTACCGGTTGAGCCTTGAGCTCCTTGCCAAAAAGAACGGTGTTGAGAAAAACGTGATTTTCTTCAATCGCTTCGTGGACAATGACGAGCTGGCGGAGTTTCTGGGCGCGACCGATATATATATCACGCCGTATTTGAACAAGGCGCAAATCACAAGTGGCACGCTTGCATACAGTTACGGCGCGGGCAAGGCAGTCATTTCCACACCCTACTGGCATGCCGAAGAATTGCTTGCGGACGGACGCGGCGTGCTCGTTCCCTTCGCTGACGCCCCGTCGATCTCCCAAGCGGTTTGTGATCTGCTGCACAACGAGACGATGCGCCACTCCATGCGCAAAGGCGCATATTTGATAGGGCGAAAGATGGTCTGGTCGCGTGTGGCGCTCGATTATGCACGGAGCTTCGAACGCGCGCGCCACGAGCACTCTGCGCAAACCGCGAAACGCATCGAGGCCCCCACTTTGGACCGGCAGGCCGCCCTGCCCGTCTGGCGCCTGGATCATCTCACATGCCTGACGGACGACACGGGAATGCTGCAGCACGCGGTCTATACGCTTCCCAATTACGAGCACGGCTATTGCACTGACGACAATGCCCGGGCGCTTATCCTCATGATGCTCCTGGAGGAGCTCGAGGAGGGCTTCCCAGAGCGTACTCGGTTGACCAGCGTTTACGCGGCTTTCTTGCAGAACGCATTTGATGCAAGCTCGGGACGCTTCCGCAACTTTATGTCCTATCACCGGGATTGGATTGGCGAAATCGGTTCGGAAGACAGCCATGGACGAGCACTATGGGCTCTTGGGACGTGCGTCGGGCGCTCTCGTCTCAAGGGACTACGCTCATGGGCGGCGGAGCTTTTCGAAATGGCCTTGCTGGCGGTGCAAGGTTTCACGTCGCCGCGGGCATGGGCGTTCGCCATTATCGGCCTGCACGAATACCTTCGCACATTGGGCGGCGATCTCAGGGCCAATCAGCTTCGCGCGGAATTGGCGCAGCGTCTGCGCGATCGCTACGAAGCGGTTGCTAGCCCGGATTGGCTCTGGTTCGAAGACATCGTGACTTACGACAACGCGCGCATTCCCCAATCTCTAATCATGACGGGACGCTGGGCGAATCAACCCCATCTTCTTGAGATTGGTCTCAGGAGTCTGCGCTGGCTCGCGGAACACCAGATCGCGCCGGATGGGCATTTTCGCCCGATTGGTTCAAACGGATTTTGGAAACGCGGAGATGAGCCGGCACTTTTCGACCAGCAACCAGTCGAGGCCCATGCCATGATTTGCGCCTGTCTCGAGGCTTATGAGGCCACTGGCGATTCCTATTGGCTCGGCCAGGCTAGCAAGGCCTTCGAATGGTTTCACGGAAGCAACGATCTCGGTCTCGCGCTCTATGATGCTCAGAGTGGTGGTTGTAGGGATGGCCTGCATATCGACCGGGTGAACGAGAATCAAGGCGCCGAGTCGACACTCGCCTTCTTGCTCTCCCTCGCCGAGATGCGGCGCACGCAAGACGTCATGTCCGCATTCCCCTTAGAGCAGCAGGTTTCCCTGGTTGCATGAGCCGTCGCGCGTCCCACTTTCGTCTTTAGCGATCGCAATTCATCGGCTGGCTGCTTTTGAAGCTCAAGCCGCCGCCTCTTTTTCAACGCGGACATCGTCGGCGGCTGGCTGGTGCCGGCTATGAAGACCGAAAATGCAAAGCTTCGGTTCTCGGGGCAAACGACTAGCAAGCCCGTGCTCAATGCCCGCGTCATCGGTTCATCCCGGGACTACGCGGCCCTGCTGGTGGAGGCCGTCAGGCATTGGGTTTCGGAGCGCGTTTCGTCACCGTGAAGGTGCTGCCAGTTTGAGCTTCGCCCTTGAGGCCAAGTAGGGGAGACCTCAAGAAAGGGAAATTTACCTGCGCTAGGGAACTGCCGACTGGGGTGAATACCCCATAGAGGAACGGGCGCAATTGCCCGTTACTACGTAGAGCAAATGCTGAAAGAAATTTCGAAATGGCCTGTCTGCAAGGGGGCAAAGGCCAGTATCCGGAGACCTTGGCCTTGTGCCTCCAAACTGCGGGACAGACGGGACAGAGAGCGGACTTCGGAGATCTCAGTTGGCCTAGTCTAAGGTAGTAAAAGCCGTCTCGCCAACTATAGCCAACCTGTGACGAAACTGACACTATGAAGAGAAGACTCGACACTAATGATACGGTGCGACTTTCGGGGACTCCTCAGCTCTGGAGAGTTGTCAACACCATAAACGGAAACAAGGCCGACATACAACGACTGGACGATTACAATCTTCGGATTATTACCGTTAGGCTGGACGATGTTCAAGTTGTTCGACATTTTGCAAGCCCCGAACAGCTTTCGACTGCCCGTTAAGCCTCTGGAGAAGGACCACGAGCATCGTTTCCCTTAACCGGGAGCTTTACGTGCGATTTTTGCCGTTTCCGTGAGCGCAGCCCTTTGAACCTGTACGACATTCGGGTTCTTTCGGACGTATAAGCTATTCTCTGACGCTCCGGTCGCTCAGCGCGCCAATGGGAAGAAAAGCGCCTTCGAGCAGGATGAGGTCACGAAACTGACAGGGATATGGGACTTGAAGATCGGCGGGGTATCGATTGAGCCCTGCGTTGAGGTTCGGGAAGTTCAGGGCTGGCTAGTATCCGGTTTTCCCCGCTGCGCAAACAGCTTGGCGGCGGGGCGGAAATGGATTATAGAAAATCAGTGCATGGGACTGTGTGAACCGAACGCCACTCTGACGACATCGACTCGAGGAGATTGGAGGTGCTTCTCTCCGTCCAGATGTTTCATTGACATTGATGCCTTGAACACACCCGTTTTCTCTTTACGATTTCAGTCTGGCGCTTCGACGACCTTCGCGCCGCCGTTCCCGCTGGTTCACACCGCCGGCGATGACTCAGAACGCTGATCTGGCCGTATCAAGACGAGAGGCCGCGACTGCGAGGCCGGCTCGCAAGCGGCTCGAGAGGGAACCGGCGCTGAATTTTCCGGTCGCCGGAATCGGGGCCTCTGCGGGGGGATTGGAAGCGTTTGTGCAATTACTCAAAGCGTTGCCGCCAGACACGGGAACGGCCTTCGTGCTCGTGCAGCATCTCGATCCAAAGCATGATAGCCAGCTTGCGGGCTTGTTGGAGAGAGCCACGCAGATGCCGGTGTGCGAAGCGAGCGATGGGATGATCTTGCGGCCGAACCGGGTCCACGTCATGCCATCAAACGTGCTGATGACCGTCGCCTCTGGCCGGTTGATCCTCGCGCCGCGCGGAAATGCGCTGCACCCGATCGATTGTTTTCTGCGCTCGCTTGCGGCGGATCGCGGCGAAAAGACGCTGGGCGTAATTCTGTCTGGAACGGGCGCGGACGGCACAGCCGGTATCGAGGCGGTGAAAACCGCGGGCGGCATTACCTTCGCGGAAGATTCCGCCAGCGCGAGGTTTTCGGCGATGCCGGAAAATGCCATCGCCAGCGGATTTGTGGACTTCGTTCTTTCGCCCGAAAACATCGGCATCGAACTGGCCCGCGTCGTTCGGCATCCGCAGCGACAGCGGCAGCTGGCCCCGGGAAAGGATGAAACCGGGACCCAGGAAAGGGATGCGCTGCAAGCCAGGATTCTCCGGTTGCTCAGCGCCCGCATCGGCGTGGACTTTACGCATTATAAGAAGTCGACGCTGCACAGGCGAATCGCGCACCGGATGGTGCTGCGCGGCGTCCACGACGAAGGTGATTACCTGCGCTTGCTGGAGAAGGAGTCGATGGAAGTGGACGCGCTTTTTCGCGATGCGCTGATTCATGTCACGAGCTTTTTTCGCGATCCCGCGGTGTTTCAGACCCTGCAGGAGAAGGTGCTGCCGGCGATTGTCAAACACAAGCCGCTCGGCGAACCAATCCGGTTTTGGGTGCCCGGATGCTCGACGGGCGAAGAAGTCTATTCGCTTGCGATTTGTCTTTTGGAAGTCCTGCCGTCGGACGCCGAACAACCCCGGATCCAAATCTACGCGACCGATATCAGCGAAGCGGCCATCGCGCGGGCGCGCGCGGGAGTGTATCCGAAATCGATCAGCCGTGAGGTATCAGCCGCGCGACTCAGGCGCTTCTTTTCGCCATGCCCCGGCGGCTACCAAGTCGCCAAAGCGCTACGCGAGGCCTGCATCTTTGCCCGGCAAAACGTGTCGAGCGACCCGCCCTTCGCGCGGATCGACCTGATCAGTTGCCGCAACCTGCTCATCTATTTCGATGCGGCGTTGCAGAAGAAGGTGCTGCCCAAGTTGCACTATGCGCTGAATCCAGGCGGTTTCCTGGTGTTCGGTTTGTCGGAGGGTCCGAATCCTTTCCACGATCTCTTCGAAGCGGTGGACTCGAAGCGAAAAATCTTTGCCAAGAAAAGCACGCGGCAGATGGCTCCGATTATTCAAAGTTCCGAGCGCCCGGCTGTGTCCGGGCACCGAAGCGATGCGGCAGCGGCGCTCCCGGCGAATCCGCCAGACGTGCGCAAGTCCGGCGACCGGGTCTTGCTCCGGCGGTTGAATCCTTGCGGAGTGACTATCGACTCCGAATTGCGCGTAGTGGAATTTCGCGGCCGGACGAGCCCCTATCTTGAACAACCGACTGGCGCGGCCAGCCTCGATTTCCTGCGCATGATTCGCGAGGACTTGCTCATCGACGTGCGCGCCGCGCTCCAGCAGGCGATGGAAAGCGAAGCGCCGGCCGAACGGAGCACGGTCTTCGTTGATGCTGGACGATCGGGACGCGTAACCATTGAAGTCATTCCCTTCTGCGCGCCACCGTCCCCAGAATGGTTTTTCCATGTGCTTTTCCGCGCTGAGAATGGCGCGGACGCCGGGGCTGCCACAAAGCTTTCACAGCAGGATACGGAGGCCGAGGCTGGCGAAGAACGCGTGACGGCTCTGCGCGAGCAGCTCGTGAGCATGCGCGAAGCGTTTCAAGCGATGCTGGAAGACAAGGAGGCGACGAACGAGGAAATGCAGGTCGTCAACGAGGAAATGCAGTCGGCCAACGAAGAGCTCCAGAGCACCAACGAAGAACTCGAAACTGCCAAGGAAGAGCTGCAAAGCGCCAACGAGGAACTGACCACGCTGAACGATGAAATGGGATTGCGGAACACTGAATTGACCCGGCTTATCAACGACTTGAACAACCTTTCCAGCGGCGTCGATCTGCCCGTAATCATGCTCGATAAAAACCTGCGCGTACGGCGGTTTAGTTCCCAGGCCGCGGAGATGTTCAAGCTGGAAGGCGGCGAGATCGGCGAACCGATCGGAATTCTTAGTGCGGAAGTGCCTGAACTGCCGAAGCTGGCCGCGCAGGTCATGCGCAGGCGAAAGGGGATTGAAAAGGAAATCGTGCAGGCGGACGACCACCATTATTCGCTGCGCCTGCGGCCTTATGTGACGAGCAACGGCGAAGTGGAGGGAGCGGTGATTTTTCTCGTCAACATCGATCAGATCAAGGCAGCCGAGCAAGAACGGCAGGAACTCAGCGAAACCCTCGCGACGCTTTTTGAATCCGCACCTGACGCAGTCATGACAGTGAACGCTGCCGGCCGGATCGAGCGGGTCAATGGGCAGGCGGAGAAAATGTTCGGCTACGACCGTCGCGACCTCTTGGGTAAGCAGGTTGCAAAGCTGATGTCCGGGCAGTTCCCCAAGGTACCGGGAAAACGCCGCGCCGACTCCGCGGCCACCGCCGTTGGACTGGAGCTGATGGCCCGACGCAAGGACGGCTCGAAGTTCCCCGTGGAAATCATGCTCAGCCCGCTGAGTTTGGCAGGAGCTGAAGGCATGATTGCCACCGTGCGGGACGTCACCCAGCGGAAGCGGGTGGAGCAAGCACTAAGCCAATCCCGCGAAGAGCTGGAAACTCGCGTCGCCGAGCGCACTGCGGAACTGTCCACGGAGCGCACGAACACCGTGGTTGCGCTCGAAATCCGTGCCCGCCAGCAGGCCGCTCTTGCCGGACTGAGTCAGCGCGCCCTGGAAGGGGCAGTGCTGGCAACGCTGTTGGATGAAGCGGTGCGCCTCGTGCCGGCAATTCTCGGCTGCGAATTTTGCAAAGTCATGGAACTGCTTCCTACCGGCAAGGCCCTTTTGCTCAGGGCGGGCGTCGGCTGGAAGAAAGTGTCTGCCGGCTCTGTCCAGGTCGCGACCGGCCGGAAGTCGCAGGAGGGATTCACCTTGCTATCAAACGCACCGGTGATCGTCGAGGATCTGCGCGCGGAGAAGCGTTTTCGCAGCCCGCGGCTCCTGTTTGATCGCCATGTCGTCAGCGGTCTGAGCGTGATCATTCATGGTCGCAGGCAGCCCTACGGAGTGCTCGCCGCACATACAACGCGACGAATGGGATTCACGAACGATGACGTTCACTTCCTGCAGTCGGTCGCCAACGTGCTGGCGGCTGCGATCGAGCGCCGGGAGTTGGAGGAAGAATTGCTAAACATCAGCAGTAACGAGCAGCGGCGCATCGGTCAGGATTTGCACGACGGTTTGTGCCAGCACCTCGCGGGCGTCGAGTTCAAGACCGCGGCACTGGCCAGGCAGCTCGCCAACGACCCGGTGAAACGCGGCCACGCCGCCTCGATTGTCGAATTGATTCGAAATGGCGCGCGCCAAGCCTGGATGCTGGCCCGCGGGCTGTCACCCGTCACCCTCGAATCCCACGGACTCATGTCTGCGCTTCGGGAACTGACGGCAAACTCCGGAAAGCTCTTCCAAATCACTTGCCGGTTTGATTGCCCGCGACCGGTCCTCGTCTCCAACAACGCGGTTGCAACGCACCTCTATCGGATTGCCCAGGAGGCGATCACGAATGCCATCAAGCACGGGCATGCCCGTTCCGTGGTCGTCAGTTTAAGCCGTACGCGGAACAGTGCTACCCTGGCTGTCACCGACAATGGCACCGGATTGCCACGAGACCTTCGCACCGTCCAAGGGATGGGTTTACGCATCATGAAATATCGCGCTGACACGATCGGCGCGACCCTCACCCTCGAGCGCGCAAAACGCAGAGGAACGAATGTCCTCTGCCAATTCAAAATCCCATGATATGAAAAAGATTACCGTTCTCCTGGCCGATGATCACATCGTCGTCCGTGAAGGCTTGCGAATTCTCGTGGAGACCGAAGGGGACATCGCGGTTGTTGGGGAGGCAAAGACCGGACGCGAAGCGGTTAACATGACGATGCAGCTGCATCCCAACGTGGTCGTCATGGACATCGCCATGCCGCTGCTGAATGGCCTTCAAGCGACTCGGCAGATCCGTAAAATAGCGCCCGCAACGAGGGTGCTCATTCTTTCGGCCCATGCCGATCCCGAGTACGTTGAGCAGGTCGTCTTGCTTGGCGGAGCGGGATATTTGATTAAGCAAACCTCAGCCGACATTCTCGTCGAAGCCATTCGCGAGGTGCACAAGGGAAAGAGTTTTTTCAGCCCATCGATCTCCAAGTACCTTCGCGAGAACTATCAGAACACACCTCACACCGCCGTTCTGCGAAAGCGGAAAGACGTATGCCTGACTTCCCGCGAAGAAGGAGTGCTTCAATTGATTGCCGAGGGTAAAGCCAACAAACAAATCGCCTCCGAACTGGGGATTAGTATCAAGACCGTGGAAAAGCATCGCCAGCATCTCATGCAGAAGCTGAGCATCCACGACATTGCGGGTCTTACTCGTTACGCGATCGCCGCGGGAGTTATTGAAAGCAGCGTTCAGCCGACGACGAATGATCGACATCGTTCTTTGAAGCACACGTTAAAAGATTAGCCTTTCGCCTGCCTTATCGGAGAGTGCTGCACCGGGGAGGCAAAAGCAGGGTTAAAACGTCATGGCGTTGGGGGCGGCTCGCTCGCAACCAAAGGAGGACCGCATGGGGTGAAGACCCCATATACGGCGAATCAATACGGTGCGAATAAACTGAAGACATCCGCAACACGATGCCCTCACTTAGCACGACTCCTATTAACAAAAACGGAACGGTCGAGTTTCAAGAGAACAGCAGGCAGAGGCTCAAGCGGCTCTTGCGTCGCATGGTTTCGATCGAATTTTCGATGCCTGCAAAGGCCGGGATCGACCGCTACGAAAACTCCCCGAGATACCGGAGGATCGAATAAGAGGCACGAACACTCTCGCATCCTCCAACAGGCGGGATTCCTATCGTATCGCCGCGGAGATGAGCAAAGAATCATAGCATGTTACGAAAACAAATCCTTCAAGAGCCCACTGCTCAGAAGGGGCAATGGCTCGACCTGGCAGGTCTAGCGCGCTTCGAGATCAGCTCGGAAGATGCTGAGCACCCAATTGATAACGCGCTAAAGCCAGATGAGGGAAGCTGGCGCGCCGCGGAAGACGGCCCGCAGACAATCCGGATCACTTTTGATTCGCCGCAGACCATCTCTCGAATTGTTGTCCTTTTTGAAGAAAAACACCATTCCCGAACGCAGGAGTTCGCCCTTTCGTGGCGCTCTTCAAACAACTCGGAATTGCGTGAAATCGTACGCCAGCAATTCAATTTCAGTCCGCCGAATGCCACAATTGAGCGTGAAGAATTTAACGTTTCTGCGAAAGACGCCATCGGCGTCGAGTTGAGGATCGTTCCCAACATCAGTGGAAATGGCCGGGCTTCGCTAAGGGAGCTGTTGATCGGCTAAAGCAGTTTGAATAGGACTGCCGATGAGCGGATGAGCGGCTTGGGTGCGCTATCTTTGGGAGAGCCGATGGGCAGAAGCCTTTCGAGGAAAATGAGGTACCGGAGCGCGTTTTACAGTTCCGCAGCCGCAATACGGGTCGGTGCGCGACGGACTCCAACAGTAGAAAAGCGATTGCCGTCCTCTGCGGCAATGAACAAGGATTAAAGGAGGCTACGATTCTCCTTTCGGAGAAGTGCGGGAATCCACAGAATGAGCCCTCTGGAGATGCACTTGCACGGCGTGAAAATCTACCTGGAGTAACTCCAAAAGCCGAGCGATATCGCCGCCCCGCAATTCAATAGACGTAGTTCCACAGCCAAGGTGGACAACGCATGTCGGAGAGGCGGCGGCCCCCGAAAAGCGCACAAGGGACACAAGGCTCACATTGAGCAAGGCATTGCTGTCGGGAAGATAAACAAAATTCTCCATGGCTACCAATAGGATGGTTTACATGATAAGCAATTGCGTCTGGAGAAGGACTGCTGAAATCATGCGCGTCCTTTTTTCTAGTCCGGCGCATATCGATAGAGGGAATTTGGCTGATTGGGACACAACCACTGCATACCAGGTCTACACTCAGGTTTATACCGACATCGAAGATCCGGGCCGTTTAGGTCCTGGTGCGTTCGAGCGGCCTTATTTAAACCACGTCAATTAGACGGACTTGTAGCGCTTTGTCCACGTAAGGCCTTTTGAAGCTTACAATCGCACGACTTTTTGCGAAACGAGACGCTCTACCTACTGAGCTATGCACCCGGACAGACTTTCGGTACTTCATTACCAAAAAGCTCCAAGAAATCAAATGGCAGAAAAGCGGGCAGAGAACTGGATGCCCTGAACTCCCCCCTATTCAGACTAGTCATCAGTCATCGCCAAAAAAGGGGGACGTCGATTTTGCGAACCACAACAGGCGTTCGCGCGTTTCCGTAGTTGCAGATGCCTGGAGCAACACACGATTCGAATCGTGATCGGTCCTTCGCCAAGTCTTTAGGGGCTCTTGCTTGTTTTCGAGGCCGTTCTAGAGATGCGCAACACAGGAGTCCAAGAATCATTCTTGGCAAGATCACCCTCACTCTTTTGGTGCCACTGGCCGACCGGCGCTAGACCGGCGGCCAGCTAATCGGATCAGGCGTCCGGCTTGCGTGCGAGAGCTCGAAGCTTCAGCACGGTTGCCCAGTTTCTTGTAGTGGCTGCTCCACCGGCCCCGCCGAGCAGCGCCTCGCCGGCTTTGCTCTCGAGTATGCCGGAGGCGCAGAGGAGATAAGCCGCATTCTTGCCAAGGGCGAACCGTTCGGGAGGCACGACGAGCGCCTCGATGACTGCGAGACTGGACAACGATTCGGGATCCTGGACGAATGCGACCAGAAGGCGGGAGTGCTCCTCCGCTGCCGGCGTCAGCGGGCTGTCGGCTACGATGCTCTCCAATTCGTTTGCAGACTTGACGATCACCCGCACGTCCGTTTTCAGCCGAGCGGCAATCGTGGCGGCTATGTCCGCGGCGTGCTTTGCGGGCGACTTTTCGGAAGCCTGGAACACGGCATTCCCGCTATTGAGAAGGGTAGCCACACCGCTGTAGCCAAGCTCGGCAAGCCACGCGCGCAGTTGAACCATGGGAACACGCTTGGCCTTGCCCACATTGACACCCCGCAAGAGAGCTACAAAACGGGGCATCGTAACGAGCGTGCTCTAGCGTCCATAGACGGAAATATGCGCCTGACTCGAGGAAGTGAAGGGCTCCCGAGTCCAACCTCCCCAACGCTGCAAGAGACGAAGGCCTGCGAGCCGAGCCATGGGATCCAATTCGCTCGGCCACGCATAACGTTGAACCACCGGGTGCAGGCTCACCCCCGCCGGACCAATGGATACATGGCTCTCTTCGAGAATTTGATTTGGAGCATCGTGTCGCAGCACATCAAGGCAGATCCTATATCAACCGTCACCGACTCGGCGTTCACGTATTGATCTCCGCGAAGCCGGTGCAGGTAGGACGGCACGAAAGCCTCGACAACAAACACGCCCGCGGTCGACAGGTGACTCGCGACATTCGCGAAGCAACGCACCTGGCCGTCCTGCGAAAGGAGATTGAACAATGAGTTGTAGACCACGTAGATCAAACCGTAGGACTTCGTGATGTCGACGTCCGCGAAGTCACCCAAAGTGACTGCAATTTGATCGGCGCCCGGCTTGGCACGCAGCTTGGCAAGCATGGAAGCGGAGAAATCGATGCCGTCGACCGGAATTCTTTTCGCGGCCAAGGGCAACGCAATCCGGCCTGTTCCGTTCGCCAGCTCGAGAGCCGGAGTCCCTTTAGCCAATTGCTCGAGGAACAAGACGGCCGCCGTCTCGTCTCCCCGCAGCGCGTTGTAGTCTGCGCGACGCTCTCGTCGAAGGTCATGCGAGGCTCGTAGTTTTCAATTTTGCTTGGGCGGACGCTACCTGGACAGGGCTGGCTCCGGGAAGCTGGAGACCTTCATTTGAGTGACCTCTGCAAAACTTCGTCTCGTGGAAGACCTTCTCGGCATCCCTTTTATACATGCATTGGAAACGCCTGGACAGAGATCAGCTGCAGCGCCTTAGCCACCCCGGCTCAAGACACAGATATCCCCATGGCCAGGTCGAGTCGTCCATTTTCGGCACGAGGTGCGCGCCATTGCCAGCGGCGTCAGGAATGCTCATCCGCAACCCCGTTCTGGATTGCCGTTAGACATACCGACAAGTGACTCCGGATACGCTCACTTTCCACGCGCATTTTCTCGGATGGTGCGAATCCTTAGGCTCCATCGACCCTTTTCGAGGACTGCTCCGCATTCACGTTCCCGGAAGCAGCAAAGCTGCTAGGGCTTTCGCGCGGATTCAACCCACTTGGCAAAGCCTTCCGGGCCTCCCGCCAAATAGCCGACGTTACGGGTCACCTCCGTGCCTTTCGGGTCCACCAGAACAAGCGTCGGGAAGCCCTCGATTCCAAATTTCTCGGCCAGCTCCTGGTTCTGCTTTTTCAGGTCGGGATTTTGCTCCTTGGCGCGCGGAAAATCCAGCTCCACAAGCACCAGCTTCTCCTCGGCAAACTTCTGAAACTCCGGTTTGGAAAAGGTGTCCTTCCTGAGCTTAATACACCACCCGCACCAGTCCGAACCAGTGAAGTCAAGCAGCACCATTTTGTCCTGTTTCGCCGCCTGGTCCAACGCCGCCTCGTAGTTTGTCTCCCATTGTTCGGAGGCATGCAGGCCTGCGAACCCGCCACAAAGCATCAACAATGCTGAAAGACAAAAGCCAAGAGAGAATTTCATGAGATAAATTGGCTCATGGATTGAAAAAAGCAATTCGTTGTGCGATCAGGCGGCGTTCAAGGAGCCATTGAAGTTCGGATGAATGTCGAGATCGACCGGCGAGCTTTCCTCTCCGCGATGGGAAGCGGCATAAGCGATCATCAAGGCATTGTCCGTGCGCAACTCCGACGCCGGCACCCTCCATTTAAGGCTTGCCGCCTTGCTAAGTCTGGCGACCCTCTCCGCAAGCCGCGCGTTGGCGCTTACTCCGCCACTGAGCGCAAGCATCGACCGGCCACACGTTTCGGCGGCCTTAGCGAGTTTCGCTATCAATACATCGATGACCGCCTCCTGGAAGGAGGCGCAAATATCCGGCAAGTCCTGACTGCCGAATCCTTTCTCCAAGAAGTATCTCACCGAGGTTTTCAGACCACTGAAGCTGAAGTTGAAGTCTCCGGAGGAGATCATGCTGCGCGGGAAGTGGAATTTTCCCGGATTTCCCATGCGCGCCAATCGATCCACTTCCGAACCGCCGGGATAGCCGAGGCCGAGAAGCTTGGCGACCTTGTCGAATGCTTCCCCCGCAGCGTCATCCAGCGTGCGGCCAAGCAATCGATAGCGCCCGTAGCCCTCGACGTCGAATAGGAGGGTATGCCCCCCGCTGACGATCAGAGCGGTGTGGCCGGGAATCTCGTTCTGGCCGAAAAACGGAGAAAGCACGTGGCCTTCCAAATGATTGATGGCAAAAAAGGGACGCCCGGCACCAAGCGCCAGACCCTTGGCCGCTGAAGCGCCGACCAGAAGAGCCGCCGCAAGCCCAGGTCCGGTGGTAGCCGCGAAGGCGTCGATTTCACCAACCGAGAGATTCGCCTCCAGAAGGACATCCCGGACAAGGCCCGGGAGCAGGGCGAGATGGTTTCTCGAAGCCACTTCGGGAACAACTCCTCCGTATGCCGCGTGAATCTGGGATTGCGACGAAACTCGGTACCCAAGGACCTCGCCGAATCCTCGCAGAATCGCGACAGCCGTGTCATCGCAGGACGTCTCGATCGCCAGAAGAGTTCGGCTCAAGAGGTTTTTCCAGCCGGAGTCTTCTTTGGTGTCTGATGCCGCTCGGCGAAAATAACTGTACCGCGCAAGATATCCACGGCCCTGGCCAGCTGCGGGTCGCCCTCCGTAGAGATCTTCCTGACGGAACCGCTGTCGGGTTCCCGTCGTGACTCCAGCAGATCAAACTCCTGCTGCTGGGTGAGTCCGATGCGAATGTTCGGAGTCACTCCCACCTGGTGAATGACCTGGCGTCCAGGCGTGAAGTATTTGGCGGTGGTCAGGCGCAACGCCGACCCATCCGGGAGGGAAATAACGCTCTGCACCGATCCCTTTCCGAAGGTGGTCTCGCCGACAACTATTGCCCGCTTCAAATCCTTGAGGGCACCGGCGACGACTTCCGACCCACTGGCGCTGGCGTAGTTGACAAGGAGGGCCACGGGATAGGTGCGCGTTTTGCCCCGGTTCGTTGTCCGATATTCCCGGCCCGGCAGGCGGCCTTCGGTGGAAACGACCTTAGTGCTCTGGGGGAGAAAAAGCCCGCAGACATCGACTGCGCTGCTGAGCAAGCCACCCGGGTTGTAGCGCAAATCCAGGACGAGGGCCTGCATCCCGTCTTTTTCCAACTTGTCGAGCACTTTTGCCAGCTCCGCCGCGGTCGGCTCGTTGAACTGGGTAACTCGAACGTATCCGACCTTGAGGTCGTCGGGATCCGCAGTCGGAAGGATTTGCGCGTCTTTCACACTCTTGACCTTGATGGTGACGCGGGTCAGCTCGTAATCTTTGATTTCCTTGGTCGCAGGGCGCTGAACTGTCAGCGTCACTTTCTCTCCCGGTTCACCGCGCAGCTTGTCCACCGCTTGCATCAAAGTTAGCTTTTCGGTCGATGTTCCGTTGATGCGAAGTATCCGATCGCCGGGTTTGAGGCCCGCCTCAAAGCCCGGGCTGTCCTCCATAGGGTTCACGATCGTTAGAGCGCCGTCCTCCATCGTGACGACAACTCCCAAACCTCCAAATTCGCTCCTGGTGTCCTCTTGCATCCCGCGGAAATCGCGAGGCTCCATGAACTGGCTATGCGGATCGAGCTCGGCGAGCATGCCCCGCAGAGCGCTATAGGTCAGGTCGCGGTAGGAGACCTTCCCGTCATCCACGTAATCTTGGCGGATAAGTTGCATGGCCCTCGCCAGGACTTGGACGTTGTCATAAGGGGACTGCGGATCCATTTCCTGGGTCTGTTCCGCTTCCTGGGCGAGCAAGCCGCCTATGGCTGCGGCGATGAAAGCGATGGCGCTGATTTTCCGAAGCATGAGGGAATCTATCATATTTCCCGCGCCCGCAAGTACGCCGCCTTCGCAGAGCTGTCAGGGCGCGATTTCAAGCGAGAAATCGACAGCCGGCGCAGAGTGGGTCATCTCGCCGACCGAGATAAAATCGACGCCGGTTTCGGCGATCTGGCGAACCGTTTTCAGTGTTACACCCCCGCTGGCCTCGAAGAAAAGCCCGGGCTTGCGAAGCGCAACGGCAGCCCGCAACTCGGGCACGGTCATATTGTCCAGTAGAATCACGTCCACGCCCTCGAGAGCCACGAACTGACGCACTTGTTCCACCGTGTCGGCCTCGAGTTCAACGCGAATCCCCGGGCGTTCCGACTTCACTTTCGAAATCGAAGCCTGCAAGTCTTCCAACGCCCAAGGCCCGGCGAGATGATTGTCCTTCACCATGACCATATCGTACAAGCCGATTCGATGATTCCTGGCGCCCGCAGCCAGCACCGCGGCTTTCTCGAGTGCGCGCATCCCGGGCGTCGTTTTGCGGGTATCCAGGATTTTGGCCGGAGTTCCTTGCACGGCCGCTACGAACTTGCTCGCAAGAGTGGCAACTCCTGAAAGCCGTTGAAGGAAATTCAGCGCAGTGCGTTCGGCGGTCAGCAGGGACGCCGCCCGCCCGCGCGCCGTCATCGCGACGTCACCGACTTGCAACTCCGCCCCGTCTTCAGCGCAAATTTGAATCGCCAGTTCGGCATCCACTCTCCGGAAGACCTCCCTGGCGACTTCCAAGCCTGCGGTGACGCAAACCTGTTTGGCCATAACCCGCGCTGCAACCAGGCGATGCGGATCGGTGAAATACAGGGTCGTGACATCGCCCTCGCCGACGTCCTCCGCCAGAGCCAAAGCGATAACGTCTCTCTCAGGAGGCATGAACCACTTCGCTGGATGCGCCGAGATCAAGCAAACGCCTTTGCCAACGCATGAGCAGAGGAGTCTGAGGATCGACGGCGGCAGCTTCCAGAGCGCTGCGCGGCGCGACAATGGACGAATCGAGTCCGAGTTCGGCGGCGATCTTATCGCGGGTGAATCTCAAATGCTCGAAGCGCTCTGTCTGCTCGCGGCTGGGGCGCCTTCGGCCGCCCCTGACCGGGGTCGGCCATTCGGATTCAGGGATGTGCAGAGCCAGAGCCAAAATGATCTCGAAGCTCTTCCGGCGGCGACTACTCATCCGTGGGGTCGAAAAAGCGGATCCTTTGACCGCTCGTTCCGCTATCCGCACGATATCCTCGTTGCTCATCACGTGGAAGGGAGGCCGGTCCCAGGCGCGAGCCTCAGCGTCGCGCCAGTACCAAAGGACCCGCAATACCGACTGCGCTCTGGAAGAAAGGGCCGCGCTGCCAGGAATGCGCCAGGCTTTGCTCTCGTCCCGCCCGCGCGGCTCGCGCGCGGCGGCGATCATCCTTTGACACGATTCGGCGAACCACTGTTCCCGATTCAGGCGCCGCAGCTCCGCTTCAATAATTTCCGCCAGAGGAAGAAGATATTTGGTGTCGTTGATGGCGTACTCGATCATCTGGTTCGAAAGCGGGCGCAACGCCCAGTTTGCTTTCTGCGAAGCCTTGGAAAGCTTCACGCCAAAGTGCCTGGCCACCAGCGCGGCCAGACCGAGTTCCCGATAGCCGCAAAGCCGCGCGGCGATCATGGTGTCGAAAATATTGGTGGCCGCGAACCGGCTTCCGCGCTGCAACATCCGCAAATCGTAATCCGCGCCGTGCAGAACGAGCTGTCGGTGGGCGAGAGTCTCGTACAGAGGCTGGAGCGAAAACCCGACCAGCGGGTCGATCAAGATATCTTCTTGCGCGGTGCTGATCTGGAGGAGGCAGAGCTTCTCGAAATAACTGTGAAGGCTGTCCGCCTCGGTATCCAGGGCAATACGCGGAAGGGGAGCAAGCCTTGCGACAAGTTCCGACAAGCCCTGGGGATCGGAGATCAAGGTTCGGCAATAAATTTTTCGCGCGGGAGTTCATCTCCTCCACGACGCGCGCGCGGTTCGCGCACCTGGGTGGTGCCGTCGATGGGAGCCGTGACGAACGGTCCGCCGGCCAGCGGCGCCGCATCCGTGAAAGCGACTTCGGCAACCTCGCTTGGTTTCCCCTCCAGGGGAAAATCTTTGCGAAGCGGAAAGAAAGGGTATCCTTCCCACATCAGGATCCGACGCAGGTCAGGGTGGCCGTCAAACCGAATACCCATCATATCGTAGACTTCGCGCTCGTGCCAATTGGCAGTCGGCCAGATGTCGGAAACAGTGGGCGCGACGGGGTTATCCTCGTCGGGGACCAGCGTTTTGATCCGGAGGTGGACGGAGCTCGCCATGGAATAAAGCTCGTAGACGATCTCGTAGCGCGGGTAGCTTCCAAAGTGATCAACGCTGGAGATATCGATGAGGTAATCGAAACCCAGCTCATCACGGCAAAACCTGCACATTTCCGGCAACGACTCGATTTTTACCGAGAGCGATTTCTCTCCGCGAAACTCCGTTTCGGAGAGAATCGACTGCGCGTAACTTTCCCGCAACCGCGCCAACGCTTGCTCCAGGGTCATACGGCTTCGGAGAGCGCCTTCTTTTGATCGGCGAGAGAATGTTCGCCCATGATTTTTTTCTGGAGCTTGATAAGGCCGTCGAGAAGGGCCTCGGGCCTCGGGGGACAGCCGGAAACATAGACGTCCACGGGCAGCAAATGATCGATTCCTTGCAGGACGGCATAGCTCCGATACATGCCGCCGCTTGAAGCGCACGCGCCCATCGCGATGCACCATTTCGGTTCGGGCATTTGTTCCCAGATTCTCTTCACAGCCAAAGCCATCTTGTAGGTCACCGTACCCGCGACGATCATGACGTCGCTTTGACGCGGGGAAAACCTCATCACCTCCGCGCCGAACCGAGAAATGTCATACCGGGACGAAGAGGCCGCCATCAATTCGATGGCGCAACAAGCCAGTCCCATCGGCATGGGCCAAAGAGAGTTGCTGCGCATCCAATTGATAGCCGCGTCGAGCCGTGTAAATATCACATTGCCTTCGATTTTCGAATCATACGCGACCGGACTGGTCTGCCTCATACACCGAACGTATTTTTCCTCGCGCAACCGGCAAGAGCAAATTTGCGAAAAGGCGGCCGGTTAGCGGCTTGAGTTTTCGCATCGTTCATGGCACGCATGCGCATGGATGTTGCGAGGAAAGTTCGCCGGGTCTCGGGGTGGTTCTCCGCTGCAGCATTGCTTCTAAGCTCCTGCGCGTACCAAGGTGCAAAGCAACGGAAACCATCCGCGGTTTCCCCGGCTCCGCCAGCCGTCGCAAGAATTGCCAAACCGCCGCCCAGAACTCCCTCTGTGCCGAGAACTCCCGCCGAAAGGCGAATAACCCTGCCCGCGGCCCCCAAGAGGGAATTGACCAAAGCCGAGCAGATCATTGTCTCCGTCCGCGAAGGCTACCTCACGGAAAGCGGCAGAGGAACGCTAGTGTTTTCCAAGAGCAAACGCATCGACGCTCAGGGAACCGGTCTCTTTGAAGATGCGATCCTATTGGGGCGTCTTCGGCGCGTTTTGAAAGAGACGGAGGGAGTCCCTGATTCCACTCTGAGCACCGCGACGGTCCGGGACGCCAGAGCTTTTCTGGATATCAACGCCGTATCAGGCGCAACGGCGGCAAAGGCGATTGACGCGGCGCTGCGGACTCAGGGAATCAATTCCGTCCAGGTCCAGGTCCGCGGAGAGCCCTCATAAATCCAGCACCTTCGCCACCCGTTCCGCCGCGGACTTCACGACCTGGACTCGCGCGTACCATTTGTAGTTCGCCGGGATCACGATCCATGGCGCATGGTCGTGGGTGGTTTTTTCGAAAAGCTCTTCCGCCGCCTCGTTGTGCTGATCCCAATGTTTGCGGTTTCGCCAGTCCTCGTCGCTGATCTTCCAATGCTTATACGGATCCCCCTCGCGGCGCTTGAAGCGATCGAGTTGCTCATCCTTCGTGATATGGAGGTAGAATTTTATAATGATCGCTCCATCATCCGCCAGTTGACGCTCAAATTCGTTGATTTCCCGGTAGGCCCGCTTCCATTCTGCCTCCGTGCAGAACTTCTCCACGCGTTCGACCAGCACCCGGCCATACCAGGACCTGTCGAAAATCGTGGTCTGACCGTGGGGCGGAAGCTTATTCCAAAACCTCCACATATAGTGGTGTTGAAATTCCTCCGGCGTAGGTTTGACGATCGAATAGACGCGAATGAGACGGGGATCGAGCCGCTCGGTCAGCCGCTTGATCGCTCCGCCTTTACCGGCCGCGTCAGGGCCCTCAAGTACGACGATCAGCGATCTTTCGCATTCGCGTAAGACGAGCTGCGCATTGAGCAGCTGCAGTTGGTGCTTTTTAAGGACTTTTTTGTACTCGTCCTGATCGAGAGATTTCGACTGATCAAGATCCTGGAGCCGAACGCGGTCTTTGGCCATAAGGTGGGGTTCTCATGGCCCTTTAGCGGTACGATCGACGAAAGAAAAGCTCCGAAACCAGCGAATCGTTAATTTGCCGCGGGCTATCCCGCCCCGCTCCACCAAAATCGCCGAAGGCGCTCAGTACTTCACCGAGCAACCGTACGGCTTCGTTGAAGGGACAGACACCGCCTTGCCCGACTCCGCTTCTTTGAGAGCCGCTTCGACATAGTTATTCGCCCCGGAAACCGTCGACGGATCCGGGGTCGGCTTGTCGTCAATTGCTCCCGCGTAGATCAGAATTCCTTCCGGGTTAATAACAAACATGTCGGGAGTCGTTTTGGCGCCGTAAAGCCTGCCCACCTTGCCATCCTGGTCAACGAGATAGGCGCTCGCCGCCGAACCGAACCGGCTCAAGCCGGTCTTCGCGGTCTCGGGCGTCTCGTTCCCCTGCTTCCCGGGCGCGGAAGAACAAATGGACAGCCAAACAACTCCTTTCTCGGTGAACTCCTTTTGCAGTCTCTGCATATTCTCAGAACCGTAATGTTTGCGAACAAACGGACAGCCGAAATTAACCCACTCCAAGACGACAAATTTTCCTTTGAGATCGGACAGATCGTGATTTTTGCCGGAGAGGTCATTCAGTGAAAAATCCGGCGCCGGCTTGCCAAGTTGCGGGCTTGCCTGAACCGAAGCGGCAAGCGCAAGGGTGACGACTGCAAGTAAAGTTTTCATGGTGGGAAAATATTCACACGGGTGATCCGCGCAAGGGACATTTGTCCTCGCCGCTTTGGGGATCGTTCGCGGTTACCGCCGCGCCTTGGTCAGAGTATCGAGAACGATGCTTTGGGTGAGGATCTCCGGCAGGGTGATCGGTTGATTGTCCGTCCCGCCCGGATAAAAGACGTAGAAAGGGACGCCGACACGCCCAAACTTTTTCAACGCGGCGGTGATCTCAGGATTCGCATTGGTCCAGTCGGCCTTCATCGGCACGACCCCGTACTTTTCGAATGCCTCGCGTACCGGAGCAACGTCAATCGCAGTTCGCTCATTGAACTTGCAGGAAATGCACCAGTCCGCCGTAAAATCGACGAAGACCGGCTTCTTGTCCTTGAGAAGCTCATCGAGGCTTTTCTGGGAGAAGGGCTTCCAGGGTATCCCCTCCGCAGGTGTTCGAGTTTCGCCGACAACCGCGGAACGCGCGAACCGCTCGACGAGGAAAAACCTGGCGCCGCCCAGAACGATCACCGCGATCGCCAGAAGGGAAACGACCAGTGACTTCCCGGAAGAGAGGGGCCCGCAAAATGCGCCGTAGATCCAGCAGGCAATCGCCAGACACAGTAGAAACGCGGCCGCCCAGATGACCCCCTCGAGTCCTTTTTGATTGCCGAGGACGTAAAGAAGCCAGATGAGGGTCGCCAGTAGCGGGAAACCCATGAACTGCTTCACCCGCTCCATCCACTCACCGGGCTTTGGCAAGATTTTCATCCATCCGGGTCGGGCGGAAAGCAGAAAATACGGCGCGCTCATTCCCAAGGCGACAGACCCGAACATTGCCAGGATCACCAGAGGAGATTGGCTGAAGGCGAATCCCAGGGCTGTCCCCAGAAAGGGAGCTGTGCAGGGGGTTGCCAGCAACGTGGCGAATATGCCTTGAAAAAACGAGCCCGCATATCCCTCGGCTGACGAGGCTTCCGCCAGGGCGGTGCTCGCTCGACCCGGTAGAACTATCTCGAAGACGCCAAAAAGATTGAGCGCAAAAGCAAAGACAAGGCAGCCGATGGCGAGATTGAACCACGGGTTCTGAAACTGAAACGCCCAGGTCACCTCTCTCCCGACAAGCTTGAGGCCCAGCACTACCATGCCGAGTCCGAGAAACCATGCGAAGATTCCGGCGACAAAGGACAACCCGTGGCGGAAGATTCTTTCGGGATGGTCGCCCGCCTGCCGAATGAAGCCGAAGATCTTCAGCGAGATCACCGGCAGCACACATGGCATGAGGTTCAGGATGAGACCCCCCAAAAAACCAAAGATAAACGCTTTCCAAAGGCCAGGCTGATTGCCGATCCTTCCCAAAGCAGCGGGAGCTTGCGGGCTTGAGAGGGTCACCTGTTCGCTCGAGGAGACAAGCCAGCCTCGGCGTCCGCTCTCTGTTTCGACGACCAAAACTCCCCGCAAGTCTTCCGAATTTCCGAGATTTATCGTCGCTGTCCCGTTTTCGATCGGACCATTCTGAGGGTGTTCCACCTGTTGGCCCTTTTCAGGGAGCGGAAACAGATCGACCGATTTGGCGTCTTTTAACCCGGCGACCTTCAGAGATAGATGCTGAGCATCCCGTGTCCACGCCAATTCGTAGGGTGGCGGAGTCGCGACCGGAAGAAGCTTGCGGAACGCGGCAAAGATTGCCTCGTTCGCTTCTTTGGCCACTGAGCCCACTGGCAACGAAAGTTCCAGGTTCGCCGAACCGGGGATACAAATTTCCTCGCAAACGAGCCAATCAGCCTTTGCGCGAAGGGTTACGGACTTTTCGGCGATTTCGGCGGGAGGAACAATCGTCGTTGAGAGGAGAACCTTGTCCTTGTAGGCGTAGACCTCGATCTCGCCCGGTTCAATGACACGATCGGGCAGGGGCCATTGGATAGGGCCGGCGACAAATCCTTCAGGAAGCGTCCAATTGATGGAGGTTGGAAGCCCGGCATCGCCCGCATATTCCCAATAGGTGTGCCAGCGAGGCGCCATCTCCAAGAGCAGGCCCACCTCGAAAGGCTTGCCGGGCACGAGCGCTGCCGTGTCCGCGATTAGGGAAGCCGTAACGAGCGTTTTGCCCTGGTAGACTTGAGCCTGCGCGGCCGCAACCAATAAGGGAAGCAAAAGCCAGCGAAGCATACCTTCGCTTAACATATACGCTCGAAGCGCGCAAATGGTGCGCTGGCGCTGCCCTTTTCGGCGTCGAACCCCCGCTAGAAAACTGTTGAAAAACCCGCGCATGTCAGGCGCGAGCTCTTTGGGGCACATATCGGTGGAGGGACGAAGGAGCATCCCCGCTGAGGAGCTGTGACTGAGGAGCGACGCCGAGAGATGCCCCAAAGAGTTCGCGCCCTTCGGGTTGCGTCAATTTTCGGCCCTCGCGGTGTCACCATTGTCCGTAGCGCCACCGCTACGGCCTGCGCCTGGCTCCTTACGATCTTCCGAAAATTGACAGCAACGTAAGCATACACGGGTTTCTCAACAATCTCCTGGGAGCCGTTAACTGACGGAGAACTAATCTCCGTAACCATTTGGGTTCTTGACATGCCAGGCCCACGCACTCTCCACGATCGTCCGAATGTCTTGCAACTTTGGCTCCCAGGAGAGGGCGCTTTTTATCGATTCCGAGGATGCGATCAAGCGCGGCGGATCGCCGGGCCGTCGAGGTTTTTCCACAGCTTTGATCTCCTTTCCCGTAACCTGGCGGCACGTTTCAATGACTTCCTTGACAGAAGTTCCACCGCCGGTTCCGAGGTTGAAGCGCTCGCTTTTCTCCGATTTCAAGGCAAGGATATGCGCCTGCGCCAGATCGAGGATGTGAATGTAATCGCGGATGCACGAACCGTCCGGAGTCGGGTAGTCGGTGCCGTAAATCTCCACTGCGTCCCGCTGCCCGAGCGCCACCCTGAGAACATTCGGAATCAAATGGGTCTCGATGCGATGATCTTCCCCATATTTTTCGGTCGCGCCGGCCGCATTGAAGTAACGCAGCGCGACATACTTGAGACCGTGGATCTCATCGTACCATCGCAGCACCTTTTCAAATAGAAGCTTGGATTCTCCATAGGGATTGATCGGCACCTGAGGAAACGAGGAATCGATCGGCACGCGGTCAGGAATGCCAAAGGTCGCGCAAGTCGATGAGAAAACGAATTTCTTCACGCCATGCTCGACTGCTGCATCGAGCAAATTCACGCCGTTGCCGACATTATTGCGAAAATACTTTGAGGGGTTTTGCATCGATTCGCCCACCAGTGCGTTGGCGGCAAAATGCATCACAGCATCCGGCTTCGTTTCTCCAATCGCCCGGCTGATCACCGCGCGGTCGGCGAGATCGCCTTGAAAGAATTCGGCCCTCGGTTCGACCGCTTTGCGATGGCCTTCGGTCAAGTTGTCGAAGACCGCCACCTCGTAGCCTTCATTGAGCAATTGCTCGACACAAATGCTTCCGATGTAGCCTGCTCCGCCAGTTACAAAAATCGTCTTCATGGAAAAGCGAATGCTATTTGCAAGCGCCCCGACAATCAATAAAGAGAATCAGGCGGCGACACTTTTTGCCGCCGCAAACGGAAGGACCGCTGCTTGCAGCCCCGTTTCGTCCCCCACCGCTAAGCGGTCCGAGGCCCGGAACTCGATCGAAATACCATCATCGTTAACGATTTCTATCATTAGCGGGCGTTTTCCGGGAAAGCGCTTCACAGTTTCCAAAATGTCGGGCAGAACGTCTGCCGAGAGTTTTTCGCGCGCCAGGCGAAGACGAACCGGCTTCACGGAGGCCTTCGGTTTAAGGGGATAAAATCCGCTCGCCGTGGCCCGGACGGTATCGTCCCGGCACGTCAGGCGTGTCGCCACCGCCACCACCGCCCCGGGGACAAGAAGTTCCTGGTGTTTGGTGAAGACATCGTCCCAAGCCGTAATTTCGATCTGCCCGGTGAAATCCTCCAGGATAACCACGACGAACGGTTTGCCATTCTTCTTCGTGAATCTTTTCTCCACCAGGCCGATAACCCCCGCGAGCCGGGCCGATGACGGTTCGTCAATCTGCCGGGCGCAGGCAACTGGAAAAATTTTTGGGCTGTCGAAATGACCCGCGTAAGGCTCGAGCGGATGCCCGGAAAGGTAAAACCCGAGCAACTCCTTTTCATAAGCCAATATTTCGTTACGGGACCACGGCTCGACCGGGGAAGCCGACTCGGCCTGCGGAGGCTGGGACTCAAGTCCCGCGAAGAGCGCTCCTTGTCCGATCACCCGATCCCGTTGAAGCACGGCCGCCCGGGATATCGCTCGATCGAGGTCGAAAAACAGCTGCGGGCGGGATTTCCCGAAGCAATCGAAGGCACCGCATTTGACCAGGCTTTCGAGGATTTTCCGGTTGACGCTGTGAGAATCGAGTCGCGAACAAAAATCTTCCATCGACTGGAAGGCGCCTGACTGTTCGCGCTCGCTAACCACCAACTGCATCGCCGCGCTCCCGACATTCTTGATCGAAGCCAGCCCAAAACGGATCGCTATCCCCTGGCCCGACTTTTCCGGCAGAAAATGCAGGCTGCTCAAGTTGACATCCGGCGCAAGGATCTTAATGCCCATGCGGGAGCATTCGGCAATCACTTCGGAAATCCGATCGGTGGTGGATGCGTCGTGGGTCAGGAGTGCCGCCATGAACTCGACGGGATAGTGAGCTTTCAGGAAGGCGGTTTGATAGGAGATCCAACCATAGGCGGCGCTGTGAGATTTATTGAAGCCGTATTCCGCGAAACGCGCGATGAAATCGAAAATGGCGTTGGCGGTCTCCTCCGCGATCCCGTTGACGAGCTGGCAACCCTTGACGAAGCGCGTGCGTTCCTTGGCCATTTTCTCCCTGTCCTTCTTGCCCATCGCGCGCCGGAGAAGATCAGCCTCGCCCAGCGAATAGCCCGCGAGAACATGGGCGGCGCGCTGAACCTGCTCCTGGTAGACAATGATCCCATAGGTTTCCGCACAAACCTGCTCAAGCAATGGATGAGCAAACTCGATGGTCTTGCGATTTTTTTTGCGAGCGATGTAGTCGTCGATGAACCTCATCGGCCCCGGCCGGTAGAGCGCGCCGATGGCGATGATGTCCTCGATCGAGCGCACATCAAACCGCTTGCAGCAATTGGTGATGCCTCCTCCCTCCATCTGGAAGACGCCGAGCGTTTCGCCTCGATTGTAAATTTCAAACGCGGCGCGATCATCGGTGGGAATCTTCGCGAGGTGGAAATTTGGAGCCTCCTCCCGGATTCGACGGACAGCCTCTTCGAGAACGGTCAGCGTCTTCAAGCCGAGAAAATCCATCTTGAGCATTCCAAGCTCCGTGAGGGCATTCATCTCGTACTGGCTGACGACTTCGTTGTCCTTTCCGCGGCACAATGGGATGTATTCGTCAAGCGGCCGATCACCGATGACCACCCCCGCTGCGTGGATGCCCGTGTTCCGGCTCAATCCTTCCAGGACGAGCGCGTGGTGCCAGAGTTGGCGAGTATTGGGCTCGTCGCTGAGGGCCGCGCGAATTTCGGGGTTTTTCTCGGCCGCAGCGGAGAGAGTAATGTTCAACTCGTTGGGGATCATCTTCGCCAGTCTGTCGGCATCCGTATAGCTCCAGCCCAGGACACGCCCGACGTCGCGCACAACGCTTTTGGCGCCCAGGGTGCCGAAGGTCACAATCTGCGAAACACAGCGCTCGCCATATTTGCGCCGCACGTACTCGATAACTTCGCCGCGGCGTTCCATGCAAAAGTCCACGTCGATATCAGGCGGACTGATTCGCTCGGGATTGAGAAAACGCTCAAAGATCAAGCCGTAACGAAGCGGGTCGATATCCGTAATGCGCAGGACGTAAGCAATCAGTGACCCGGCGGCCGAACCCCGGCCCGGCCCGACCGGGATGCCCTGCAATCTCGCGTGATTGATGAAATCCCAGACGATCAGAAAATAACTGACGAATCCCGTCTTCTCGATGACGGAGAGTTCGTATTCGAGGCGCTGCCGCAATTCCGGATCGCTGTCCGCCCTCTGACCGTAGCGTTCCGCAAGTCCGAGCCAGCATAGCTCGCGAAAATATTCCTCGCGTCCCTTTCCGGCGGGCGGTTCGAAGGCGGGGTACTTCGGATGCCCGAATTCAAGTTTTAGGTCGCATCGCTCGGCGACGCTCAAAGTGTTGCTGATCGCTTCAGGGACTTCCCGGAAAAGCAAAGCCATCTCGTCCCCGCTCTTAAAATAGAGCTCGGGCGCGTAGCGCATGCGCTTCTCATCGAACACCATTGCCCCAGTGCCGATGCACAGCATGACGTCATGCGACTCATGGTGCTCAGGCTCCAAAAAGTGAACGTCGTTTGCGGCAACCAGACCGAGATCCATCTCCCGAGCGATACGAACCAGCCCGGGGTTGCAACGGCGCTGAGCGTCCAGGTTGTGGTCGTGCAACTCGATGAAAAACCCGTCTCTTCCGAAAATCTCGGCATACTCGCCGGCCACCCGTCGCGCGCCGGTAACGTCACCTGTAAGCAACCTTCCGTTCAACTCCCCCTTCAGGCAGCCGCTTAGCGCGATCAATCCTCGCGAGTGCTTGGCCAACAGCTCCTTGTCGACGCGTGGCTTGTAGTAAAAGCCTTCAAGATGGGCAGCCGTAACCAGCTTGACCAGATTGCGATAGCCTTCAGCATTTGCCGCCAGCAAGGTCAGGTGAAATGCCGCCTCTCTGGCCGAGCTTGCATTCCGGGCGGTCAGCGAGTTGGGTGCAACGTACGCTTCGCAACCGACGATCGGCCGGATGCCGGCTGCTTTTGCGGCCAAATAAAATTCCACCGCTCCGTACAGATTGCCGTGGTCGGTGATCGCCACCGCCGGCATCCCGAACTCGACGGCCTTTTTTACAAGGTCCTTCGTCCGGATCGCGCCGTCCAGGAGCGAATATTCCGTGTGGCAGTGTAAATGGACGAAAGGAACTGCAGCCATCAAGGAGCACTATCGGCAACGCTCGATGAAACAGCAAAGCCTTAAGCGAAGGCTTTCACTCTCCGCCTTAACTCTCAGCGGGTGAAGGAATCCGCCCCGGGGCGGCTCGCGTGAGCCGACTAACCCAATGCCTGGAGCCGACGAACGATTTCCGCCTTTCCGAGGACGCCGACGGTCTGATCCCGTTTTTCTCCCGCCTTGAAAAAGAGCAACGTTGGGATGCTGCGAACTCCAAACTTTTCCGACACCCCCGGGGATTCGTCCACATTGACTTTCGCGATCGCGAACTTACCCGCGTTTTCCCTGGCGATTTCTCCGACCACTGGATCGAGCATCCGGCACGGCGCGCACCAAGGCGCCCAAAAGTCCACGAGCAACGGTTCCGAGATTTTCGAAACCTCATTGTCGAAGTTCGAATCGTTCAGTTCTACGATATTTTCACTGGCCATAAGGGAGAATAGTCTTAGGTCAAAGGAAAAGCCATATCCGCGAGAAATTCGCGCGTGCCCTCCTTCGGGATGCTTCCACCCGAACGCTAAAGGAACATCCAGACCTGCACGCCAACCGCGACGAGAGAAGCCACCAAGGCGAGAATTCCGACCATCAATCCGGCGCCTTCTTCGCTTTGAACCGGCGGCGCAACCGTTATCGCGGAACTTGACGTCGAAGAGCCTGGCCTTCTTTGCAGATGGACTGAGGCTTGGGGCAAATTCGGCCGCGTAGTCGCCACGCTCGGAGGAACCTTCGCGGTCTCCTTCTTGCCCTCGACGGACGCGAGCCCCGCGGAAGGCACAGTTGAAACCGAGGGCGCCTTTGGCGCAGAGGGGGGGACAGACAGAGGCGGCGACGCGACCGGCGGCCTTGGTCCTCCAATGACGGAAGGCGGCTTCGGGGCCACGGGCAACACGGGCGGTTTGGGCGCCCCTCCCGCAATCGAAGGCGGCTTCGGCGCCGCCGGGGGGGACGAAAATCCGACGCTCGGCGGGACTTTCGGCGCCAGAGACGGTAAACTTGGGGGTTTGGGAACGGCGGAAATTGCAGGGCCCTCTGGCCCGGCAGAGGCGGGATCGGCGGGCTTGGGCACCGGCTTCGGAGGCAAATTGATCATCGCCGTTTCCCGGGGACCCGAAGCAGCCGGCTGACCGTCCCGGCGGGGAGGGAGAACAATTCGCACAGTTTCTTTTTTGGGCTCAGACATAGTTAGCTAGGCATTCCAAACGGCGAACTAACCGCAGATTCACACATTGGCGCATCGGTGTCAAGACGTTGGATTATAAAGGGGGAGGATGTGCTAAAGCGGCTTATCGGTTTGAATGCTGGCCGTTTTCGTTTGCTGATTCAGCTCGATGAGATCTTGCATGATGCGCAACGATTCGTTCCGGATCGGATCGGGCTCAGGGGTCGCCTTTTTGGCGTCCGCGTCGTCATCGTCCGCATCGATGGGAATCTTATCCTGCTTCCGATCGAAGGCAACCGGCCGCAATTTCGGGGCTGACAGGTCGTCAAGGGTGAGTTCGTAAGCTTGCGCTTCCAGCGCCGGCCCCCGGGACTGCCTTTCCTTTTCTCGCTGTTCCTTTCGTTTTTTGTCCTCGACCAGCTCCTTGCGGCGAACCTTCTCGTTAAGAGAAATCGCATTTTGGGCGATTTTATCACGAACCCTGGTCATATCATCCGTGGTGTAACCGAATTCTGGGTCTGCAGCGACGCGAGCGGCCGATCGCGCTTTCAATTGGCTAAGAAACAACGGCGTTGCGGCCATGGAATCCGCAATTTTCACCGGCGCAACCTCATCGTAGGAAAGCCTGTTCTTCAACGACCCTTCCCCGATCTCTGGGTTATCCGTCAAAGAGGGTAGGACGATGTCGGATTCGACGCCGTTGAGCTGCGTCGAACCGCCGCGAACGCGGTAGAACTTCTGAATTGTCAATTTGAGGGCTCCCGCGTCGGTCGCCCCAAGACTGAACGGCGACATGAGACGCCCGAGGTCGAGCACGGTTTGAACGGTTCCCTTGCCGAACGTCCGCTCGTCTCCTACGATCACCGCCCTGCCGTAGTCCTGCAACGCCGCAGCGAAAATTTCACTCGCGGAAGCGCTCAGCCGGTTGGTCAAGACGATAAGAGGCCCGCTATAAGCAACAACAGGGTTGGTGTCTTGCGAAACGGTAATCTTTCCGTTCGAATCCTTGGCTTGAACGACGGGGCCCTTTGGAATGAAGAGACCAGTCAGATTGATAGCCTCCTCCAACGAGCCTCCGCCGTCCCGGCGAAGATCGATCACCAGACCCTGAATACCTTCCCGCTTGAGACGCGTAAGGAGAGCGGCCACGTCCTCGGTGGTGCTTTTCGGTGTTCCGCGATTCTCCATGTTGGCATAAAACGAGGGAAGGGTTATCCAGCCGATCCGAGCCGTGCGGCCTCCATGCCCATCGAGATCGATTACCTCCGCCTTGGCTTCCTGATCCTTCAGCTTCACCTCGTCTCTGCGAATTTCGACAATCTTGCGCTTCGAGGGATCGGTGGCGTCGCCGGGGATCACGAGCAAACGGACAAGCGTCCCCTTCTTGCCGCGGATTTTTTCCACGACCTTGTCGAGTTTCATATCCACGACGTCCTCGAACTCTCCGTCCCCTTGAGCCACGGCGGCGATCCGGTCGTTGATCGAGAGATGACCATCGCGATCGGCGGGCCCGCCCGGGACGACTTCCTTGACTTTCGCGTAGCCGTCTTCCGAAGAGAGCACCGCGCCGACACCGACGAGAGAAAGCTTCATCGATATCTGAAAATTTTCCAGGTCGGAAGGGCCCAAATATTCAGAATGCGGATCGTAGGTTTGTGCCAAGGCGCTCAAGAACGTCTTTACCACGTCATCGTCCTCCATGTCGCGAACGTTGCGAAGGACCTGATCGTAGCGGCGCGTGACCGTTTCCTGCGGAGACCTGAGCTTCAGCTCAGCCAGATCTTCCTTGAGGAGTTCCGCCTCGATGCGATTTTGCCAGATTCGATCTGCTTCCTCAGGATTCTTCGGCCAGGCGGCCTCCTGCCGGTTGATCTCAACGGTACGGTTGGTGTCGAAACCATATTTCTTCTGAGCGAGTTTCTTGTTCTTGGCGACGCGCTCCTCGACGCGCTGCCGGAAGCGGGCGAAAATTTCCCGCGCCGGCCCCAGATCTCCCCTTAAGACACTATCGCCAAGGGTCGTCGAGTATTTGCTCCTGAATTGGTCGATATCCTGCTGCGTAAAGTACAACTTATTGTAATCCAGCGTCGTAAGATACGTTTGAAGAAATCTCTCCGAAAACTTGTCATCGAGCTTCTCCCGCGTGTAGTGGCCCTGTTCCAGCCAACGCGCCACCGAGATCGCCACCTGCCCGGGATCGACGGAACTGCGAGCCCCTGCGGAGCCCGGGATAAGGACCGCCAGAGCAATTAAGGCGGCAGCGAAAAGCCTTGCGAACGTGCGATTCATCGATTGGAAGACGTGAAAAGCTTGCAGACCGGGCTTGGAAAATCAAACTGCGAGATCATTTTTTGTCTGACCATTTTCAAATGAATCGGTTCAAAACCTTCACTGGCGGCCCGTTCGATACCAACTGTTTTTACTACCGGGCACCGGGCGGGGGCATCCTTTTCGACGCACCGCAAGGTTCCGATTCCGCCTTCGCCGGCGAACGGGTGGATCTGCTGGTGCTCACGCACGGTCACTTTGATCACATCGCGGACGGCGCGGCAATAATCAAACGCCATGAATGCCGGACAGCGATGCACCGGGATACCGCTCCGATGGTGAACGACAGGGAATTTTTTCGCCGGTGGGGCTTCGAACTCGAGATCGACACTTTTACCGCAGACATTTTGCTCGAGGAGAATCCCGCCGCGATTCTCCTCGATTTGCCCGTCGGAATTTATCATGTGCCGGGGCATTGTCCCGGCAGCATCTGCTTCCACATCGCCAAGGAAAGCGCGCTGGTCGGCGGGGATGTTTTGTTCCGCGAAGGGATCGGGCGCTGGGATCTCCCCGGAGGAGACCGCGACTTGCTCCTCGAAGGCATTCGGCAAAAATTGCTCCCGCTGCCGGACGCTACCATCGTGCTGCCCGGCCACGGCCCGAGCACAACGATCGGCTGGGAAAAGCAGAACAACCCGTTTTTAGCCGACTGAAGCAATCTTTGCTCGACAGAGAAGGTTGAAATTTTAGACTTTTTTCCTACATTTCTCCCAGTCCTAAACCCTTCCATGCCTCGATATACATATGTAGCGTTGGACGCCAAGGGGCAGGAAGCTTCGGGTGTCATCGAAGCCGACTCTCAAAACGACGCCGTTGGCCAGCTCAGGCAGGCTGGTTACTACCCGAAAGCCATTGCGGAGGAAGGCAAGGGCGGGAAGTCCGCGAAGGCTGCCCGTTCAGTGAAGCAGCCTGTTTCGGCCAAAAAGCAGATTACGTTTTCCCTGCCCTTTTTGGAACGAAAGAACGTCAAGGGAAAGACGCTGATGATTTTCACGCGTCAGATTGCCACGTTGATCGATGCCGGTCTTCCGCTCTTGCGTGGTTTGACCGTTCTTGCCAAGCAGGAACCCGATCCGCTCCTGAGAAAGGTGATCGTGAGTCTGGCGGAAACGGTTCAGGGTGGCGGAACGTTTTCTGAGAGCCTTGCGAACCACCCAAGGATATTCAACAAGCTTTATGTAAACATGGTGAAAGCGGGAGAACTCGGCGGGGTGCTTGAGTTGGTGCTGCTGCGGCTCGCCGAATTCCAGGAAAAGGCGCAGCGGATAAAGAACAAGGTGGTTTCGGCAATGTTCTATCCGATCATCGTTCTGCTTATTGCGATCCTGATCATGGGCTTCCTGCTGGTGTTTATCGTGCCGAAGTTTCAGGCGATTTTTGCGGATATGCTGGGCGGGAAACCCTTGCCTCCTCTCACCCAGTTCGTCATTGGCGCCAGCACAATGGTAAAAAGCAATATCTTGGTCATTGTTGCACTGGTCGTGGGAATCGCGATCCTCCTTAAAGTTGTTGCGAGGACCGCCAGGGGCGCCTTTCTGCTCGATACGCTAAAGCTGAAAGCGCCTCTTTTCGGGGATCTCACCCGCAAGAGCGCCATTTCCCGCTTCAGCCGCACCCTTGGGACTCTGGTCACGAGCGGCGTGCCGATCCTCCAGGCGTTGAACATCACCAGAGAGACGGCGGGAAACACGATTATCGCCGACGCGATCATGAAAGTTCACGACAGCGTGAAGGAGGGCGAGTCAATCGTCCATCCCCTTGAGGCCAGTGGCGTCTTTCCTCCCATGGTTATCAGCATGATCGACGTCGGGGAGGAGACTGGGCAGCTGCCTGAGATGCTCCTGAAGATTGCGGAAGTCTACGACGACGAAGTTGATGGCGCTGTGTCAGGGCTCATTTCGCTTCTTGAGCCAATCATGATCGTTTTTCTCGCCGTGGTGGTGGGCACCATCGTTGTCGCGCTCTTCCTGCCTCTCATCAGCATCATCAGCGGCATGCAGCAACAACTATAAAGGCCGCATGAAACGGAAGCCGTCGGCGATCCGTGGGTTTACGCTCATCGAGATCCTGATTGTCATTGCCATTATCGCGATCCTCGCCGGATTGCTCCTGCGCACCGCAGGCTACGTTCAGAAGAAGGGGGCGGTCTCCCGAGCCGAGGCCGAAATGAGCGCTCTGACCGTCGCCTTGGAAAACTATAAAGCCGATCACGGCGACTATCCGCAGGGAAGCAACGTGGATGGCGTCAACGCACCGGCAAGCAACAATTTTTTGCTCAACAGCTTGATGCCTCCGGCAGGAAAGGTCTATTTCGAGTTCAACAAGTCGATGATGAGCGCGGGGAACATTGTGGACCCGTTTGGCGAAAGCTACGGATATCAGTACCCAGGCGACACAAAGCGAAACGGGGCCAATTTCTTTGACCTCTACTCGCGGTGCGCTTCGGCGGACACCGAGCAGTGGAAGGTCAACTGGTAACGCGGTTATTGTGAGGCCCCCGGCTCGATCGGGGAAGTGGCGGTGTCGAACGAGATTGGCAAAGTGACCTGGGGAGCGTCCTTGAGCGTGAGAATCAGGAGCACGCCAAAATCCGGCTTGTCCTGCCCTTGGCTCTGCCGGACCTGGGTACCCACGGACGCGACCCAGCTCGATAGATCGCGATGAATCAGGTAGCGCTGGTACTGCCAGACCTTCGAAAAGAACTCGTATTGTTCGTAGGCGCTGACTCCCCAATTTTCGTTGATGCGCCAGTAGGCATAAAAGTCCAGCTGGTTGTCGTCCGCAAAGAACGGGTTGTTGGAGATGTACTGGTTTCCGACGCGGAATGAGAAGTCGCGCGTCGGCATAATGGTAACGCTGGTGTTGGCTTCCGTGAAGCCTTCGTTAATGAGCGGGAGCTGCGAAGCAACATTCAGCGCAAGCCAGGGGACCGGCCGGAAACTATAGATATTGAAAAGGTTGGTAACGCTGCCGTTAGAATACGGGTCGTTGAAGTTAATGCCCACAAACGTATCGAGCGTCATCCATTGATAAGTGCCCTGGTCCCGGCGAGTTTGCAGCCGATTGCGCATTCCGATGCGCAGGATGTTCCAGGTGTCTATGGTGTCGATTCCCGTGAACTGCGGGAAGTCGACCGGCAGCAGCTGGGTGGACGGCACCACACGATCAAACTGAAGGATTTCATCGGGAGCGGGACCAAAATTGCCCACCAGCGAATAATTGGCATAGGGTTGGATCACGTGGCGCAATCCATCGAGGCCAAGCCATTGCGACTGTATTCGTTCGTAAGCTTTTGATAGTTTGGTGGAGACTTCCAGGCCGAAGTTTGCCACGGGGCGGAAGACGGAGCCCTTTTTGTCGAGAAACGGGGTGGGGTCATTTAGCGGAGTGCTTTCGACAGATGCGGAATTCACAACCTGGGGAAGCCCGGTCACAGGATCAATCTCAACGAAACTCCCGCTACTGCTCAGAAATGTGCCGCTGTCGCTGTAATAAGTGAGTCGAAAGCCCGCCCGGGGATTCACGTTGAGCCATCCAAAGAATTGATTTGGGAATGAGATCTGATGAAAGGTGTCGAACCGGAGGGCGCTGTAGTCAGGGAATGCGCTGGGAGTCGGAGTCGTTGGAAACGAGCGCCGGTATTCGCCGACACTCGACTCGCCATCATAATAAACTGGCAACCCAAAAAGGCGGTGTTGCTTAAAATCGAAAACCAACTCGGGCAGCCTCTCCGTGGTGTCCTGAAAGTCATTGATCTGCCAGCGGGCAATCAAGTTGAGGGTATAGAATTCGTCCCATTTTGTGACCGAAACGAAGGTGTCGGGCTGCGGATCAACTCTGAACAGGTACGGATAATAGGTCTCGAGAAAATTGGAGTCGCTAAGAAGATTTATATCGGCGGTCGCGTAGATGTCGTCAGTTATGAAAAGCCGGTGCTGAAAGCTAACGCGGTAGCGCCCGTTTGTACCGTTGTCCGGATTCGTGTCGTCGGCGTAATACGACACGAAATCTCCGTAACTGCGATCATCCTTCCCGTATTTGAACTTGGTGTCGAACCCGACGGCGACGCCGAGTTTGGAACGAAGGTCCAAATGGACCTTCCCGATCATGTTATCGCCTGACCCGATCGGAAAGCTGTAGGCCAGTTGCAGAAAGGCGCCCCATGGAGAGTAGAACCCGGGCAGAAAACTAAACCCGGTATTGTTGATGTTCGCGAAAATGTACGGAAACCAAAAAACCGGGACTTGGCCGATATAGACCGTTGACCGGGAAAAAATGACGCGGCTGTCGGGATAAATTCGAACGCTTTTGGATTCGACACGAAAATTAGGCTGCGAGGAATCGTCCGTGGTGAACGTGGCATCTCTCACTCGAAACTCCCGCAAAGAGGGAGCGCGCAGGTTGAAGGCGTGGAATAGCAGCGGAAAATGCTGCCCGGAAAACTCCAGGGCACGCATCTGCTTGGTTTCCAGGTTGAAGAGTGCCCGCTGACCGGTCAACATCTCTTTGGGCGTGTAGAGACGAATGTTGCCGATCAGCAAAACGTCGCGCGTGTCGGGGTTATATTCCGCGTAGTCACAATAGATGCTGTAGTCGCCGTAGTGGATTTGGACGTTGTCCTCGGCAATGGCGACGCCACCTTCGAATCGCGTGTTGCCGTCCGCGGTGATCGATACGGGCACATCGCCGAAATTTCCGAACTGCCCCATGGCGCACCCCACCCAAACGAACCAGGCTAACGCCGCCAGAAAATAACACCTTCTCATTCGATGTCGGCAGGCTATTTTGCCGTCCCTCGCTGGCAAGAGAAAAACACCTCGCCACGCTTTACGAGAACCGGTCGAAGCCGACGGGAATTTGAGGAACCTACTGGCTCGTAAAAAGGTCCAGTTCACAGCCTTTCGCCGAGGAAAACGACCGCCACTCCCCCGAGAATCAAGAGGCCGCCAAAAACCGTCGGCCAGCTGAATTGGGTTTCGCGAAAGAAAAGCCAGGCGAACACCGCCACGAAAAACGGATAGGAAATCTCGATGAGCGAAGCCAGCGTGGCGTTCTTTTCACCAATCGCGATATAGATCAGGAGCGCTCCAGCCGCAGAGGAAACGACCGCCACGACGAGCCAAACCCAATCCCTCCCCAAGCCTCGAAACTCGGAAAGCATCGTCGCAAGCCCACCTGTGAGCACGAGCGCCATCGAAGCTGCCACCGCGCCAAAAAGAGCGTAGAGAAAGAAAAAAACCAACGGTGTCAGTCCGCGTTCGATCACCCGGCCGCTCGCCGCGTAGCTGATCCCCCAGATAATGGCTGCCGCCAGCGCGTAAACAATCCACATCCGGCAGATCTAAACCGCGAAGGTGGAAACCAAAACCCAAAACCGCCAGCAACTGGCCCTCTACCCGCCAACGGATTCGTAGCGGCGCAATCCCTTTCTCCACATTGTTCGCGCCGCCAGGTATGAGACGACCACCCATGCTCCCTGGATAGCAAAGCCGGCCCATAGCTCCGCGCCGCGCACTTTCTCCATCAAGACGGCGACCGGGAAGTAAAGCTCATAAGGGAACGGCAGAAACTTCAGAGCGATCCGGATCCCTTCGGGCATGATATCAAGAGGGAACAAACGGCCGCTTAAATAGTACTCAAACGAGTATAAAATGAAGACGATGGTGGAAATCTCGAGAATCCAAAACGCAAGCATCGCCAGGGAATAGGCGATCAAAAATTGGATAGCCCCAGCCATCACCAGGGACACAAAAAACAGCGGCCAGGTGAGGAACTCGCGCGGGAGCACGATAAATTGATGAAACCACGCGAAAATCGCCATCACCACGGGAATTGTCACGGCCGTATAAAGAAGGCGCGCGCTGAGAAAGAGACTCGTCCGGTAGGCCATGTGATCGATCGGTTTTGAAAGGAAGTTGTTGATCTGCCCCTCCCGGATTTCCGTGGCGATCTGCCATTCGTCATCAGTCGGACTGACCAGATTGTCGACGAGAAGAACCAACAGAAAGTAGTAGATCATTTGACCAAAGTCGTAGCCCCGTATGTCCTCGCCGCGAGACTGAAACAGCGCTCTCCAAATGAAAACCGTTCCCGCCAGCGGGACGATACCGAAAAGGCATCGCAGCAGAAAGTTCCACCGGTAGACGAAGGTATTTTGCAAACCGGTGGTGAACACGCTCCAATACTTTGTCGGCATTGGTTACGATTCGGCGTCGCGGGAACGCGAAGAGCAAGAACTTTCACTCGTCACTTGTCACCCGCGCTTCTTCCCGCCACCATCGCAGCGCTTGCCTCTGTATGAAAATTCGGCGCGCCTTGATTTCCGTTTCTGACAAGGAAGGCATCGTTGATTTCGCCCGTGAACTCCAGGCCTTCGGAATCGAAATCGTCTCCACCGGCGGAACGGCATACAGACTTCAAGCGGAAGGCATTTCCACGCTTGAAGTTTCGAAATTCACCGGCTCTCCGGAGATTCTCGACGGCCGGGTCAAAACCCTGCATCCCAAGGTCCATGGCGGGCTTCTTTACCTTCGAGGCGACGAAGAGCAGGAAAAAGAGGCCGCCGCGCAGGGGCTGCTTCCGATCGACCTCGTTGTCGTGAACCTTTATCCTTTTGAGGCCACCGTGGCAAGCGGCGCGACGCTCCCTGAGGCCATCGAAAAAATCGATATCGGAGGGCCGTCGATGATTCGGAGCGCGGCGAAGAACTTCCAAGCCGTAACGGTCGTGACGGATCCCGCTGATTACGCGCCGGTCCTTGAAGACATGAAAAAAGCCTCCGGGGGCACAAGCCGAGGGTTGCGGGAGCGTCTTGCCATCAAAGCCTTCGCGACCACGGCAGCCTACGATCGAGCTATCGCCGGGTTTCTCAACCGCGAACAGGAAGTCTCCGCATCTTTTCGCCTGGACGTGCCCCTAGAGCTTCGTTTGCGCTACGGAGAGAATCCGCATCAGCACGCCGAACTTTACGGCGACTTTGGGTCCTACTTCGAGAGGCTCCAAGGCAAGGAACTCTCTTACAACAACATCCTTGACATCAGCGCCGCCGCGGAACTGATCTCGGAATTTACAAAACCTGCGGCGGCCATCCTCAAACACACGAATCCGTGCGGGGTCGGAACCGATGCCGACCTGCGTGAGGCTTGGGACAAGGCGTTTGCGACAGACAAGCGAGCGCCTTTCGGCGGAATTATCATTTGCAACCGGCCGATTACTCTCGGCCTGGCCAAAGCCATCTCGGAAATCTTCAGCGAGGTGATCATCGCGCCCGAGTTCCATCCCGAGGCACGCTCGCTCTTCTCAAAGAAGAAAAACCTTCGGCTCATGAGGATGCTCAAGCCGCCGCCGGATCGAGGGCGCGATGTGCGCTCCGTCGTGGGAGGACTCCTGGTGCAAGATTCCGATTCGGCGAACCTCGCTGAGCTTGAACATAAGGTGGTCACGCAGCGGCCCCCAAGCAAAGACGAGATCGAAGCCATGGAGTTCGGCTGGAAGGTCGTCAAGCACGTCAGGTCCAACGCCATCGTATATGCCGGAAAGGACCGGACCCTCGGAATCGGCGCGGGCCAAATGTCGCGCGTGGACTCCTCGCGGGTGGCCGTTTGGAAAGCCGGGGAAGCCGGCCTCTCTCTCAAGGGAAGCGCTTTGTGCAGCGATGCTTTTTTTCCATTTGCTGACGGGGTAATCACGGCCGCGGAAGCCGGCGCAACCTGCGTGATCCAGCCCGGTGGCTCGGTTCGCGACGAAGAAGTCATCGCCGCGGCCGATGAGCGCGGCCTTGCGATGGCGTTCACCGGCGTAAGACATTTCCGACACTAGGACCGCGGGGAAGGCGACGAAACCCGGGCTTCCGGCAGGCGCACCCGCCGGCAAGCGAATTCCCGGAGACTTCTGCCCGCTAGCGGTGTTTCTCTCTTGTGGACGATTTTGAAGATGATCCGTTATGGGAGCTCCTGGGCCGCTCGCCCAGGGCGGAGGCGTCCGCCTATTTCGCACGAAAGGTTCTGAAAGCCATCCGCGAAAAGGAAAAGCGGCCGCGGTTTACCATCAACGCACTGCTTCGCTGGTTCATTCCCGCCGCCGCATCTGCCGCCCTGCTCATCGGATGGTCCGTCTATCGGCACGAAGAGCAGGATACATTTGACGCCATTTTTGACAGTGCTGCTGATCTTCAGTCGCTTGTCGCCGCCGAAGATACTTCGGTCTGGCTGGATGGCGGTTCGCTTTAGTCCAAGCGAGCGAATAATTCTTCGGCGGAACCGATTGTTTCCATCATCTGGACGGGAACCGTGATGATCTGCCCGGAACAGGGATTGACGCTGACAAGACAAAACAACCCAGGGCTACTTCTCGAGCAACCCGATGATCTTTGGGTAGACAAAATCCACGCGCTGGTTGGGCTGATTCGGGTCGATAAAGTCGTGGGGAACCTTGTCGCTGGCCGGAAAGGCGAATGTCTCGATCCCGTCCGGGCGAAGCTGCCGCCAATTCGCGACCAACTGCTCGGTCACACGGTTGTTTGCGGCCGTGTCCGAGGCAGAGGTGACGACCAGAATCGAGGGAGAACGAGGCGGTTGGCTGCGGGATTCAGCCAAGACCTGGCGCCCGAGGAGCATAGTCTCGCCGATCACCCGGGTCGGAAACCGCGGATAAGCGTAGGGGGGTCCCTCGATATTCTCCCCTACGCGAGGATCCCACCAGAAAAACATGTTCGGAAGGCGCAGAAGCACGCGCTCAACCGGCGCCAACGCCCAGTTGGGCAAACCTAGCGGAGCGAGAAACGGCGCGAAAAGCACGGCCTTGTCAACATCCGCCCTGTTTTGAGCCAACCACGCAACCGTCGTGCCGTTAACTGAAAGGCCCACGGCGATCACTTTGTTCCCCAAGCCTCTCGCCAGATCGACCGCCCGATTTCCCGTGTCAAGGAGGTCGTTCGCCGTCAACCGAGACCAATCGGTGGTCAGCCTGTTCTGCTCGCCATGGTATGGTGTTCGCGGAATCAGGACATTATGTCCGCGCTCGAAGAGCAACCGCCCAAGCTTCGAAAATTGCGCGGGACAATTCGAGAGCCCGTGCATCAGAACGAAAACGCGCTCCGTAGGGTGCCCGTGTTCCAGCAACCCGGTCGCGCATTCCGGGCGGATCTTCGCTGGTGAACCGGCGATGCGCGTCCGAATCTCGCCCACTGTTTCATCGTAGGAGAGGCGTTTGGCGGGGCCGTACGAAAAAACACGCTGGCCGACCGGCAGGCAGACCAACGGAAGCACGGCTCCGGCGCCTATCGCTGAGCCGATCAGCAACAGCCGGGTGGGCCAGCTATTCTTCAAGCGTCGCACGCCGTGGTCGGTTTCTACACCCCTCGGGCTCGAGGCTCCCAAACGAATTTGTGGATCTGCAGTTGAAACCGCGCGGGCAGTCGATCCTTAAGCATCCACTCGACGATCTGGCGCGGTTCGATCCGGCCGAAAACCGGACTGAGCAGCACAGCCCGAACAATTTTGGCAAGTCCATGACGCTCAATTTGTTCACGCGACCAGTCGTAGTCTTCGCGCGACCCGATGACGAACTTCACTTCATCACGATGGTTCAGCAAAGAGATGTTCGAATACAGGTTCCTCGAAGATTCGCCGCTCGAAGGTGTCTTCAAGTCCATGATCCGGTGAACGCGCGGGTCGATTTTTGAAATATCGTGGGCTCCGCTGGTTTCGAGCAGGACGGTTCGATCCGCGTTGCAGAGCAAGCTCATCAACGGCAGCACATTTTTCTGCAGCAACGGCTCGCCGCCGGTAATCTCAACGAGCGGGCAGTCCAGCGCGAGCACCTCGGACAAGATCTCCCCGAGCGATTTTCGAACCCCCTCGTAAAAGGCGTATTCCGTGTCGCAGTACGTGCAGCGCGAATCACAGCCGGTCAGCCGCACAAACGCGCACGGCAAGCCCGCCCAAGTGCTTTCGCCCTGAATCGAGAGATAGATCTCGTTGACTGTCAGTTTGCCCTCCATGGAAAATTGGAAATAGCGCACGCTCACTCATTCGAAGGTCGAAGCCAAACACTTTCCACGGAGGTCGCCGTTCCGCCGACTAAACGCGAACGCCCAGTGAATCCAAGGCTTCGCCGACCAGAAACAGAGAACCCGTGACAAGCGTCCGTCCCGGCGAGGCGTCCAATGCCCCCTTTACGGAGGGGAAAATTCGGTGCCGGGTTTCGCAGACCGCCGCCAGGTTGTCGGGCGTCGCCGCCCTTTCGCTTGAAATTGGCACGAAGAAAACCTCGCGACTGATCGGTTCGAGGATCTTCAGCATCGTGGAGTAGTCCTTGTCGCTCAGCGCTCCAAAAATCAAAGTCGCCTTTTCCAGGCCATAAGCCTCCCTCCAATTGACGAGAAGTTGCCGGGCGGCGTGGGGGTTGTGGCAGCCGTCAAGGACAATTCGCTCATCGACGACCTGAAAACGGCCGGGCCAGTGAACTTCCCGCAAGCCCCTTTTCATGGCCACTTGGGGAACCATCACCCGGGCGGCTTGTAACGCCGCGATGGCCAGCGCGGCGTTCGCCCTCTGATGGATGCCCCGCAGCCCGATCTCACCTTGTTCCACGAGCGCGTCGATGAATTCCAGAGAAGATCCCGCGCCTTTGGCGCGCTGAACGAGCACTTGCACCGCCTCCGTTTCTTGCCTGGCACTGACAACCGGAACGCCCGGCTTGATGATGCCCGCCTTCTCACCGGCGATCTCCGCGACAGTGCTGCCAAGCCAGCGGGTGTGGTCGATGGCGATAGGGGTGAGCACAGCCACCAAGGGTCTAACGGCATTGGTCGCGTCCAGCGTACCTCCCAGGCCAGTCTCCAGGACGACAAAGTCGCAGCGCTCCACGGCGAAATGCCAAAGCGCCAGGGCGGTCGCAATTTCGAAAAATGTCGGCGAATGGTCCCAACCGAACGAAATTTCCCGCAGAATCGTCAGACCTTCCGCGACCGCCTGTGGCGGGATTTTCCTCCCATCGACGCGAATACGCTCCCTGAAGTCCACCAGATGGGGCGAGGTGTAAAGGCCGGTCCGGAGGCCGGCGGCCCGGAGCATTGCATCCAGCATCGCGCAGACGGAACCCTTCCCGTTCGTGCCGGCCACATGGAAAAAGCGCAAACGCTCTCGGGGATCCCCCAAGGACTTGAGGAGGCGCTCGATATTCTCGAGCCCGAGCTTGATTCCGAACTGCTGCGTCTTATAAAGCCACGCCAGCGATTCCTCGTAAGTCACTTCCGGGATGGCCCGAGATAGTCGAGAAGCTGACCGATCGTCGCGCGCAGTTTCGATCGAGGTGTAACGATATCGATCAACCCGTGCTTCTCGAGGAATTCCGCGGTCTGAAACCCGTCAGGCAGATCCTGGTGCGTCGTTTCCCTGATCACGCGAGGCCCCGCGAATCCTATCATGCTCTTCGGTTCGGCGATTATGATGTCGCCCAAGGACGCATAGCTGGCCATGACCCCGGCCGTCGTTGGATTAGTGAGCACGGACACATACAGGAGTCCGGCCTCCCGGTGCAAGGCCAGCGCGCCGCTGGTCTTGGCCATTTGCATCAGGCTCAGCATCCCTTCGTACATCCGCGCGCCGCCGGATGCGCAAACGATAATCAGCGGCCATTTTTTCCGGGTGGAAAGCTCGATAACGCGAGTAATTCTCTCGCCCACGACGGACCCCATCGTCGCGGCAAGAAAGCTGAAGTCCATGACTGCCAGTCCCGTTGAGTAGCCCTGAATCTTGGCCGTTCCCGTTATCACGGCGTCCGAGAGCCCGGTGGCTTCCTGATAGCTCTTCAAGCGGTCCGCATAAGTGGCAACGCCCTTGAATTCCAGCGTGTCCACCGAGGTGAGGCCAGCGTCAGTTTCCTGGAAAGATTGTTCGTCGACCAGACTCGCGATGCGCTCGCCGGCGCTCATCGAGAAGTGATGCTCGCAATTCGGACAGACGCGATAATTCTCGGAGAGCGCCAGGTTGTGGATCACCTCTCCGCAGGAGGGGCATTTGGTCCAGAGCCCCTCGGGCATTTCGCGGGTCTTGCCCCCTATGGATTTGAGAATCGGTTTTCGAAAAATCGGCATCTTGTGAGCAGGAAAGCCCGCGCCAACAGCCTGCCGGAAGGCGAGCTGCAGCGCAAGGCGAAGCCGTTCCTATACCCCAGCCGGAGAAATTTGAAAAAATCTTTCGCTGTCACACCTCAGCCCCGCGCTACGGTCAGCGCCCGCACCGATCGCGCGCCCGCCTCCAGGAGCACCCTGGCGCACTCGTCGAGCGTCGAACCGGTGGTCAAAACATCGTCGACCAGGAGCAAATCCTGGCCGAGCACCAGAGACCCGCGGCGAAGATCGAACGCATTCCGGAGATTCTCCATGCGCCGGCGCCGATCAAAATGAGTCTGGGTTACGGTGTAGCGAATGCGTTGCAAGGCGTTCAGAACGGTAAGGTTGTTCTTTCTTGCCAGCCTGTCGGCCAGGATCTCTGCCTGGTTAAATTCCCGTTCGCGCTTGCGCAGCGGATGCAGGGGAACTGGCACAACGGCATCGAAACGGCAGTGCCGCAGTCTCGGATCATCGAGCCCTTGAGCGAGAAAATCAGTTAGCAGACCAGCGATCCAGAGTTCACCGCCATATTTGAATCGATGAACGAGGTCCCTCACGATTCCGCGGGACCGCATGACCGCCACGGCACAAACGAAGTGAAAATCTCTGCCGTGACAGTTGGCGCAAACGAAGGCCTCAAGGGCGCCGGAATACGGCTGCGAGCACGTTTCACACCGGGGAGGCGTGACCGGAGTTAGCGAATCGGTGCAGTTTTTGCACAGCCAACCGGACCGAAGGGCCACCTCGCAACCCGCGCAGTGCGGAGGAAAAAACAGCCCGCTCAGAGTCTCAAGAAGCAGGCGCGGCCGCAGGGGCATGCCGCAGATAAAACCAAACTCCCACACCGGTCAACAAGAGCGCGCCCAAGGGCACCAGTCCGGTCGGAACCGCCCCGCTCACGAGATTTGGCCCCACCCAAGGCAAGAGCGATTCCGGTGGCTGCATTCGGTATTTCGCCAGCCACTGCAAGGTTTGTTGCGAAGCAATCCATCCGGCGTGAAGCCCGATCGGCAACCAAAGCGAACGCGTGCCCAACCTGGCATAGGCGAGGAGCATGCCGGCAATGAAGAGCACTAAGAAACCAGCTATCCAGAGAGATGGCGGCGGCCCGGCCTCCAAAATGCGCATGATCTGCGTGAAACCTGTCCACCATTCCACCCCGTTATCGGCCATTCGGGGCGGCCTGAGAAAATGAACCGCCGCAAAAATCGCGGAAACGCCGACCGCTGCCGGCGCGGAACCGAAGGCCTTCGCCGCAAGACCGAGCAGGACACCACGAAAGAGAAATTCCTCGATCGTCGCGACAACCGCCGCAGTCGCGGCGATCCGGAACATCGCCAGAGGCACCACCTCATCTCTTATTCGATAAACATCGAGCACCAGGTAAGCGGTCCCGAGCGCGATTCCCGGCATCAGGGCGAGAACCAGACCCGCGACAAAATCCTTGGCGCCTCGCGGATTTTGTTCCAGGCCAAACTCCTTGGTTCTCCGGATTCCCAACCAGTACAAAAGGGGACCGAGCAGGACGAAGGCAGCGATCTGCGTCACCCGGCTGAGGTACCGGTAGAACGGGAAATCCAGAGCCGGGTGGAGCAGCCAGTAAATTGGTGGGGCCAAGACGGCGCCGGTCAGCACAACTAGGACGAGATAGAGAAGGATTTTGGCCAGCGCCGGCACCACAGGAGAAAATGTTGTAGAGCCCCCGGTGTCAACCGCTCCATTATTTCCGCGTGGCAACCGACCGTCTGATCGCGCTGGATAAACAACACCTTTGGCACCCGTTCACGCAAATGAAGGCCTGGTGCGCGCCGGAAAATGACCCTCTCGTCCTCGTGGAGGGGAGCGGGGCAATCCTCAAGGACAGCCGAGGCCGCGAGTATATCGACGGGAATTCCTCCATCTGGACGAATATCCATGGGCATCGCCACCCGGCGATTGACACGGCGATCAGAAATCAACTCGACAAACTTGCCCACGCCTCGTTTCTGGGCTCGACCAACATTCCGGCAATCGAGCTCGCCCGGAAGCTCACCCGATGCTTTCCCGCACAAACTCTCAGCAGGGTTTTCTATTCGGATGACGGCTCAACAGCCATCGAGGTCGCGATCAAGATGTCGCTTCAATACTGGCAGCTGTGCGGGAGTCCGGAACGGTCGCAGTTTGTGGCCTTCGACAATGCCTATCATGGAGATACCACCGGCGCGGCGAGCCTCGGTGGCGTTGAAACGTTCACCAATCGCTTCGCCAAACTCCATTTTCCGGTAAACCGTGTCGCCGGCGTCAGCGATCTCGCGCTGCTGGATCCAAGCCAAATCGCGGCGATCATCATTGAGCCGCTTGTTCAGGGCGCGGCGGGCATCCGTCTCTGGCCACCGGGAATGCTTCAATCGTTGCGCGAATGGTGCGATGCGCATCACGTGCTGTTGATTTTCGACGAAGTGTTAACGGGATTTGGAAGAACGGGCCGGTTGTTCGCCTGCGAACACGAGGGCGTTCTTCCCGATTTTCTTTGTCTGGCAAAGGGACTCACCGGAGGCTACCTGCCCCTCGCCGCGACGTTAAGCACCGAACGAATTTACGAAGCGTTCCTCGGCGATTATCACGAGCTGAAAACCTTCTTCTACGGACACAGCTACTGCGGAAATCCGCTAGGGTGTGCGGCGGCCCTTGCAAGTCTGCAAATCTTTGAGGAACAAGACATCCTCAAGACCTTGGCCGGCAAAATCTCGCTTCTAGCCGAACTTCTCAGCGATTTGCGCGCACTGGCCAATGTCCGCGACGTCAGACAATGCGGCTATATCGCCGGCATCGAAGTCCAAGACAGCTCGGGCGAACCTTTCCCCTGGCACGAGCAGACGGGGGCCCGCGTCTGCTTCGCGGCGCGGAAACACGGGCTGCTCACCCGAGCAATCCTCGACACGATTGTGCTCATTCCGCCACTGTGCACAAGCGACGGGCAGCTTCAACGGGCAATCGACGCGATTCGCCGGGCGATTCGCGAAGTTTGCGTCAAGGGCGCAAAATGATCTTGCTCCAACCTGCCCCAGACCGGCGCAAGCAAGTTGGCCTTCGGCGCCTACTCTTCAAGATTTTTGGAAAACAAGATGGTCGCCCTCGACCTCCACCGTAACATGGTCGCCTTCGCGGAACTTGCCCTGCAGGATTTCGAGGCTTAGCGGATCGAGGATTTCTTTCTGGATCACCCGTTTGAGAGGCCGCGCCCCATAGGCGGGATCGTAGCCTTCCTTGGCGAGCAGTCGTTTCGCGCCGTCACTCAAACGAATAAAAATGTTCCTGCTTTCCAGGCGCTTGATGAGCCGCTCCAGCTGAAGGTCGACGATCTTGGTAAGTTGGCGATCGTTCAGGCGATCGAAGATGATGATTTCGTCGATCCGGTTGAGGAACTCCGGCCGGAAATGACCGCGCAGCGCTTCGGTGACGCGCCGATTCCGCTCCTCTTTCGGCAGGTCCTCCGTGATAAATTGGCTGCCGATATTCGAGGTCAGGATGATCACGGTGTTCTTGAAGTCAACCGTGCGCCCTTGACCATCGGTGATCCGCCCGTCGTCAAGTACCTGAAGCAGGACATTGAACACATCGTGGTGCGCTTTTTCGACCTCGTCGAAAAGGACTACCGAGTAAGGCCTGCGCCGGACCGCCTCGGTCAGTTGTCCGCCTTCCTCGTAACCGATGTATCCCGGCGGCGCCCCAATCAACCGGGCGACCGTGTGCTTCTCCATATATTCACTCATGTCCAGACGAATCATCGCCTGTTCGTCATCGAAGAGAAACTCAGCAAGCGCCTTGGAAAGCTCGGTCTTTCCTACGCCGGTCGGCCCAAGGAACATGAACGAGCCGATCGGGCGGTTTTCGTCCTGGAGTCCGGCGCGTGCGCGGCGGACCGCATTCGAGACCCCCTTGATCGCCTGCTCCTGCCCTACGACGCGCTCCTTGAGCCGGTCCTCCATCTCCACAAGCTTCTCGCGCTCGCTCTCCTGGAGACGCGAAACGGGAACGCCCGTCCAACTTGAAACCACCTTGGCGATGTCTTCCTCGGTCACTTCCTCCTTGAGAAGCATGTGCCCGCTTTCGGATTCCTTGGCTTTGATGGCATCCAACTGCCTTTGCAACTCGGGCAGTTTGCCGTATTGAATTTCCGACGCCCGCTGAAGATCTCCCCTGCGTTGGGCCTGTTCCAATTCCGTTCGGATTTGCTCGATTTGTTCGGCAATCTTTTGGGATTTCGTGATTTCTTCCTTCTCTTTCTGCCACTGAACCTTGAGCCGGTCTGATTGCTCCTTGAGGTCGGCGAGCTCCTTTTCCAGCTTGGCAAGACGTTCCTTGCTGGCGGCATCCCGTTCCTTCCTGAGCGCCTGCTTCTCCATTTCGAGCTGCATGATTTGCCGCTCGAGTTGGTCAATTTCCGTGGGCATCGAATCCAACTCGATCTTGAGACGCGAGGCCGCCTCATCGACGAGATCGACGGCCTTGTCTGGCAAAAAGCGGCCAGCGATGTATCGATGCGACAGCGTCGCCGCCGCTATCAGGGCGGCATCCTGAATGCGAACGCCATGGTGGACTTCATAGCGCTCCTTGAGCCCGCGCAAGATGGCGATCGTGTCCTCAACGGACGGCTCGTCAACCATGACCGGCTGGAAACGGCGTTCGAGGGCGGCGTCTTTCTCGATATACTTTCGATATTCGTCGAGCGTGGTGGCCCCGATCGCGCGCAACTCGCCGCGGGCGAGTTGCGGTTTGAGCATGTTTGAGGCGTCGGCCGAACCCTCGGCCGCCCCCGCGCCGACGATGGTATGCAGTTCGTCGATAAACAGGATGATCTGGCCCTCGGAGGATGTCACCTCCTTGAGAAATGCCTTCAGCCGGTCTTCGAATTCCCCTCGAAATTTGGCGCCCGCGATCATCGCGCCAAGATCCATCGCAATGACTCGCTTGTTTTTGAGCGACTCGGGCACGTCGCCGGCCACGATGCGGCGCGCCAACCCCTCGACGATCGCCGTCTTGCCGACACCGGGCTCGCCGATCAGCACGGGGTTGTTCTTCGTTCGACGTGACAAGACCTGCATGGTTCGGCGGATCTCGTCGTCACGGCCGATCACCGGATCAATTTTTCCCCGGCGAGCCAGCTCGGTAAGATCACGGCCATATTTTTCGAGCGTCTGGTACTTGCCCTCCGGGTCTGAATCGGTAACGCGCTGATTGCCCCGAACGCTTTGCAAGGCCTGCATCAACTTGTCCCGCGAGATGCCCAAATTCTTGAGATGCCTGGCAGCCGATGTTCCGGAGTCCAGGAGGGCCAGCAGGAAATGCTCGGCGCTCAGATATTCATCCCGGAGTTTTTCCATCTCCGCCTCGGCGGCATCGAGTGTCTTTCGCAGGTCCGCTCCGAGGCTTGGTTGCGCGCTTCCGTGAACGATCGCGCGCCGCGACAACTCGGATTCAAGCTCCTTTTCGAGCGAAGCAGCCTGCGCTCCAAGTTTTTGCAACAACGGCCGAACAAGACCATCAGGCTGCCGGAGCAGAGCCAGCAGGAAGTGCTCGTTGGAAATCTCCGAGTGATTCGATCTTGAAGCCAGGTCGGCAGAGGAGTTGAAGGCCTCCTGCATTTTTGCGGTGAACTTCTCAGGACGCATAGGCAAAACCTAGCACCGCGTCCTGGATCCCAACGAACAAAAAAAGGCCAACGACGCTCGTCGACCGATGGATTTCCACCAAGCGACAAAAGACGTAAAGCAGACCACGCCCCATCCCGCGCAATAGAGCTTCACCCTCCACAATGCCCGGATATCATCGGCCGATGAAAGTCGATCGGACCAAGTACATCATCTGGGCCGCGGACATGCAGCGCGCTGTGGATTTCTATTGCAGCTGCCTGGGGGCAAAGCTTGTTCGCCAGAGCGAGGTGATCAGTGAATGCGAAATCGCGGGAGCCATCATAGGCATCCACGGAGGGGGTGAAGGGAAACAGACCTGGACGGGTCTCTGCTTTCAAGTGGCCGACGTCGTCGAGGGTGCTCGGCAGGTGGAGAAGGCAGGCGGACGACTCATGAAGGAACCGGTCGCGGACAATGGCGAGGAAGCGCCCCATCTCGCGATGTGTGTCGACACCGAGGGGAACGAATTTATGCTAACGCGCAAAAGACGTTGAGCTCCCGCCGATGCTCTTCTTTTCAGGAGCGTCCTTCCCGAGAGCGGCGCAGAAATTTCCTGTTTGCGCCCGTAATTTCGAGAACCGAACCTAATCCGGTTTTCGCTCTCTGAGGAACGTGGGGACGTCAAGATCTTCCCCCTCAACAATGGTCGGCTCGCTCTTGTCAAAGCGGCCCCGAGTCGATTCGAACGGAAGCGTCTCCTGCTTGGCCTTCTTTTGGGAGGATGCCTTGGCCAGCGAGGACTGATCATTGGCGTCCTCGGATCCCTCGGCGCTTCCGCTGGTCCCAGAAACCGCTTCGGGCTCTGCCGGCGGCGCAGCCTCCGTTGAGAGGGGAGGAACTGCAGTGGCCACGCTTTGTGCGGCGCGGTCTGGCGCCGAACCAACCGCGGATTCTGGAGCCGACACGGAAGAATAATTGCCAAAAAGCGTGACCACGAGAGGACCGTCGGGATCCGGAACCGCAGTGACCCCCAAAAACAATTTTGCGTCGTCCGCAGTGTGCCGCCTCACCTCGCGCATTACGGCGGCGACCTCCGAAAATGAGAGCGACGGCGGCCCGACCAGGTGGGCAATTACGGCATGGCAGTCGCCGATCAACCGTCCCCTATCGAGGAGAGGACTCTTCAAAGCACGCTCGAGGGCCTCGTGGGCCCGGTTGTCGCCAGTCGCCTCGCCGCGTCCGAACAGCCCCGCCGGTCCCCCGTCTCCCACGGCCGCCAGAAGGTCCGCAAGGCCAATGGGCATTGGACCCCCGCCCCGGAGGATGGCAATCAGGGATCCGACACACGCGCAAAGCATGGCGTTCGCGGTGGCAAAGGTCTCCTCGATTCCCGACCGGGCCGATGAAATCTCCGCCATCCGGTCGTTCTCAAAATGGATCAGGGCGTTGGAATGCCTGGAAAGCAGGGAGATGGCGTCGGTAGCTTGCCTCGAACGGCGGCGGCCTTCGAAGCTGAAGGGCGAGGTCACGATCGAGAAAACAACCGCGCCGGTTTCGCGCGCGGCCTGTGCCAGAATCGGAACCGCTCCGGACGCCGTCCCCCCGCCAAGTCCAGCGCACAGGAAGACAATCTTTGCTCCTTCCATCGCTGAACGAATATCGTTGCGCGACTCTTGAGCGGCCTCGAGCCCGACTTCGGGGTCGCCACCGGCGCCCAAACCGTAGGTGGTTTTCTGCCCCAGAGGAACCTTCTTGGCCACGATGGAGGACAATAGCGACTGGGCATCCGTGTTCATCACGACGACATCGTCGTGTCCGCTCATCTGCAACCGGTCAGCAAGTTGTGCGCCAGCGTTGCCAAGGCCAATGATTCGGACGCTTGGGGGCTCGGAACCTTCAGAGGATGTATCAGACCGAGGATAGGCAATCATGAGCTAACGAAGTGCCGGCTTTGGACCGCAGGAGGTTAAAGGTTGTGGAAGGCGCAGCCGCAAAGCATTCGGGCGGCCTGCAAGCAAAAGGGGCGGCTGTATTGGCATATTGCGGCTTTTTGGAAACACGTCGTTCTTATATTAAGTCCGACCCGTTCCTCTAGCCCCTTTTGCGAAAAATGCCTCCGATTTTTTCGAGGACGGAGCCAATGAGACCCGGCTTTTCGACCTCCGCGCGCAAGGCTTGGGCAAATTTGATGAGGCCGATGGCTGTGGAATACTGCGGATTGTTAAGAACGGACTTGGGGCCGGAAACGCCCGTGTCGCGTGCGAGATGAACCGGCAGCTCAAAAACGGACTCCGCCACCTCCTTGATCCCGCGCATCAAGCTGCAGCCGCCCGTAAGCACCACGCCCGCGCCGAGCAGATTCGGAGCCACTTCAGCCTCGATCTGCTTCTTGATGAGCTCGAAATTCTCGCGAACGCGCGCGTTGATAATGGAGCTGAGCATTTCACGCTCGATCTCTTTTCCCGCGAATCCGGCATCGTTCTTGAGAATGATCTTTTCCGGGGGCGCGCCCGGTTCCAGCTTGGCCGAGCCTTCGTCGATCTTCAGCTTTTCGGCCCGGGTAAGCGGGATGCGCAATCCGAGGGAAATATCGTTGCTGATGTGATCGCCGCCCACGCCGAGAACCCCGCTGTGCCGGACCACTCCGTTCTCGTAGACGATGTAGTCGGTGACCCCGCCACCGATATCGATGACCACCGCGCCGAGTTCCTTTTGGTGCTCGTCGAGCACGGCCTGCGCCGAGGCGAGGGAATTGACCACGATTTCGTCAATCTCCACGCCACTCTCCCGAATGCAACGAAGCGTGTTTTGCATTCGCGTTCGCACGCCATGGATGATGTGGAAGTCCGCTTCCAGCTTCCGTCCTACCATTCCGATCGGATTGAGGACTCCCTGCTGGCCGTCAACGTAATAGTGCTGGATGATCGAGTGCAGAAAGTGATTTTCCGTGGGAATATTCACTTCGCGGGCTTTGACGGCCACTTCCTGCACATCGCCATCGTCGATCTCGTAGCGATCGGAGGCGATAACGATCGCGCCGCGGCTGTTGAAGCTGCGGATGTGGCTGCCTGTCGTGGCCACAAAAACGCTGCCGATCTCCGCGTCGCTGTTGGTCTCCGCGTCCGCCAGGGCGTCATGCACGCACTCGGTGGCGATAGCGAGATCGACGATTTCGCCTTTCCGCACGCCCCGGGAAGGAGCCAACCCGACTCCGAGGATCCGCAGCGTGCCTTCGCGTCCAATTTCTCCCACGACCACGCAGACCTTCGACGTGCCGACCTCGACCCCCACCAGAATGTCCGGACGCGCCATCTCAGTTTCTCCGGGTTTTGGGCGTCGGTTGCTGCGGAGCCGAAGGTGGCGCCGCAGTCGCGGGAACTTCCGGCGGCGGGGTCGCCGATGCGACGAAGGTTACCGGCGTGTTGCGCTTGACCATCAGGTTCACGCTTTCGAGTGCCCGGCCGGATTCGTCGCAATGAGCGAGCAGTTGCTGCAGACGGGCCAGTTGCTCTTCAAAATCCGACTTTGCGAAAAGAATGCGCGCGTTCCCGTCATTGACCACCTCCATACAATAACCACGGGAAACATCGATGGAGCGGATGTGCAACATGGAATCCGGATGACGGGAAACTGTCTGGAGGAGTTGGATAGCCAGCCCGAGGTCCTCGCCGGGAAGCAGTTCTCCGTTGCGAACATTGTCGCTCTTGACGCCGTAGACCGCAGGCAAATGAAAATATTCCGGCAAGACGTGGCGCGCACGCATGAGAAAACCCTCGGCATCCACGAGCAGCGACCTTTCCGAGGCAGAGGGATCCCCTTTCTCGCCTGGGGCCGCGACCCAGGCCACCGGCCGCCGGGCAGAAATGCTCACATCGATCTGATCGGGCAGCTTCCGCTCAATCCGCACGTCCTGGATTTGAGGAATCGCCCGAAGCGCTTTTTCGACCTTCGCGAGGTCGACGGAAAAAATGTTGATGCCTTCCCGCAAGCCGGTCGCGGCCAGCGCTTCCTCGCGGGTGAGAACTCCGTCCAGATTGAAGGAGATTCGATGCACGGTGTATTCGCCATTCCTAAAGAAGAATCTATCGAGCGCCACTCGAAACCCGAAAAAAGCGGCCAGGCCAAGCGCGGAAACGAGAACCAGATTGGATACCCACCGCACGATCGTTTGCCGACGCCGGCGCCGGCTGGTGGCCACGCGCATGCGAACGTCCAGCAATTGCGACCGCGAAAGACTATTGCCCAATCTACGGTTAACTTTACGGCGTGGAGGCTGGCTGGCCATTCAGTTCGGGGTAACGTTGAAGGGAAAGGCAGGCAATGCGTTCACATAGGGCGGGAAACTCGAGTCCGGCCACCGCGGCGGCCTTGGGGAGAAGGCTGGTTTCAGTCATGCCAGGAATGGTGTTGATTTCAAGAACGTTCAGCCCTCCATGTGGAGCGAGGAGCACATCAACGCGGGAGTAGACCTCGAGACCCAGGGCCTGATGGGCCGAGAGGGCCGCATCCTGGACGGCTTGAGTAGCTTCCTTCCCGATCTCGGCGGGCACGAAATATTGCGAGGCGCCTTTGGTGTATTTGTGTTCGTAGTCGTAGAATCCCTCGCGGGGGACGATTTCGATGACCGGCAAGGCTTCGTCGCCAAGAATGCCGACAGTAAGTTCCCGTCCGGGAAAGAACTCTTCGACGAGCACCTCAGGGCCGAATTGAAAGCAGTCTTGAAGAGCGGCCGGCAACTCCGAAGGGTCCCTGACGATGTGCACGCCAACACTCGAACCCTGACGCGGGGCCTTGACTACGAACGGAAAATCCAACCTGGGAGACTCGCCGGAGCTGATCACTTGCCATCGACCGGTGGGAACCCCGTGTGCGTCGAATCGCGCCTTGCTGAGGATCTTGTCGAAAGCGAGATGACTGCCGCGAACCCCCTCACCGGTGTAGGGCACTCCCCGTTCCTCCAGGATTTTTTGGATCTGTCCGTCCTCGCCGAAGGTCCCGTGGATCATGTTATAGGCGAGATCCACCCCTGAAGGAAGCTGCAAGGTACCGTCCCTCACATCGATCTCGTCGACCTTCGCCCCCAGCGAGCGCAAAGCGCGGGAAACCGCGGAGCCAGATCGCAGAGACACCTCGCGCTCCGAGCCTGGACCACCCAGTAGCACCACGACTTTCTTGCTTTTCAGAATCCCGGTCACGCGTCCATTCCAATGATTTGTACTTCGGTTTCAAGGTCGATGCCGCGCTCCCGCGCGGCGGCGGCTTTAATCTCTTCGATCAAGGTGAGAATTTCCTCCGCAGTCGCTCCGCCGTCGTTGACGATGAAGTTGCCATGCACTTCGGAAACCCGCGCCCTTCCGACTGTGAAGTTTTTGAAGCCGAGCTCCTCGATCAATCTGCCTGCGGGAGTTTGATCTGGATTTTTGAAAATGCAACCTGCGCTTGCGGCAATTGGCTGCGATTCGCGCCGTTTGCGTTCCGAATCGGCAATGCGGGTTTCGATTTCCGCGGTCCCGCAGGGAGTTCCTCGCAACGTGGCGGAGAGGGCATAATTTTGGTGGAGGGTCGGCACATCGCGGTAGCGGACGATCAACTCCGTGCCGGAGCGGGTAAAGATGTTGCCGTCGCGGTCGCAATAGCGAACGCTGACGACCTGGTCGAACGTCTGGGCGCCCATCGCCCCCGCGTTCATCCGCAGGCTTCCCCCGAGGTTTCCGGGAATCCCTTCCATCCATTCAAACCCGCCAATCCCCGCATTCCGCGCAATGGCTGTCAATTGCTTGAGTTTTACTCCCGCTCCTGCAGTGACTTCATTGCCGTTGACCGTATAGCGGGCGAACTCCCCTTTGGAAAGATTGGCCACCACCCCCGGCACCCCTCCGTCGCGCACCAGCAGATTCGAGCCCCGGCCGATCACCATGAAGGGGATGTCCTCGTCGGAGCAAAATTGCGCCAAGTCTGCAAAACCCTCTTCGGTTTCGGGCACCGCCCAAAATTGCGCGGGACCTCCCACTCGCATCGAGGTGTGGCGGGAAAGAGGTTCGTAAAGCCGGATCGTTCCGGGACCCATGGCCGAAAGCAGCTTGTCCCGGATATTCAGATCGCTTACCAGACGCGCGCCCGCCTCGTGGATGTTGCCGGCGCCGAGGGTCAGGACGAGATCGCCGTCTTCGATTTCAAACCCCGTGCTCTCATGAATGCGTCTGACGCTGGGCTCGAATTTGGCACGGGGATGTCCGTGCGCCCGGAGGGCATCCACGATCATTTGGCCGGAGACCCCGGGAATCGGCTTTTCGCTGGCGGGATAAACATCCGCAACGAAGACCGCGTCGGCATCGTCAAAAGCTCTGCCGAAATCTTCTCTGAGCGCGAGCGTGCGCGAGTAGCGATGGGGCTGGAACATCACGAGCACTCTCTTCCAGCCGCCCGTGCGGGCAGTCGCGATCGTGGCGGCCACTTCGGTGGGATGGTGCGCGTAGTCGTCGACCACTAAATTCCGCGGCGTCTCATAGCAGATTTCAAACCGTCTTCTGGCTCCCCGGAAATTTTCGAGCGCGGCACAGATCGTGTCGAAGGGAAGCCCGATCTCGATTCCGAGGGCAACCGCCGCAAGCGCGTTCACGGCATTGTGAATGCCGGGAATGTTCAGCCGCATCGCGCCGAGCAATTCACCCTCCTTGAACACCCGAAAACTCGATCGAAAGTTTTCCGCGGCGACGTCCGTGATCCGGTAGACATTGTCTTCGCATTGTCCGTAGCTCACGGCGCCGGGCCGCGAGGCGCAGATGCGTTTCGCCCCGGGGTCGTCTCCGCAGAAAACGAGCTTGGCGCGCGTCTGGTTCACAAGCTTGCCGTAGACGGCGTCGATTGCCGCGAGATCCTTGTAAAAGTCCAGGTGCTCGGGCTCCACGTTGAGAACGATGGCATGCTCGGGGTGATAGTTGATCAGGGTCCCGTCGCTCTCGTCGCCCTCGGCAACAAAATATTCACCTTCGGAATCCCAGCGCGCGTTCGTTCCGAGGATGGGGATCTCGGCGCCCACGTAGTGAGAAGGCTTGAGGCCGCAACTCCGAAGGACGTGGGCGGCCATCGAGGAAGTGGTCGTCTTGCCATGCATGCCGCAAATCACGATGCCCTTTTTGGAGTGCATGATTGCAGCGAGCGCATCCGCGCGCCGAGCCATCGGCAAGCCCAGCTTTCTCGCCTCGTCGTAGGCGACGTTGCCCGCCTTGATGGCCGATGAATAGACGATCAATTCAGCTTCCCGCACCTCGTTGGCCCGATGCGGAATCTGAAACCGGAGTCCCTTCTTTTCCAAGCGCTCGACTTCGATCGTCATCACCCTGTCCGACCCGCTGACACGATGGCCCAGAGCGAGAAGAAGGCCGGCGATTCCGCTCATCCCCGATCCCGAAACTCCGATCAAATGCACGCGCCGCGAAGAGCCCGTTAGAAACTCGGTGAGACTCGCCAGGTTCATCGGGCCAAGTCAGGACTCCGCAGCGCGTTCTATTTCGTCGGCGACGTTTTCAGCGGCATGGCGCGGCAGGATTCCGCGCGCGGCGGAGGACATCTTTTGGCGGCGCGCGTCGTCGGTCAAGAGGTTGGAGACAAGCGCGGAGAAAGTCTCCGGGGAAACCTGCCGCTCCTGCTGCATCTCCGCGGCCCCGGCATCCACGAAAACCTTGGCATTGAAGGTCTGGTGGTCATCGGTCGCGTATGGATAGGGGATAAGAATGGAGGGCAGCCCGAATTGCGAGAGCTCGCTGAGACTGGCCGCTCCGGCTCGCGAAATCACCAGGTCGGCCGCAGAATACGCGTCCTCCATCTGATGATAAAATGGAGCGACAAAGTGGGGAATGCCTTCCCGTTGGTAATTGGCCGCGGCCAGCTGATCGTCCCGCTCCCCGGTGAGATGAATAATTTGCAGGGGCCGGTCCTTGAGCAGCGGCGCGCATTTGAAGAGCACCCGGTTAATGCCGGAAGCGCCCTGGCTGCCTCCCATCACCAGCAGGGTGCGCCGGCTCTCATCGAGGCGGAATGCGGCCAGCGCACCTCGGCGATCATGCAGCGAACCGAGATTCCGGCGGACGGGAGTCCCGGTCACGACACATTCCCTGCTGGAAAAATACGGGGCACAGGCACGAAAACCGAGAAGCACGCGCGTGGCAAAGCGTGCCGTCAGCTTGTTCGCGCGACCGGGAATGGCGTTGGATTCATGGATGAAGGTCGGCAGCTTCTGTTGCCGGCCGGCGAGAATCGGCGCCGTCGAGGTGAAGCCGCCCATCCCGAGGACTACCGAAGGGCGAAATTTGCGATAGGCACTTTTGCAATAGCCATATCCTTCCCAGGACCGCCGAAGAAAACGGACGAAGGCCGGCGACAGCACCGAGGGCATGCCGAGCGAAGGAAGCCTCTCCGCCCGGAAGTCCGGATGGGCCTTCAGGCCTATCGCGTCGATTTCTTTTTCGGAAACGATCAGCAGCACTTCGTGCCCGCGTTCCTTCAAAGTCTCCGCCACAGCGAGACCGGGAAAGAGATGTCCGCCCGTTCCCCCGCAGGCAATGACGACACGTGTCGGTTTCATAGCCTGCAGGCATTTCTTACCCGGCGCAAAACCGGCGACGCGACTTCAATCATCGGATTTCCAAATCGATGAATGTTCACCAAAACTCCCACCATAAAGTAGCACAACGCCAAATTCGAGCCGCCAAAGCTTATAAATGGAAGGGGCATGCCCTTATTGGGCAGGAGCGAAGTCGTCACCCCGATGTTCACGACCGCCTGAAGAGTGATCATCATGATGCAACCGAAACCCAGCAGCATGCCGAAGCGGTCCCGGGCATTCATGGCAATGAGCGTTCCGCAGACGCAAACCACCAGATAGGAGAAGACAATCAACAGCGTGACCCGCAAACCCAATTCCTCGCCGATCATCGGAAAAATAAAGTCCGTATGGGCATAGGGCAGGTAAAGCATCTTTTGCCGGCCCTCGCCAAGGCCCAGTCCATCCAAACCGCCGGAGCCTATCGCGATGAGCCCCTGCAATTGCTGATAGCCGCCGCTGGCCTCATATTGCTCCGGATTCAGGAAGGCCAGGAGCCGTGCGCGCCGTTCGTCGATGTGGGTCGCCAGATAGAGGATGCCAGCGATTCCCACGACTACGAGCGGCGCGACCCAGCGGACCTTCATGCCGGCCATGTACATCATGCAAAGCGCCACACCGCCGATCAGGGCTGTGTAGCCAAGGTCCTCTTGCCGGGAGATCGGCAGCAAGATGATCCCAACAATCGCCATCGGAAAAACAAGGCCCTTGAAAAAGCGCGCAGAGTCTTTTTCAAATTTCTCAAACCACCACGCAACAAAGAAGATCACCGCCAGCTTGGCGAGTTCGCTGGGCTGAAAGGTGCCGATCCCGACGTTGATCCAGCGCCGCGAGCCATTGATCTTCAGACCGATCGGGGGAACAAAGCAAAGAATCAACAGGCCGAGTGAAAGGAGGAAGAAAAGCCACCACGTTTTTTTCCACCAATGATAGTCGACCAGGGCGCCGACCAGCGCGCAAAAAAGGGAGATCGCCAGCCAGAACCCCTGGCGCTTCACAAAGAAATAGATGTCCCCGTGGCTTTCCTGAGCGAACGCGCTGGTGCTAAAGAGCATGACGATGCCGATGGCGGTGAGACCGACGACGGTAAGGAAAAGGACGTAAATCGCGTTGCGCTGCATCTAGGAAGGCAACCTCGTAGGCTCAGGACTTTGCCACTCTATAGCGTCTCAGTTTTTTCTCGCCGGAATTTTCAACTTTTGCCCAATTTGCACGCGTGTCGGATCCTTGATCTCGTTGAGAGCGAGGAGCTCGCTGTAGCTTACGTGCAGCTTCTTGGCGATACTGTAGGGATTATCCCCCTTGGCGACGGTGTAAACGTCCGCGTCCGCCGGACTGGCCGGCGAGTCCGGCTTCTTTGGAGAAGCTTGCGCGTTCGCGGCTTTTGGCGTGGCCGCCGGAGCCTGGGGCGGGTTCGCATTGTCCGCCTTCGCGGTGACCACCGGAGACTTGGCGCTTTCCGGCTTGCCGGCAATTTGTTGAGAATTCCCGGCATCGGCCTTCGCGGCGGTTGGCGCCGTCTTGGCGGCATCCGTCTTTGCTGTCAGGAAAGCGTGCTTCGCCGCGGCGGGATCCGCCGGGGGCTTGGAAGACTCGGATTTTCCGGCCATTCCATTTGAACCGGGAATTTTCAAGATCTGTCCGACGCGGATCATCGAATGGCTGGTGATGCCGTTTTCCTTTTCGATCGCCTCGAGGTTGGTCTTGTAAAGCGAGGCGATACGGTTGAGGGTATCGCCGGCTTGGACTGTGTGTGTCTTTCCTGACCAGCCGGCGACGGCCTCCTCGCGGGGAGGAGCCGGCTTAGGCGTGCTGGTTTGAGCCGACGGAGGCACAGTCTCTTCCTTCATCGGCGATTTCGTGGACGCGGTAGCTTGCCCGGCCTTGATCGAGTTGAAGGCAAATACCCCGCCAACGGCGATCACGTGGAGCGCCAGGACGACGATGAGGGCGTGGGAGAATTTCATGCTCGGTTCTTCTTCGACTTCGTAATCCTCCGCATCGTAGGCTTCGGCGTTGGCGGATACCTTGGCGCGAAGCGATTCTGCAGGTGGCGGTGTTGGTCGTGGCACTTTTCGAAGAGGGATCAGGATTTTCTTCATGTCGGGATCGGATTTGGATGGTGGTTGCTGGTTATTTGAGAGCGTTGACGGCGTCTTTGAAGCGATTGCCCCGCTCGCCGTAATTGCGAAACATGTCGAAGGACGATGTTCCCGGAGAAAACAGAACGGCATCCCCGTGTCTGGCAACTTTCCGCGCCTCGGCGACGGCCTCTTCCAAGGATGACGAAATGCGGCAGTCCACGCCGCTCCATGAAGCGGCAATACGTTCCTTCATTTCTCCTATGAGGATGGCCACGAGAACGCGCTCGCGAACCAACGGGGCGATGGAGTCGAATTCGAACCCTTTGTCCTTTCCTCCCGCAATGAGCACAGTCGGACGCGTTTGGGAATGGATCGCCTTTTCCACGGAATCGAGGTTTGTTGCCTTCGAGTCGTTGATCCATCGAACGCCTTCAAAATCGCGCACGAACTCGCACCGGTGCACGGGAGCCGTAAATTCACCAACCGCGGCCGCCATCGTCTCCAGTTCCACGCCCAACGCCAGTCCCACACCCAGCGCCGCCATCAGATTCTCGGCGTTGTGAAAGCCCTCCAGCCGCGTTTTTCGCTGATCCAGAACGGGCTCGCCCTGGTAGAAAATAACACCGTGACGCAGCGTGAAATCCGCGTTCGGCTCGTAGGCACTGAAGGTGATTCGGCGGGCAGAAATTGGAGGAAGGTTTTCCCGTGCGTTGACGATCGCATAATCTTCGGGCGTCTGATTCATGAAAACCCGAAGCTTGGCCTTGCGGTAATCCTCAAGATCGCGATACCGATCGAGATGGTTGGGGCTGAAATTCAGCCACGCCGCCACCTGCGGACGAAAGGCGTCGATTGTCTCCAGCTGGAAGGAACTGACTTCGAGAATCATGACGTCGAGCTCGGTGCTTTGGCGCACGGCGGTGGCAAAGGGCAGGCCGATATTTCCGCTGGCCATCGTGCGAACCCCGGAGTCCCGCAACATGACCGTCGTCAACTCGGTCGTCGTGGTCTTTCCATTGGTCCCGGTGATGGCAACCACCGGACAGATGCACTCTTCGAAAGCGAGCTCCAGCTCGCCGATGACTGGTATCTTCTTGCCAAGCACGTTTCGCACGAGAGGCACCCCCGGATCAATCCCCGGACTGAGAACGCATACGTCATAAGTCGCTGGATCGCGCTCTGCGTCGTCGCCCAGAATAACCTCAATCCCCCGCGCCCTGAGCTTGGCGGCTTTCTCGCGCAACAAGGCGTTGTCGCAACTCTCGCAAACCGTCACATCCGCTCCTTCCTCGCGCAAAAGGAGTGCCGCAGCCTCGCCACTGTGGCCGAGGCCGAGAACGACCGCTTTCTTTCCGGAGTAAATCATCGCAGCTTCAGCGTTGCCAGACCGAGCAGGGCGAAGAGGATGGACATGATCCAGAAACGGACGATGACCGTATTCTCCTTCCAGCCGCTCAATTCGAAATGGTGATGGATCGGGGACATCTTGATGACACGCTTGCCAGTCAGCTTGAAGCTGGCGACCTGAAGAATCACCGACATGGCCTCCATGACAAAGACGCCGCCGACGATAACGAGAAGGATCTCCTGCTTGCAGCAGATCGCCACGGCCCCAAGCATCCCGCCGATGGCCAGGGAACCGGTGTCTCCCATGAACACCCGCGCGGGATAGGCGTTCCACCAAAGGAAGCCCAGACACGAACCGAAGAGCGCGCTGCACACGACGGCGAGCTCCGCCGAAAAGGGGACGTAGGGGATCTGGAGGTATTCCGCCGCCCGGACGTTTCCCGCGAGATAAGCCAAGGCCGCATAGGCGGCTGCCACGGTAGCCGTGCAGCCGGTCGCCAGGCCATCCAGGCCGTCCGTGAGATTTACGGCGTTTGACGTGCCGACAATGACCAGGAGGTAGAAAACGAACGTCAGCCAGCCCAGGCTGAAGATCACCGGCTCCTTGAAGAAAGGAATGTAGAGCTGCTTCGCAATCTCCGCGAGTCTCGGGGTCGAAAGGAAATAGATTGTGAAAATGCCGGCAAGCACGCACTGGAGGGCGAACTTGAGGCGGCTGCTGATCCCCTTGGAGCTTTTCTTGGTGACCTTGAGCCAATCATCATAAAATCCAATACCCCCAAGGAAAAGTGTGCTGAAGAGCACGAGCCAGACAAAGGGATTCTCAAGTCTCGCCCAGGACATAGTGGAAACGAGAATCGAGCCGATGATAAGAATCCCTCCCATCGTGGGAGTGCCCTTCTTGGATCCATGAAGCTCAAAAAGCTTGTCGACCTCGTCTTTCGTGCGGATCGGCTGGCCAAATTTGAGGGAGATGAGTCTACGAATCGTCCAATTTCCAAATATAATCGAGATGAGAAATGCGCTCGCGGCCGCGCAAATCGACCGGAAGGTGATGTAGCTGAAGACGTTCAGCGCCTTGAAGAAGTCGCTGTCGTAACCGGCCTTTCGCGCCCACTCTCCGAGCTCGTAGAGGTAGTAAAGCATCAGAAGGCTTCGATGACCCGTTCCATGCGGGCCGCCCGGCTTCCTTTGATGAGGACAATATCCCCCTTCCTAGCGAGTTGCCTCAAGACCCCGGCGGCCTCCGATGTGTCGACAGCAGCATGCACTTCCTTCAGCCCCGCGGCCCGGGCGGTTTCCCGGAGTGGGGCTGTCTCGGGGCCGACCGCGATGAGCGCGTCCAAAATCCTGGCTGCACTGCGGCCAACACGCTGATAGCCTGCCGCGGCGTGCTCGCCGAGCTCGCCCATCCGCCCCAATACGGCGATCCGCCGGCCAGCAACGCGGAGAGCGCCGAGAGTGTCAAGGGCTGCATCCATCGAATCCGGATTCGCGTTGTAGGTGTCGTCGAGCAGCATCACGCCCCGAAGGACCCGATGGGTCAGGCGGCCTTCCGTCAGTCGGGCGGCAGAAAGCCCCTCGGCGCATTCCCCCAATCGAATGCCCAATTGGAGACCGGCGGCCACCGCCAGCAGCGCGTTGCGAACCATGTGTTCGCCGGGCGCGGCAATGCTCGTCCTGACGGTTTCGCTTCCGTGATGAAGCGCGAAACGGCAGCCGCTGGCGCTCATCTCGAGATCTGAGGCGCTCACAGCGCCCGAGGACAGCCCAACTTGGACAACGCGGGCGGACGTCCGCGCTGCAATTCGCGAAGCGAAATCGTCATCCGCCGGAAGAATCACCGATCCCTGAAGGCCCACGGCCTCCGCCAGGGCCCCTTTTTCCGCGGCGATCGCCTCTCGGGAACCCAGGAATTCGATGTGCGCCACCCCGATGTTGGTAATGATGGCCAAGTCTGGCCGCGCAAGTTTTGCCAGTGGCGCAATCTCCCCGGGATGATTCATCCCGATCTCCCACACGGCGACATCATCGGCAATCGACGCGGCCAGAATCGAAAGCGGCAATCCTATATGATTATTCAAGTTCCCTTCCGTCTTCACCACGCGGTAGCGGACGGAAAAGACGCTCGCCGCAAACTCCTTCGTGCTGGTCTTGCCGCTGCTTCCCGTGATGCAGGCCACCTTCAAAGCGAGACGATCGCGCCAGGCCGCCGCCAGCCGATGGAGGGCGACCAGCGTGTCATCGACGAGGATGACCGGAAAATCGGGCGAAGGATCGACGGCCGGGTCGTCAACGATGGCCCCCGCCGCGCCTCTCGCTTCGGCCTCCTTCACATAGGCGTTCCCATCGTGATTCTCGCCGCGCAGCGCTAGGTAAAGGTCCCCCGGAATCAGCGTGCGACTGTCCTTCGAGATTCGGCGGACCGTTGGCGGCGGACTACCGGGCCGCAGGACCCCTCCGCACATATCCGCAACTTCGAGCAGTGTGAGCGCATCCATCGCTAGCCGTCCTCCCGATTCCTCGAGGCTTGGGACGTCCGCCGGGTCCCCTCGCCATTCGCCGCTTCGCTACCCTCCTCCTCAATCACGACCCGCTTCTCTTCAATCAAGCCCCGGGCGATGGCGGCATCATCGAAGGGAATCTTTCTGTCAGCGAACTCTTGATAGGTTTCATGCCCCTTTCCCGCGATGAGGACAATGTCCCGGGCACGGGCCATGTTGACGGCTTGTCGGATCGCCTCGGTGCGATCGACAATCTCCTCGTGCCGATTGCCTCGAAGCCCGGCACGCATTTCGGAGAGGATTTGAGCAGGGTCTTCGCTCCGAGGATTGTCCGAGGTGAGAATCGACCAATCGGAGAGCTCCTCGGAGGCCGCCGCCATCAGCGGGCGCTTGGCCCGATCGCGGTTGCCACCGCATCCGAAGACGGTAATCAGGCGATTTGGTTTCAGTTCCCTCAGGGTGCGCAAGACGCTCCGAAGCGCATCCTCCGTGTGTGCGTAGTCCACGAAAACCTGGAAGCTTCGCTTGGCGGGAACGCGCTCGAGCCGGCCAGGAACCTGCGGGGCGCTGGCGATCGCGGCAATCGCGGCGCGAACTTCCATCCCCATGGCCGCGGCCGCCGCGATGGCCGCAAGAGAATTGTAGATATTGAACGAGCCGATCAGCGGGGAGCGTACCAGGTAGCTTCGTCCGCGCGCTTCAAGATGATAGGCGCTGCCGGTGGCGTCAAAGCGCACGTCGGTTGCCCGAAAATCGGAGCCGAAACGCCGCCCGTAGGTCACCACCGGCATTTTTCTCTGGAAGCGGACACTCAGGCGATGGCCATAGCGATCATCGATGTTAATGATCGCGCGGCCTCTCTTTTTCTTCTGGGCGGCAACAGCTTCGAAAAGTTCGGCCTTGGCCTCAAAGTATTGCTCCATCGTCTTGTGATAGTCGAGGTGGTCCTGGGTAAGATTTGTGAAAACGGCCGCATCGAATTCGATGGCGCGGACGCGATGCTGAACGAGGGCATGGCTGGACACTTCCATCGCCACGGTCTTGTTCCCAGCATCAAGCATCCGGGCGAGCATCTCCTGCAGGTCCAGCGATTCCGGGGTGGTGCGGGGAGCGTCCATCTCGCTCTCCCCCACGCAATACTTCACGGTCCCAATCAGTCCGCAACGGCGCTGGGCGGCATCAAGAAGATGCTTCACGAGAAAGGCGGTCGTCGTCTTTCCGTTGGTGCCGGTGACCCCCATGACGCCCAGTCTGTCGGCTGGATGGAGATGGAACGCGGCGGCCATATCGGCCATGGCTGCCCGCGCATCCGGAACATGGACAAGAGGAGACGCGCAGGCCGGTAAGACAGCTTCGGTGACGATCGCAACCGCCCCCTTTTCAACGGCCTGCGCGACAAATTGGGCGCCGTCCGTGCAGCTGCCGGGAAGCGCGAAAAAAAGTGCGCCGGGCAAAACGCGCCGGGAATCGCAGCAAAGCGATTCGATCCGCATATGCGGATCGGCACTCGACTCGGTGACTTCGGTGGCTGCAAGGAGGTTCAATAGAATTTCGCTCACTGTCGAAATTTCGTAACATCGCTTTGCCCCATCGCCACAGGAAGGCTGGTTGTCGCGCCCGGCGCGGGCACGAGATCGAGATAACGAGCAACCTTTTCGGCAACGCGCGAAAAGATCGGAGCGGCGACAAGCCCGCCGTAATTCAGGCCGGAACTCACCTTCGCATCATCAAGAAGGATCAGGCAGACGAATCGAGGATCTTGTGCCGGAATGAACCCAACGAAGGAAACCACGTATTTGCCGGGCGCGTAACCTCCCTTGGAATCGACCTTCTGAGCCGTCCCGGTCTTGCCCGCCACGGTGAAGCCGCTGACGCGCGCCAGCGCCGCGGTGCCGCGTTCGCTGACAACCTCCGTGAGCGCATCGCGGACGAAAGTCGCGGTTTCCGAAGGGATGACCTCGCGCACCGCTTCCGGCTTCATGGAAAGAACCTCATGACCGTCGGCATCCTGGATCGCCTTGATGATCTGCGGACGCATGAGTTTCCCGCCGTTGGCGATCACCGACATGCCCATGGCCATCTGAAGCGGTGTGACAGCCACCGATTGGCCCATCGGCATTCGCGTAATCGTCAGCCTGTCCCAGCGCGCTGGTGGGTGAACGAGACCCGGAATTTCACCGGGAAGGGAAACGCCGGTGCGCTCCCCAAATCCAAAACGCCTCACGTATTCGTAGAACTTCTCATCGCCCATCATCAGCGCCATCTTAGCCGACCCGATATTCGAAGACTTCATCAGAATATCATGCACATTCATCTGCCCGTAACCGTGGTGGTCGCGCAGAATTCGGCCCCCGAACGAAAAAGCTCCGTTCTCGCAGAAAATGAGCGTCTTCGGAGTAATCACGTGCTCGGTCAGCGCCGCGGAAGCCACCACGATCTTGAATGTGGAGCCCGGCTCCACCATGTCAAAAATCGCGCGATTCTTCATCTCCTCGTGCTTGGCCGCGTTGATCTGGTTGAGATCGAAAGTCGGCCGGCTGGTCATCGCCAGAATCTCGCCGGTTGTCGGATCCAGCACGAGGCCGGTGGCGTTGTCCGGTCTGAGCTCTTTGAAGGCGTTGTCCAGTTCCGCCTCCAGGATCGCCTGGATCCCCATGTCGATCGTCAACTGGACATTCATCCCGTGGCGAGGCGCCTCCTCCTGACCCCGGTAAATGACGATTTCGCGGCCCGTTCGATCCCGCTCGATGTGACGGAAACCGTCGATCCCGTGAAGGTAGGATTCCATGCTTCTCTCGATCCCCTCGACTCCGACGACGTTTTCGTCCTTGGGATCCTTCCGGGCCAGAAATCCCAGCACGTGACTCAGTAACGGCCCGTTGGGATAAGTCCGCACGGTGTTCTGGTGAAAGTAAATCCCGCGCAGTGACTTGCTCTCCAGCTCCCGCTGCAGTTCCAAGGCCTTGTCTTCGCTGAGATCGGGGAGAAGGACCTTGTATTTGCTTTGCGTTTGGAGCTCCTTGAGCAGGTTCGCCTTGGCAATGCCCAGATACGGCGCGGCAATCGCCGCCAGCGCTTCCGGATTCTTGACGTGCGATCCATCCACGACCACCTTGCGCACGGGAATGTTCGTCGCCAGGATTTCTCCGTTCCTGTCGAGAATCCTTCCCCGATGGCCGGGGACCGTAATGCGAATCGAATGTTTTTGAGCCGCTAAAGCCGAGTACTCATCGTGCTTCGCCACCTGCAGGTCGATCAGGCGCGCCGAGAACCCGGTAAAGACGACGCCCATGACCCCACAGGCGATCGCGGCTCGTCGGCGTGCCTTCCATCTCACGGACGAAACCTTTCGTTGGCAGCCGTTCGCAGGATGCCATCCTTCTCAGCCGTAGCGGGCTGCCCGATCCGCGCAATGCAATGATCCTGAATCGGCTGCAGCGCGATCAACCCTTGGTTGAGCTTGCGCTGCAGTTCCGCGCGCGAAGACAGCGCCGAAATCCTGGCCAGCAGCACTTCGTTTTGCGCACGGGCATCGCGAATCTGGCGCTCGACCTCGCGAGTCTGCTCGCCGAGGAAGTGCTGCTGGTTTTTGATGAAGACGAAAAGCAGGCCGCAGCATGCCACAAAGAGGGCCAGCAACAACCAACTGAAGAGCGGGGCAATATGGATGGGATTGGCGTACTTGCGGCGGCTTTCGATGGGGGTCATAATTAGATGCGTTCGACGACGCGCAGCTTCGCGCTGCGCGCACGGGGGTTGGACTCAATTTCCTCGCCTGATGCATCCATCGGACGCGGCGTGAGGAGGCGAAAGATTCGGGCAGGGTTCCGACGCGGTTCCGGCCATTCGGGTCGGTCGATCCATTCCGCGCTGCGTTCCCGGAAGAAGATTTTGACGATCCGGTCCTCCAGAGAATGGAAGCTGATCACCGCGAAACGCGCGCCGCGCGCCAACCGGGCGCTGATCGCCTCCAGTCCGCGAGTCAGCGCCCCGAGTTCGTCGTTGACGGCAATCCGGAGGGCCTGAAAGACCCGGGTCGCGGGATGGCGCGCCCCCGTTCGCGGCACCACCGAGGTAACCGCTGCCGAAAGGTCAAAGGTTGTGCGCAGCGGGCGATGCTCCCGGATGGTCGCAATGCGGGCGGCAATGTGCATCGCGCGCGGCTCTTCTCCATAATCGCGAAAAATCCGGGCCAATTCGCCCGGGCTTGCGGTGTTCACGATTTCAGCCGCCGTGCGGGGATTCTTCCGGCTCATTCGCATGTCGAGAGGCCCGTTCTTGGTCATCGCAAAGCCCCGGCTCGCGGTGTCGATCTGGTACGAGGAGAGGCCGAGATCGAGAAGCGCTCCACCGATCGAGGTGATCCCCAATTGATCGAGAACCGCGCCGGCATCCTCATAATTCGCCTCGCAGAGACGCAGCCGGTGAGCGTATGGCGCTAGCCTCGCGCGGGACATTTCCAGAGCGTCCGCATCCTGATCGATCGCAACCACTTCTGCCCCATGCTGAAGAAGTCTTTCGCAGTGACCGCCGCCGCCAACTGTGCCGTCGAGAAAGATCAACCCCAAGGCCGGGCGCAGCAGCGCCACCACCTCTTCGGCCATAACCGGAACGTGATACGAATCGTCAAGCCTTTCCAAGGTTTGAAGTGGAGGGTCGTCGAAGTCCCAGGAGTTCATATGCGTTGCGGGGGCGTATCTTGATGGCAGCGTGACCTCGTGGCCTTCCGTCGGAGCCTTTCGCGGAACTGAAGCCGAAGCAGAAAAGGCGGCCACGCCTGATCATCAGGAGCTTTCTTTCATGTGTTCAAAATCTGCATGGTTAAAATCAGAGACCAATGGCATCGGCAACACGCCTGTAGGCGTCGGAATGTCCCGCTTCCGAGGCGGCATAACCTTCGCGGCTCCAGATCTCGAATCGACTCCGACCCCCCACAAATATCACCTCGCCCGAAAGTCCCGCTCGCTCGCAGTGCTTGTCGCTCAAAAGGAGGCGCCCCTGCTTGTCGGCCGTCGCGGTGTGCGCTTCGCTGTAAAACTTCCGGATGGCCATTCGCTTTTCGGCGGCAGTCGCCGGTGACTCCTGAATTCGTTGCTCCCAACGATCGAATTCCGCGGGCGGCATCACCATCAGGTAGCCGTCCGAAGGATGCGGCACGATATGGAAAACCTCTCCCTCGCCTGATGACAGCCAAGGCGCAGGCACGGCAACGCGCTTCTTTGCATCCATGGAACGCTCGAAGGTCCCTGAATAGAGCGTCGTTGCTTCCTGACTCATGAGAGCATAGGTTTTGCGTGACATTTTCCGCCACAACGCCCCACTTTTCACCACTGACAATCACGAAAGTCAATATCCAAATTGCGAAAGAGGCCCAATTATTTTGACCGCCAGTAGACGCGTAATACGTGTTTAGAAAACTTAACGTCCTTTCGATTAGCTATTTATATAGCGAATGGCGCGCGAATTCGCCGGTTTCCCGCCTCCTTCGAAAGAAGTCCCATTAAGACGGTGTTCTTTAACGTGAACAAGACCGCCTCGTTAAACCGATAAAAGCATAAATAGCCTATTTTATATCTTTTTCAACAAGGTTCCTACAAATGGCTGGAGTTCCTTGGATCTTTTGAGAATCTCGGCCTATGGCGAGATTCTTGGGATTACTGATTGCGTTGGCGTTGGTTGAGGGGGCCTTGGCGCAGGGGAGCTCCGCACAGTTCGGTGTCTCGTTTGAATGGGTCACCGTGGGCGATCCCGGCAATCCTAATGACCCGTTCATTGGACCGGCAATTGGAGCCGTTGTCCCGCGCCCTGAGCGAGGCTCAGTGCCCTACGTCTATAACATCTCTAAGTACGAAACGACGATTGGCCAATATACCGCGTTCCTGAATGCGGTCGCCAAATCCGACCCCCATGGATTGTATAGCCCCGAGTTGGGCCAGCAAGATATTGTAAGGGGCATCGGCAGAGCCGGGACGGATGGCAACTATGTCTACTACGTCAAGAATCTTAGCGGCGTTCTCGGAGGTGGGATCAGCTCCTATCTTCCTGTAACCTATATTGGATTTTTCGACGCCGCTCGTTTTGTAAACTGGCTCCATAATGGCCAGGGCAACAGTAGCACCGAGACCGGCGCCTACACGATCAGCGAAGGACAAATCGTTCGCACCTCGCGATCAAGTGGAGTTGTTACCGCGACAACGGCTCAGCCCCACACGCTGAGCGTCGGGGATCGGGTTTACGTGGGAGCGGACAATGATTCGGATACTCGAATAAATGGGACCTTTTCTGTAACGGCGACGACAAGCACCGCGTTCCAATATGCCAACGCCGGGAACGACTTCGCAGAGCAACAGCGAACGGGGAGCTTCCAAGGTATCAACGCAACCCACAAGCCGGACGCGCGTTATTGGATACCGACAGAAAACGAGTGGTACAAGGCGGCGTATTATGATCCAAGTCCCGCGGGTCCGGTGGACCACTACTGGTGGTATCCCTGGCGGAGCGACGACACCGAGCCGGGTCGGCGGGCCAACTACTTCAATGGCACCTTCGCCGTTACCAGTCGGCCAAACCCTTCCCCTTCCTACACGTACATAACCGATGTTAGGGGAGGCAATGGCAACGCAAGCTACTACGGGACTTTAAATCAGGCGGGAAACGTTGAGGAGTGGACGGAAGGAGATGCGGCTTCGGGGGGACCTGAGTCTCGCGGCGGCCATTGGAACGGGCCAATCACCGAGATGGAACGGATGAAATCTTTTTCTGGCTACCCCTTGCCAACTTATTCCGGGGCACCAGAGACCGGCTTTCGGCTCGCGACAGTCGCGAATCCTCCTCCAGGAGGATTGCGCGACGGCGACAAGATCCGCTTCTATCCCAGGCCGGGCTTCGCCAGCCGGATGGTGGGCGGCGTGTTCGAGAGCGGCGACGGCTCGCTCATCTACACCATCACCAAGGTCCCGCCCGACGGATGGTCGGAGGTCAATGTCGACTTTGGGACAGCGACGGTCCTTAGGTATCGCTCGCCTGACGGTGGTTACGGAAACGTGGCGGAGATTGAATTCTATCGCAGCGGAGCCAAAGTCATCGCAGCGGCGGACGGGACCCCGGGCTCTTGGAGCGGAAAGGACAAGGACACATTCAAAGCAGCGTTTGACGGCAACACTTCAACCTTTTTCGATGCGCTGCAAAGCAATGGTGCCTTTGTGCAAGTGGACACGGGATTTGGAACAGATTATGCCCTCTCGGAAGGTTTCGATCAGTTGATGCTCGTCCGTTACCTGAATTTTCCGAGCACCACCGAGAGCCACCGGGCAGGAGAGCGGGTCTATGTCTTTTCTTACACCCCACCCCCAACCGGATATTACTTCGCCGGCTGGGAAGGCTTCATCGACATTCTCGATGATCCTTCCGCGACTTCCACGATGGCGACGATGCCTGGGACTGGCACCAAGATGTGGCTCGCGGCAACCTACAAGCCCGTTCCGCCCGGATCTTCCATTCTGACGGTATACCGGGGGAGCGGAAGCGGGGTCTATCCGGCGGGCACAATGGTCGCTGTGAGCGCCGATCCTCCGCCCACTGGTCAACAATTTGCGGGTTGGACCGGTGACATCGCAATTCTTTCCAATCCGTTCATTACCACGACGACGGCAATCGCGCCCTCGATGGATACATCGATCTTCGCGAATTACGATGCGTCGGGTCTTTCTGACAAGATAAGGTTCTTTCCAAGAGCGGGCTACGCGGAGCGGATGATTGGCGGCGTTTTCGAAGGCACCAACGGCGATTCCATAGGCGGGCCCTATAAGACCATCTACATTATTGCCAGCAAGCCTTCGGAGGGGTGGTCGGAAGTGAACGCGCGCCTGGACCAAATCAACCTCTCAGAATATACTCCCTATCGTTATTTGCGTTACCGCGCACCAAATGGTTCGTATGGAAACGTCGCGGAGATTGAGTTCTATCGCCAGGGACAAAAACTCACTGGTGCCGGCTACGGGACTGCCGGCTCGTGGAATGGTCTCGGCGCGTCCTTTGACAAGGCGTTGGACGGGAATACGAGCACCTTTTTTAATGCTCCAACGAGCGACGGGGCGTATGTGGGCGTCGATACAAATTCAGACGGGACCCTCTTGGGGGACTCCATAAAATACTACCCGCGCGCAGGGCGGGCCGAACGCATGGTCGGTGGAGTCTTCGAGGGCACCACCAGCGACCCCGTGAGCGGGCCCTACACGACGATTTTCTCGATCACCAGCGTGCCCCCCTTGGAATGGAATGTCGTCAGGGTGGACCTCGGAAACTATCGCTATCTCCGGTATCGGGGACCCGATGGCTCCTACGGAAACGTGGCCGAGGTCGGCTTTTATCGCAACGGGGCCAAATTGACCGGACAGGGCTTCGGCACGTCGGGGTCATGGTCTGGCAGCGGATCCACCTTTGACAAGGCGTTGGACGGCGACGTGAACACTTTTTTTGATGCCCCGTCCGCTAACGGCGTCTATGTGGGAATAGGAATGTACTAGTCCTCTGATTCTCCCCTCGAAAAAAGGGGTTCTCGGCGCTGCGCTCTCTTGCGTCAGGTCACAACCTTGAGCATTCCACCGTCGACGAAGTAGGTGGAGCCCACCGAGTAGCTGGCCCGCTCGGAGCACAGGAAAACGAAAAAGTTTGCCAGCTCCTGAGGGCTGGCGAAGCGTGCGATCGGCGCGTGCTCCTTGGCAATTCCGTCGAGATAGCCCTGCCAGTCACCACCTTTGTCCGCCGTCAATTGCTTCGCCGTCTTTATCCAATCCGGCGTAAGGATAAGGCCGGGATTCACCGTGTTGACGCGGATATTGTCTTTGATCAATTCAATGGCCAAGGTCTTGGAAAACATCATCAAGGCCGCCTTCGTCACATTGTAAATTGGCTCATACCAAAGCGGCTGAATGGCACAGATGGACGCGTTGTGCAGGATGACTCCCCCGCCCCGCTCGCGCATCGACGGCACGAGGCCGCGCGCCAACCTGACCGCCGCCATCACATGCAGATCCCAATAAAACTGCCACTTCTCGTCGGGAGCCTCCATCACTGTTTCATTGGATCCGGTGCCGGCGTTGTTGATCAGAATATCCACACCTCCGAATGCGCTTCGGGCGGCGTCGATGACCTTGCCCGTCCCTGCGGCGGTTGCCACGTCGCTGGCCACCGCAACGCACTTCACTCCGGATTGCTCGGCGAGCCGCGTCGCCTCCTGTTGCAACCTTTCTTCTTGGCGTGCGACCAGGACGAGGTTTACTCCTTCGGAGGCCAGGGCCTCAGAAATTGCAAGACCAATGCCGATGCTTGCACCGGTAACAACGGCAACTTTTCCTTTCAAATTAAGATCCATAGCAGGGAGGGTTGCCGCCGGCGTCTGTGAATTTCGCGCAGGCGGTTCGGCCATTATTCTGCGTAAGGTCCGTCCGGATTGTCGAGGCCTTTCCTCTCCGCGTGCAGATCTCCAACAATGGGATGCAGCAAGGGAAACTTCTCGAGTGCCCGCGTGAGACGGCCGTAGAGTTCGACGATCGCGGCGGGCTTTCCCGTGAGCACGTTGGCCGGAGTTTCCCGGCGGAAATCAAATGGCGCAACGATGAGTTCCACGTTATCCAGGCCGCTAGCCGCGACGAGGACGAACAGGTCCTCGACCGCAGGATCGCCCAGGGCGAGACACCCAGCGGATCTCGCGCCGCCATGGATCATAATGTCGCCGCCAAGCGTTGAAATATCACGCCGGTTCTCGCGTGCGCGCGCGAAGTCGTCGGCGTTGGGATAGTTCACTCGCAGGGAAAGGTGATACCGGCTGTTTGGATTGAGCAACTCGACGCGATAGAAACCCTCGGGCACCTGGTTGTCGCCTTCGCGATCCTTCGGTCCGGAGGTGCCGCTCGCCGCCAGAATGGGATACTCGAGGGTCAGATGAGGCTTCCCCGTGTCGGCCACCGCATAGACTTCTAGGCGCCGCTCCGCCTTCAAAGCGAGCAGCGTCAAAGGTCTTGGAGGCCATTTGACGCGAGCGCGGTCGAAAGCAGGTCGGATCCGACCTTCAACAACCGGCCCGAGTGCGGTAAGGACCTGCTCCACCGTTCGCGGCTTGCTGGGAAGCAAGGAGCTCCGGCGACCCTGCAGACAAAGCCAAGTGGCAAGTGCCAGGGACAAAAGCAGAGCCGCGATAGTCAAACAAATCCCAATCGCGGAGGGAGGCGTGGAACTCTCTTTGCTCATGCCGCCTACAACCTCCCCTCGCGGACATAGTAGTCGTGCGCCGCGACGAGGGCGCTCCCCAAGGCGCCCTTTGCTTGCCAGTTGGCGAGGCGTTCGAATTTCGAACCGTCAACCACCCAGCGATCTGGCCAGACCTCCCGGACCCGATCGCGGGTGAGACTTGGGGTTCTGGAGCGCAGACCAGGACTTGCATCCACAACCATCGAAAGCAATCGCACAAAAATCTGCGGCGCCGGCAGGGTAACTCCCCGAGCCGCGCAGGCCGCCGCCGCCGAGGCGATTAGCTCCCAGTCGCTCACCGCCTTTCCCGACGCCACATACAGACTTTCCGAGCCGCGTCCCTGCTCGAGCGCCAGGAAGATTGCCGCCACGAGATCGTCCACCCCGACAAAGCTGTAGCGCTTGGTGCGCAATCCAGGCTTGATTCGGATCCGTCCACTGGCCATTCGAAAAAGCGGCAACGTGGCGCTGTCGCGCGGGCCGAGAATCATCGGCGGTCGCAGGATGGTGATCGGTCGCTCTCGGAAATGGCGCCGGATCGATCTCTCCATTTCCAGCTTGGATTCGCCGTACCAAGTAATCGGGGCATCGGCGTCCGCTTCCGTGCGGGCTCTTTTTCCCGCGGGTGTCGGCCCACCGGCCGATTGAGAGGAAACAACCACCGTTCGGCATTGTCCCGGGAGCGCGCGCAGAATAGCCAGGGTCCAATCGACATTCGTAGCAAAGAAGTCACCTCGTGTGCGCTCGAAAAGGGCGCCTCCGGCCAGGATTGCGAAATCCGGAGAGATTTTCGGCCAACTTGCAGGCAGCGGGGAGAGGACCTGAATCCTCTCCGCCGTTTGTTTCTCAAATCTCAGTTGGCGGGCGAGCTTGTCCGGATTTCTTACCGGCGCGCAGATCTCGTAACCCTCGCTCAGCGCCCGCAGGAGGACGTTACGTCCCACAAAACCGGTTGCCCCCGTAAGAAAAAGCTTCACGACAAGGCGTCGAACTCGCGAGGCGCGTTGCGTCGTGAAGTCATCGCGGAGCCGAAAGCGAGATCCGGATTAGCGGAGGGTCTTTTCGTAGATCCGCCACTCTTGTTGCCGAATCGCGCCGATCATCAATGAATTTTCCAGAATCTCCGTGTTACTTTCCTCAATCCAGCCGAGCGTCGCGTTGGCATATCGCCGTTTGGCGCAAACGAACTGCTCATACAGGAGCCAGGCATGCAACCCGCGGTCCCGGAACCGCGGGGCAATTCCGTAGACAACCTGCCGGACCCAGTTAATCCGGCGGGTCTTCATGAGCCACAAAATATGCAAAAGCCTCAACGCGCGCGGCGTTTGCTTTATCCGCGCAAGAATCTCGTTGAAGTTCGGCAAAGAAAGGGCGACGCCGGCGTTCTCGCCGTTGATCTCGGCGATCAGCATCATCTCGGGGTCCGCGAAAGCTTTCATGTCAGACGCGCTAGCTAGCAGGTCGTCCATCGAGATGGGGACAAACCCCCAGTTTCTTTCCAACGTCGCGTTGTAAACTTCCAGCACGATTTTCAGCTCTTCCTCCAGCCGTGACATGTTGATCGGCCGCAGCTTGGTGCTGGAACGCTTCGCGACACGCTCCACGATCCGATTCAGACGCTCTGGAGGATCGAGTCGATGCAGAGGCAGAAGAAATCCGAAGGACTTGCAAACGGTTTGAAACCCCAGTTGCTCGATCAACACCCTATGGTAGGCCGGGTTCCACACCAGGCCGAGACAGGGAGGATGTTCAAAGCCTTCCACCAGGAGACCGCATTCGTCGTTGATGCTGGGGTTATAGGGACCGCGCAGCGACTCGAGTCCCCGAGAGCGAACCACTTCGGCCGCTTTTTCGAAAAGGGCGCGCGCCAAGGCCATGTTGTCTTCGGAATCAAAGAACCCGAAGAATCCGGCCCGATCCCCGTAGCGTTGATTGTGAAGGCGGTTGACGATAGCGGCGATCCTCCCAACCGGCCGGTCATCCCGCCATGCCAGAAAGGGACAGATCTCCCCGTAAACCCGGTTGAACGGCGATTTGGGCGAAAGATATTTTACGATGCTTCCGGGAAACGGAGGGATGAACGCCGGATCCAGCCCGTGCAGCATTTCGGGCAGGTTTTCAAAGAGACGTCTTTCCTTTGCGGTTCCGCAGTAGCGAATCGAATACATGATCTCGTCCGATCCCGCGCCTATCGACAGAAATTCCGTCCTCCGCGCGAGACGCGAAGTCTGATAACTCTAACGGGACGCGGCGGAGCGAACACCTTGGCCGTTCCAGACAGCGGCACTCGCGCTGACCTCGCGAACGGATTGTTTCTCTTCGCTTTCCTCAAGACGGAAATCGAACACATTGGCTTTGCGTTTCCCAATCTGAGCGTAGGCGGGATCGTCAAACGTGCCGAGCTCGGCAGCGAGTTTCGCGAAGATCTCCAGCACCTTGTCGAGGTCTTGCTCCGTGTGGGTCGCCATGTAGCTGGTCCGCACGATAGCCTCTCCATAACGAACCGCGGGATAGATCGCGGGCGTGGCGAAGACTCCTTCCTCATAGAGCCGCTGCGTGAACTGGAAGGCCTTGGCTTCGCTGCCGATCAAAATAGGAACGATCGGCGTCTGTGTGGTGCCAATCTTGAACCCGATGCTCTTGAAACCTTCATGCATTTTACGGGTGTTGCGCCAAAGTTGTTCGATCCTTCCGGTTTCCTCCTGCATCACCTCGAGGGCCTTGAACACGCCGCCGGCTACCGCTGGAGCCAAAGAAGCGGTAAAGATGAAGCAGCGCGCCTTGTGTTTGAGAAATTCGATCATCTCCGCGTTGCCGGCAATAAAGCCGCCCATCGAGCCCAAAGACTTGGAGAACGTGCCCATGACGATATCAACTTCCTTGTTCAAGCCGAATTCGTGGACCGTGCCGCGACCCTGCGGTCCCAGTGCGCCGAGGGAGTGAGCCTCGTCGACGAAAAGTCGAGCTCCAAACTCCTTGGCCACCTCCACCTGGGGCTTCAGGTTTGCAATATCACCCGACATGCTGAAGACTCCATCCATCACCACGAGCTTTCCTGCCTCGGCTGGTTGCCGCTTGATCCGGTTGCGCAGGGAGACCGCCGAGTTGTGTCTGTAAGGAATCAGCTTGGCCGGCGCGAACAAGCAACCATCGATAATGCTGGCATGGTTCTCACGGTCGCAGAGAATCACGTCGCCCTCTTCGGTCAGGGAGGCTAAAGCCCCCTGGTTGGCAAAAAACCCGGTGGAAAACAAGAGCACCGCCTCCCGCTGCAGAAAGTGCGCAAGCGCCTCTTCCAGTTGGGTATGGAGTCGGATTGTCCCGTTGAGCAGCCGGGAACCGGTGCAGCCGGATCCATATTTCCGCGCGGCCTCGCAGGCTGCTTCGATCACTCGCTCGTCCTGCGCCAGGCCCAGGTAATTGTTCGAGCCGATCATGATTTTCCGCTGGCCCTCGCAGATGACATAGTTCCCGTGCGTTTCCTCGATACACCGGAAATACGGATAGAATCCCTGAGCCCGTGCGTCGGCACTATCCCTGTATTCTCTGCATTTCTGGTATAAATCTCTGGCCACGTGAGGCATCGCCTAATCTTGCTAGAGTTGCACGAATGCGTCCTTTGTAAATTCTTTTCCTGAACCGACGGGCGCGCCGGGATTCGGCAATCGCCCGTGATTTCTCCTTGCGCACCTTCCATGCGACGACCGCCGCTATTTTTGAGCAGAGAGTCCCCTTGCGAGCGGTTTCGTCGTGGCATAGTCCCCACAACCTCGCCTTGGGCCTGGCAGATCTTTGTCCTCGAATCGCGACCGCCAACATCCGCCGGTATCGCGGCCATCAGATCCTCAATTTCTCTCGGCGAGAAAGAAATCAGAAAGCATTTTGTTGCAGCCAAAACCTCGCGCGGCAGGAGGCCGGTCTGATGAGTCAGCCCTAGGCCGCAAAATCGTCGCTGGCGATCGTGATCAGAGATTTTTCCCGAAGACCAGGTTCGTAACTCCACGTCAATTCCCCGAGAGACTTTTTTAGAACAACCACATCCATTCCATCGCGCTGGACGTCGCCCGTCGCGATTCTTCGGTCCTCGGCGGAGAGACTTGAGGTGGCCGGGGAATCTTTCGAAGATGGCGGCCGACCGCTCGACGCACCCGGGCACGAAGGGCTGACTATCTCGAGCTGGACTTCGATGGAATTGATCCTCAGTTTGATTTCGACAAACCGATCGGGCAATCCTGCATGGCAACGCTTCAGACCGTCCTTGATAGCTTCGGTGGCGGCCGTCTGAAACTCCTCGCGGAATTTTTCGTCTCGCACGCCTTGGTCTCCAAGAAATCCCATCAGGCACGCGACAGCCTGTGCTACCTCGTTGGGTTGGGAAAACAACAGGTGGAACGAACATGAAGTTTGCAGCTTCATAAGCGAGAGGTCCTTGTATCGAAGGGTCAGGGACCGCGCAAGGCAAGTCCCTTCGGCGATTCGTTCAAAAGGGTGTACGAAGCCTCGGCGCTCACGATAGGGAAGCTGGCCAGGGAGGCGTTGGTTTTAAGAAAGCGGAGAATCGTCACTGCACAATTGGGGATCCGTGGAATTCGAAGCCAACCGCAGGATGGGGAACCTTCCGCGCTCGGCGAATCCATAGTCACCCTTTTAGATACTTGCTCGCCGGCCTTCGCTCATAAACAATTGTGATCGAACTGCTCAAAACCGTGTCGAATGAGTCCGCACCCTTGACGAACGAGCACACCTTCCATTCGCCGGGCCACGCGGAAACGCGGAGGACGTTTCGGGTTTGGCGCGATGCCCTGGACGGCTCCGACTTTTTTTCTTCGGCGGATATTTTCGGCTTCGTGCGAGGTAGATCATGATTTAAGGAGAATTTAGTCCCCCGCCCCGCGCCAAAAGCACCGCATCGCCACGATGCCATAAACACGCACGACGGTGAGGTCCGGGGAGATTTCCAGCCATATGAGCCGACCTATTCGAACGATGAAAAAGCCCCGCCTTCTTCTGCCCGTAGTCTGTTGTCTCTTTTCTGTCGCGGCCCTCGCGACCACGCGGGCCGAAGAACCCGTTTCGCGAAGTCCGAAGACCGCGCCGCGGCTCGACCCTCACGCACTTGATCGCCTTCGAAGCATGGGCGCGACGCTGGGGGCGGCCAAAGCCTTGACGTATCGCTCGAGCAATACAGTCGAAGTGCCCGCAAGAACCGGACAGTTTATCACCTTTTTTCCCGAGGTGAAGGTGTCGCTGAAACGCCCGGACAAACTCCGGGTGCAACTCAGCGGCGAGGCTCCCGCTTTTGATTTTTACTACGACGGAACGACCGCCTCCGCGTTCGCTCCACAAACCAATGTTTATTCCGTTTCGAAAGCTCCGCCAACTATCGACGCCATGCTGCCTGCGCTCCAGCAGGAAACCGGAATACGCTTCGCCTCGGCGCCCCTGCTTTTCAGTGATCCCTACAGCGTTCTCTCCCGGGGTTTATTAAGCGCCATCGTTGTCGGCCCGTCTGCGGTAAACGGAACGCGCTGCGAGCACCTGGCCCTTAGATCTCCGGGTGTAAACTGGGAAATCTGGATAGAAACGGGTCCGCAGGCGCTGCCACGGCGGTTGGCGGTGACTTTTACCGATCGAACAAACTTCCCTCGCGTCCTGGTCGAGTTCTCGCACTGGAACCTCCGTCCTTGGCTGAAAGACTCGGATTTTGTTTTTCGTAAGCCTGCCGGCGCGCGGGAGATCCCGTTTCTTTCGGTTTTGAAGTCAAACGTCCGCTAGCGCGGACAACTTAAATTCCCTTATGAGATATTCGCTTTCGCTCATTCGAAGGGCGGCCTTCGCCGCTGGCCTTTTGCTCTGTCTAGCGGGGTGTGCTGGTGTCTACACTACCGCACCCGCGCCGACTCCTTTCTATGGCGGCGACGGTCTTGCCTACGGAGGCGCGGGCTTCTATCGCGGGGCGTACGGTGCGGCTTGGGGAAACTCCGGTTACTACCGCAGCGCTTACGGCGGATCAGCCTACTGGCACAATGGTTCCGGAAACGCCTATGGCGCGCGAGGAGGTAACGCATCGTGGGGCGACGGTTCGGGAAGCGCCACCGGCTGGAGGGGCAGCCACGCTTCGTGGAATAATGGATCGGGAAGCATTAGCGGATATCGCGGAGGCTCTGCCTCTTGGGGCGGCGGCTCCGGCAGCGCTACCGGGTGGCGGGGGGGCACCGCTTCCTGGGGAGGTGGTTCGGGCTCGTTTCATGGTGCATACGGGCGCTCCGGTTCATGGAGGCGATAGAAAACTCCGAACTCCGTCAAAATCTGAGCGTGCGTTGCAACCCGGTTAGCTTCGAACTGGCGCGCCGCGAGCAGAGCCACCTTCGTTGCGATGATTCCCGTCGGCGATGAAATCAACACCCGCTGGAGAATGGCAGATGTTCGTGGCCGCGTGAGACTGGATCCCTAACGAAAATTTGCCTATAAAATCAGAAGAACGAAATCTCCTCATGAAACTTTCTCAATTGGCAGCCCAGATGTACACGGTGAGAGACCATTTGCAGGATTCTTCCGCATTCGCTCGGTCGATCGAGCGCCTCAAGTCGATCGGGTACCCCGCGGTAGAGCTCATCCCATCCGAAACCGTGTCCGACGCTGACATGGCAAGAATCTGCCGGGAGGCGGCCATGAAGATTGTTTCAGCTCATGTCACTGGACAGGTCATTATTCAGCGACCCGAGGAAGTGATCGCGAAAATGCAAACCCTCGGCGCCGAGATTGCCGTCTACGCTTTTCCGGCGGGAGTCGACATGAGTTCGTGTTCCGAGGTCGAACGGTTGGCCGATAGATTGAGCGAAAGCGCAGAGGGTTTGCGCAGGGCGGGGATGGTTCTCGCCTATCACAACCATGCGATGGAATTTTGTCGATCGGGCGAGGAACTGGCTTTTGATGTGCTTCGCACGAGGGCGCCGGCGTTGTCGTTCGAACTCGACGGCTATTGGGTCCAGTATGCCGGCATGAACCCGGAACAATGGATTCAAAAGCTCGGCGGTAGGCTGGTCAGCTTTCACCTCAAGGATTTTGGAGTTTCGCCCAGGCATGGAGAACCCCCCTTCATGACCGAGGTCGGCAACGGCAGTTTGGACTTCCGCGCAATTACGTCGTCCGCGGAAGCCGCGGGGTGCCGCTGGTTCATCGTGGAACAAGACATCACGCCCGGAGACCCCTTCGCTTCTTTGGAACAAAGCTTTCGCTATATTCAGAAAGAACTCGTTGCGTCGTAAACGATCCAGGTTAAAAAAACTAACCCTTCCCCACCCTGCAGACACATGGCTAGACCAGTAACTCTTTTCACCGGCCAATGGGCTGACCTCCCGCTTTCCGAACTCGCGCCGCTTGCCAAAAAGATGGGCTTCGATGGGTTGGAACTCGCTTGTTGGGGCGATCATTTCGATGTGAAGCGTGCCGCGGAATCGGTGGGCTATTGTCAGGAACGCTGGCGGATTCTGAGCGATTCCGGGCTGTCCGCTTTTGCTATCTCCAATCACCTGGTCGGACAAGCCGTCTGTGACAACATCGATGAGCGGCATCAAGCTATCTTGCCGGCGGAGGTCTGGGCCGACGGCGACCCTGAAGGGGTCCGGCAACGAGCCGCCGAGCAATTGAAATTGACCGCGCGCGCTTGCAGAAATTTTCTCAATGCCAAGCCGCATCGCGATCTGGAATTCCCCGCGGTGGTCAATGGCTTCAGCGGTTCGAGCATTTGGCACGCGTGCTATGCGTTTCCGCCCACAAGCCAGGCCTTTTTGCGGAAAGGATACGATGATTTTGCGCGCCGCTTTCTCCCGATCCTCGAGGTCTTTGAAGACGCCGATGTTAATTTTGCCCTCGAAGTCCATCCGACCGAGATTGCTTTCGACATCGCCTCGGCTCGCCGGGCGTTAAAAGCGGTCAACAACCACAGGCGGTTTGGGTTCAACTACGATCCGTCTCACTTGGGATACCAGGGGGTCGATTATGTGAAGTTCATTCGAGAGTTTTCGGGTAGAATTTTCCATGCGCACATGAAGGATGCCTGGTGGGGACACGGAAACGGCGAAGCGGGCGTATTTGGCGGACACACCGACTTTGGCGACCACCGCCGTTTCTGGGACTTCCGTTCGATTGGTCATGGCGACGTGAAATTCGAGGACATCATTGTGGCATTGAACGATATCGGCTATCAGGGCCCCCTCTCGATTGAATGGGAGGACATTCGCATGGATCGAGTGCATGGTGCCGCAGAATCCTGCCGGAATGTACGGAGCTACGACTTTGCTCCAAGCGGGTTCGCCTTCGATTCCGCGTTCGATTCCGAAAAGCAAACCGAGAAAGCCTCATGACGTCGCGCAAATTAAGAATGGGTATGGTCGGCGGAGGGAAAGACGCTTTCATCGGCGCTGTCCATCGCCTCGCCGCCAATCTCGACGGCCGCATTGAGCTGGTCGCCGGCGCGTTTTCGTCGAATCCGGCCAAATCGCGCGAAAGCGGAGAGCACCTCTTGCTGAATCCCAACCGGGTGTACGACACCTATGAAGCGATGGCCCAGGCCGAAACCAAGCTTCCAGCTCACCAACGGATCGATTTCGTATCGATAGTCACTCCGAATTTTGCTCATTTTCCCGCCGCCAGAACCTTCCTCCAGGCCGGTTTCAACGTCGTCTGCGACAAGCCGATGACTCTCAATCTGGATGAAGCGCTCGAACTCCGCGAGGTTGTCCGCAAGAGTGGAAAGGTCTTCGCCCTCACCCACAACTACACCGGCTACCCGATGGTAAAGGAGGCGCGCGAGTTGGTAAATTCCGGCGAGATTGGTAAAATCCTGAAAATCGTGGCGGAGTATCCCCAAGGCTGGCTGCTGAACCCCATCGATCAGGAAGGCCAAAAACAGGCCTCTTGGCGCACGGATCCCGAACGTGCGGGAGCAAGCGGTTGCATTGGTGACATCGGCACACACGCGGAGAACCTGGCTCGCTACATTACGGGGCTGGAGATCGACGAGCTTTGCGCGGACTTTTCAACGTTCGTCGAAGGGCGTCGACTCGAAGACGACGGGAACATGCTCCTGCGCTATAAGGGCGGCGCGCGCGGCGTGCTTTATGCCTCTCAAATTTCCGCCGGCGAGGAGAACAATCTGGCGATCCGCGTCTATGGTACCAAAGGCTCGCTGGAATGGCACCAGGAGCATCCCAATGAACTAGTCGTAAAGTTCCAGGATGCACCGAGAAAGACTTACCGGCGCGGCAATAGTTACGTTAGCGATGCGGCCAAGAAATTTACCCGGCTGCCGTTTGGCCATCCGGAAGCCTTTATCGAGGCATTCGCAAACATCTACCTGGAAGCCGCCCGGGCTATCGAGGCCGAGGTGATGGGTCAGCCGTCACCGGAGGGATTGGATTTCCCAACCGTTGACGACGGAGTGGAAGGCATGGCGTTCATCGCGACGGCGGTTCGCAGCGCGAAAGAGGGCGGCGCCTGGACGAAAATGCCGGCCCTCTGAAGGTCGTCGGCGCGATGCCCGGTTTCTAGCGGCTTCCTTCCGGCTGGCGCCCCGAGGGAGTAGCATTGATCACCAAATCACGCTCATCCGTGCCGGCAACCAGACAGGATCCGTCGACCGAGAGGGAGCCGCAATCCTTCACGATCCAATCCGCGCCCAGTTCAATGAGAACATCGTTGGTCTCGGTGGTTTGAACGGCGACGACGCGAGCTCCCGCCGCTTTGCCGGAGCGGACGCCGGCCGCGGCGTCCTCGACAACCAGGCATTCTTGGGGCGCAAAACCCAGCAGGGCGGCTCCCTTAAGATATGGCTCCGGATCGGGCTTGCCATTAACGATATCCTGGGCGGTGATAAATCTGCCCGGCGCAGAAAGACCCGCTGCGCGGATTCGAGCGTTGGCCAGCGGCCTCGTGCCCGAGGTGACGATTGTCCAACGATCCGGGGGCAACGAGGCCAGGAGTCCGCGAACTCCTGGCATGGGAATGACCCCGTCAAGATCCAGGATCTCGCGGCGCTCGACTTCACGATTCTCCGCCTCGTGATCAGCGGTGGGAAGAAGTTCGCGAATCGTCGCGATGCTGGGACGGCCATGGACTCGGCGGACGATTTCATCGGGATCGAAGCCGTGCCGCCGCGCCCATTCGGACCAGACGCGCGTCACGACGGGAGTCGAGTCGATCAACACGCCATCCATATCGAACAGGAGCGCTTTGCAGCAAATTTTCGCCATGGGCACAGGATAGTCAGAAAATCGGGCGTTTGCGAAGAGCAGGAGCTTCAGGCGAAGCAAAAATTGCCACGCTCGAACATACGTGCACCCATGGAGTCAACAGCAAACAGCTTTGCAAAAACCGCAGCAGATGTCGAAAGCGCTCAGCCGGGCGGTTGGCGACGTGAAAAACCGCAGCTCTCCGCTTCTATTCGCCATGAAGCGGGCCGGCGTTTGAAAAATAAGCCTCGCATGGAGAAGACCTGTGTATACTCCGTGCAGGGTAATATGAAAAAAGTCGCCACTCAGGCGAATGTGTCCATCTCCACAGTATCGAGAGGGGTCAACCAAAGCGGCTACGCCGCATCGAACGTTCGAGAGACCGTGCTCAGAGCGATGAAGAGGCTCAACTATCCACCGAGCGCGATGATCGCCCGTGGCCTGAGGCGAAGATCAACAGAAACGATCGGCGTGCTCGTGCCCCAATCGGCCCACCCTTTCTTCGGCGCCATCGGAATCGCAATCGAGAAGCCTTTTGGGGGTATGGGACGCATCCCCTTCCGTGTGGTTGGTGGCCTTATCGGCACCATCGGTAACGGCCTGAATACGCTCCATATCCAGACGTTCGATCAGCTTGTTGTTATGGGCAGTAGATTATTGCGGCCGTCTCAATCGACCGATTGATCGATCAACCAAATAGATCGGAGAGGGAATGGCGCGATCGAATTTCCACAACCAAATCGTTAGCTAGGCTATGAGTAAGGCAAAAATCATCATCGACCCCCACCCTCGTACTATGGATTTGATCTTCGACGCCAAGGCCCAAAGCAAACTGGCTGAGTCGGCTGATCTCACCGTTTTCGACAGTGGACCGATGCCCGCCGAAATGCTTGAACAGGCGCTGCCCGAGACCGAGATTCTTGTCGGTCAAAGCGACCTGCCCCGGAAGAGGTTGGAGCGCGGCAAGAGACTGCGAGCGATTTTCAATGTCGAGGGGAACTTCCTTCCGAACATCGACTACGACTACTGTTTTGGTCACGGTATTCGCGTTCTTGTTGCGAGTCCCGCGTTCGCTGTCCCGGTTGCCGAAATGGCTTTGGCGCTGGCTCTCGATCTGGCGAGAGGCGTGAGCAAGAACGATCGCGCCTTCCACGAACGGAACGAAAAGTATGGCTTTGAGAGCAACCGGCAATGCTTTCTCTTCACGGGTTCCCGGGTGGGAATCATTGGTTTTGGAGACCTCGCCCGAGCATTTCGTCCATTGGTTCGGCCGTTTCGCTGTCCGGTGAAGGTTTATGACCCATGGTTGCCGGAGCGAGAGATCCTCAATAACGATTGCACGCCCGCCAGTCTGGCTGAAGTGCTTTCTACATCGGACGCTATCTTTGTTTTCGCGAGCGTTACCACAGAAAACCAGGGTTTTCTTAGCGCCCGCGAACTGTCGCTCATTAGGCCCGGGGGATTGTTTGTACTTATGAGCAGGGCTGGGGTTGTGGATTTTGATGCACTAACGGCGGCGGCAAAGTCGGGTCATCTCAAAGTGGCCACGGACGTTTTTCCGGAGGAGCCGTTCTCTAAGGACCATCCCATTCGTGACCTTCCGAATGTGATCCTTTCGGCTCATCGTTCGGGTGGTATTCAAGAAGCTTTTACCGAAATTGGAAATATAGTCGTCGGCGACGTTGAGTTGCTCTTGCGCGGCTTGCCGCCTTTGAGCTGCCGAGTGGCGCAACCGGAGACGGTGAAGCGATTTCGCAGCAGGGCGGTTACAGTGTCATAAAGGCATCCGCCCCTGCTCACCGGTTTTAAAGGAAGCAAAATTGAGAGATGCGAGCGCCGATACAATATCGAGAGTGGTCTTTTGGTGCTTCCATCGCGCCGGTCAGCGCATACTATGCTCACTTTCCTCCGATAGCCTTTCATGACCGAAACTGCTGACCCCGTGCGCGTAGCCCTTATCGGCTTTGGTTTCGTGGGCAAGACTTTTCATGCACCTCTGATCCAGTCCGTTCCCGGTCTCGAACTTACCCTGGTCAGTTCTCGCCATCCGGAACTCGTGCGGAAAAGTTTGCCGCAAGCGCAAGTTCTGGACGAACCTGAAGACGTAGCCAAGCACGCTGGCGTGGACCTGGTGGTAATTGCCAGTCCCAATGAGACTCATGTTCCGCTCGCGACAGCCGCCCTGAATGCCGGAAAGCATGTCATTGTTGACAAGCCCTTCACCATCACGCTGGCGGAAGCGCGACGGCTCAGAGATCTCTCGCGCTCCAAGGGTCGGCTTCTCTCAGTGTTCCAAAACCGGCGTTGGGATAGTGAATTTCTCGGAGCGCGGCAGGTTATCGAGGACGGACGGGTCGGCGAGGTTCGGCATTTCGAATCACACTTCGATCGCTTCCGACCCGAGATCAGGGACCGGTGGCGTGAAGCCGGCGGCCCAGGAGCGGGCTTGTGGTACGACTTGGGTCCCCACTTGGCTGACCAAGCTCTCCAGCTTTTTGGGTTGCCGAATTCGCTTAGCGCAAAGCTGGTAAGGCAACGCCGACTGGCGCGAACCGATGATTGGTTTCACGTAATCCTGGATTACGGCCAGCTCCAAGTCATTTTGCACGGTTCCGCTCTGGTCGCCGGAGGAATCCCGCGGATGGCGATACATGGAATGCGCGGCAGTTGGTTGAAATACGGCTTGGACGCGCAGGAAGAACAGTTGGTCCGCGGCGTTGTCCCGGGCCAAGCGGGCTGGGGCGAGGATCCCAACCCAGGCATTTTCTACGACGGCTCCGGAAATGAACCCCTGAAACTTCCCGTGCCGAACGGAGACCAGCGCAGGTACTATCAAGGCATACGCGATGCTCTCCTTGGCCGTGCGCCGAATCCGGTGCCGCCGCCGCAGGCGGTCGCCGTGATGGCAGTATTGGAGGCGGCCGTCGAATCTTCCGCCGAGGGGAAGGCGGTGGCACTGCCGCTCACCAGCGACGAGGTGGCGGAGGTTGCCGATCCAACCGGCGATCGGCCGCGCTAGGCGATCAGGCGGGATCACCCCTGCGACAATGCGCCGAGCTCCGCAAGGACGGATTCGGGAACCGAGAGGTCGCTGGCTCCGGCGTTGGCACGGACCTGGTCCGGGGATTTCGCGCCGGGCAGAGCCACGGTAATCCCCGGCTGCGCAAGGACCCAAGCCAGAGCGAGTTGCGCGGCGGTACAGGAGATTTGGAGCGCCAGCTCACGCAAGCGCCCAGCCAGAGCGAAGTAGCGCGAAAAGTTCTCCTTTGCGAAATACTTTCGGGTATGCCGGTAATCACCCGGTGGTGGCAAATGTTGCGCGTCATACTTTCCGCTCAGGACCCCCTTGCCGAGAGGCGAATACGCCATGATTCCCACCCGGTTCTCGACGCAGAACGGGCGCTTGTCCGTGTCGATGGTTCGATCCGCCAGACTGTAGGGAAGCTGATTGGAAGCGACGATCCCCCGCCGCAACGCGGCGCCCAGCAGATCGTTGGAAAAATTGCTAACGCCGAACCAGCGGATCTTGCCTTCTTCCTTAAGCTTGGCCACCGCTTCCATGGTCTCCTCGATGGGCGTGCGCGGATCGGGCCAGTGCGCCAGGTAAAGGTCGACATAATCCGTGCGCAGGCGCTTGAGGCTAAGGGCGCAGCGATCGGCGATGTGTTTTGCGGAAAGATTGCAGGTTCTGCCTCCGGTCTGTTCTTCCCCAAAGAGCGGACCCACTTTGGTCACGATAACCGCCTTCTCGCGACAACCGAGCTCCTGAAGCGTCCGACCCAGCATTTCCTCAGCCAATCCGCGACCGTAACCCTCGGCCGCATCGAAAAGATTGATCCCGCTATCAAAGGCAGTCCGGACCATTTCGCGGGTGGCCGCGAAGTCCTCGGGTGTCGGCGAATAGCCGCTGTCTCCGTAGTTGCACCCCGGCCAAGACATTGTCCCGAGGCTAATTACGGAAACGTTCAGGTCGGATTTGCCAAGGGTACGATATTGCACGGAAAAAGCCTAACCGAAGCGAAATCAAAATCAACGCGAGGTGCCTCGGACGGGCACCCTGTCAGCGGACGCCGGGCGGCAGAAGCGGCTGCAGTTTCTTGATGTCCTGCGCGGCATCGCGATGGCAGACGAGCACCGCATCCGGAGTCTCCACCACGATAAGGTCTTCCACCCCGCACAACGCAATCAGCCGTCCGTTGCTGAGGGCAATGTTGTTGCGCGATTCATGCCTCACGACTTCGCCGCGCAAGGTATTGCTATCCTCGTCGTGACCGAGGTGCTCGGGAAGCGCCGTCCAGGAACCGACGTCGTCCCAGTCGAACTCCGCCATGACTGCCAGCACCTCCGAGGCCTTTTCCATGATCGCATAGTCCACCGAGATTTTCGGGAGTTTCGCGAAACGCTCGGCGAGATATCCGGCCGCGTCCCCAGCCGGGAAATCGCGGATGAACTCGCCAAGCGGCGGAACCAGGCGCTCGGCTTCGCGCAGGAATACTTCGGCGCGCCAGATGAACATGCCGGCATTCCAGGCATATTGCCCACTCTTGCAGTAGCTTTCTGCGGTCGGAAGGTCGGGCTTTTCAACGAAGCGGATAACTTTGTGAACCGAGTCGAGAGCTTCGCCAAGATGGAGGTAGCCAAAACCGGTCGACGGATACGAGGGAGGGATCGCACAGGTTATCAAGGCGTCGCGCTTTCCAGCCACTTCCGCCGCCGCGGCCAATTGCCGCTGAAAGACCGGAATGTTGTGAATTACGGCATCCGCGGGGAGGAGCGCGCAAATCGCGTCTTGGTCACGAGCCCGGGCAAAGCCGACGGCCAGAGCGCACGCCGGCGCCGTGTCGCGCTTCTCTGGTTCTGCGACGACGTTTTCGGGAGGAATAAAAGGGAGCTCCTTCCGGATGGAATCGGCCTGAGCGGCGTTGGTGAGGATAAATACCCGATCCCACGGTACAAGGTTCTCGACCCGCCGAACCGTCGTTTCCAGCAGGGTCTGGTCGCTCAGAAGTCGCAGCAAGTGCTTCGGGGTTTTGGAACGGCTGAGCGGCCAAAAGCGTTCGCCGCTTCCGCCCGCGAGAATGAAGGTAAACAGATGATTGGACATGATGGGACTACCGGAAAGCAGGTCATGATGTTCGCGATGAAGGGCCAAAGCAAGCTCGACCTGAACGCAGCGCCTCGTGATGGCGCGAGCTGGCCGGGAACTTCTCCGGCTTAGACAGCGCGGTCCGCCAAAGTCCTGGGAATTGTCGTCAGACACAAGATAGCGCTGGCGACTTCAACCGACAGAGAGGAAGGACGGCAGGCATGAAAATCTTTGTCGCCGGAGCCAGCGGCGCCATCGGCCAGCCGTTGATCGCGCTGCTGGTTCGTCAAGGTCACTCGGTGACCGGTATGTCCGCTCCGAGGGAGGCACACACGAAAACTGAAGAATCTTGGAGCGGCAGTCGCCGTGGTCAGTGCATTCGATGAATCAGGCCTGAGACAGGTTCTGCAGCAATCGAAGACCGAGGTGGTCATCAATCAGCTGACGGCGTTGCCGAGCGATCCGTCGCAAATCGCGGCCGCCATCCAAGGGGATCTCTAACTGAGACTTGAGGGGGCCGCAACCTGTTGCGTGCCGCGAGCGGTCGGCGTGCGCCGACACCTGCAGCAGCTAAGCGGCTTTTTCCTGAAAGCCAGAGGCGTGTGGCCGACGAGTCCGACGGACTGGCGATCGACCTGCGCCGGTGTGGCGCTGAGCGCCCAGATGTATGCCGAGTTCGAGTCGCGGCTTGAGTGGACTGAGCCGCTGGAGTGTGTCGGCCTTCGCTACGGATTCTTCTACGGCCCGAGGACTTGGTTTAATCCAGATGGCGCTGCCGCTGATCAGGTTCGACGGCAGGAAATGCCCATCGTCGGCGAAGGTATCAAGGCGTCTGGTCCTGGATCCACGTCGAGGACGTGGCCGCGGCAACCGCGGCGGCCCTCGCAGCTCCTGCCGGGATTTAGAACATTGTCGACGACGACCCCTCCCCCCGTCGTTCACTGGCTGCCGGAGTTCGCGCGCTTCCTGAGGGCACCACCACCGCCCAGGATCACCGAGCAACAGGCGCGCGACGCGTCCGGCGAAGATGCGGTCCATTACGGCACGAAGCTCGATGGTGCGTCGAACGAAAAAGCCAAGAAAACCTTCGCTTTTGCTCCCTGACGGTTGGAATGGCTCGCCAAGTGAAGCCCACCGAGATCTGCGCCGCCTTCGAATCGAATCCCATGTTCGATACCGCCCCTCCGATGACCCGCAGAACCGCATAAATACTACATCTTGGGACGTGCTTGACACCGGGGGACATTCCCACTAGGTTGCCTACTACCATGGCCAGCATTTTCAGGCGCCCGCGTTCTCCATACTTTTTTTGCGCCTATCGCGCCGGCGACGGCAGGTGGCTCAAGAAATCCACGAAGCAGACCGACCGTCGCAAGGCAACCGAGTTTTGCATGAAGCTCGAACAAGCGGAACGGGCGGCGCTCAGACGCACACTCACCACCGCGCAGGCCCGCAAGCTGTTCAATGAAGTCCTGGAGCGGGCGGGCGACGAACCGCTCGACAATTTCACGGTTGAAAGCTGGCTTCGCGAATGGGTGGCGACAAAGAAAGCCGCTCGGGGGCAGAAAACCGTCGAGCGATATGAAAAGCCGATAAAGGACTTCCTCGCGCATCTCGGGGCACGGGCGAGCCTCCCGCTGCGTGCTGTGACGCCGAAGGATGTGCGCTCCTTCCGCGACGGCGAGCTGCGCAAAGGCAAATCCCCGGTGACGGCAAACCTGGCTCAAAGGATCGTCGCCTCGGCTCTCGGGGCAGCTGTACGGATGGGATACCTCCCTACGAATCCCGCCCTCGCGGTTGACTACCTCGCGACGCACGAAGCCAAAGCGCAGAAGGAAACCTTCACCCCGGAGGAGATTTCCGCACTCCTGGAAGCCGCGCCCTCGGACGATTGGCGGGGGATCATCCTGCTCGCGGCGTTTGCCGGATTGAGGCTCG
>CAWFMA010000023.1:0-135762 GCA_963816855.1 uncultured Verrucomicrobiae bacterium | reverse complement strand
TGTGAGTAGATGTGGAGAGCTGGGAAAGCCGATCTGCCTCAGGATTGGGGAATGACCCAGAACAACCTTGGTAGCGCACTTCAGAATCTGGGAACGCGCAGCGGGAGAAGAAGGCCGCAAGTTTCTCGAACAAGTCGTGGCCGCCTACAAGAGCGCTCTGGAGGCCACTCCTCGAAGGCTCGCCGCAGCTCAGCGAGTTGATCGAGGAGGCGTTCGATCTTGAGCTCGAGGTCAGTGTCGTTAGCGGGGGCGTGGTCAAGCTGGTCGTCTTTTTGCCGCTGGTTGGAGTAGGCGAGCTGCAAACCGCGACGCTCAGCCTGGTAGCCGACAGGGTCTGGGAAGGAGCGAACGCGAGGGAGGTCAAGGCCGTCCACCGGCGTGTCGCGGGTGCAAGCGTCCCCGGCGAAGAGAAGCCACGTCCTTTTCTCCTTCTCGCTGGCGTAGAGGAACTTGAAACGGGGTGTAAGAGACTGGACCATAGTTAGCATCCACTGTGGGCGGCTCCGCCCCGTAGCCTTGGCCGACGCTGGATCAGGCCCTCGCAGGCGTCGATTTTGTCGCGGAGGACCTGGCGGAGGTAGCCTGGCGCGGTGGCAAAGATTTCTTGAAATACAGGTGTGTAGCCCAGCCGAGTAAGGATTGCGGCGACGCGGCTGCGTATCTGGCGAAACTCAGTCGAGACGCAGCAGATAAAGACGGACGGCTGGTTCATGAACCTGCTGGACCCCAATGCCGGCGGCTAAATTATGAAGATCACGGTGCTTTGTGAGGATTACCCGAGAGCGAGGCAGTGGTCAATCGCGACGCAGCCAGCTCATGAAAACTTGCCGCTCTTCGCAGCGGGCGATTGCGCCTTTCCCCTTGCGCGTTCAGCGCCAGGCCCCTTTGTGGAGCAAAGGCACGAGCTGCTTTAGATCGCCCCAGACGGGAGATCAAGGTCGAACATTTCATGCCAAAGAACGAAGTAGCGCGCCGTTCAAAAGCGGTTGTTCTACTTTTGTGCTCTAGCACCGAGGTTTTCGAGAATACTATTGGTCAAAGCGCAGCCGCTCGAACGCCCCGGCAAAGGCTTTATTCATGAGCGTTCGCTAACATCCTATGTATCGCGAAGAATCGCGGAGAAATCAATCCACTGTCAATTAGGAGTCCCCTGCTCTACCTCTGAGCTACTCTGGCAAAGTGGTTGTTCATCAAAAACTCCCGATTGTTTGATAGTCATCTGGCCTCGACCGGGTGTGCTACAGTCCGTTCTGCATTGACGGCCTGCAACGTCAAGGAGACTTCATGAAAGCCGCGCCTTTAAAGGGGGCCGCCTCCAGCCAGATCGGCGAACTTTATCGCTGCGAGGGATTCCCGCAATCGAAAAGTGCGAGGTCCCGGATTCGCGTGGAACGCGATGACCTCGAGTATCGCATGCCCGGCGGGCAATCTGCCGATCGGGCGGGCCTGGCGCCTCACCGGATTTGTCCCAAAGCTGCCAAGGCGATCGCGCGAAGAAATTAGTGCGGCAAGGCACCCTCCCCGATAAGACAGCGATAAGCCTTTCCGCTGTTGCCGGTCTTTTTTTGATATTCGGTTTCAACGTGCCGGGCGATCGATTCGATCGAACTCATGGCCACCAAGGCAACAATCGCGCCTCCGAAGCCTCCGCCGGTCAGCCGCGCGCCGTAAACACCATCCTGCCGACGGCAAATCTCCACCAACTCGTCCAATTCGGGGGTGCTGTTCTCGAAATTCTCTATCGAGCTGACGTGCGAGGCGAACATGAGCTTTCCGAAGGCCGCCGCGTCATGATGCCTCAGATGCTCGACGGCTTCGAAAACTCGTTCGTTCTCGCCAACAATGTGCGCCGCCCGCCGTTTGACCACATCCGGCATCTTCGTCGCGGCGAGCTGCGCGCTCGTGGCGTCGCGCAGAGCGGGGACGCCAAGAATGCTGGCGGCCTCGAAGCATTGATTGCGCCGCTCGTTGTATTCTCCGCCGGACAGGGCATGCTTGACGCCCGAGTGGACGATCAGCAAACCGACGCCGGGCGGAAAGGGAACATTTTGCACGGCCTCCGACCGGCAATCGAGAAAGATGGCATTCTCCTTCCTGCCGAAGATCGACGAAACCTGGTCCAGCAAACCACAGCTGACTCCGACGAATTCGTTTTCCGCTTTGCGGCAAAGCTTTGCCAAATCGAGCGGGCCGATTTCCAACCCGAACAGCCGCATCAATAAGACTCCCGTGCAAACTTCAATGGCCGCGGAGCTTGAGAGGCCGGCCCCGAGAGGAAGGTTGCTCGAAAAATCCGCCTCAAAGCCCCGGAGATTGTGCCCCGTGTCTCTGAGAATTTTCACGACACCGAGTGGATAGTCCGCCCAATCGTCATTCGCGGAAAGCGTTTCCAAGTCGGCTCTTTTCTCCCCCTGGATTCCCTCGCTGGCGAGCACGATTTCGGAGTCCCCGCGTTTCCGGCCCGCGGCCGAAATCCCCAGGTCGATGGCCGCGGAAAGCACCACTCCGTCATTGTAGTCGGTATGATTCCCCAGGAGTTCGACTCGACCTGGCGCGAAGGAGGTGGCAGACTTCATCTCCTCTGGCTACACGATCGCCACCGCCGCGACAATAACGGGATCAAGCTTGCCAAGATGTGAGCTTCTGCCAGATTGCGATTGGAACCTGAGATAGTCGAAATATGTCCGAGACACAAAGCGAAGAAAGAGACGACATCGCGCAAGCGAAGCTGGAAAGCGGCGCCGAGCACGCCAAACAGGCGCTCAACGCCGCCAGCGAGGCCACGAAAGCAGTCGGGGAGACGGTGAAAAAGCATGCTCAGTCCGTTTACGGCACAAGCCGCGAGCACCTGACCGCTGCGGCAAAGGACGTGTCCGACGCCGCCGCCGCCAAGTATGACGAACTCCGCGGGCAAGCCAAGACAGTCGCCGGCGATTATAAAGACCGCGCTCAATCGGCTTGGAGCGAGGCGAGCACGACGGCGCGAAATTTTCAGACCGACGCGGAGGCGTACGTGCGAACCTATCCGCTCAAGGCGGTCGGCATTGCCATCGGCGCCGGCTTCCTGCTCGGGGTAATCTTTCGACGCTGACTTTTCGAGGATGGCGGAAACAATACAACCGCCTTCCGCCGAGGAGCGGAACACGCCACAGGGCGTAGTGCCTGAGGTCCTGAGATTCGCGGGGTCCTCGGGAAGGCACTTTCAGGGACTCCTGCAGCTGGCTGGCCTCGAATCCAAGGAGGCTGCATTTGTCGGCTTGCGCCTGCTGGTTCTGCTCGTCGTCGCCGCGGTTTTCAGCGTCTTCGGTTACTTTCTCCTGGTGCTTTTTGTCGCGTTCCTGCTGGCGGTGGTGTTTGGAGTTTCCTGGATTTGGATTTTGCTTGGTCTTGCCGCGCTCCATTTCATCGGAGTCGCAATCTGCGCGATTCTGGCGATGAAATCGTTCCGCACTCCAGTCTTCAAAGCTACGGCGGCCGAGCTCCAGAGGGATTTTGAAGCGTTGAAAAATCTCAAACTATGACCAAAGAAGAGATTCGGGCCGAGCTCGAAAGCAGCCGCGAGGCGCTGGTTCAGGGATGCGCAGCGATCACCGCCGAACTGGATCTCAAGGCCAAGCTTAACGACCTGGTGCGCCAAAAGCCTTACGCCTGGTTGAGCGGCGCCGCGGCGATCGGTTGGTTTCTGGCCGGCCCAAAAACGAAAACCCGCGTCGTGAAGAAGATCGGCGGACCGAACAATTCGGGCCAAGTTGAAGTAAAGAGGAAGACGCTGCGCGCGGGGTTGCTTGCGCTGCTCGTCGGTCTGATCCGTTTTGCCATCCCTGTGATAAGACCCGCCTTGTCCGCCTACGCGGGACGGCGCCTCGCCGACATGGCCGTCAGACGGAAGAAATAAGTGCGGAGTGTTTCGGGGCGCAACCCCAATTCGGGGTGGGGCGGCGTCGTGGTTCGTCGATCGTCGCTGTGATCCCAAACATCGCTGAACAATCCAAGTCCTCCCCCGCTGAGGAAAGCGGCCGCTCGACCCTTGAGCACGTGGATCAATACCTGATGATCGGAAGGGAATCCGGGGCGTCGGACGTGCATCTTGCTGTAAACTCGCGTCCGGTCTGGAGGAGATTTGGGACTCTCGAGCCGATCTGGCTTCAGGCGCCCCTCTTGACGGCGGCCGATACCGAGCGGCTCGCCACGAGCTTTCTCACGGAGTCTCAATGGCGAACCATCGCCGATCGCGGCGACGTCGACTTCGCTTACGAAAATTCATTCGGCCGGTTTCGAGCCTGTGTGGTCAGGCAGCGATTGGGATACGACCTGACGTTCCGCATTATCAACAGCCAGGTTCAAACGATGGACGAACTCGGCCTGCCCCCGCAGCTCAGGCTGCTCACCCAATATCACAACGGACTCGTCCTGGTCACGGGATCGGTGGGCAGCGGCAAGAGCACCACCCTAGCCGCTCTGGTTGAGGAAATCAATCTGGCCCGCCGCGACCATATCATCACGCTGGAAGATCCCATCGAATACATCATTCCCTCCAAGAACTGCCAGGTCACCCAGCGCGAGGTTCACACCCACACAGCCTCCTTCTCCGCGGCGCTGCGCGCCGCACTGCGGGAGGACCCTGACGTGATCATGGTCGGCGAAATGCGCGATTTGGAAACAATTTCCCTGGCGATCACGGCCTCCGAGACCGGTCATTTGGTGCTGGGAACCCTCCACACGAGCAACGCCGCGCGCACCCTCGACCGGGTGCTGGACGTCTTCCCCAACGACCAGCGCGACCAGATCCGCGTCATGGTCAGCGAGTCTCTTCGCGGCATCATCAGCCAGCAACTTGTGCCCCGGTCGGACAACACCGGGCGCTGCCTGGCGATGGAAATTCTCATGAACAATCCGGCGGTGGGAAACATCATCCGCGAAGGCAAGACTTTCATGCTGCCCGGGGTGATCCAAACAGGAAAAAAGCAGGGAATGCAGTCGATGGACGATTCCCTTCTCCGGATCTGCCAGTCCGGACTGATCACCGGGGAAGAGGCCGTCTATCGAGCAGAGAACAAGACGCTTATGAAGCAAGCATTGGCCTTGAACTGAGCGGCCATGGCCTACATCGACAAGTTTTTTCAGGTTCTCCTCGAAAGCGGCGGCTCGGACTTGCATTTGTCGCAAGGCCAGGCGCCAAAAATCCGGCGCCATGGCGAAATCCTGCCCATCCGCGACGAACCCCTCAGCCACGAGGAGATCTCGTTCATGCTCAGCGAGATCTGCTCAGCACCGCGCTGGCAAAGGTTCGAACAGGCAGGCGATCTTGATTTTGCCTACGAGATGGACGACGAAAACCGCTTTCGCGTCAATTATCTGAAGCACGCAAACGGTTATGGCGCGGTATTCCGAAGCATCCCGACGACCATCAAGACGCTTGAAGAGCTCGGCGTTCCGAACGTCATCAAGTCATTCGGCGGGATGCGGGGAGGGATCGTTCTGGTTACCGGACCGACGGGTTCAGGCAAGAGCACAACCCTGGCGGCGCTGACCGACTATATCAACACCGCCTTCTCCCGCCACATCATCACCATTGAGGAGCCCATCGAATTCGTTCATCGGAACAAACGGTGCATTGTCACACAGCGCGAGGTTCCCGAGCATGCGGTTAGCTTTCCCGCCGGCCTCAAAGCCGCCCTTAGGGAGGATGCCGATATTGTTCTGGTCGGCGAAATGCGCGACCTTGAGACGATTTCCCTGGCCCTCACCGCCGCCGAGACCGGCCTTCTGGTCTTCGGAACTTTGCACACAAACAACGCGCGCAAGACGGTCGATCGCGTCATCGACGTTTTCCCAGCGGACCAGCAGGCGCAGGTCCGAACCATGCTGGCCTCGTCGCTGCGCGGTGTGATCGCCCAGCTCCTGTTAAAAAAAGCAGACGGCTCGGGCCGGGTCGCGGTCAACGAAATCCTCATCTCGAATAGTGCCGTGTCGGCAATAATCCGGGAAGGCGCCACCCAGAAGCTCCAGGACGTCATCGTCGCGGGCAAAAGCGAAGGGATGCAATTCATGGATGACGCGATTTGGGAACAACTGGTCTCCGGAAACGCGTCGCCCCTGGAGGCCTACATGAAGGCGATCGACAAACACCGGTTCAAACCTTACCTGCCCGCCGAGGAATCCGACCTGGCTCTCGCGGCCGGAGCCTACGAAGACCAGCACGGCCGTGGCGAAAAGACCAGGCAGACCGTTGCGCCGCGACGCTGATTTTCTCTCTTTTTCTCGTCACGATTCGCCCGGCTTGACCCCCCGAACATCAACGAGAATTCTCGGCCTATGCCGCCCGCGGAATTTCTGCTTGTTGACGTTAGCAACACGTTCACGAAAGTCGCGTTGTCCAGCCGGGAACGGGTTGGCCGTGCGTCGCGCCTCGCCACGAGCAAGCTAACCGTAAAATCGCTGAAAAAACTACTGGGGACGCGACAGCCAAAGCACGTTATCGTTGCATCGGTCGTTCCCCGCCGCAACCAGGTTGTCGCAAGTGCTTTCCCGGGGCTTATTTGTTGGGTGAACCACAGGATCTCATTGGGGGTCGGGATCGACTATCCGAAGCCGGAAACGATCGGTGCGGACCGGCTCGCAAACGCCGCGGCCGCGATGGCCCTCTACGGCTCGCCGGCGGTTGTTGTCGATTTTGGCACGGCTGTCACGTTCGACGTCGTGAATCCCGAGGGAAAATATTGCGGCGGCGTGATCGCGCCCGGTTTGAACGCAATGACCGACTACCTCCACAATCGCACCGCGCTTTTGCCGCGCGTGCGCCTTCGGGAGCCACGCCAGGCCATCGGACGCAGCACTGCCGAGGCGATGCGCTCAGGCGCGATTCATGGCTATCGAGGGTTGATCGCGGAAATCTTGCGGCAAATCTTGAAGGAAATCCCTTCCACCTCACGCGCGCATCTCATTGCCACCGGCGGCGACGCGGCCCTCATTGCGGGAAGCACCGCGCTTTTCTCAGCGGTGTCGCCTCACCTCACGCTGGAGGGGCTGCGCCTCATCGGATGCCGAAACTTTCCGGCAGGGTCCACTTCCCCTCCATTTTCGAAAAGCCTGCCCGCGCGTCAAGCGAGCCTGCGCGTTCAAAGGTAGTGAATCGGCGCGAGAGAGTCGTCGACCTCGGTGGGGGATGCATATTGAGGAAAGCGCAACAGTTCGATCTTTCCATCCTGGCGCTCCACTAGCGCCGTGCAACTCTCCACCCAGTCTCCGGCGTTGTAGTAAGCCACACCGTGAATCTCCCGAACAGCCGGCGTGTGGATGTGCCCGCAAAGGACGCCGTCAACATTGAAGTCTTTTGCGTAACGAACCACCGATTCCTCAAAGCGACTGATAAAGCCGACCACATTCTTTACTTCAGCCTTTACGTAGGCGCTTAGCGACCAATATCCGAGGCCTAAGCGACGGCGGCAGAAGTTTACCAAGCCGTTGCAACGCATCAGTGCCAGGTAGCCAAAGTGTCCAAAGTGGGCCAGCCAGCCAAGATTGGTGACTACCGCATCGAGTTCGTCGCCGTGCATGACCAAAACCCTGCGACCATCCGCCGTGCGATGAACCGCGTTTTTCCGAAGGGACATGCTTCCGTAGCGACCGACAAACCGGTCGAGAAATTCGTCGTGATTGCCCACGATATAGATGATCTCGGTGCCCTTCCGCCCTTTGCGCAAGAGTTTCTGAATCACGTCACTATGCTCCTGCGGCCAGTAAATCGTTCGCCGGAGCGCCCAGATGTCGATCAAGTCGCCCACCACATACAGGGTCTCAAATTCCGCTTCGCGGAGAAACTTCAGCAGCGCAGACGCCTTGCTCCCTCGCGTGCCGAGGTGCACGTCCGAAATCCAACCTGTGCGGTAGCGCTTCATCGCAGTTCGAATCTGTGGCGAGCTGTTCACAAGCGCTCTTGGCATTCAATTCGGATTTTGTGACAATCCCGCCATACTTGTGAATTGACCTGCCTTTTCCGCTCGAATTAGGCGACCACAAGTCTTATGATGGAGATTGCGACATGATAGATGATCTTGAATGGTACTGTCTTCGGACCAAGCCTCGGAACGAGAGACTCACGAGCAACTTTTTGAGAGTCGAGAACGGTGTGGAGGTCTTTTGTCCTTTCGTGCGCTTCCAGCGGGCCCGTCGTTCCGGGAAACTTTGGGTGACGGAGGCTATGTTTCCCGGCTACGTGTTCGCGCGCTTCCGTTATCTCTCGCATTGGCGGCAGATCCGGGCGACCCGCGGCGTCGTAAAGATCGTCAGCTTTGGGGAGGCCCCGGCGCGCGTGTCGGCCGATATCATCCACGAACTTCGAAACGCGGTGCGCGACGAGGAGACGATCGTGATCCAGCCGGGCATCGAAGTCGGCGAGGAAGTGAATGTGATTTCGGGCCCATTTCGTGGATTTCGCGCCGTCGTCAGCCGCGTCATGCCAGCACGGGAAAGGGTCGCGGTTCTCCTGGAGGTTCTTGGCATGGAACGCGAAGTCGAGATTTCATTCGACACGGTAATTGCCGATATTCCTCACCCGATGACCCGCTCAACGACCCAGCAGGCTTCGCAGTGAAGGGCCACCCTGGAACTCGCTCTCCAAGCCAATGCTTGCAGGGTTCCGGTGATTTGTCTTAAAAGCGCTTACGATGTCCCATTTCTGAGAAACAGCGCGAAATCGCGTTGCAGCCTGCCGGCGGTTGTCCAATAAATTCGAGAGGTTATGATGTCCCTCCCGCGCATAACGCATTGCGTGGCGTTTTTGCTGTGCGTGACCACAGCGGGCTTTGGCAGTCAGCCGGGCGACGGGTTTAGCGTCCAGGAGCGTGCCGGACTGGCTCTCGTCAAGCCGCAACCTTGGTCGAAAGACACGGAAGCGACCGCGCTCGAATTCAAAGCCTTCGTCAATCGCACGGCCGACGGGGCGCTCGGAGCCGGCTACTACGAGTTCCGCACCAAGAATGCCGATCGCCGGCAGATCCCGATTGCCCGAATCGTCAAGCTGGTGATCTATCCCGACGTTCAGCAAATCCAACAAATCGTGAGTCGCGAAGATCGGCAGACGCTGTCGTCGATGGTCGATGAACTCCGCGCGGTTGAAGCAAAGTTTCCCGGATCCCGCAGCTACCTTGATCCGTTCGTCAAAAAACTCGGCGAGGAGCTTGCAAAATACGATTCCGGAATGATCAAGACCGAGGGAACCTGGATTCCAAAGGAGGCTTTTGTGAAGAGCGAGGCCGGAAAGCTTGCGGACCTCCTGAAGGCGGACATCCGTCGGGCCCAGCCACCAAGCCGATTCGAGCTGGACGAAGACCCAAAGTTCATTGCTCTCAAGGAATTCGCGAACACCAACCCAGATGCAAAGCGGCTGGCGACGGAGGTTTCCGCGCAATATCAACGCCTGACACGAACTGAGAAACGCAGTGAACTGCTATCACGTTTGGCTCGCGAAGACATATCGCTTTCCGAAGCGCAAGATGCGCTCGCTCAGCTCAAAGCGCTCCACCCTGACGAGGACCCGAAATCCGCCGCGTGCGTCGCGATGTGGGATTCCGGAATCAAGATGATCGAAACTGCGTCGGGCGGTGCAAAGAGCATTTCCAATTCGATCGAAAGCGAACTCACAGGCTTTGAGGCGGATGGCACGCCCCCGCAAATTTCTTCGAAACTGGACACCGAGATCGCAACGGCGAACGGCGCCATCGCGCGTTTCCTGGCCGGGAATCCTCCGCTCGCGTTGTCGGATGCTCTCCGGAAAAGTGCGACGGTGTGCGTCCTTGGGACCGGCTTCGGGAAGCTCAAGGCCCTCTTCGAAGAAAAGCGCTACATTGAAGCGAAGGACGTTTTGGATGAGCTGAACAGCCGTCCTGAGCTCTTTGGCCCGGAAACAATGCGCGTCGTTTCCGGGCTTCGCCGCCAGGCGGTTGGAAAAATCGAGCAGTTTACCCGGCTGCGCGACGAAGGAAAACTGCTGGCCGATTCCGGCAAGAAATCCGAGGCGCTTGAAAAGCTCGAGGCAGCTTTTTCGCTGATGCCTGACCGGGATGTCGCCCAGCAAATCGGTCTCCTCAAGGAGGACATTTTGGCCGCGACTCCGAAGATGCAATAATTCGGCTTGTGGCGGAAACGCGTGAACGCATTATCCGGGGCATGGAAAGCGGAGACCCTTCGCGGCTTTCGGCGGAATTCCGGGTCATGTATTTCGATACTGACGCCTCCGGGGTCGTGCATAACATCGCCTACCTGCGCTTCATCGAGTCCGCCCGGACGCTTCTGGCGCTCCGACTCGGCATGAGCTTTCAAGAGATCGCGAAAACAAATATCCATCCGGTGGTCGTGCGCACCGAGATCGACTACAGGAAGCCTGCCCTCCTGGGCGACATCCTCGTGGTGAGCGCGCAAGTCGCGAAATTCTCCGGGGCTCGCTTTTGGATCGATCTCCAAGTCCTGCGACCAACCGATTCTTGCCTGCTGGTGAGCTGTCGACAGGCACTGGCCCTGATACGAATGCCGGAAGGCCGGCCGGTGCGCTTGCCGTCTGGATTTCCCAATTCCTTCAGTCTCGCCTCGTGAGCGACCGGGTGCCGCAGCGGCTCGGGGCGCTCCTGATCGCGACCGCCGCAGTCCTCGCCCTTTCGACAGCCGGTTGGGGCGATCTTTACAACGAGACCGACGGCCAATACGGAGGCGCCGCTAAAGCAATGGCGCAAAGCGGTTCCTGGTTGATTCCGGAAAACGACGGGATTCCCAGGCTTGTCAAACCGCCGATGCTCTACTGGACGCTTGCCCTTTCGATGAAGATCTTCGGCGTGAATGAATTTGCCGCCCGGTTGCCCAATGCGTTGGCCGTGACAGCGTGGGTCGGAGTAACCTTTCTTATCGGTTCTCACATGGGAGGGAGATGGCGGGGGTTTCTTGCCGGCACCATCTTACTGACCTCCATAGGCACTTTTACGCTGGGGCGCATCATCATGCCTGAGCCGATGTTTTCCGCGTTCCTCGCCACAGCTCTCTATTGCGCAATGCGCGGAATCGACCATTCTTCCTCCCGCCGCAGATGGTTTTTAGGGTTCTGGCTCTTTTCGTCGCTTGCCAGTTTCACCAAGGGTTGGCATGGACTGTTGTATCCGCTCGCGATCGTCGGAGTATCGGCGATTTTCTGCGAACCGGCGCGGCAAGGCCTTCGAAAGCTGATTTCATGGCAGGGCGTGGCGCTCTTCGGAATGGTGAATCTTCCGTGGTATCTCTACCTGGAATACCGTTTCCCAGGCTACATTCACAATTTCGTGGTCGTCGAACAGCTGGGCCATCTGGTGGGCGCCAGCACCCCGGCAACGACCTATACCGACGTGCCGCGGTGGCAGTTTCTGTCCATGCAACTTGTTTGGCTCTTCCCGTGGTCGCTGGGAATCATCGCGGCGGGGCCCCGGATTTCCTATCGTTTCCTTCGGCAATTGCGGAACGGTCTGTGTTTCAGCGAGTTGGCGGTGCTGTCGTGGATCGCGATCATTTTGGGATCGGTCCTGGCGACCGGGCAAAGGCAGGACTACTACGCCATGTCGATGTGGCCCGCTTTCGCCTTGACCATGGCTTGGGCGCTGGAGCGCGCCTGGGTTCAAGGATCAATCATCATGCTCAGCGTGTTGCTTGCCGTGGGCCTGGCCTGGTTCCACCTTGGCCCTGATATTTCCTCGACTACGGCGGCGCTTGCGGATCGCGCCACGGCCTGGACGACGGTCACCAACCTCGATCGCGGCGTCTGGCTGACCCTGCGGGAGACAGCCTTGATGGCGATGGGAGGAGGCCTGGTCTTCGCGTTGTCCGGATCGTTTTGCGCAAGCTCGAAGGCAAAGTTTGCGGCCATGGCCGCCGCAGCCGTTTGCCTCGACTTGGGCGCGGTGAGCGGGACCTCTCTGGTCTCGCCATATTTTTCGCTGGCGCGGGTTGCCGGAGATATCCACAAGGATGCCTCCGTCGTCTACGACGGGGGGATAGATACCGGAAGCAGCCTGCTTTTCTACAGCGATTCCCGCGTCATTCTCCTGAATCAAGACCCGAACAAGGAATTCATTGTGCGAAAATTCGGGATCGGCCGGGATCGGTTCCTGAGCGGAGCCGAGTTTATCGCATTTTGGAATTCCGCGGCGCCGGCGGCGTTTATCACGGAAGAAAGCAAACTGTCCGAGTGGGAGGAGCAGCTCGGCCGATCACTGACCCCTGTTGCCCGATCTGGCACCCAAATATTGCTGAAGAACACGCCGTGAGCGCGCGAGTTCAGCAAATTGCTCCCCAAGTTGCGCTTCAAAGGCGCGATCCCCGGTGAAATTCTGCTCCTCCCTTTGCTGTCGTCGGTTCGGAAATTTCCTTCGGCATTTGCCGCGGTTGGTGTTTATTGCCTCGCGATATGGAGAATGTGATTATCGTCGGCACCGGATGTGCTGGACTGACCGCCGCGATCTATGCCGCGCGGGCCAACCTTTCGCCGCTCGTGCTCGAAGGGCGCCAACCGGGCGGCCAGCTTACCACGACCACCGCCGTGGAAAACTATCCCGGCTTTCCAGATGGGGTTGACGGGCCCGAACTCATCCTGCGCATGCACGAGCAAGCTGAGAAATTCGGCGCGCGCTTCGAATACGGCACGGTCGAAGACTTTGAACACGCCGGCACGCATAGCCGGTTGCAGGTGGACGGCCAATGGCGGGAAACGAAGTCGCTGATTGTCGCCAGCGGCGCGGCGCCGCGGTATTTGGGAATCAACCGCGAAAAAGAGCTTATTGGTCACGGGCTGACTTCCTGCGCGACCTGCGACGGCGCTTTTTACCGCAACGTTCCCGTCTGCGTTGTGGGCGGCGGCGATTCGGCTTGTGAAGAGGCGATCTTTCTTACCCGTTTCGCCTCGAAAGTATACCTCATTCACCGCCGCAAGGCGCTCCGCGCATCCAAAATCATGGCCGACCGCATGCTGGCGAACCCGAAGATCGAGCCCATCTGGGACACCGTGATCACCGAATATCTGAGCGATCCCTCCGGTGAGGTCCGAGCGGTCAAGTTGAAGAACACCGTCTCGGGCCTGGAAAGCGAACTCGACGTCAAATGCGTTTTTGTCGCCATCGGACACGTTCCGAATACCACGCCATTCCGAAGTAAACTCGAAATGGACGAGAACGGCTATCTGATTCAGCGGAACGGCACCCACACGAATCTCCCGGGTGTCTTCGCCGCTGGTGACGTCGCGGACCACGTGTATCGCCAGGCGGTTACCGCGGCCGGGGAAGGCTGCGCGGCGGCGATGGACGCCGAGCGCTGGCTGGCAGAGCAGAACTGACTGTCGCGTTCGCATCGCGAGCAGTTCGAGCCCGGACCTTTTCGTGAAAATTTGTGATCTCACTCAATTCTATTCGCCGGTCAGCGGCGGGGTAAGACGCTACATCGAGCAAAAGGTTGCCTATGTGCGAAATACACGCCCCGATTGCCGTCATATCCTGGTCGTTCCCGGGGAAAAAACGGCGTCGAGCGGCGACGACATTTCCCGGGTCTATACGATCGCTTCGCCCTTGGTCTCACGCTCTTCCCGCTACCGGGCTCTTCTCAAGCTCCACCTCGTCGAGGAAGTACTTGAAAAGGAGAAGCCGGACATTATCGAATCCGGCGACCCCTATCAACTGGCGTGGAAAGCGACCGCCTCCGGGCGAGGATTGGACATCCCGGTCGTCGGCTTCTATCACTCCCATTTTCCGGAAGCTTACATCCGTTCCACGGCCAAGTACTTTGGCCCGATCGCGATCGCGATTGCCGAGGATATCTGCCATCGCTACGTCCGGGCGCTCTACAACCTGTTCGAACGCACATTCGTTCCAAGCCCGATACTGGCGGCGCTTCTGCGCCGCTGGGGCGTCGAACGGGTGGAAAGCATCGACCTTGGGGTGGACGCGGACGTTTTTCAGCCGAACGGCACCTCCTCTGCGGCGCTCCGTCGCGAACTCCGGATTCCTGAAGGGCGCCGCCTTCTGCTTTATGTCGGCCGGTTGGCTTCCGAAAAGAACGTCCGGACTCTTTTTGGGGCTTTCGAGATTCTTCATCGAAAATCCCCACAGAAATATCACCTCTTAACCGTGGGAGACGGCACCCTCCGGCATGCCCTCATGCGGCTGCGTCAGCAAACGCAGTGCGTCACCTGGTTGCAATATTGCAAAGAACCCGCTGAACTGGCGACCGTCTATCGCACCTCGGATCTGTTTGTCCACCCGGGAATCCAGGAAACCTTTGGACTCGTCACCCTCGAGAGCCAGGCGTGCGGCACTCCGGTCATCGGGATCAGAGGCAGTTACATGGATCGCATTATCTTCTCCAACCAGCGGCATTGGGCGGCCGATAATACGCCGGATTCCCTGGCGGGCGCCATCGAGGCAAAATTCGGCGAGGATCTGCGGGCCAGCGGCCTGCAAGCCAGCAAAGCCGCCCGCGAACACTATTCGTGGAGGAATGTTTTTCGCCGGCTTTTTTCGATTTACGAGGACGTGATCTCGCATTTTGCGAAATAGAGACGACCCACCAAATTCGGCTTCCTTTTTGCGTTTACGGGCAGCCATAGGCCGCCTAGAGGTAGCATCATGTCGTTGCCTCCAGGAACAGTCGTCCGCAGGTTTGAGGCGCGCGATCGCGCCGCGGTCCGCTTCCTCTGCTGCGAGACGGGATTTCTCGGCAAGCCGATTGATCCCGTTTTCGAGGACCGCGAGCTTTTTGCCGACTACCTTACCAGTTACTACACGGACATCGAGCCGGAATCTTGTTTTGTCTTGGAGCAAAACGGGCGCGTGGCGGGCTACCTGCTAGGTTCTCGAAGACCCTTGCGGCAGCAAATCCACGGCTTTTTTCAGAATATCCGGCTGTTCTTCAAAGGCATGAGCCGCTACCCGCGCTACAAGAGGGCTACCCGCGACTTCATCGGCTGGATCCTCAGGAATTCGTGGCGTGAGGTGCCTGCGGCTCCTCGCCGAACAGCACATTTTCATTTTAATGTGCTGCCCGAGGCGCAAAGCGTGGCGGGAATGGCGGGAACCTCGGTGATGATGAACGCCTATTTTGACTATCTGCGGGAAAAGGGGGAGAAGGCCGTTTTCGGTCAAATGGTCACCTTCGAATCGCGTCGCGGTGCGAAGGTGCTCGAGCGCTACGGATTTCGCGTTATCGAGAAACGCGAGATCACGAAATGGCGCGACAAACATCCGGAGCCCGTGTATCTGACGACGGTCATCAAACAGCTGAGCGCGACCAAATAGTTCGCCGCGATCCCCTTCGGGCCGGCGGCCCGGTGCTTACGCGGAGATCCCGACCGCCCGAAATTTGTCCTCAACGTAACGAAAATGTCGGTTGGGTGAGCAAGCGTCCTCAATGTCGTCGGGGCTCAAATATTCTGTGACGGCCGGCTCGGCCGCAAGGTTCCCCGAAAAGCTGCTTCCGTCCGCCCAGGTTTTCATCGCGGCCCGCTGAACTACTTCGTAGGCGCTCTTCCGATCAAGACCCTTCTCGGTAAGTTTGAGAAGGACCGACTGGCTGGCGTAAAGTCCGCGTGTCGCCTCCATATTCCGTTTCATGTGCTCGGGATAGACGCGCAATCGCTCGATCAACTTGCGCAGAGTCAGAAGCATGTAGTCCAGAAGTGTGCTGGAGTCCGGCAGGATGATGCGCTCCACGGAACTGTGGCTTATGTCCCGTTCATGCCAGAGGACTACGTCCTCCAAAGCGGCGAGCGCATTCCCGCGAATTACGCGAGCGAGCCCGCTCAGACGCTCACCGGTAATCGGATTGCGCTTGTGCGGCATCGCGGAACTGCCCTTCTGCCCCTCGGCAAAGTATTCTTCCACTTCGAAAACCTCGGTCCGCTGAAGGTGGCGGAACTCGGTCGCCCACCGATCGACGGAGCTCGCGACGATCGCCAGCACGGTAAGAAATTCCGCATGCCGGTCCCGCTGGATGATTTGCGTCGACAAAGCGGCCGCTTCGAGGCCCAGCTTTTCACAGACGAACTTTTCCACGCGCGGGTCCAGATGCGCATGCGTGCCGACGGCGCCGCTGATCTTTCCCACCCGGATCCGCTCCCGCATCTGCCGGAGCCGCTGACTCGCGCGCGAAAATTCGTCGAACATCGTCGCCAGCTTCAAACCAAAAGTAATCGGTTCCGCATGGACTCCGTGGCTGCGACCAATCATCGGGGTAAATTTGTGCTCGATCGCCCGGCGGGCGATCGCCTTGCGCAACTGCTCCAAATCATCCAGCAGGATCGCGCAGGCCGAATTCATCTGCACGGCCAGCGTCGTGTCCAGCAGGTCCGACGAGGTCAACCCCTGGTGGATCCAGCGCGAGGCCGGGCCGACCCGCGAAGCGACATCCTCGAGAAAGGCGATAACGTCGTGATTCGTTCGTTTCTCTATTTCCTGGACGCTGCCGAGGTCAAACGTGGCCTTCTCGCGGATAGTCACGGCGTCGGCCCTGGGAATCGAGCCAAATTCGGCCATCGCTTCGCAGGCAAGAATTTCGATCTCCAGCCAGATCTCCAGCTTCCGCTGCTCGCTCCAAAGCGAGCGCATCTGAGGCAAAGAATAACGATCAATCACCCACCAAGCCTAGCGAACCCGCCGCGGCCAATGCGACTAGAAATCCGGGACCGCGCCACAGCGAAGAAAACCTTCATCGCCATCAGACGAAAGCGTAAATTCCTAGCTCAGCCAACCGAGGTGACACTCGCCCGGAATCACCGCCGGGCGTCGGCAAAAAGCGAAGGACAGCCTAAGCTCTTAGGCTCCCACCCTTACGCGTTTCAAGCGCCCGTGGTTCTCGAGACGCACACGTCCGCTCTCGAAAAGGTCTACTAGCGCGGCGAGCGTTTCGCGGCTGTCGCGAGCACAAGACGAGACGATGCTGATCAACTCGCCCAATGAATAACGCCTTCGGTTGATTTTGCGATATCGATTCTTCATGGCTTTCCGAAATTGGAATGTTTCACGGGTTAGACGCACCGATGCCCGCTTTCGTTCAAAATCCAACGACAAATTGAAAACTTCCGCGAACGGGATCTCAGCGCGCTTGAACAGAGATCCCCTCGTCGAGCTTTCGCCAAAAAGCGACCGCAGACTGATCGGAAGGGTCGTCCGGCGAGCGCAAAATCTTGAGCGTTCTGTGAGCGCGCAACAGGTTCAGGTTCTTCTTATCCGTGATGAGGCCTGGACTAATCGTCAAAGACTCGAGCGGCAACTTCAACAGGGTTTGCCAATTCGCCGGATCCAATCCCGCGAGGTCGAGATGACGAAGGCTGCGGCAAACGAGAAGGGGCGAAAGGTCTGCAATTTGTGTGAAGGACAGGTCGAGCGTTTCGAGAAGCGGCATACCCCAGACAAAGTCCAAATTCGCCACCGCGGAGCGTGAAAGTTTCAACGAGCGCAGCCGAAGAAAGCCCCGGCGAGTCTGCGGCAGGCTGGTGATCGCGCAGCGCGCAAAATCGAGCGAGTCCACGGGCAAGGTAAGAATCGTTTGCCAATCGATTGTTTTCGCGCCCACAACCGCAAGACCGGACAGCTCCGCATCGAGAAGGGGACTCAGGTCGGAAAGGTCCGAGGCGTTCCAAATAGTCAAGTGGCCGCGCCCGGCATCCGAAGGCTCGACGAACACCCGGGTTCCGGAGCCGTTCCGTTGAATCACGCCGAGGGCGGCTTCATTCGGAGTGGTTCGTCGTCGAAGCGGGCCCGGGGCATTTGAGAAACGCTCGCCCAGTCCAGGCTTCCCATTCAGAAATTGCAAGATTCTTCCCACTGCCTGATCCTGGAGTTTGGGAGACGCGCGAAGCCGCTCGGCGGCGCGCTCGAATTTGGCCGGAGCCGAGCGCGAGAGGTCTACCGCCAAATCCAGGGTTTCCCTCGGCGAATCCACTCCCATCGAATCCTCTCCGCCGTCGTCTGACCGTTCAGCTTCCTTGAAGCTCGCTATGGCCTGCTCAAACTCCATTAGTGCCAGGTGCAGCCGACCCTTGAGCATCCATGCCGCCCTGGAGTCAAGCTGATCAGTGAGGGCGCGACAGACATTGTCCATCGCCTCTACCAGGCGCCGAACAACTTCCTCAGGGCGTTTGTCGAGACGCCGCAACGCGTCGGGCGAGAGGCCATCGTTAACAAGATGGCTGGCTTGGAGCAGGCCCGAATGGACGTCGTGTTCAGTGTTGACCGGATCGCTTCGTGACTCCGGTTCATGGTCAGTCCAGGCCACGGCCGGCACCACTGGCTGAGCGGCGGCCGTTGGCTCCAGATCTTCGGGAGGTTCCGCGTCTTCGTGGCTTCGACCCTCGGCCTCTCCTTCCACGGGACGCCCTGTAATCTGCTCCGGCGTACTTTTGGGCGCATCCAGGGCTAGCTGTATCTTAGCAAGGGAATCCTCGGCCCGCGCTCTCTCGGCCCTCGCGATATCCGCTTCCAGTTTGGCCTCCTGTTCCCTTCGATTTGCGACCCCGAGCTGCTGCCCCACAACCAAGTACTCCGCATTCGCTTCCCTAAGCTTCGCGTTTAGAAAGTAGATCGATAAAATAGCTCCGCCGGCGACAGTGAGAATCGATACAGCGATGACCGCCGCCACCAGCTTGTTCCGCAAAATCAGCTTTTTCAGCAGATCCAAGGGCGAGACCGGCCTGGCGCTGATGACTTCTCCGCGCCGGTAGTGGTCGATGTCCGCCCGGAGCGCCGCTATGCTGCGATATCGTTCCGCGGGATCATTGCGCAAAGCTTTCAGGGTAATGATCTCGAGATCTGGATGTATTTGCGGGTGGAACGCGCGCAGGCGGGACGGCTCATGAGTCTTAAGCGCCTGGGCGTCTTTGACGATGTTGCCGGTCGCATCAAAATGCCTGCGCCCGCAAAGCATTTGGTAGAGGATCGTGCCGATGCTGTAGACGTCCGCGCGTTCGTCAACATCCTTGCTCGACTCCGCTTGTTCCGGCGCCATGTTCTCAAACGTGCCAACCACATGGCCGGTCAAGGAAAGGGAACGCGACCCTTCGCCGCTCTTCAATTTCGCGAGCCCGAAATCGGCCACGAGCGGTTCGCCGTCGGCGCGCAGCAGGATATTTCCCGGCTTGAGGTCGCGATGCAACACGCCGTGTTCGTGCGCAAACTGGACGGCGTCGCAGACCTTCATGACCAGGCTAAGGGTCTGCTCGAAGGGCAGAATCCGGGTCTTCCTGGATCGCGGCAGAGATTGCCCGTTCGCGAGGCTTTCCTGCGCCGGCCCGGCCGAGCGCACCGATTGAATAAGAGCGCGCAAGTCCCGCTCCGGCCCCCCCGCCGACCCGTCCGGATCTCCCTCGCCTTCGTAGAGCAAGTCGGACAGCGGCAGACCATCGACGAACTCCATGGCGATGTATTGGATGCCATCGAACTCGTTCATGTCGTAGACCCGGCAGATATTGCGGTGCGGCAGCTGGGCCATGATTTCCGCTTCCCGCCGAAACCGTTTGAGCTGCGCATCCGTCACGTTCTGTCCCGACTGGAGAATCTTGATGGCCAGAATATTTCCGAATCGATCGACGCCTCGCCACACCGTGCCCATCCCACCGGTGCCGACGACTTCGATGAGTTTGTACCTACCGAAAGCTTGGGTCGGCTGAGTGGTGACGACGTTGTCCTCGGTCAGTTCGAAAGAATCGCCCACCAGCGCCGGCCGAACGACTCGCAAGATCGGAGTTGACTGGTCCCTGCCACGAGGACGAAACGACCAGCGATAGTCGAAATACAGTTCGGTGCGATCCGCATCTTCCTGGACCCCCCTTCCCACCAGGTAAACCACCTTTTTCAGATGCTCCGGAACGGGAATGATATCCATGCGGCTCCAGTCGATTCCGCTTAGATCGGGCTCGTGTTCGCTCTCGGCGCGGAGGTGTTGCCAACCCTCCGGCAGCGTCCGCAGCATATGTGTTAAGGTATGCTCCGGCAGGACCGTTTCCCCGGGGAGTGCAAGTTCGCAGAGTCTTATCGCCAGATCGACCGGGGCTCCGATCGCGCCGTCGCGCTGTTCTGCCGAAGGACCCGGCATTCCGATGAGAGTATCGCCGGTCCAGATCCCGCAAGAGCAGGGCGGGAGTTCCTTCCCCTCTCGATAGAGGCCGGCGTGAAGTTGCGCCGTCCTTTGAATCTGATCGCAAGCCGCGAGAATGGCGCGCAAGGGATGGTCGGCGTAATAGCGAGGAGCTCCATAGACGCCGAGGACCGTGTCTCGACCCAACTCACCAACAGTCCCCCCCGTCTGGCGCACCGCTTCACACGCCTCCTCCACAAAGGAATCGACCATCAACTTCACTTCCATGGGCGCAAGCCTTTCGGCGAAGTGCGCCAACCCCTGAAGCCGCGTGTAGGTCACCGTGAGGTATCTGCGTTCCGGGTGCCGGACCACGCGCAGTTCCTCCTCGGTGAGCGGCTTTTCCGAGGTTTCCCGCGCCCTCTCGGGCCGGCTCGCGAGAGAGCCCGGCGCTCGGATCTCGTCCAGCACCACGTCAAGCATCCCCCCATCCGAGTGCATCTGCGCCTCGAAAATTCTTCCTTCCCCGTCCGAAACGAGACGATTGCTCGTTCGGCCGGTTTCCGGGCGAGCAAAGCAGGAGGAGACTTCGCCGGTGCAGAGCGCCGCGACCTCTGGCAACGACGAGCCGACGAGGTTTCTTTTCGGGGTTCCCAAGTAGGCCGCAAACGCCTCGTTCGCGTAAATGATCACATCATCGAGGGAGATCCGCGCGACCATTGTGGGCGTCGGATCGCTTTCGGCCGCTGGCATTGACAATCCTTTTGTTACCGGATCGCGCCGGCGCACGCAATCCCGTTGAAAATCCGAATTGCTTGGGGTAGCAAGGGCCGTGTCCATCTACGCGAGAGCTTTCCGCTATTTCCGGCCCTACTTTTGGCCCACGCTCGCAGGTATTATTCTCACCTTCGCGGCTATCGTGGTAAATTCCCTGAAGCCGTGGCCTTTCAAATATATCGTCGACGGGGTCTTGTCGACCGATCTCGGACACGGCACTGAGGGAGCCAGGGCGTTCATCGGGCATTGGTTTGGCCATGCGCCTCCCGCCCAGGTCGCGATGTGGCTTTGCCTTACCCTTGTTGTCGTGAGCCTAGTCGGCGGTGTTATCAATCTCGGGGCTAACTATCTTTTCATACACGTCGGGCTTAACGCTCTATTGAGGTTAAGGACCGACCTCTATGCCTGCCTGCAGTCGCTTCCGCTCAAGTATCACGATGCGAAGCGCAGCTCCGACTCGAGCTTTCGTGTCGCCTACGACTCGCAGAGCATCCAAACGATCTACAACAAGGGCTTCGCCACGATTCTCAGCTCGATCGTCATGCTGGTCTGGACGTTCGGAATCATGGTCTGGATGAACTGGCCTCTTGCCTTGACGTCGCTGGCCGTCCTCCCGTTTGTCGCCTGGGCGATTGGTTTTTTCGCGGATCGCGTGCGGCGGCAGTCCACCACAATTCAAGAAAGAGAGAGCGACCTCCTGGCCCTGACTCAGGAGGGTATCAGTCAAATACGGATGGTGCACGCCTTTGGCCGCGAAACCTTCGAGATCCGCCAATTTCGCAAGCGGGCGGCGCGGAGCCTCGAAGCCGGTCTGCAATTCAACATCACCTCGATCGTCAGCTCGCTGGTTGTGGGAACCTTGATGGCCGCCGGCACCGCGCTGATGTATTACGTTGGCGCGAAGCAGGTGCTCGCGGGCGCGCTGACGCTGGGCGACCTCACGGTGTTCACCACCTACCTCCTCATGCTCTATCAACCGCTTGAGCAACTCAGCTATACGGCCTGGGCGCTGGAGGGCGCGGCCGCAGGCACGGCTCGCTGCTTTGAGGTTCTCGACCGCGAAGACGATGTGCCCGACGCGCCCAACGCCAAACCAATCGCCAGAGCGCGGGGGGATATCGAGTTTCGCGATGTGAGCTTCGGTTACACCACCGAGCGTCTCATCCTCAAGGGTATCTCCCTGTCGGTCACCGCCGGCGAATGCGTGGCGTTCGTGGGCGGCACGGGCGCGGGCAAAAGCACGCTGCTGAGCCTTGTGCCGCGGTTCTACGATCCGGTGGGCGGGGGAGTCTTTCTCGATGGCCGCAACTTACGGGACCTGACGAAGAAATCGCTACGGGCGCAAGTGGGAATGGTTTTGCAGGATACGGTCCTTTTTTCCACGACCATAAAGGAAAACATCGCCTACGGGCGGCCTGGAGCAAAGAGTGAAGAGATTCTGGAGGCGGCCAGGCAAGCGCAAGCCTACGACTTCATCATGAGCATGCCGCAGGGGTTCGATAGCGCGGTGGGGGAACGAGGTGGCTACCTCAGCGTGGGGCAGCGCCAGCGGATCGGGATTGCACGGGCTTTTCTCAAGGATGCGCCGGTCCTTCTGCTGGACGAACCGACCAGCGCTTTGGACCCCGGGACCGAACACGCGATCATGGAAACCATCGCCGAACTGATGCGCGGTCGAACGACTCTGATAATTACTCACCGCCTGGCCACCATACATTCCCTTGGACGCATCGAGGTGCTCGACAAGGGGACGATTGCCGAGCAGGGAACCGGCCCGGAGCTTCTTCGGCATGGCGGGGTATATGCCAGGCTTTACCGCGCGGGACAATACGAGCGTGTGTCCCCGTAGTCGCCGATTGCCCTGCTAACCGAGACCGCGGTCATCGACATCCTCCTCGCTCCATCCGAGAAGGTGGCCAATTTCGTGAAGGAGTGTCGTGCGAACCTCCTGGCGAAAAACGTCCGTATCGGACCGCGAAAGCGCCCAAATGTTTTCCAGCCAAAGCCGGATACGCGGAGTTGCGGCGCCTTCCTCAAAAATCCCCAGCGTGTCCGGTTCAACCCCGCGCTCAACATCACCCGCATCCGGGCAGGGCTCAAGAAAAATGGGGACCGTTGCCACGAAGCCGCGAATTGGCGGCGGAAGCTCTTCAAGCGCGGCGCTGACCTCCGCCTGCGCAATCTTCGAGAGCAACGACCGATTCATTTCAACCTTCTGGATGGCATAATTTCTGCGCTTCGTGTATGGATAGACAATGCCTGAGATCAAGGAGGTCAATCCGCTTCGCGAAGGTCTTTCGAGCCGCATGATGCCACAACCTTGCGCCGTCGTCATTTTTGGCGCAACGGGAGACCTGACTCATCGTAAGCTCGTCCCAGCAATTTACAATCTTGCCGCCGATGGCGCCCTCCCGCCCGCCGTGAGCGTCGTCGGCTTCGCGCGCCGGGACAAGAATGATGAGATCTTCAGGAAAGAACTCGAAGAAGCCGCGCGAAACTTTTCGCGGCAGCGCATCAAAGAGGAATTGTGGACGCGGTTTGCTTCTTCGATCTTCTATCACAGGAGCGAGTTCGACGATTTGGAGGGCTATAGATCCCTTGCCAAACGCCTCGAGGAGTTGGATTCCCAGCGCGGAACACGTGGCAACCGCCTCTACTACCTGGCCGCCGGCCCGGACCAGTTCCCGGTCATTCTGGAAAATCTGCGCAAGAGCGGTCTCAACGCGGCCCAGTCCGGCAGCTGGGCGCGGGTAATCGTGGAAAAACCCTTCGGAAGCGATTTGCCCAGCGCCCAACGGCTCAACGAAATGATCAAAGGCGCCTTCTCGGAGAGCGACACCTTCCGCATTGATCACTACCTCGGCAAGGAAACCGCTCAAAATATCATGGTAATGCGGTTTGCGAACGCCATTTTCGAGCAACTCTGGAATTCACGCTACATCGAATATGTCCAGATTACCGCCAGCGAATCGCTGGGCGTCGAGGGGCGGGCGGGCTATTACGACAAAGCGGGCGCTCTTCGCGACATGGTGCAGAACCACCTGCTGCAGCTCCTGTGTCTTACCGCCATGGAACCGCCCGCGGGTTTGGATGCCGACGCCATTCGCGACGAAAAGGTCAAAGTGTTGAAAACCCTGCGCCCAATCACAGGTGAAAATGTCAGGAAGTACGTTGTGCGTGCTCAATACGGTGCCGGCACAGAAAACGGAAAACGGGTGCCCGCCTATCGCGACGAGAAAAATATCAACCCGCAATCGACGACTGAAACTTACGTGGCCCTTCATATCAACGTGGACAACTGGCGCTGGGCGGGTGTGCCGTTCTTCGTGCGAGTTGGGAAGCGTCTGCCCAAAACGGCCACCGAGATCGCCGTTCAATTCAAAGCGGCTCCGCCGGTGCTCTTCAATGCCGAAGGCCAGACAGTAGATTCAAATGCGCTGGTGATTCGCATCCAGCCGGACGAAGGTATTTCGTTGCGAATGAGCGCGAAAATGCCGGGCTCCAGCCTGCGAATCGAACCCGTGAAAATGGACTTCCATTACGGGACCAGCTTCGGCAAAGCCACCCCCGAAGCTTACGAGCGCCTGCTACTCGACGCGATGAGCGGGGACGCCACCCTCTTCGCCCGGCGCGACGAGGTTGAAGAAGCATGGACCTTTGTCGACGCGATTCGCGCCGAATGGGACAAGGACTCGGACGATCTGGCGATTTACGCCGCGGGCACGTGGGGACCCAGCGAGGCGGATGATTTAATCAAGCGCCACGGCGCAACCTGGAGGCGCCTGTGAGCAGCACTGCACAAGAGCTGATCGAGCCCGGCCTGCCGGTGGAAATCGGAAAAATCAGCCGGGAACTGGGCAAGCTTTGGGAGGAAACCGGGGATACCAAGACGCGAGCCTCCCTGATAAATCTCGCCATCTACACGGAGAGCGCCAAGTCGGTCTCGGAGAACACAAGTCTTATCTCGCAAATCGCCACCCAGCATGCCTGCCGAGCGCTCCTGATTTTCGCCAACCCCCGGGCAACCCAGGAGCAGGCCAAGGCCTGGATTAGCGCGCACTGCCATCTCGCCGGCAAAGGCGAGCGGCAGATCTGTTCGGAGCAAATCACCTTCGAACTCGATGGGGACATGGTAAGCGCGTTGCCAAATATCGTCTTCTCCCATCTCGATTCCGACCTCCCGCTCTATTTTTGGTGGCAAGGAGAATTTCGTGAGCCGTTGGACAAGAAACTTTGGGGCTGGGTGGACCGCCTGATCTACGACAGCGCGAGCTGGGAAACTCCCGAGCAGCAGTTTCGATTGGTCCAAAAGATCAGAACGCTCACCGAAGTTCGGACAGTTCTTTGCGATCTGAATTGGACGCGGCTTCTCGGTGCCCGTTTTGCGCTTGCGCAGCTCTTTGATCACTCCTGTGCCTTGGCCCGGGTTGGCAAGATTCTACGAATTTCCATCACCTGCGCCCGGCGCACCACCGGACTCCTGCTCCTCGGATGGCTCGCCGGACGGTTCGGCTGGAAGCTGAGCGAAAACGAGCGCTTCCTTTCACCCGATGACCATCCCATCGATTTTGAGATAACCGTGAGTGAAGGACCTACGATCGGCCGTTGCGCCTTCGAATGCACCGACGCGTCCCTTGAAATCGCGCGCGACTCCGGTTCGGACTACTTTCACGCGCGCATTAATTGCGCGGGAATCACCGACACCATGATGCTCGTCCCGGCCGGAAAAAGCGAAACCGCCGACATTCTCGTGGACGAGCTCAGCCGGGGCGGCGGGCACCCGCTCTACAGAAAGGCACTAGCCCTGGTCGAGTCGCTCATCGGCTGACAATTTTCCAAACCTTCTGGCCAACCATCAATCAAAATCACCCGGCGGCGATCATCCTAAGCGAACGGGGGACCGCCACAAGCGGGGTTTCGAAAGGGTTATTCGCCCAGACAGACGCTGCCGCGCGGCTCGCTTTCCGGCCGGGCTGGGCTGCCGATAGCTTCAGTTGGCTTAGTGAAGACGCCCTTTTCCCTATCTCACAGTTCTTCAATCACCCGTCTATTTCATCGATTCCAGATCCTCCAGGAAGCCAACTCGATGCTATTGCCGGCAGGATCGCGAAAATAAAGAGACTTTGTCCCATTGGGCCACGTATGCTCCAACTCGAGGGCGACGCGAAGGCCCGCCAGGCGGGATTTCCAGGCCTCCAGCTGATCTTCCTCGATCCGAAAACAGACGTGTCCCCTCCCATAAGTGCCGTGTGTTGGAATCCCTTGATTGTCGGTAGAGGTCGCCTCAGGATTAAAGAGCAGGAGCATTTCCTCGTCCAATTTGTAAAAGAGGTACCGCCCGCTAACCTGATCGTAGGGCTCACGTTCGAGAAGCTTCGTGTAGAAAGTCTCGGCTTCCGCAAGGTTCGTCGCGTAGAGCACGGTCTCCAGAATGCGGCTTAATTTCATCGGATCTCACACTAACCCCGAAAAGCCTCGGCAGCGAGCACAAGAAGGCACTTTGTGAGTTGCCTACAGCCATCTCGGCTGTCGCTAAATTCTCTAATCCGGGCCCGCCAATCCTAAGTTCTTTTGGCCCCGTGAAGGTCGCAGTTTTCGCAGCGTGTTAAGCGATGAGGCGCCAGGTCACCTTGCTGTTATCGTGTTTTCTCTTACTGCTCTCGGAGCGGGCGCTGTCAGCGGCTGAAACCGACGGCAGCGGATCCTCATCGGGCGAAGGGTCGCCGCAATTTAAAATTGTCGATAAGTGGCGCGGAATCTGGGACGTGAAGATGATGCGACGCCAGCCGCCGCCGGCCCAGGAGGTGATGTACGCGGAGACCTTTGACTGGATCCTTGACGGGCGCTTTCTGCGAGGAAAGCTCGCGAAAATCGGATGGAGGCCAAAGCATGTCGATCTTTTGGTTCGACATGCTAACGAAGACATATCGATTCCTAATTTTCGACGGCTCGGATCTGGCCGTTGAGCTGCCGCCGCCGGTTTGGAACGAGAAGACCCAGACCATGGAATGGAAGAGCGGCCTGCTGCCGCCGGTGTCCTATACGGGACACGCAATTTTCAAGGATCGTGACACGATCCAGTGGAAATCGAGTAGGGAAGGACTGGAAGGGACGCGTCGTCCTGGACCTCGAAGGCACCGGCACTCGCCGCCGGTAGAGGGCGATCCATGCCGTCGTCGCCCCTTCATGTTTTCCAGCGGCCTCGGCGTCCTCGCGGCACTCGCCTTCCTTACGCTACGTCGCAGGTTGACCGGTCGAGACGCGCGGGGAAACCGCGTATTCGGCGGGCCAGCCCGCATTGTAAAACGGTTGACAAGGGCGCTCGACGATTCAGCGGCCAGCTGGCGCGGTTTCTCCGCTTGGAAAGATTCTCCCCGCGTTTCCGTAAACGACGAGGGGATTCAAAAACGCCCATGGCGAAGGCCCCGAGATTCTGTTAGCGGAAAGACAATGTCGGTTCCGCAGAATACCATCGCGCTCATCTACGACTACGACCAGACTCTCTCTCCCCTCTACATGCAGGAGGAGACGATCTTTCCGGTCTTTGGCATAAATTCGGACGTTTTCTGGAGAAGATGCGCGGAGTTGGTGAAGGACGAGGGTTACGACAACGAACTCGCCTACATGAAGGTGCTGCTCGATTCGCTGGAAATGTATCGCCCCACCAACGCGGAACTCCGCGCGCTCGGCGACCGGCTCACATTCTGCCGGGGCCTTCCCGAGATGTTCGAGGAGTTCCGGACCGGCCTACTTTCCGCCGAACACCTAACCTATGGAATCACCGTCGAGCACTATATTGTTTCTTCCGGTCTCAAGGCGATTCTTGACGGCAGCCGGCTGGCGCCGTATGTGCGCGCGATCTTCGGATGCGAGTTTGCCGAAGATTCTCATGGCCGGATTACCTTTCCCCGCCGGGTGATCAGTCACACCCAAAAAACCCAGTTCCTCTTCCGCATCAACAAAGGCATGCTCGATATGAGCCAGGACGTGAACGATCACATGGCGGCGGAACTTCGGCCGATTCCCTTTTCAAACATGATCTATATTGGCGACGGGCCAACGGACGTCCCCTGTTTCACGGTCATGCGGCGGAACGGCGGCAAGGCGATCGCCGTTTACAATCCCGACGATCCCACTCGGACCAGCTTTAAAAAGTGCTACCAGCTTTGCACGCACGCCGATCGTGTGAAGAACATCGCGCCCTCCGATTTTCGCCGGGGCGGCCATCTCCGGCTGCTCATCGAAGAGATGGTGCGCGAGATCGCGGATCAGGTCGTCCAGAGGCGTCGCCACGAGGTCGAAGCGGGGGTCACCAAGGCCCCGCGCTATTAATCGTCCGGATCATTCAGCGCCATTCGTGTTTGGGGTATTGGCGTTGGAGCGTTTGTTTTAACTTCGGATAGGACTCGGCCCAAAAGGTCTTTAGACTGTTGGTGACTTGAACGGGCCGGTGATTGGGCGCGAGGACGTGAATGACCAGCGCCACGCGGCCGCAGGCGATCTTGAGATCCCCGGAGACCCCGTAAAGATCCTGGATCCGCGCGCTGAGGAACGGCGGTGAGTCCGGCGAGTAGGTGATTTTGGCCCGGCTTCCGCCCGGCAACTCGAGCCGCTCCGGGGCATGTTTTTCCACGAGTTGCTGCTGCGCCGGAGTAAGAAGCGCGCGGACAAGGTTCAGGATCGGGCGATCCTTGATCTCGCGATAACTCGTGGCGTCCCGGCAGGCAAGCCGGACGAGGTCTTCCCGCTCCCGCGGGCCGATTCTCAGGATGTTCTGCTCCGGCAGGGCGTTGGCGAGAAAGCCGGCGCGAGCGATCCATTGTTCCACAGCCTCATCCCAATGGCGGAGGGTGAGTTCCCCATTCAGGACCGCTTGGGCGAGATACGCCGAGGCTTCGGGCGAAGGATCCGCGTCACGGTCCTGGGACTCGATGACCAGATCCCGAAAGATCTTCTCGCGGCGGATGACCACGCGCCGCTGCGTCTGGTCGAAAAAGTGGGCGGAACGCTCCCGGAAATCGTCCGGAAACATTTCCCGCAACCAACTCTCCTCGATCTGGGTGGCGAGTGAAAGGACCACCTTGGCATCGCCGCCCCGGCCCTCGATCTCGTTGATCTCCGCCGCGACGATCAGCCGGCTGTTCTGCGCGACGCTCGACCGCGCGAGCTGGCCGCGCCGGCCATGGACGACATCGCAGAGCAGGGTGCCTCCGCTTCGCCTGCGGGCGACCTGGTCCGCAAAGCCCGCCAGCACGCACCGGGCGATCGCTTCGTCCTTCGCCGCTCCCGAGTCGGTGGCCAGACCCTCGGCGCCGGCGATCTGGAGAAACTGCTCGAAGAGCTTCTTGACCTGCCGAGCGGCTTCGGCATGGATGGCGAGCGGTCGCAGGGCGTCGACCCGAAAGTTATGCCGCTCGGCGTAGGAGAAAGCCCGGATAAGGACCAGGAAGTCCGAAATGCCCTGCCCGAAAACTTCAGAGCGTTCATCCTCGACGCGCCGCTCGGCGCGCAGGAGAAGATTGCGGGACTGCGTGAGCGCCGCGATGAGAGCCGCTGCGCGAACGCAGCCGAATTCCTTCGCGGCGAGAAACATTCGCGCATAGCGCGGATGCACGGGAAAGCGTTGCATCCGGCGGCCGGTAGCCGTGATTTCTCCCAAATGGTCGATGGCGCCGAGGTCCGCGAGCAGTTGTTCGGAACGCGCGAGCGACTTTTCATCTGGTCTGTCGAGCCAGCGGAAACGCGTGAGTTCACGCACTCCGGCAGCCTTAAGAGAAAGGACCGTCTCCGAAAGATCCAGGCGCCGGATTTCGGGCAGGTCGGTTGCCGCGCGCGAGGCATGGTCGCGCTCGGTCCAGAGCCGCAGGCAAAGTCCCGGCGCGGTGCGGCCCGCGCGTCCGGCGCGCTGCTCCGCGGAAACCCGGCTGATCTTCTCGATGAGCAGCATGTTGATGCCCCGATGCGGATCGTAGCGGGCAACTCGCGCCAGGCCCGCGTCGACGACCATCGTGATGCCGTCGATCGTCAGGGAGGTCTCGGCCACATTGGTGGAAACAATGATCTTGCGCCGACCGGCCCTGGAAACCGCTTTGTCCTGCTCGGAGGCTGGAAGCTCACCGTGAAGCGGAAGAACCAGGCACCCGCTTGGCGCGCGATGGCTCAACTCACGGATTGTCCGCTGAATCTCGTAAGCGCCCGGCATGAAAACGAGAACGTCTCCCTCGGTCCTTTCGAAATTCTCGGCGACGGCCTCCGCCGCGCGCTCCCACGGGGCCTCATCGTCGCGCGGCTCGTGTCGCAGGTACTCGATCTCCACGGGAAACATTCGCCCTTCGGACGACAGCGTTTGGCAGGGGGCCAGGTAACTTTCGAGCCGCGCACCATCGAGTGTGGCGGACATGACAATGATGCCCAGGTCCGGGCGGTGGGACGCCTGAAGGTCCAGGGCGCAGGAAAGAGTGATGTCGCTATACAGATGGCGCTCGTGAAACTCATCGAAAATGACGACGGAGGTCCCTTCCAAGCGAGGATTCGCGAGAATTTGGCGCAGCAGAACTCCTTCGGTCACGAAAAGGATGCGCGTGGCGGGAGAGGAGACATTATCCAGCCGAATTTGATAGCCCACCTCTGCACCCAACTGAACGCCCCTTTCCTCGGCAACGCGCTTTGCAAGCATCCGGGCAGCCAATCGGCGCGGCTGAAGGATCACGCAACGTCCCGCGGGCAACGCCCCTCCATCCAGGAGAATCTGCGGCACCTGGGTCGATTTCCCCGAACCGGTGGGAGCCTGCAGAATCAAGCGCCCTTCGTGGTGAAGCGCGCTGATGATTTCCTCGTCGAGGTCATAAATCGGAAGTGAATTGCTCATTTTTGAATCCAGACGCTCATTCTTATTCTTCTTCGCAACGTGTTTTTTGAATCCGATCCCGACAATCGGGCGGCTGGCCGCCGAAGAGTATCGAAACACGCTGGTCAAAATTTATGCCATTGTATTATCTGCTCCCATGAAATGGATCCGACGGCCCTTCTGGTCAGCCATCGCGCTCTTGTTCGCGCCCGGCTCGCAAGCGGCGGAACCCGCCATGACGCCCGACCAGCTCAAACAGGTCGTGCGCATCGAATCGATAACCATACCAATGCCCGGCGAGTTTTTCGCGGCGATCAATAAACAGGGCCGCCCGAATTGGAAGCAATTGGTGCACGGCGGCACCCCGGAAAATACCTCCAATCGCTACCAGATCGCCCTCATCCTCGGCACGCTGGTCGCCGACGGCTATATCGCCGTGGAGGCGCAGGACAGCCAGGGCGTAAAAAACATCGGCAAGGAAATCATCAACCTCGCTAAGAAACTCAACGTCAGCCAGAGTGTGCTCGGCCGTGGAAACAGCATCAATGATTTCGCCGAGAACAACGATTGGAATGCCTTGCGCGAGGAACTTGAGGCTACCCAAAATGAGGTGAAGCTCGACATGTTCGAGCAGAAGGATAACAGTTTGGTCACCTTGGTCACACTGGGCGCTTGGGTCAGGGGCACGGAGCTGGCCAGCAGTCTCATCGAACGCTCCTACACGCCCGAATCCGCACGTCTCTTGCGCCAACCTGCTATTATTGAATATCTTCTGGATCAAATTGATACTTTGCCCCAGGCCACGAAGGATGATCCCCTTATTGTCAAGCTCCGCGCGGGTCTCGAAAAATCGCGCGATCTCGTCCAAACGGAAACTCCCTCCGCGGAAAACGTGCGGGATTTGCACGAGACGATGAACTCCATCGATACGGCGATCGCTACCGGCTCGTAGCGGCTCCGAGGCAAAAGGAAGACGCGACCCAAAGAAATAATGTCCCGCATCATTCGAATTCTCGTGACGGCTGCCGTTTCGTCCGCGGCTTTTGCCCAAGACCCCTCGCCCCCTCAGCCACCGACGGAAAGCGATCTGAGCGCCCGGAGCAAGGCGCTCGAGCTTGCGGGGGCCTTCAGCAATGACGGTTACAAAATCCGCGACGGCTATTGGCCCGGGGAAATCGAGCCGGACCGAGCGCAATTCCTTGAGGTGAACCTTTTTGCCGGCAACGAATACTGGTTCTCTGCCGCCGTGACCTCGCCAGGCCGGAAGATCACCGTCAGCGTGCTCAATGAGAAGGGCAAGCCCGTGGACTACCAAACCTACGAAGATGGGCAGGTTGCTGCGGCCGGGTTCGTTCCCGAGGTGAGCGGCCGCTATTTCATCAAGCTGGCCCTCCTTGAGGGCAACAAATCGCAGTTCTGCCTTTTGTACTCCTATAAATAGTGGCAATTTGAGCAGGCACGCAAAATCATGCCGACTTCCACCGCCGAGAAACTCGACAGCCCCCAGGTGAGGCAGTTTTCGGTCTTCCTTCAGAACAAGGTGGGCGCGTTGCTCGAAGTCGTCAAACTGATGAACGAGCACAACGTGGCAACCTTGGCCCTCAGCATCCAGGACTCGTCCGAATCCTCCATCACGCGCATGATTGTCAGCGACCCCGAGCGGGTCAGCAGTCTTTTTCACGAGCATGATATCGCTTTCGGCGAATGCGAGGTGCTGGTGGTGGAATTGAAAGAAGGAGCCGCGGATCTGGCAAAAGTTCTCTCCACGCTCCTGATGGCCGAAGTCAACATTATATTCAGCTACCCGCTGCTGATCCGTCCGCGAGGCCGGGCGGTATTGGTTATGCATCTCGACGACAGCGAGTGCTCGAGCGCCGTTTTGCGAGCCAACGGATTCAAGATCCTTTCCCAGGGCGACCTTTCCCGATGACCCGGCGTAGACGATTCGCTATCGCGCTGTTGGCGGCGGCTTTGGGCAGCGCGGCCCGGGCGGACCTCACCATCACCGAGCAGGTGCACAAGGACGGGATGCCCGCGGAAGCCAAGATGACGATGACCATCAAGATAAAAGGGGAAAAGATGCGTCTGGATTTGAATCCGCAAGTATCTTCCATCGTCGACTTAAAGTCCGGCGATATGACCTCGCTCATCCACGAGCAGAAGCTCGCGATGCCAATTCCGGGCGCATCGATCAAGGGCCTGCGGAATGCCAAGATCGAGGCGGCAACCAAAGCCGAAAACGCGACGCCACCCAAGCCGACCGGCCGGAAAGAGACGATCAGCGGCTATGCTTGCGAGGAGTTTGAAACGACGTCCGACGGGATGTCCGTGTATCTTTGGCTCACCAAGGACCTCCCGGGCGCCGAAAAACTGATGTCCCAGCTTGCAAAGCTCGCGAGCGCGGATCCCTTGGGAAGCATTGCGAAAAACCAGGAGCTTCCGGGATTTCCCATTCGAACCGTTGTCGATACGACCGGAACAGGCAAGACCACGGTCACGGTGACGGCGATCAGTGAAAATCCGATCGCCGACACTGAGTTTGTCGTCCCGCAAAGTTATCGCCTGATGCGCATTCCCACGGTCCCAGCGGAGTAGGGTTTCTTTCCTTCCGGACGAGCGCAAAAACTGTCTGCTTCCCGGAGGCAAGGAAGACTTTTCGAGAGCGCGGCGTTCCCGAAAGTTGCCGAGACTGTCATTTCCGGTAATTTCTGGCCGATGAGATGGCGTTTCGCTGCAGCGACTTTTTTCGCGGCATGGGCAGGCGCCGCGCATGCGCTTGACCAGCAATCGCAGCGTCTTGCGGATCGATACCTGGCCATCCTGGGAACGAACCCCTCCCAAGAGATCGCTTTCCAGCGTTTGTGGAAGATCTATGCGGACTCCAGCGAAACTGAGGCCCTGTTGGAGATTTGCCGGCAACGCGCCTCGGAAAATCCCGTGCTCTACGCGCGGGTCCTCCAGCGGATCGGGCGCGAGGAAGACGCCAAGCTCATTCTTCGTGAATCCGCAGAACGCGCCAACAATGTTGTCGCGGCTCAAATGCTCGCTGAAATGCTGGAGAGCGAAGGAGAGGTTCGAGCCGCCGCGGAGGTCATCCAACAGGCCGCGTCCAAAAAGGAGATTCCAGACCTCTTGGTCAGGCTGGGCGAGTTGCTTCAAAAGGCCGGTGAGCTTGAAGGGGCCCGGGGCGCCTGGGAGCGGGCGGCGGCTCTGGCTCCAGCGGACCTCGCCCTGCGCAAACGGTTGGCCACAGCCAGTGCGCAAGCGGGCGACCTGCAGGCCGCTGTCGGCCACCTGCGAGTCATTGCCGAGCGCGGTTCGGCTCGGGAGCGATTCGACGCGTTGGGCGAAATGTCGCTTCGCCTCGAGGAAGCTGGCGACTTGGAGAACGCGATCTCCTCGCAGGAGGCCCTCCTGGAAATGCTGGGACCGGGCCATTGGCAGTTGGAATCCGTCCGCCATCGCCTCCTCAATCTGCATCGGCAGAATCAATCGCTCTCGCGGCTCGAGGAGCGCTGGTTGAAGGAGGCGGACGCCCGCCCCCTCGATCCGCTTCTCGCCCTTCGCCTGGCAGAATTTTATGAATTCCAGGGCGATGGTCGCTGGCAACGCGATTGGCTGGCCAAGGCCGCCGATCTCCTTCCGAAGGACATCCGTCTCAAAACTAAACTGGCCACGCTCGAACTCTCCGCGGGTCGCCCGCAAGCCGCGGCGGATCTCTATGACAAAGCGCTGGCGATGCGCCCCGACGACGGGGATCTCGTCTTTCTCCGCGCGGAGGTCTCGGCCCTTTTAGGCGAGGAAACGGATGCGGAAAAACGGGTGGAAGATTACCTTGCAGCGCGCAAGGGCGATTCCGCCGCGGAACAGCGCGCCATCGATTTCTACCGGCACATGCACCTTTCCGGGCCTCTCGAGAGGAGGCTCTCAGCCATCTTTTCCGCTCATCCGGGCGAGGAGCAGTCGACGTGTGATCTGGCCCGATTTTATCTGGAGCAAGGCCAGGACGACAAAGCCGTCGAGTGTCTTTCGCGATTCGAAGGTACCGGATCCGATTCGCAATCCGCCGCGGCGGTCGCATTTCGCTTTTCGGAAGTGCTGAAAGGAAGCGGCCCGAAGGATGAGGAACGGCGGTGGGTGCGCGTCGCATTCGAGAAGGATCCCTCCCGGCCCGACTACGCGCTTCGGTTGGCGGATCTTTTGCAGGCGGCGGGCGCAACGGAGGCCGCGATCGCGGTGTTGCAAAAAGCATGCGAATCGGCCGGCGCCTCGCTGCCACGGGAAGATCTCGATCGCCGGCTCTTTCTCGCCCTGCAATCCGAAGAGCGTCCTCCCGACGAGGCAGACAGACCGGCGGGGCGGCTGGTCGCGGAAACGATCGCCGCGATGGATCGCCGGGCGCAGGAGACCGGCGACGAATCGGCATGGCTCAGACTCGCGCGCTGGCAACGCTGGACAGATTCGAAGCTCGGTCCCGCAGCCGTTCTGCGAAGAGGATTGGAAGCGCTCCCTCAGTCCGCCGCACTGCAGGAGGCGCTGGCCAGTCAACTGGCCGCGGCCGGGGACTTCCCCGGCTCGATCGAAGCACTTGGGAGGCTCGCCACGCTGGCTCCCGAACGGCGCCTGGAAATCCGGCGGCGAATCGGACACCTCGAACTGGATCGAGGCAACGCCGAGGAAGCGCTGCATATCTTTCAGTCCCTCGCGCAGGGGTCCCACGATTGGCAAATGGTGTCCGACCTGGCCCTGGCTCAACAAATGAGCGGAAGCTGGTTCGAGGCGTTCGAAACCTGGCAACGGGCTTACGTTCTTGCGCCGCCAGGCTCGCGGCGGGCGTTGCGCGCCCCGATCCTCAACGCGGCCACCCGGCTTCAGCTCTATCCTCGAGCGATGGATTTTCTGGAGGGAGCATGCGCGGCCGAAGCGGATGCAGCGGCGCGCCGGGAGATTTTCGGCGAAGCCGCCGCCTATGCGGTCGAGCATGGAAGCGCGGACGACTGGCGGACGAGGATGGAACGCCAGGCGCGGACTTCCCGTGACGGAGCGCTGTGGCGGGAAGCCCTGGCCTCCCTCCTGACCGCCGAAGGCCGCTTGGAGGAGGGACGCCAGGCGCTGCAGGCTTCTCAGAAGAACAATGAAGATTCGGTCGAAAGCATCGAACCGCTGATCAAGTCGGCTGAGGAAGCCGCCAACTGGCAGGAGGCGGCACGACTCGCCCGCCGGCTTGCCTCCCTGGCCGGATCACAGGATCCCGCCCCGGCGATGCGCCACGCCCGTTTTCTTGAGCGCGCCGGGAAAAGGGAAGAGGCCGCCGCCATCTGGCAGGCGCTCGTAGCCAGGCATGCCCGCACGCCGCAGGTCCTCTCCGCGGCGGGAGACTTCTTTGAGCGCACGGGCGCGGACGAACGCGCCGAAGCCGCGTATCGTGCCGCCGCCCGTTTTCGTGAATGCCCGCCGCAGGTGCGCCTCCGCTTGGGCCAGTTCTCCCTTGACCACGGCGATCGCCAACAGGCGATGGAAGATCTCGAGGCATTGCTAGCTCAGACACGACCCGAAATCGACCAATATCGGGATTGTATTCCCTTGCCGGAGAGGCTCCTTTTCGCTACCCCTCAGCCCTCGCGACCTGGCGGTCCGCCGCTGGCTCACTTGAAGACTCCTTCGGAAACAGACAACGAGGGCTGCAGGCTGCTCGCGATTCGCGAAACGGGGCGACTCCTCGTTCACAGTCCGAAAAAACAAACCTGGTCCGCGGGATTCTCCGAACCGATCGAGAAGCTTTGGGCGAAATACCATTCAGGCGACCTCGACGCGTCCTTTGGCGAAATGGAACGCCTGGCGTCGATTGACGGCGGCGACCCGGCGCTGGAGCAAAGCTTCGCGGCACTGGCCTTCGAAGAACAGCGGGACGAGACCCTGGGCCGGTGGGCCAATGATTCCGAAAAGAGGCAAGCCCGATGGGACAATGTCCTGACCGCGCTTTCCCGCATGCTGGATACCAACTGGCGGCCGTCCTCGGCCTTCCTTGGACGCGCATTCTCGGCTGCGCCGGCGCTGGCGCGCTGGCGAGCTTCCGAATTCCTTGCTCAAAGAAACCTCCTCGCCGCCGCCTGCGCGCTCGGCGAAACGGTGCCCAACGACTTGCCGGCCTCCCAGGCATGCTCCGCGTGGGCGGAATTGGCGCGATGGTGGGTTGCCCAAGGCGACCCCGATGAGGCGATCACCCGCCTGGACCGGGCGATCGATTGTGCGCCGTCCGCAATATCGTTTAGCGAACCGTTGTTTGCCGCTCTCCGCGCCCGATGGCTGCTCACGCCCGAAGACCAGCGGGCGACCTTTGAAGAGCAGGTCTCGCTTCGCCTGGGAAAACTCAAGCATGGCCGCTGCCAGAGCGCCGCCGCCGCTTTGATCGCCAGCCTCAACGGCAACGATTCCCTGGCGGCTGGAAAGATTGCCGAGGCGGTACGCGATTTGGGAAACTCCAACGACGAAAGCTGGGCCGAGCTTATCCAACAAGGTGGAAATCAGCTCGAAGAGTGGAATTTGCACCGGCTTGCCAGGGACCTCTATCGAGCGGACCTGGCGAAAGATTCCGCACTCCTCTCGATGAGAGGCGAGAATTTTCAAGATTCCACCACGGAGCTCCTGATCATCAATCAGCTCGTTTCTGCCGATCGCACCCGGGTTCCCTACCTACTCAACGAATGGCTGTCCCGCGGGGTCTCCGAGCGAAAGCTTCTGGACGCCTCCGTCCGGATCCAGCAAGCCGGGAGGGCGGAAACCGCGGCGCTGCTTTACCAAAGCCTGTGCGAGCGAGATCCCAGGAATGACGGGATTTGCGCGGGAATCCTTAACCTTGCTCGCATACCCTTGATGCGCCAGCATGGCATATCGTTTCTTGAAAGGCTCCTTGCCGAGGAATCCCCCGAGGTTGGGCGGGCAATGATTCAGATGGCGGGCCTGAGGCTTGCCGGGATTCTGGACGAACAGGGGGAATATGATCGCTCTCTCGCGCTACTTGATCGTTTGGGCCGGGGGGGCGCCCTGACGAAGACGCTTTTGTTCCAGCACGTGCAGGCGCTGCGCCGGGCCGGACGTCATCGCGAAGCTCTCTCCGAGCTCGAGAAGAATTCGTTGCTTGCCGCCTCGCTCGAGTTCGTAATTCCGATGGCCGAGCTTTATGCCGCCTTTGGGCGTGAGCGGGATGCCTATGCCCTTCTGGAACGCGAAGCCCGCGGCACTTCGGCCAACCGGCAGGTCGCAGCGGCGAAGCTTCGCGAACTGGCCGTTCAGCTTGGCGATCAGCACTGGGCCGCCGCCGCGGAGACGCTTCTCGGCTCGAGCGACTCCCTTGCCTCGACCAGAAATCCCGCTACAGATTGGAACAAGGTCATCAGCGACATGGAGTTTAGCGCGCCGACTGCGGAGGAGCGCTTTCGCGCCGGCCGAAGTTTTCTCCTCCTGGCCGACATTCCAGCCTCCCTTCGCGAAGAGCAGCTCGGCCGCCTCAAGCGAATCGCCGCGCGAACTCCCTCTCTCGCGCCAGAACTCTATGTCTTGCGAAGGGAACTTGCGGAAAAATTCGGGTCGCGGGGAGATCTCGTGAAGGAACTTCTGATCGAATGGAACGCCGGCCGCGGCAACTACTTTGCAGGCGAAACGGCTATCCGGCTTCTCCTCGATTTGAAGCGCTATGAGGATCTTGCAACTGTGCTGAACGACTACCTTGTGGATGCGCACTTTATTGAGCAGGCCTGGGATCAAATTGGGCGCCGTCTTGCGCTGGAGCGCCAATACACGCTGGCGGTTCGCGTTCTTTCGGAGCTTCGGACGCGCGCGCCAGGAGACGCCGCTCGCGCGCTTCTGCTGGCCGAAGTTTTCTGGAAGACGGGAAATCGCGAGATGGCCGACCTGCTCGTTGCCCCCATCAAACGAGTCGCGTTGTTCGATCCGCAGAAGCATACCGATCTCTCCGAGTTCTATCTGAAGACCGATCGTCCGGCCGAAGCAAAAGCGCAGCTGCTGGCGGCTCCATCGGACATGCGGTCGGGCGCCGCCTGGATGCGCACGGCGGATTGCTTTTTGATCGCGGAAGATTTTGTCGAGACTCGCGACTGCATCTGGCGTGCCATGAAGACGCCGCCCGTCGTATCGGCTCGCTCCGTCGTCGACTACTATTGGCAGAGCGGACAACTCAACCGGTTGGATCCGCACGCCAACGAGTTCAACCTTCCATTCCGTCAATTTCGCGACCTCCAGATTCAGCTCGCCGCAAAGTTGGTCGCGGAGAAAAAAATGGACCGCGCATGGCTGTGGATCGAGAGCATTCCATCGCTTCCCAGCGACGCGCAAGGGAGGGCTTTGCTGCAAAGCGTGGAGGAAACCGACTGGAACCGCGCGACCGCGCTTTGGCAAACCGCGGAAAACTCCCTTTGGGAAGCCCGGTGCGCCGCCGCGGAATTTCTGGTCCGACGCTCCCGGGCTTCTGATTCTCCCGGAGAGTCCCTTAAGAACCTCGCCCGCGCCCATGAAATGCATCCGGGCTCGTTCCAGATTGCGCAAGAATATGTCGCCCGACTGGTGCACGACGACCCCGGGGCTGCCCGAAGGGTGCTGCGCGAGGTGATCGAGTCCTTCGCGGAACCAGCGGACCGCAATGCCGCGCGGCAATTGCTGGCTTCCTTGCAAGCCTCCCCCTCCTTGCCGAAGGGCAATCAATTGGAATAGTCTGCGCCGATGCGCGCCGGCACGCTTCTCATTTGGATTCTCACGGCCGTCTGCTGTTTTGCCCAGCAGGCAGACAAGAAACTGCTGGATCGCGTCACCGCGAAACCCGACATGTCGTTGCTCAACGCCATGAACGGCAAGAAATTTGAAGGCGGAGGCGGCTTCCTGCTCGACAAGAAGCCGGCCAACTCGTCGCGCAAGTTCGTTTACGAACCGAAAGTCACGGTCGAAGGGTATCGCAACGTGCGCTCCTTCCTTGGAGTCAAGAACCCATGGCTCGGAAAATTGGTCTATGATTCCGGCAAGGCGAGCGTTTGGTCGAAGTCTTTGGTGGCGAACGCGGGCACCAAGATCCCCGTGGAGCCGGCGCCCACCCAGGGTTTCTTTCAAGGCGGGAAGAAGGCTGCGAAACGCGAAGAGCCCGTGAAGACCTCCGCCTACCCGGCCCGGGGCAAAGCACAGGGATCCGTGAATCAGTTCAGCGACAAGATCGACAAGAACATGACCATCGAGCAAGTCCGGGAGATCTTGAACAAAAACCGCTGAGAGATGCATTCACCCGATGACGAAGTGGCTTACCTTTGCCGTGGCTGCGAAAAGATTTTCAAAGAGGAAGAACTGCGCGCCAAGCTCGCCGCGGCCAAGCCGCTTCGGGTAAAGCTGGGAGTCGACCCGACGGCCCCGGACATCCATCTCGGTCACAGTGTGGTGCTCAGCAAGCTGCGAGATTTTCAGGATCTGGGCCACGAAGCCATTTTGATTATTGGCGATTTTACCGCAATGATCGGCGATCCGAGCGGCCGCTCGGTGACGCGACCCCAGTTGAGCCACGAGCAAGTCCTCGAGAATGCCCGCAGTTACCAGGAACAGGCCTTCAAGATTTTGAGCCGCGAACGCGCCACGGTGGTTTTCAACGGCGAATGGTTCAAGCCGATGCGCTTTGAGCAAGTCATCAGGCTGAACAGCCGCGTGACTCTTCAGCAAATGCTCGTGCGAGAGGACTTTCGCGACCGGTTAGACCGCAGCCGGCCGATTCGGGCCCATGAGATCCAGTATCCGATCATGCAGGGGTGGGATTCCGTCATGACGCGTGCTGACGTCGAGCTTGGTGGAACAGATCAGCTCTTTAACATCATGGTGGGCCGTGACCTGCAGCGCGAGGAGGGAATGGCGCAGCAAATCGCCATGGTCATGCCCATCTTGGAGGGCCTTGACGGAAAGCAAAAAATGAGCAAAAGCCTCGGTAATTACGTGGCGCTGAACGACAGCCCGACGGAAATGTTCGGCAAGCTGATGAGCATCGGTGACGACTTGATGCCGAGATTCTGCGAAGTGCTGCTGCACGAGACCATGCCGCAGGGGATTCATCCAATGGAAGCGAAAAAGTCGCTTGCCCGGCGTATTACGGCCCGCTTTCACTCGGCAGAGAAAGCGAAAGAAGCCCTCGAGGAATTCGAGCGCCGCTTCAGCCGAAAAGACCTCGAGCATTCCGAACTTCCGCACTTCACGCCCGCCGTGGCAGGGCGCGACTTGCTGAGCGTCGTCGTGCAGGCCTACGAAACCTGCTTCGGCATCACCAAATCGCGAAGCGATGCTCGCCGCTTGATTGAGGGAGGCAGTGTCCAGTTCGGAGGCGAGAAAGTCGTCGATCCCAAGGTCATTTTGCCGGCTGGGCCGGGAATCCTTAAGCTCGACAAGACCCGCGCGGTGCGAATCTAGCGGGCACCCCCCGAGCTCGACGGCACGATGATCACCGGACACGGCGTGCGCTTCAAGATGCCGGTGACCACGCTCCCACTGAAAAGGTGGTAAAGTGCGCCATGCCCGTGCGAACCGAGAATGATATAGTCCGCATGGTGTTTCACGCCTGTTCGACGATATCGTCAACGGCGAGCCCGACGAGCGTCACGATCTCCGATTGCACTCCCACCGCAACGAACCGTTCCGCAAAGGCCTTCAGCCGGTTGTCCGGCGTCGACAGGCTTTCCGCGGTCTCCAGAATCGGGGGAGCGGCCGCGATAACGTCCATCGTCGCCCCTACCGGAACGTAGGTGGCCACGGGCTCGACAATGTGCAAGAGTATGACCCTCGCAGCCAATTGTTGGGCAAGCTCGGCAGCCTTGTCGACGACCGGCGTCGAGGCGTCACTGAGATCGACTGGAACAAGCAGAGTTTTCATGACCGTTCGGGCGATAACAATTTCGCGGCTACCCGGCGCGGGAGGCAATACCCAAATGCGAACCCGGGAAAAATTTTGCGCCGTCTTTTGGCAGCAACGTGAAGACGGCGCGGCGACCATGACCATGCGATAGGTGGGGAATGCAGGATTTGTTTCAAGACGAGCATGTGGCCGAGGCCGCCGATGCGCCGCTGGCGACGCGAATGCGGCCCCGGGGCCTGGAAGATTTTGTAGGTCAAAGGAGCATCCTTGGTGAAGGCAAACTGCTCCGGCGGGCGATCGAGGCGGATCGGATTTCCTCGATCATCCTGTATGGCCCGCCGGGGGTCGGAAAGACCAGCCTCGCCCAAGTCATAGCCACGTCGACGCATTCAAGATTTGAACGGTTGAGCGGGGTGGAGGGCAACGTCGCTGATATACGCCGTGTCATCGCGCAAGCGGCTGTCCGTCTGCAAAACGGGCAGCAGAAGACCATTCTTTTCATCGATGAGATTCATCGCTTCAACAAGGCCCAGCAGGACGTCCTGCTGCCCGATGTCGAGAGTGGCCTCCTGCGCCTGATTGGGGCGACGACCCATAATCCTTTTTTTTACGTCAACAGTCCCCTGGTTTCGCGGTCACAAATCTTCCAACTCGAGCCGCTTACCGTTGAAGACCTTCTCGAGTTGATCAAACGCGCAATGGCCGACAAGGAACGAGGTTTGGGGAACCAGTCACTCCTCTTGGAGGACTCGGCCGCCAGGCATTTGGCAACCGTGAGCGACGGGGACGCTCGAAAATGTCTCAACGCGCTCGAGATTGCTGCTCGCACCACTCCCCCGGATGCGAACGGCCTGGTCCACTTGACGCTTCCGACGATCGAAGAAAGCATTCAAAAGAAAGCGGTCGTCTATGACGCAGACGGGGATGCGCACTACGACACGATCAGCGCGTTCATCAAGAGCCTGCGTGGATCCGACCCAGATGCCGCGCTTTATTGGCTCGCGAAAATGCTCCACGCGGGGGAGGACATCCGTTTTATTGCGAGGCGGCTTATCATTTGCGCCAGCGAAGACGTTGGCATGGCAGACTCCAACGCGCTCATGGTTGCTACTTCGGCCCAGCAGGCCGTGGAGTTTGTTGGCCTTCCCGAGGCCCAGCTCATTCTCGCTCACGCGACGGTCTACATCGCCACCGCGCCGAAGAGCAACCGGTGCACGATGGCGATTGCGAAAGCGACCTCCGAAGTGCGCGAGGGACGCACTCTGGCCGTCCCGCCGCATTTGCGGGACACGCACTACCGAGGGGCGAAACGGCTGGGTCACGGCGAGGGGTATAAGTACAGCCACGACTACCCCGGCGGTTATGTTCCCCAAGCCTACCTCCCGGAGGGCCGGATCTACTACGAACCGACCGAAAACGGATTGGAAAAGCGCGTCAAGGAACGCCTCGAACACTGGCGTTCCCTTTTTGAGGCGGAGCGAGGAAGATCCGCAGGATAAGGCCGGCGACTCGCGGCCTCGGCAATCGCTGGCTTAGCGGCCGGCGCGGGAACGACTTCGAAGAAGTTGATCGGGATTCAGCTTTTTCAGTTCAGGCGGCACAAATTTCCCATCCTTCCGGATGACCTTGCCGTCGAACCAAATTTCGCCACCTCCGTAATCCGGCCGCTGAATACTTACCATGTCCCAATGGATCCGGCTCTTGTTGCCGTTACCCGCCGTCTCGTAAGCTTGTCCGGGCGTAAAATGGAACGAACCGGCGATTTTCTCGTCGAAGAGGATGTCCCGGATCGGATACAGGATGTGGGGGTTGAAGGCTATCGAGAATTCCCCGATATAGCGGGCCCCTTCATCGCTATCGAGGATCTCGTTGAGCTTCCTGGTATCATTCGCCGTCGCCGCGACGATGCGTCCTTTCTCGAAGTCCAGGCGAATATTGTCGAACGCTGTGCCTTGATAAATTGTGGGCGCGTTAAAGGTGAGGTGGCCCTCCACCGAATCGCGAACCGGGCAGGAAAAAACTTCCCCATCGGGGATGTTCCGATCGCCGCCGCACGTGACCGATCCGATCCCCTTGATCGAAAAAAACAGGTCCGTGCCAGGACCCTTGAGCTGCACGCGATCTGTCTTGTCCATCAGTTCCTTAAGCGCCGTCATCCCGGGAATCATGCGGCTGTAATCCAGGGTGCAAACACGAAAAAAGTAGTCCTCGAAAGCCTCGGTGCTCATCTGGGCCTGCTGGGCCATCGCCGGCGTGGGCCAACGAAGCACAACCCATTTCGTCTTATTGATCCTCCTGTCCATAACCGGGCGCATTTCGCCGGCCACCAGCCGCATTTTTTCCTCCGGAACGTCAGAGAGCTCGGTGATGTTATGGCTTCCGCGAACCGCGATGTAGGCCTGCATCTTCTTCATGCGGGCAAGCTCCACGGCGCTAATCAGGCCCAGTTGGCCTTCCTCGGCTCCGAGTGTCAGCTCGCGCGAGATCCGGGCGTGATGAATCTGAAGGAAGGGCACTCCACCTACTTCCCGGCAAGCGCGGACGAGCGCTATGCCGATCTCGTCGGGCGCGTCGAAGAGCTCGATGAGGGCGTTTTCCCCCTTCTGGAGCTTGGTCGAATGCCGAACCAGCACCTGCGCAAGTTGGTCAAGACGGGAATCGTACATTTCGAGGAAGAGAGGACTCCGGCACGCAGCCTCGCGGACGCTTTTCAGGCCGTCTGAATCGCGGAATAAATGAGCTCGTGCGCGCCCGTCCATTCCCTGAACGCCGCGCGAAGGCGTCCGGTCGCCTCCTTTACCCGGCGCTTCAGCTCCCGGCGATGTTTTCGCGAGATCTGGCCGCGCCGTTCCGCCGCGACGCGATACTCCGCGAGAAGTTCCTCCCAGTGAGCAAGCGCTGCGTGCATTTTCTCCTGCGCGTTGTGCAGGGCCGCGTAGAGCGACTCGGAAATCGGTGCCTGGCGAGCGGACAACGTTTCCGATAAGCGCCTTTTTCGCTCCTCGATCTGGGCTTTCAGGATGACCTCCTCGGGAACCTTTCGCACCTTGTCCACCAGCCCGATTCTTTGCAGCAGCCAGATCGTCCATTTTGTGGGATCGAATTGCCAGGGTTTCACGCCGTTCCGATAGTCGTACTGAAACTCATGGTGAAAGTTATGATAGCCCTCGCCGAAGGTGAAAAAGGCCATGATCAGGCTGTCCCGCGCCGTGCACTTGCTCGAATACGGCTGTTTGCCGATCCAATGACAAAGCGAGTTGATACAGAACGTCATGTGATGCACAAAAACGATCCGAGCCGCTCCGGAAATCAGGATCGCGCCCAAGGCGGACGTCCAACCTCCCCACAACAGCCCGGCGAGAAAGGGGAGACCGAAGCCTACGGTAAATGCCAACGGAAGGTAATACTTGTGCTGCCAGACGGCCAGGCGATCCTTTTGGAGATCCCGTACCCAGGTCAACGGCGTCTCGGGCCCCATCCGGAAGAGGAGCCAGCCGACATGCGCATGGAAAAACCCCTTCGAAATGTCATGAGGATCATCCTCGTGGTCGGTAAATTTGTGATGCCGCCGATGGTCGGCCGACCAGAGGAGCGCCGACCCCTCGAAGGCCGCAGCCCCACATACCAGGGTAAAAAACTTCACCGGCCATTTGGCTCGGAAGGTAAGGTGTGAAAAAAGCCGATGGTAACCGAGGGTAATGCTCAATCCCGTCGCGATCACGAGCGTCACGAAAAGGGCGACCTGAAAAGGCTCCAACCCGTGGTGCCAAATGTAGGCCGGGACGCCGAGCACAGTCGTCGTGAATGTTCCGATCAGAAAGACGCTGTTGGTCCAGCGAATTTTTTTCCAGGGAAACTTCATAGGGCAATTCTTTGTCTGCCGGGCCGATTCAACGCCGGGGGAGGTGTCAAATCTCGTCAGAGCGGGTCAATAGGCCTTCCGGATTTCGAAAGGTGCCGGCATTGCAGACCGCTCGATTCTTTGTCCACCAAACGCTTTCGCGCAGCAAGTCTTTTGCATTCTCACAAACAATGTGCGGTCGAGCCTCGCCCCGTCTTAATTTCGTGCGCCGCAGACTTGAACTCTCCTCTCCCCTCCGGAAGGCGGACCGGGCCTTTTCCGTACCTTGGGAGCGGCTAGTTGGCATATCGTGGCGGCGAAAATCGTTGCGAATGCCCTGCTTGTCAACGGTTGTTTGTCAGGGAAACGGCGATTTGAACTTGAACGGCTCGGGACGCCAAACCCTCGCCATCGCGCCGAGACCCGGCTCCTGGGAATATTTCTGGCTCTCCCCCTGCAAATGTCCTATCCCATGGTTTAGATTCTTGGGCAAGACCGTCCTGGACGGCCAAAGCCATGATCGAAAGCGCTTTTATTGAAACCGTTGCTATTATAGGCGCTGCCATCGCGGCGTTGCAGATCGCCTTGCTCATTTCCAGCAGTTCTCTGCGCCGTTTGCTTGGAGAGTGGTTTCTGCAGTTACGGGGCCAGATGGAATCTCTCCCGGCGGAGATCCGCCGGGACAATTCTTTTGGCCGCCAGGAACTTTCCCAGTCGCTTTTCGCGGCGATCAGTCAGCTCTCAGAGGGCACACGGGAATCTCTTCGGACGCACACCGAGGCTCTGGACCGTCTCAGGGAGGCCCTAGACCGCCAACTCGCGCAACTGAGCGACACCAGCGAGCACAAACTCGAGGCGTTGCGCGCGACGCTCGAAAGCCGGCTCGAGGCGATCCAGTCGGACAACAACGCGAAGCTCGAGCAGATGCGCTCCACGGTCGAGGAGAAGCTGCAGACCACCCTTGAACGCCGTCTGGGAGAGTCTTTCAAAATCGTGAGCGAAAATCTTCGCCAGGTTCATATGGCCATGGGCGAGATGCGAAAACTGGCCGGAGAGGTCGGCAGTTTGCAAACTTTGATGTGCAATGTGAAGAATCGCGGGGGCTGGGGCGAGTTTCAGCTCGCCGCCATTCTCGAGCAATTCTTGAGCCCCGAGCAATACGCCAAGAACGTCCAGCCGCGAGAGAATGGGGAAAGCGTGGAATTCGCGATAAAGCTGCCGGGGCGCGATGGCGAGGACTCGCCGGTTTGGCTGCCTATCGACGCGAAATTTCCCAAGGAAGACTATGAAAAGCTGCTGGCGGCGATCGACAGGCAGGATGCGGAGCAGATTAGGATTTTCGCCGGCCAGCTTGAAACGAGGATTAAAGCGAACGCCCGGGACATCTCGCAAAAATACCTGAACCCGCCCCAGACCACCGATTTTGGGGTGATGTTCCTTCCCACCGAGGGCCTCTACGCGGAGGCTCTGCGCCGTCCTGGCCTCGCGGACTTCATCCAGCGTGAACACCGCATTATCATCGCGGGACCGACAACGCTGGTTGCCTTGCTGAACAGCCTTCAAGTCGGCTTTCGCACCCTCGCGATCGAAAAGCGTTCCGCCGAAGTCTGGCAGGTCCTGGGAGCCGTCAAGGCCCAATTTGACGCTTTTGGAGAAGTTCTGGCGAAAGTTCAAAAGAAACTTCAACAGGCCACGAGCGACATCGAGACTGTAGGCACCAAGGCCCGCACGATGCAGCGCAGATTGCGCGACGTCGAGAATCTCAAGGTCGAAGCCTCCAACGAAATGTTCGGGTTCGCCGGCAGCGAAGATGCCTCGGTGGCCCCCGACGAACCCGAGAATTCTGGAGAGTTGCGCAAAAAGAACGCGGCCTAGCGCGCCTAGTCTCAGCCCAATTGATTAGCCGGGACTGTCGGAAGGAGGGCTGGACCCTCGACCAGCCGAGGCGTCGCGCATTCCGAACTCCGCAACAGGCTCCCCTCCCTTGAGCCATTCCACGATGTTGAGCACGAGGTAGTTCCAATTCTGGAAGCCCCGGTTCAAAATCGGCTCGCCGTTCTCGGGCTGGTAATATTCGTGGAGCGCGCCGAAGCGTTCGAGATCGCGGCCGAAAAGCTGGACCGTTTTTGCGCCCAGTTCCTCGGCCTCGTCGCGAAAACCGTAATTGACCAACCCTCGCCACACCAGGTAGTTGGAAACGCCCCAGACCGGTCCAAGCCACGAGGACGGGTTGCCGGTGGCGCGGAGGTTGTACATCTTTTCCAGACGCGAAAGAGTTCGAACGCCGAACGGCGCGTTGAATGTCCTTTTATCCCGGTAGTGCCCGGCAACGATTCTCTCCGCTTGCTCGTCCGTAGCAAGGCCCGCCCACAGCGCTAGAAATCCCGACCAGACGCCGATTCGCTGAATCAGGCACGGCCAATCTCGAGGCATGCCCTGGTGGAGGCCGAAGGCCGCCCTTCGCTCGACGGGGAGAAGATTCAAGTCGACACTGTAAAAGAAGCCGTCTCGTTCATCCCAGCAATGTTCCCGGATGGCCGCCCGCAATTCTGCGGCGTCCTTTTCGTAGTGCTGCGCGATCTCCCCGAGGTTGAGCCGATGACAGAGGTAGCCTGCCGCCTCGAGCTCCTTGAACATCAGAGCGTTTAGAAAAATCGACCCCGAACTACGCGGCGGCCTGTAATAAGTGCACGGATCGTTATCCACGCCAATGGCTGAGTCATTCTGCCAGAAAAACAACCCGCAAGGATGCCGGTGATGATTGCGGTAGTTGTTTAGAAATGTTTGGAGGAAGTAGAACTTCTCCCGAAGCCAGCCAGCGTCGCCGCCGTCGGCCTTGACCAGAAATGCGGCATGCTGAGCCAGGCATGGCTTGTGCATATTCTCCTCGTAAATATGGCCCGGCTTCGGAAAGTCGTCCCGGCCGGAAAGAATTGGAATCCAGCCGTCCATCCCACCCAGCTGAAGAAAGTTCAGCACGCAACCTTGCTCATAGGGCCTGGTTCTCTCGCGTTCGCCAGCGCTTCCCCTTAAGCTCAGGATTTGTCTCAGCGCAATGTTGCTGAGCCATGAATCCCAATCCCACAACACATCGGCGTATTGATCGCTGCCGGGCGTCAGAAAGGGGTATTTGAGAGATCCCCCGGACTCGCGGAACATTCCGGCGTAATCCGCGGAAAGCTTTTTCTCTATTAGGGAGAAGTACGCATTTGCGGGTTTCATGTTGGTTCGCGCGGGGATTTTTGCTATCGGCCGCTTGCGCGGCACGCAACCGCATTTTCGTGGGAGGCTGCGGGATCCGCCGCAGTTCGCTCAGAGCGGCAAATTTCGGCCAGCGGACACCGCTATCCGACAGCGGCGCCGTTTGCCTATTTCATGCTGTCCCAATCGTCCCAGCTGTTTTGGCTGACCAACCGATTGGCCGCAGCCTGTCTCTCCGCGAGTGTCTCCGCTCGATGCGCTTTCCAAATGGCTATGCCCGATTCCACAAGAACTCCGGCGATAACCGCCGCGCCCACGGATCGTTCCCCCTCGACCATCGCGCCGGTCGTCTTCTTCGCAAAGTCCACAAAATCTTTTGTCGCAGCTTCGGATTTCTCAGCCAACGCCTTGTAGGCGGGATTCGCCGCGATGTTCTCATTATTGATGATCCCATTGGCCACGGCTTCGAGATAGCCCTTGTTCTGCGACGCCGCTTCCCTGTATTTGCCCTCGCCAATCTTTAAGGCAGCGGCATCCACTGCGGAATCGCGTTTCAACTTCTCCGCCCACTGCCTGGCAATATCCTTCTGTTGCGCGAGCGCGGCGCTTGCCTCAGCGGTGCCCGGAGTCGAAGTGCTCGCGCATCCCCAGAGCAAGAGGACGGCCGATACCCAGCACAAAACGGAATGCCGGGGGATCATCTTCTTCATAAACCCTAACTTAGACAAGTTGGTCCGCCGGTCACAAGCAAAAAGAGCCCGGCCTCTTCCGCCGGCGTTTTCTAATTTTTCACGACTCCAAGGCGACGGTCTCCGACCTTGTCGTAAGGGTCAAACATCCTTATCCATCCGAATCGTCACCTGGCAGCGTCAGCGCGGAAGGGCGGCCGTTTACGGCGCCCGAGAAGTTCGTGCGAAGAAATCAAGAAAATCGAGAATGGGTCCTTCACCAGCTAACAATTAGTGCTATGATAAAGCTGATGTTCCGCGCCAAACAGCCGGCGACCCGCCAGAAATCTGAACGATGGCCTGCCGGCAAGAGATGCGGCCGCAAGCGAGTTTTTGTCCGTCGTGCCAAAGGAAATTGAACGAAAGTTTTTGTTGCGCGACGAGAGCTGGAAGGACGGTTCTTCAGGTTGCCACTATCTTCAGGGCTATCTTTCCCTGGATCCCGCGCGAATCGTTCGCGTGCGAAAGGCTGGCCCCTCCGCCTATCTGACCATCAAGGGCATTTCACACGGCACCACGCGGCTCGAATTCGAGTATCCCATTCCGCTCCCGGATGCGGAGGCATTGTTCGCAATGTGCGTTTCTCCGCTCGTCGAGAAGATGCGCTATACCATCGATTACCACGGAAAGCGATGGGAGGTGGACGAATTCCATGGCGAAAACGAAGGCCTAGTCATGGCGGAAATAGAACTGTCGAGGGAGGACGAGCCGTTCGACATGCCACCCTGGGCAGGCCAAGAGGTATCTCACGACCGCCGATACTATAATGCGAGCCTGTCAGCACACCCTTTCAAAAGTTGGCGGACGCGATGAACACTAACCCAAGAGGTCCTTGAAAAACCACGGAATCCTAAAAATGAGATCCCCTGGCGGATGCGGACAGCCAACTTTCGTTGTGGAGCGGCACGGCGCCTCCCTGCCCGCATCGACGAGCCTTCGACTTCGATGACTCGATAGGCGCCCGAAAGCGGCGCCAAGACTCGCGAGGAAACTTTTGAGAGGCCGATCGCGGGCCCGGACAGTTCGACGATTTCGCTCGCTGCGAGGGAGTGCGTTGACGAAGCTAAAGGATGCCCGCGATGGTGGAACTCCGCAACATCAGCAAGAGTTTTGGCGCCTTTCCGGCGCTTGGAGACATCAGCTTGGAGATTGCGGAAGGCGAATTCATGACCCTTCTCGGTCCCTCGGGCTGCGGGAAAACAACGTGTTTGCGATTGATCGGCGGCTTCGATACTCCTTCCCGAGGTGACATCTTCATCGGCGGCGAGAACGTCACTTTCGAACCTCCCTATCGGAGAAGTGTCAATCAGGTGTTTCAAAGCTACGCCCTCTTTCCCCACCTTTCGATCTACGAAAACATTTCCTTTGGATTGCGGATGAAAAAAATCTCCGGGACGGATATCCGCAGGCGCGTCAATCGGGTCGTCGAGATGACGTCTCTGGAGGATCTTGTCCACCGCAAGCCGGCGCAGCTGTCCGGCGGACAGCGCCAGCGTGTCGCCCTCGCCCGGGCGATTGTCTGCGAGCCGAAAGTTCTTCTTCTCGACGAGCCCCTGAGCGCCCTTGATGCGAAATTGCGAGCGCAAATGCGGATCGAGCTCAAGCAAATTCAAAAAAGACTTGGCATCACTTTCATCTTCGTCACCCACGACCAGGAGGAAGCTCTCAGCATGAGCGATCGCGTCGCGGTAATGAGCGCCGGACGGGTGGAACAGATCGGCGCGGTCGACGAAATCTATTACCGTCCAGCCAGCCGGTTCGTCGCGACATTCATCGGCGAGACAAATATTGTGGAGGCGACGGCGCTCGCCGAACGCGAAGGATTGCTGCGTTGCCGGCTCGAAGGAGGCCTGGAACTCGACGTGAAATCGCCGACGGCGACTCAAGGCAGAAACGTGCTGCTCTCGCTTCGTCCGGAAAAGATCCGCCTGCATCGCCATCCCCCCGTGGGCGCCAACGCGTTCAAGGGCCGAGTCTCCGCTGAGGTGTTCAAGGGGGCGGTCGACGACTTGACGCTGGACGTCCCGGGCGGTCTGGAACTGCGGGCCCTCCTGGCAAATGACGGACAGCAGGATTTGGATTTTCGGGAGGGTGATGAAGTCTTTTGCCAGATCCAGCCTGGAGACATAAACATCATCTCCGCTTAGCCGCCTCCCCGCGTTCGGCTTTTTTTTCGGAAGAAAGTCGCGGTCATCCAGCCGCGAAATAATTCGACAACTGCTGTCGCGATTAGTTCAAGCAGGACCGTCCAAAGCCTTCTGCCAGGTGAAAATCGCGTCCCGAGGCCTGGCACGCTACATGCTGATCCAAGGTGCCTTGCACCGCTTCGTCCGGAGCACCGATGCCTTCGAAAAAAGCGGCTGCTAACCAAAAACAAAGGGGGAAATCACATGAAATCGTTCACGAGAATTCTAGCTACCGCCGGGGTGGCGGGAGCTCTTCTTACGAAAACTCTAATTGCGGGCGAAGCGACGACGGCTCCACAGAAAGCGGTCGTCGAGCAGGAGGCACGCAAATGGTGGGCTGCTTCTCTCAGCACGGGCTGGGACAGCCTCTACATGTTTCGCGGTGTCAACGTCCTGCGGTTCGACGAGGACGGAAATAAACAGAAGTATGGCTCGAGCCTTTACTGGACACAGGTAAGCGTATCGTTCATGCCCACGCCAAACGACACGATCACCTTTGGGTCGTGGATGGCCTTCGGGCTCGGGAACACGAAATACAAAGAGTTCGACGGCACGATCAACTATGTTCACGCCTTCGGGGATCTCTCGGTGGGGCTCGGTTACACCTTTTATTACTATCTGGCGAGCGTCCTCTATCAGAATGAGCTCAATGCCAGCCTAGCCTATACTTTCAAGCTGCCGGCGGGTATCACGCTCACTCCCTCGATCATCTACTTCTTCAACGTCGGGCCGGACTTCGACAACTTTAGAAAGGGGACTGGCGCGGTTGAAACCGCTTCGAGCTACCTTTACACCCGGTTGGATGCGGGCATTCCGCTCTACAAGGATATTATTTCGCTTGCCCCGTGGTTCGGATTCGGAGCGAGCTTTGATTTTAACCCGCAGGTTGCAAATAACAGTGACGGCTTCCGATTCTTCACCGGAGCGAACAACATCGAGGTCGGCATCGGGTTACCCATCAAGATCAACAGCACGATCACCGTCTACGGATATGGCGCTTACAGCTATCAATGGAGCGACCTAGTTGGAACGGAACCAAGCACTTTTTGGGGCGGCGCCAAGGTAACGCTCTCGTTCTAGCCGTTCTTGTTCGGACTAAGGGTTCAGACCCGCCTTCCGGAGTCCAGGAAGGGGGGCCTTGCTGTCGTAAAATCGCGTGACTTCGCGGCGGCATGAGCAATATTCGCAGCATGGAAGTGTTGGAAACTTTGAGCGTCGCATTGGGGCTGGCCACCCTCGCGGGGATCAACCTTTACCTGACCGTCTTCGTAACGGGGATGGCCGTTCAATTTGGATGGGTTGTTCTGCCTCCGTCTCTTCACGACCTGTCGGTGCTGGCCAATCCATGGGTTATCGCCATTTCCGGGGCTCTCTACCTGTTGGAATTCTGCGCGGACAAAGTTCCGTGGATCGATAGCGCCAACGATGCCGTGCACACGCTTATCCGGCCGGTTGGCGGCGCGCTGCTTGCCGTTCTCGCGCTGGGGGAAGCTGACCCCGCCGTCAAGGTGATCGCGGCGCTGCTGGCGGGAGGGGCCTCGTTAACGGCCCATGCCGCGAAGACTGGAGCGCGATTGCTAGCCAACGTTTCGCCCGAACCATTTTCGAATATTGGCCTGAGTCTCGGCGAAGATGCGCTGGTTTTGGGCGGATTGGGGCTGCTGGTCTGGCATCCTCTGGTCGCGCTCATTGCCGCGATCGTCGCGCTGGGCATCATTTGGACGCTCTTTCCGAGGGTCTTGAGAACGATTCGGTCCACGGGCTGGCTCGCTTGGCGGAAGCTGAACGGCCCTTCCGCTGGACGGGAAGCGATTGAGCTGAAGAGTGTCTTGCCCGCGAACTGTCTGGAGGCGGTCCGGAGCACAAGGCCGGCGGACGCACCGGTTGCCTTTGCCGCGAGCTGCATCAGCGACGGCGGGCCGGGACTGCCAAAGGGCTATTTCGGTTGGCTGACTGGATTGGGGGACGGCACCGTGTTCTTTGTTGCTCCGCGCAAGCGGAAGCCCCTTGTTGTCGAAGTCCCTTTGCGAGACGCGTCGGTCGAACGCTTGTCCCGGTTCCTGAGCGAGAAGGTTCGCGTCAGCCCGGCAGACGGCAGGGCCTACGCGTTTTCGTTCGAGCGCGGACACTCCTTCCTCGTTGATCAAATTGTCAGGAGGCTGGCCAGTCCGCCTGGCAAGGAACTCGAGGCGGTCGTGGCGATGTGATCGCCGGCCAATGTTTGATTTTGACCGGCCGGCGTTTCTCTTTCTGCTCCCCGCCGCGGTCCTCGTTTCAGTTTTCGGAGGACGACATTCGCTCGCGCAATGGTCAGCGCGCCAGGCGGCAGTGTGCACGGGCCTGCGCCTGTTGATCCTGGCGCTGCTTTGCATCGCCTCGGCCGGCCCACGCTTTCTCACAAAGACAACCGAGCCGGCAGTCGTTCTCCTTCGAGACGTTTCAGCAAGCGTGGGAGCCGGCGCGCCAAGCGACCGTTTTGCCGAAGCCGTCAGCGGGATAAATCCCGAGCGCGTCGCGGAAGTGCGCTTCGCCAGCGAGCCTCTGGTCGTGAAGGGATTTGGATCCCGCGAAGCGCCGCCGGCTTCCGCGCCGGGCGAGGAAGCCACCGACCTCTCCGCGGCGCTGGAGTTTGCCGCGACTCTGATGCCGGCGGACCGGCCTTCTCGAATCGTCCTATTCAGCGATGGAGTCCACACCACCGGCCGTAACCCACTCGAAACGGCGGCGCGATTGGGAAATGTCGAGATCGATACCGTGCCCTTGAGCTCGATGCCCGGCCCCGATACTGCGGTGGTGTCCATCAAGACTCCTGGGGCGATTCGGGAAGGCGAGGTCTTTGATCTTTCGACACAGCTGTACTCTTCAACGCCGAACGAGGTGGCCTCGATTCGTCTCTACCAAAACAACCTGCTCGTTTCTGAGTTGCAGAAGGAACTGCCTCAAGGTCTGTCGAACATCACTTTTCCAAACCTCCGCGCCGAGGGCCGGATGGGACTCTATGAAGTTTCTGTGAGCACTGCCGAAGATTCAAAAGTCGGCAACAACCGAAAGAGAATCGCCGTGACGCACGCCGGCCATCCGAAGGTGCTTATCATTGACAGGGATCCAAGCCAATCCGAGCCACTCGCCGAATCGTTGCGAGCGTCGGATTTTGAGGTTGAGACCCGTCCGCCTTCCGGCTTGCCCGCCGATATTGAGGGGTTTGAGACGGTTGACCTGGTGATTTTCTCCGAAGCGCCGGCGGCGGACTTTTCGGAGAACCAACTGAAAGTGCTGGCTACGTGGGTGAAAGATTTCGGTGGCGCGTTCTCGATGCTGGGCGGCCAGGAGAGCTTCGGAGCAGGGGGGTATTTTCGCACACCGGTCGCCGCTTTGCTCCCGGTGCGCATCGAGCGCGAAGAACGCGAAGAAACGCCCGTGGTCGCCCTGCTGGTCATTCTCGACCGCTCCGGATCGATGTCCGCTCCAGCAGGAGGGCAAACCAAGATCGCGCTGGCCAATGAAGGGGCAACCCTCGCGCTCGACGTGTTGCAGGCAAAAGATCTCTTTGGACTGTTCGCGGTCGACACGCGGGTTCAGGAAATCGTGCCCCTGGGCCGGATCGGCGACACACGGAGCGCCTCCCGGCGTATAGCCGGTATCACGGCCGGCGGTGGCGGCATTTACATCTACACCTCCCTCGCCGAAGCGCTCCCCCGACTCCGCGATGCTCAAGCCAAGATCAAACATGTCATCCTTTTCTCCGACGCCGCTGATGCGGAAGAGAAGTCATCCGCGGAGACCGGCGGCGCAAGAGCCGGGAAGGGAAGTTCGGCCTTCGATCTGGCAGCTGCCATGCTCGCGAGCCGGATTACGCTTTCCGTGGTCGCGCTGGGCACCGAACAGGATAAGGACACCGCATTTCTGCGCGAACTCGCTGCCCAAGGGGGCGGACGCTTTTATTTGACCGCCGATGCCGCTACCTTGCCGCGCTTGTTCGCGATCGAGACCATGCGCGCCGCGGAATCGAGCTTGCGCGAAGACGCCTTTCTCGTGCACGCCGCAAATGGGGCCGCACCGATCAGAGGGATTGACTGGGAGGAAGCGCCCTTGCTGCTTGGCTTCAACACCTCGTCGCTGAAGCCTGGCGCCGAACTGCTTTTGTCGACGGAAAGGGGCGAACCCCTCCTGGCTCACTGGCGTTACGGGCTTGGGCACGTCGCCGCCTTCACCAGCGACGCCAAGGCCCGATGGGCTTCGGAATGGCTCGCCTGGCCCGGCTACGGCAAATTCTGGGGCCAGGTAGCCCGGATGCTTGTTCGGCCACCAGAGCGAAACGACCTCGCCGTGAATGTCCGCGAGGAGGGAGACCGCCTGATCGTTGAGGCCGACGCGGTGACACCGCAAGGCACTTTCCGCAACGGACTCAGCGTGACCATCGCACTCGTAACCCCGGGCGCCCAACCCGTCTCGGTGGCAGCCGAGCAGATCGGGCCCGGCTTCTATCGCGCTTCGTTGAAGAAACCGGAGACCGGCGACGCCGTTGTTGCCGTAAGCGACGAGGCCGGACGTCCTGTCTCCCAAGCGTGGACACCTGACTATCCGGCGGAGTTTCAAGTCCTGCGCGATGGGAAGCCGCTTCTCAAGGAGCTCTCGTCCATGACGGGCGGAAAGTTCGACGCCAAACCGGAAGATATCCTGCGCCCGGCGAAGCACTCGGCAGCGACCCGGAGCGAGCTTGCCCCGTGGTTCCTCGCGGCCGCCCTGCTCCTCTTGCCGGTGGACATTTGGCTGCGGCGGAGAGAATGGTCCACGGGCGGCGGAAATTCCTTGTCGGCTTTTTCGGGCGCCCATTAGCCTTGACCGATGAAGATCCTTGTCACCGGTGGCGCCGGCTTCATCGGTTCCCACATCGTCAAGAAGCTATTGCAGGCGGGATCCGCAGTCGCCATTCTTGATGACTTCAACGATTTCTACAATCCGGCCATCAAGCGGGCAAATGTGGAGTCCTTCAACGGCGACGCCGAGGTGATCGAGGCTGACATCCGCGATGCCGACAGGATGAAGGAGGTGGTGGGCCGGGGAAAATACGGATCGATCATTCACATCGCCGCGCGGGCCGGCGTGCGACCATCCGTGCTCAATCCGCGCGCCTACATCGAAACCAACGTCATCGGCACCTACAACCTGCTCGAGGCCGCGCGAACGGGCGGGGTGGGCCAATTCCTGCTAGCGTCGAGTTCGTCGGTTTACGGGCTGGCGAACAAGGTGCCCTTTTCGGAGGATCTCGCGCTTCCGCAAACGCTGAGTCCCTACGCCGCCACAAAGCTCGCGGCCGAGCACCTTTGCGGCAATTACTCACATCTCTATGATTTGCCGATGGTCGTCATGAGGTTTTTTACCGTCTACGGGCCCGCCCAGCGCCCGGATCTCGCCATTCACAAGTTCACCGACCGCATATTTCACGGGAGGCCCTTGCAGCAGTACGGGGACGGCTCGACGCGACGCGACTACACCTACGTGGACGACATTGCCCAGGGCGTTCTCGGGGCGCTCAAGTACAGCCGCACGCCATTCGAAATCTTCAATCTCGGGGAAAACCAGACCACCACGCTCTCGGAGCTCATCGTCGCCATCGAAAGCGCCTTGGGCAAGAAAGCCACTATCGAGCGCCTTCCCGAGCAGCAGGGCGACATGCCGCTCACCTGCGCCAACATTGACAAAGCCCGCGCGCTGCTTGGCTATCACCCGAAAGTCAAAATCTCCGAAGGCATTCCGAAATTCGTTGAGTGGTACCTTCGGCAACAAAAGAAATGACCGCCATCGACCTGCTCCGCGACTTGATTCGCATTCCGAGCGTCAACCCCGACGGCGACCCGGGAACGGCCCTGACCGGCGAAAACGAATGCGCGCATTTTGTCGCCGAAGTTCTGCGCTCGTCCGGCGCGGAAACGCTCGTGGAAGACGTTCTGCCGGGCCGTCCAAATGTTGTCGGCCGGTTCCCTTCCAGCCGGGCCGGGAAGCCCCGCCTCTTGCTTGCGCCACATACCGATACGGTGAGCGTCGGGGGCATGACGATCGATCCCTTTGCAGCTACGCTCAGCGACGGCAAAATTTGGGGGCGCGGAGCCACCGATACCAAAGGCTCGATGGCCGCCATGCTTGTCGCGCTTCAGGAATCGCGCGACATCCTCCCTTCTCTTTCCCACGAAATCTGGTTTTCCGGACTGATGGGCGAGGAAACCGGCCAGCAGGGTGCGAAGGCGCTCGCCGCCAGGGAGAAGTTTGACCTCGCGATCGTCGGCGAGCCGACCCGGCTGCAAGTCGTCCACACCCATAAGGGCGCCGCATGGCTGGCGGTTCGCGCCCACGGGCGGGCGGCCCACGCTTCCACGCCGCAGAACGGAGAAAATGCCATCGAAAAAATGCTCGATTGCCTCGGCCTTCTGCGGCGCGAACTTCAAGCGGATTTCGATTCCCGAAGTGACCAGACGCTGGGCAAGCCCACGTTCAACATCGGAACCATCCGCGGGGGAACCAAAATCAACATCGTGCCGGACGCCTGCGAAGCGTCGGTTGATATCCGCACGATTCCCAAGCAGGATCTTACGGCCTTGCTGGAATCGATCGAGAATCGTTGCCCCGGAGTGCAAATCGAGCGCAAAAGGACATCCGGGCCGTTGATGACCGATCCGGCGCTTCCTTTGATCAAAGTCTTGCAATCTTGCGGAACCCTTTGCACCGGCGCGCCATGGTTCTGCGATGCGGCGGTCTTCGCCGCCGCCGGCACCCCGGCGGTCGCGCTGGGCCCCGGCTCAATCGAACAGGCTCACACCGCCGACGAATGGATCTCTGTCGCCGATCTCGAAGCGGGTGTCGCGTTCTTCAAGAGCTTCTTGCGGAGCCTTGACGCGCAGGCGCTCTCCAGGTCGCACTAGCGGAATGATCGATCCGGCTGGCGGGAAGTGCCTGGCTCGCGTAGACGAAGCACTTCCGACCCTCTCGAACAGACGAGACTCTCTCCCATGAGACGTCTGTCCGGTGAGCGCGGGGACGCGCGCGATTCGGTTTGAATTGCGCGCAGCTCTGCGCTCATCCTCAGTTTCATCCCGCTTTCCCAATGCCCGAGCAAAACGCTATTTCCCCGAGACGCCAGGAAGACTTTTCCGAATGGTACCAGCAAGTCGTCCGAGCGGCCGATCTCGCCGAGAATTCCGAGGTCCGCGGTTGCATGATCGTCAAGCCGTGGGGCTACGCGCTGTGGGAGCGGATGCAGGCGGTCCTGGATCGGATGTTCAAAGCCACCGGCCACCGCAATGCCTATTTCCCGCTTTTCATCCCGCTAAGCTTTCTCGAAAAGGAGGCCGAACACGTCGAGGGCTTTGCCAAGGAATGCGCGGTCGTCACCCATCACCGCCTGGAAACGAAAGACGGCCGGCTGGTCCCGGCAGGGTCGCTGGCAGAACCGCTCATCGTGCGCCCAACATCCGAAACGATCATTGGCGCGGCCTATGCGCGGTGGGTGAAATCGTGGCGCGACCTACCAATCCTGCTGAACCAGTGGGCCAATGTCGTTCGCTGGGAATTGCGCCCCCGGCTCTTTCTTCGAACCACGGAGTTTCTCTGGCAGGAAGGCCATACCGCACACGAGACGGAGGCGGAGGCCCGGGCGGAGACCCTGAAGATGCTCCACGTCTACGAGACCTTTGCGCGCGATTTTCTGGCCATCCCCGTGATCACGGGCGAAAAGTCGGAAAGCGAGCGGTTTCCGGGCGCGGTGCAGACCCTCTGCCTCGAGGCGATGGCCCAGGACCGCAAGGCCATCCAGGCCGGAACCTCACATTTCCTGGGACAAAATTTTTCCAAAGCCTCTGGCATTGAGTTTCAATCCCGCGCCGGCTCGCTTGAACACGCCTGGACTACCAGTTGGGGAATGACCACGCGGATGATCGGCGTTCTCATCATGACCCACGGTGACGACGATGGCCTCGTCTTGCCTCCCCGCATCGCCCCGGCCCACGCGGTGGTCATCCCGATCAGTTCCAAAGAGGAAACACGCGCTGCGGTAAGGGAAGCCTCCGAGAGAATCGCGGCTTCCCTCCGGGAGATTCTCTACCACGGCGAACCGATCAACATCGAATTGGATCACCGCGACCTCGGGGGAGGCGTGAAAAACTGGGATTGGATCAAAAAGGGCATTCCGCTTCGCATTGAAATCGGCCCGCGAGAGCTTGCCCAAGGGGTGGTCGCTCTCTCCCGGCGCGACAAGCCCCACAAGCAGAAATCGCTGGTGCGCGATTCTGAACTGCGCGCGACACTCCCGTCGATCCTCGATGAAATCCAGTCAGACCTGTTGGCCAGGGCAACCGCGTTTCGCGACCAGCATACGCGGCTCGTGGGAAGCCAGGAGGATTTCTTTGCCTTCTTTACGCCGCAGAACGCGACGAAACCCGAGATTCACGGCGGGTTTGCTCTTGCCTATTGGAATGGCAGCGCTCAGCTTGAGCGGGAAATCAAGGATAAGTTGAGCGTGACAATCCGCTGTATCCCTCTCGAAGAAACGCCCGACGCCGGGCGCTGCATCTTTACCGGCCAACCCGCCGCGCAGCGCGCCGTATGGGCGAAATCCTATTAACGCCCCTTCAACCATGGCCTTCATTCTCGTCATCAATTGCGGGAGTTCGTCTCTGAAATTTTCGATCATCGACCCCGGCACCGGCGAAGCGAGAATTCAAGGGCTCGCCGAGCGGCTGAGCTCGCCCGAAGCGAGTTTGAAAACGAAGTTTTTCGACAGGCAAAGCCACGAGGTTCCCTTGCCGCGCGCCGGGCATCTGGAGGTGCTCGACGAAATCCTGCACGAGATGGGAAACCTGAAAATTGTGGGAGTCGGTCACCGCGTGGTCCACGGAGGAGAGGCTTTCAAGGACAGCGTGAAGATCAGCGCGGAGTGCATCAAGGGGATCGAAGATTGCCGCGAACTGGCTCCTCTTCATAACCCTGCCAATTTGATAGGAATTCAGGCTGCAATGCAGAAGTTCCCGGATGTGCCTCATGTCGCGGTTTTCGACACGGCATTTCATCAAACGATGCGCCCCCGCGCCTACCTGTACGCCATCCCGTACGATCTGTACGAGAAGCACAAAGTGAGGCGCTACGGATTCCACGGCACGAGCCACGGCTTTGTGGCCGCCGAGGCGGCAAAACTTCTCGGAAAGCCTCTTGACCAACTGCACCTGATCACGGCGCACCTCGGAAACGGCTGTAGCGCCTGCGCAGTCAGGGAAGGCCATAGCGCCGACACGACAATGGGGTTGACGCCGCTGGAGGGCCTTGTGATGGGAACGAGAAGCGGAGACGTCGACCCGAACCTCCTTGATTTCCTGGCGAGACGCCTCCAAATGGATCTCTCTGAGGTCACAAGCATTCTGAACCGCAGAAGCGGCTTGCTGGGAATTTCTGGACTCAGCAACGACATGCGCACTCTGGTTGAGGCGGTCAAGGGGGGAAACGCGAGAGCCGGTCTCGCGATCGAGGTATTCTGCTACCGCCTGGCCAAAGCCATCCTCGCCCTCAGCGCGGCCCTCGACCGGATCGATGCGGTCGTGTTCACCGGCGGGATCGGCGAGAATTCCTCCCCGGTTCGAGCCCAAACGCTGGAAAACCTTCGCGTCCTGGGAGCCAAGCTCGACGAGGAGCTCAACGAGCGGCACGGGAAACCGGCGGGCGGCCGAATCACCACCCAGGACTCCAGGCTTCTCGCACTCGTCGTTCCAACCAACGAAGAACTCGTTATCGCCCGCGAAACCGCGAGGTTCCTCACCCCAACCCCCCTTCAATAATCGCCATGCCTCACACGCTTTATCTCGCACCCAGCGGGGCCAAGGTCGGCCTGACCTCGATCGCTCTCGGCCTCGTGCGGGCACTCGACAATCGCGGCGTTCGCGTCGCTTTTTGCAAACCGATCGGCCAGTCCTCTGGAAAGTCCGCGGGCGCCGAGCGTTCCACTCATTTCGTTCGGGCCGCGACGAATTTGCGACCCGCGCTGCCGATATCGCTCGAAGAAGCCGAGCGCCTGATTTCGTCGGAGCGAACCGACGAGTTGATGGAGCGGGTGATGCGCGACTTCCACGAATCGGCCTCCGATGCCGACGTCGTCGTGGTGGAAGGGCTCGCCCATTCCACGGACATGCCGCTCGGAGCCACCCTCAACGTTCATCTGGTCAAGACCCTCAGCGCCCAAGTCATCCTTGCCGGGTCTCTCGCCGGACTTCCGATGAAGGAATTCGATGAACGCCTGGAGGTGGCGGCGAGCCAATACGGCGGACTTGAGGGCGGATCTGTCATCGGTTGCATCGTCAACCACGTGCCGAATCCAAACAAGCTTACGCTCGGCGCGCTTGCGCGACGAATTGGCCGCCAAAAGCAACGTGCTCGAAAGACGTGGATTTCACGTGATTGGAGCCATTCCGCTGAATCCGGAACTGACCGCCTGTCGCACGATCGACATCGCGCGGCACCTCGATGCGAAAGTGCTGCACGAAGGCGAGATCCAGACCCGTCGGGTCAAAAAAATTTCCATGCTCGCGCGCACGGTGCCCAACATGCTCCACACCTTTCAGGCGGGATCGATCCTGGTGACCCCGATTGACCGCAGCGACGTCATGATGGCCGTCGCCCTCTCGGCCCTGAAAACGCCCATGGCAGGGTTGGTCTTGACCGGTGATTTCAATCTGGATGAGCGGGTTTGGAATCTTTGCAAGACCGGTTTTGAAACGGGGCTGCCCGTTTTGGCGGTCCAATCAAGCAGTTGGGAAACCGCGACCCATCTCAATCGAATGGACCCGGAAGTCCCAGAAGACGATCTCGAGCGCGCTCAACTTGGAATGGATCATGTCGCACGCTATATCGATGCGGACTGGATCGCTCGCCATTCCGCGATTCCCGTGGAAGCCCGCATGTCCCCCGCGGCTTTCTGTTACCGTCTCACCGAGCGCGCCCGCGCCGCCGAGAAACGGATCATCCTTCCCGAGGGAGATGAGCCGCGCACCATCCGCGCGGCCGCCCTTTGCGCGCAAAGGAATATCGCCCGCTGCGTTCTGTTGGGAAATCCCGAAGAGATTCAAAGAGTCGCGGCTGGCCTTGAAATCGAGCTCCCAAAAAACCTCGAAATCCTTGATCCGGCTCTGCTTCGCGCCAATTACGTCAACCCGCTCGTCGAAATGCGCAAACACAAGGGATTGACCCCGGACGCCGCGGCGGAACTTCTCAGCGACAATGTCTGGCTCGGCACGGTCATGCTTGCGCTGGACGAGGTGGACGGCCTGGTCTCCGGCGCGGTCCATTCCACCGCCAACACCATCCGCCCCGCCCTGCAAATCATCAAAACCAAGGAGGGGGCCAAGGTCGTGTCCTCGATTTTCTTTATGTGCCTTCCGGACCAGGTCGTGGTCTACGGCGATTGCGCGGTAAATCCCGATCCCGACGCGGAAACCCTCGCCGACATCGCGATCCAAAGTGCTGACTCTGCCGAGAGGTTCGGTATTCCGCCACGGGTCGCCATGATCAGCTATTCGACCGGCGAATCCGGTTCCGGCGCGGACGTCGACAAAGTGCGGGAAGCGACGCGGATCGCGAAAACCAAGCGTTCCGACTTGCTGCTCGACGGGCCTCTTCAATACGACGCCGCGGCGATGGCCGACGTCGCCGCGACCAAGGCGCCGGACAGCAAGGTGGCGGGCAGGGCGACCGTCTTCGTGTTCCCGGATCTCAATACAGGGAACACGACTTACAAGGCAGTGCAGCGAAGCGCCAACGTCATCAGCATCGGTCCAATGCTCCAAGGCCTGCGGCGCCCGGTCAATGATCTCTCCCGCGGCGCACTGGTGGAAGACATTGTTTACACCATCGCCATCACGGCGATCCAAGCGGGACAAGGCTAATGGCACTCTCCGGAGTACGTCTCCCGGCCCGTTCTTAAATTAGGCCCGGTCGGACCTGACGGGATCCGGCCCGTCTTCCTAATCCTTAGTTCCAAGCCAAATCGCCGCGCGGGAGCAAATTTTCCCGCGAAGTCAGCGAGCAAAGAGGCTTTTCGGGTTACGATCAAACCGCCCGAAGAGGCAAGACCAAATCACTTAGATTAGCTGACCCCATTTTTCTCTCTTGGGAAGGCCGCCCCAAGCCGGGCTTCACGGCACAGCCACCTTCGTGAAGCACCGCGGTCCCGGACGATTTGCGACGAAGCCATGCGCCAGATCCGTCCGGGGCGGCCACGCCGATGTCGGCTCGTCAACTGTTTCTCCTGAAGTGCGATCGCTGCCGTTGTTCAGCGCGGCTGCACGCGTTCCCAAAATTCGTCGAAGGCGACCGAATCGAAAAAGGCGGTGACGTTGACGATTTTTCCGTCCCGCATCTCCATGAACCAAGCGTAGGTGTTTCGATAGGGTTTGCCGTCGAGGGCCGTCGCTTCGCCGTCAAACAACGCGATGACCGTGTCGCGATCGCTGTGAAGGCTGCGGATGGTAGGAACGAGAGGTTTCGCGAGGCGGGCGTTGAAGGGCTTGATCACAGCGTTCAGGAACTCGTCGCGTGTCTTGTATTTTTTCGCGGCGAGGGAGTTTCCCGTGATGGTCCAGGTGGCATCCGGCGCGAGAAGGGAAAAGGGTCCTCCCGTGCCGGCACGCCAGGCGTCAAAAGCGGCTTGTATGGCGGCCTTGTTTCGCTCCTCGGTTTTCGTTTCGGCGGCTGGGGCGTGGTGAAGAGTTACGCCAACGAGGAGCCCGCAGAGGATCAGACTGTAACCTGCTTTCATGGATGACAGGATCGGAAATCCGGGGGACTAGTTCATGGCCACATCGTCATGGTCTGTGCCGGTGATGACCTCGTGCCATTCGGAGATTTCCTTTTCGAAGGCCTCGGCCTTCTCGCGGTAGTGCTTCAGCGTATCGTTGCCGAGGGGCAGATGCACCGGGGGCTTCGGCGAAGCGGCCAAGCGGACGATGGCCGCAGCGAGTTTCAGCGGATCCCCCGGTTGCTTGTAGCTGGCCTGCGTAGCCAGGCTGCGCATGGCGCCGGAGGTTTCCGCGTAGTCTTCGATGACCTTTTCCCCGCGTGCCAAGGAGGCGCCGTCGAGGAAGTTTGTCCGGAAATAGCCGGGTTCGACCACGGTGGCGAAGATGCCGAGTGGCGCGAGTTCCTTCGCCAAGGCCTCTGTGATGCCCTCCACGGCAAATTTGGTCGAACAATAAATGCCCCAACCCGCCGACCCGGTGAGACCGCCCACGGATGAAAAGTTGACCACATGGCCGGAGCGCTGGCGGCGCATGTGCGGCAGAACCGCACGGGTAACCTTGAGCAGACCGAAGACGTTGGTCTCGTAAACGCGCCGGGCCTCCACATCGCTGATTTCCTCGACCCCGCCCAACAAACCGAAGCCGGCGTTGTTTACCAGCACGTCGATGGAGCTGAATTTCTCCACGGCTTCGGCGGCGACATTGACGGCCTGGACCTCATCGTTGATGTCGAGAATGGCCACATGGAGGTTGGGGTGATCGAGTTTCGCAGCGAGTTCGCCTGGCTTGTTGCGCACGGTGGCGACGAGGTTGTCGCCACTGTCGAGGACGGCTTTGCTGATTTCGCGACCGAAACCGCGGGAAGCTCCGGTGACGATCCATGTTTTGGCTCTTTTCATTGCTTTGGTCGTTTGGATGTTGGTTTGGGTTCGGGTCGGATTCCATAAAACACTTCAGGCGCTCGGTCGATTCAGCCGGCCGCAGGGTCTTCCAGCGCCGCTGCCTGTCAAGGGTGTCTGGCAGGTGGGGTCAGTCACAATTCTTGACCATTGAGAGCCATTTCCGCAGGGGTGCCGCAAGCTTGAGAAGCGGGTCGGAGCCTTGCACGATGTCCCTTTCGAAACGCCGCACCTGTTGACTCACGTTGGCCGCGCTGCACAAGCCGAGCGTCTCGGCGATCCATTTCTGGGACTGATTGGTTCTGCGATGCAAGGCCCAAGCGAGAGCAATGCGCTCCTGGCGGGCAGCGTCTTGAAGTAAGCCGGCGATTTTGAAGTGTTGGCGACCTCTGGCCAGCCATTTCTCGGCCTTCTGGCGATCACCCTTTCCGTGATTCCGATTTCCTTGCGGGTGTTTGACCCGCGCCAGCAGGCGCTCCCGAAACTCCTGACTGCCCCAATACCAGCCTCGTCGCAAAGTGTTCTGCAAACCTCGGTCCGACAAGGCATCTCCTTCAAACTTCTCCAGGGCCCGTCGCTCCAGCCGCCTCACAAAATCTCGTCTCCCTTTTGCCCGGTCGGCATACCCAAAGAGTTCAAGTCCTTCGCGCGCCGCCATCCATGTCTCCCGCTGGCCCGGCACCACAGCATAGCCGCGGGTCAGACTGCTCCAGGGATAGTCGAGCAATCCCATGCCTTCTTCCAATCTGACCAAACCGGCCCGCACCGGGTTCAGATGCACGTAGTCAATTAAGGAACAAAGATAGTCGCCACCTCTCTCCTCCGAGGATTGCACCACAACCGCCTTGTAACGACCTCCAAAAACATGTCCCCATTTCCCGTGCCGAGTGTTCAGGCGGCGCGTGTAGGTGTTCTGAAACCATTTCATCCCCGCCACCAGATTAGCCTGCGGAGTCCGCAGCACCCAGTGATAATGATTGGACATCAACACCCACCCATAAAGCCTCCACCCGCTTCGCGCGCAGCCTTCGTCGAACGTCTTCAGGAACATCTGCCGGTCCCTGTCGTCCTCACAGATCGGTTCTTGGCGATCCCCACGGCACATCACGTGGTAATATGCCCCTTCATACTCAATCCTCGGCTGTCTAGCCATGCCATCTGCAGTCTGTCCGACGCGTTGTAGTTTTGTCAAGATTTGTTGCCTGACCCCACTGCTAGATCTTCAATCTGCCTGAAGCACTCCCCAGCTTGACTTCCATCCGTCACTCCGCCACCCTCAGATCATGAACCTGCGCTTCGTAGCGATCGCTCTTATGGGCAACCCGAAGCGATTTCGTTCGCTCGGCGACCGAGTAAAGTGACAGGAACGTGCGCGCCGAGACAATGCGATCCTAACAAACATTGTTGCTACGACCATCGTCAAGAAAACTGAATTCGATGATTACCCTCGGAAGACCTGATTCACAAAGACATCAATGGTGGCATTCGTCATCCCCATGTTAGGGATCAAGCGCATTTACTCTAAGTCGATCAGCGAAGGTTCGTAGTTCAAAAATGCTTATTCATTTTCGAGTTCGATTCAGAACATCGTGGCGCAAACGCAGAGGTCATGAAGACTAAGGTCGTAGTCGTGGGAGGAGGTACTTCCGGATGGATGACGGCCGCCTATCTGAAACGCGCGTTGCCTAGTTTGGAATCCGTCACGGTCTTGGAATCCGCGAGCATAAAGACCATTGGCGTCGGAGAAGCTACATTCAGCACTCTCAAGTTGTTTTTCGACTTCCTTGGGCTCCACGAAAAGGACTGGATGCCGCCGTGCAACGCCACGTATAAGCTCGCCATTAAGTTCGTCAACTGGACTGCCAGCAAAGGCCACTTCTATCACCCATTCCAGCGCCTCGACGTGGTGGACGGGCTCAACGCCGCAGAGTGGTGGTTGAAGCTGCGCCGGGATCAGCCTTTCGATCGAGTCTGCTTCACAATACCTGCGATGTGTCAGGCCCACCGAAGCCCGCGCTTCCTCGACGGCACCGTGTTCGACGACCGCGTTCGCGACTACTTTACTCCCGATACGGGCGTTCCAAACAAACTCATCGCCCATCACGTCGTTCAGTATCCATACGGTTATCATTTCGATGCGTCGCTCGTCGCGAGGTATTTGCAGGACTACGCAATGCGCCACGGCGTACATCACCTCGTAGACGATTTGACGGCGGCGGAGAAAACCGAATCCGGTGACATCTCTCATTTGTTGACGAAACAACACGGACGTCTGGATGGCGATCTATTCATCGACTGCACGGGGTTCAAGAGCATGCTGATCGGCGAGTCCCTGAACGAGCCGTTCATCAGCTTTAACGATTCACTTCCGAATGACCGGGCGGTTGCCATTCAAGTGCCATGGGATGCCGAGACGCATGGAATTCGTCCTTACACTACCGCGACTGCCCTGAATGCGGGCTGGGCTTGGACCATTCCTTTATTTCATCGTAATGGCTGCGGCTACGTCTATTGCAGCAATTACGCGTCCCCGGACGAAGCCGAAGCGGAATTGAGAAGTTTCCTCGGTCCAGCATCAACCAAGTGCTCAGCCAATCACATCAAGATGAGAATCGGCCGACATCGGAATTCCTGGGTAAGGAACTGCGTGGCGATTGGTCTGTCGAGTGGGTTCGTCGAGCCACTTGAGTCAACGGGCATTTTCTTCATCCAGCATGGCATCGAAGAGCTAGTCAACCACTTTCCGATCGGCCATTCCGTGTCCGAAGAGCAACGTATGAGTTACAATCGGGTTATCGGCGAGTGCATTGATGGAGTCCGAGAGTTCCTGACCATCCATTACTGCGCAACCGATCGCGCCGATACGCCATACTGGAGAGACATGAAGACTCTGCGGTTGCCGCCGTCTCTTGCCGAGCGTATGAGCATGTACTTCTCGCGTTTGCCGGGAAAGCGCAACATCTATCAACCATTTCATGGATTCGAGGCCTACTCATGGTCGGTGGTGTTGCTGGGAATGAACTGCGTTCCGAAAACTTATCCACCGGCGCTCGACCATATTGATACGAGACAGGCAGAAGCGATGTTCCAGGACATTCAAATAAGGTCTAAGCTTCTCACCGAAAAATTGCCAAGTCACTACGACTACTTGAAGCTTCTACGGAGCGAAGAGGGGCTCGCCGATTCGCGCGATTGTTACCCTCAGGTAGCATAGCATAAGCGCCTCTCGCGAAGCGTTCTTGGAAATACAGAAGCTCGGGAACCTCGCGCCTCAGTTACCGAAAGCCGACTTAAATGGAACGCGCACGGAACGCTACAAGAAAGTATCCGCCGCCTCGAGTTGAAAGATCGACGACTAGACTCGGACGAAAAGCCAAGATATGCCGCTGACAATGAAAAAACATCGCACGATCACAGCGAGTTTTGGAGAGATTGAACGCCGCAGGTCAATTTGAAATTAGACCGTTTATCTGCTGAAAACCATCAAAAGCAGTCCACCCACTATCGTACCCTGTAAGACGCATGGAATCACATTACGCGGTCCGAGATGGAACGGAATGGTCGGATCGTTCAGACTGGCTCCAGGAGATCAATTGCAGTAAGCGAGGATGAGGAACGCGGTGCGGGTGGAATTTGAAGGCGCGTTTTGTCATGTGATGGAGCGCGTCGGTTGTGAGAGAACGAGGAGGCCCTTTTAGGGCCGGCTTTCGCACAGCTTGACATCGGGTCGCTCTTCGCAACAAGTTGATATGGTGAAGCCGCCGCTAGAGGCGTGTATCGACGGGCGCTTTTTAAGGTTTAAGGAAAGGGACGTCCCTGCAGAGGCATAGCCTGCCTGACTATGAGCAACGCTGGGAAACCCCTAAGCATTTTCATTGCCGGCGTCGCCTCTGAAATGGAACCCGAACGCTCGCACCTGGATTCGGTTGTGCTCCCCGTGTTGTGGCAGCGGTTTGGTCCGGTCGAACTTTGTTGGTCGGCTCCGGCCGAAACGGCGGAGGACCTGCGCAAAGAGCTCGAATTGGCCCGTCGCTCCGATTTTTTCGTGGCCTTGATTGGCGAATCGTGCGGGCCAAAATGGCCGTGCCCGCCCGGCGAGCGATCGCAGTTTCCGCCGGAGGTGCTCGAACAATCGCAATTCGAAATCGAAATCCGCGCTGCCCGAGAAAGAACAGAACCGTCGTTTATCTATTTTCGCGCGGAGGATTTTGAGCAGTCAGAAACATCGACACCCGACCATCCTCGTCACGACGAGCCGCGTTCACCTGACAAATTCGCGTCGCTGAAGAAGTGGATCCAGGACGTCTGGCCTGTGCGCCGTCCCTATAGGAGCCCGGACGAGCTGGCCGGTTTCATGCTTGAAGACCTCGGCGCGGCCATTTCCGACCGGCAATCCTCCCGGCGAGAGGCGGAGCAGATTGCAATACCGCCGCCGGCACCCTCGCCAGAAGAGCACGCGCCTTCCGAACCTTATCTCGACCAGAACGTGCAGTTCACGGTCTTCCGCCCGGATGCAATCGAGCCAAACAAATGGCATCCCCTCATCGCTTTTGCCCATCTCTCCGAGAAGCGTCCCGACGCCCCGGACGACGAGCCCGACCCCCTCGAGGAGGTACAAAGGCAAGCGCAGGCGGCGTTGGAAGGTCGCTTCGAGGACTATCAGGATTTGACGCAAGACAGCACCCAGGGAATACCGCGGGAGGGAGAGCTTACGTTCGTGCCGCTGATCAACGAGATCACGTTCAATCCTGCGCAACGCAAATTCTTGTGGACGGAGCCCGTGCATCGCGAAGAATTTCGCATGCGGACTCAGGCGCTGCCGGGACAGACGTTGCGCGGCTCGCTCAGCGTGTTTCTCGGAAGAATCATTCTCGCCGAAATTCGGCTGGCGATTCGCGTCGCCGGTTCCAGTTCCGGCCCGAAACCGGCGGCCCGGCCCGCCAGCGTCACTCCTTATCGCAAGATTTTCGCGTCCTACTCGCACAAGGACCAGGATATCGCCGAAGAATTTGCCCGGATGACGCGCGCATTCGGAGACGAGTACCTTCGCGATTTCACGCATTTGCGGGCCGGTGAAGTCTGGAACGAGCGCTTGCTCGGTTTAATTGATGAAGCGGACGTGTTTCAGCTGCTTTGGTCCTCGAACTCGATGCGCTCGCCGTACGTGCGAAAGGAATGGGAGCATGCGCTCAGCTTGCGGCGGCCGAATTTTATCCGACCTACCTACTGGGAGCAACCGATGCCCGCGTCCCCCGCAGAGAATTTACCTCCCGTCGAGCTTGCACGACTGCAGTTCATTCCGCTCGTCGGCGATCCTCCTGCTCCGGCTATGCCTCTTGCCAGGAAGCGACTCGACGAAACGTGGACCATGCCAGGCTCCGCTCCGGCGGAGCACGTTCCTCCACACCCAGCGCGCGAGCCGCTTCCAACCGCTGCCCCGCCCGCTTCGCCTCCAGCGCCCGAGGCTTCGCCGATCAAGCGTGCCGAAACCGCCACGGCTCAACCTGCCGGGAGCCCTGCCCCGGCCCGTCAGCGACGGCGTGGACTTTTCGGCGTTTTGGCCGTCGCTGCTGTGCTGGTCTCCGGTGGCCTCTTCCTGACGTTGTCGCTTCCAAGCAACAACCCGGCGGTTCCGGACCGTTTGGCCGCCCTGGAGGAAAATGTCCGGACCTCGACGACGCCTTCAAAGGTGCTCCCCGAGTTGATCGGCCTCGTGAACGCGTCGGCCGGCACATCGTTCTCAACGGCTGACCAGGAACGTCTCGCTCGTGCCGCGATTACCCTCAGCAGGCGACTGGAGAAAGTGGCCATAGAAAAGAAGAACGACGAGCGCGCCAACCAGGCCGGCGAGGCGGCATCGCTGGCGGAGAAGGCGGCGAAACGATCCGGGAAGCGCGAACTCGAACACGAGGTCCTGAGGCTGCAGGAGGATGTAAACCAGACGCGGGCAACCCTCCTCAACCGGCGCAACACCCCCGGCTACGACACCTTATAACCCCGCCAGGCGAAGGCCTCTGCGGATTGGAGCATTCTTCGTGGCGGGTATGCGTCACATGCCGGATCAGGGATGATTCGAAAGCAGAATCACCTCGGACGGCCGGACGTCGCGAATCTCGACGAAAGCCGCGCCATCCCGAAATTTCACCGGGAGTTTTGAATCGAGCGCGTGCGTTCCGTCAAATGAGGCGTCAGCGGCTTGAGCGGAATTGGCGACCACCTGAAAGGAGGTTCCTGATCCATTCAACTTGGCGTCGACCAGAACATCTCCGCCGCGGCGCTGTTGTCCATGCCCGTTGACGACGCAGACCACTTCCTCGTCGTCGAGAATCCGCGACCAGACGATTAATTCTCCAGCCGCCGGCAAGCCAAACGGGGCCGTGAAGTTGGAAATCGGCCGCTGGTATTGACGCCCGATCCGAAGCGCGGGAAGGGCTTTGCGGGCCGCGATCAAAGCGGAGATGCGAACATATGCGGGAGACCCCGTGTCGAAGCAGTGCTGGCCCGCCGTTCCGAACGGCCCGAACCCGGGCAAGATCTCATCGAGCCCGGCCTCGCCAGCCAGAATTCCGTCGGGTCCACTTTTCCTGGGCCGTTCCGGCCCAAACATCGCTTCGCGCAGGAACTTGTCGCTGCCGGAGTTGAATTCCGGCAGGAATTGGTCCCGAAGCACTTTTTCGGGTCCGGCAAACGACTGCTCGCTCCCGTAGTAGATGCAAGGGATTCCCAGCGAGAAGAGCTGCAAGGCGGTGCCCGCCACGACCTGGACATCCGAAGCCGCATCCGTCGAAAAGCGTATCTTCGGACCCGACACATGATCGTGATCGTCGAGAATTGAGACATGGCGTTCGCCGCCATCACGGTGCGAACCGAGCGAATCGTCCCAAGCCTTGGCAAGTTGCAAATAAGCTTCCGGGGCGATCAAACCTTTGGCGACTCCCCCAAGGGTCGGCCGAATGCCGCCGATATCGAGCGTTGCGTTCAGGTTTCGCCCGAGAACCTCCCGGTACCGCGCCGCGTCGCTATCGGATCCAGCAACCTCGGCCACGAGGAAGAAATCGGCTTTGCCGAGATTTGCGGCGAATTCCTTGATCGTGCCGCAGAAGCTTCGACCCGTCTCCTGCGACACGTGCTTGAGCGTATCGAGACGAAACCCGTCGCAGTCGGCAAGTGCGATCCAGTATTTGTAGCAGCGTGCCAGGTCATCGAGGGCCTGCGTCCCGTCGAAGTTGATGTCCCTCAATTCGATAAAATCGGTGCGGCGGAATTCCGCGTTTGGGTCGTCGATATTTCCAGCTCCCAGATTGCCCGTTCCGGCCCGCGTGTAGTAATCATCTTGTTGCAACTCAACCGGCCACACCCCGGCGTCGGCGTCGCCCGGTCCAAGCGTGGCGATCGGGTTCTCGTCGGAATCGAACCACGGCCCCTTTTCGTAAAAGCCGGGAAAGGGCTTGTAGGCGGGAGTGCGTTGCCCGTTACCGTAGTTCCAGTTGCACCCCGAATGGTTGAAGATCACATCCAGGATGACTCGCAGGCCCTCCGCGTGCGCCTCTGAAACCAATTCGACGAGATCCTGCCGCGTGCCGAATCGCGGATCAACATCGAGAAAATCCTGGATCGCATAGCCGTGGAAGGTATTGCCGAACATCCGCTGCTTGAAGACAGGCCCCACCCAAATCGCGGTGACTCCCAGTCCTTTCAAGTAGCCTAGCTTGGAGCGGACACCCTCGATTGTTCCACCTTGATACCGTCCGCCTCCCGACTCCGCCCAACGATCAAACCGGAACCCGGGCGGCCGGGCGGCGCCAGGGTTCGTCCGATCGAGCTGAGGCCGGCCGGCCTCGCGACCGTCACTAAACCGGTCCGGGAGCAGAAAGTACAGAACCTCGTCGCGCCAGTCCGAAGGCGAGGGGTGATAGCTTTCCCGGCGCGGCAGCGAAATTTCGCGGACGCTGGCCGGTCTCGGCAACGCCAGGTTTGAGTCGCTAAATGACATAGTGATTAACCTCCGTTTTCAATGCCTTTGGCGCATTGTATTCGTAAGACCGGCTTCCGAGGACACCTAAATTCTTTTTTTCGCCAATCGATCGAACGGTTGGAGACTTTCAGTGTTCGGCTTCGAGAACCCGGGCCTCCGCGAGATCGATATCCCGCTGGACGACGCGCAACGTCTCGTCGTTGATCTGGTGTTTGTTTCTCAACTCGATCAGCGTCCGCCGCTCAACTTGAAGCGCCTCGTGAACCAGGTGGTTGAAATGCGTGGCCGGCAACCGCGCGGGATCGGGTTCGGTCGTCAACTCGTTGCAATATTCGAGCTGCGCGAGCCGATCTCGATATTCGTCCCGAAGCCTCTCAATCCGGCCCCGGTGATGCTCGCCCTTTTCAACCAGCGCTTCGACATAAGCCAGAGCCGCCCGGTTGGCGGTCTGGCGGGCGATTCGTTCTTCGTGATGCGACTCCCCATCGTCGGCAATTCCCAACGCGCGAACGAAGAAAGGGAGTGTCAAACCCTGAAACACCAGAGTGGCAAGGATTACGCAGAATGAGAGAAAAATAATCTCGTTGCGGCCGGGGAAGGGATCTCCCGAAGAGGTGGCGACCGGCAACGCCAACGCAGCCGCAAGCGATACGACCCCGCGCATTCCGGACCAAGCGACAATGGCGGTATGCTGCCAAACCGGGTAGGGATCGCGGGCGCGAAGCTTCCGGCTGAGAAAGCGCGGCACATAGGTCGCCAGAAAGACCCACAGAATTCTGGTAACCACCACGGTCGCACTCACCGCGGCCGCGTGGAACAGCAGAGAAGGCCAGGATTCGTTCCGCAGCCCGCTGACAACCGCGGGAAGTTGCAGGCCGATCAAGATGAAAATTATCCCATTGAGCAGAAAGACCACCATGCGCCAGAACGCAAAGGCTTCCAGGCGGGTTCGTGCCGTAGTCATCAATGGCGATCGCCACCCGATGTAGAGACCCGCGGTAACCACCGCGAGGACGCCGGAAAGCCCCAAACGCTCGGCCGGAAGATAAGCCACGAAGGGGGTCAGCAACGAAATCGTGATCTGAACGGGAGGGTCGTCGAGGCGGCGCTGGAGCCAATGCACCACCACGGCCACAATCCATCCCATCAGGATGCCACCGAACCCTACGATCGGAAGATGGACTAGCGCCGCGGAAAACGAAAAGGAGGATGTGACGACCGCGGCAATCCCAAAGCGATAAACCACCAGAGCGATCGAATCGTTGACCAGACTTTCCCCCTCCAGCACCGCGACGATTCGCCGCGGGATCTTCATGTGCTGAAGCACAGCCGTGGCCGCGATCGCGTCGGGCGGCGAAACGACCGCACCCAGGATCAGCGCAGATGCCCACGGCAGGCCGGGAATCAGGCCGTGCGCCACCCACGCGACGGCAACGGTCGTCGTCAGCACCAAGCCGAAGGCCAAAAGTGCGATGGGGCGAAGATTCCTCCTGAAATCGCGCCACGAAGTGAACAACGCGGCCGGGTAAAGAAGCGGCGGAAGAAACAGAAGCAGCGCGAATTCGGGATCAAAACCCACGTGGGGCAAGTTCGGAATCAGGCTTAAGACCAACCCGGTCAGAACCAGCAACACTGGATACGGCAGACCGATTCGGCGCGCCACAATGTCGAGCGCGGCAACGATCGTCAACAAGACGCAGATCAGCTCAATCTCGGCCACCCCGCGACGAAAGAAGATTTCTCGTTTCTTGGCAAGGAATGTGCCACCGTCTGGCGCAAGGTTTCGCCGGCGGGAAGCCTGAAGCTAGCGTTTATCTAGCTCCTGCCACTCTTGGCGATCGAAATGGCTCGTCCATCCGCATTTGACGCATAGGGCGTGGCAGGACTCGGAGTCTTCTCTCGCCAGAGTCCATCCGAACCGGCCGCACGCATGCCCCGCGCATTTGCGAGGCCCTTTCCGATACATGATTTTCTGCACAAAATACCGGAACAGTTCCCCGGAAAAGAGAGCTAGAACGAGCCCCACACAGATCACCAGGGCTATAAAGTTGGGATGCATGCCCTTAAAGCTTTAACGCTTTCTCGACTGGCAAAGGTCGTCGCCGGTTCCGCAGCGCTACCCAGCGATCCGAAATGACAGGTCGCGCGCGCACCGCACCCACCGACACACCAATTGCAAAAATAATTGGGCGAGAAAACGTGGCTAGCGCCGCCGGACTGGGCAAAACACCGACTCGCCCTGAAATTTGAGCTGCCCTGCGATGTTTTGCTTCATGCATCTGGCAGGAGATCAGCGTTTCTTCCAATGGTATGAATTCATAACGGTGATAGCCACTCGTTATGGCCGAACGTCGATCGTCGTCAGCGCTTGGAAGGAATAACGAGCTTCTGCCCGATCCTGAGAGTCGCGTTCCTGTCAACGCCGTTGACCGTCGTCAGAGAATAAATGCCTACGCCGTAATGTTTGGCGATGGACGTCAGGGTCTCGCCCTTGGAAACGACATGTGTCGTTTGTGCGGACGATCCCGAAGGCTTTTTGGTTTCGCCGGTTTTGCCCGCGCGCCGCTGGCCTTCCACAAAGGGCTTGAGCGCAGGATCGATCTCAAGGATTCTCTTGTTAAGCTTTTCATTGGCCCGGTCGAAGGCCTCGCGCACTCTCGGATCTTTCAGGGCGATTTTCCTGACCTGATCGTATTCCTGTGCCAGATCACCGGCTTGAACCGCGGCAACCGGCAACCAGCTTACCAAGGCTGCAGAAAAGAGCGCGGAAATTCGGAGAAGGTCCATCCGTGAAATCTGCCTTTTTTTATTCTGATTGCCGAAAGAAAATTTTCAGAAACATCGGCGTTCGGGTCATCGACGAACTCCTTCCGGAGATCTTGTCCCGGTTAATTGCAGGACTCGATCGGGCGAGAGGCAGGTCAATCCCAAGAAGCCCTTTTCTTTTCACCGGGGTTGACCTGCCCGCCCAACACAGCCAGCGCTGGCGTATACGACCCTCGCTTTTATTTACGAGGGATTCTTAGGTACTTGCGTCCAAGCGTTTCGGATTGTCCGCAACCACCCGGGCCAAAATCTCTCGGCAAGCACCGCAAGGTTGCTCAGCGTGTCTCTAGGCGTTGCTAATTGCGGTCGACGAGGGAACGCTCTCTCCTGCGCAGGGCTCCGCGCAGTTTTCTCAAGGCGAGATTTTGCACCTGGCGGATCCGCTCACGGGTGACGCGAAAGATGTCGCCGATCTCCTCGAGAGTTTTGGGCTCCTCACCGCCAAATCCAAAACGCAAATGGATGATCATGCGCTCCCGATCGTCCAGGACACCGAGCACTTCCTCGATCTCTTCGAGCGCATCCTTGTCGCGAAGAGCTTCAAATGGACTGTCCGACTCCTCATCGCCCACGATGTCTCCAAACTGGAACGACTCGCCGTCCTGGATCGGCTCGTCGAGCGAGGCCGGTCGCAGCGACGCGCTCTTGAGCGCCGCGACCTTGGCGGTGGAAAGCCCGATTTCATCCGCCAATTCGTCATCGGTTGGTTCGCGCCCGAGCTCCTCCATCATCCGGGAGGAAACGCGCCGAATCCTCCCGATTTTGTCAACCAGATGAATGGGAAGCCGGATCGTCTTGGTTTGGTTCGCCAAGGCCCGCTTGATGGACTGCTTGATCCACCAGGCTGCGTAAGTGCTCAACTTGCTTCCCTTCCTGGGGTCGAAGCGCTCGACCGCCTTCATGAGGCCGATATTGCCCTCAGAAACCAGGTCCAGCAAAGGCAGCCCGAGATTGGCGTAGTCGCGCGCGATCTTGACGACCAGCCGGAGGTTCGCGCTGACCATCTCAATCCGGGCCTTCTGATTGCCGCGCCTGACCTGACGGGCAAGCTTGAGTTCCTGCTCAGGAGTCAGTAAAGGGATTTGAGCAATGTGCCGGAGATACAGCTGAAACCCTGAATCGTTCTCTCTGAGGACAACGCTACTCATCTCTATAGAGACGTTCAAACCGCTTGAACTTGCGCGGAGAGGCAAATTTCCTGCGCGATTCCACACTCCTCCATGAAACCGCCCTTGCCTGGTTCGACAAAGCGGGATTGGAGGGAGGAGGACCGCGCGTCTATTCTTCCTTTTTCATGAACGATGCATCGCGACTCCGTGAATTCGACGCTTTCCTTTATCAGCAGATCCCGATTACACGGACGATGGAAGTGCGGGTGGCCAAATACGACGGACGGCAACTGCGCCTCGTTGCTCCGATCGCACCCAATCACAACCACCTCGGGACCGCCTTTGGAGGCAGCCTGGGAGCCATCGCCATGCTGGCGGGATACTCTTTCCTATGGCTCGAACTGCAGGATCTGACCTGCCATCTCGTCGTTCGGAGGAGTTCGATCTCGTTCCGCCGGCCGGTCCGAGAAGAGATCATCGCGATATGTCGCAGGCCGAATGAGAACGACTTGCTGACTTTCAAGTCCACGTTGACCCGAAACGGCAAGGCAAGAATCGGCCTGGACGTAACCATCGAGGAAGGCGGGTCGGTCGCCGTCGAATTTCAGGGGAGCTTCGTGGCCTTGAAAAAAGGGAACACGACTTCGAACGAGGCCTGACTCCAAAATTGCCCGCTGTCTGGCCAGGTCCGTTTCTGCTTGGCGGCGAGAGCGGACCATGATGTTGTCCGCTAGGCAGCGAATTGCATCCGCCGGACGAAACACGATTTGAATCTGCGGGGTTCCGTTCAGGAGGACACGGACTCCTGTGAATCGCAGCGCTTTCAGTCGAAACATCCCGCTCTTCGTCGCGTTCCGCGTGCTTTTCAACGCTCGCTGGTACTACCCGATTCTGGGCGTCTTGTTTGTCGACTTCGGGCTGAGCATCGAGCAATACGCGCTTCTCAACGTGGCATGGGCGGTCACGATTGTCAGTCTCGAGGTGCCGTCGGGTGCATTAGCCGACCAACTTGGCCGACGGAAGATGGTCATCCTCGCGGCGTTGCTGATGGTGGTGGAGATGGCGGTTTTTTCGTTGGCGCCACGCGGCAACCTGTCGCTCCTTTTCGCCCTGTTTTTGCTAAACCGGATCCTGAGCGGAGCCGCTGAAGCAAGCGCCAGCGGGGCCGATGAAGCTCTGGCCTACGATTCGCTCGTCGCCGATGGCCGAGGCGACGAATGGCCGCGCGTTCTTGAACGTTTGATGCGGTGGCAAGCGGCAGCGTTCTTTCTCACGATGATGCTCGGAGCCGCCGTTTACGACCCGAGGCCTGCGCAAGCCGTGCTCGACGCCTTGGGCCTGCCATGGAAAGCCTCGCGGGAAGTTACGATGCGCTTCCCGCTGTATCTCACGCTGGGAAATGCAGTCTTGGCCTTGCTGGCAAGCTTGAGCTTTCGCGAGCCGCCTCTCAAAAAGTCGGCCGATGCCGAGCCCGGCCTCGCCACGGCCCGGGCGGCTTGGCGGGCGACACTCGCAGCCGGTGGTTGGATTCTGCGTTCTCCTCTCGCGCTCGGGGTCATCCTTGCGGGGATGTGTTTCGACAGCACCGTGCGACTCTTCCTGACGGTCGCCAGCAATTACTACCGGTTGATCGCTCTGCCGGACGCGGTGTTCGGATTGATCGGTTCCGGTTTCGCGGTTATTGGTTTCTTTGTTCCTTCCATTGCGCGGCGGCTGGTCTCCCGGCACAAAATGGAGGCGAACTTTGCGCTGGTAGGAGGCTTGACGCTGGCTGGCCTCATTGGTGTCTCGTGGATTTGGCGCATCTATGGCCTCATCTGGCTGGTGCCGCTGGGCATCGCAATGTCACTCACGCAATTCTTTGTGTCGCACTATCTTAACAAAGTCGTGGAAGACCCGCGGCAGCGCGCGACCGTGCTGAGCTTTCGGGGCCTGGCGTTCAATTTAGCCTATGGCGGAGTTGGCCTGCTCTTCGCCGGCCTCAATGGTCTGCTCGGCAAATTCAATCCCCCGGATTTGGTCTTCGTGAAGTCGCTGAGCTGGCTGCCATGGTATTTCGCAGGAACCGCCGCGCTGCTCGCGGTCGTGTGGAGAAGGATGGCGCGAGCAGATGAAAGGGCCTGATCAAGCCTTTTCATCACGCGTTAGCCGCAAGGCCTGCGTCTGGGCTTTCAGACAGAGCTCTGCCGCTCGGAAGGCATGCTCCTGGCTCATCGCATTCTCGGTCCGATTGAGACAATCCAGAATCAACTGCCCGAAAAATGGGTAGCCTACCTTCCCCGCGCAGGATAGGTGATGCTCACCCGAATCGTCGACGAGGTAGAGTTGATCGCCCTCGGGATTGGCCGCGGCCGGATCGACATACTTGCGGAGCTCGATCGTTCCCTTGGTTCCATAGAGGAACAATCGGCCGTCGCCCCAGCTGCGCAGGCCATCCGGGGTGAACCAATCCACTCGATAGTAACCTGAGGTCCGGTTGTCTCCGATCAGGCATGCTTCTCCAAAATCCTCCAACTCGGGGTGCTCGGGATGGTTAACGTTGGCCGTGGCGCTGTGATTTACCTCGGCATTTTTGGCCCCCGAAAAGAAGAGGAATTGTTCGCTTTGATGGCTCCCAATGTCGCAAAGAATGCCACCGTATTTGGCCCTTTCGAAGAACCAGGCGGGGCGGGAGGCCGCGCTCAACCGATGAGGGCCGAAACCGACGGTCTGATAAATCCGCCCGATTGTCCCTTGCTCGACAAGTTGCCCGGCGAGGACGGCGCACTCCGAATGGAGACGCTCGCTGTAGTAGACCATGTATTTCCTTCCGGTGAGCGCCACCATCTCCCTGGCTCGTTCGAGCTGATCCATGGCCGTAAATGGAGCCTTGTCGGTAAAATAGTCCTTTCCGGCCTCCATGACATAACATCCCAAACGGCCCCGCTCGCTGGGAATAGCGGCCCCCGCCACGAGATTGACCGAGTCGTCATCGAGGATCTCGCCAAGGCTGGAGGCCGGCCTGGCGCTTGGAAACCTGGCGCAAAAGGCTTCCACCCGAGACCGATCGGGGTCGTAGACCCATTTTAGTTCGCCGCCAGCCTCCAAAAGGCCGTTGCATTGCCCATAAATGTGTCCGTGATCAAGGTGCGCCGCCGCAAAGGTGAAATCGCCCGGGCGGCAAACGGGCGAGGGCTTGCCTTGCGGGGCATAGTTCATTCCATCCATCCGGGACATCGACTACCTCCTGAACGACTTTCCGAAGTCGTCGGCTGAAGAAACGGGCACGGCGGGCTTCTTGAATCTGGATTCCGCTATTTTCTTTTCCAAGAGTCGTCTATAGGCATCGGCGTCCATGGGGAGTTCGATGGTCATATTCGTGAACGAGGAGAAAAGCATCGCGTTTGCGAGTTCGACCGAATGAATCCCGTCTTGCCCCGGCGCGATGGGAGGACGTCCTGCGCCGATGCTATCCACAAAGTCCTGAAGCATTTCCGCGTGCTGTCCCCCGTGGTTGCAAAAGAAAATCTCCAGGTCATGGGTTCTGGGTTGGCTAAATCTCTCGGGCGAGGTCTTGCCGAACTCCGACATCGGCACCTCGTTTTTCGTAAAGACAAACCGACCATTCTCGATGACGACGCGACCATTCTCGGCCGCCACTTCCAACCTGTCCGTGCCCGGAGCTTCCCCGGTGGAGGTGACGAAGACGCCGGTCGTTCCGTTCTCGTACTCAAAGTAGGCGGTGACGTCGTCCTCGACCTCAATGTCGTGGTAACGTCCAATCTCGCAAAATGCCCGCACTTTGCGCGGCATTCCGAAAAGCCATTGCCAGAGGTCAAGTTGATGCGGGCTCTGGTTGAGCAGGACCCCCCCTCCCTCCCCGGCCCAAGTGGCACGCCAGCCTCCGGAAGCATAGTAGGCGGCGGTTCGAAACCAATTCGTGATGATCCAGTTGATTCGGCGGATCTCCCCGAGTTCGCCACCGCGAATCAATTCGCGAAGCCTGATGTAGTAGGGATCCGTCCGCTGATTGAACATCACTGCAAAGACCTGCCCTGGGGAAAGGGGAACCGAGATCAGACGCTCGCAATCCGCCTTGTGAACGCACAGAGGCTTTTCCACGAGCACATGCAACCCGGCCTCAAGGGCTTGGATGCCGATTGGCGCGTGTGAATAGTGTGGGGTCGCGATGAGCACGGCATCCACTTCTCCGGACTTGATCAACTCGGAGCTTTGGAGAAACGGCCTCGCGCCCGAATAGCGTTTGAGCAACTCGCAGTCCGGGTCGCAGACCGCAGCCAGCCGGCATCTGGCGATCTTTCCTCCCGTGACCGATTCGGCATGAACCTGGCCCATGTTTCCGAGACCAATGATACCGAGGCGAAGATCTTGCATGCGGCGACCCTGAACCGCACCTGTTAGAATAGCAGCAACCCTCTGTCAAACGCGGGCGACGCTCATCCAGCTTTTCGAGCGATGGCCATCTGCGCGCCAACTCGCTTCGATGAAACCGCACCCTTCGGAAGCCGACGGCCGCTACGGCAGAAAGCGCACCGTCAAGCGGTGGTCGTCGGAATAGGCCAGCAATTTCATGGCTATCGCGAACCGGCCCAGTCGCACGGAAGGCGCTCCGTTCGCATGGTCGATCATCGCGCAGAGCCTCTGGGTCTCCGAGGGCGTGAAGAGCGGCGCTTCAAAGAACTCTCGTGCCAAGCCCATGCCCGTCCCGCCGCTCACGCTGAAGGTGATGACCAGTTCATTATGCTCCTTGATCACTACGACGCGGTAGGGATGGTCCGACTTGACGGGCGTCTTGCCTTCGAACACAACCGCGCCGCCCTGCCCTAGAACCGGCTTCTTATCCAGGAGGACCGAAAGACAATTTGTGACGTCCGTCGCGGAAAATGGGAGGAGAGACCGGCTGCGGGAGGGTTCCGGCTCGGCAATACGACTGACCGCCTTGCGCTCGAGAGCACCCCGGGCGCCGAGCAATACGCCGATGAGAAGCGTCGCGATGATCGGAACCCTCAGGCGGAGCCGAGCGACTTCGGATCGCGGGGAATTCATGCGCGAACCTCGGCGAAAGCATTCGGCATCCTGGTGAGGTTTAGGCCGTTCGGGCACCGATTCGCATCACGTGCTTGCGGGCGACTGCAACACGCATTACTTCCGTTCAATCGTCCATGACCAGGTTGGCCAGCAGCTTCCAGCCAGCATTCCCGGGGGAACAAAATGTGATCACCAAATATCCTCTTCTCTTTCTTTTTCTCGCCATCGCTTGCGCGCTCGCCGGCAACGATATTCCCGAGCAGTTTGGAAGTCGTCTCGAGGAAGTCAACTACCCTTTTCCGGTCAAATTCTTCCGCTTAAAGTCGCAAAACGAGGAAATGGAGATGGCTTATATGGATATCCCACCCGAGAAGCCCAACGGCCGCAGCGTGCTTCTTCTGCACGGCAAGAATTTCAACGGCTACTATTGGGAATCTACCATCCGGGTTCTTGCGGCGGCCGGTTACCGAGTGATCGTTCCGGACCAGATTGGATTCGGGAAGGCGACCAAGCCGGAATCTTATCAATATACTTTCGAGCAGCTGGCCACCAATACCCTGGGCCTCCTCGACCAGCTGGGGGTGGCCAAGGTAAGCGTCGTCGGGCACTCGATGGGCGGCATGTTGGCGACCCGTTTCGCTCTCATGGTCCCTGATCGGGTCGAAATGCTCGCGCTGATCGACCCGATCGGGCTCGAGGATTGGAAACGCGTGGCGCCCTATCGGACTGTCGATCAATGGTACGAAAGCGAACTCAAGCTGACGGCCGATCAACAGAAGCGCTACCAATCGGAAAGCTACTATCACGGGGACTGGCGGCCGGAATACGATCGCTGGGTGCGGCTGGCGACTGGCTGGTTGTCCAGCCCCGACTATGCGCGCGTCGCCTGGAATTCGGCACTCATTTACGACATGATCTTTACGCAGCCGGTATTCTACGAATTCGCCGACCTGCGCATGCCCGTGCTGCTGGTGGTTGGCTCCCTGGACCGCACCGCGCTAGGCAAACAATGGGCGCCGGAAGATGTCCGGGAGACGTTGGGCAACTATCCGGAACTCGCCAAAAGTGCCGCCTCCAAGATCCCTGTCTGCCAGCTGGAGATTCTTGAAGGGATTGGCCACGTCCCGCAAATCGAGGCGCCTGAAGTCCTCTTCCCGATTCTTCTCAAATTTCTAGAGGGCTCGCAGCGGGGACTCTGAAGCAAGCCGCCTCCGCCAGGGTGATCGCTAATCCGCGGCCCTCTCGACGGCGACAAGACAGACGTCGTCGTCAAAATCCGATCGCGATGAGAAAGTCAGCACCTCCTTCAAGACCGCCGCGAAAAGCTGGTCGGCGGGAAGACTCGCGTGGCGCTGGAACGCGGCGGCCAGGGCCTCTTTGCCAAATTCCTTCCCCTCCGGGGAATAAACCTCAAAGATCCCGTCCGTAAAGACCGCGACGCAGTCGCCGCCTTCGAAAGGAGCCCGCGACGTGGGAAATGTCGCCGAATCGAAAATTCCCAAGGCCGGGCCGCACTCTTTCCGATCCGTGCTCAATGGCTCTACCGCGCCGGTCCGACGACAAACCCGGAACGGGCCCGGATGCCCGGCGTTGGCAAAAGCCACCTCTTTGGCGCTGGTGTCCGCGATCAAGTAGAAGGCGGTCGCCACAAAGGGTTCCTCGACGCGCTCCAGAACCGCGCGCAAGCGGAGATTGAGTGCCTCCAAAAAACGGCCGGCTTGATGCATCATCGGTCGAAGTTCTTCAAGCAAGGCGCGGATAATCGCGGTGATCAATGCCGCGCGCAATCCGTGCCCCATGACATCGCAAACAAGAATTCCCGCCCGCGTCTTGGAGAGCGCGAAGATATCGAAAAAGTCCCCGCCGACGGCGGCCGCCGGCAGATAGTAATGAGCGAAGGACAGGGCGTTCTGCCCGGAAACGCCGAATCCTGTAAAGGTCGGATATTCGCGAGGAAGAAGAGCTTCCTGAATTTCGCGGGCCAATTGAAGGTCGGCCTGCAGGACGGCGTTCTTGGCTTCCAATTCGGCAGTCGTGGCGGCGAGCCGGTTTCGCTCTTCCGCCAGCGCGTCCTGGATTTCCTTCATCGTGGTGAAATCCTTGTTGATTCCACAAATTCCGGTGACCTCCCCCGCGGAATTCAGAAGAGCCATCTTCGTCGAATAGTCCCAGGTAATTCTCCCGTCGGGGTGCACCAACCGCTCGACCTTGCCGACCATTGGCTCTCGCGTTTCCATGATTTGGCGCTCATCCATGGCGGTCTGCTGCGCCGTTTCGAGCGACCAAAAATCGAAATCGCTCTTGCCGATGACTTCTCTCGGGTCCTGCACGCCAAGATATTCGGCGACCGCTCGGCTCGCCCGCAGAAACCGCCCCTGGCGGTCCTTGAAGTAAACCTGGTCCGGCATAGTCTCGAGTAGGAAATCGAAAAGCTCTTCGGGGCGCGAGCCGGGCTCTGGATCGGGGGAAGCGGGCGATGACATAGGGCGGGCCAAATCTAGGTGCTCCTGTCCGCAATTTCGCCTGGAAAGTTTGTTGGTCGGCCGGCGGCGCTCGGCCGGCGGTTTTGATTGCCCCCCGCGGGCGGGTCGTGGAGAATCAGCTCATGGCCATTGAGTATTCGTCGTTTGCCGGATGGGAAAAGAATCTACGGTTTTCCAACCGTTTGGTGGAGGCCATCATCACGCTGGAGGCGGGACCGCGAATCATTTCGTTCAAGCCGCTTGAGGGTCGGAGCGTCTTCAAGTTGGTTAGCGAGGAAGCGGGCAAGTCGGAAGAAGGGGAGTGGAAAATTCGCGGCGGCCACCGGCTGTGGACCGCCCCGGAAGATTTCGGGCAGGCAAACTCGCTCTGCTATGCGCTGGATAACTCAACGGTCGAGCATGAGATCGTGGATGAGTTTACCGCCAGGGTCTCCAACGTGATTCAACGACCGTCGAGACTGCGTCGGGAAATGATCGTGAAATTGGGACAGACGACTCCGAAAATTACCGTGCAGCATCGAATCGCTCACGAAGGGGGCGGTCCTCTCGAGGTTGCGCCGTGGGGTCTCACCGTGATGGCGACAGGCGGCTTCGCTGTCCTCCCTCAGCCGGCACTGGGAACGCACCCGGAGGACTACCTGCCCAATCGCGCCATCGTCGCATGGCCGTTCACCGACCTCTCGGACGAAAGGTTTTACCTGGGCCGAAGCCTGATCTCATTGCGCCAGACGGACCGTTCCCCGTTCAAAATCGGCCTGCGCCATGCTGAAGGGTGGGCCGGCTATGTTCTGGGGGACCATTTGTTTTTAAAGAGCGTGCCGTTCATCGAAGGTGAGAATTACCCCGATTTCGGGTCCAACTTTGAGACCTTTACGAACGCCGCGTTCCTTGAACTCGAGACTCTCGGGCCACTGAAGCGGCTGTCCGAAGGAGAGGCGCTCACGCACACCGAATCGTGGGTCGTCTTTTCGAACGTCAGCCTTCCGGAGGTGAAGGATGATCAGGCGTTCCTGGCAGCCTTGGAGCCTTACACGGCTCAATTGCTGCGGGACTGAAAATCTCCCTAGCCGGGCTTTCGCAGTTTGAGGGAGATAGTCGCCACAAGTGATTGATCTTCAGGCCAGAGATTTTCGAGAAAGGGCCTGGTTTGCACTACATGATCTTGGGGACCTGATGGCGGTAAATGCGTGGAGGGGGTTGAGCAGGCAGGTGCCAGGCTAAGTGATGGAGCAGGAGGGCTTGTTCCTTTTCAAGTTCGGTAATACGGGGCAGGCAAAGTTGGCCGCCATCGCGAAGATTGAACCAGACCAGTTCCGTGTGCGCCTTGCCGACCTGAGCGGCGGCGGGCCTGATTCCGACCGCGATCCGGTTCACCCCGCCGACGCTCCCATCGCGACCTGCAGCTTCCGCCGCTTCGTTCCACCAAGGAAGTACGTGTAGAAAAGGTCGGTGCTGTCGATCCAAACGATCCGCAACTCGATTATGAGATTCGGCGACCCCTGCTCGGCTATCCGAGCCTTGTCTACACGGGATTTCCCAACGCCGAGCAGGTTCTGCTCGCCGAAGCCCCGCAAGCTCTCAACAAAGGTCGCGAGCTTGGCCTGCCTGACCCCGACGTTGTCGCACTCGAGATCGAAGTTGCAGTCGTCGATCCCGCGCTTGGTGAAGAAGTCGCTTACCGAACGCTGTACGCCACCACTCGCGAATTTCCCGCCGGCGGAACGAGTCCCCTAGCCTCAGCGACACTTTCCAGGACAAAACCGACGTAGCGTTGCTTGCAGCCCCGGCCGAAACCGGTCCGATTCCGCTGCCCAGCGCGCGCGACTTGCGCCTGCGTCTGAGCGCTGTCTGCCGGCCCGACCCCGACCTCGCCTACTTTGGTTCGCAGGAAACTCGCCGCGGCGCCCCCGTTTTCATTCAGACGCGGGCTCATTCGCAAGATGAGAGTGGTCTCTTCGCCCTTCAGCTGCCAACCGAGCAGCTCAATGCTTACATGTTACAGCCCGATCCCGCTCCGATGGCCATCTGGCGGCCGTCCAGGCAGCCGACGGACGTCAAGATGAAACCCTCGGGGACCTGGCGCAGCGCCTCGCCGCCCAGCTCGATCTCGGTGTGAGTGGACTTTCGTTTTCAGGCAGACCCGAGCAGCGCACTGTCTTCGGCTGCTCGGGCGCCCTGCGCCACATCCTTTCACCCGACAATGGGGCGATCACTTTTGGCTCAAAGAACGAACTTACGCATCGTTGGATTGCTGTCCTGTCGCTCGTAATTTCGCGCGACTGGACGTGGGACGGACTTGCTGACGAGGGCTTCGAAATCACGCGCCAGCTCAAGCGCCTGCCGGGCGACGAAGTCGAGACCGCTACCGTGGGCACCCTCGAGCTGCGCCACGGCATCCACCATATCGCGCGTCAGTCCGCCGATCCCAGAAACACGCTTATCGTGTTCTTCGACGCGATCGATCCGAAGCCGCCGGTCGGCGAGTTTCCGAGTGAACTCGAAGTGAGTTACACGCTCGCGCCGAGATGGAAACATCAGCCGACCAGTCTGGACTTCCCGTTCGCCGCTTCTTTGAAGTTGCCGATAGCTGCTGCACCTGTTCAGACTCCGAAGCTTTCCTCTGCGGGGATAGGACTCTCTCCCTACAAGCGCTCTGAAGGCGACTATTCCTCATCGGAAGTTCGCCGACGCGCGCTGTGGCTCGAATTCGCCGAGCCAGTTGCGAACTCTCGCGATGCTCTATTCGCCCGCGTTCTCGCCTATGCACCCGATCCAATGCTTACGGGGCTTGAGCCGCCTCGACCTCCCACACCCGTCGAGCCTCCGCTTCCTATTCCTTCGGAAATCATTCGAAGCATCACGCACGGCCAGTCTGCGGATAGGGCCGGATTCGGCGCGATGCAAACGCTCATCACGACCGATTCGCCCCGCCACTTCTATGTGCCCCTTCCGCCAGCTCTTTCGCCGGATTCTCCCGAGCTCTTTGGATTCTTCACCTACGAACTACGCGTCGGACATCGCGACGGTTGGTCGACCGCGCAGGCTCGCTTCGGGCCGCCTCTACGCGTTACTGGTATTCAGCATCCGGCTCCACCCCTTTTCTGTGAAGCCACGCACCACCGCGCAGAGGTCCTGGTGAGTGCTGCCTATGCCACGCCGGTTGCCGCCGGCCGGAACTTGCTGCCCCGCTTGCCCAACACCGAGATCTGGGGCCTCATCTACACCCGGGTCGCGCAGATTGACGGCGAGGATTGCCGCAATATCGTTATCGGCCGCCGGCGCGCCGTGCCTCAGCTTCCGCAAACGGGTCAGCGCGAGAAGCTCGAAACCGTAGGCATTGCGCGCTGGGAGCAGAACGAGATCGATCTTCAGCTAAGGGCGCTTGGCCTCCCTCGTAACGCACCTCTCGGCGTGCTTGCTGTAGAGATCCTCCCCGAGATCGAACGCAAACCCGACCCGCTAGGTGCCGACCTCGGGCGTGTCCGCATACTCCGTGCATCCCCGCTAATCCCCGTGCCGGAAGTATGCCTCTGAATTACTGTGATTACGACGAGCCCTGGGACCACCACAACCACCAAGACCGAACACTTTCTCGGCCAAGTAAATCCGGCCTGATATCGCAAAACGCGAGAGGCCATCATCTCGTCGCGGTCGCAAGCAGGGTCTAGAAGTTTAGGGCCTGGGTCTCCCGCGAAACGACGCTGACTTCGATTCGGGAAAAGCCCGTCCCCTTTAGAATTTGCTGCAGTTCGACCGCGGAGAATCCGAGCCAAACATCAGCGTAGAGTTCACGCGCCTGCTCATGGATGTGCCTCGCGAGATCGAGGACTACCCGCCCTCCATCTCGAAGGATGCGATTCGCGGCCTTCGCGGCTTTCTGCGGACTCGAGGCATGATGAAGCGCCTGGCTGGACAGCGCCAGATCAACGCTTTCGGATCGCATTGTGCATCGTGCGCTCGCGAGATTTCGTGGATCGATGATGGCGTGCCCGATTTCAGAGACCTGCCGGTGGGTGTTGCTCTGCTGATAGCGGAATTTCTCAGGACGGACACGGCGATACGACTTTTCACCCGGCCCGCGAACTGCCCGTAGAGGCCACCAAGGGTGGAATCGAGCGGCCAAGCTGCACGCTGTCATGCCCATTTTCATCCCCGCGCGTGCAGCTTGAGATGCGTTTCACTTCCTTGATGGCCTGCGGGTTCTGATGCGCGTTATGGTGTTAGGGGTATGAGTTTACCGCGCCGTCGAGGTGGCTGCTCCAATAGGGCACGACGCCGTCGGAGCAGATGGGCTTGGTGTAATCCTTATTCCCGCCCTTGCCGCGGTCGCCGCAGATGACATGATACGGGATTCCGGGCGTAAGCGGGACGGTGGCGAGCGCCTTCAAGAAGCGGTTGCTCGGCGCGAGGGTGTCCACGCTGTTCGGGACGCGTTTCAGCTTCAGGTCGTCGCTTTGGAAGGTGGCGATTTTGAGCGCGTCTTGACCTGCTCTGAGCAGGGTGGTCGGGGCTTTCACGAGCATTGAGCCGATGCGGCCCGCCCGGTTGGTTGCGAGGTCGCTTCCGCGGAGCGGTGCGGAGACGAAGATCACGCGGCCAATCTCTGCGGTCGCCCCATGCGCTGGCGAATGGCTGTCCCTTCGCCTTCCGGTCAGAAGCGTCAGCCTTTGCCGACGCCGGACGGTTCGGCCAAAGACGAGCGCCGGCCCAAGATGAATGAACAATGTAGCTTACCCACCCGACAACGATTGCTTGAGCAGATTGCGCAATTGGCGCGCCGTACTATTCACGGGACGCTCTCGGAGAGCTATCGCGCGCGTGGCAACCGCGCTGCCGCTGTCACGCTCAAGGCCCCAAGCACGGGCCGCACTTAAATATCGGCTACCGCGGGGAGGGTGGAAAACCTACCTGCTATTATGTGCCTAAAGCCGCCGAAAGCGAGGTGCGTCGCGGCCTGGAGACCTGGAATCCACTCCAAAACACACTTGCGACAGCTTTCCGCGCTCATCAAAGAGCTCGCCCTCGAAGCCGCTCGCCTAAAAAATAGGCGCACTTTTGCAACAGGCTTTAGCTAGCCCTCGACGCGCCGCTTGCCGGCCCGGCTTGGCAGGCCTTCCAGCTGCGAGGGGAAGGGCAATCAGTTGCGCCGCTATTGTTTGGATTCTGGATCAAGAATGATCTGCCTGGCGGAAGAGCTGCGCGCAACGTACCAGGGGACCGCTGTCCGGGCATCGGCGTGGAAGCGGCCGAGGAGCACGACCAGAGTGCCGCAATGATCCGGGAGCCAGGCAAGGATCCGTCCAGCCATGGTCTGATCCCAGGCTCGCTGGGCTTCGAAATAGTGATGCAGGCCTCCGCGTTTCTGATGTCCGGCCATCGCTGCCCGAAATTGCTCGAAAGCTCCGCGGGGCTCGGGGTAGTTCGGGACGATTTGTTTCTCTTCGGCGGTGAGCGGCTGATTGCGGGAAAGCTTGCGAGTTATCGTGTCCGGCGCATTCAGACCGATGATTGGAACCCCATTTCTCCGACACCAGGAGATGATGTGCTCGTAGGCCGGTGAGGTCCTTCCCCATCCGCGGTCAAAGGCGGTGCGGCTCGCAAACTCCCTCCAACGGATTTTCTTTCCGAGATAGTCGTCGAGAGCAGCTTGCTGCGTGACGTCGATCATTTCCATGCCCACGGTAAGGGGTTGTTTCCGCCGGTGAAGCGCACGGATAATCTGCTCCTGCAACCGATGGTGCGAGGCCTCGTCGTGCTTCTCCGCGATGAAGATGATCCGGGCGCGCCCGAGCCGGTCCGCCAGCGCAGCCTGCGTGTCGGGCAAGGCCGCGTCGCGATGCCAGGCGCATCCCGCGAAGCCCAGCAAACCGCTTAGGGACAGGCGCGCAAAAAGACGACGCAGGGCCCTTACCTGCCGGCGCCGCGGGCTATCAAACGAAGACGACACGGCCGCTCTTTTGCGCGAGTATGCCGGAACTCATGGGATTTTCGCCCGCCTATCCATAATAGGGCCGAAGGTCCGGCGACATCCCGCCAACACGAAGAGTCCGTTCAATTTGGTCCGATTCCTGCATTTCCGGCCCTAGGGGGACTATTTGCCCGGCCTTCAACGCTGCCGTCGGCAACCCATCGCTGAGAAGAATACGGTGCGCGGCGATCGCAGCGATACGCGGGCCCGGAGCGAGTATCCCGGCGAGGTTTAGGGGATCCGCGCCACTGATCGCCGTGAGCCGCCTAGTGATCCCAGAGGGTCTCCCGGATCCGGCTGCCCTTCGGATATTGCGCATTAATCCGATCGCCTCGGGGCGCGCGAATTGCTCGCCGCTGACGCTGCTCACGAAGTAGCCGCCTCGAATCTCCCCCTGGGCTTCGAGCCGCCTGTAGACCCGCAGAAGTTCGAGCCACGATACTTTGAGAGATTCTCTTTCGATGATTCGTCGAAAGACGACGCCGTATCTGCGGAGAAGAGCGCGCGCATGAAGCCCGACCGACTCTTCGTGCCCGGGTTGACAGTCCGGCGCACAGGTGCGCAGCAGAGACCACCTTCCGGCAAATTCGACGCTCGTGACGGACGCCCCGCGCCTGCGTCGCTCCGAAGAAGCGAACCGTTTTCGCTTTTCTTCCGGAATAAGCAGCGCGCGCAACCCTTCGAAGCTGTCTGCCGTAGTTCGTCCAAGCGCAGTAAGTTCTGCCAGCGCATGCTCGACCCGCGAGGGAAGCAAGGCGGTCTGCCTGACGATTTCTCCGAAGAACAATGCGCCGCCGCATTTGAGCAATTCGAAAACGCGCGCCGCGTCGGGGGAGATCTCCGGGTCGGACTGTTCGGGGGAAAGCCTGAGCCAGTGAGCGAGGTTCTCCCGCGCAAAGACAGAGATTGGGCTCGATCGCACGGGCGTCGCAAGATGACCGTTTGCGGCCGGCGATGTCAGGCGGCCCCAGCCAATCCTCCCGGTGAAGCAGAGTTGATCGAGCCAAACAGGCTTATAGTCCTTTACGCGCAAGGCGAGGACCTCGGGCTCCCAGGCGGCAGCCGGCAGCTCGTAGCCATCGAACAGATCCAGAACGGCCTTCAGCCCCTCGATGCCCTCGGCGCGGTGCTCTTCGTCTGCTCGCTGCCACGCCAGCAGGAACCGATGAAAGTCAGCAAGCGAGACGGGTTGGATTTCCGCCCGAAGGCGATTGACGGTCAGCCGATGAATTCGAGCGAGCAGGCGCCGGTCGCACCATTCGGTCTCGGAGGCTCCGGAACGAAATTTCCCTCGCAGAATCAAACCCTCTGCTTCAACGGCCAGCAGGGCGGACTCAATTTCCGCGCGCGGTAAACCACAAAAATCGGCGAGGCTCGCCACGGTGACCGGGCCGCTAATTTCCAGCCGGCCCCGAGCGAGTTCTCGCACACCTGCCGCCCGGTCCCATGGCACGCCGTCGTCAAAGCCCGGCACTGGCGAGAAGCGCACTGCGGCACCGTAGACCGCCCGCAGCATGGGAATGCGTTCCGCCGCCGCCCAAAGGAGATCGGTGACCCTGCCGGCCCGACCTTCCCCCACCAGCAGGTCCAGCCACTCCGTCGAGCCGCCCGTAGTCCTTTGAATCTCCGTTTCCGTCATGGCGCCAGCGAGGAGAAGAGCTTCGTGAAGCTCATCGGCATTCAAGGCCCGCGGCCATGCTTCTGTTGCGACCTTTTCGATCGCCGCTGCATCGAGAATTCCCAGACCGGCCTGATCCTGGCTCCCTGCGCGCCTGAGGTAGACCGCTTGGGTCCGGCGCTCCTCCAGCGGCGCGTCATCCAGAAACGCGTAGGGCTTGGCGTTGAGGATCTCGTGCGCCAGGGGCGAAGGTTCCGGAAGGTCGCGGCTGATGCATTGCACGGAACCCTCTTCAATCCGCCCGAGGACCTTCACCAGGCCCTCGAGATCCATCACTTCGTGCAAGCAATCTTCTATCGTCTGGCCGACCAGCGGATGATCGGGCACGACACGGTCGCCGGCTATGTTCTCCAGGCAGGCGAGTTGATCCGGAAATACCGCCGCCAGCAAGTTTTCAGACTCCATCCGTTGAAGCGGTGCCGGAACCTTGCGTCCACCCCGCTGCCGCGGCAAAGCGAGCGCCCGGGCCGCGTTCCATCGCCACCGGATCGGAAACATCGGAGCGTCCAGGAGAGCCTGAACCAGGAGCTCGCGCACCGAAGCGCTGTGCAAATAGTGGAAGACGTCGTCGACGGGAAACGAATGCTGCGTGCCCAGCGAAAGCACGATCGCGTCATCTGTTGCCGCCGCCTGCAATTCGAAATTGAATGAGCGGCAGAACCGCTTCCGTAGCGCCAAGCCCCAGGCCCGGTTCACCCTGATCCCGAACGTCGAATGCACCACCAGCTGCATGCCCCCGGACTCGTCGAAAAAGCGCTCCAGCGCGATCTTTCGTTGCGAAGGGATGATGCCCAAGACGCGGTGGGTCGAAGCGAAGTAATCCGCGAGCTGCCGCGCGCACGCTTCCGTCAGATCGTTTTCCGCCCCAAGCCACGAGGAAAGGGCTTCCTCAAGCCGGACCTCGCTTCGCGCGAGCAGCTCCTCGATTTTGTTCTCCACCCCCAAGCGCAGGCCGGAGACCGCTTGCGAAAGCTCGTTTGTTCGGCCGGGCGCCTCCCCCAACCAGAAGGGGATCCCCGGAGGCTGTCCCCCGGCGTCTTCCACGCGCACCACGCCGGAATTGACGCCTAGAATTCGCCACGACGCATTGCCGAGCTGGAAAATGTCGCCAGCCATGCTTTCGACGGCGAAGTCTTCGTTTACGGTGCCGATGACGGTTTCACCCGGCTCCAGCAGCACGCGATAATCGGAATTGTCGGCTATGGCTCCGCCGCTGGTGAGCGCCACGAGGCGTGCTCCGCGCCGTCCGCGGATGCGTCGATTTACCGCGTCGTAGTGAATCAAGGCCCCGCGCCGCCCGCGCTTGGTGCTGAATCCCTCCGCGAGCATGCGCACCACGTCGTCGAACTCGTCTCGTGTCAGCGCACGATAGGGATAGGCGGAACGCGCAAGTTCGAAGAGGGCCTGCTCGTGCCAGTCCTCGCAGGCAGCGCACGCGACAACCTGCTGGGCGAGGACGTCCAGCGGCTTTTGGGGCATCACCAGGTTATCGAGCTCCCCGTCTCGGACGCTGCGCAGGATGGCGACGCTTTCCACCAACTGATCCCGACTCAACGGGAAGAGCCGTCCCTTCGGCACTCCGCCACGCCGATGACCCGCGCGTCCAACGCGCTGCAGGAAAGCCGCCAGGGAATGCGTCGGCCCCAACTGGCAAACAAGATCAACCGATCCAATATCGATGCCGAGTTCGAGCGACGAGGTGGCCACCAAAGCGCTGAGTTCGCCGCTTTTCAAGCGATTCTCCGCCTCCAGCCTGAGCCTGGTTGACAGGCTCCCATGGTGGGCCGCCACCCGTTCCTTGCCCAGGCGGTGCCCCAGATGATGCGCCACCCGCTCGGCCAACCGTCTCGTGTTCACGAACACCAGCGTCGTCCGATGCGCGCCGATCAGCTCCCCCAAGCGCGCATAAACCTCCTCCCAGACCTCGTTGGACATCACGGCCTCCAGCGGCGAGTCCGGCAGCTCGATCGCGAGATCCATTTGACGGCGGTAACCGCAATCGACAATCACGCATTTCCGATCGCTTTTGTCATGGGAACTGCCCATGAGAAACCGCGCCACCTCGCCGATCGGCTTTTGCGTTGCCGAAAGGCCGATCCGCTGCAACGGATGCTTCACGAGCGCAGCCAGCCGCTCGATGCTGAGACTCAGATGCGAGCCGCGGCGGTTGCCGACCAGGGCGTGTATTTCATCTACGATCAGCGTGCGAGCGGGCGCCAGCAACTTCCGTCCGGACTCGGAGGTCAGCAGCAGATAGAAAGATTCGGGCGTCGTCACCAAAATGTGCGGAGGCTTTCGCAGAATCGCCTGTCGCTTCGCCGACGGGGTATCCCCGGTTCGCACGGCGGCACGGATATCCACATCGCGGCTCTCCAGACTGCGCAACGCTTCTCGAATAGCCGTCAGCGGTTGCTCGAGGTTTTTGTGAATGTCGTTGCTGAGCGCCTTGAGGGGGGACACATAGAGGATCTGCGTCTCATCCTGCAGCTTGCCGGAGAGACCTTCGCCAAACAACGAATCCAAACACGCCAGGAAGGCGGCCAAGGTCTTGCCGGAGCCTGTGGGCGCGGCGATAAGAGCATGCGCGCCGCTTTGAATGATCGGCCAACCGCGTCGCTGCGGTTCGCTAGGCGTGCCGAACTCTCCCTGGAACCAGCGCCCGATCGCTGGATGAAAACAAGTCTCCTGCATCGGGCTCAATCTACGCCGCATTTCCCGCGACGCCAGAGCCCTAGGAGACTGTTGAAAACCTCCGCATGTCACGCGCGAGCTCTTTGGGGCACATATCGGTGGAGGGACGAAGGAACATCCCAGTTGAAGGGGCTGTGACTGAAGAGCGACGCCCAGAGACGCCCCAAAGAGCTCGCGCCCTACGGGTTGCGCCAATTTTCGGCCCTCGCGGCGTCGCCAAGCTTCTCCGTAACGCCACGGCTTGCGGGGAAATGGGGACCCCCCGCAACCCATCGAGCCTGCGCTTGGCTCCTTGCGATCTTCCGAAAATTGACAGCGACGTGGCATACGCGGGTTTCTAAACCGTCTCCTAGCGGGAATGCTCGAAGATGAATCCATTCTGCTTGCGGATCATGCGATAGTTGCCGCCCTGATCTTCTTGCGAAGTTTGCGTTTCGACCGGTTCCGCAACTGGGACCGGAGCTTGATCGCTGGCGACCTGAACCGGAGGAGGGTAGCTCTCAGGTGCCGTCGGCACGTCGGTGGACAGGCCCGCCAGGGCGCCTCCATGAGCGCTGCAATACTGGTGCGGGATCATCATTTCCGGCAGCTGCGCCTGATACATGGTTCCCGCGAGTTTGCACTCGGGAGTAGCCACCATCCCGGAGGTGCGACAAAGTTGAACCGTCAAAAGATTTCCGGGAATCGCGAAATTCTGCGGCACGTATTTCCACGCTGAGGCATTCTGGATAAAATCGACCCAGATCGGCAGCGCCAGCTTGCTGCCGTACCCGCGGTCGGCAAGTCGCTGAGGACGATCCATTCCAACCCATACTCCGCAGGTCAAGCGAGTCGTATAACCGACAAACCACGCATCCCGATAGTCGTCGGTGGTTCCCGTCTTCCCCGCGGCCGGAACCTTCAGACCCAGGGTCGGCGCGGCAGCCGCGGTGCCTTTCCGGATGACGTCACGAAGCAGTTCGTTCATTACGAAGTCCACCGCAGGAGTAATGCAACTGAGCTCGGCGCGCGTCGCCTTGTAGATCGTCCGGCCAAACCGGTCTTCGATGGACTCGATGATGTAGGGTTGCTTTCGGATGCCATTGTTGGGAAACATCGTATACGCTGCCGTAAGGTCCTTCAGGGTGGTCTCGAACGCGCCGAGATAAATGGCCGGAATGTCCGGGACGTTCTCCAAGCCCGCATTGAGGGCAAGCGCTCTTACCGCCGCTCGCGTAGCATACTCCCCGACGCGAACGGTCATGGTGTTCCGCGAACGAATCAAACCGAGGGCGGCGGGTTGCAATCCCTGGTTCTGTCCATCCGAATTTTCCGGGGACCAGTCAGTTCTCAGCCCGGCAATGTCGCCTTTCTGGATCGGGGCGTCATCGACCAGCGTCCCCGGAGCCATTCCCCGGGCGAAAGCTGCGGCGTAGACAAACGGTTTGAACGTGGAGCCAATCTGCCGCTTGGCGAGCAAGGCGCGGTTGTAGGGACTCTCCTTGAAATCCCGTCCTCCGACAATTGCCCGGATCCCGCCGGTTTCGTTGTCGATAGCCACCAAGGCTCCCTGGACGTAGGGCGACGCTGGCTCTCTGGCCAGGTCGGCCTCGGCGGAGGCTTCGGGACTGCGAATTCTCTTTGGGTGAGTCCAACCGGTTTCAGATTCCAGGGCGGCGAGCTTCGTCTCCATGGCGTCCTCCGCGATCATCTGAAGGCGGCGGTCGATGGTGGTGTAAATTTTCAGGCCGCCTCGATCGATGGTCTCTTTGGGGAGGAGAACGGTCAGGTCGCGCATCACGGCGTCCATTGCGTAATTCTCCTGGGGGCGCGGAAGCAGACGTTTGCCGAGCGGCAACGGCTCTCCGAGAGCCTTCTGGGCCTCGGTCGGAGTAATCATTTTCAGCTCCTCCATGCGCATCAGAACCTGGTCGCGCTGAGCAAGGGCGGTTTGGGTATCTTCGAGCGGACTCAGCCGGTTTGGGCTGCGGATCAGGCCGGCGAGGATGGCTGCCTCGGAGAGCGTAAGATCGCTGGCCGATTTTCCAAAACATGCGCGCGAGGCGGTTTCGACTCCATAGAGCCCGGAGCCGTAGTAGATTCGATTGGCGTAGGCTTCGAGAATCTTATCCTTGCCAAGATTGCTCTCGATGCGAAGGGCCAGCAAAGCTTCCAGCAATTTCCTTCGCCAACGGTCGTCACCAAGCGAAAAGGTGTTCCTAGCGAGCTGCTGCGTGATGGTGCTGGCCCCCTCCTTAACGTCCCCGGCGTTCAGATTGCGAAACGCGGCGCGAGCGATCCCTTGAAAATCCACGCCCTGATGCTGGTAGAATCGGGAATCCTCCCTGGCCAGGAGGGCCTTGATGAAAAACGGGGAAATCTGCGAGAGGGGCACCACGTAACGCGCCTCTCCCGCCAGCCGGCTGTAGCGCATCCCCGCATAATCAAAGACTTCGGAAATCGCCGGAATCTTGTCGAGTTCAGCGAGATCGAACGCGTCGGTAGTCCGCTTGTATTCACGATACTTCGGATACGCGAAAATCAACAGCCCGGCCGCCAGCGCGAAGCCAGCAATCGCCAAGCCCAGTAGCAGCCGCTTAGCCCAGCGCACCATGCCCGCCAGCGCCTCCAAGGTTACCGATTCGCGAAGGTACCGACGAGAGCATTCTATGAAGTATTACACGCATCAATCCTTCTGCCAATCGCGGCTTCCACCGAGCGGGGACATCCGCCCGCCCGGTCTGTTGCGAAGCCAAGAGCGTATGAATGAACTGCAACTCAAGGGAAACTGGAATGTCATCAAAGGCAAACTGAAACAAGCCTACGGGGATCTCACGGACGACGACCTCGCTTATACCGAAGGCGGGGAAGACCAGCTCCTCGGTCGCCTCCAAAAGAAACTGGGAAAAACAAAGGAGGAAATTCAACGCGCGATCAGAGACGCCAGCGTGTAGTCTCTTCCGGCGGAGGGCCGCTTGAGCAGGCGAGGGAGGGTTTGCTCCTGCGGCCTCTGGCCGCGCAGTCCGCCCGACGCAGACTGATCGATAATCCCACTTGTCATCGCCTGCCCGATTTGTAGCCTTCCGGCTCAGATCATGACGTTGGCAAATCTTTTATCGGCCGAGCAAATCGTGCCGGACATGAAGACCACGGCTCGTTGGGAGGCGATAGGGGAATTGGTGGAGGTGCTCGTCAGAGCCGGAAGGATTCGCGAACAAGAGCGCGACCTCGTGCTGGAATCGATCAAGCAGCGCGAGCAAACGATGAGCACGGGGATCGGTTTCGGAATCGCTATCCCACATGCCTCATCGGACATCGTCGAGGAAGTCGTCGCGGCCTTTGGACGCTCCACCGTCGGCATCGAGTTTGACTCGCTGGACGGACAACCCGTTTTCTTCATTGTTCTTTTCGTCGTTCCAAAGGATCAGTTCCAGACGCACCTCCGAACCTTGGCCGCGATCGCCAAATTTCTGAACGATAAAGCGGTGCGGGATGAACTGAGCAAGGCGCAGGGAGCCGATCAAATACTTCGAGTTTTCGAGAGCCGGTCGCCGCGCAGCTGATGGCGACCCCGCGCGAGCTTCTCGCCGAACGGCTCAAACTGGCTCTGGGGTCAACTTGCTCGGGGGCGGTTCCCGAAGTTGTTCCAGCCACTGATTCGCGTTTTGGCGATTATCAGAGCAACATCGCGATGGTGCTGGCGAGGGAGCTGAAAACTTCGCCGCGACGCCTCGCGGAAGATATCTCAAAAGAGATCGATGCCCGCGACATTGCCGAATCTCCCACCGTGGCCGGAGCGGGATTCATCAATTTCCGGCTGACCGACAGCTTCCTCGCGCGCGAAGCTGCCGCGATCGCGAAAGATGAAAGGCTCGGTGTCGGCATCGCCCGCTCCACGGAACGGATCATCATCGATTTCAGTTCGCCGAACGTGGCCAAACCGATGCATGTCGGCCATATTCGCAGCACGATCCTCGGAGATTGTCTGGCCAGAACCGCCCGCTTTTTGGGTCACGAGGTGATCACGGACAATCACCTCGGCGACTGGGGCACCCAGTTCGGCAAACTAATTTACGGCTGGAAGCATTTCCTCGACGAGGCCGCCCTGGAGAAGAATGCCATCACGGAGCTCGTGCGGCTCTACCGGAACGTCAACGAGTTGGAGGCGACGAGAGAAGACGTCCGCACGGAGGTGCGAAAAGAGTTGGTGAAACTGCAGCAGGGCGATCGTGAAAACGGGGAGATTTGGCGGCGCGCCGTCGAACTCTCCTGGCGCGAGTTTGAAAAACTCTACGATCTGCTGGGCATACGCTTTGACCAGCGACTCGGAGAAAGCTTCTACAACGACGCCTTGGGTCCGCTTTGCGAAAGGCTGGCTTCGGAGGGAGTTGCCGAGATGAGCGACGGAGCGCTGTGCATCTTTTTCCGGGATATTCCCGCACTCGAGGAAAAGCCGATGATCATTCGCAAAAGCGACGGCGGGTTTCTCTACTCCACGACCGACCTGGCCACCATCGAATACCGGGTCAGGAAGTACAATCCTTCCGCGATCTGGTATGTGGTCGGTGCTCCCCAGGCGCTTCACTTCCAGCAAGTGTTCGCCGCAGCCCGTCGAATGGGCGTTACGGCAGATCTCCAGCATGTCGCGTTCGGCAGCATCCTTGGAGAGGATCGAAAGATCATGCGCACGCGTGCCGGCGAAACCATCGGTCTTGCCGAACTCCTGGAGGAAGCGATCGGGCGCGCGAGGGTCATCGTCGCGGAAAAAAACCCTTCGCTGGAATCGCGGACGGCGGAGAAGATCGCCTCGGCGATCGGCCTCGGCGCGATCAAATACGCCGAACTCTCCCAACATCGGATGACCGATTACGTCTTCTCTTGGTACAAACTGCTTTCGTTTCAGGGAAACACGGCGCCTTATCTCCAAAATGCCTACGTGCGAATTCGGGCGATCTTCCGCAAGCTGGAACGTGACTTCCACGCGCCGGAGGTTCTGACTGTTGACGCCGCTGAGGAACGCGCACTCGCGGTCAAATTCCTTCAGTTCGGCGAGGTTGTCCCCCTGGTGCTTGAGGATTTTCGTCCGAATCTCCTGGCGAACTACCTTTACGATCTGGCAATCGCCTTTCATGCCTTCTATGAAACTTGCCCGGTCCTGAAAGCGGGCGATCCCGAAGTCCGGGATTCAAGACTTGTGCTCTGCGATGTCGCAGGACGTATCCTCGCCACGGGACTCGGGTTGATGGGGATTGATTGTCCGGAACGGATGTGAGCAGCGAGTCAGAGTCGGGGCGCACAAATCTCTCGCATCTCCCAGAGCTTTGGTGTAGCGGATCGCTTAGCATCCCATGGCTGAATTCACACTAGCGGATCTGGAAATCAAGGCTCTTGGCGAGCGAACCATCGACTCTCCTCTCGATGCCTACTTCAGAGAGGTGGGGAAAAAACACGCCTTCTACGGAGACGACTCGCGCGTCCTTTTGGATCACAATCTGGCGACCATTCGGAAAACATTCCATAATGGAGAGGAGCCCCTTTGCTTCGAGGCGGCCGGCCCTCGCACGAAGATTTTTTTTGAGCCCAAGGAGACGATTTGCGCCATCGTTACCTGCGGAGGACTCTGCCCGGGGCTTAACGACGTCATTCGTTCCGTCGTCATGCAGGCCTACCATCGCTACGGAGTTCCTCGCACCCTTGGCATCCCGTATGGTTTTGAAGGCTTGATTGCGGACTACGGGCACGGGCTCATCAATCTGACGCCAACCTATGTTACGAATATTCATCGCTTTGGTGGCACCACTCTCGGCACCTCCCGGGGCCCGCAGGACATCGGGCGCATGGTGGAACAGTTGATCGAGTGGAAGGTCAACATTCTGTTCGTCGTCGGAGGCGATGGCACGCAGCGTGGCGGACGCGACCTCGGAGAGGAGGCTCTGCGGCGCGGTCACAAGCTGGCGGTGGTCGGAATCCCGAAAACGATCGACAACGACATGGCCTACATGGACAAGAGTTTCGGCTACGAGACGGCCTGTGCCGCCGCCGTGGAGGCGATCGCCGCGGCGCATACCGAGGCGCGAAGCGCGCGGAATGGAGTGGGCCTCGTCAAGTTAATGGGGCGGCATTCCGGATTTATCGCTTGTTCCGCGGCGATCTCCAGCGGGGAGGCCAATTCCGTGCTTATTCCGGAAGTGCCTTTCGTCCTCGAGGGGGATCATGGGTTTCTCGAGCAACTCAGGCAGCGAATCCTAAAACGTGGTCACGCGCTGGTCATCGCTGCCGAAGGCGCGGGGCAGGATCTCGTCGAAGCCTCGGGCACGGATGCTTCGGGAAACAAGCGGCTCGGCGATATCGGGGTCTTTCTCAAAGGCAAGATCGAAGATTATTTTCGCCAGTGCAGGACGGAACTGACGCTCAAATACATCGATCCTAGCTACATGATTCGTAGCGTGCCTGCTTCGCCGCAGGATCGCACTTATTGCATGAGGCTTGGTCAGGCTGCAGTTCATGCCGGCATGGCGGGCAAGACCGCCTTGGTTGTCGCCAGATGGCACAACAGCTACGTTCACCTTCCGGTCGGCGTCGCGACCTCAGCGCGGAGAACGGTTGACCCCGGAGGTGATCTTTGGCTGTCGGTTCTTGAGTCGACGGGCCAACCGCCGCGCTTTTACTGAACCCAAAGCCCGGCCTCACCGGACTCTGCGGCCTATAGCCAACCACCGGGCTCCGCGGCCTAGTCAACCTCTTCCCGGCGAGGCATGGCACCTTGCGCGCCGGCCCGGGTGATCGCGATCCCCGCGGCCCGCACGGCCCGCGCCACCGCCTCCGGCATCGTCAGGCCCTCCGCAATCCCAGTCGCGAGCCAGCCGGTAAAGCAATCTCCGGCGCCCACGGTATCGACTGGTCTTACCTTCGGAGCTGGAAAACGGCGCGTCCCCTGGGCGCTGACCAGCATGGCGCCTCTCGCTCCGAGGGTGATGACCACATTGCGGCACCCCGCATCCAGCAGTTTCCGTCCCGCGCGTTCCGCATCGCGTTCGCCTGTCAGGATGGCCGCCTCGTGCTCATTGGGGGTCAAAGTGTGCACCAGACGAAGCAGGCTCCTCGGCAGGACGCATGCGGGAGCCGGGTTGAGAAGAAACGGCTTTTCGGTCTCGCGTGCGATCTTGGCTGCTTCTTTCACCGCTCCCAGCGGAACCTCCAGTTGCGTGACGACGACGTCGCTTTTGGCGAATTCGGATCGGGCGGCTTGAACGGTTTCTGCGGAGACAAGGTCGTTGGCCGACTGCGCGACGGCGATCACGTTTTCCCGGTTCCGCCCGCCGAGCAGAATCAGCGCAACGCCGCTCGAAACATTCTTGTGCGCCTTGAAATGCCGAATGTCGATGTTTTCGCGCTTCAGCGCGGCAGCAGCCGCAGCCCCGAATTCGTCCTCTCCCCGCGCACCGACAAAGACCACACGGCTGCCGGCGCGAGATGCCGCCACCGCCTGGTTCGCTCCCTTGCCTCCGGCGGATCGCTGAAACGTACCTCCGAGCAGGGTTTCTCCGGGAGTTGGAAGCCGCTTGCAGACAATCACCAGGTCGGTGTTTGAACTGCCCAAAAGGAGAATTCTTGGCCTGGTATCGCGTCGCATATGGCCGGGCTCCTTACGATTTTTTTCCGGCCTCCAAAACGCCGCGAACCTCCTGGCCGATCTGGTCGAAGAGCGACGCGTCGTTCTTCAAAACCTCTTTGGCCGCGTCGCGGCCTTGGGCGATCTGGGTCCCCTTGTAGCTAAGCCAGGATCCCCGCTTTTCAAGAATGCCCTTTTCGAGAGCAAGGTCGAGCAACGAGCCGGTGTTGGAGATTCCTTCGTTGTACATGATGTCGAACTCGGCCTCGGTGAACGGCGGCGCGACCTTGTTTTTCACAATCTTGACCTTGGTCCGGCTGCCTGTGACCGTGCCGTCGCTGTTCTTGATCGCGCCAATCCGGCGAATATCCACGCGCATGCTGGCGTAGAACTTGAGTGCCTTCCCGCCGGGAGTCGTCTCCGGATTCCCGAACATTACTCCGATCTTTTCGCGGATCTGGTTGGTGAAAATACAGACCGTTCGTGCCCTGGAAATGAAGGATGTGAGTTTTCGAAGGGCGTTGCTCATCAGCCTGGCCTGCGCCCCAACAACCGCGTCACCGATCTCGCCCTCCAACTCCGACTTCGTCACCAGCGCCGCGACCGAATCGATGACGATCACATCGAGCGCGTTCGAGCGGACCAGAGTCTCGCAAATCCGAAGAGCCTCTTCGCCGGAGCTGGGCTGGGAAACCAGGAGATCGTCGAGATTCACACCGAGCTTCTTCGCGTAGCCGGGGTCCAGGGCGTGCTCGACATCGATGAAGCCGGCCAGCCCGCCCTGCTTTTGCGCTTGCGCAATCGCCGTCAAGGTCAGCGTCGTCTTCCCGGAACTTTCCGGTCCGAAAATCTCGATCACCCGCCCGCGCGGGAAGCCTCCCACCCCGAGAGCGCGATCGATCATGATGTTTCCAGTCGGAATGATTTCGACCGGCGACACCGTTGCGTCGCCCAGCCTTCGGATCGCTTCGCCGCCGTAGTCTTTCTCAATCTGCTGGATGGCAAGGTCGAGATTCTTTGCGCGAATCGCGGCAGCCTTATCATCGATAACAGGGGCGGCATCTTCAGTCTTCGGCATACTCTGGAGGATTAAGCGGGATTGCGCGGAATGACAAGAGCGCGGCCAAAAAGAACCGCCGCATCCAGCCTAGCCGCAGCGCGTCACCCAAGGCTCAATTCCTGTTCCCGTGAACCTCCCGCCCGAGTGGTCCGCGCAGAAAAGATGGTCCAAAAGCGCTTGATTGTTCGGACCTATCGGGAATACAACTCGACGACGAGTTGTTCGTTCACAATCGGATGGATATCCTCCCGGGTTGGCATGCGGACCACGGACCCGGTAAGATTGTCCCTGTCGGCAACAAGCCACTCGAGGTTGGAAATCGCGGAACTCTGATCAACAGCCTTCACCGCAAGACGCTTGGAGCGGTCGGTGGACCGGATGGCGACCTTATCCCCGGTCCTGAGATTCATTGACGAGATATTCGTCTTGCGCCCGTTGACGGTCACGTGACCGTGAGAAACCATCTGCCGGGCGGCACGCAGGCTCTTGGCGAATCCCAGCTTGTGAACGACATTGTCGAGCCGGGTTTCAAGCAGTTGGAGCAGGATTTCGCCGGTGACACCGCGCTTTTTCAACGCAAGCTGGAAATAGCGCCTGAACTGACGCTCGAGCAGACCATATTGATAACGGAGCTTCTGCTTCTCCGCGAGCGCAAGCGCGTAATCCGAGAGTTTGCGGCGTGATCCTTTCGGTCCATGCTGGCCGGGAGGATAGTTCTTGTTCTCGAACGCCTTCGGCGATCCATGGATGAGCACACCGTAGCGGCGGCTTACCTTCGTCTTGGGTCCGGTATATCGAGCCATGAGGAATTTCGGTATTTTGGGTTGGACTGTCTGGTTCCAGAACTAGCCGGAGAAATGCACCGCGGCGAATCAGACGCGCCGCTGTTTGGGAGGCCGGCAACCGTTGTGCGGGACGGGTGTGACATCGCGGATGACGGTTATCTCGAGCCCTACGGCCTGCATCGCGCGAACCGCCGACTCCCGGCCTGCCCCAGGGCCTTTTACGCGAACCTCGACTTCTCTCAGCCCGTGGCTCATTGCCTGCTTGCAGGCATCCTGGGCAACCATCTGCGCGGCGTAGGCGGTGCTCTTGCGAGAACCCTTGAAACCGCATTTGCCCGCGCTCGACCATCCGATAACAGCCCCCTTCGAATCCGTGATACTCACGATGGTGTTGTTGAAACTGGCCTGCACGTGAGCAATGCCATGGATAACGTTCTTGCTGCCCTTGGCTTTGACGATCTTCAAGGGCTCAATGCTGTCGTCCAGTGACAAGGCAACCGTCCCGGTGGGACTTTCCTTCTTGTCGTCCTTCTTCCCGGGTTTCTTGGAGGCAACGGCCGGCTTGGCTTCCTTCGGGGCTTCCTTCGGCGGAACCTCATTGGCGGGCGCCGCCGGAGTGGTTTCGGCTACGGGAGCCGTGCCTTCCCTCCTGCGCGGAGCGGATTTTGGTTTCTTGTCGGCGGAAGCGCTTCCGCTTTCGGGAGCCGGTGGGTTGTTTTGGGTCTCGTCAGCCATATGAATTCTTAAACTTTGCCGGCCTTGGCGTCCGGATTGCGTTGCACTCCGACGGTCTTGCGCGGCCCCTTGCGAGTGCGTGCATTGGTCGACGTCCGCTGTCCGCGCACGGGCAACCCGCGGCGGTGGCGAATGCCGCGATAGCAGTTGATGGCCTGAAGCCGCTTCAGATTGCTCTGTATCTCGCGACGGAGGTCTCCCTCGATGAGGAGCTTCAAAGAGCTGATCGCGTGAATAATAGCGTTCAACTGCTCGGGTAACAGATCCTTTGCCCGGATGTTTGGATCGATATTCGCAACTTCCAAAATACGCTTCGTGTTGCTCGGGCCAATGCCGAAAACGTAGGGCAACGAGGCCTCGATGCGCTTGTCACCGGGGATTTCAACTCCAAGAAGACGGGGCATGATATTGGGATTCTAGGTTCGAGGTTCTTTGGGTCTATCAGCCTTGCTTCTGCTTATGGCGCGGGTTTTTGCAAACCACACGAACCACATTTTTGCGGCGCACGATTTTGCAGCTTTCGCACAGGCGTTTAACGGAGGCTCGGACTTTCATTTTACAGTTTGGGGTCTGGGTGCGTCGCTCTTGTGCCGAAAGGTGATCCGGCCTTTGGTCAGATCGTAGGGAGACATCTCGACCATCACATTGTCTCCCGGAAGAATGCGAATGAAATGCAAGCGCATTTTTCCCGAGATGTGCGCCAGGATTCTATGCCCGTTGGCCAGTTCGACCCTGAACATGGTGTTGGGCAGCAGCTCAACCACCTTTCCCTCTACTTCAATAGCGTCTTTCTTGGCCATGTCAAGATCTCCGGGGGACCGTCGGTCACAAGCACCGTGTGTTCAAAGTGGGCGGAGGGCAATCCATCGGCGGCGACAACGGTCCATTGGTCTTCCAGGACGCGCACCTTGGCCTTGCCCATGTTGATCATCGGTTCGATAGCCAACGCCATGCCCGGCCGAAGGACCGGTCCGGTGCCGCGAACGCCGAAATTTGGTATCTGGGGCTCCTCGTGAAGACGTTGCCCGACCCCATGGCCGACAAATTCCCTGACCACCGAATAACCGTTTCGGATCGCCTCCTCTTCCACGTGGGCGCTGACGTCGCCAAGGCGCCGGTCGGGCAGGACCAACCGGATCGCGCTTTCCAGAATTTGCTCCGTCACCGTCAACAGGCGCTCGGTTTCGGGGTCGATGATTCCCACCGGTACACTCATGGCCGTGTCACCGATCCAACCGTCCTGCACAATGCCGACATCCATCTTCACCACGTCCCCGTAACGGATTTTTCTAGGTCCGCCGATGCCATGAACGACCTCCTCGTTTATCGAAATGCAGATATTGCCGGGGAACTTCTTGTATCCGAGGAAGGCGCTTTCCACCCCTGCTTCTCTCATGAAGCGGGCGGCCGCATGGTCGATTTCTGCGGTCGAGATGCCCGGGACGGCAAGATCCGCCAAACGGTTGAGAATCTCGGCGGCGACCTCGCCGGCGCGACGCATCTTGTCGATTTCCGCGCCGCGCTTAATTGGGATCATTCGACACCTCCTCGCGAACGTCGTAATAGAGGCTGTTGAAGACCGCATCGCGTCCCGCGGTCCCGTTGACCTCCTTGAGCAGGCCCTTGCCCTGATAGTGCCGCGCGACGGGGAGAGTGTGTTCGTGGAACTCCGCGAGGCGGCGCGTCAACGCTTCCTCGGTATCGTCGTCCCGCCGAACAAGCCCGCCGCCGCATTTCGGGCATGGGGTTTCGCCGCTAACATTATGAAACTTCCGGTTGAAAACCGAGGCGCAATTCGAGCAGGTGAGACGGCTGGTCATGCGTTCCCGAATGACATCATCAGCCAGCTTGAGGAAATAGACAACCTGCAGCGGCAGCCCGCGCTGCTCGAGACCTTCATCGAACGAGGTGGCCTGTCCCAAAGTCCGGGGAAATCCATCAAGGATAAACCGGCGGTGTTCGTCCAGCCACTTCCAGACAACGCGCAGCGCCAAGTCGTCGGGAAAGAGCTTGCCCTGCGCCGTCCAGCGTTCCGCTTCGACGCCGATTTCGCTCCCCTGGGCCCGCTCCTCGCGAAGCATGGCTCCAGTGGATGTAGCCGGAATGCCGAAGGTCGCAGAGAGCAACCCGGCCTGGGTGCCCTTCCCGGAAGCGGGAGGGCCGAGAAGGATGATGCGGCTCTTCATGTTACCGCTTGGTGGCGAAGAAAATTGTCACCCCGGCAATGACCAGAATGCCGAGGCTCGCATAAATCAGCACCAGGGAGTTGTCATCAAGCACTTGACCGGAGCCCATGCGCGGCCGCTGCTCGCGGGCTCCCCGGATCCTTCCCTTGCGAAGAAAGCCATCGTAATGCCGCTGCAGCAAATGGGTCTCAACCTGCCGCATGGTGTCAAGAACCACCCCCACGATGATCAGAACGCCCGTGCCTCCGAAAAACTGCGCGGTCATGTAAGGCACCTTCAGGGCCTGTGCCAGGAGTTGCGGCAGCACGGCGATAACCGTGAGAAAGATGGCGCCGGCGCAGGTGAGCCGGGACATCGTGTAGTCGAGAAAATCCGCGGTTGGCTTTCCGGGGCGGACACCCGGGATGAAACCGCCGTATTTTTTCAAGTCGTCGGCGATCTGCACCGGTTGGAACTGCGTCGCCACCCAGAAGTAACTGAAAAAGAAGATCATCACCCCATAGAGCACGTAATGCAGCCAGCCGACCGCCAAAAGGTTCGCGATTTCCTGCGCCGTCCGATTCTGCGGAAAAGCCATGTTGATGATCGTGGAAGGAAAGAGCAGGATGGCCTGAGCGAAAATAATCGGCATGACGCCGGCGTAGTTGATTTTCAGCGGCATATACTGCGTCTGACCGCCATAGACCTTCCGCCCGACAACGCGCTTGGCGTATTGAATGCTGATCTTGCGCTGCGCCTGCGTCACGGCAATAACCGAGGCGATCACGAAGACCAGAAACAAGCACAAGAGAACAAGCACGATCGGGCTGACGCTCGCCTGGGCGCCGGGAGCGCTTGGAACAAACGTGCGCCACGCTTGAATCAAGCCCGCCGGAAGCTGCGCAAGGATGCCAACGGTAATAATCAGCGACACTCCATTGCCGATCCCGCGCTCGGTGATCTGATCTCCCATCCACATGAGAAACATCGTCCCGGCGGTCATGGTAATGATCGTCATGAACTGAAATCCAATGCCGGGCTCGGGAACCAGATCCAATCCCAAACGATTGATTGTATCCATGATGCCCGGGAGAAATGGATTGGCCTGAGGGTTCTCGAAAGATTTTGAGAGCAGGTAGCCTTGGAAGACACACAGCGCAATCGTTGAATAGCGGGTGTACTGCATGATCTTCCGCCGGCCGCCATCCTCTCGCGCAAGCTTGCCCAGCTGCGGCACCACGGCCGTGAGCAACTGAAGCATGATCGACGCGCTGATATAGGGCATGATTCCCAAGGAGAAAATCGCGCAATGCGCCAGCGCGCCGCCGCTGAACAGGTTGAAAAGCGAGGCGACACCCCCCGCCGCCTGCGCGTTGGCAACGTTGCGAAACCATTCGCGCAAAATTTCCGCATTGACCCCCGGAGTCGTGATCGCCGACCCCGCCCGGATGATCACGATCATCGCCAGCGTGAAAAGCACACGCTGCCGCAATTCCGGAATCTTGAAAATGTTGGTGAACGCGGAAATCATTTCCTGGCGGGACGAACTGAAAAAACGGCTGGCTCTACTTCTGTGCGCCGGAATGCGCCTTGCCCTGGCCAACGGTGACGGTGCCGCCCGCTTTCTCGATCTTTTCCCTGGCGGAGACGCTAATGCTGTCGACTTCGAGATGGAACTTCTTGCGCACTTCGCCGCGACCGAGGATTTTTATGCCGTCGAGCGGGCCGCGCACCAGTCCGGCCCCCCGAAGGAGCTTCTCGTTGATCGCCGCGCCATCTTCGAAGCGATTCTCGAGATCATCAAGATTGACGATGCCGTAGACGGTCTTGAAGGCCGCGTTGTTGAAGCCCCGTTTGGGAAGTCGGCGGTGCAGGGGCATCTGGCCGCCTTCGAATCCCGGGCGGATAGTGCCGCCCGAACGGGCTTTCTGACCCTTGTGGCCTTTTCCCGAGGTCTTGCCATGCCCGGAACTTTCGCCGGCGCCCAAACGCTTGCGCCGATGCTTGGCCCCCGGGTTGGGTTTCAGATCGTGGAGTCTCATAGGCTAGGCCGCGGCAGGTGCTTGAATTTTGATTTTCAGCGGCTTGCCGCGAATCTTGAAGATTTCGTCCTTCGGCCGAAGAATTGTAAGGGCATGCAGAGTCGCTTTGACGACGTTCGCCGGATTGCTGGAACCCAGGGATTTCGCGAGAATATCCCGGATCCCCGCGGCTTCGATCACCGCGCGCACCCCGCCGCCCGCGATCACACCGGTGCCCGGCGACGCCGGTTTGAGGAGCACCCGTCCGCCACCGAATTCCCCGAGAACTTCGTGCGGAATGGTATTTTCATGGACGGCCACGTTGACCATCCGCTTCTTCGCCGATTCCGTCGCCTTGCGAATGGCTTCGCTGACTTCGTTGGCCTTGCCGAAGCCTATGCCGACCCGGCCGTTGTGATTACCCGAAACAATGAGCGCGCTGAAGCTGAAGCGCCGACCCCCTTTGACCACCTTCGCGCAGCGATTGATGAAGACCACCTTTTCGGAGGTCTCCTTGGGGTCAGACTTGTCAAGTTCAGGATTCGACCTGTGGTGTGATCTTCTTTGAGTGGGCATAGGTCAGAATTCAAGGCCCCCTTCGCGGGCCGCCTCGGCGAGGGCCTTCACCTTGCCGTGGTACTTGTTTCCGCCGCGATCGAAAACCACCTGCTTAACCTTCTTGGAAGCTCCGCGTTCTGCGATGAGTTTCCCGACTTTGGTCGCGGTCTCGATATTGGCGCCCCTTTTCTTTCCGGACCGCAATTCGGATTCCGTGGTATGCACGGAAGCAATCGTCTTGCCCACGGAGTCGTCGATAACCTGAGCGGTAACATGGCGGCCCGAAAAATAGACGGCCAAGCGCGGCCGCTCGGGCGTTCCCGCGACTTTCTTGCGCAGACGTCTGTGGCGCACCTGGTGCTTTTTGTTGGATGTGGACATGGTTTACTGGACGGTTTTGCCTTCCTTGCGCCGGACCTGTTCTCCTGCGTAGCGGATCCCCTTGCCTTTGTACGGTTCGGGCGGGTAGAAGGCGCGGATATCCGCGGCCGTTTGGCCGACGAGGTGTTTGTCTGCGCCTTCGATCGTGATCTTGGTCCCATCGGCCACCGCTATCTTTATGCTGGGCGGAATTTGAAAGAGAATAGGATGAGACTTCCCGAGGCTCAGGTTGAGCTTTTGGCCCTGGATGGCGGCCTTAAAGCCGACACCCTGGATTTCGAGTTCCTTTTTGAAACCTTCGCTAACGCCGGCCACCATATTGGCGATCAGGGCCCGGGCGAGACCGTGCAACGCTTTTGCCTGTCGCGATTCCTCCTGACGATCGAGGGAGACGCTGCTGCCCTCCACCCGAGCGCGAACTGCCTTCGGAAGATTCCACTCCAGCTTGCCTCTTGGCCCCTCTACCGTCACGGCGCCACCCGCGGCGATGTCCACCTTCACCTTCGCGGGCACTTCAATGGGTTTTCTGCCGATTCGTGACACGGGCCTTACCAGATGTAAGCGAGGAGCTCCCCGCCAACCTTTTGTTTGCGCGCTTCGTGACCCGTGAGAACTCCTCGCGAGGTCGAAAGCACAGCGATGCCCATGCCGCCCAATACCCGAGGAATCTCATCGGCCCCGACGTAGCGGCGCAAACCGGGTCGGCTGACCCGTCGCAAGCCTACGATCGCGGAGACCTTGTGGACGAACTTGTTCCTGATCTTGAGGTTTGGGCGCCCTTTTGCCGGGGTTTCCAGCTCAAAGCCCGCAATGTAGCCTTCCTTCTCCAAAATCCGGGCGATTTCGCTCTTTAGCGAGGAGTAGGGCACGGTAAATTCTGCCTTGCGCGCGCGCGCTGCGTTACGCAGGCGGGTGAGCATGTCGGCGATGGGATCAGTCATTTTGGGTTATCGTTGAGTAGAAGCCGCGGCCTCCTCTGGTGGCTGCTCCTCGGCTTTGCGCACTGGTTTTTTCGCCTTGTCAGAGAACGGCATGCCCAGCTCGCTCAGCAACGACTTTGCCTCGTCGTTGGTGCGCGCGGTCGTGACGATCGTTATGTCAAAACCGATATTTCGTTTGATCTTGTCGAGCTCGATCTCGGGAAAAATGGATTGGTCCGAGACTCCAAGTGTGTAGTTGCCCTTTCCGTCAAAAGCTTTCGTCGAAACCCCGCGAAAGTCGCGGATGCGCGGGAGGGACATTTTGATTAGGCGCTCCAGAAACTCGTACATCATCCGTCCCCTCAGGGTCACCTTCGCCCCGATCGCCTGCCCCTTCCGCAATTTGAAGTTCGCAATGCTCTTCTTGGCAAGCGTCGGAACCGGGCGCTGGCCGGTAATCAGCCCGATCTCGGCCTTGGCGATTTCGAGGGCCTCCTTGGCGTCTGTTCCCGCGCCAATGGACGAATTCACCACCACCTTCCTGATCTTAGGAATTTCGTGAATATTCGCGTAGCCATGCTTCTCACGCAGGGCCGGAACGACGCGCGTCTTGTAGTCGCTGAGAAGCTCGGGGTCTAATTGTGAAACCATGGATTTGTGTGAAAATGTTTAGCGGAGACGCTCAGGCGGCTTTTTTCTTGCCCTTCTCTTTTTCGGAACGGGCGCGCTCGACGATTTTTACGTTGGAAACGTGGATCGGGCCTTCGCGTTCAATGATGGCCCCGTTTGGATTGTCCTGGGTTTTGCGCTGATGTTTCTTGACGAGCCGGACGCCCTCGATGATCACCTGTAACTTCCCGGGAATCACCTGCAGGATCTTCCCCGAAGAGCCTCGATGGTTGCCGGAAATCACCTGGACGGTGTCGCCTCTCTTGACGTGAAATTTTGCCTTGCTCATAGCACCTCGGGGGCGAGGGAGATGATCTTCATAAAATTCTTCTCCCGCAGTTCGCGGGCCACCGGCCCAAAGATTCGAGTGCCGCGCGGATTGAGATCTTTGTCGATGATCACGATGGCGTTGTTGTCAAATCGAAGGTAGGACCCGTCCTGACGCTTGATCGGCTGCTTGGTTCGAACAACCACCGCGCGCACCACTTCTCCTTTTTTCACCGTGCCGCCGGACGAAGCTTCCTTGACGTTGGCCGTGATGACGTCTCCAACATGCGCGTTCCTCGACGCCTTGCCAATGACGCCAATCATCGTGGCCATGCGCGCGCCGGTATTGTCAGCAACATCAAGACGGGAGCGAATCTGGATCATAAGATGCGAAATTGAAACCTCGATGGTTCTCCATCAGATGGCTATTGCCCAAGAATCTGAACAAGCCGCCAGCGCTTTAGCCGGGAAAGCGGACGGCTCTCCATGATGGAAACCCGATCGCCGATCTTCGCTTCGTTCTTTTCGTCATGCACGTAAAATTTCTTAACGTGCTTAACAATCTTGCCGAATTTCTGGTGCGGCACGCGGGTGACCGTGCGCACGACGATCGTCTTGTCCATCGCGTCCGAGACGACGTCGCCGACCCGTGTCTTGCGCAGGCGGCGCCTTTTTGTGGGAGGGGGTGCCGGATCGGGCGCGGAAGGTGTTGAGGAATCTGCGGGAGCTTCGTTCATGACTTACTTATTGTTGGCCCGGATTCGGTGGCCCCGCTCTCCTTTCGAGCGGCCCTGCGCTTCTGCGAAAGAAGGCCTTCGACTCTGGCGGCATCGCGGCGCAAGGAGCGAATCATATGCGGCTTCTCGAGCTGGCCGCCTTGCTGCTGGATACGCAAGTTGAAGATTTCCTGGCGGATTTCGCGCTTTCGCGCGTCGAGCTCCTTGAGAGTCAATTCCTTGATTTCGGAAATTTTCATCGTTGCTATCTTCCGGCGTGGTGTCGCGAGATAAAGCGCGTCCGCACCGGGAGTTTGTTGGCGGCTAGGCGCAAAGATTCCCGCGCGATGGATTCGGAAACACCGTCGAGTTCGAACAGGACGTTGCCCGGCCGGACGACCGCCACCCAGTATTCGGGGTTCCCTTTGCCTTTGCCCATGCGGGTTTCCGGCGGGCGGGAGGTCACCGACTTGTCGGGAAAAATTCTGATCCAAAGCTTGCCTTTGCGTTTCATGTTGCGGGTCATGGCGACACGAGCCGCTTCGATCTGTATGTTTGTGATCCAGGCGCGTTCGAGGGTCTGCAGGCCAAATTCGCCGAAATCGATCGTCAGCGTGCGCGAGGCGTTGCCGGCGCGGGACCCCCGCTGGGTCTTGCGATACTTAACACGTTTGGGCATTAACGGCATGATCTCTTCCTCCTAAAACTAAGCGGGACCGACTTCACTCCGAGGGGGGCGATCACGATGGCGTTCCCTGGGCTGCTGCTTTTGTTCGTCGCCCTCGGGAGAGGACGGTTTCTTGCAGATCCAGCATTTGATGCCGATCTTGCCGGCGACCGTTGACGCTTCAGTAAAGCCATAGTCGATAGGCTGGCGCATGGTGTGCAGAGGAATTTTCCCTTCGCGATACCATTCCGTTCGGGCGATTTCCGCGCCACCGAGGCGGCCCGAGCAGCGGATCTTGATCCCCAGGGCACCTTGCTCCGTGGCCAGCTGGACCGCGCGTTTCATCGCGCGGCGGAAAGAAATACGGCGCTCCAGCTGCGACGCGACATTCTCGGCCACGAGCTGAGCCTCGATGTCCGGCACTTTGATTTCGATAATGTCTATCTTGACCTGCTTGCCGCCGGCCAAACGGGAGATCTCGTCGGTCATCTTCTCGATTTCGGAGCCCTTGCGTCCGATCACCACGCCAGGTCGCGCGGTGTGGATGGTCACTCGCAGGCTGTTCCAGGCGCGCTCGATGACAATACGCGAAACGGCGGCCTGCCTCAGTTTTCGGTGCAGAAATCCGCGGATCTTCCCATCCGCGAGCAAATAGTCCGCAAAGTCCTTGCGCGAGGCGTACCACTTTGACGACCAGTCGCGAGTGATCGGAAGGCGGAAACCGATTGGATTGACTTTTTGTCCCATACCTACTCCTTTTCTTTTGCCTCCGGCGACCCGGCGGCAGGCGCGGAAGCCTCGGGCTTGGTGGCCGCGGGTTTGTCCTTCGCACTCCTCCGCGCCGGCTTGGCGGCAGCCTTCGGGCGCGCGGATTTCTTGGCGCCCTTGGCCTTGCCCTTTTCGCGCCGCTTGATCTCTATTTCGTCGGTCAGAACGATACGGATGTGGCTGGAGCGCTTGCGGATTGGGCCGGCGCTTCCCCTGGCCTTGGGCTGAAAGCGCTTCGTGGTGGCGCCCTCGCCGACAACCGCCTCCTTTACCACAAGGTCGGAAACGTTCAGGTTTTTGTTGTTCTCGGCGTTGGCGACGGCGGTGGCGAGCGTTTTGCGCACAAGCCCGGCGGCTTTCTTCGGGACAAAGCGCAGCAGATCCAGGGCGTCCGAAGCGGGAAGCCCCTGAATTTCCCGCGTCACCTCGCGCGCTTTGAAGGCGGAGATGCGGGCAAAACGGTATGTCGATCTAACCTGCATTTGTGTTGTGTGTGGTGTTTCTGGCAATTACCGGCGGGCGTCCACCTTGAGGCGGTCCCCGGTTTTCACCGGCACTTTTTCCGATTCAAGACTCTGAATAACTGCCCCGCTGATGCTCCGGCGCACGTCCACGACCCGCACCTCGCCGATGCGCTTGTCGTCGCGCCAGACCTGGAAGGGCATGCCGATGCTGACGCCCTGTTTTTCGCCAATGTTGGCGATCACCAAGGCCAGGTTCTCCTTCACGTCAACAACCATTCCGTCGTCGAGGGTCGCTTCCACGGGACCCGCTTTCGCGGCGTTTGGCGCGCCGAGAATTTCATTCGTTTTGCGGAGCTCGGTTTCAACGGCCAGGCGCGCCTGGGGATCGATGCCCTCTGAGCCCTTGATCAGCACTTGCACCGCTTCCGACATTCGGACCAACTGGTTGACGGCACTTTCGTTTTGCTTCTTCAGCACGCGCAAATCCCGCACCGCGGCCAGGAGTCGTTGCTCGAGTTTGCTCTGGTCTTTCTCGACTCCCGCAATGCCGAGAGCCTCGATCTTGAGAGTAAGATCCGCAGCCTGCCGCTTGAACGCTTCGGCCTCGCAGTTCGAGATTGCCAGGCTTTCGGTCAGCGATTTGATCGCGGATCGAAGTAGGATGATTTGCTCCTGCAGCGCCTTGACGTCAGTTTCGTCGGTTTCGGTTTCCTCGCCTAGCGCGGACGCGTTCACCGCGGTCCCCTTTGATTGAGGAGACCGGTTTTCAGAGTCTATCAAAGATCGTTCGCCCTGCGCCCCCGGTCCTGGAACCGGGAAGAGAGCAAGAAGCCCAGCCGCCATGGCAGCGAGCCTCATGGTTTATTTTGTCACTTTTGCGGTGTGAGAACCGTGTTTCTTAAAGATTCGAGTCGGAGAAAATTCACCCAGCTTGTGGCCAACCATGTTTTCTGTAACGAACACGGGGATAAAGGTTTTTCCGTTGTGGACGTTGAAGGTATGCCCGACAAAGTCAGGGGTCACCGTGCTGCGGCGCGACCAGGTCTTGATTGGCTTCTTTACTCCGGATTCGTTCATTCGGTCGATCTTGTCGAGCAGCTTCCATTCAACGAACGGGCCCTTTTTCAACGAACGTGCCATATTCAGCCTTTCACCTTGCTTTTCCGCCGCTGGACGATGAAGCGGTCAGATGGCTTGTGTTTGCGGCGGGTCTTGAAGCCTTTGGCCAATTGACCCCATGGGCTCACCGGGTGATGGCGTCCACCGCCGCCTTTACTTTTTCCCTGGCCGCCGCCCATCGGGTGATCGATCGGGTTCATGACCATTCCCCGAACGTGCGGGCGGCGGCCAAGCCAACGAGTACGCCCGGCCTTGCCGCTGGAGACATTCATATGATCCGTGTTCCCGACCTGCCCGACCGTCGCGTAGCACTCCTCATTGATCCTTCGAATCTCTCCCGACGCCAGCTTGATCAACGCGTAGCCGCCTTCGCGGTTTGCCAGCGTGGCGTGGGAGCCCGCGCTGCGGATCATCTGCGCCCCTCGGCCCGGGGTCATCTCCACGTTATGCACGGTAGTCCCCAGGGGGATTGCCTTGAGCGGAAGCGCGTTGCCTACGGAGGGATCGGCATTCTCGCCGGCGCTGAGCTTCGCCCCCACCGCGAGGCCGACCGGTGAAAGGATGTAAGCCTTCTCGCCGTCCACATATTGCAAAAGCGCGATGCGGGCGGAACGATTCGGATCGTATTCTATGGCCAGGACTTCCGCGGTCACACCGCGTTTCTTGCGTTTGAAATCAACGAGACGGTACTTCTTTTTGTGCCCTCCCCCGCGGTGCCGCATGGTCAGTCGGCCGCGGTTGTTGCGGCCTCCCGTCCTCTTTCGGGTGGAGGTCAGCGCCTTTTCCGGCCGATCCTTGGTAATTTCCGAAAAATCAGGAAGCGCCTTGAAACGGCTGGACGGGGTCAGGGGCCGGAAATTTTTGAGTCCCATAGTGCTTAGATGAGGTCGAGTTTCTCGCCTTCTTTGAGGGTGATCACCGCCTTTTTCCAATGGGAGCGCCGGCCGAAACTCGCGGTTCTCTCGCGCTTCTTCTTGCCTGCAAAGTTCGCCGTATTCACATTCAAAACGGTCTTTTTGAACAGTTGTTCCACCGCGCGCTTGATCTCAATTTTGTTCGCCTTCGGACTGACTCGGAACACGTATTGATTGTGTTTCTCGGAAAGCAAGGTCGCCTTCTCTGTCAGAATCACGCTTTGAACTTGATCAAAAGGTTCTTTCATCGGGCAAGCCTTTCAGAAAGAGTGCCGAGGGCCTCCTTGGTGATGACGATTTTGTCGAAGCCGAGGAGCTGCTCGGTATTTACGTCCGCCGCGCGCACCAGAAGGGTCTTCCTCACGTTGCGGGCGGCGAGGTAGGTTCCCGGCTCAAAACTCGCGCCGATGACCAGCACCTTCCGGGCATCCCCGGCGGTCTCGGCGACCAGGCCAATAAAACGCTTCGTCTTGGCCTCTTGAACCGCGAAGTCCTCCACGAGCAACACATCGCCCCCAAGAATTCTTTCACTAAAGGCCTTCCGAAATGCCAGTGCCTTTACCTTTTTCGGGATCTTCTTCGAGTAGTCGCGCGGGTGCGGTCCGAATGCCACGCCGCCCCCCACCCAAATGGGTGAGGCCTTGTCGCCAGCGCGCGCGCGCCCCGTACCTTTCTGGCGCCAGGGCTTGGCCCCGCTCAAATTTACCTCGGCCTTCGTTTTGGTGCTGGCGGTACCCCGGCGGCGATTCGCCCGCAGGGCGACCACCGCATCATGAACGGCCTGGCATCCCTTCGCGGGATCCGTAATGAGTTCGATTTGAGCTTTTTTGGCCTCCTCGGCGGTGAAAATCGTCGCGCTCATCCTTTAATTCTTTTCCGCTTTGGCGGGTTTCTTTTTTGCGGGACGGACAATGACATTCGTACCCTTCGCGCCAGGGACCGCGCCGCTGACCAGGATAACGCCGTCGTCTTCGCGAACTTGGATAACCCGAAGATTCTGCACCGTGACCCGCTCGTCCCCCATATGGCCGGGCATCCCCATGTTTTTCCAAACGCGTCCAGGCGTCGAGCGATTGCCGATCGCCCCGTTCCGGCGATGCATCATTGACCCATGGCTGGCGGGCTGGCCGTCAAAGTTGTGCCTCTTCACGACTCCTTGGAAGCCTTTGCCCTTGGAGCGGCCGATGACATCCACGAATTGACCGACCTCGAAAACCGTGACCGCGAGGTCGGGGTTTTCCGGGCTGGGCTCGCCCGGGGGCAAGCGAAACTCACGAATGAATTTTTTCGGCGTCGAGGAAGTCTTCGCGAAGTGGCCCGCCTGCGCTCTGCCGACTCGTTGCGGTTTCTGATCGCCGTAACCCACCTGAATCGCGGAGTATCCGTCCTTTTCCGCGCTCTTGACCTGGAGCACGCGATTGCCCGCCGTTTCGATGACGGTCGCGGTAAAAAGGCGGCCTTTTTGATCGTAAAGGCGCGTCATTCCGATCTTCTTGCCTAAAAGTCCAATAGCCATGGCTTGTCAGATCTTGATGGTTATATCCACGCCGGCCGGAAGGTTCAGCTTTCGCAGCTCGTCCACGGTCTTGGCTGTGGGTTCGACGATGTCCAGCAACCGCTTGTGGGTACGAATCTCGAACTGATCCATCGACTTCTTGTCCACATGCGGGGAGCGATTGACGGTAAATTTCTCGATCCGGGTAGGCAGAGGAATCGGACCCGTCACTTTCGAACCCGTTCTCTTTGCAGTCTCAACGATTTCGGCCGCCGAGGCATCCAAGATGCGATAGTCGAACGCCTTGAGTCGGATGCGGATGCGCTGGCCGGCGGGTGTGGACATGTTTGCTAAAGAACGGTTGAGGGTTTGCCCTTATGAGTGCTACAGAGATCGCTTTCGACAGCCAAGCCGGGCGACAGCTTTTGCAAGTGTCGCGATTCTGAATGAAATTCGTCGAGTCATCGTAATGGACAGGCCGCTGCGTCAGGTTCCGCTGGAATCAGGGGACAAAAAAAGCACGCTGAGGTGCTTCTCACAGTTCCCCGACATGGTGCGGGAAACGAGAAAGTAGGGATTGCGGCGCATGAAGCAAGCGAAAAGTTGAAAGACTTGCCACTTATTTTCGCCCCCTGCGGATCTCGGCTGCGGTCTCCTTCCATCGGATGCGTGAGGATACCCGGCCTACGGCCGTTATGGACCGAACCGGCTAGGCGCTCCCAAAGAAGGGAACCTAAAACCGGTGACGCGCCTGAGGCGACGCCACCGAGGGCCGGCCCGATGAAAAGCCGGGCCGCATTGAATCTGTCAATCGGCCCCCACAGGCTCCTGCAGGACGACGAGCACATCCCGGTGCCAATTTTGAAGGGCATCCTCGAAATCGACGTCGTTGTCGACACGCTCCAGCAAGCGCTCGGCACCGTGCTTTTCAAAGAAGCCGTCCAAATCCCTTCCGCATTGGCAAAAATTCTCGTAGCCCGTGTCTCCCAACGCAAAAACGGCGAAGCGCAGATGGGCAAGCGAGGAGGGTTCGAGGCCTCGGACGTAATCAAAGAAGTCGACGCCGTCATCGGGCGGTTTCCCATCGCCCCAGGTGCTGATGATTAGCAATACGGTCGTTTCTTCGAGCAAATCCCTCGGATTGTATTGTGCGAGGTCACGCAGGCGAGCGGGCGCGCCGGCCTTCTCCAGCAGTCCGGCGGTCTTTTCGGCGCAATCGCGCGCATTGCCGGTCATGGTAGCGTAGAGAATTGCGATATCTTTTCTCATCGTCGGTCCGTCGAAAACTCGCCGGAGAGTTTTCGGAGTTTGGCATTCCAGTCCTCAAGATCCGGATCGTGGGGCGGAGCGATGGCGCAGACTAGGCGTCCTGCGGCATCGCAGGCCTTAAGGGTGAGGCATCCGCGGACGTTGTGGAGAAACACTTCCGCAGACCTCTGAACCCGCAAATGAATTCCCGATATATCGTCCCCGGCGAAGATCCATTGCCCGCTCCTTCGAAAGGTTGTGGGATTGATTTGAGCGATCTGCACGGCGCCACTATTCCCGACGATCGCCCGGAAGCTCCACCCCTCGGCGGTCGCCATCTGCACAAACACGCGCACCGCTTCGATCCGGAGCGGCTCCGCCCCGGAGGCATCCAGCAGCAGGCTGTTCTCGAGCCAGGAACTATAGCGGGCGCTGCCGCGGCGGGAAGGGACTGTCGGGATGATCTGGTTTACTTCGATCCAGGCGCGAAAGGTCTCGAAATCCGACTGGTCGGTCAGGCAGATCTTGTGAATGACCTCGCCATCGAGATCCGAGAACTCAACAGAGTAGAGCCAGCCGCGCCCTCGCGATTCGACAATGGCCACCGCGCGCTGCCATGTTGAAAAATCAAAATCCAGAGAGCCGTCCGCCGCGCACCCGAACTGCCCACAGGGGACCAGATCCAGATCCGGGTAGCGGGAAATCGTCCCGAGCACCGCGTAGGAATTCCGGCTGATCGCCAACACGTTTCCAAAGGCTGGAACCTCGGCGAGAAGAGCCGGCCATTCTTCCCAAAGCCCTATGGTAGCCTTTCCGTCCTCCACCCGCACGTTCTCCCGCAAAACCGAAGCGACCAGAGGAATGGCGGTTATCGACGGCTGCGGATCGTTCGGATTGCCTCGACGAAGCATGCGGCAACTAAGCCACGTCCAGGCAAAGAGCGCCCACGGCGGATTGCCAAAATTTAGCGCCTATTTGCATGCCGAAACTCTCCCGGCACGGTCTGGCGGCTCAGCCCGGCCTCGGCTCCGCACAGCCGGTCGGCGCGGACGGGATCATGTTGCTTTCCCTGACGTCGTCCTAAATCGTCTCCCACGCGTCCACGAGGATCTGGGACCACGATTCGAGCATTTCTCTTCGTTGCCTGAGTTCGTCGAGACTGAGAAATTGCAGCTCCGAGATCGCCTTCTCTCCGGCACGCACCCGCGCACTGGCGAGGGTCACCACGTGGACGATCCCGAGATGCACGCGCCCGACATCGGTCGAGTCGTCATTGATTAGACCCGCCACGCGGTCTTCATAGGACCCCTCCAGTTTAAGCTCTTCCTCGATCTCGCGGCGAACCGCGACCCGGTAGGCATCCAGATCGAATGAAAACAGGCTCTCGTCAGAATCATTGATGTGGCCGCCGATGCCGATCGAGCCTTTCGCGACAAGTCGCTTCTCTCCGGATTTCGCTCCCCGCACGTAATGGAGAATCTTTTGGCCATGGGTAAAGACGGCGTAGGGAATGATCTGCTTGAAGGCGGAGTCTTGCTCCGCGCGGGAACGCGGCAGGAAGAAATTGTTCTCCCGCTTGAGAAAGGCGGAAAGGTATCTGGCGGTGTCGGGCTGCAGGCCTTGGAATGCTCCGAGGAGGTCCAGGAGTTCCCGTCGAATGACCAAAACGTTCTCTTCTGCTTTTGGCACGGCTGACGCAATGCTGTCGCGAACGCACCTGTCCGCCAAGTTCTAATCGCGAACCGATGCCCGCGTGCGAGCCGTCGAGACGACCGGACGCGGCGGAGCCTTGCGCCGCGAATCGAACTCGTCGACACTCGGCAGATGCGCTTTGTTGTGATTGCCCTTCTTGCAATGTCGGCCGTCTCCCAGGCCCAGCAGCGAGGTGAGAAGGGCGGGCGCATGGTCTTTCAGCCTGGAGCGACGGAGCCGGCGGCGTCACCGGTTCCCTCGCCGAATCCCCAAAAGGCCGGGAACCCGTCCGATGCGATCGAGACGTTTTTCGCCACCCTTCGGGGAGGACAGATCGACGCGGCCTACGATGCCCTGGTCAAGGACAGCATTATCGCCGACCGGCGGGACGACGTGGCGGGACTAAAAAAGCGCACTCGGGATGCGCTCGACAACTTCGGCCCGATTTCGGGCTACGAAACGCTGGATGAGAGGCTTGTGGGCACCAGTCTCCTGCGGAGAACCTGCATCTCGCTGAATTCCGATCTCCCTTTGCGCTGGCGATTCTACTTTTACAAATCCGAAGGAACTTGGAAACTGGTTGACCTCCGGGTTGACGACGCATTGATCGAACTGTTCGAGGAGGGCAGCCGGGCCCGAAAATGATCAGGCGCTTTTTGACCTTCGTGCGCTTCTCGCACACGATCTTCGCGCTTCCGTTCGCGCTGGGATCCATGTTCGTTGCGGCCCATGGCTTGCCGTCGCCGCGTATCTTTGCGCTGATCGTGCTGGCGATGGTGTTTGCGCGTACCGCGGCGATGACTTTCAATCGCCTCGCAGACTGGGAAATTGACAAGCGAAACCCGCGCACCGAGGGGAGGCACCGACTCGTCTCCAGATCGTTCGCCATGGCGGCCTGCGTGTCGTCCGCGATCCTGTTCGTCGCGACCACATGGCTCATCAACCCGCTCTGTTTCGCGCTCTCGCCTGTCGCGCTGGCAATCGTCTTTTTCTACTCACTTACCAAGCGTTTCACCCACGCGGCCCAGTTCTTTCTCGGCCTTGCCCTGGCGGTCGCACCGATCGGATCCTGGCTGGCAGTAACCGGAGAGTTCGCGCCGCCGCCGCTGATGCTCGGGGCTTCCGTCCTTCTCTGGGTCGCCGGGTTCGATATTATTTACGCTTCGCAGGACTTTGAAGTGGACAAGCGAGAGGGCCTGCGGTCCATGGTGGTCTGGCTGGGCATATCGCGCGCCCTCGCCGTTGCCACCCTGTTGCACGCGGCGGCATTGTCAGGGTTCCTGTTGTTTGGAGCGCTGGCCAGGCTCGGCCCGATTTATTTCATGGGTCTGGCTCTGGTCGGCGCGGGCCTGGTCTATGAGCACGTTCTGGCTGCGAAAGGGACGCTCTCCGCAATAAATCGCGCCTTTTTCCAGGTCAATGCGACGGTTGGTGCCGTCTTCGTTCTGAGCATCCTTGCCGATCGATTCCTCCAGCCCTAGCCGCTCGCCCAAACGCTTGCACAGATGGCTGCGCCGGTTGCTCGTTGGCGTCGCCGCCTTCGGCCTAGCGCTGGTCGCAGCCCTCTTCGCGGCAAGTTTGCATTTGCCCCTGCTGGCCAAATGGGCTTTGGAGAGAGCCTTCCCGGGAGCAAGCATCGAGATCCGCAAGCTCGAAATCTCATGGCCAAATCGGCTTACCGCGGAGTCGCTGGTCTTGAAGTCCCGCCAGGATGGAGCCACGCTATTAACTCTATCCGGCGGAAGCATAACGTTCGAGTTCAACGATCTTCGCCGGCGGCAAATCGGCGAGCTACGCCTCGTTGAACCGGTGATCAATGCCTCGCCTCGCTTTCTGGAGGCATTTTCCCCGGCACCCGACACAGCAGCTCCAACGAGATCCGGCATGCCGTGGACGGTGCGACGATTGGTCTGCGACTACGGTCAGCTGCATATTTCGGGCTACGGACCGTCGGGCCTCGATATTCATTCCAAGTTCTGTTTCGACTTCAAGAACTTCTCGCCCGCCACGGCGCCGGCGGAATCTCACGAACTGGTTCTTTGGGATGCCGTGGCGGCAACCCACTCCGATCCGCCTTTTCTGCGCCTTGACCTCGCCCGCGCAAAATTTGATTTCGACGGATTGTTCAAGAAACGGAGCCTGACCGGGCTGACTCTTGAAGGCGGATTGCTGGTGTTCGGAAAGTCGCTCCGGGAGATTTTTTTCAGCGCCCCGGCTCAAGCCGGTTCGAGCGACGCCGCCCCCTCAGAGAGTGCGTGGATTCTCCAAGCTCTCGACATCCGGCGAATTGCCGTTCGTTTGGATGACGAACGCCCGCAAATCTCCGATATTACTTTCGCGCTCAATACTTCTCTGAAAAATATTCCGCTCTCCAAGAGCGCTTCCGCCCTGGGCTCCGAACCGCAAACGATCGAGATCGCGAACCTCGAAATTCTCTCTCCGCTCGATCCTTTCACCAAAGTCCTCACCCTCGACAGCATTTTTCTTCGTTTCACACTGGCTGGGCTTTTGCGCCGTGAAATCGATCAACTTACCATTCTGGGTCCCAACATTTTCCTCGGCGAGGATCTCTTCTGGTACATGGATGATATGCAGAAGCGCCTCGGAGGCGACGGAAGAGAAGATGCGGGACCGGGATGGCGAATCAAAAGCTTAGGCATCGCCTTCGGACGCCTCACCCTTGGAAGCGGAGGTCGCAAACAATATGGGCTTCCTCTTAGCTTCCGCACCAAAGCCGAGGACGTCGCACTCGACAACCTCGCGGCGCTCAAACTCCAGGCCGTGCTTGAAATTCCTCCTCAACGATATGCGTTCGATTCCTACCAGCTCGAATTCACCAGCGAGAAAGGCGAGCTTCGTTTTTCCTATCCCCCTGAAAAAAACCTCAACAACCTCGTCGGCACAATCCGGCTCAAAAGCATTCGTTGGCGCCAGTACAAGGCGTCAAACTCCTGGATTTCGGTGACCTTCGATCGCAGCGGCATCAACGGAAAGTTCGGCGGCAAGGTCTATGGAGGTGAAACCTGGGGGGGCTTCAGCTTTTTCTTCTACGCCGATTCGCCCTGGATCGGCTGGCTCTCAGGCCGGGGAATCAGCCTGCGCGAGTTGACCAACATCCTTTCTCCGCAAAATTTCCAGCTGTCCGGTCCGATGGAGTTTCGACTGCAAATGGACGCCCGCAGTCACAATATCGAACGGGTCTTGGGCGATTTTCGGGCGACCAAGCCCGGGAAAATGGTCATCGGCAAGATCGACGATCTCCTCACCAGGATTCCGTCGACCTGGAACCTTGTCAAACAAGGCAGCACCCGCATCGCCCTGCAGACCCTGCGAGACTTTGAATACAAAAAAGCACAAGGAGATTTTTGGTTCGTGGACTCTCAAGGCGTCCTGCGGTTGACATTGCAAGGCCCCACCGGATCACGCAATTTTGACGTCGTGCTGCACGCGGATGACTCACCACAAGGACGATGGAAGAACCGCCCTACCGCCAAACGCTGAAGGTTCTGGCGGCGTGCGCGTTGCTCGCAGGCTGCAAGGCTCCCACCGTCAACCTCGCGACATCCGACCCGATCAAGGTGGACATCAATATGCGGCTCGACGTCTACCAGTATTCGACGACCGCGACGAAAAAGCAGGCTCCAACCCAGGCCGCCGGGCAGACGCCCGAATCGCGACGGCGAAATCGAATGGCGGACATCCAGCAATTCAAGAACGAGCGACTCGTGGGAGAGGGCCATGACGGACTCCTGGTCATCCGCTCAAAGCCCGAAGGCGATTACGGCGACTACGTCCGCGTCGCAGTCGAGGAGGAGAACACCGATCGCATGGAATTGATGAAATCTCTGGCAGAACGTCAAAAGACCTCGCTGCCGGAGATCCAGACAAAACAGGCGGAACTCTGGCGCAACCGTTCCTTCAAGGGCGAATGGATTGAAACTCCCGAGGCGGACGGCTCCTGGAAATGGGAGCAGAAGGAAGGCTAGCTCTCGGTTGCGGGCCCATCGGGCCATCTCGAAGTTTCTCGAAGGACCAAAACGGCCTAGGAGCAGTCGAAGAGACGAAGACGGCTGCAGTGCTCAATGTCTCAAACACTGCAAAATGCGAAGGACCTATAAAGACAAATAAGACAAAATCAGCGCCTGGGCGAAGAAACGAGTGCACGTGCAAGCTCGTTCATCTTGTTCAAAGTGTCTCGGGCGTTTGCGTCTAGGGCCCCCTGATGCTCGAGCCGCGTCATGATGTCAAGGCCTTCGTTAGTCAGGCGCCTCGCCTCGTTTCTATCGCCGCCCTTGATGCGGACTAAAACTTTTGCAACGCAATATCGGCCCCAAGCGGCGTTGTTCTGCCAGACAGCATTGTCTGTGGCCTGCTCGGCGAGCTTCCTGGCAATCTCAAGGTAGTCGCGGTAGCTCTGGAGTGCTCCACCGAGGTCGCCTTGAGCGAGCTGAACGTTGCCCGCTTTCTCGTAGCCTACGGATAACGTACGTTGCCAGCCGGCGTTGCTAGGGTCTTGCTTCGCCAGCCGTTCTTGAAGGGCAACTTCGTCCCGGTAGCTCTTGAGCGCCCCAGCCAAGTCGCCTTGCGCAAGCTGCACATCGCCAACTTTCTCGTAGCCGACGGATAGCGTCCGTTGCCAGCGGGCGTTACTAGGGTCTTGCTTCACCAGCGGTTCTTGTAGAGCAACTTCGGCCCGGTAACTTTTGAGCGCTCCAGCCAAATCGCTTGCGCGAACTGCGCATCGCCGACTCTCTCATAAACTATGGAAAGATCCCGCTGCCAGCCCGTATTGTTCGGATCCTGCCCGGCCAGTTTCTCCCGAATCTCCAGGCTATCGCGGTAGCTCTTGAAAGCCCCAGCCAAGTCGCCTTGCGCGCCCTGCAGGTCACCCTGTTGATCGAGAGCCACGCTCCTTTCTCGCATGGCGTCCAGATCGCCAATTTCGGGCGGATGGGCTTCGTGATACTTCATGATGCGCGCATTGAGGGTGTTCATCATGTCGAGACGACCGAGGCTGCCGAGCCTCTCGCTCAAATCATATTGCAGGAAGTTGATCAGCTCCTCGGCTGCTCTCTTTGAGGCGACGGCTTTTTCCTTTGCTTGCTGTGCGGCGGCGCGCTGACGTTCCTTCTCGGCTTGGGCCGCGAGCGCGAAAAGCAAGGCCACCGCGGCAAACAGCGCGATGAAGATCGCCGCCACCGCGAGCCGGCGAGCCCGGCGCGTGGCCGAATTGGCTTCCTTGCGGGCTTGGGTTTCTTTTTGCAGCGCTTCATTCAGGACGGCAGCGCGTTGGGCAGCCTCGCGAGCACTTGCTTCGGCTTCCTCCTTCGCCTTCCTTTCCACCTCGGCGCGGCGCAAAAGCATTGCTTCAGCCTCCCGCTGTTTCGCTTCCGCCTCTTCCTGCCTTTCCCGGAGACGTCTTTGGTCCCGACTGTCGCGGACGATACCGGTAAGAACGTCGTGGGTTAGCTCCACCCGGAGGATCTCGCCGCGCCGGGTGCGATGCAGGAGACGACATTCGATTAGTTCGTCCAGAGAAGTTGCCGAAGCGCCGCGTTTGCCGAGTTCCTCCTTGGCGCGCTTGAACTCCATGTCATCGCGATAGCCGTCGGGAGTCAGAAGCTCTTCTTCGACGAAGACCCTGGCTCCCGGGGACTGCCCGGCAAAGCATCCCGCATAATAGTTTTCGAGAATTTGCTCGCTGCTTTGCTCGACAAGATTGGCGGTGATTTGAGAGAGGCCTCTTGCAATGCGCTGGCCGTTGAGTTCGCTGCAGAAAAGGCTCAGCAACGCAGGCTCGATATCGAACTCGAGCAATCCCCGCTTCCTGGCGCCAACCGCCTTCCTTGCTCCGTCCGGCCGCGGCGACGAAGCGGACAATCTGCTCGCCGACTTCGGCTGAGACAAGCTCCGCTCCGGGAAAGATCACGGCTTCGAGGGCCTGTTGGCCGTTCATGAGCGTCAGCCGCATGCGGTTTCGTGCGATCGAAGGAAGCTGCTCGCAATAGTCCTCAAGGTTGGCCAAGTAGTCTTCGCGGAGGCTGAAAAGCACGCGCACGTGCGCCGCCCCGAAGCCGAAGCTGGCGACCTGCTCGGGGTAGCTTCGCAGCCTCTCGTGAACCTGGGCCGGCGGATGGTTTTCAACGAGGTCCGAGAGCTCGGTGAAGAAGATTTCACAGTTGTCTTGGGCCGTCCGCTCTCGGGCGCCAAGGGTGAACAGTTCCTCGAATTGGTCCAGAACCAGCACCGGAGTGATCGGTTGGCCGTTCCAAGTTTGCAGCCGAAGACTGCTGCGATGGAAAAATTCCCAGAGCGTTTCGTCGGTCTCCGGGAGCGTCGGTTGCGCGATGCGCGCCCCGATGATCGCATCGGTCAACGCCGCTTTGACTTGCCGGACGAAGGACTTCGCTGCGGCCTCGTGATCGAGCCGGATATAGACCGGCAAAAAAGCCTTCCGCGAGCAGCGCAGGGAAAAGCCCGGCACGAACCAGCGAGGTCTTTCCGAGCCCCGATATGCCGAAGAGCACGGTGAGCGGCTCGCGTTTGACACGGCGAAAAAGCTCCTCGACTTCGTCGGTGCGCCCGAAAAAATAGCCCGAGAGCTCCTCCGTGAACGCATCCAGCCCGAGCCACGGATGCTGGTCATCCACCTCGAAGCGCAGCGGGGGATGCGCGGGTGGTGCCCCGCCCGGTGGAGGAATGCCAACGTTCATCGGGAACCGCGAATTACGGCCTTGAGGCCCTAAGCTTTAGCATTAAGTCTTTGAACTCCGGCGTGGCCGCGCCGCCCGGGAGCTTGACTATCTGTTTACTCCTGAATTCCTCCGGCACCTGCCGCTGTCTCGATATCAGTTTGGTCGATGAGGAGTGGAACGATGAAGACCTGGCTATCCAGGAAGCCCCGGGCGCGGTCGAGAGCGCAGTTCCATTCCTTGATGAAGAATCGGTCCTGTTTGCCGACGGAATTGTGCGAGAGCCCTCCCGTTGCGTTGCGCCAGCTGGCCGAGATCACTGATTTCAACCTATTCCTGACGACCGGCTTCGATTCGCTGATGGAGTCGGCGCTCGCTGAGATTCGGAAAGCAGAGATTCAGTCGCTGGCCTACTCGCCCGCCGAGCGCCAGGACCTTCCGGCCAGAAAAGATCTCATTTTACCAACAGTCTATCATATCTTTGGAGTTGCGGATGTCTCACCGACCTACGCTGTCTCACGGGAAGATCACTTGGAATGGATCTACGCGATGGAATCTCGGCCTCGTCCAAAGAACGTTCGATGATCTTAGGGAAAATTATATCCTCATCCTGGGAGCCGGGTTTTCTGACTGGCTGCTGTGGTTCCTGCGGTTGCGGATCGAGAAACGGCTCTCGGAATCCCGCGATTGGTACGAATACCTCGCCGACGACCGTATTTCTGAGAATTCAAATCAGGTCTTTCTTCGCCACTTTAGCAAGCAGACCAAGCGTTACGATGGTGGCGCAGTGAAGTTTGTCGACGAACTCTGGAGGCGTTGGACCAAGCATCGCCCGGCGCTTCTCGAGTCCGCGCCGGCGCCGCTCGCGCCCGAGCCGCCGCGCGGCGCGATCTTCATCAGTTACGCCGGCGAAGACATCGAGGCGGCGAAGAGGCTCAAAGCGGGACTCGACTCCGCCGGGCTCGAAGTTTGGTTCGACAAAGCGGAGCTTCAGGGAGGCGATACCTTCGCTCTCAAGATCACGAGCAATATCAAGCGATGCTCGCTTTTTCTTCAAGCTGCTTCGGCTTGTCTTCTCGAGAAACCGCCACCCGGCCTCTGCGGCGACGACGCCGTTGCAGCGATCCGCAGAGAAAACCGCGCGTTCCGGACCAAGGATTGTCAGCAAAATTGGCAACGAAGCTCGGCCTGCTGCGCATTGACCTTGTCGTTGCGGGCGGCAACGAGCGGAAAGCTCGCGTGCCATTTCACTGTCATTCCAATCTTTTGGTAGGAGACTAGCAACGATGATTTCCCGGCTCGATCACTTGGTCCTAACTGTCGAAGACATCCCGCGTTCGGTTGCCTTTTATACCAAGGCCCTTGGCATGCGGTCCGTCTCGTTCGGTGAGGGCCGCATAGCGCTTTCATTTGGACAGCAAAAAATCAATTTACATCAGAACGGGCGCGAGTTCGATCCGAAAGCCTCTCGGCCGACTCCCGGGTCGGCCGATCTCTGCTTTATTGCTGACATTCCGTTGGAGGAAGCAATTTTAAGGCTCAAGGATCGCGGTGTTACCATTATCGAGGGCCCTGTCCAACGGACTGGCGCTTGCGGGCCGATTCTCTCGGTTTACTTTCGAGACCCCGACTCAAACTTGATCGAAGTGTCCACGTATCTCGAAACAGGCTCTGAACGAGGCTAGGACGCCCCTCACGGGTTCACTATTTGGGAAAGTAACGGTTTTGCCAAGTTGGCCTCTTATTCCGCATGACAGCTTGCGGGACAGCCCAGGCATGATTGCCCTGCGATACCAAGGGCGGCAGAGTTCCAACCGCGCCGAAGCGATCTGCCGATTTGGCGCGTCACCCCGATCTCGAGTCTGGCACCTTTTATGGTATCGTAAAACCTGACGAGCTTGCGAAGGTCACGCTTCGAAGAATTGCCAGACTGCTGGTTGTCTTTTTATCGATTTCTCAGCGCTCCGCTGCGCGTCACTGCTACAACGAAAACCCTACAAATAAGGCTCTACAGTCGAAATCCGAGAGTTGGTGCGGTAGCGGTAGAAACGCCCTCGATGTCGCACACTTGTCGCACAACGCCAAAAATCGCCTCGGACCCCCCCTTGGGCTGACGCCAGAAGGCTATGCCCCCCTGGTGGAAGGGGGCCCCTCCTCAAAAAGAGAATATCTCCCCAGCCCTTGCCGATCCGGGGGACACCTTTTGGCCGGCCCCCGGGACAACTGCCCGCGCAATCAAAACGCCTTCTAGGCCGTCTACACGTGCAAGAAAGCGCCCGTTTAGCCTTCGATCCGCCGCAGGATGCGTTCGAGCTTCTGACGATAAAGCGGAGCTGGGGACTTGACGCCCTCTTCCAGGCTTCGAAGCTCCTGCGACTGAAAGCCATCTTTTTGGCTACTTCACCCTGCGTGAGTCTGAGGAGTTCGCGGGCGGCCTTGATTCGTCGCCGAAGACGGGCGCACCGAAGTCCTACGTCGAACTACAGCGCGAGCGTATGGCAGCGATCGACGCCGCCTACGAATGCTTCAGGCTTGAGAGACTTGAAGGCTAATTCTCAACCATCATGACGCCAGGCGAGCGCAAGTGAGCCAGCGGTCCGCTCGACTGCATGTCCGACGCCCGCCAGCTCGACTCTGATCCAGTCATCTCTCAGTTACTGGACACCTGATACCAGGGCGACCTACCCGTCCGGCTGCGTTCGCTCGGTCGTAGCGTCACGTCCCTAACGAGCATGTGTCGAGGAAGCATCGCGTCGCCGATAATCGCCGTCGAGGAGCAGCAGCGCAAGCCGCTCTGCCTGGACTCGGATGGCGCCGGATTCCGCAAAACAATATTGCGCTGATACGGCGGCAGCCGACACAACCCTCCAGGAATTCCTCACGAAATTTTCGGAACTGCAAAAAAAGGAACAATCGCTGGACCGAAGGAATTCTGCAGGCGCCAATAGTGGGGGAGTCCTTGGGGGAAGGGTACCCTTCCCCAGATAGGGTGCCCCTCCGGCCTGAAAGCGCCGCCATGAGCCACCGCTATATCCACGTCGGCAAGGAAGCTCTCGCCCGTGCCGCGAAGTCACTTCCCGAAATCTGAAACACGCAATTCCCCTTCTTTGAACCTTCCTACACTCACCAATCGGACTTGACCCGCGTTATACATTGTATGTTAAGGAATTAAACGCACACGGGCCCGAGAAACAGAAACCACCTTCGTCCATCAGGTCGAATCCGCACGCACTCGTCCACGCATTGCTTGCACACGACAGTAATAGTGAGACAAGCTTGGTGCGAGCCGCCGCCGCTTTGAACGGGATGCGCAAAGAAGTCGAAATTGTCAACAAGCTCGGGTTGCACGCGCGACCGGCGTCGGAGTTTGTCCGGTGCGCGATCGGGTTCAAGAGCAAGATCACGATTTGCAAAGGCGATGAGAATTTCTCGGCCGCCAGCATACTGGAAGTGCTTAGTGCCGATCTGGATTGCGGCGCCCGTGTTGTCCTCGAGGCGATCGGGCCCGATGAGCAAGAGGCCCTTAATCAGCTTGAAGCGTTGCTGCTGCGTTTTCGCGATGAAGAAGGTGGGGCTCAAGGAAACTGAAGGCTCGCCCGGGGCGGCCCTTGTTGGGATTTTGGATTTGTGGGGTTTGGAATATATGAGTAACCGTCGAAAAGCCTCATGCTGGAAGGCGCCGCTACCGATGGAGATCACTCATTCACTCACCGCTTACAGAAGCGTCGGGGAGAGTCACCCTGTGTTAAAAGTCCGCTGGAAATCCGGGGACTCATACTGCCAAAGGGCAAGGGTACCGCTCACCAGACGGGCGCCCCCTTTGCCGGTCGTCCGGGCTTGCCGCAGAGTCTGAATCTAGCTCCTTTTTCTACAGCCAGCCCGACCGCTTGAAACCCAACCATAGCCCGCTGCACACTACGGCCATACCTACAAGGACCGTCTCGTAGCCGTATTTCCATCCCAGCTCAGGCATATTTTGGAAGTTCATACCGTAAATTCCAGCGATCGCCGTGGGTGCGGCGATTATCGCGGCCCACGCCGCCAGGCGTTTGGTGTCTTTGTTCTGCGACACCGAGATCATCGATAGATTCGCGTCAAGGGCGGTTCCGAGTCCATGGCGATGGCGACCACGCCTTTGTTTCCCCGCCTTATCCAGATCGCCAGCGAGAAAGGTTTATGTGGGCGACGGCCTCAAACGCTGGCCCGCAGTGCACCGGTTTTGACGCCGCTCGCGTCTACGCCTTGCGCTCAAGCGCGGGCCCGCCGGAGCCCTGAGTAGGTTCTCCCAAGCCTTCAACTTATTTGCGGCCCCCAATATTCGAAGCACAGCTTCCTTTTTTGTCTGGCAATTCCCTACCGGGTAAGCTTCCCGCATAATTTGCTGGTACTCAAAGAGTTGATCGAGAGTCCGCTCCCCCCAAAAAAAGATGATAGTGGTGAACGTTCCCCTGATACGAAAATTATCCCTTCCCCGATTTGACAGAAGAAACTTACCTGCAACATTTGTTTTCCAGAGAAGGCACGCTGAAGAGCAGATTGTGTTGGTTATGCAGGACTGCTGCGATAGCGTGCCTTTTCGCTTATGGTGTCTCTTTTTTATCATCAGACAAATTGACCGTGCCGTGCAGGGCGCAGTCGAACTCAAACTCGAACCAGCGACGCTTGTCGCTCCGACCCGGTTTTACTAGGTCTGCATAACTTGGTTGACTCGCCGTTGGAGTGGACCGATGTTCAGGTCCAAGAGGAACAGCGGAAAGCTGTAACTAGGAGTCGTTATGAAAAGAGTTCCTCCCTTTTTGATGTCGGTTTTCGTTGCAACGGTGGTTTTCTTTTGCATAAACAGTACAAACGCCGCGCCGGCAACGAAGGTAAACGTAGATAGTAAGGGGGTTATTTTAAAGGGATACGATGCGGTCGCTTACTTCACGCAAGGAAAGCCGGTTAAAGGAAGTCCTGCAATCAAGAGCACCCACGGTGGCGCAACTTACCTATTTGCCTCGGCGGAGAACAAGGCTGCTTTTGACAAGAATCCTGCCAAGTATGTGCCGCAGTATGGCGGATTTTGTGCCTTTGGGGTTTCTGTCGGAGTGCTGGCCGACATCGAAGGACCGGGCGGATTTGTCCACGACGGCAAATTGTACGTCTGCGGAGATGAGGCTGCGGGCAAAAGTTTTAGAAGTGACCTCAAGAGGAATATCGCCAAAGCCGACGCGAACTGGCCGAAGTTAGTCGCGTCTCAGTCCGCAAAACGTTAGCAATATCTGAGGATTATCCCTCAGGTTGCTTCGAAGCTTCCGATCCCCGGAGACGAATCAGATGCGGATTTACATGGACCGCCACGACGCGAAAGGCGCTACTCTTGAGGGCTGTGCCATCTCGCATAAAAAGGACTTGGCAATCCAGTCATCTCCGCCAGCTGGTGACCAAAGCAATCGCGCACCGAATTCAGATCATCTTCCCGCAGTCTGTAAACTTGGACACGTTGCGATGATGACGGCATACCTGGGCGCAGGCCGAGGACTGACTTTGACAACCCGGCCGCTACTGATACATGGACCCCGTCAAACCAACCCTTGGAAGTCCCCACGGTGGAAGGGACTGTTTCCGCCCTCTTACTTTCGTTCCATTGATGAAAAAATTGCCGCAAGGTCTGAACTGGCAAGCCCTCGCCCGTGATCTCCGCATGAAGGGCCGCAATCACACGCCTGGCTTGTGCTGCTGTGCGCTTGCGGTTCGCTGCTTCCTCGAAAACGTCAGCCAGCTTTTGAGCTTTCTTCCTGTTTTTGCATCGAGTGCTGCGGTTGCGCCTCTTGCCGTTGCGGTCGTAAAACCTGGCAATCCAGTAGTGGGATTTTGGGTGTTTCCAAAGGAACGCCATGGGTAAGACTCAGAGTAAGACCGTGAAGATCTATCCCGCGTTTCGCGAAAACAGTCCTCGGAAGTCAACGGATTTCAGCAGCGCACATGAGTTCCCTCGGTAAGACAGGGTGACTTTTCGAGAAAGGGGGAGGCCTCTGAATGCAGTCTCGCTGATCCGATTGAGGGAGCATTCGGGCAGCGTTTCTAAGCACCGGTAAACTCACACAACCCGCCAAAAATCGAAATGAGGATGCCCGTGCATAGCGATCGAAGCGACGGAAGCGAGGTCATCACGAATAATTCGGAAGGCGTTCATTTTAGGAAAGCTCCGGTGATGCGCCCGACTGTGGTCAGGGCGGAACCGATCTGCAGCCACCGATGGCGCGGACCGCGCTAGCCCGCATTGTTCACAGCGGATTTCTTTTTCGACGGGTTCCGGAGATTTCTGTGCTGATTAGGGTCGGCGAGAGCGCGACTTTCGGGGCTTATCACGTTTGGGGTGAGCACAGAGAGTGTCGGCTCGCTGTTGTTGCCTGAAGGAAGAGAGTTTTGAGCAGGGTCCACCAGGAGCCGAACTTAGCCCGTTTTTCCCTTAAGGGATTGGCTCTTTTCTTCAGCCCGCCGACATCGCGCAGAGGTTGGCACAGGCGTGCCGGAACGTTTCCTGAGAGGGGTAGGCGCTGGCTAACTCGAGGTGGATGCGCCGGCAGCTGATGATGATGCGGGCACCAATCTTGAAGAGCTTAAGCCGGATCTGGCCGAGGGTGGCCGCAGCCAGATCGGTGCCGCGCAACACCTCGGCCCGCAGCACCGAGAGCAGGAGATGGGCGAAGGCCGAAAACCAGAGCCGGAGTTGGTTGGAGGCCATCCAGCCCGTGCTGGTGCGATCGGCAAAGAGGTCCTGTTGTGCCTCCTGGATGCGATTTTCCATTTCTCCGCGCGCGCAGTAAAGCTTCTCGTAGAGTGCGGGGGCTGCCAAGCGCTCTTCGGGCTCGCCGACGAAGCCTGCAGCGGGAAGGTTGGTAACCACAAAGCGCGGATTGGGCCCTTTGGCCAGGATCTCGGCTTTGCCCACCACCCGGCGCGCGCGGCCAACTCTTGGGCGTGCGATATTCAAAGTCCTCAAAGCGGCGGCAAGGCACTTGGATGTCTCGGGTTTTGATTCCCTGGTAAAGCTCTCCGAAGCTCTTGCCCAAGCGGGCGCTCAGCCCCTTATTGCGCGCTAAGCCCCAGCAGTAAGAGACTGCGTTTTGCTCCCACCACGCCATGATCTCCTCACGGGCGAATCCGCTGTCGGCTCGCACAATGATGCGCACCCTGCGCCCAAAGCGCCTCCGGATGGCGCAACGGATTTTCTCGAGCGCCTCCACCGTGCCGCTGCTGGCATCGCCCTTGGCGTCTCGCAGTCGCGCCAAGAGCGGGACATTGCCACAAAAGCAGTAGAGTGGCAGATAACAGTAGCTGCGGTAGTAACCGTGGAAGAAAGCTCCTTCCTGGTGGCCATGCAAAGGGTCGTCGGTGGCGTCAAAATCCAAGATAATCTCCCGGCTCTTTCGCGGGATCGCCTTAATTCCTTCTTCGATTAACAAGGCTTCGATCTCTTGGGGCCGAGCAATGATCTTCTTGTAACGAGGGTCACCGCCCAAGACCCCGAGTTCAAGCCGGTTCAAGCTCGAGTGGGCCGCCAACGCCTTGCCCTTATCCCCTTCGCCGAGTCGGTCTTCTCCGAGCACGTCGGCTTTGCCTGCAATCCGCGCATGGAGCGGATCAAGTCGCAGCCGGTCGTGGTCGTTGAGATGAGATGAGAAGGCAGAGAGGAGGCCGCCGCGCCATTGAGCGTGTCGGTAAACTCAGTGCCTTATGAAGAACGCAACCGCTAGGAAGAGGACACAGATCGCGATCGGATTGGACCTTGCTGACCGTCGGCACACGTATTACGTGTTGGACGGAGCCGGGAAGATGGCTAGAGAGGGAAGTCTGGGCAATACGCGCGAACCACTCGCAACCATGG
>CAWFMA010000022.1:0-217198 GCA_963816855.1 uncultured Verrucomicrobiae bacterium | reverse complement strand
TCGTGATGAAGATGCTATTTCCCGCAGGAGGTTGGCAGCACCTTGAGCAGAGCAGAATTTGCAAAGGGGAAGTGGCATCGGGGCAGTGGCATTGTGATTGCGCGTGCTACTAAAAAATTCTGCAGGCATGTGGTCAGTTATTTCCAAACTGATAGGAAGTCTCAAAGATCAACTTTGTGTCCATTTCGGTGAAGGAAAAGGTGACAGACCCTCTGTCCTTTACCGCTGGTGTGAGCTTGGCATTGACCGCTCTGGTTTTGCCGCTCTTATTCGTGGTGGCTTGACCAGTGACAGACACTGGAATCCCTTGAGTGAGCTTGCCAAGAGATTCATCCGAAACAATCATCGAGAGCGTGCCCTCCTCACTCAGGAAGAAATATGGTGATACTTTGAGTTGGTAATCACCAATGTAAGTCCCTGCGTTGCGACGCAGCGCACCGACAATCAAACTGGCCTTTCCACCTCTAATCGAAGTCGAAGAAGGGTCGATGAAGAATGAGCCAGTGATCCGCGCTGACGTTTGCGGCGGTTGTGCTGCTTGGGCACTAGACGAGCGAGCAGCGAAGAGCGCCAGGAAAACCACCATTCCAAGTTTCACCGTCATGATGTGAACCGTTTTGCTAGCCCAGCCGAAACTCTACTCATCGGCGTGGGAATCCCTGACTGTTCCGAGATTGGTATTGCCTGCAACCGCGTTTCCATCGCCGTCGAGGCAGGCACGCTTTGGAGAGGGAGTATCAGCAATTACTTAGCTGCGTGGCGTGCTCAATACCGATCGAGAATGTTCAGAGACTCTCTCCAACGTCACTCCGGCACGATTTTCATCGTCTTTGATCGCCAGATCGCCAAGGGACACGATGCCGACAATGCGATTGTCGTGATCTAGCACCGGCAGGCGACGGATCTGGTTCTTCTCCATAACTCGCTCGGCTTCCTCGATGTCCTGATCTTCGAAGCAGAATGCAATTTGCCGAGTCATGATTTCTTCCACGGTAGTGCTCTTTGGATCTCTGCCGTCCACGACAGCTCGAACCGCAAGATCGCGGTCGGTAAGCATCCCCACCAGGCGGCCTCCGTTGCAAACAGGGAGAACACCTACATCAAGGGAACGCATTTGCTCGGCGGCTTCTTGGATAGACATCTCCGGAGCGATGACTTCCACGTATTCAGTCATAATACGATTGAGTTGCATGTTCAGTATGGGTTGATTCCTTAAATGGGATCGAGCCTATGTTCGCACCCGGCCCCATTTTGGATCAAAATAGGGAAAGCAAACCACCTGATAATGGCCTCAGGGTGCAAGCGTTTCGCTCAAGCGGATCGCCGCGGAACTCGGTGTGAAGCCCAATTCTTTACGAACCTGCCGGGATGGCGCGGCAGGCAAGAGGCGCTTCGCTGGCTTCAGCGCGAAGTCGAATACCTGCGTCGCCAGCGTGAGATCTTGTCTCTGAACCGGTCAATCGCTTTTTTGGCGGCAGCGTAAAGATTTTTGGACCGAAGGACAGCGTGCCGCATCATCCGCTTACTCCTTGGACGATTCGATGCATGGCGCAGACTTTTGCCTCCGCCTCGATTGGAGATATTCACGACCGCCGAGCTTTGCCGGCGCGATTCGTGCAATGTGAGGCCTTGGGTATGGATTGTGATTTGCCTCGCAGTGATATTGGGTGTAGCGAGCGGAAACGCTGCCCAAACCCACCGTGATCGTAAGCAGATTGAGAAGGCGACGCGTCTCCAAGTCTTTCTCGACACTTCAAATTTTGGGCCGGGTAAAATCGATGGGAAAGACGGCGCGTTTACGAGAAAAGCGGTCATGCTTTTCAAACGCTCCAGAGGACAATCAGATTTGGGAGCGCAGGATTCGAAGACGTCGATCGATACAACTGGTTTAGATCTGTCCGGCATTGATCCCGTGTTCACGACCTACATCGTAACTAAAGGGGACATCGAAAACGTGGGCGAGGTGCCGAGTAGTCCGGCGGCGCAAGCCAAAGCGAAATGGCTGCCCTATCGCAACGTTGCCGAAGCGGTGGCCGAGAAATTCCATTGTGACCTTAACTTCCTGAAAGAGCTGAATCCCGGGATTATCGAAAAACTCAAAGAAGGCGATCAAGTCACCGTGCCCAATGTGCAGCCGTTCGAATTAAGTGCAGTAAAGACGGCCACCACAGCGGCCGAGGGCATCGCAGAGCAGGACAAACAAGGTCATTCTCAAACCGCAGAGATCCCAACGGGAGTTTTCAAGGAAGAAACGCAGCCCGTATCGCTCTACATCAGCACAAAAGAGAACATTCTCGAAGTTCATGTCGGAGAAAAACTAGCGGCCGTATTTCCGGTTACCGTAGGTTCTCAGCACACTGCATCTCCAATTGGGCATTGGACTATAAAGGCAATCGCGAAATTTCCGAACTTTTGCTACGATCGCAGAATGCTCGAGGAGGGGAAACGTAGCTCAAACTCCCACCTGCTGCCTCCCGGACCAAACAACCCTGTGGGGGTGATATGGATTGCACTTGATAAAGAGGGCGTGGGCATCCATGGCACTGACGACCCCGATTCTATTGGACGCAGCGCAAGCCATGGATGCATCCGTCTCGCAAATTGGGACGTGGTAAAACTGGCTGCAATGGTGAAGCCTGGGGTTCCGGTCGTGGTAGAGTAGATAATGGACATCGGGATTTTGCTCGGTTTGCTGCGGACCTGCGTGGGATCGCGGCGAGGTGAGTCTTCTTTGGCGGCGAGGCGCAGCGGCGCAACCCGGTCGACGCCATCGCGAGCGAGTCGGAGGCTCGCCGAGGAGGCTGGTAAAAAAGCCACAGCCCGCTCTCTGGACGCATTCCGTTGTGTCGAGGCGGGCTGGGCTCTTATGCGTGTTTTTCGGTTCGGCTTACTATTACAAGATCGGCAAACATCTGACTATTGGGACCGACCCCTGAACCTCATATCGGGGATGCTTAGTAAGCGCCCGCCCGTCCACCAGGAAGTAACTTGCTTGCTACTTCCTGGAAGGCGGACTGGGCTAAACGAGGAATTCGTGCATTTGAAGAATATGACATTCTAGCGTTCTCGCAATTGGGACCGGCTACTGAGTCATCGCGCCGCCTTCGTTTATCGTGGCCTTGGCGCAGAACCGAGTTTTGCTCGCAGTAAATCGCTCACGAGCACCGCACGACTGTTCGGCACGATGCCGGAGCCGAATTTGCGAGCGTAAACTTTCGTGAACTCCGCGCCGAAAAACAGAATGCACGACGAGTAGTAAATCCACACGAGCACGATCACCACCGAGCCGGCGGCGCCAAAACTCGAAGCGATGCTGCTGGTGCCAAGATAGAGGCCGATGAGGAACTTGCCGATGGTGAAAAGCAGCGCCGTGCCCACCGCGCCGATCCGCACGTCGCGCCAGCCGATGCGCACGTTTGGAAGCATTTTGAAAATCATCGCGAAGAGCGCGCTAATGATCGCAAAGGAGACGAGAAAATCGCCCGCCTGCCACAGAGCGGCGGGGAGCGGCAGCTGGGAGCTCATGTATTTGCCGAGTGCGGCGAGCACCGCGCTGAGTACGAGCGAGACAAGGAGCAGAAAGCCAATCGCGAGCACGATCGAGAACGAAAGAAAACGGTCGCGCACGAGGGTGAAAAACGCGCGGCCCGGCTTGACCGCGACGCCCCAGATCGTGTTGAGCGCGTTCTTGAGCTCCGCGAAAACCGTGGACGCGCCAAAGAGCAACACACCCAGCCCGATGATCGTCGCGAGCGCGCCGGTCGTTTTTTCCGACGCGCTCGCCTGCACCGCGGCCTGAATTGCCTCGCCCGCACGCGCGCCCGCCAGCGCCGAAATTTCCCGCGCGATCTGCCCGCGGGCCGCTTCTTCGCCAAAGACGAGGCCCGCGATCCAGATGACAATCACGAGCAAGGGCGCAAGCGAAAAGATGGCATAGTATGCGAGCGAGGAGCTGAGCCTCATCGCGCCATCCTCGATCCATTCGGAAGCGGCTTCCTTCAACAACGGCGGCAAATCCCGTGGACGCATATTAAACAAGGAGCCTTGTCCATATTAGACGTGCTAAAGCGTCTATGACACTGAACTTCAATGACAAACAGACACATTTTCGATGCAACGATCTCGGAATCTAAAATTCAAGGAGGTAACTTTCACATATCGTGTCATGACATTTTCAGTATTGGGTTGACTTAATGGGATCGACCCAGCGTTCGCGAGTGGCCCCGTTTTTCGACGAAATAGCGAAAGCAAGTCGCCTAATCAGATAGCATCGGCGCTGGTTTGTTGCTCTCGCTCGTTCGGCCATTGGGCGACACAACACCCTTGGAGGGCGGACGCCCCTTAAAGGGCGCTGAAAAGCCCCGTAGCGCATCGCGTAGTGCGAGACGAAGGCCTAGACCCCACAGTCGTGTCACGAGCCGCCATTTGAGTAAGCTTTGAGCTGGAGCGCATCGCCGTGGGTCAGCAAATAATTGGTTTGGGTCTTTCCTAGATTAAGAACTACTCAAAAGATCATTTTCCGTTCCGAAAGCCCATTGAATCAGGTTTTACATGGGTTTTCGGAGCGGAAAATGATGTGGTTTTAGGCGAGTCGAATAATTGAGCTCCGGCGCTTGTGTTTATCGAGGTTCCTGCCAAAAATTGACATTCCAATCTAGGAAAGACCCTTGGTTTTTAACGCCTCACCGATGTCGGCGACTTCCCGTCCGGTGTAACCGTTTGTCGCTCTTTCCGGCGCGTTGGCAAGCTGACCGCGGCAAACGTGTCGTACTGGCTTGTCTGGAGTTGGGCCAGCAACTGCTCGACAGTCCGTCCGAGTATCTATGGATCATTCGCGGCGTAGGAAATGGGTACTTTTCCCTCCGCGCTCATTTATTTCGTTTGCTGACGTTCCGTCGCGAGATCTCTCAGCCCGACAGTACCCGATGACGCGTAAACTATCGTCCACAACGGATAAATATTCCAGGTGATGCTCGCGCATGATTTCCTCTGCCTTATCCAGAGACTGACTTTCGAGGCAATAATACGCTTTCTTTACCATGATTTCGCGAACAAGCGTCGTCTCGGGATCATGGCCAAAGCCAGCGGCCTTCCGCTCAGGGTACTTGCCCTTCAGAGTCCCAACCAGACGGTCACCTGATGCGACCGGCAATCGATCGGTGTGAAAGGATCTGATCTTTTCCCCCGCTTCTTTGACCGAGCTTTTCGCTTGAAGCGGTTTTGGCTCCTTACAGGCAACTTCTTTGACGCGTTTCGCAGGCTGTTTGGTCAATTTACCCCCGCGTTTTTCCAAAGATTTGTTTACCATAGCTTCGAATGCTCCTATATAACATGGTATCGTTGGCGGTAGCTCCGGTGGTCTTCGGTTCTCTCGATGCACTTCGTCACCTTGGGCTTTCATACGTGCAGAAGATCGTCAACGGAAGTGGCCCAAAAATGGTGGCGGCTAGTGGTTGTGTGGAGGCGCTCGCCGTCATAAGCGGCAGAAGTAGCGTGCTATCTTAAGGATACTGGCAAGGCTGCTGAGGGTACCCTTACCCTTTGCCCGTCGATAGTGTGAGCACTGTGGCGCATAGCGCCGCCCCGATTTTCCACGTCTGCGATTATACAGCCGGAGTCGCCCCCGGCCGCTCGCTGCCAACTTAAAAGTACGGCATCGTGGCGTCGGGAACGGGTGGCGACTGGAAGCCTCGTCCCCGGGGAAGGGATACCTTTCGCCAGAGGGGGTGAGCAACATTGGCAGCGACTTGCGACCGCCTGTCAGTCCCTTACTTCGTTTTCCGAGAATCGGCCGCGTCGCGGGTAGCGGTAAGACCCTCTTCCTGTTTCTCTTCGCGCTCCGGATCGGGGAAACTGTCAGCTACGAACATGATGAGAAAAGTGACAACTCCCACCGTGATTCCCAACCACCAAAACGAGGTTCCGATCGCAAGACCTATCGCTCCGGTAATCCAGACCGCCGCCGCGGCTTTGACACCTCTGACATCGTGGCCGCTCTTAAAAATGACGGCACCTCCCAAAAAACCGATCCCGGAAAGAAGCCCCTGAAGGGTGCGGCTAATTGAACCAGGGTCAGACTCAGAGAGTTGCTTGGCCAGGAGCATGAACGTTGTACTTCCGATTGCGATCAGCATCATTCCGGCGATGCCGATTGCTTTGTGGTGGGCGCGGCGTTCGAACCCAATGAGCCCGCCAATCAGTCCTGCGGCGAGCAGACGCACTAGAATATCGGGGACAGTAGCTTGTAACGACTCGATCATAGTATTCTCAGTAAGGAGTGCTCTTCCCTCCTACGATTGGCTCAAACGCATGATCCGTTGCGCGGCAAAACAAGGTGCGCTTCCCGCACCCATGCAACGCCGAGCTCCGGGCCAAACGGCGCTTCCGCCGGGCGCGCAGGCCGCTCTCCCGCATAAGCCTGGCAACCCGGTTCTTGCCACAGCGATGACCCAACGTTGGAGAGCTACTTGGACCTCTTCTTTTTCGGCAGATTCTTCCGCTTGGTCTTGGCAAAGTCTTTCAGCTGTTTCTCGCTCATCGATTCAGCCATCTGTTTGGACGCGCCTTTGAGAGAGGACTTCTTTCTCTCTCCGCGCTTTGCGGCAAGCGCAGCGCCTGCGGCCATCTGCTGTTTTTTTGATTTCGCTGGCATATCTAATTATCGCTCGCGCTCCGGGCGTCGCGTTTGTCGCTCTTGCGTTCCAGCTTGCTACACAAAATCGAGGCACTGACCATCGCGTCGCACTAGCGAAGGCCGGGGCTACTAAGCTCGTCCAGCAAGATCAGGTCGATGTGATCTTCGGTGGCATCTATAGCTCCACGAGGCAGGCTATCAAGAGTCCTGCTGTAGTGAAGGAGTCCGCCCGAGCGTCGTGAACTGCCGCTCTCTCCGGGACGGGCCGAGCGTCATGGGTTTGAGTATTCGCGTCACGGCACTCTCTTCCTTTATGCCGCCCTCGAGACCAAGAGCGGCCAAATCGTCGGAAGCACCTGCCAAATGCCATCCAAGAAGCCTTGGAAGCCGGCAGAAACAGGCTGACCCCGAACTTTAAACGCACTATTCACAGCCAAACTTGAGCGAAAAAGCGGCGAAACTGGGACGTATTCCGCTGCCAAACCGAAAAAAGCGAACTTCCGGTGGACGTTTGCAGCACGAAAATGGTAGCCGTGAAGCGTCTACCTTGCCGAAATTTCGCCCTTCGCTACCTTAGGGCCAAGTAGGACCTTCGATGCCGATCTTCCCGATGCCTTACGTTCCCAAGGATTTCAAGCTGGACCCCAGCGGACACCTGCCGTCCGGAACCGGTTGGGGAAAGGATCGTGGCGGGGGATATCCCCCGCACGCGGCGACCGATGTCCTGGCGCCGGTCGGCACACCGATCCTCGCGGTCGACTGGGGAACGATCATTGAATTCACCCGCACCGGCTTCTACGCCGGCACCGGTTCGATCGGAATTCGACACCCCGAGTTCGTCGCCCGCTACGCCGAAATCAATCCGGCCAAAGGACTGTCGGAAGGAACCCTCGTCCAGCAAGGGCAAATTATTGGCGAGGTCGCTCAAGCGAACAACGAGAAGAAAACGCACATGCTGCACTTCGAGATGTTCGCCGACACGCAATCCGGCGACCTGAGCGACCCATCGAACAAGCCCTACGAGCGCCGCGGCGACATCTACGACCCTCAGCCATACCTGATGGCGTGGGCCGAAGAGCTCAAGGCGCATAAAGGAGAAATCGGAAAGCTCGCCGACACCGCACCGAAAAAATTCACTTGGCTCGGGCCGATGACGAACCTGATGAGCGATGACGCGATCCGCAATGCCTGCAAAAATGCGGGATTCACGCAGAAAAGCACTAGCATCACGATCATTCGCAAGCCGGTGCCGGAATTCGTCTTCTAGCCGAGATTTGGCAAGTTCAAGAATCCGAATCTCGAGCGCACCGACACCGATGAATACTGGAGCCGCCCGACCGGAGACGGTTATGCGGTTTTGCGCATCGCGCACGCGATGGGACGTTGGGCAACGTTCAAAGAGTGGGTGCTTGCCGAGCATTGGGACGCGTATTTGAAGCAGGGGACGCACGTCCACGTCGCCGTCTACAGCGACGCTGGCGACCTCCTGACGGTCGCCGCGATCGAGAGCCTCTGAATCGAGCCGAAGATTCACGATACACGTTTTCGGCACGCTCCAGTCGTTGCAACCAGTCAATACAGCGTCGCCACGCCTCAACTTCTCTCGGCAAGCGGGATCGTATCTTGCTTTCCGGTTCGGGCCGTTCAGCTTCTTTCTTTCAACCGGAACCTCCGTTCGATTGTCGCAGTTCGCTCAGCCAGACTGGGATCCCCCTGGATTACCCGAGAACAGTCGTGCAGCCATCGGCGTTGCCTACCAGCGGCAAGGCTATTTGCCTTCTTCCCTTCTTTTGAGGATAGCGGCGTACCAATCGTAGCTCTTCTGCATCCACACCCCATAGCTTTTAACGAACTTCTTGTAGTCCTCAGGTGTCAAAACTCTGACTCGCCTTAGTGGTGGTTCATTGCGTCGATTTTGTGGGTTACCCATACGTCAAACAGTAACTTGGAGTTGTCTCAGATGCCAGATTCCAGATGCCGATTCTTGGCGCTTCAAAAGTCCAAGGTAAAGGATTGATGCTAGCCAAACATTAACATCGGTTAACCCTGCTTAGGAGTAGCCGCGAATTATTTAAGGACCGGGCGCCAGCATCCAACTGCGTCCAGAGAATTTGTTGAACACCGAAGAGCGAGGCTCCCTCAGAGTGTCCGAATTGCGGGAAGGCGCAGGCTCTGGAAGCTCACGGCTAATACTTGTTCACTTCCTTTTCCCATTTATATGTAGGGTAGTTCTGAGCGGGAGTAGCCTGTTGTTGTTTGGTGGCGCATCCGATGATGAGCAAAGAAGCAAGGAGGGCGATTATCGTAGAGGGAAGTTTCATAGAATAGCTTTTGTAGGATTCTGCTGCGAACCTGGAAACAAGTCAAACATCCTAATTCTGGCCTACGACTTGTACCGGTTCCACCTCAACTTGGCCCGAGACGAGCACACGCGACCCCGCTTTTCGCATTGTGCTTGAATTAATGTTAGGCACTGAAGCTCATAAACAGCATTACATCGTTATATAAGGGCTCTTTGGAGACAGCCCGACGAGGGTTTCTCGCCAAAAAGTGACCGAACTTGTTTCGCGGGAATCGGTCGCAACCGTAGCCATCGCGCCGATAGGGAACAACTCGTCATTGTGGCGTTGAATGCCCCGTACAGGTACAATCGGCCAATTGTTGCGCCTAGGAGGCTCTGTACGGGCAGCTGTTAGAATTGTGGGAGCGGAAGGTGAAGGCTTAGGGTTGATTTGGTGCGCGGTACCTGGGGTCTTGATAATCATCCGGAAGACCAATGCGTCTTTGACGTACAATATCCTCCTGACGTTTCCTTGTCGCATACTCTTCGGGCGTCTCGGTCCTTTCTACTACGGGGCCGCACCCCGCCACCATCAAAGCGATTACGCCTGCGAGTCCAGTGCGAGAACTCATGGTGATCCTTATACAAGCATTCGCCTTGCAGCGGAAAGCAAAAAAGAACCGCCGATCAGCGAAGTGTTCAATGCCACGCACAATCGGAAAATTTGTTGCGTCTAGGAGGACCTGTACGGGCTTTTGATTCGCCGGAAGGGTAAGGATAGCGGAAAGCTTCCCCGCTATTTTTAACGGCAGTTTAGCGGCAACGAAAAAAAGGGCCGATTTGATTGGTGGCTTTACGCTAAGGAGTTGCGACTTTTTGTGCACAGCTTTCGAGTCGAGACGGAATTGACCAAGGCAGGCGCCTAAAAGGAGTGCGCCGTTTTGGATAACCGATCTCAGCTGCCGACGGCAGTACGACGTCGAGCAAAGAACCTATCGATCCTGAGCGTCAACGAGCGAGCTGATACGCACATTTACCGCTCTCCGCGTCCATCCTGTCAATCGCTGCCTATTTTCAGATTTCGGGAAGCGACTCCGGGCTTGCGACAATTGGGCTCTGGCGCGTCCCCCGACGTCAGCCATATTCTTGGCACCATGCGCGAAATTCTTCCCGGCATCTTCATGTGGGGCTCGACTTACACCGACAGGCCGTGGGACTTGAACGGTTACGCGATCAGGTTCGACGGGTGCACGGTGCTCGTTGATCCTCCGGAACCCGGAGAAGACGACTGGCCGATCTTCGACGCGATGAAGCCGATCGCCAAAATCGTCCTCACCAATCGTGACCACGTTCGGGACGCCGAGCTGTTTCAGACGCGCTACGGTGCTCGCTTTGTCGCGGGCGCGGATGAGGTGACCCAACTCGCGCCCTTTGTGATCGACGAAACGGTTCGCGAAGGGGACCTGATTGCCGGCGCTCTGCGAGTGATCCATCTCCCCGGTAAATCGGCGGGCGAGATCGGGCTGTATTTTGACCCAGCACACCATGCAGTCTCACGCGAGATGGGCGGCATCCTGCTCCTGGGGGATGCGATCATCGGCAACCCGCCGGGCGCCCTGAGCCTGATTCCGGAGCCCAAACTCGACGACCCCGCGAAGCTTAAGCGATCGCTGCCTAAACTGCTCGATTACGACTTTGACGTACTGCTGCTCTGCGACGGCCAACCAGTGCTGAGAGGCGGCAAATTAAAAATCGCCGAGTTTTTGAAGACGCTCGCCTGAATTCGGAGGATTTCGGCTTTCGACAGAATCAAATCGGAAGTGTGGATTGTGAGGCCGTGCTCCGGTCGCGGCCGCGGAACGACGTGTCGTGGCATGGTGGAGATCCGTGGATCGCGCCCAGCGAATTCAAATTAATCAAAAACCGGGCCACTATTGTAAAGTGCGAGCGGCCTTGGACTGGCACGTGCTCTGGTGGGAGTAGATGTTGGCAAGAAGGGGCGGCGCTGCCTCTGTAAGAGGGTTCCCTTACCCCTTTGCCCTTCGAGAGTATGAGCGCGACAACCCAGGGGTAGCCTAGTCCTTGATCTCCGCCTTCTTGACATTCGTGTCGGTCACCTCACCAGCCGCGACGTCGTTGTTCGCGAATCCCTCCTTCTGGGTGTGGATGTAGTAGGTGCCGCCCTCCTTCGACGTCGCATGGCTGATCCTGAACCCAGAGTTCGGAACCCTCGGGCCGGCCTCCCGATCGGCCGGGATGCCTGACCGGGCGCAGGAGAATCGATAGAATTGGTGGTAGACGGCGCTCGACTTCTCCGCGCCGACCTTGTCGATGCCCGCGATCATGTCCGCGGCCGTCGGTTTGCCTATCCCATGGGAGTCGGACTGAATTTTCGTCTTTATGAAGCCCGATTGATGGTGGAATGCGCCGTCCCAGATCCCGGTCGCGGAGTGCACGAGGACGTTCTCGGTAATCTGCGTCTTGTTGCAATCGGGCAGTGCACCGGAGTCGGGAGTGGGGTCGAGAATATACTTGGCCCCCCAGGTCGGGATCCCTTCGATGATCTCGGGGCTCATGATCTCACCGAACATGAACTTGATCGCCACGGGCCACGCGGCTACCGAGAACGGCTCGCTGGCAGAGAGGCGCAAAGGTCCCTGATACGCGGCCAGCCGCAGTCCCTCCGCAAAGCCGACGTCGCTCTGGTCTTGGCCGCGCAACTGAACGGTTGTGCTCGCCGAGATCTCTGCGGTGGGCCCGCCGTCGATGGTGACGGTCCCGTTACCGTCTCCCGCCCCTTCGATCTTTAGGGTGATGGGCAACATCGGCGTGGTCCAGCCCGCGACGCCCACCTCCACCGGAGTGTCCACTCGCGGCGGGATGCGGTCGGGGGTTCCCCAGGGAGACTGCCAGCCGCGAATGTGCTGCGGGAGAGACACCGCGGGCACACCCCCGGCGGCGGGCGCCGGTTCCGCAGGAAGAGCAGGCCAGGCGGGAGGAGTGGATACCGGCGCCGACGGTTCCCACGCAGGCGCCGGGACATTCTGCGCGACCGCAAGCGGGCGCTCCTGTTCGTACTTGTCGTTCGGGGTGCCGACGCGGAGCTTCGCCTGGACAATGGGGAGGAACCCGCTGGTTGCTGCTCTCCTTGTCGGGCGTGCGGCGTCGGCGGCAGGCCGCAATGCGCGTCGATGGAATGCATGTGACCTTTTCGCGAAGGTGGAATGCATCTTAGGTGGTTGGGTTAACTAACTTTGGGACAATATCGCCGACTAAGCGTGGGTCTCAAGCGCGACCACAGGTTGCCAACAGGGAGCGAACCGGCCACAATGGCGAATATTTCGGTCACTGATAGGAAATTCCATTTTGGCCCCCCCAGCGTTGGGCCGGGAGTCTCAAGCCAAAAAGCGTGCCTTGACGGGCGCAGAGTGACAAAGGCGGGCGCGGAACTCAAACTCGGGCCAAGCGCCTTTCAAAAGGCACCGAAGCTCGAGAGGCATCACCGATCCACAGTGGCGGACGCTCACGAGCCGCTTTTATCGGAATAATGGTCCGTTCACCCTTCAACTCCGCGAACCGGCGGTGCCACGGCGTGAGAATTCGCGCCTCGCTGCGTGGCAGGAATGGCCTCGCTCGGGCCAGTTCTACAATGGGTACCCTTGCCCTTTGCCCGTCGGCAGTAAGAGCCCCGGCCCCACCTAGCACACCCCGAATTTTAGAGCGCAAGAGGGGTTACTTTTGCCATCGGGTCTTTGCTACCTGAGCGCCAAACCCAACGTTGTCGAGCAAAAAGCCTATCGGCCCTGAGTGTCAACGAACAAGGCCGGCCGCCGTGAGGCTTGTTGTGAACGAAGCGGGCCTTACAAGACCTGGGGGCGCGCCCACTCCGGCAGCGACCCGCCGGGCGAAACGAGTCTCGATCGGTGGCCTCGACCAACCCTTCCCCAACTACGACACCGAACCGGTCGTGGCGTTCTCCGCCAGCTGAAACGTCCGGCAGAGCCCGAGTGCGTCTCTCGCACCCCTTGTTCAGCGGCCCCCAGCCCTCCGGCGGCAGCTTGTTTGACTTCCGGGCCCACTTTTGTCACGCTGCGCCGATGGAAACGCACGCTTTCGGCTTCAGACTCCGGGCCAACGCTCCGGAGGGCCAAAAGCGATTTCCTATCAGTTCGAGGCTTGATTCCGGGAATCGGGAGGACAGTGGCGCAATGGTCATGGCGGGACCAACTGGGTAGGAAGCCGCAGGAGGAAGCTATGAAATCGTTGACACCGACACTCACCTTCGTTCTCGTCCTGGTCGCCACTGCCGTTGTCGTCGCTCAAGACGAGGGGGGAGGCCGGCTCAGACTTGCCCCCGGCGAGATCAAGGCGCCAGAGGCGGCGACCACCCAGGCGGGCACGGCGGGCGTGGCGGGGCTGCAGATGGGTGTGCTCTCGGGCAGCCCCAAGCAAGCCGGCCTCTACACCATCTTCTTGAAGCTTGCGCCCAACACCAGGATCCAGCCGCATTCCCACCCCGATAACCGGGTAGGCGTAGTGGTGTCGGGCACGTGGTATTTCGCCTACGGCGATTCGTTCGATGAGGGAAAGCTGAAAGCACTGCCGGCGGGAAGCTTCTATACCGAGCCGCCGGGCGCCACCCACTTTGGAATGACCAAGAGCGAGCCGGTGACGGTGTATATCACAGGCGCGGGGCCCAGTGCCACAACGTACGTGAATCCCGCGGACGACCCTAGCAAGAAATAGCGGTCTTCAGTAGCTCCTGCGCTTGTCATGAGCTGGTCGAGTGCGACCCACGGGTACCTTGCCCACTTGGGCATTCATTGAACATTCCGAGCTCAAGATACCCACTCGAAGCAAAGGACATGCCTTTGCCAATCGGTTTTCAAGGAATTGCAGCCCCTTGGAGGAAGAAAAGGACTGCCTTTGTGGCTACCCAGGTAATCAGCAAGAAAGCGCCGGCGGTGACAGCAAGCATCAAGAGTGAGCCGAAACCGTGATCATCGGCTGCCGGCGCAGAGGGCGTTTCTCTTGCAACATACTTTGACAAATGTTTGCTCACAGTTTTGCGATCTGCACTGGCGATAAATTACGATTTTCGGCCGACCCTTGTGGAGTTCGACCTTTCCCACGAGAGTGACCGGCTTGCCAGCCGTTCCACGCCGATTGAACATTTCGGCATGTTGGCTGGTCAATTGGCACCGGGCGCGAGCCACCGCCGAAACCACTCCGCGGCGAGCTGTGCCACTTCTTCGAGCGTGCCGGATTCTTCAAAAAGATGCGTTGCGGCCGGAACGATCTCGAGTCGCTTTTCGCAGCGAAGTTCCGCAAACGACTCGCGGTTCCATCCCACCACCGTCTCGTCCCGTTCGCCGACGATCAGCAGCGTCGGCGCGGCCACACGAGCGAGCACCACCTTAGCCATGTCGGTGCGGCTGCCTCGGCAGACAATTGCCCCGATTTTTTCGAGTCGCTCGACCGATGCGATGAGCGCCGCTGCTCCGCCCGTGCTCGATCCGAAGTATCCGATCCGAAGTCCTTCCGTGGCTGGCTCTTGCGCAAGCCAATGGGTTGCGCCGAGGAGTCGGCCGGCAAGAAACGGAATGTCAAAACGCATGCGACCGGTCACTAGATCTTCGGTTTCTTCGTCTTTGGTGAGCAGGTCAAAAAGCAGCGTGCCGAGTCCGGCCTTGCGTAGCGTCGCGGCGACGAAGCGGTTGCGCGGACTGTGCCGGCTACTACCGCTGCCGTGCGCGAAAAGCACCATCCCGAGTGCGTGCTCCGGTATACCGAGCGTGCCTGCGAGCGTCACTTCGCCGATTTGAAAACGAACCTCCTCGTTGTGTTCTTGCATCGTCATCGTGAATCACCTCCTTGCTTGCAAAACTGCTCCATTAGCCGGCGGAAGCGGCTCTCGTAAATGATCTCGTAAAGTTGAGCCTTGTCCGGAAAGAGTCGCTTCGCCTCGCTCCGCAGTGCGATCCTCGCGCTCTCGATCTCGCACTCCGGGCGCTCGAACAGAATGAGCGTGCAAACCCTGTCCACCTGCCGCTGAAAGGCTCTATACGCTTGCTCGGTCGCCTCCATGACTTGAACATAACACAGGGCCGTGCCCCCGCTCTCGCTTCGCCGTCATTCTGCCTCTCGCAAAAGTGGCTCCTGATGATAACCGTCAATGACAAACTCCTATTCCAGTTTCGCACGAAGCTTGATCCACGCGCCGGACCGCTCGCCCGATTCGTAAGCGGTATCAGTCCGTTTGCCCACGACACCACAGCAATTGTAATGTCTTCCGAAGCTTTCCCGACGTGGTGGCGAATTTCCAGCTGTCATCGTTACCAGGTCTTGGTTCAAGCCGCTATGGAACGCGGGACAGCGGCCGCGACGGCCTTGGGCGGGCATTCTTTGAGGTGACCTTGCGATTTTTGAAGGCCAGTGCCGGCGTTTCCCGCCCGTCATCGGCCAGCTTGAAGCCGTGGTTCCGGCGGACAATTCCAAATGTTAAATGGCCCGGAGGTACAGGGCACGCTCAAGAATGTCGGCACAAACTCGCACGTGCTAGGTGACCGGCCTGTAAGGCGGCCGGTCTCCTTGACGGGTAGCCTTACCCGAGGACTCCTTTGCCCTATATGGGCATCTCCCCGTTACAGATGCGTCCCGGGCGGCTTGACCCCCGACTTGTTGACGCCCTTCAGGTAAGCCACAATGGCAGCGGTATCCTGGGCGTCATATTTCTTTGAGAATGACGGCATCTCGCCCTTTATCCCACTCTGGATAACGAGAGTCATGTGCGCACCGCTAATTTGGAGATTCAGAAGGCTCGGAGCGTCCTCACCCCCATCTGCGTCCCGACCATGGCATTGAGCACAGCTTCGCAGGAAAAACCCCCGTCCTTTGGCGGCCAAGTCTTCAGCGACAAGCGGCTTGCCTCCAAGTTCCGTTTCCCCTCCACGGTGGTTCCGATAGATTCCGCCAGCAGTAAATGTCGCCACCAAGATGACCACCGACGTGACGACAGCAGCCACTGCACCTTTGATTTCCAGAGGGGTCATCACGGTACACCCGACCCGCTAAGGAGTATTTCTCCTCCAAAATACCCTGCCGCAGCAACGAACCCGGAAGCCAGTAGCATCAAAATCAGATACACTCTCGTTCCGACCCGCGACATCTCACATCCTACAACAAGCCTCCACACGGCCAAAGCCACCAGAAGACCGAATGCCGGCCAGACGAATCGGTGATGCCAGCCCAGATAACCGCGGCCCCACAAATCACCTTTGGCAAGAGCGATGCCAGAGACCACGGCGCCCAAAGAACCCAGGGCGGCAACGGCTAGGCCGTAGAAGCTTACTAACCGCAGCCCTCGAGCAAACGGCAACTTCTTAAACGTGACAGAGACGAAATCGCAAAGCGTTGAGAACAGCAGCAGGGCAATAGGGAAATGTGTCGTTGCCCCGTGAAGCTTATCCCAGGGAATCATCGATAGCCTTTCGCTTACTCGAGTGTGGAGTCCACCACGGCCAGGGGATGGTTCGTTTCGGTGTACTTAACGCTGGTCAATCCGAGCATCTTCTTAAGCTGACTGGCTTCGACGACCACGGGCATCGGTTTGGGTGCTGAACCCGGCGCTGGTAACGGGAAGGCTGTACCCCGCGCTGTATGGAAAGTGATATTGCCCTCGACCTTCTGCATGACCTGGTGAATGTGCCCATTTAAAACTGTCACCGACCCGAAACGCTTCACAAACGAGAGAGCTCGCTCCGCATCGTCGGTTCCCCAGCCCCACTGGGGATAGACAGCCCATAGTGGAATATGCGCGAAGACGACTATGGGTGTGCTGGCGGAGAGCCCTTTCACGTCTTTCTCAAGCCAGTCGAGTTGCTCTTGCCCAAGAGTACCCAGGCCGCCCTCTTGGATGTTAGCAACATTGACCAACCCGATGAAGTGCACCCCTTTTTGGTCGAAGCTGTGCCATCCCGCCCCTGCAGTACCTTTTCCGAATCTTTCGAGGTATTGTGCGCCGTTATCGTACATGTCGTGCTCGCCAGGGACATAGAATACATCCTTTGTTCTACACTCTTTGAGGAGTTGGGCGAGCGTGTCGAACTGTTCCGGCTCAGTAAGATGTGTTAGATCGCCGGTATGGAGCAGGAACTCGGGTGGCTTCGGTAACGCGTTGATGCGCATGATCGCCTCCCGAGTGGTCCCAACGACGTCCGTGTTTGCCGGTTTGTTAAAACCAATGTGGCTGTCGCTAATCTGGACAAAGTTCAGTTCTGCCGTAGCTATTGCATTTCGGTTACTTGCTTCCTGGCCCAACGCCGTGGAGGTCAACAGTCCTCCGTTGATTGACCAAATGACGCCGGTGCCAGCCCAGGCCATACATTTGAGAAATCCCCGACGGTCAATGTCGTCATAGTTCGTATTGCTTTCGATGAAGTCTGACATAATGATTTGTGCTTTGGGTTAGAGGGTTCTTGAGGTAGCGAAGCTCAAAATTTCGGCAACGTACACGCTTCACGACTACCTCCTTGCCGCGAAAGCTCGCCGGAAGTTCACTTTTTTGGTTTAACGGCGAAACTGCGTCTCAGTTTCTGCGGTTTGTCGCTCACGTTTGACTCTGAGTTGCGCTCAAAAAGTTCAAAAGCTTCTTCATAAAATGATAACATCCGTTAGTGGAAGTGTATGTGAGGCGAGCGATGATAATCGTGTCGGGCGAAATCCTACACGTACACGAAGACGCTGAAAGTTGGGACACGGGCGTCGGGAAGGCGTCAATCAGTGTACAATGGCAACATTTTCTTGCTCGCTGAAATCGGAATGGCTTCGCAGGGGGCAAGTTCTGTGGAGGGGTGCCCTTGCCCCCAAGGGTCGCCCTTCCCTGCGTAGGTCGCCGGCCAACCCCTAACCCAGGCGCAGGAACGCGAAGCGGATCGGCTGCGGCATTCTGGCGGGTTGTTCGTAGTGGTCCGTGAGTTCGGATATCGGAAAATGGGCACGGAATGTGCTTCCAGGGGCCGAAGCTAGCGCGCTAGGAGCCCCGTGGTGACCTTTTGATTGGCGGTCCGCCTTTTTGCCGCCTTCCCCCGACTTTTAGGGAGGGCGCCTGCTCTCAGAGATTCATGGAAGAGTTGGGCGCCGGACGCATTCCGAGTGCGGGCGAGCTAAAGACGTCTAATAGGCGGGAGGCGGGGCAAGCGATTCGGTTCCTCAGGGCCGAGGTGCCGCGGCGGTGGTGGTGTTCTGCCCGGTCCGGGGGCGTGGGTGTCGGGCGGACCGCGGGGGGTGCGTCGGGGTGTGTGCTACTTATGTGCTACTTAGCAGGTCAGCTGTCCAAACTTGTCGCAGCGCCTCGAAACGGCGCCCTAGCCGCATTATTACAGGCCGCACGCGCATTCAGGCAAACGCCCACGAACGGAAGAAAAAGGCTAATACACAGATATCCAAACTGGTTCGAGCGCGGGTGCTTGGGTGGAGCGGTCGCCAAGTATACTCGAGAGCGCGATGGATCGATCAAAGTGGTCAATCGCTGCCGGCGGAAGGACGGTTCCTGGAAAACGATCACCGGGCGGGCAACGGTCGTTCCGGGCAGCGGAAACGCGCGACTGAAGGTGCGCTTTTTCGGCCCCTTCGCCGGCGACTATTGGATTGTTGGGTGGGACGAGAAGAACTATTCTTGGTCTCTCGTTGGCCATCCCAGCCGGCGCTTTCTTTGGATCTTATCGCGTCGGCCGAGAATTACGCAAGGCCTCTACAACGAGATTGTGGCCAACGCCGTCAGGCAGGGTTATTCGGCGGAATGGATCGTGCCTTCGCCAGGTTCCATCCGCCCCTGAAAAAAAGGTTCGGCCCGAGCATCTTTCCCCTAGCCTGATCTCCCTCAATAGTATTGCTTTCTGTGCCCTGACAATGTTGCGAACTATTTTTTCTCTCACCCTGCGTGTGGACAAGAATCTGTGGCTGGTCTTTCTCGGTTGTGCGCTCATGAGCCTCGCGGGATGCTCAAGCCTGCCGGATGTCGGCGACTATACGGATTCACTGAAAGCGATTCCAGAGCTTGGGAGGCAATCGCTGAACTCGGTGACGAAATCTTCCCCAGAGCTTGGGATGCTGACTGATCAGGGTACCTCCGGCCGCGCGATCGTCGTCCGGTTGTCAGACCAAAAGGCTTTTCTCTATAGAGGCGGCGAAGTCGTGGCGATCTCCCCGGCTTCAACCGGCCGAGAAGGGTATAACACGCCTCCAGGAAAACATCGGGTCATGGAGAAGGACATCGATCATCGCTCAAGCCTCTACGGCGCCTACGCCATCAACGGTCAGGTGGTCAAGGCTGGCGTCGATGTGCGGAAGGACGCCAAACCTCCCGGGGCGGTTTTTGTAGGAGCGCCAATGCCTTACTATCTTAAGATCGCTCCATCCTACGGGCTGCACGCGGGCCACGTGCCCGGCTATCCTGCCTCGCATGGCTGCATCAGATTGCCGAATCGCTGGGCCAAACGCTTCTACTCTGCCGTGAAAGTCGGCACTCCCGTGTGGATCTCTCCCTGACGGGGGTCCGAACGGGCCGAAACGGGATACGCCCGAAAAAGGGACACCTGCCAGTGCCCGAGCGTCGAAAAAGGGTTTGCCGATATCCCTTTCGAGTCTACCCTTGGAAAGGCAATGAGTGGGCTGATCCCCGACGAGCTGAAAGTGGTGCTTGAGCGCAACGCGCGGGCATTGCAGCTTCGACCGGCGATCGGCAAGGGCGTCGGAAAGACCTGCGTCCGTCTTCGGCCCGGGTTGAAATGCGAGATCGAAGACGGCCCGTGGAAGCTTACGGCAGGCGTTTCCGAAAACTCGGGAGGCACGAATGCCGGGCCGGATCCCGGCACATTCGGCCGAGGCGCGTTGGGCTCCTGTTTGGCGATGAATTACGCAAACTGGGCCGCCAAGCTGGAGGTGCCGGTCGAGGCCATCGAGGTCGAAGTGGAAGGCGAGTATGATGCGCGGGGTTACTATGGCCTCGCGGACGTTCCACCGGGTTACCTGGAAGTGCGCTACCGCGTAAAAATCGAAAGCGGCGCGCCTCAGGAGGCCATTTGGAAGGTGCTGGACTCGGCCGACGCGCATTGCCCATGGTTTGACGTTTTCCGCCGGCCTCAAAAGCTGAAGAGAACGGTAGAAGTCACCGTCCCGCAACACTGACAGCCGGGCTACCTTTCGCCAGGAGCATGGACGCCAAACTGCAGCGCCGCATTCAGCGATATGGATGGGATCGCGCGGTCGATGATTACGAGCGGTCTTGGAAAGACCAACTCGAGCCGGCCCAGACGTGTTTGCTCACGCTTGCGTCGATTCGTTCCGGCTACCGGGTCCTCGACGTCGCCTGCGGAACCGGGCTGGTCACTTTTCGGGCGGCCCAAATGGCGGGACCGACCGGGCGCCTGGTGGGAGTAGATATTTCGGGAGAAATGGTCGAGCGAGCCAGGCGGCGGGCCGTTCAAGAGAAGGTCGGCCATGTCTCTTTCGAGCGATCGGGAGCGGAGGAGCTTCCCATGCCAGACAACAGCTTTGACGTTGTCCTTAGCGCGCTTGGCCTGATGTATGTCCCCAATCCCGAACTGGCCATCGGAGAGATGCATCGGACGCTCAAAGAAGGCGGCACGGCCGCGGCCGCTGTCTGGGGCCAGCGCGCGAATTGCGGCTGGGCCGAGATTTTTTCCATCGTGGACGCGCGGGTCAAATCAGAGGTTTGCCCGCTCTTTTTCCAGCTTGGAACCGCAGATTCCCTGAAAAACGCTTTCGAGCGAGCGGGTTTCAGGCAAATCCGGAGCGAACGCATGAAGACGACTCTTGGCTACCCGAACGCGGAGGCCGCTCTGACGGCCGCATTCGCGGGAGGGCCGGTCGCCCTGGCGTATTCGCGTTTCGATGACCAAACGCGCAACGAAGCTCACGCCGAGTATTTGGATTCCATTGCTGGGTTTCGCAACAGCGATGGACGATATGAAATACCCGGCGAGTTCGTCGTTGTCGCCGGGGTGAAGCCGAAGCGCTAGCCCGCATTGTTCACAGCGGATTTCTTTTTCGACGGGTTCCGGAGATTTCTGTGCTGATTAGGGTCGGCGAGAGCGCGACTTTCGGGGCTTATCACGTTTGGCGTGAGCACAGAGAGTGTCGGCTCGCTGTTGTTGCCTGAAGGATGAGAGTTTTGAGCAGGGTCCACCAGGAGCCGAACTTAGCCCGTTTTTCCCTTAAGGGATTGGCTCTTTTCTTCAGCCCGCCGACATCGCGCAGAGGTTGGCACAGGCGTGCCGGAACGTTTCCTGATAGGGGTAGGCGCTGGCTAACTCGAGGTGGATGCGCCGGCAGCTGATGGTGATGCGGGCACCAATCTTGAAGAGTTTAAGCCGGATCTGGCCGAGGGTGGCCGCAGCCAGATCGGTGCCGCGCAACACCTCGGCCCGCAGCACCGAGAGCAGGAGATGGGCGAAGGCCGAAAACCAGAGCCGGAGTTGGTTGGAGGCCATCCAGCCCGTGCTGGTGCGATCGGCAAAGAGGTCCTGTTGTGCCTCCTGGATGCGATTTTCCATTTCTCCGCGCGCGCAGTAAAGCTTCTCGTAGAGTGCGGGGGCTGCAAAGCGCTCTTCGGGCTCGCCGACGAAGCCTGCAGCGGGAAGGTTGGTAACCACAAAGCGCGGATGGGGCCCTTTGGCCAGGATCTCGGCTTTGCCCACCACCCGGCGCGCGCGGCTCCAACTCTTGGGCGTGCGATATTCAAAGTCCTCAAAGCGGCGGCAAGGCACTTGGATGTCTCGGGTTTTGATTCCCTGGTAAAGCTCTCCGAAGCTCTTGCCCAAACGGGCGCTCAGCCCCTTATTGCGCGCTAAGCCCCAGCAGTAAGAGACTGCGTTTTGCTCGCACCACGCCATGATCTCCTCACGGGCGAATCCGCTGTCGGCTCGCACAATGATGCGCACCCTGCGCCCAAAGCGCCTCCGGATGGCGCAACGGATTTTCTCGAGCGCCTCCCACCGTGCCGCTGCTGGCATCGCCCTTGGCGTCTCGCAGTCGCGCCAAGAGCGGGACATTGCCACAAAAGCAGTAGAGTGGCAGATAACAGTAGCTGCGGTAGTAACCGTGGAAGAAAGCTCCTTCCTGGTGGCCATGCAAAGGGTCGTCGGTGGCGTCAAAATCCAAGATAATCTCCCGGCTCTTTCGCGGGATCGCCTTAATTCCTTCTTCGATTAACAAGGCTTCGATCTCTTGGGGCCGAGCAATGATCTTCTTGTAACGAGGGTCACCGCCCAAGACCCCGAGTTCAAGCCGGTTCAAGCTCGAGTGGGCCGCCAACGCCTTGCCCTTATCCCCTTCGCAGAGTCGGTCTTCTCCGAGCACGTCGGCTTTGCCTGCAATCCGCGCATGGAGCGGATCAAGTCGCAGCCGGTCGTGGTCGTTGAGGTCTTCGTCGCCAAGAGCCAATGCCCCGATGCGTTGACGCAAAAGCTCGGCCACCTTGTGTTCGACCAAGCACGGCAGCCGATAGTCAGAAAAACACCCCGCCAGTCGCTCAATGAGTCCCATCCTCAAGTCCACTCCCCGCAAAAACACCGCCCCGCCCTCGCTGCTGAGGTAGCCCCCGGAAAAATCCGCCGTCACTTTCCGGCTTCCGTGGGCTTGAAACTCGAAAACCTCTTGCTTACACTCTGCCATAGCGAAGTTCTTTTGGTTGATTGTTCCAACACCAACAACCTTACCGGCTTAGGTCGCGAACTTCCCTACTTTTTTTGCCCGCGTGTGAGTTTTCCGGACTAGCGGTTGTCGGCCTTTGTGCGGCGGACTTTTTTGAGCGCAAACTGGACCGACTTGGGACCGCCGGGGCAGCCGTCGGCTATCTGCGCTTCTCGGAGACGAGAAGGGCGAGAAGTCCATCTGGATCCGCGCAACTCAGGAGCAGAAACTTCTCGTTGTCCATCAAGATGCAGAGGACGTGACGGAGATCGGACAGGAAAACGATGGCTCGACGTCCGTTTCGAAGCAGAAATTCCCCCGATTGGTACCCGGGCATGCTTGTTCCAATGATCTTTCGCCTCGGCTTGAATTCCGGCCATTGAGTCAGGTCCAGGGTGATGGCCGGACCCAGATTCATGGAAGAGACCGGGAACCTCCAGCAGAAGATGTCTCCCCGAACAAACAGGCGGCCGTCCTCGACCACGAACCGCACGTGTTTGGAACGGTCAAGGACTAGGAAGGCAAAGATCAAAAGACCCGAAACGGCAAGCGCCGCCCAGAGAGCTGGTTCGGGCTGTCTGCCGATGACGCCGATGCCCAGCCCGATCAACGCGCTGGCGCCCGCCGAAAGCCAGGCGCAGATTCGCCATTTCGGCGAACTGGGAGCTCTGGCGATGGAAACGCATCCCTTCACAAGGCTATTCTACGCCGACTATCGCACGACTTCATCCCGCCCGTGTGGATGGCTTGACTCATTTTTAAAGCTCGAGTTTATTGCCGTCCCGATACTTGCCGATGAACGTTTCCTTCCGACGAAAAACAGATCATGTTCGATAAAGGCCAGAAACTCGCTTGCGTTAATGACGACTTTTCTTTCACCGTTCGGAGGCTCTACAAGCAGCTTCCCAGAAAAGGCTCGATTTACACGGTCCGGGAGGTGCGCATCGGCCGTGTGAAGGTGACCAGCAGCGCAAAGGGCGAGAATTCGCTTTCCTATCTCGTTCTTCTTGAAGAACTGCACAACCCCGACGACCCGTACATGCGCGATGGCGCGGGAGAAGAAATGGGCTTTCGCAGCGATCGTTTCGCGCCTCTCGAAGAAAACCAGGAAACCAATCACTCTCGCGAGGAGGCCTTTTTCGTCAGCTTTCGCTGAGAGAGCGCGCCGGCCTCGTTTGCCATTCCGGCAATCACTCGAAGAGTCGGCGTTATCTGCGCGGGGCTGCGGGCGCGTTGCCGCTCGCGAAGGGCTTCGCGGCAGCACGCGTACGCAGGAAGGGATTGCGCCTATCGCTGGGAAGAAGTCCTTTTTCCGATGATCTCGTGGACGAAGCGGAGTTTTTTCACGACAGCGTCTGAAAGGATGAAGGGGTAACCATCCGGGAATCCGAGCCCGCGGTTAAGATTGTTGAGCATGTAGGTAATGGAAAACCAGCTTTCCACCATCGTGTCAAACGACTCCGGCCTGGTGACCGGACAATTCCAGAGAGGGTTCGTTCGCCCCGCGAGGCGCCAGAGACAGGCCAATCGAGGCCGCCGTTTCCAATGCGTCGGCCATGTGAAGATAGTGCGCCCAGGTTTCCGCCCAATCCTCCCAAGGATGGGTCGTTGCGTAAGACGAGATGAAATCTTCCCTGCCAGAGAACCGGAGCGCCCGTCTCGTAGTGACGCTTGAGCGCTTCGGCATAATCCTCCCGCTCGTCGCCGAAGACGCTGCGCAAAGCCGCGGCGTTCTCTTCGTCAGCGAAGAACCGGTCCCAATAGTAGTGGCCGACCTCATGCCGAAAATGTCCAAGGATGGTCCGGTAGGGTTCATTCAGCTGCACGCGACCGCCTTTCCCTTTCGGCGTCGTCGGCTTCGGCAAGATTTATGGTAATGACTCCGAAGTCATGTCCGGTCATTACCGGCGACCCGGGCGAATCCGCCAGGAACTCGTAGAAAAGTCCGTTTTCGGGTTCCTCGACTTTGCTCCTGACCGGCAGACCAAGACCGAGCAGGCTGTAGTTAAGGCGCCGCTTGGCGGCTTCGAACTTCACCCAGGCGACCTTGTTCCCGTCGACGCTCAGGTGCGGAATGACCCTCGTCAACCGGCAGGAGGCACAGAGCGCGTTCGAATCATTGCTTGGAACGGCCCAGTTGCAAACGTCGTGGTCGACGTAGTTTTGGCAAAGGCGATAGTGGCTGCCGGTCGCAGATTGCCATTTTTGTTCCTCAGCAGGGCTGAGCGCCCTCACTTGCGCGACGTCGGGCAGATACGCCAGCGCGGCGCCACAGTTCAAACAACTCGTGTTTTCGAAATAAACCAACCCCCCGCAGGAGTCGCAATGAAAAGTTCTCATCTTTGTCCGGTTCTATGCGCTGAAAGCCGCGCGCATCGCGACATATTCGTTTCGGACCCGCGCATCTCGCCCGTCCGGCGCATTTTGGCAAGGTTTTTTCGTTTCAAGGCAATCGGCCCGGTGGATCCGTTTTGAGATGTGCCAGCGCGCGATCGATAGCTGCCCGCGAGCGCAGAATTCTCCTGTGCCCCACTCCCGGCACAGGAAACAGGACGGCTCCCGGCCAGGCGTTGGCGACCGCGTTTGAGTGCTCATAGGGCATTTCCGGATCCGCAGGGTCGTGCATCAGCAGCGCGGAGATTCCACCCAAGCTCGGAGCGACCGCCTCCGCAGATATCTCCTCCGGCCTGAACTCGCCCGCGGAAAATGCGAACAGCTCGAGCCTCTTATCATCTGGCAACCCTAATCGTTCTACGAACTTGGTCAGAAGCGGTCTAACCCAGCAACATGCCGCCAGAAAAATCACCCTGTCTGCGTTGCTTCCGCGGCTCAGCGCGCAAGTCGAAGCCAGAGCGCCGAGGGAATGCGCGATGATCGCGTAAAAAGGCCCCGTCCGTTCCTCAACGGCTCGAATCCCTGCGGCGATTGCAGGAGCGCTGGAAAGAATTCCCGATGACTGCCCATGGCCGGGAGCGTCGAAGCTCACCGCGCGAAAACCCGCGGCGGTCAAGGCAGGGATGAAAGCCGCGAAATTGGTCGCTCTTCCTTCCCATCCATGCACGAGAAGAATTGAAGGCCCTTCTCCCCAGGAATAGGCCTGTATCTGGTCCCCTCCTCCCCTTGCGAAGCCGGATGCGCCCAATTGAATGCGCGACGAACGCGCTGCGGCGCGAAGCGCGATCTCGCGTGAAAACTCCGGTCCTTTCGACGGGGTGAGAAAGGCGACGAGCGCATCGTTCGCGGTCATGGCTCATCTATCCGGCAAAGCAGGCGACGGCATCAACCACCGATTTGCTCTTCGGCGCTCTGCGGGATGCGATATAGTCGCGGTTTGGCCAAGGAATTTTTTGGAATGAAGCCGACGCTCGGACAAGTCCTTGTTCTCAGCATTCTTGGGTTCTCCGCGACGCTCGGGCTCTTGTTTGCGTTTGTCCTGCGCGAATCGGGCGCCACCATCATCGAGAGCTCCGAGCGAATCCGGAACGAGGCCAGCGGCGAAATCACCGCGCGCGTAAAAAGCTTTCTGGCCAAAGCGCCGAATTCCGCCTCCGCTTTTCAGGAACAGATAAGACTCGGCCTGGTTGATCCGGGCGACCCCAAGGCGGTTGAAAGCGCCTTGTTCGCGATGCTGCTCGCGGTAAACGACATCAGCGAGATCACCTTCACTCATGGCGACCAACTCGGGTTCGACAACGATGGCGCCATCGAACTGGCGCCCGCGCCGCGTTGGCAACTCAGCGTCATCCGTTCGACCGATGCGGCAGGCAAGCAGCAATTCTGGAGCAACCATGTTTCCCAGGAAGATGGCGGTTATGTCGCCCGCCGGAAAATGCTCGAGGAGAATCCGGGCCCCGGGCCTCGATCGACCGCCGCAGAGGTCGCGAGAAACGCCGCCGATCCAACGGCGCATCTCACCTTTCTGACCCCGGCGAGCAGGGACTTTTTCGGCCAGCTCCTGTGGAGCGATCTGCACTGGTCGCAACTTGACGCCAATGAGACCGGCAAGAATCGGAATGTGGAAGTCAGCGTGCAGCAGGCGGTCACGAACGCTGCTAATCATTTCGCGGGCGTTATCCGCGTAGGTCTGCTCGCCGAGCAACTCGACCGCGCGGTCAGGCTAAAGCTCACCCCCGGGGAACAGCCCGACCCGCATCGCATCTTCCTTTCCGATCGCGAAGGCCGCCTGATCACGCGGGGAGTCGACTCCGACAAGCCGGAAGTCTCGGGCGAAGATATCCGCATCGACCCCGCGAACTTGCCGACCGAGATTACGGCCGCGCTCGCGTCAAGCGCTCTGAGGCAGGTCGGTGAGAGCAAGCCAGTCATTTCGGGACATTTCCGCAGCGGCGGCCAGGAATTTCTCACCACCTTCCGGATTTTGCCCGACACGCAAGATTGGATCGTCGGAATCGTCGTGCCCCGCGCCTTCTATCTGGGAAAGCTCGTGGCCACGCGCAACCGCCTCCTGGCGGTCTCTCTCGGCGTAATCCTCTTCTTGATCGCGGCAGGTATTGCGACATTGCGCAGCGTCAAGCGCGCGCAAGACCAGATTACACAGGAGAGTCTCAAGATGAACGCGTTCGAATTTTCCCCCTCGCCCACCAAATCGGCATTCCGCGACGTGAGCGAGGTTCTTGAGAGCATGGAGAAGGCCAAAGCTGCCATGCGGGTGATGGGCAAGTATGCGCCAGTCGATTTGGTTCGAAGGCTCTATCGGGAAAAAAGCGAGCCTTTGCTCGGCGGGGAACCGATGGAAATCTCCATCATGTTCAATGACATCAAGGGCTTTACCACGCTGTCAGAGGAGCTTGATCCAAATTTTCTTGCCGAGCTTCTCGGAATCTACCTTGACGCGCTTTCTCGAATCATTCAGGCGGAAACCCGCGGCACGATCGACAAATACATCGGCGACGCCATTATGACGATATGGAATGCGCCCGAACCGGTTCCGGACCATCCCTGTATGGCTTGCCTCGCTGCCTTGCGCTGCCGCGATGAGGCCCGCGCCCTGGCTCAAAAACCGGAGTGGCGAGGACTTCCCCCATTCGAAACACATTTCGGCCTGCATTGTGCCAGCGCGTTGGTCGGGCATTTCGGGGCCCGCGACCGCATGAACTACACGGCCATCGGCGACGCGGTCAACCTCGCCTCCAGGCTCGAGGGGCTCAACAAGCAGTATGGCACCTCAATCATTACCAGTCAGAGCATCTTCGCGCGCTCCCGTGAGGCTTTCGATTTTCGCCTTTTGGATATCGTTTCTGTAAAGGGAAAGAGCGACGCGATAACAATCTACGAACTTCTCGGACCAAAGGGGTCGTCCGAGGAGTGCCGTGAAATGGTGTCCCGCTACGAAAAGGCGTTTGCCGCCTACCTGGCGCGAGATTTCAAAGGCGCTCTGGACCGGCTGCAGCGCCAGAACGGAGATCCGCCCAGCGCTCTCCTGATCGAGCGCTGCGTGGCTTTCCTAGAGTCGCCTCCCCCTCCAGATTGGGCCGGCGTTTATGTTTCTCCCTCAAAATAATCCCTCAATATTTTAGGCAACTGTTCCCGTTTCGCCAAGTCCGTTCACGCACCTAGGTCCAAGGCCGGGTTGACGGGACGGGCGCCGCAATATGAAACCGTCGTTGTAAGGATCATTCGCGAGGGGCGACAAATCGCTGTGACAAAGAAGCGCATTCTCATTCTTGGAGGCGGGTTGGGCGGAGTTTATGTCGCCGTGCATCTCCGCAAAATGCTTTCGGTTCGCGAACTCGCGACCACCGGGATCGCTCTGGTCAACCACGACAACTACATTGCTTTTCAGCCGCTTTTGCCCGAGGTGATTTCGGGTTCGGTCGAACTTAATCATGTCATCGCCCCGATCAGACGCATGGCGCCACGAGCGAATCTTTACACCCGCGACATTGAATCCATTGATCCGGTGGGCCGAACCGTGACGCTCAGTCCCGGGATCAGACCGACAACCCTTACTCTGAGCTACGATCATCTGGTGATCGCCATGGGAACCCGTCTGGACCACTCGAAAATTCCTGGGATGCGCGAACGTGCGAGCCCGTTCAAATACCGGGCGACGCGCTGTTCTACGCAATCAGCTCGTCCGGATGCTCGAGGAAGCGGAGGCGGAAAGCGATCCCGAAAACCGCGGGCGCCTGCTCACCTTTGTGGTGGCCGGCGGAGGATTTTCGGGCATCGAATGCATCGCCGAGATGAACGATTTTCTGCGAGAGGCTGTTTGCGCCTACCACAACATCACCGAAGACGATCTGCGCTTGATATTACTGCAACGCGGCGAACGGATTCTCCCTGAGCTGACCCCATCTCTTGCCGCTTTTGCGCACAAGCTTCTCGAAAACAGGAGCATCGAAATCCGGCTCGGAGCGGGTTTGAAGGCCGTGACCGCGAACGCGGTGCTCGTCGAAGAGAAGCAGACCCGCCGCACGGAGACGTCGAGACCCGCACCGCTGTGGCCACCGTCCCCGCGGGCCCTCATCCGATTCTCACGGCGTTGCCACCGCCGCAAGACAAAGGCCGAATCGTCGTCGACCAGACTACGGAAGTCCCCGATTGGCCGGGAGTCTGGGCGATCGGGGATTGCCCAGCGATCCGCCAAATCGACGGAAACATCTCTCCTCCCACGGCACAGCACGCCCTGCGCCAAGCCAAGACTTGCGCGGAAAATATCGTCGCCGCCTACCGAAATAACTCCAAAGAAGAAATTCGACTTCACCGGGCTCGGAAAACTCAGATCACTTGGCAAGCGCTCAGCGGTCGCGGAAATCCTGGGATTCCGCCTCAAGGGGACTGATCGCCTGGCTGCTGTGGCGTGGTGTGTACGTAACCAAATTTCCTGGCCTGGATGGCCAACTCCGCTTGATCGCCGATTGGGTGCTTGATGTATTTGCTCCCGCGTAATATCACGCAGCTCCGGCTCTTCCATGAAGAGGCGGTCCATCGCGAGCATTTTGAATCGGGCGAAACGGTCTTCCTAATGGAGATTTTGGCGACAAGGTCTATTTTATCGTCGAGGGGAAGCAACTGTCGAGCGAAGCGGGGGGCGTGCTCGCGATGCTCCGCGGCGGTGACGTGTTTGGCGAGGCCGCGCTCATCTCAGACAAGCCACGCAATGCAACCGACGTCGCTCGACACAGTCGCGGTATCGCGGGATGCATTCCAGAAACTGTTAATGCATCTGACCGGACTGGACAGCACGATGCATGAGCTTATGAGCGGTCGAACCAGAGGCGACGCAACCTCGCAGAAATGTCCCGGGAGGGTCCGGATAAGTCGCCCGACAAAGTCCCCGCGACGCCCACGATGAACGGTCAAAAACGGCAATCTCCCCCGATCTAGGTTCGATTGCGTGCTTTCGCGCCTGAAAAAGTAAATACACATAAATACGTAATAAACAATGTTATCTGTTACTAGTAAATCTGTTATGCCTTTTTAACGATCTCGATTTGGGATGAAAGACTGGTCGGGTTGCCGCATGCCTTTAAAACTCGTTGACTCAACGAGACTTCACTCGACCTTTTTCGAAACGGACTTATGCCAGCAGCCTCTTTTGAAACGCCTATCGGCCGTTGCGGGATAGCTTGGGAGTCGGCGGAAATCACCGGCTTTTCATTACCACCGGCTTCAGGCCGGGATTGCCGACCATCAAGTTTTATTGAGGAAATCATCACCCGGGTAACGCGTCATCTGGGGGGCCAGATGCAAGATTTCGCGGACCTCCCCTACGCGTGGGCCCGGGTGTCATCGTTTCAACGAGCCGTTTACCAGGCTGCGCTTGGCGTGAAAGCGGGCCACACGTGGAGCTACGGGCAACTGACGGCATTCATCGGTTGCCCGCCTTCCGCCGCGCGAGCCGTTGGCGCGGCCCTGGGGCAGAATCCCTGGCCGCTCCTGGTGCCGTGCCACCGATTCATCGGTGCTGACGGGAGAATGACGGGCTTTTCCTCGCCAGGGGGTATCAAAACAAAGCTGCGTCTCCTTTCGCTCGAAGGCGTCGAATTGTTCGCCGAATGACGGCGGAATTCGACGGTGCAGGCGCGGCGACCGCACTCGCGGCGAGCGATCCGGTTCTCGCGGAAGTCATCGAGCGCGTCGGCGCCTGCCCGCTGGCCCCGCGGCCCGAAGTCGACCTGTTCGAAGCTCTGCTTCGCTCCATCGTCTATCAGCAACTCCACGGCAAGGCCGCGGCGGCGATTCATGGACGAGTGGTGGCTCTGATGGCTGCTCCGAATGCCGCCTCGCTGCAGGCCGTGCCCGATGCTTCGCTCCGAGCGGCCGGCCTTTCTGGAAACAAGATCCGTGCAGTCCGAGACCTCGCCGCGCGCGCGCTCGACGGAACCGTCCCTACGGCCGCCGACGCGGCGGCGTTGCGTGACGAGGATTTGATTGACCGACTTGTCAGGGTGCGCGGAATCGGACCCTGGACAGTTCAAATGCTGATGATCTTTTATCTTGGCCGTCCCGACGTGATGCCGGTAGCGGACTTTGGGGTGCGAAAGGCCTTCAGCCTGCTGTATCGGCGGGGACGTCCGTGCACGCCGGAGGCGATCCTCCGCCATGCGAAGCGCTGGCGACCTCACCGGTCGACCGCAACCTGGTACCTCTGGCGGTCGTTGGACACGGAGCTTCCCGGTCCTTGAGAGGTGTTTGAAGGGCCGTTGAAGTCCTACTTGGAGGCGACCAGAAGTCCGAACGACTCGAAAGCCTCACGGAGCCTGGCTTTTGATCGTTTGCGCCGACTGACTTGCCTGCTCCCTAAGCGCCTCGCGAAGACTGCGAAGCGCCGTCGCGGTCGTTAGCGCGGAACCTTTGCGTGCGCCCAGTTTTTCCGCGAGCGAAGCGGTCCGCTCAATGTGTTTCAGAACCGAATCCTTTTCGCGCGCCGAGGGCAGGGCGACGCGAAAGGTCTCGCGATACAGCCCACAAAGCCGGTCGATCGTGTCCAAGCTATCGGGCGCCCGGGCGAGAACGCCGCTCGAAAGCGCTCGGATCAGCGCGACATCGGGAATGGCCACGGCGTCGAAAAATTTCTGATTCGCGCCAAATCGTTTTCGTGCTGCAGCCTCGCTTCTTTTTAGAAGATCCTCCGCATCCGAGGGCATTGTTCCCAGCAGCGCGGAAGCCGACAGCCAGTTCAGGACCGGGTAAGGGTCAAATCCGCCGCGTTGCGAAGCCAGTTCGTGCGCGCATCGATAATTCTCGGCGGCCAGCTCGAGGTTGCGGCGGACTTCATTTCTTGCCTCCTGCAGGTCCGCCAGGCGTTTATAAGTGCTTCCGATCAATGAATAGCGCTCGCTCGTGCGGGCGACGGCCAGGAGGCCCTTAAGGCGTCCGAGGGCCATCGCCGCCTGCTCGAGCGCGCGCTTACGGACAGTTTCATCCTTTGCCGAAATAATTTTGGCCTCGGCAGCGCGCATCTCGTAGTTAACAAGCTGCTCCACACTTTGGAAAGTGGCCCTGTTCTCGGCGTCGTCCCCCTCAAGGGCCGCCGTCAGGTGCTGCGCGGCGGTTTCAAATCGACCGAAGTCGCCGTAGGCCAAGCCGATCGCGGTGCGAACCTCTGTGAGGGCCAGCCATTCGGCGGGACAGGCCTTCTCCAGTTCGCGCAGATCTGCCAACGCACGGGCTTGAGCTTCCGGGTCGGCAGCGGCCCGACGGGCTCTTGAAACCGATTCGACGAATTCGGCCGGATCGACGTGCTCCTTCATCGTACCGGCTTCCAGCGAGGCTGAAGGGTCGAGCCGGTAATCGGGATCGCCATAGGCTTGATAAGCGCCGCACGTGTTGCATTTGTGGTCTTGGGCCCAGGCTGCTTTGCGCGCTTCTTTCAGGGCATCGCCAAAAGTCGCGCCGCCCAGCATTTCTTCATAAAACGTCGCGGCAAAAATCCTGGCGATATCATCTCGCACTGCCCAACCCGCCGCCACCACCGCCCGGACCCCCATTTCAATCAGTTCGCGCGACACGCTTGCCGCGAGCCGGTTAAATTCGACAGACGAAGAGAGGCCCTGGCTTTCCGGCCCGGTTTGCCCAATATTGCAACAGTTCAGAAAAACCAGCTCCGGCACCTGGGACAGCTGGCCAACCTCAGCGGCGGTAAGGAACAAGCCGTTGTCGAGGACCATTCCGGTGCGGGCATTCGCTCCGGACGCCTCGGGCGATTCGTATTGACCATGGCCGGCAAGGTGGACGACACGGTAAGGTTTCGCGAAGAGTCCGGCGAGGACGTCCGTCGCATGAGCTTGGGCGGGCAGAACGGTTACGTCGAACCGCGAGCGCAGAAGCCTCGCTACCAATTGGGCCTCTTCGCGGGCGCCTGGAAGGTCTCGATAGGGGGGCGGGACGGCGGGGTCTCCAACCACGTAGGCCGAGGCTCCGGAGCGAGCGCCGATTCGCTGGCGATACCGCGCAGTTTGAAGCTGCCGAACAAGGCCTTTTGTGACACAAGCCGGCTCTTCTCCCAGACTCATGAGTTCCCACGGATAGGGCGCGGTATCCTCGTCCACTACGAAAGCGACATTATCCAGTTGAGCAAAACCATCCTTCAAAGCGGGTGGAATCATTAAATTGAAGAAGAGGCGCGCTTCGTTGTTGCGGAATTGGGTTTGGCCGATTGAGTCCTTGATCAGCCTCTCGACAAGTTGGGGTTGGAAGTCCTGGCTGGTAGCTTCAGCCCTTGCACGATCCGAGAGGGTGAGAAACCGAATCTCTCGAAGCGGTCCCGTCTTGCCCTCCGGGTCTTCCACGAGGGATTCTTTAGCGGCGGAAGGCGGCGGGGCCTCGGCGCCTTCCGTCGCATTTTCTTGAGCCGAGGCGGGGACGTCTGGCTGCGTGCGCTTGCGCCGTATTTCCGCAGAGCGAACCGCGCTGATTTCCCAGCGGCGCCACGCGCGGCTATTCGAAAGGGGCAAGATCCGACTGCGGCCGTCGCGTCCACGCCGAAGCAACGGCGCGGCCTCGATGGCGACCGCGAGTTCTTTTCCGATCAGCCCGGCCAGACGTTTCAACGCGTGCGCGGCCTCGATGGCCGTTTCGGAGTAGAGCTCGACGATCTCCACCTCGGCAATTTGCCGCAGTTCGCGAGCCCGCAAACCAAGCTCGCGATTGGCTTGGGCGATGCCGCGCAGAATGGCGCCGACAGAATCGCCCGTGGCAATATTCGAGGCGGAGTTGCCGCCGATCAGCAAAACCGAGAGCCCCGCCTTGGCTGCAGTCGACTCCGGCTCTTCCAACTCAGATTCGCCGTCGACAACGCGAAGAATATATTGCAACGCGGTCCGCCGGAATATCTCGGCCAACTGCGCAACGCTCAACTCTCCCCACTTGCCGAGGCCGGCAACCACCGCACCGCGGGGCAATCCCAGGTCGCGCTGCAAAAGAGTCGGCTTGCGCAGCATGATGGAAACACTGCCGAACTCACCCGGATAAAGCCCGAGAGCGTAGCGCTCGGAGAGCGCCCCATCCAGCGCCCGATCGATCTGTGCTTCCGCGCCGATAATCGTGTCCCCTTCGTAATGACCAACGACCACCGGAAATCGCGCGTAACGCAGATCCCCATGCACCACCGACACGCGAAACCCGCTTTTCGTTCGCCGCCGGTAGCGCTTCGCCGGCTTTTGGCCCATCAGTTCCGCCGTCAATGAGGTTTCGGTTGGGTACAACACTCGTTTGGGTGGCGCCCGGTAGATTTTCCCGCTTTCCCCCCCGGTAGTGGGCGGAGCAGTGGGAAGGCGCGCGGTCGTGCCGTGCTCGAGCAGATCGAGGATCGCGGGGAGGGACTCTTCGTGCCCGGCCAAATCGCCATGCGCGGCATCCATATACCAGGTGCGGACGCCAGGAAGTTTTCCAGACTCGTAAGTGACGCGCCCGTCCCCCTCGGTTGTAACCTCGAGGACAATGCGGCGATCGATGAACTCGATGTTTTTCACCGTTCGAGGCGACCAACCCGCGACGTAGAACACTCGATCAAGGTGTTTGAGTCTTTGCGGCGCGAGAGCCTTGGCGAGATTCTTCGCGGCGGACTTCGCGCGCGCCAAGGCCTCGGGGCCCGGCATCGCGCTGGTAGCGCATTGACCGGCCAAGCGTTTCCACGTCGCGGGCCTGAAGAATTTATCCTCATTTGGCAGCAACTCGAGCACCCCGGGGAAGCGAGCGAAAATGCTTGCGATTTCCCGAGGGCTGCGCCCGGGGCCGAGCAGCGCGAGTTGCTGAACCGCGGTCGACGTGCCCAGGAGCATCTCCACGGCCTCGTAGGAGCCATGATTCGGCGTGCCGAGCATCACAATCCGGCCGCCATCCCGCTCGCAAATCCGGTCCCACAGGTCGGGTCGTTGGACGATCAGCGCTCGCACCACCAGGCCGCCCATCCCATGCGCCAGAATCCGGACAGGCTGAGCGCGCCGGTCCAGCGCCTTCTCGACCTCGACCGCCAGAGAGCGCGCCGAGTCGAGCGTGGATTTGCGCCAGTCGTAGGCGAAAGGAACCACGTCATGGGAGCTCTGCAGGTAATCGCAAAGTCGTCGATAACAGGCGCCCAGCAGCGACGCAGGCACGACCTGCTTCGCTCCCGCATTCGCGAGCTTCCGGAGCCCGTCCCGCTGAAGCGCGAGATAGTCCAGCCACATGCGCCTCTTTCGGGCTTCGAGATGAGAGCCCATCATTCCGGGAAGCACCAACACCGTCGGTTGGGCGGTGGCGGCTCGCGGAGCCATCGAGCGCAGCATGGGGACCGGTTCGAACTTCTCTTCTTCGCCGATCGGGGCAAAGATGTTTGGCACTCTGTTTGGGTCCCCGGCGAGAAAATCGAGAAGCGCCGCTCGGGTGCGCGAGTTCCTAAAGTAATTGAAGTGGCTGACGTCGGAGCCCTGGTCGAAAACGTAGTAGGATCCCGTCCTGGCCGGTCCGCTGAACATCGAGTCCGTGTTCACCACAAGGTCATTGTCACGGGCTTCGTAGATCGCGTGATCAGTCAGAAATATGCCAAGGCGCTGAAGCCAGCCGCTGCCTTGAATGTCTCCAGCCACGACGCCAAGGATGCCTCCCGCTTTTCTTTGCGCGTCGTTGAGAAGGGCAACCAGCGGGGAGGTCGGAATCATCGCCTCGATGCCGGGAATGAGCTCGGGAGAAGTCCGGTTCTTGACCACCTGCAGGGTGATCCGCTTGACGACTTCATAGATGGGCGAACCAGCCAGGGCCGGGAGAAACCCCAGCAAGTTCGTGAGCACCGACAAGAAGGTGTCGAGATTGTCCGAGGCCAGCAGGGTCCCGCGCAGGGGGGCCGCGCACCGCACAAAGCGCTCGATCCGGAGACATTTTTGCTCCAGAAGCTTCGCAAGTTTCTGAAGGCCCTCGCGATCGTGACGATCAGCGTCTTCCAAGTTCGGCAATTCGCGCTTGAATCGCGAGATATCCTGCCGGCTTACGGAGTTTAGGGATAAGAGATCGCCAACCATTCCGCCCCGGGAATGCGACACTAGGTAAAGCTTCGCGCGCCGGGGCAGCGCTAAGCTAAGCTGGACGGCATTGTCGATTGGGCTTTCGCTCATCGTCCGATGCTCAAAGGCATAAATATGTTCGCCAAAAAATGCCCGGAGCCTCTCCCAGTGGTTCTTCGCATCTTCGCCCAGAAACGCGCCAAAACTTCCCAAAGTGTTCGACCCGGTGCCATGGACGAAAACAAGGATCGGCGTTTCGATGTCGAAATCGGCGAACGAGGCCTGGAGGGGTTCCGGGTCGCTCTTGGCGTAGCTGCGGGTGGCGTCTTCCCAGTTATATAGTCCCGGGCGCGGTCTGAGCTGGCGTTCGATTTTCCAGATCACCAGCTTGGAGGCGGCCCACGCCGCGGATCTCGTGAGGTATTGCAACCCGGCTTCCTTCAAGAAATCCGCGGGCCATGCCAACGGGTCGGTTGGAATATCGCTGAAGCCATCTTTGTCCAACCGGAGAATCCTGAGGGCACTTTGGAACCACTCCCGGACGCCTCGCTCGGAAACGCTGGTCCGCGGCAGGGTATCGATGCGCACGCTGCCGTCCGGTTGGACGGCCTCGGGTTTCAAAAGTTTCAACTCGGCGCTATAGCGGTCCGCGGAGGTCCAGAGCGTAAAGCCGTCTTCGACTTCGATTTCAAGGATATCGTCGTCGTTCGCCACAAATTCCAGAGGTTTCCCGGAACCGCTCCGCGCGAGGCGGGAGAGGTCGAAGGCGTCAACCACCCTGACATGGCTTAGAAGGTCCGTTACGGTCTCGCGCTCCGCGCCGCCACTCACGGAGCCGCGCGCCCGGCTTCTGAACTCGGAGTCTCGCGTCCCGGGAATGATAAACTTTTGGCTCACTGCTTCTCGATGTGGAATTCTGTTACCTGCGAGCCCAGATTTGCCAGCGCTCCTTGCCGGCGTAGAGCGGCAGGGAATCTTCCACTTCGCTGTCCTGGAGCTTTGCAAAGCAGCTGCCCAGCAGTTCGAAAAGCTCGTCTTGGGAAATAGGATGCGGGGGCGGTTCGTCTTCGGGCCCCATAAAGAAGAAACCGAAGAGGAGGCCCGAGGGAACCAACACCTTCGCCATCCTCCGGGCGTAACGTCGTCTGAATTCCGGAGGCAGGCTGCACAGGAAACCTCGCTCGTAGATCGCGTCAAAACCGCGCGCGCTGAGCGGATAGTCAAAAAAATCCCCGTGATGCACCTTGGAACCGAGAGGACCCAACAACTGCCGGGCCCGAGCTACGCCGACGGCACTGAAATCAATCCCCACCGCGTCCCATCCCCGCTTGGAAAACGTTTCGATCTCGTAGGCGGATCCACATCCCGGAATCAGCACACGGCCGGCTTCGCGACGATCCGCCAGAAACGCCTCCAATAAATTCGGAACTCCCCCGAAGTCCCATGGCATTCTCGCCTCGGCGTACCGAACATCGAAAAATTCCGGACCGCTGCTGGCGACGTCGTCCACGGGAAAGGGTCTTCCAAGGACTATCTCAAGCTCGAGACGTTCTGTCCATACCTCTCGCCGAAAAACCAAGCCAGACCAGTCGCGCTTTCCAGCGTTGCCTTGAGCGCGAACCTTTCCTGCCGGTCACGACAGATTCAACGCAGCATTGAGTTGGACTGCCGGCGGCATCTCCGTGGCGTGCAATCTTGACATCGCGGTGTCCGCCGCCCATCGTTTTGCCAATGAACGAACAATTCAGCGCCGGTCTGAGGCCCGGCAGTGGGCATCCGAAAGCAGGCAGTTTTTCGATTTCCTTCCGCCGCGGCGATCAGTAATCCGGCCGCTTATGGTTCTTGTTGCATCACCGGCGCCGGGCATTTGTGTGAATTATTTGCCACCGAATCTAAGCATTCCTCACCGGCATCTTGGTTCCTTAGAAATTTTCCCGTGGCGCAGGATTCCTAGCAATGGCCTCTGATCAAACGTCGCGGCCGAACGCGCTCCGGCGTTACTTTGACTCGGTTGAGTCGGTGATCCTGATCCGGCAACATCCAGTGACCGGATTGCTCCCCGCCAGCACCGCAGTGACTGTCCACGGCGACTACACCGACGCCTGGGTGCGCGACAACGTCTATAGCATCTACGCGGTCTGGGGATTGGCGCTCGCATATCGCCGGCATGCGCCGGACGATCGACGTGGCCGCGAGCTCGAGCACGCTGTGGTGCGGCTGATGCGCGGGTTGCTTGCCGCGATGATGGGCCAGGCCGCCAAGGTGGAACGCTTCAAGCATACCCAGAACCCCCTCGACGCCCTCCATGCCAAATACAATACCTCCACCGGCCAACCCGTGGTGGAAGACGACAAATGGGGGCATCTTCAACTTGATTCCACTTCGCTCTACTTGCTGACTCTGGCTCAAATGATCGCCGGGGGCATTGACCTGATCTGGAGCCCGATCGAGGTGGCCTTCATCCAGAATTTGATCTATTACATCGGTCGCGCTTACCGCACGCCGGACTACGGGGTGTGGGAGCGGGGCAACAAGATTAATATTGGCCATCCTGAAATCAACGCCAGTTCGGTGGGGCTGGCCTTGGCGGCGTTGGAAGCGTTGGATGGATTTGATTTGTATGGATCCCGCGGTGACCAGAGTACGCGGGTGCACGTGCTCCCGGACGAAATCGCCCGCGCCCGCATCACGCTGGAGAGTTTGCTGCCCAGCGAGTCTGCTTCCAAGGAGGTTGACGCGGCGACCCTTGCCGTGATTGGCTTTCCCGCTTTCGCCGTGGCCGACGAAGACCTCGCGGAGCGCACCCGTTCTTCGATCGTCGACCAACTGCAGGGCAACTACGGTTGCAAACGATTTCTGCGCGACGGCCACCAGACCATCCTGGAGGATCATAGCCGCCTGCATTACGAAGCCGACGAGCTAAAACGCTTCGAGGACATCGAGTGCGAATGGCCGTTGTTTTTCACTTATCTTCTCCTGGATGCCTACTACCGCGAGGAGGACGATCTGGCCGGTCAGTACCGGCACCGCCTGGAGGGTCTCGAAATCAAGCGCGACGGAGTCGGTTTGTTGCCTGAACTTTACTACGTTCCCGAATCGGGCATCGAAGAGGAAAGAAAGCATCCGCGGAGCCAGACCCGTCTTCCCAACGAGAACGTTCCCTTGGTTTGGGCTCAAAGCCTATGGTGGCTGGCGCAAATGCTTCTGGATGGCCTTCTGGATCGAACGGATCTCGATCCCCTCGAACGCCATCGCCCGCGTTCGAAACCTTCGTCACCAGTGCAAATCGCGCTACTGGCGGAGGACGCGGAAACCCAAGCCCGGCTGGCGGGTTTGGGAATTGGCGTTGACCGGGTCGACCAGCTCGAGACGATCGAGCTCAGGCCCGCCCTGGAGTTGGTCTGCTTTTATGAGGCGCAGGGAGCTTCGCGAACTTTGGGCCTGACCGGGCGCCCGCAGGCGGCGCTTGCGCACTTTGACTACTGCGCGCTTCTATCGTCTCGGCGAACGCAGGCTCGCATTTGCCCCGTCGATGATGGCCGATCACCAGGACCATTTGGCGCTCGATCTGGCGATCTTCGTGCAACGGCTGCGCAGCGAAGTCGCCTACCTCTCGCGCCATTGGCGGGGCCAGGGTCTTCCCACCTTCGTATTGCCGCTGGGTCGGCGCCATTTGGCGGGCGACGCGGAGATTCTCATGGGCCTCTTGCATGAGTGGCGCGAAGGCCATTGCGGGCCGACGGCGGTGCGTTTGGGCCCTTTGAGGCAACTCATGCTTTCGGCAAACTGGATGTCTTTGGATCCCAACGTGGGGCCGATCCCCGAGGCGGGCTCGAGTCCCTGCCTCGAGGCGGCGGCGGTCCCGCCCCTGCAGCGCAATCCGGACCAAAATCTTCCGCTCAGCGCGGCCGAGGAACTCGCCGTCGAGCTCGAGGCGGAACAGGATCGCGCGCGGCTGATTGAGCGGCTTAAGGCCAGCGACAATCTCTACGAGCAGGCCGAATGCCTTCAGGGCCTGGTGCTCCTGCTGGGTCTTGAGGCGTCGATCCCATGGGAGGACGCGGTCCCGTCCCGGCGTCCGGAAGAGGGCTCGATTCGATTGGAAACTTTGCTGGATCAACTCTGGGAGCAAGCCAGCTATGGCAGGCACTGGAGCGTCCTGCGCCGCATCACCGGCCTCCGGGGGTGGCTCGATGAGGGGCTCGAGGATGCGGTGACCGATCTCTTGACGCGGCAAAAACAAGTTCTGGTTGGCAAAGCTTATACCCCGGCCTCATTGATCACCGAACCGATGGCTGGCGACGGCATCGCAGAACGCATTGCCCGGTTTTCTCGCGAGGATGTGCGCGAACGAGTCCTCGCCCAGGAGATCCTGCTGGCTCTTGACGACCTGATCAAGATGGAGCCGCAGCTGCTGCAAGGGTTCTTAACCCTTCGGGTTGGATATCTCATATTGCTGCTCACCGCCGAACTCGCGAAAGAGTTCCGGCTTACGCAGGATGAGGCTTATGAAAAACTGATGGGGCTCTCGCCATCCGAGATCCAGTCTCGAGTATCTGCTCTTCTCCGCGATTACGCGCAGGCGGCCGAGTTGCTCAAGAGCCAGGAAGCCTTGCATGTTGATACGGGCGTGGAAGTGGACTGGAACCCTGTCCAGGCAAAGCCGCCCGCAGCACATCAGCCCGCTTCCGCCGGAGCCAAGGACTGGTTGAGTCACCGACAGCGCGGAGGGGCTCTTGGGCAGATCCCGGCGGGGTTCTTTCCTGGAGTTTGGGAGACGCTTCAACACTGCCGTGGCTTGGTCATTGGCGACAAGCTCGAACGGCGCAATCGCCTGGACAGCGCGCCTTTGTTGTCGGAAATGACCCCGGGAGAAAGGAATTTCGAGCTTCGCGTGGAGCATCTCCTGGCCAAGATCGACGCTCCCGAATATCGTCACCTCACCATCGAGGCGCTTACAGTTTTGGAAGGCTTCTTTCGGCAAAATCCCGAGATGATTCTCAAGGAGCACCTCGTCCTCGACGTGGTCATCGGACACGCCGTGCGTTTGGCTTGGTTGAAAGATCATGCCGAAGCGATCTACGAAGACCAAAAGGCACAGGCCTGGCAACGCTTCTACCAGGAGTCTCCTCAGGCCGTGGCCAGCTGGCTCATTCAAGCTTTGCGTTATCTGGTGCAAGGGGAAACCTGAGTCCGCGGGCCGGAGAGCCGGCGCGGCTCGCAAACAAGCCACGCATTGCTTTTGCTTGGTTGAGCGAGGGAAAGCACGCTCGCAAATTGCCGGGCGGCATAAAATCTAATCGATACCGACTCGATTCAGAGCGCTCGCGCGAGGTAATTTCTGCTTAAGTTCCAAGACGGGGGCAAAGAGATCCCCCATCTTGTCGACCCTCGCGAGAACGTCATTAAAATCAAACGCAAGAGCCTTGGAATCTCCGCGGTTCACGGTTTCCGCAACTTCGTCCCACAAAAGCGGCGTTGATACGGTTGGGCGACTCTTTGCGCGCAACGAGTAGGCGTTGACCGTGGTCTTGTGGTCGTCGTTCTGGCTCCAATCGACGAAAACCTTTCCGGAGCGCAGACTCCTCTGCATTTTCGAGACGATCGTTTTGGGAAATTTTCGCTCCAGCAATTGCGCGAGGGTAAGGGCTAGCGTTTTGGTTTTCTCGTAAGTCGTCGGCGTGTTGAGAGGCACATAGACTTGCAGGCCCTTCGAGCCGGATGTTTTCGCGAAGCTCTGCATGCCGAGCGCCTCGAAGGCCTTTTTGACCCACAAAGCGACTTGAGAGCACAAGACCACGTCCGCGGGCGGGCCCGGATCGAGATCAAAGGCGAGGCTGGTCGGACGCGTGAGGTCTGACGCCTTATGCAAAAAGGTGTGCAACTCAAGATCCGCAAGGTTGGCAGCCCAGACCAAAGCGGGAAGATCATTCAGCATGCAATAGTTGATCGCCCCGCCTTCCGACTTTGCGACCTTTGCCGTTTTCACCCAACTGGGTCGATGCGATGGGCATTTCTTCTCGTAAAAATATTGGCCGTTCACGCCATCCGGGTACCGCTTCAAGGTGATTGGGCGGCCCTGTAGATGGGGAAGCAGGAATGGAGAAATCCGGATATAGTAGTTGATCAGGTCCCCTTTGGTGAAGCCCGTCTCGGGATAGAGGACCTTCTCGAGATTTGTCACCTTTACCGATCTGCCGCCGACATCGAGTTGGGATCCCGTAGCCATCCTCTTGGCGAAGAACTTAAGTTCCGCACTTCCCGAAGTCGCGAGAAATTTCTTTGCGCCAGTCCGGGATCAATTTTGCGTCGGGCGCCGCCAAACGTTGAAAATAAGACCCGCGGAAGCGGGACGTTACTTCCAAAGTGCCGCCACTAGAAACCACGCGATCATCAGCAGAGCGATGCCGAACTTCCCCACGATCCCTGCGGTCGTCCCGATCACGGTTCCCCAAGATGAGCGTCCCGCGGGAAGAAGACCTTTGCCGCCGAGAAGTTCGCCAATCAGCGCGCCGAGTAGCGGCCCGACAAAAATCCCGATCAAACCAAAAAACAGTCCGACGAGCGCGCCAAGTATTCCACCGATCGCTCCCCAGCGGGTCGCTCCAAACCACTTGGCGCCAAGAGAGCCGCTCACAATGTCCAAAGCCTGCGCGGCAATCATCATAAATGTCATGGCCGCCAACGTCCGCCAACCGATCGAATGGAGCGCAAAATGATTCAGAACGGCGCCGCACAGGATGAGAATCGTGCCCGGCACCAGAGGGACGAGGGTTCCCACCAACCCAAGGAGCATCAGCCCCAGCGTCAGCAACCACCAGACAGCTTCCATAGCCCCTTGAGTGCGCGATTCGTGACGCAAAGTCGAGCGACAATCCCTCGGTCCGCGCTTTGGTTTTCCTTTTGATGCGGTTGGCCAGCGAGGGATGAAGGCCAAGGAGAACAACGCGCGAAGGGGTCGCCGTCGGCGATTTCAAAATAAAGAGACTCCCGAGAGCTGAAAATCATGCTTTTCATGGCTGCCTTTCACCTAGTCTTGACCACCTGAGGCTCCGTGGTCTATGAGCCACGCCCCACACCAAGCCAGGTTGTTATGCACCCGAACGCCATCGGAAGCGCCCCGCAACGCCTCGTGACCTTGCTGCCGGTTGGCTACCGGACTCGCGTCTATCGCGGCACCAACTATTACTACTACGATAACGTCTACTATCCCAGCTATCCCGGCGGCGGATACATGGTGGTTGAACGCCCTTGTTCGAACGCCGCTTGGAATGGAAGGGTCGGCCAAGAGAACTACGAAGTTTGAGGGAGCCTCGTTCAGCTACGAACCCAGTTTCGACGCGGCTCGCTTCGCGATAGCTTCACTGGCTTCGGGAAGAGCGCGCATGGAGTTACGCAAGGCTTCGATCTTTGGGTGAGCGGATTCGGGAGTGCCGCTATCGAAAGGCGGTTCGGGCGCGTGTTGCACGTAGAGTTGGATTTACTGGCCGTTGCGGCGCGGCGCAGCGCGGCCGCCACGCGCAGAGCGGCGTCGAGGCCCGAAGTCACGCCTGCCGCCGTAACGAGAAAACCGTCGGCAACTACGCGCGCTGGAACAGGCCAGGCGCCAAAAATGGAAAGGAGGTGGAGACGCCCAATGAGTTGTCGCACGTCTCCCCTTCAGGAGGCCTGCTTTGCCGCACGCCGGGGCGCCATTGCAAACCGAGAGGACGATCTGCAAGCCGCCGCCTGGTTCCTAATAAATGAAAGAGTTTCTTCGTCCTCCATGAGCGCGTTCACTCCATTGTCTCCGGGCAGGAGCAAAACGTCAAGCTGGGGAGACTCCGCAAAACTCAGTGTCGGTGTGAGGATCAGCCCGCGAAAATCTCGCACCGGCTTTGTGGTTTTCCCGATGACGTGAAATGATCAACCGGGAAGGCGGCTGAGCACCTCGAAAGGACCAGTGAAGTCCGCCTGATCCCATTTCCTCAAAGACAAGTCCGCCGATCTTCGGGAATTCGAAAGGAAGCATCGCCCGGGAGGACACCCCTTAGCTGCGATCCACGCTGTACTTTCCGGCCCCGATGAAGATCAGGCTTATGAAAAGGATGAGCATTTCGGCGGGCCGGGACCAATCGATAAACTGATGGCTGGTCTTGTAAACGACGAGGGTGGCGACGACAAAGTTGAAGGCCATCAGGATGGTCACCGGTCGAAAACAAAAACCGAGAACAATTAGCACACCGCCTACCGTTTGCACCATGGCGCAAGAAAAGCCCCAAAAGCCGGGAAAGAAATTCACGCCCAGGGTTCCCATGGCCTTCCCAAGCTTTTCCCATTGATGAATCCCGCCGGCCAGCTTGGGCCAACCGTGAAACACCATCATCGTTCCCATGCCGAGCCGTAGAAAGAGCAGTCCGATATCGCGATATTGCGACAGCCAGGTCAGAATCATTGGAGAGTCATAGGTCACGGCGAAGTGGTGACAAGCGGAATTCCGGCGGCTCAGGGACCGGGACCCGGGCCCAACTGAAATGCCCACGGTTTTTGTCCCGGGAAAGGATTGACGAGGTTGGGAACTATGGTAAGTTCCCCTTCCCTGCTTTTGAGGGCGCTATGCCCAACAGGCAGGAAGTTTGCGCAAGAGGTGCCATCCTTTCCGCTCCGGCTGAATAGCCTCGGGATGATAGCCCCGTCCGGTGAAAGTCCGGGGGGGCGGAAAAGATGGCATTTCTCGCGAGCGCATTCGGGCCGCTGGGCGGCTCTTCCGCAGGCCGTTTTTCGAAAGAGCGCCAGCGGCGTGCATCCATCGACGCGACGACTTTGAACGCCGCCTGTTATGACAAGAAGGTCCTGGCGCCACGCCGGAGCTAGGAGACTGTTGAAAAACCCGCGTATGCCACGTTGCTGTCAATTTTCGGAGGATCGCAAGGAGCCAAGTGTAGGCTTGATGGGGTTGCGGGGTCCCCATCTCCCCGCGAGCCGCGGCGCTACGGACAAGCTTGGCGACACCGCGAGGGCCGAAAATCGACGCAACCCGGATTGCGCGACATGCGGGGGTTTTTCAACAGTCTCCTAGGCGAGGTTTTGCGTTGGATGAGTTTTCGATTGCAGCTGAATTTCGACCCGGGCCTAGCCGGTTTTTTTCTTTCGGGAAGTCGCGGAGCATCACCGATAGTTCGTGAGTTGCGGGAGAAGACCGCCGTCAAGGACGTGATCGAGGCATGCGGAGTTCCGCATCCGGAAATCGATCTGATCGTGGTCCTCGATTCGAACCGGGAAAGCGCCTTTTCCGTCGATCTCTTCTGGCAGGCGGCGGGTCCGGCCCGCCTCGATGTTTACGGTTTTCCCGCGCCGGCCGACATCCTGCCTCTGGCCCCACGATTGCAAGGCCGACATTGTGAGCGCTTCGTCGCTGACGGTCACCTGGGCAAACTTGCGCGCAATCTTCGCCTTTTGGGATTGGACACCGTCTACCGGCGCGAGGCAGACGATCGCTTCCTTCTTCGCACCATGCTCGCGGAGAACCGTGCCATCCTCACCCGGGATCGACGACTGCTGATGCATTCGGTCGTCCAGCACGGATACTGTCCGCGCTCGGCGCAACCGGAAGAGCAGACCAGAGAGATCCTGCGGCGCTTTGGATTACAGGAGACGCCGGGGTCAATCGCACCTTTCGTCCGTTGCCTGGAGTGCAATGGACTGTTGGAGGCCGTTACAAAAGAACAGGTCGCCAACCGCCTCTCCGGAGAACCGCTCACCCTGCGCTTCCACGATCAGTTTAGCACCTGCCCAAACTGCGGCCGAATTTATTGGGAGGGCAGTCATTTCGACAAACTTAAAAAGAGAATCTCAAAACTCCTGATGCCCTGACAAACCAGGCCACTAGCTTTCCTGGCTGCGGAGACCAGGGAAACGCCCGGCGGCGAACTGCCGAACTGGAAAGACGAACTGCGCGAGGCGGGAAACATTCGCCGAGATTCCAATTCACGCGACTTTCCAAGATGCGCACTCCGCTTCCTTCGCCGCCACGCGTCTACCTGGCGGGCCCCGATGTCTTCTTTCCCGAGCCATTGAGCATTGCCCGAACGCGGAAGGCATTCCTGGCGGAAATCGGCTTGATCGGAGTGTTCCCGTTGGATTCCCAGGGCGCCCAGTCCCCTTCCTCCCCAAGCGCCGCGGCGATCTTCAGGACAAACTGCGAACTTATCGATTCCTGCCCCGGCGTTCTGGCCAATCTCAGTCCGTTTCGCGGCCCCTCCGCGGATGTCGGCACCGCTTGGGAACTGGGCTACGCCTTCGGCCGCGGAAAACCTGTTTCCGCCTATTCGGACGACCTGTCCGGCTACCGCGATAAGGTTTTTACCGGCGGTTGGTCCGACGCCCCCCAGGCGACAAGGGACAAGAACGGAAATGAAATCGAGGACTTCGGCGATATCGACAACCTTATGCTTACCCAGTCGGTCATCGCCATCAGCGGGTCATTTGAAGAAGCGGCTCTAAAGTTGAAGCGTCTTTTTAATCGTTTATCCGCCAGTTAACTTAATTTTTTCTGGTTATCCAATCGGCATTAACTTTTTGCAATTGCACTTTACGATCGCGCGTTACACGCTTCCCGGGTGCCAAGAAGTGACCAGCGCCGGCCCCGCGTCCGCAAGTCGACGATTTACGATGTGGCAAAGGCTGCCGATGTTTCCACGGCGACGGTATCCAATGTCTTGCGAAGCACTCGATACGTCCGTCCCGACCTTCAAAAGCGCGTTCACAGCGCAATTGCCGCACTCGGCTACCGTCCGAATAGAGTTGCCAAAAGCATCAGAGAGCGTCGTTCACGCACGATCGGAGTCGTGGTCCCGGACGTGACGGTCGGCCTGTTTCACGGAATCGTGCGACGAATCGAGCAACGGGCTGCTTGCACCGACTACCAGATCATTCTGGCCGATACCCAGGAAGACTTTTGCTCGGAGCGGGAAAGGGTTCGCGCATTGATTCAACGCCAGATCGACGGACTGATCGTGGTGCCTTGCCGGGACGACTCGCCGGTCTTGCGGGAGTTGTCCGACAGAAAAATTCCCACCGTGCTTCTCGATCGCATCGGCCGGGAAACGGGGTTCGACAGCGTTTCCGCCGACAACCTTGGCGCGAGCCGGGAGGGCACGCGCCACCTGATTTCCCTTGGCCATCGACGAATCGTCTTTTTGGCCAGCGACCCCAGCCTGCGCAACATTCGGGAACGCATCCAGGGTTACCGGGAGGGGCTTCACGAAGCGGGGCTCTCCGAACATGAAAAAATCCTGATCACGGGAAGAAGAGCCTCGGAGGCGGTTGGTTCCGTCCTCAAGCCTCTTCTGAGGAACGATCCCCGGCCGTCGGCGCTCTTCGCGGCCACGCAATCCGTGGCCGTCGGCGCGCTCAAGACGATTTGGGAACTGGGATTCCGCCTGCCGGGAGAGGTCTCACTGCTCTCCTTCGACGATTGCGAATGGTTTACCGCGCTCCGTCCCTTTCTCTCCGCCATCCGGCAACCCGCCGAGGATTTTGCGGACCAAGCCTGGTCGATGCTGATGGCGCGGCTTGGCAACGATCGTTCGCCCAAACTCCACAGCGAAGTGCATTGTGACCTGATCGTGCGGGAATCGACCGCGCCTCCTGGCGGGAGCGCGCTGAAGTCGCCGCGCGCCCGCGGAATCGATTTACGGACGAGTAAAGATAGCGATTCCGGCTGGGAATTGCGCCGTAAAGTTATTTCCAAGACTGGTGTTGACTTCGAAAATAAAAAAAGAAAGACTTCCTTGAAGAACCGTCGGCCCTCGGTTTTTATCAGGTCGACGGCCAGTGAGCCCCCCGAAATTCCGACCACCTAGACGCATCCCACCGACTATCTCAACAGGACACAAAATGAAAAAGATCTCCATCCCCCTCTGGCGAGCGGCCGCCGCTCTCTTCGTGCTTCTTTCCTCGGTTCTCGCCGCCTGGAGCGCGGAACCCGAAATCGCGGTGGTGGTCAAAATCGGCGGCATCCCGTGGTTCACCGCCATGGAGAAAGGCATCAAGGAAGCCGGCAAGGAACAAAACGTAAAAGCCTATATGATCGGCCCCACCACGGCGGATCCGGCCCAGCAGGTTCGCGCGGTTGAAGATTTGATTGCCAAGAAGGTGAGCGCGATCGGAGTGGTGCCAAATGACGCGAAGGCACTTGAGCCGGTTTTTGCGCGCGCCAAGGAGGCGGGAATTCCCGTCATTACGCACGAATCGCCCGACCAGGTCGGCAACGTCTGGGATATTGAATTGATCGACAACAAAGAATACGGCGAGCAACACATGAAGGATTTTGCCAAATTCATGGGCGAGGAGGGTGAATACATCGTCTACGTTGGCGGATTGACGGTTCCTTTGCACAACGCCTGGGCTGATGCGGCCATCGCCTACCAGAAAGAGCATTATCCAAAGATGAAACTCGTTGCCGATCGCTACGGCGTCGCGGAAAGCGTGGATGACAGCTACAAAACGGCACTGGACGCCATGCTAGCCCATCCGAATTTGAAGGGCATCCTGACCTTCGGCAGCCAGGGGCCAATAGGGGCGGGTCGTGCCATTAAGGAGCGCGGCAAAGCCGATAAGATCGTACTAGTGGGTACATGCTCTCCGACCCAGGGAAAAAAATTGGTGAAGGAGGGCATTATAAAAGTCGGTTATATGTGGAGCCCGATAGAGGCTGGGAAGGCATTCGTTACCGTGGCAAAGATGGTATTGGATGGGAAGCCGATCACGGACGGCATGGAAATTCCCGGCTTGGGCAAGGTCAGCGTCGATCCGCAAAAGCGGGTCATTCGCGCCATCAAGATGCTGGCGATCGACAAGAGTACCGATTGACGAACTCGTCAAGCTTGGACTCTAGCTTCACATAATCCCGCTCTCGCGCGAGCATGTGACTTCACCAGTCAGCAGCCTCGAACTGGTCGCTCCACGAAGCGGGCCCGAATTCATCGAGATGCGCGGCATCAGCAAGCGCTTCGGCGGTGTCCGGGCGCTGCAGGATGTCAGCTTTTCCATTTTCGCCGCGGAAATTCATAGCCTGGCGGGCGAAAATGGCTGTGGGAAGAGCACTTTGATCAAAGTCCTCTCGGGCGTCCATGCGCCCGATGAGGGCGAGATCGTGCTCGAGGGAAAATCGCATTCGCATCTTTCGCCCGCTGCCTCCCAGCGTTTCGGCATCCAGATCATTTACCAGGATCTGTCGCTGTTTCCAAACCTGACGGTGGCCGAGAACATCGCGTTCCGGCACGTCCCGATTCCTGTCGACCTGGACAGCTTCCGTGATGGCGATCATGGCGGCGGGCCTATTTGTGGTCTTGGTTTCGGCCGGGATCGACATCTCTTTCGCCGCCATCGCGGCGGTGAGCCACTCGTGGCGACGATACTCGTGCAAATTGGCGGAAATTGGTTCATGGCCTTTGCTCTGCCGCGATTTTCAGCCCTGCTCGGGGTGCTCACCCTGATTTACTATCGCCTTTATTTGCCGCTGACTTCCCCGGAGTCGTCTTGACCGTTACCGCGAATTCCCCGGGCGGGTTCGTGGTTCCGCGACCGCCGCACCGGGTGGCAGGACGGTCGTGCCCAACGCCCTCATCGGTCGGGAACTTGATGTCCTCGCGGCCGTCGTGTTGGGCGGGGCAAGTCTTCAGGGAGGAATCGGCACGGTCAGTGGAGCAGTCTTTGGAATCGTTCTGCTGGCCATCATTCAAAACGGACTCACGCTTTTGGGCGTCTCGTCCTATTCTTTCGGATTTGTGACGGGAGTCATCATTCTCATAAGCGTCAGTGCGACCGCCATCGCGGCCAAGCGTCAACATAAGAAAGTGGTCGGCAATGCCGTCTGAGGCTATCACGAATCCGGCGGGCCGACGCGTGTCGTTTTCGGGGCTCCTCGCCCGAGATCCGACGGTGACGATGCTTGCCGCGCTCCTTGTTGTCGCGTTGCTCTCTTTCTCCGCTTTGGCCCCGTCGAGCTTTCTTTCAGGGAATACGCTCCGCGCCATTGCTTTCCAGATGCCCGAACTTGGGATCTTGGCTCTGGCGATGATGATCCCCTTGATGAGCGGCGGCTTGAATCTCGCCATCATCGCGACCGCGAATCTGTCGGCGCTCGTCATGGCGGCAATATTGACCCAGATGATTGGGCCGGAGAGTTCGGGGCATCTCGTTTTCGGAGTGATTGTGCTTGCCCTCGCGGCGGGACTTTTGACGTCTCTGGTGATCGGCCTCCTAACCGGAATGATCGTCGCCTTCCTGGGCGTGCACCCGATTCTTGTAACACTCGGCACAATGACGGCGGTCAAAGGAATTTCGGTCTATGCAACCAGCGGCGCGGTCATCGGCGGGTTTCCGGCCGCCATCCTGGTCTTGGGTAACGGCACCTTGCTGGGATTTCCCGTGCCCATGATCATCTTTATCCTTTGCGCTCTTCTGGTCGCAGTGATTTTGAATCACGCTCCCTTCGGGACCCGCGTGCGAATGATCGGTTCAAACGAGAAAGCGACCCGCTATTCCGGGGTGGCGACCGAGTGGACGCTGGTTGGCGTTTATATCGTGTCCAGCGCATTCTGCTGGGTTGCGGGGATCGTGATGATGGCCCGCTTCAACTCGGCGCGCGCCGGCTATGCGGAGTCTTATCTGCTGGTCACCATTCTTGCCGCGGTGCTTGGCGGGGTAGATCCGAACGGCGGCTTTGGCAAGGTGTTGGGGCTCATCCTGTCCCTTGTCCTGCTCCAACTGATCTCCACCGGCTTCAACCTCCTGGGTTTGAGCCAGCACCTGACTCAGGCTATCTGGGGTGCGACAATGATTCTCGCAATAGCCATCGCCCTCGCTCGCGACAAGTGGCTGGCGACCCTCTGGCTGAAACGACAGTAACGCGGAGCCCGCCTTTTGCTCTTTGCGGCAACGAATTTCACTGCTTGTGGCCCCAAATCGCGTTGACAGCAGATGCTTTCCCGAGGGCGTTCAGCAGAGCTGGATTTTGCAAGATCGGAGACGACCCTGTTCCAAAGAGTCTTGTCAGACGGAGATCGGGCCTGTTGAACGCCCACGCAGCGGGGAGAGATTGACGTGAGAGCTCTGCTGGGCATCGACTTGGGCACATCGAGCGTAAAGGCCGTGGTCTGTAGCCTCGAAGGGCAGATTGCGGGGATCGGCACCGCGGAGTATCCCATCCTTACTCCGCGGCCCGGCTACGCGGAACAGGACCCCGAGGACTGGTGGCTGGCCACGGTGAAAGCGGCCCGGCAGGGTTTGCGGGAGGCGGCGGGAGCGCAGGTGGCCGGGGTCGGCCTTTCGGGCCAAATGCATGGCTTCGTGGCGATCGGATCGAGCGGCAAACCGCTGCGACCGGCCATCATCTGGGCTGATCAGCGAAGCGCCTCATTGCTGCCGGAGATCATCCAGCTTGTGGGAACCGAAACCCTTGCCACCACCTGTGGCACCGCGCCGGCGGCAGGCTTCCTGATCGCCACGCTCTGCTGGCTGCAGAAGCATGAACCGGAAACGCTCAAAAACAGCGCGGCGCTTCTCATGCCGAAAGACTACATCCGCTTTGCGCTGACCGGCGAATTGGGCACCGACGCGAGCGACGCGGCGGCCAGCGGCATTTTCGATGTGGGCAGGCGTCTCTGGGCGGATGAAGTGATCGAGCGCCTTCGATTTCCGAGGCCGATTTTCCCGAAAGTCCATTCGTCGACTGATATCGTCGGCACGCTCTCCAAGACCGCGGCTGAAGATCTGGGCCTGACGGCGGGAATTCCGGTCTCTGCGGGATGCGCGGATCAGCCTGCTCAAGCGGTCGGCAACGGATTGATCGATCCGCCGCTTGGATCGGTAACCATTGGCACCGGCGGCCAGGTCTTCGTCCCACTGGCGGCGCCGCTCTTCGATCAGAAGCTGAGGATGCATACCTTTTGCCACGCTCCGGAAGCGAGGTGGTACCTTCTCGGAGCGATGCTGTCGGCGGGCATGGCCCTGCGCTGGTTGCGAACGCTTCTCGGCCTTGAGCACTTGAGCTACGCAGGAATGGATCACCTGGCTGCTGACGTTCCACCAGGCTCCGAAGGCCTCGCCTTTCTGCCCTACCTAGTGGGCGAGCGTTCTCCGTTGATGGATCCGAGAGCCAAAGGGAGCTTCGTGGGCCTGACCCTTCGGCATGGACCCGGGCACATGGTTCGAGCGCTGCTGGAAGGCGTGGCGTTTGCTCTGCGACAAATCATCGAGGCCATGGCCGACTGCGGCGCGCAGTTCGACCGTTTGGTCGCTTCCGGGAATGGACTGGCCAGTCCGCTGTGGCGCCAAATGCTCGCCGACATTCTGAATCGCCCCCTCTACCAGGGCAGGGACAGACACGCCGCCGAGCGGGCGGGATTTGGAGCGGCCCTGATTGCCGGGATCGGGATTGGCGCAATAAATGGATACCAGGAGGCCCGCCGCTTCGCCCCCGATTTCGACGCCCTGACCGCACCCGATCCGCTCGTTGTTAAAAGCTACGAATCCCACTACTCTCAATTCCTCGACCTTTACCCCCGCTTGGAGGGCTGGTTCGCTAACGAAGGCGAAAAGGAATCTCCGGCCATCCCGGGAGAAAGCCTCACTAGCCCCACAGTCGCGAACCGGCCTTAGCCAACGCGGCGCAGCGAGCCAACAGCTGGGTCGCGCGAGGAAAGCCGTTTGTTCCCTCACAATTCGCAACGAACCGGGCCGATCGCTGGCGCGGTCTTTAGCAGACGCCCTTCCGGCGTCCGTTTCCGAGTCTTGCTAAGAGCACTTTGCTTAGAACAGTTGCCGGCGATGATCTCGCGCCGCTCGACCGGGAAAAGGTTGCTATTTGCATCGGCGGACGGCGGCGTTGGCAAGGCTTTCGAAACGATTTGTCGCCCGCGCCGGCCGGTCCCTTTCCCGTGTTTCCGCCCCGGGTTCCATCAATTCGTAGAGGCCAAACGACACTTTTATCGTTTGTCGAAAGTGCCTTCTCGACTTAGAAGGAAATGATGCGATGCCGCAACCCCGAAACACCGCGCGTTCCAAAACGCGCCTCTCCTATTCTCACGAAGGCGGGCTTTGGCCGTGGTGATCGGATCGCCACCGCCGCGGCTGGTTCGCGAACCGTCTGCTCGACATGAGCCCCCGGCACTATATCGCTTGCGACCTTGGCGCGGAGAGCGGACGCGTCATGCTCGCATCTTTGGAGGACGGCCGACTGAGCCTGGAGGAGATCCATCGTTTTCCGAGCGCCGTCATCCGCGTTCTCGGATCCCTGCGGTGGGACGTGCTGCGCATCTATGAAGAGTTGAAGATCGGCCTGGCGAGGGTCGCCAAGCGCGACGTCGACCCCCGCGGGATTAGCGTCGACTCATGGGGGGTTGATTACGTGCTGATCAACCGGGTGCATCCCATGATTTCGCCACCATTTCATTATCGGGACGAGCGCACCGCCGCCACTTATTCAAGAGTGCGGGAATCTCTCGGATCCGAACTGATCTTCGAGGAAACGGGCATTCAATTCATGCCCATCAATACCCTTTATCACCTCTGTTCAGACGTCGAGAAAAGCCCGGCGCTTCTTGAGGCGGCGGACTGCTTTCTCACGATCGGCGACTATTTCAATTATCTCTTTTCGGGCGTCGCATGCGTGGACGAAAGTCTCGCCAGCACGACTCAGCTCTACAATCCGCGGACGCGGTCGTGGTCGGAACGGCTCGTTGAACGGTGCGGCATACCCCGGAAGATTTTTCCAAAGATCGTGCCGCCCGGCACGATTCTCGGCCCGTTGCTCCCCGAAGTTTGCGCCGAGACCGGGTTGGGCGGGGTGCAGGTGATCGCGACTTGCTCGCACGATACCGGAGAAGCCGTCGCGGCGATCCCGGGAACCGGCAACGATTGGGCGTATCTTTCGTCGGGCACGTGGTCGCTGATCGGCGTCGAGTTGCCGCAACCCCTCATCAGCGAGGAGATACGCGCCCATAACTACACGAACGAATCCGGCTACGGCGGCACGACACGCTTTTTGAAAAACATCGTCGGGCTTTGGATCCTGCAGGAATCACGCCGCGCCTGGGCGAAGCGCGGACTCGATCTGGATTATGCCGGTCTGACAGCAGAAGCGGAAAGGGCGGAGCCCTTCCGCTCGCTCATCAATCCCAATGCCGACCGTTTCGCGAAACAGGGCGATATGCCGGACAGCATCACGGCGTATTGCACGGAAAGCGGCGAAGTTCCTCCCGAAACTCCCGGACAATTCGTTCGATGCATTCTGGAAAGCCTCGCGCTTTCGTACCGGACCGCGCTGGACGAAATCGAACATCTCACCGGGCGCTCGATCTCCCGTCTTCACATTGTCGGCGGAGGCAGTCAAAGCACGCTTCTGAATCAATTTGCGGCGAATGCCACGCGGCGGGAAGTCATCGCCGGGCCTGTGGAAGCAACCGCCGCGGGAAATGTCCTTATTCAAGCGGCCGCCCTCGGAGAGATCGAGTCCCCGCAGGCGCTGCGCAAGATCGTCAGCGATTCGTTTTCACTCCGAACCTTTGTCCCTCAAGATACGGAAACCTGGCAGGAAGCCTATGATCGCTTTGCCCGCCTCAAGCTCGACGTCCCGCGATGACTTCCAAATTCGCTTGCCATCCAGGCGACCGCGGCGGGGGGGTCGCACATGCCGCCGACAGCCACGTCTCGAACCTGGCAAGAGACGAAATTCTTTAAGGACGATGAGGAGGGCCCGTTTGCCGTGAAGACGCGTGTCGGGTCTCGTCCGCGTTGCGCGCTCCTCGCCGGCAATTGGCGCGGTCAAGCAACTCCCCGGCCTTCGGGTCTGACGCGGGCGTGGGCGAGACCTTCCCGCGCCAAGCTTTGGCTCAACTTCAAGCGCTCGAGGCTTTGAAAATAACTTTGTTCATCCCCTGTTTTGTCGACCTGTGTTATCCGCGCGTCGGCATCAGCATGGTTGCGATTCTCGAGCGCTTGGGGCATACGGTGGACTACGGCGAGGAACTGACCTGCTGTGGCCAGCCGGCGTTCAATTCCGGATATTGGGACGAAGCACGGCCCATCGCGAAACGCGTTCTGAATCGGCTGAAGAGTTCCGACGTGGTGCTCATCGCCTCCGGTTCATGCGGGGCAATGATCAAACGATTCTATCCGGAGCTGTTTGCCGGGACCGCGCAGGCGCGCCTTGCGGAGGAACTCTCCGCCAGATGTTACGAATTCAGCGATTTTCTGGTCACCCGCCTTGGAGTGACTGATTTGGGGGCCCGTTTCCCGCATCGCGTCACGCTCCACGACGGGTGCCACGGATTGCGCGAACTGGGGACCAAGAAACAGCCTCGCCAGCTGCTTGCGAAGGTCGAGGGCCTCGAGCTGATCGAGATGGCCGAAGCCGAAACTTGCTGCGGCTTTGGCGGGACGTTCGCAGCCAAATTTCCAATGATTTCGACCGCGATGGCCGAAGTCAAATGTGCATCGGCGCGCGAAACCGGAGCCGAATTTATCATTTCAAATGACACGAGCTGCAACCTGCACATTCAAGGGTTGGCCGATCGTCAGCATCTGCCCTTGCGCGCCATTCACTTGCCGAGGTTCTGAATACCCGGTGAACCTGCCAGCCCAACAATTCAGGCGGGATGCCGAGCGGATGACCAAGGATTTGCGGCATCGGTCGCTTATCCAAACCGCTCTCAATAAATACGAGGTCGCCCGCGACGCCAGGAAGGCGCGTTTTCAAGATTGGCAGTCTGCGCGCCAGACCGCGGCCGAGATCAAGTGGGACGCGATAAATCATCTCGACAAGTACCTCACGGAATTGGTTGACAAGCTCGAAGCGCGCGGGACGAAGGCCCATTGGGCTACCACCGGAGAGCAGGCCCGCCAGATCATTCTTGGTATGTCCGGGAGAAAAAGGCTCGTTCGGTCATTAAATCAAAGGTGATGACCGGAGAGGAAATTCATCTCAACGAGGCCTTGGAAAAGGCGGGGCTGGCGGTGGTTGAAAGCGATTTCGGCGAGTACATCGTGCAACTCCGGCACGAGGCGCCCTACCATTTCGTTTTCCCCGCAATGCATCTCCTCCGCGGGGAAATCAGCGATTTGTTCGAAAGGGAACTTGGCTCGAAGCCGACCGACAGCCCCGAGGAACTCATGATCATCGCCCGCCGCGTGCTGCGGGGCAAATATCTCACCGCGGACGTGGGCATCAGCGGAGCAAACTTTGCCATCGCCGAAACCGGGATGATCTCCATCACGGAGAACGAGGGAAACGCCCGCTTGACGTGCGCCTTCCCAAGCACGCACATCGCGCTGATGGGCATTGAAAAGGTCCTTCCAAAAATGGAGGACCTCGCGCTTTTCCTTCCGATGCTCGCCACCGCCGGCGCGGGACAAACCCTCACAGGCTACAATTCGCTTTATGGAGGTCCGCGCCAGCCAGGAGAGCCCGACGGGCCGGAGGAATTCCATTTGGTGCTCCTTGATAACAAGAGAACGCATCTGCTGGCGGACGCCGAGCAGCGCGACGCGCTTCATTGCATACGTTGCGGTGCCTGTCTAAATGTTTGCCCCATCTATCGGAATGTTGGAGGCCACTGCTACGGGACGACCTATCAGGGTCCGATCGGCTCCGTCATCACTCCGCACCTGCGCGGTCTTCAGGATTGGAAGCACCTCTCCCACGCCTCTTCCCTCTGCGGAGCGTGCACGGAGACCTGCCCGGTGAAGATCGATTTGCATCACCATCTCCTGCAGAACCGCCGCAACGCGGCGGCGCAACGAGCCATCTGGTGGGAGAAGCTGCCGTACAAGTTCTTCGCATTTGTGGCGAACCGGCCGGCCCTCTTCTCTTTGGCGGGCAAACTTGGCCGAGCCGGACAGCGGCTCCATCCGTTGATCAAAGGCACGCGCCTCGATCCGGCCAGGGCTTGGACGGCCTCGCGCGAGTTGCCGGTCATCGCGGACCAAACCTTTCATGAATTCTGGAGAGCTAGGAGGAAACGTTGAGCGAGCGAGCGAACATTTTCGGGCGCATCCGGGAAGCGTTGCGGGTTTCCGCTCCTCCTCCCGGTTCGCGGCACCACGAAAAAAGCGCGCAATTCGTGTCCGAGGCCGAAGCGGCCAAGCACATTTCCGAATGGCTGCCAGCCGTGGGGGACAGCTTCGAGGAGCGCGTGGAAATGTTTCGCGCGAACGCGCTCGAACTCAAGGCCGAGTTTCAACTGCTTGGCGGGCTGTCCGAGATGGAAGCCAGCCTTCGTGAGCTCGCAAAAAGGGAGGGCTGGAAAAGAGTCGCCAGCCATTCCGGCGAACTCGCTGATAGGGCACGAGCCGCTCTGGCACTCCCGGGGCTGGTCACGAACCACGGCTATGACGTTGAAGAGCTTGAAAAATGCGACGCCGGTATCAGCGAGTGCGACGCGCTTGTCGCCCAGACTGGCAGCGTGCTCGTCTCCACCAGAAGCAGCGGAGGACGGGCTCTTTCGGTGCTGCCTCCCCATCATCTGGTCCTGGCGCGCCGGGACCAGCTTCTCGCAGATTTGCCGGAGGCGTTCGCGTTCCTCAAAGCAAAATACGGTTCAAACTATCCGAGTTTTATCTCCTTTATCACGGGCCCAAGCAGGACCGGTGACATCGAGCGTATCCTGGTACTCGGCGCACATGGGCCGAGAAAGCTGACGATTCTCTGCGTCTGACCTTCGCCGTAACCAGATCGGAGCTCTTCTCCTGCCCGAGACCGAACCGGCGAAATGGTGAAACGCCCGCCCGTTTAATCCTCCCTTGTTCTCGTCTTGTTTCCCGGCGTTTCATCGCTACGCCCCGGATTCCGGCACAGGTTGGACCGAACACTGGGTCGAATGCCCGGGCTCGATTTTTGACGAAGCTGTTCGCGCGGGCGTCGTGCAGCCGTCCCAGCCGATCATGCACACCCCGGCTGGAGCCCGATCTCCTGCGGTGCTTCGAGCGATGCCACCAGCTTGCGACCCGCGGCATTTCCGGGTCCGCCTGCAAGAGGCTCAAGACCTCCTGGCGAGCACCACACGCTCAATCCAGGAAGTAGCCGATATCCTCGGCTTCCACTCGGCGTTACAACTTTCGCAGCAGTTCAAACAAGCGTTCGGAAAGGCCCCTCAGCAAGGGCGCACGACAACCTCGTTCTTACGTCACCAAGGCGGTCGGCGCAATTTCCTGATAGCGTCCAATCGCCCGGCCCAATGAAAAAGCGCCTCAAACCGGACGATCGCGTGGTCGACGTGTAAGTGCGGGTAGCGCTCATAAAGAACGGCATCGCTGTCGCGCGTCGACGAGCGGCTCGCCGAGATGCAGAAACGGATGCTCTGCTGCATGATCCGAGGACTTGCTCGTCGAGCTATCGAAGCTCGCCGGCGAGGGGCCGCTCCGACTACTTGCCCCTGGAGTCGACGGATTTCTCGGAGCCGCTACCCGTCGCGCGGCCTCGCTTGGGCCGGCGGACGGTCCTCACCTTCCCGCTCCTTCCTCCCCCGCAGAAGAACTGATCGCCGCCATCCGACTCGAGTCCTGAAACACCCACTCCAGGCGGCATCTCGACCCTCTCCAGGACCTCTCCCGTTCGAGGATCGACTCGCCTCAAATCGCTCTCGTCACCTTCCCAGGTGCCGTGCCAGAGCTCTCCGTCGCTCCAAGTGACCCCGGTGACGAAGCGGTTGGACTCGATCGTGCGAAGAATCGCCCCTGTCTGGGGATCGACTTGATGGATCTTCCGGTCCCGATACTGCCCCACCCAGAGCGTCCCTTCGGCCCACGTGAGTCCCGAGTCACCGCCGCCGCCCGGCGCCGGGATCGTGGCGAGCACGCGGCCGGTCTTCGGATCGATCTTCTGGATGCGATCCTCGGCGAGCTGAAAAAGGTGCTGGCCGTCGAAGGCCGTTCCGGCATGCGCGGCGACGTCGATCGAGCGCAGCGTCCTCCCACTCGCGGGATCGAAGGCGATCAGCTTGTCTCCAGCAGCAAACCAGACGTTCTGTCCGTCATAGGTGACTCCATGCACGCGGTCGGCACCCGAAAAGGGCCCATACTCACGCACGATCTCGGCGGTTGACTGACTCATGCTTCCATCTTAGTCGATCGGCAGAGGAGCGGGGAGTAACAAGGTCGTCGCGAATCCCGGCACGGGTGGGGTCATCCAACGACGAGCTCGCCCGCGACCGAACGACTGCACTTTGCCTGCTGCCCCAAGCGAGTCGAGCGCCCGCTGCACGGTGCGCTGGCTCGTTCCAAGGGCAAGCGCAAGGGCCGAGCTCGACCACGATTCACCGTCGGCGAGGAAGGCGAGCACCCCCGCATGCTGCTCCTCCACGGGCCCTGCCAGGACGACGACCTCGCGAGAGCGGCGCGGCGCCAGCGCAAAACCTCGCTTCGTCGCGCTCACGCCGGCCAGCGTCCGAAGCACCCCACGAAGCCGCCCGACTTCGACTCGCAACCGCGCGCGATGCGATTCATCGGCGCGCTTCGATCCGAAGGCGCGCGCGACGAGCGTGTCCCTCGACACGTCTCCCGGCCACGCTTCGCCCAGCGCACGTGCGAGCGCGAACAACACCGGACGCCTGGCCAGCGAGACCAGCTTGCCGGAGTCACGCACGACGTAACGGCAAGCGTCCACCACGAATGCTTTCGACGCCAGCAACGCTTCGACCTCCTCGAGTAGGAGAACTCGCTCCTCGCCACCCGCAATCAAGCGCGCTGCGGGCGTGTTCAGGACCAGGAATGCGTTTTCGACTTCCGCCGTCAGGGCCGGGATGCGTGCGTGGCGCGCCGCGCGTTCGGCCCGAGCGAGCGCAGCGCGCGCCGCCTTCGTGCGCAGACGCCGCATCGCGATCCCCGCGACCACCAGTTCGTGGGCGGTCCTCAATGCGGCAGGAAAGGGCGCAGGGTCGAGCCTGGGAAGCCTACCCTCCGCCTCGCCGATGCGCCCGATCAGGAGCAGGCGCCGCACCTCGAGATATCGCGCATGCGCGGCGTTTGTCCGGTCGCCGTGCTCCTCGAGGGTGGCCCGCGCCGCGTCGAGCGCCTTCGCAGGCCAGCCCAGGTCGCGGGAGACGAGCGCGACCTCGGCCTCGGCGACGACGCACCTCGCCCGGGCCACGGCCTCTTTCGGACCGAAGGCACGCGCAGCACTTCGTAGGAGAGCCTTCGCTCGAACGAGATCGCCGAGCTGTGCCATCGCGATGCCTCGAAGCGCGAGAGCCGGCGCGTCGTCGCGCAAAGCGACCCGCTTCAATGCGCCGAGGGGATCACCCGCTGCGAGTGCACGCGCGGCGGCAGTGATTAGCGAGTCCATCGGAATCCCCTCACACTTGTAACTCCCATCGTTTCGATAGCCGACGCTAAATTTATCTCATGACCAGCAACCACCAAGTCGTATTGAGAAACGAATGGATTCGGGAGCGCTCGCGGCAGCAGCCTGTCTCGTCGCAACCGCCGACCGAACGAACGATCAAGCACACCGAAGGAAGGAGAGAAGAGCGATGACGAAGCACATCACCGGGACACGCAAAGAATGGTTCGCAGCGCGGCTCGAGCTGCTCGAGGCCGAGAAAGAGCTCACGCGACGCAGCGACGAGCTGGCGCGGCGGCGGCAAGAGCTGCCCTGGGTCCGGGTCGACAAAGAGTATCGATTTGAGACCGACGAGGGGAGAGCTTCGCTGGCAGACCTCTTCCGAGGGCGCTCGCAGCTCCTCGTCTACCACTTCATGTTCGGGTCCGACTACACGGCGGGATGTCCATCCTGCTCGGCGATCGCGGACGGGTTCGACGGCTTCGTCATCCACCTGGCCAATCACGACGTCACGCTTGCGGCGGTGTCGCGGGCGCCTCTCGCGAAGCTGCAGGCGTACAAACAGCGGATGGGGTGGACGTTCCCCTGGGCGTCCTCGCTCGGCAGCGACTTCAACTTCGACTTCAACATCGCGTTCACCGAGGAGCAACAGCGCGAGCAGGTCGTCGAATACAACTACCGGCGCGATCCGTGGGACATCTCTCGTCCGGAGGAGACCGTCGAGGCTCGCAAGTTGGCGGCCATGACCGGAACCGACGTGGCCACGTACACGCGCGAGAGGCCGGGCATGAGCGCGTTCGCGCTCGAGGACGGCGTCGTCTACCACACCTACTCCACGTATTCGCGTGGACTGGACGGCCTCTGGGGCATGTACCAGTGGATCGACCGTTGCACTCGTCGCTAATGGTGCAGGCGGTGGGCATCTCACGCATCTCGGGGCGCGGGCGAGCCTTCCACTGCGTGCTGTGACGCCGAAGGATGTGCGCTCCTTCCGTGACGCCGAGCTGCGCAAATACTTTTTCCGGCGCGGGCTCAATGGCTTCTGTCGGCCAAACTTGAGCATGTACAAGTTCTCCGTTGCCCAGCAACGATGGCTCGTCTTTGGATGATGTCCTGGCCATCAGTTTTAGGCGGGTGTCTGCGCGCTTTGCTTCAGCAATTGCGACAATCGCAAGGCCCGCTACCAATGGAAGAAAAACGTCCGCTTCGCCGACAACCTAATGATCATCAATTCTGGTCGCTCATCATGCTCGGTGTCACGGCCGGCGCTTTCCTGCTGGTCGTCTGGGCTCCGATCCCTTGAAAGGCAGTTGGCAAAAGCTAAAAAGGCGGACCACAGATCGTGTAAGATCATTGAGCCCGCGATAACGCAAGTCCCGATCGTTTCCTAAGTTTACGTTTATCACCGTCGACGTTCTGATCCATGCTGCAGCCTTTTACTTCCCGTGCCCGTTCCCCGGCTTCGGCGTGTATTGCACCTCATTCGAATATTCGCTTTCGAGTCCTGCGAGGTTGATCGCCGTCACACAGAAAAAGTACTCGGTCCCATAGTCCAAGCCCTCGACCTGAAACTGCGCCTCCTGCGTCGAGTAACCGGTCAGCGGCGGATTGTCAGCACGCAGGCTTTGTATGCCTACGTAAAGCCGGTAGAGCCCAACGTCGGGGTCGGGACTCGTGTCCCAAGCCAGAAGCACGCTGGCTGCGATCAGGGGGAACACCATGTGCGCATCAGGTAGGTGGTGGACGCACAGAGGACTGTACTTCCGCGAGGTATCGTCCCTGGAGAATGCTAAGACCGGGCGTTAGAAACTCTCTGCGGCTTTCGCTTCTGTGAGATTCAGACTTCGCAGGGAGCACACAGATTGGCCTGAAAAGCCGCCATTCGTATTCCCACGCGTTAGGGTATTTAGACACTTGCGTTATAAGCTAATGTTTGCCTGTTGCTCTCGGCAGGGACATCTAACCCGAGTTTTATAAACTCATGATCCGTTAAGGGAGTTTAATGTGACGAGAGCAATTATTGTCATCACGAGCAGCCCTTACACATGATGAATGGTCCGCCGAGGAGCGAGATGTTAGAGTGTCTTCATTATAGGCTCATCTTGAAAGAATATGAACTTCGCGACACACCTTAAATCATGCAAAGTCAGAGAGAAGGCTATCAGGGGCCTTATCTGACCTCAGATCATCATGGCTGTGATGCTTTTTGTGCCCGCCTGGACTCTCCATTTCTGGGAGGTGTGGGCTTTTTGGCTTCTCTTCTCGGTGCTGTCGACTGCCGTCACGTTCTATTTTCTGAAACATGATCCCGGCCTTGTTGAGAGTCGGCTCAAGGTAGGCCCGACCGCCGAGCAAGGAAAAAAGCCAGAAAATCATTCAGACGCTGACGGCCATTCTTTGGTGCGCTCTCATTATCGTTCCCGGAATCGAACGACACTTCCATTCCTGCCGCATTCCAGTGGCACTCGTTCTTTCAGGCAACGCGTTAGTCGCGCTTGGTTACTACATCCATAGTCTTTCTCGCGCTGCGGGAGAACAGTTAAGCTGCCGGCATTATCGAAGTGCGGCCGGGCCAGAGTGTCATTTCCACCGGTCCCTACGGCATCGTTCGCCATCCAATGTATTCGGGCGGTCTATTTGATGATTCTTGCCACGCCGCTGGCGTTGGGCTCGCTTTGGGCCTTCATGTGCGCGCTGTGTTGCTTTGTGGCATCATCACAGTGCGGCTTCTCGACGAGGACCGGTATCTCTCGAAGAACTTGCCAGATAAAGCCGGATTGCCGCATCAGGGATGGCTGCCCGCTTGACGAGCTGGGTCTCTTTTTCGATTATACTTGGCTTTGGCCGCTGATTTTCGCTTTTAGCCGATGAGGTATTGGATTTTTGTTCTGTTCCTATTTGTGGGGCATGTGGCGACTTTGTGGGCGGAGCCTTTCAACCAAGCCGAAGTCACCAAGGCGATCAATCTCGTTTCGCTCTTGCCGCAGGACACGCGAGCGGTCCCAGGCGATCTCGTTAAGGGTAATAATGCCCTTCAGACCGGGGGTAATTCCCGGGCGGAATTGCAGTTCCCGGACCTGACTATCACCCGCGTAGGTTCCAACGCGCTTTTTCGCTTTATCGCAGGCACACGGGAGATTGTTCTGGATAGTGGCACCATGCTGTTTTCTTCCCCGAAAGGCGCCGGAGGAGGAAAGGTGCAGGCTGGCGCTATTAGCGCGGCTGTTACTGGATCGGACTTTCTGATCTCAAATGCAGGAAGGGTCAAGGTGATCTGCCTGAACCACAAGGTCCTCGTTTATTTCACAGCGAATCCCAAGATCCGCACTGCGTTACTCCCAGGTCAAATGCTCGATATCGTACCGGGGGCGGATAAAATGCCGCCCATCGCGACAATCAATCTTGAGACGCTTCTCGCGACTTCCAAGCTCGGCGAAGCGGGCGGCTTTGGACCCTTCCCCAACCCGACGATCCTCGCCTACAATGTCAGCAAGCAAGGGAGAGGATTTGTGCCTGCGAATGGTCCTGTGCCTGCGAATGGTCCTGTGCCTGCGAATGGTCCTGTGCCTGCGAATGGTCCTGTGCCTGCGAATGTCAATCTTACGGCCCAGGCCGCTCAAACCGTGCGTTCCACCACGGCCTCCGATAACAATCCTCCCTCGCAATCAACAGCCGCGCCGACCGTCGCCGGCTCGCCGCCAAACGCGACCGGCAGCGGCAATAGCGGGAACCGCGGGAACAATTCAAATATTATGAATAACGAGAACCGCGGCAATAGCGGGAACCGCGGGAACAATTCAAATATTATGAATAACGAGAACCGCGGCAATAGCGGGAACCGCGGGAACAACTCGAATATTATGAATAACGAGAACCGCGGCAATAGCGGGAACGCGCCGGGACGAGCAGGCCGCTAGCAGCAGGTTCCCGAGCGGCGACGATGAGTGTGCCATTGGGTCAGAGTAAAGTTGTAAGACGTTGAAGGTAAGGTAATCCAAAAACTCTGAATCGAAGGTTTCCTGCTCAAACACCCAGCCGGCGCAAGGCGGTATTCCGCAATGACGCGAGGCTTTGGCTTTGCGCTCCACTCGCATTGCCACTCAATGCGCTCTTGATTTGGGCCCGCCTTATTTGCAACCCAATCATTGAGCCACCCTCGCGCAGTGTGGAAACTCATCGTCTCGCCCGAGGAGATGGCGACCATTTCGGCGATCATTCAAAATGATGTCTTCCGTATCTTGGTTGACGGCAACGCCTACATTCACAAGAGCCAGATCGAATACTACGCTCTGGTTCGTGCCGCGGAGCTTACTGTAAAACAGGAGGCTGCCCCGAGAGCCGAGGCGACGATCCCTGGGGTCTCTCTTTTTTTTCCTCGGAATTCGTAAGTACGCGGATTCCATAAAATCCCCTGTAAAACAGGAAAACGCCTATATCGGCCACGTGTTCTAATGCACCTGCGAATCGACGGGACTTCGCTGGACTTCGGGGGAAATCTTCCCACAACCTTTCCCACTTCGTCATTCCGGCCTGTCACGTAATCGTAAGTCATTGATGCCAAGGGTATGGAGTGGATGAAGGGAATCGAAGATGGTTTCGTCGCCCCGCAAGGATCTTGCCGTCCCGCTGCAGCGTCGTGAAGGCTTCCAACGTTTCGTGCAGCGGGATATTGCCGCGCCAGTGGAGAAGATAGAGGTCGATCCGATCTTTTCCCAGGCGCAGCAGGCTTCCGTCGTACGCCTGGAGCATCCCGCGCCGGGGGGCGTTCTGGGGAAGCACCTTGTCAACCAGAAAGACCGCATCGCGCCTCCCTTCCATGGCTTTTCCCACGAGCTGTTCTGCGCTGCCCTCGCCATACATCTCGGCGGTATCGATGAGACTCGCCCCAAGGTCGAGGCCCAGGCGAAGCGTTTCGATTTCTTCTCTCCGGATCGCAAGGTCCTCGCCCATTCGCCAAGTGCCCTGTCCAAGAGCGGGCCCAGCCTCCCCCGACGGCAGTAAGACCAGCTTCATGGCTTGAAGGGAATCCGTTTCTGCGTTCACGGGCGGGTCACGAACACAATAGATTGAACGAGGTTGATCAGCGTAAAATACGGAAGCAATCTGCAACATTGTTGTCAGCAAGTCATTGCGCGCTGGGAGCGCCGCCGCGCCAAGCGGGTTGCCCGCCGCGCGGGAGCAGGGCACTGACCATCATCAGCTCGCCAATGTTTTCCGGCGTGATAAGCCCGCGAAGCCTCCCCTGGCGATCCACGACCGGCAGTGCGGGAAACGCGCTTTCCTGCATAAGACGGAAGGCCTTCTCAAAAGGTTCGTCGGCGTGCAAAGTGGGCAAATCGCGCTGCATGACGCTTGCCACCGACGTGGCCGGGCCATGATGCTTCAAGGCGGCGATCAGACCGTCCCGCGTGAGAACGCCCAGCGCGCGCTCATCCTCGTCCACCACCGGGAATTCATGCTGCGACGTACGCAACAGCGCTTCCACCGCATCCTCCAGCGTGGCCAACGGAGGCAACTTCACCAAATGTGTGACCATCGCCTCGCCGACTCGCAAGTTTAGGGAAATATCCTTCATCTGCGCCAACGCAGCCTCCTGCTGGGCACCCAGGAAAATAAAAAGTGCGATAAAGATCAGCAGCGGGTTGCTGAAGAGCCCGAGAAAACCGAACGCAAACGCCAGCGCCTGGCCAATCCATGCGGCGATTTGGGTGGCCTGGCGATAGGGAAGAACCATGGCCAGGAGAGAGCGGAGCACGCGCCCGCCATCCATCGGAAAGGCGGGAATCAGATTGAAGAGCACCAGCATCCAATTAACTGAAGCCAACTTCTCCAGCATGCCGATGCCCGGGTGCTCAACCCGCTCAATGCTTTCGAGGCCTCCGGAACTGCCCAAAAAGAGGACCAGCGCACCGGCGATCGCGACATTCACCAACGGTCCGGCGATGGCCACGATCAATTCCTGCCAAGGCTTGTCGGGCATGCGCTGAAGGCGCGCCACCCCGCCGATGGGCAGGAGGGTGATGTCCGGGGTGGAAATTCCAAAAGCCCGCGCCGCGAAAGCGTGCCCAAACTCGTGCAACAAAACGCAGCCGAATAACGCAAGAACAAACAGCACTCCCGGAATCGCGGCGGCGGCCCCGCCGGCCCGGTAGTACGAAAAACCTATCCACATCAGAAACAAAAGGAACGTGATGTGGATCCGGACCTCGGTCCCAGCGATGCGTGCGATTCGAATTGACCAGCGCATGAGATGTTATGGAAGCCGGATCGATCGCCGCGACTCTTCAGAGTTCATACCCCGGGCGATCCTCGCATTCGCCGCTCCGGCTTCTTTTTCTCAGGTTACTTGCACTGTCCCGTTTCGTCCAACTCGATCGCGGGAGGCCAGCCGCACCGAAGAGTCCGAACGAGGCCTTCGGGATGAGTGGGTCGAGGACAGGCGCAGGAGGGAGAACTTTTCCGCAGCCATCAAGATCGGCTTTGCCGTGGAGAGGACGCCAAAGTATCTTCTCGGAATCATCGCCATGGACCACAAGGAAAATCATTCCTCGCCGGCCTTTGGAGCGCCGGGAATCGAACCCCGCTGGACACATAGCTCCAAGGAGGGCATCGGCACCTCTTACCATTCCAGTTGCCATGTTTGGTTCACGCTCAGTCACGGAATCCTCAACGAAATTTATTATCCGACGGTTGACCAACCCAACACCCGCGACGTCGAGTTTCTCATCACCGACGGGGAAACCTTCTGCCATGAGGAAAAACGCGATCTGCACCATGAAATCCATTACCCGGACCGAAACTGCTTGCACTATCAGCTGACTAATTCCGAACCGGCCGGGCGCTACCGCATTACCAAACATGTTCTGGCCGATCCGCACCGCTCCGTCGTCCTGCTGCGCGCGCGTCTTGCGGTGACCGACGAAACGTTGCGCGGCAAATTGAAAGTCTACGCCTTGCTGGCCCCGCATCTCGCGCGAGGCGGGGCCGGCAACTCGGGCTGGGTTTGCGAGTTTGCAGGGCGCAGACTTTTCCACGCGACACGAGAGGGAGTTCACCTCTCCTTTGGTTGCGAACCAGATTTTGTCCGGCGCTCGGTCGGCTACGCGGGCGCGAGCGACGGTTGGCGGGATCTGATGGACAACTTCCGCATGGATTGGGAGTTCCGCAGCGCCGAGCAAGGCAATATCGCCCTCACCGCGGAGTTGACTCCAGAGTGTCAGGAATGGACGCTCGGCATTGCTTTTGGCCGCAGCGCGCAAAGCGCCGCGACAAAGCTCTTGCAATGCCTGGCCGAACCGTTCGCAGGCCAGCACGAAGCCTACGTGAGACAGTGGCGGAGAACGGAGGTTGCCGAGCAGTACGATTTTAACGCTCATACGGGAGACGATGGCGGCATGTATCGGCTCAGCCGCTGCGTTTTGCTCGCGCATGAGGACAAGCTATTTCAAGGGGCGATGATCGCGTCGCTAAGCATCCCTTGGGGAGAAACACGCGGCGATGACGAGATCGGTGGCTACCATTTGGTCTGGACGCGGGATCTGGTGCAGAGCGCGACGGCCCTCCTGGCAACGGGACAGCGTGCCACGCCGTTGCGGGCATTGATTTGGCTGGCCTGCATTCAAAAGGCGGATGGCGATTTTCCGCAGAATAGCTGGATCGACGGGAGGGGATATTGGAGCGGCGTGCAACTCGATGAAATCGCCTCGCCGATCCTCCTGGCATGGCGGTTGCAGCGCGAGGACCTGCTGCCCACGTTCGATCCCTGGAACATGATCGCCAAGGCAAGCCGCTACCTCCTGCTGCAGGGGCCTGTTACCGGCCAAGAACGTTGGGAGGAGCAGTCCGGATACTCTCCCTCTACCCTGGCGGTGGTCATCGCCGCTCTGGTTTGCGCCGCGGAATTTGCGCGCTTGCGCCAGCAGCAGGAAACGGCGGAACTCATCTTAAGTTACGCCGATTGGCTGGCGTCCCACATCGAAAGCTGGACAACCACCTCGCGCGGTGAGCTTGTCCCCGGCAAGCCGCGCCACTACGTGCGCGTTGCGCCGGCAGATCCGACGGCCATCGATCCGCACCCCGAAGTCGATGCGCTCGAGATCCAGCTCGCGAACGGCGCGGGTCGCCATTCCGCACGGAACGTGGTCGGGGGCGATTTTCTTCACCTCGTCCGGCTGGGCATTCGCTCGGCGCAAGACCCCATCGTCCTCGACTCCCTCGAGGTCATCGACCGGGTGATACGGCGGGAACTTCCCCAGGGTTCGTGCTGGCGCCGTTACAACAACGACGCCTACGGTCAGAAGAGTGATGGTTCGGCATTCGACGGGACGGGGGTTGGACGTTCGTGGCCGATCCTCACCGGGGAACGCGGCCACTACGAACTGGCTGCCGGTCGAGACCCGCTGCAATATATCGTCAGCCTCGAACGCATGGCCAACGCGGGAGGAATGCTCAGCGAACAGCTTTGGGACGAAAACGATTTGCCGGGGGCTTTCAAATGCGGCGAGCCCACCGGAGCGGCCATGCCGCTCTGTTGGTCGCACGCCGAGTATGTCAGCCTGGTCCGCAGCCGCCGGGACGGCGTCGTCTTCGATCGCGTTGAGCCCGCCTACCAACGGTATGTCGCGCAGCCCGCGCAAAGCCAGCACGAGATATGGAGCTTTCGCCATCAAACACGCCGGATTCCGTCTCGGAAAACGCTTCGCTTGCTTACCGGCGCCCGTGCAGTCGTGCGCTGGACCATTGACGCTTGGGAGCACATCAACGATTCGGAAAGCAAAACGACCGGTTTGCCGGGTCTGTTCTTTGCCGACCTTCCGACGGGATCCCTCGGGCCTGAGACAGTCGTCGAATTCACATTCAATTGGCCGGAAGCAGAAAGATGGGAGGGACGCAATTTCCGCGTGACCATCGAAAGATGATCGCCGGGCACCCAACCCGCAGATCTTCGGAGAAGAGGACCATGATATTCCAAACGTGAGCCCCAAGGTGAGCGCAGGTTTCCTGGTCTATCGGCGAAAAGCCGGACGGCTGGAGGTGTTGCTCGTCCATCCGGGAGGGCCGTTCTGGAGAAGCAAGGACGAAGGGGCTTGGAGCATTCCGAAAGGCGAACCGCTGGACGGGGAGGAACTGCCAGCGGCCGCAAGCCGGGAACTTCTCGAGGAAGCAGGCCTGAGGCCGCAAGGGAGCTTCGTGGAGCTTGGATGGGTAAAGCAAAAGGGGGGCAAGACCGTGCACGCCTGGGCGGCTGAAATCGAGCCCTCGGAAGAAATCCGGCTGGAAAGCAATACCTTCGAAACGGAGTGGCCGCCACGGTCGGGCCAGCTGCAGGCTTTTCCCGAGGTTGACCGTGCCGAATTCTTCCCGCTACCCGAAGCGGAAAAAAAGATCAATCCGGCTCAACGAGCCTTCTTGGAAAGGCTGCTCGAGCGAACCGCTTGACGAATCGCGTTCCAGCGCTCTGCGCCCGAGGCCGATCGCGGTGAACGCTGGCTTTCTCAAGCGGCCGCCGGCCTTCTCTTCTGCTTGACCAGCGAGTTTGCGGATCTGAGCCGGTTTGGACCTTTCGATTCCGTCTTTCTGGTGCCGACTTTCTCCAGGCTCTGCTGGAGGACAGTGACGAGATCCACCACATTCGACGCCACGCGGGGCGCGACCGGCTTTCCGGACGGCGGCCTCTTGCGTGCCTTCTCCTCAATCAATTCCATGAGCGCGGCCTTGTATTGATCCTTGTACTTGGTCGGCTCCCATTCGCTCGTCATCGATTCAATCAGGGCTTTCGCCATGTCCAGTTCCTTCGAAGAAATTTCGTTCACCGAGGGGGTCTTCAGCGCATCCGGCTCAAGAACCTCCTGGGCAAAATGCATCAACTCGAGCATCAGGAACAGCCCGTCGGGTTTCACCGCGGCCAGGTACTCCCGGCTCATGATGACAACCTTTGCGATTCCGATCTTTCCAGAATCCGCGAGCGCCCGATACAACAGGGCATAAGGTTTCTCTCCGCCCTTCTGCGCCTCCAAAAAGTATGGCTTGTAAAAGAACTTCGGGTTGATCTGCACCTGCTCCACGAAATCCGTGATTTCGATCGAGTGCGTTGACTCGATCTTTACCTTTTGAAAATCCTCGTCTTTCAGGGTCACCCAATGACCCTTCTCGAACTCATAACCTTTGACGATCTCGTCAGACTTGACCTCTTTTTCGTCGGCCTCCGCAACCTTCTTGTAGCGAATCGGACTCAGATCCCGCGCGCGAAGCTGCCTGAAGCTGATTTTTTCTTCACGGGTCGCGGGATAGACAGCTACCGGTATGTACACCAGCCCAAAGGTGATGCTCCCCTTCCAGATCGCACGCATGCGAAAAGAAAAGCACCAGAAAGCCTTACGTTCAAGGCTTACTTGAGATGCAGAAAATCCGCGTCACCGCTCGTCGCCTTGGGAGACTCTTGAAATACCCGCGTATGCCACGTTGCAGTCAATTTTCGGAAGATCGCAAGGAGCCGAGCGCAGACTTGATGGGGTGTGGGGCCCCATCTCCCCACAATGCCGCAGTGCTACGCGCAAGCTTGGCGACACAGCGAGGGCAGAAAATTGGCGCAACTCGGGAAGGGCGTGAGCTCTTCGGGGCATCTCTCGGCATCCTTCCTCGGTTACAGCCCCTTTTGGGGATGCTCCTTCGTCATTCCACCGATATTTGCCCCAAAAGCGCCCACGCGTGACATGCGAGGGTATTTCAACAGTCTCTTCGGTCTGCGGCATTCGAACCAGGAGTTTTCCGAATTTGACAAAGTGCACTTCCCGTTTGCTCGCCACCTGCGAACTCCCGCCTTATCTCTGTCCTCGTCCTGCGCTTCTCTCATGATTCGAAGAATTCTTGTTCGCGCGGTTCGACAGATCGCTTTCGAACTCCTTCCGCTTGTTTCTTCAAAGGAACTGATCGCCGTCGCGAGCGGGCGCTTGGCGTCGGCGCCCGACGGCGGGCCATTGAAAAGAGGTTTGTCAGGCGCGTTTCCGAACACGCGAAAGACCCCGCGCAGGGTGGTCCTTTTCTTGCGCCGCTCGACGGCGGGCTTCTTGCACTTCGCGCCGGTGCGTCAACTCGGGGTTTCCAGCGGGGGTTTCCGAAGGGCGCTGACCCAGGGTGGGCTTTTCTGGCCCATGCTTTTCGTGGTGGCCACCGGTTCGACCGCTGCCGGCAGCGACCGTGGCCGGGCGCAGCATGTGGTGGTGGTCGTCTGCGATGGGCTCCGGCCGGACGCGATTAACGAGAAGAATACCCCGATCCTGTATCAACTCTCCAAGGAAGGAGTCTTTTTCGAGAATCATCATTCAGTCTACCCAACATCCACCGAGGTGAACGGCACCGCGATCGCGACCGGGGTGTATCCGAACCGAAGCGGCATCATAGCAAACCGCGAATATCGACCGCAGATCGACCCTCTTCGGGCGTTCGCCACGGAGAGCATTGACGCTATCCGCGCCGGTGACCGCCTTTCGGGCGGCAAATATTTGGGCGTGGAGACCGTCGCGGAAATTGTCGAGGCGGCGGGATTGCGCGCCGTGATTGCCGGTACCAAACCGGTGGCGCTCCTTCTCAATCGCCTGGGCATCGCGACAAACGCCGAGAGCCCGCGGTCCGTGACAATTTTCGCAGGAAAAACGATTCCGGAGGAAACGCTGCCGCCAATCACCCAAGCGCTGGGCGCATTTCCCGCTACTATCACCTTCCCAAACTCCGCGGCGGATACCTGGACGGCGAAAACGCTCACCGAATTCACCTGGAAGAACGGCGTGCCAGAATACACCCTGCTGTGGCTCAGCGACCCCGACTATTCCCAGCACAATTCGACGCCGGGCTCACCAACCGCTCTCGCGGCGCTCAAGAGTTGCGACGACATCTTGTCGCTCTTGCTCAAGGCGCTCGAAGCCAAGAACGCCACCGAGACCACCGATCTTTTCGTGGTCTCCGATCATGGATTCTCAACGATTTCAAACTCCATCGATGTCGCGGGTGTTCTTTCCCAAGCCGGCTTCAGAACATTCCGGAAATTCACCGAGCAGCCGAACGACGGCGACATCCTGGTGGTCAGTCTCGGCGGAAGCACCGCCCTCTACGTGATTGGGCATGATCGCCCAACGGTCGAAAAGCTCGTGGATTATCTGCAGCGGTCCGACTTTGCCGGCGTCTTGTTTACCCGGGAGCCTGTCGAAGGCGCCTTCACGCTGGATCAGGTCCACCTCGACACGACCTTCGCACCGGATGTCCTTGTCGCTCTTCGCTGGACGAGCGGCGAAAATGAATACCAGGTTCCCGGATTGTTGCAGGCCGACCTGGGAAGAAAGCCGGGCCAAGGAATGCATGCTTCCCTGAGCCCGTTCGACGTGCACAATACTCTGGTCGCCAAGGGCCCGGATTTTCGCCGCGGCATCTCAAATGAGCTTCCCACCAGCAACCTCGACCTGGCCCCGACAATCTTGTGGATTCTCGGACTGCCCCCGCCGCAACGCCAGGACGGTCGAATACTTTTCGAAGCGATCCAAAAGGAGAAGGCCCGCTATCTGAAACCGGAATCAACGCTGCTCACGGCGTCGCGCGAACTGGAAAACGGTGTCTGGTATCAATATCTTCGCCTGACGAACCTCGGGCCTTTTTCTTACCTCAGCGAGGGCAACGGCTCGCTTCGCGAAGTTCAAAAAAGTCTAGAGCCCGCGTCCCCGGTTACCAACAAGCCTAGCTCGAGCCACTGAAAGGCCTTTTGCCGAACAGGAAGGCTGCGCCTGGATCTCAGCAAGGCTACCTTACCCGCTGCCAATGCTTGATGTCGAAATGGCTCATCCAACCGCACTTGACGCATTTTGCGTGACAGGACTGCGAGTCTTTTCTGATCAGGATCCACCCAAGCTCACCGCAATGTCCGCACTTTGCATGCCGCTCCGAAAGGCTCCTTTCCGCAGCACATTTCACCAGTGCCCCCGCGAACACCGACAGAACCAGCAGCGCGATGAAAACAACGGTCATAGCAAAACCCCAATCTCAACCTACTTAAAAAAACTTCGATGGCCACTGTTTCTTTGGATCTATTGATCTTACAATCAGCAGTCTCATTTCAGGCCGTCATTTCGACATTCTTGTCTACGTTATTCATTACATTACAATAGAATATCATAGATATTCTGCTATATACGGATAACCGCGCTCGGCAGATAAGCCGTTTGAAATCTCGACGTTTTGGCTTCAATTCAACGACCCGGATGACCGGCAGTTTGAAAACTCAGCCGGCCTTTTCAGATTTAGGCATGGCGGCCAAAAGGTGCTCGTGCCAACGCGCCATTCCCAGCTCGCCTGTGCAGATTATCGTTTCGCGGCCGAGAAAGAAGCAGACTATGATCTCGCTGACGGTCGGAGTTTCCCTGAAGCCGAAGTGGGCGATGATCCGGTTACGGTCCCGTCGGAAGCGTCCGCTCACAGCCGCGGAGTTCGCCGGGCGACCCGACCTGCCATTTGGATGAAAGCTATGACGTCACCATAACGGCAGGCTAATGCTGCCGCTCGCCGGAGAGCTTGAGGACGAATCAGATTGTTGCTGAGATCGTGCTTGAGCAACATCGGGACGCTTGGCACGGGTGCGCCGGGCGCTCTCTCGGGTCATTGGGACGCGCGCCCGAGCGCGGTAGTCGACACGATGAAGTCCCTGAGCAACAGCATCTGTGCCGCGTCCTGTGCGCAGGAGGTTTTTCAGGTGGTCATAAGAAGCAAAACCAACGCGCCAATCGCCACGGGCAGCCATCCGCCCTGAGACGTTTTCTTGCTGTGGCCACGAGGAACGCGTTCCAGCACCGGGAGGAAAAACAGCAAATTCACCCCGCAGATCGAGGCAGGGACAGATCTATTAAGATTTCGAAGGTATGTTTTCACAACAGATTATGAGTTATATTACATTTATTCGCAAAAATATGATGGCCTGATCAGCCGAATCAGATTTCGACATTTTGGCCCAATTCGATGACCCGGTTGACCGGCAGTTTGAAAAACTCCGCCGGCCTTTGCGCGTGCCGGCTCATTGCGGCGAAAAGATGCTCGCGCCAACGCGCCATTCCCGGCTTGCCCGTGCAGATTATTGTTTCGCGGCCGAGAAAGAAGCTTGTCTTCTGCTCATCGATGACAAAGTCGTTGATTCCGCAAGAGGCTATGATCTCGCTGATGGTCGGAGTTTCCATGAAGCCGAAGTGGGCGGTGATCCGGAAAAACCCTTCTGTGAGGTCATGAATCGTCACGCGGGAAGCTTTCGCGACGTAAGGGGTTCTGTCCGTCATAATAGTGAGAACAATATTGCGCTCATGAAGCACCCGGTTGTGCTTGAGATTGTGCAAGAGCGACATCGGAGCGCCTTGCGTGCGGCCGGCCAGGAACACAGCCGTACCAGGCACTCTTGCGGGTAATCCGGACTCGCGCCCGAGCGCGGTAGTCGACGCGATCAGGTCTCTGAGCGAAAGCATCTGCGCGGCGTTCTTGCGCAGGAGGTAGCGGCCCGTTTTCCAGGTGGTCATAAGAAGGAAAACCACCCCGCCAATCGCCAAGGGCAGCCATCCGCCCTGAAAAATCTTGGTGCTGTTGGCCGCCAGGAACGCTCCTTCCAGCACCAGGAGGAGAAAACAGAGCGTTCCAGCCCGAAGCTTGCTCCAGTTCCACACCCGGCGAGCTGCAAAATAGAGCAAGAGGGTGGTGGCGATCATGGTCATGGTTACGGCGATCCCGTAAGCGCTCGCCAACGCGTCGCTGCTTCTGAAGGCGACAACCAGGGCGATACAGCCGATGGCCAGAAGGGTATTGATCTGGGGGATATAGATCTGTCCGTGTTCCTCATGGGAAGTGTGCCGAATGTTGATGAACGGCACGTATCCCATTTGCACCGCCTGCATGGTCAGCGAAAACGCGCCGGAGATCAGCGCTTGGGAGGCGATTACCGTGGCGAGTGTTGCCAACCCGATGAGAGGCCAAAGCAACAACCCTGGAACCATGTGAAAGAAGGGGTTTTCCCGTGTCGGGGGATCACGCAAAACCAGCGCTCCTTGTCCAAGGTAGTTCAGGAGAAGCGCGGGAAACACGATCGAGTGCCACGCCAGGGCGATCGGCTTTCGCCCAAAGTGGCCCAAATCCGCGTAAAGCGCCTCGGCGCCGGTGGCCACGAGAAAGACGCTGCCCAGAATCACTAGCGAACTTGAGCTGTTCGTGAAAAGGAAGCGCACCGCATGCCAAGGATTGATGGCGGCAAAGACCTCGGGATAGTGGATGATCTGGAGCAGACCGGTCGTTGCCAGCGTCAGAAACCAAACGAGCATGACAGGTCCAAAAAGCTTGGCGACGGATTCAGTTCCCTTCCTTTGGAAGACAAACAGCGCGACCAGGATCAGCACCGTCAACGGCACGGTAAATGGCGTCAGCCAAGGGGCCGCGACGCTCAGGCCCTCCGTCGCCGAGAGGACCGAAATGGCGGGCGTGATGACTCCGTCGCCGTAGAGCAGGGACGCGCCGCTCACGCCGATCAGGAGCATGACGACGGTCAGTTTCGAGCTGTCCCGCTCATTGACGCTCTCAGGAAAGGCAAGGGAAACGAGGGCGAGGATCCCTCCCTCCCCTTCATTGTCGGCCCGCGTGACAAAGGTCAGGTATTTCCCGGTAACGAGGAGCGTCAAGGTCCAGATGATCAGCGAGAGAATTCCGAGGATTCCTTCGCTGTCATTCGCTCCATGGGCGAGGCATTCCCGAAACGCGTAGAGAACCGACGTGCCGATGTCGCCGTAGACGATGCCCAGGGCGCCAAGGGCGCTGCCCAGCGAAACCCCATTCGTTTTCATTGGTTGAACCGCCAGAAAACTGGCGGGTGTTCCGGAATCAATCTCGTGGCTGGTTCGGCCCGAGGGAATCCCCGAAAAGGTGCCTTCCCGAGGTGGGTGATTGCAATCCGGACGCGCCCGGCATTCAATTGTGGGAATGCGAACGCCGGCTGCGCCTTTTCAGAACGAAGATGCAGTCTCTGAGCTGAGTCTCGAAGCCGACGCAGCGACCTTAGTTGAGTTGCCACCGAAATCGTCCGATGAGTAATCAAGCTGTTTGTTTCGTAGACATGCCATTTGGCAAGAAGAAGGACCTTCTCAGCGGTGTCCTAATCGACTTCGATGCGATCTACAACACCGGAATCAAGCCGGCCATCGAGGACGTCGGGCTCAGGGCGGAACGTGGCGACCAGGAGCAATCGGGAGGCATCATTCATCTTCCGATGTTCGCGAGAATCTTGCTTTCCGACTTCATGGTGGCTGACCTGACCCTGGGAAACCCAAATGTTTTCTACGAACTCGGGATTCGGCATCTTGCGAAGCCGTTTACGACGGTGCCCATCTTTGCGACCACCAGCGCGCTGCCATTCGACGTCGCCTCGGTGCGTTCGATAGGCTATGATTTGAAGGAGGGCGTCATGGAGGCCGAGTCGGCGGCCAAGCTGCGGCGCAATGTCGCAGAACGGCTGCGCATATCCATGCAGCAGGCTGCGAAGCCGGACAGCCCGATATACGATCTGATCAACGCTCTGCCGCCGCCCGCCATCCCGGAAACTGTCGAGCGATCTCTCACCGAGCGCATCGACCAGCAAAGCGACTTCAGCCTCCGCCTGGCCCAAGCGCGCGGCCAATCCTCCGACAAGGAGCGGACGAGCGCCTTGAAGGCGCTGCAACGCTCGCTCGGCCCGCTCGGCGCGACGCGACGCGGAATTCTTTTGCAGCTTATGATCGCCTACCGCGACGTGAGCGCATTCGCCGAGATGATCGAGCTCTATGAAGAGTCTCCCGACGACCTTCGGAGCAACCCGATCGTCCAACAGCAGTTTGCCCTTGGGCTCAACCGGCGCAAAGGACCGGGCGACCAGGACCGCGCTGCCTCAATCCTTCAGGCGATAGTAGCCCGTAGGGGCCCGGATCCCGAGACGCTGGGGCTGATCGGGCGGATTCACAAGGATCGCTACAAGGCCGAAAAAGAGAAACCCGAAGCCGATAGGGACGAGTTGGCTCTGGAGGGCCACCTCGATGCGGCAATCGATGCTTACCAGCGAGGATTCGAATCGGACCCGCGCGACTACTATCCCGGTATCAATGTCGTCACACTGCTCGTTCACCGGGGCACGCCAGACAGCCTTGCCAAGGCGGAGAGATTCTTGCCCCTGCTGAAGTTTGCGCTGGATCGCCGAGGGACCGTGGCCAGCGGCGACTATTGGGATCTGGCAACACTTTTGGAAGCTGCATGTTGCGAGCGCGACTGGCAGGCGGCGACTCAATTCGCCCAGAGAGCGCTCGCTCTCGTGCAAACCGCCAAAGCTTCCTTCATGGCGAAGAGCACGCTGGAAAATCTGGAATTGCTCCGCGAAGGCTTCGCCCGTTCCGGTCAGGGGGCGCCGGAACTGGAAAAGATCGTTAGAAGTTATGGCAATGTGCTGACCAAATTGCGCGGCGAAGATGCCAAGGCCGGCTGACTCTTCCAGCGAGCCCGCGGCGGTCGAGACGCTCTTCGCCGGCGCTTGCTGATCGCTCCAACCCGATGACGCCGACAAAGATAGACGGAGATAGGTTTCGCGCCGCTTTCGTTCTCATCCTCGTGGTGGCAATATCCGGCGCGTTCCTGGCGGTGGTATGGCCTTTCTTTCAGGCGCTCACGCTCGGGGCGATCCTCGCTGGCCTTTGTCATCCAATTTATCGTTGGCTCGCGCGGCTTTTTCGAGGCCGCAAGTCCCTGGCTTCCGCGGTCACCCTTCTGATCCTTTTCCTGGTCATCGTTGGACCGCTGAGCGCGCTCCTGGGCCTGGTCGTCAAGCAGGCCCTGAATGTCAGCGACGTCGCAATCCCATGGTTACAAGAGCGTTTTGGCGCTGCCGGTTCGTTTGACTTTCACGGATGGTTGCTCGAGCGATTTCCCTTTCTGGTTGGGTTCATCCCCAGCCAGGGAGAAATCGTACATAGCCTGGGCGCGGCCGCTAAAGCGGCGGGAGGATTTTTGGTTGCCTGGGCGTCCGCGCTTACGGCGGGCACGGCAGGATTCTTCCTCCAGTTCTTAGTCATGATCTATGCCATGTTCTTTTTCCTGAAGGACGGTCAACTCATCTTGCAAAAGATATTCTATTACATGCCCCTGCGGCACGAGGACGAAATTCGCATGCTTGAGCGGTTCGTGTCCGTTACCAGAGCGACGATCAAGGGCACTCTGCTGATCGGCGTGATCCAGGGCTCGTTGGCGGGAATCGGCTTTTACTTTGCAGGGATTGACGGGGCGGCGTTTTGGGGAACAATCATGGTCGTCCTCTCAGTGATTCCGGGTGTTGGCACCGCTTTGGTGTGGTTGCCCGCCGTAATCTATCTCTACATCATCGGGGCGAAGGTGGCGGCGACCCTGCTGGTCATCTGGTGCGCTGCCGTGGTGGGAACCATTGACAACTTTCTTCGCCCTAGGCTGGTTGGCAAAGACGCGGAGATGCCCGACTTGCTCATATTGATTGGCACCCTCGGGGGCTTGTTTCTATTTGGCCCCATCGGCTTTATCGTCGGGCCGGTTGTTTGTGGCCTTTTTTTGACTGCGCTGGATATTTACGCGGCAGCATTTCAACACATCCTGCCGCCCGTAAAAAGCCTCCAAAGCCAGGCAACGATCAAATCAGAGCCGAACTTGAAGGAAAAGCAGCGCCACCGCGAGGATGGGAAGCCCGGCAAAGAGCCTCCCAGCGGGCACGACTGATGCCGTCAGCGCCGCCAGCGCAAAGAAAACATCACCATGCCGGCGTAGCGCTTGCTACGGAACCCACCACTCCCGTCACCCTATTGGGTTACCCTATCTCGCCCGCGAGCAGGGCCCGGCGGATTCCCCGAAGATGCCATGCTAGTTTTCCCACCTTGCGTCCACGCACCAGACATCGAAAATGCAGGCGAATTTGCTGCCTGGCAGAGAGAATGCCTTCCTCTCGGCTCAACAGTTCCGTATTGCCTCGCTCACAGTATCTTTGCCTCACGTACACATATACGCGCGGATAGGGGAAAATTTCACGACGGTCCCCCACCCTGATGGCGCCCAGAGTGCCGGGGGCTGAATATCAGTCGTCCTTCCGACGGTTAATCGTCATCTTCGTCCTCGATTTCGACGCGTTTGATGACTCGGTCCTCCCCTTGCCGGGAGAAATGCACATTCACAGGCGTGCCGACCTTGATGCGAGTTTGAACTTCGTCGTCACTCAATTCCTTTCCGCTTCTGGTAATATAGACAACGCGGTCGCCATAACGATAGGTGACCGGACCGCTCGACTCTGTTACCACAAAGGCAGAGCCTGGAGAATATTCGGTGATAGTCCCCGCGCCTGTTGTGGTTGTGGTGGTTGTAGTGATCGTTTCGGTCTGCGCAAAAACGACGGGGGCGGCGATCGAGCACGCGATTCCAACTAGGAGGCTTTTCAGTTTCATGATCAGGTGGTGTTGATTTTGATGTCCCGGTCCCATCGGAACAATCTGCAGCAATTGAATGGTCCGGGGTTTGTTGAGAATCGTTTCGCCGCCAGCTTGCGCATGTCGGGAGACACCCCTGACGGATTCATAAGGGAGGATTCAGGCGCCCCAGTGCAGAGATCCTCGACGCCCGTACGCGGCCAAAGAACCCCAAAATTCCCGGAAGAGCAGATCCCCTCGCTTGACCGGCTACTCGGAACCTGAATGCGGAACCGTTATCTCTCGGATGGCTTTCGGAGTGAACTGGTCTTCGTCATAGCTCACATCATGTTTGATCCGCGAACCATCGATCATCGTGACCGAGGTTCCCTGCGGTCCGCGCACCGCCATGCTGGCCGGGATCTTGCGACCGAGGTCATCGGTGGCGGCGTTGATAGTCTCGATGCGCCGCGCGGTTTGACCCGAATTCAACCTTTTTTCTATGCGCAACGGCAGAAGGCGGCGCGTGTCCACCCAGGTGCGGACGCTGGAATATGGCGAGCGGACAGTTTTGCCCGGCTTCGACTCGAGAATCGCGCAGGGTGTCCCGTCAATTTCTCCGCTGCCGGCGAGCGTCTGATGCTCCCAGGAAAAGAAGGCATCGACCAGATCCTCGTAGGACAGATCGCTGCCGAACAGCGGTTCTGTCATTTGCGCGGCGCTCAAGCTCCGCACGCTGTCTGGCGGCACGAAAATCGATCCGCCGGCGAATTGGTCTTTCGCTTTTCGAAGGAGCACGGCTTCTCCTTTGCGCTCCTTGGGCCAAAGGATCTGGCAGACCACGTCCACAGAGGTCTTGGTGCGTCGCGATTTTATCTGAACCTGGAGCGCGCTCTTGGCCGAGCCGGACGGCTGCTGAATCTCCATGCGCAACCGCACGTAGGAATTTCCGTCTTGCTGCACGGCGCTCAAACGAGCAGCCAGCTCCTCCGCGGAAATCGGCGGCGATTCAGGATCGGCGGATCTGGCGGGAAGCGCAAGAAACAGGACGGCTAAGGCGACGCGCAAGAACTTCGAGAAGGCGTAATCCATAAAACGAAATCGCAGCGGAAACCATTTCGGGTTGTTTCCTTTATCCGCGCAAGACCGAAGCCGGCGTGAGGCGTGAACTGCGCCAAGCCGGATAAAGCCCGCTAACCACCCCGACGACCACGGCAATGGCCACTGAAACGATCAGGAGCCCGAGGCCAAGATCCGGTTGAAGGAGTCCCCGCAGCGCGGGCGATTTTTCCAAGATCTTCACCGCCACGCCGCCGATCAGGACGCCGGCAAGGCCGCCGAGTAACCCGAGCAGGGCCGATTCATAAAGGATCATTCGAACGATTCGCGACCGCGTCCAGCCGATGGCGAGCAGGATGCAGATTTCATGCGTCCGCTCGAAGACGGTCATCAGCATGGTGTTTGTCACCCCAAGCACCCCCACGAGAACGGCCAGCAAAGAGGTTCCCCAGCTCATCGCTCGGATCATTCGGTAGCCTTGGCTGCTGCTCAGGTGTTCGCTTATCGGCACGGCCCGAACTTCCGGGACGGCGCTATGAATCTGGGCGCAAAGCTCCTTAATCTCTTCTTCGGTCGCCGCTGGAGCCACACGAAGATCGATGACGTTGATTTTGCCAGAGTTTCCGGTGATGTCTTGGAACAGCGACAGCGAAAGGATGACCGAGCCATCCTCCACCAGCGCCCCACCATTTACGATTCCCACGACGGTGAGCTCGGTGGCTTCGATCTGCAGAGGATCTCCGACTTTCTTGTGAAGCACTTCCGCCGCGGTCTGGCCCAACACCACCGCGGGCTCAGCCGCATCGCGCGGCATTCGCCCCGAAACCAGTTTCAAGCTTTTCCAAGAGAACCCCTCCCATTCCCGGGCGGAGAGGATCATCATTTCCGAGTCCTCGATGCTCATCAATTCCACGAGCAAGGCGCATGTTGCGGAAACGCGCGGAAGCTGGGCGATTTGGTCACGGATCGAGATGCTGAACGGTTTCGGGGTCAGCGAAGTGCTCATGTTACTGACGACCACATCCGTGCCTCGGGCCCTTAGCCCGACCTCCCAGCTCTTCTCAAAGCCTCGAGAAATGCCTACCAGCGCGACCACGGCACCGATGCCGATCGAAATTCCGACCAGCGTAAGGCCGGTCCGAATTCGGCGCCGCATGAGGCCGCGCGCAACGACGGTGAAAAAAGTCATTCAGGTGCGCGCGGGGATTGCCATCGCCTCGTGATCTGACGCAATCCGGCCGTCGCTCATGGATAAGACCCTCGAGGCGCGACGGGCGATCGTTTGGTCGTGGGTCACCAGGACGAGGGTCATTCGCCTCTCGCTTCGAAGCCGTTCGATAAGATCAAGAACGAGCCGCGCGTTGACGCTGTCGAGGTTGCCGGTTGGTTCGTCGGCAAGGAGGATGGACGGGTTGTTGGCCAGGCTTCTTGCTATCGCGACGCGCTGCCTTTCCCCGCCGGACAATTTGCCTGGAAAGTGGTCGAGGCGATGCTCCAGGCCGACTGCCTTGAGCAAAGTGAAAGCACGCTCTTCCCTTTCGGACCTGGAGCAGTCCGTTTCAAACATGGGGATTTGAACGTTTTCGGCCGCTGTGAACGCAGGAAGCAGATGAAAGGCCTGAAAAATGAAACCGATTTCATGGGCACGGTAAGCGGCAGGATCCGGCAGATCAGTCATTGAGCCGCCGCGATAGCGCAAAGTCCCCGTGGTAGGCCGGTCGAGCGCGCCCAAAATCTGGAGCAGGGTGGTCTTTCCACAGCCGCTGGGACCTATGATCGCCACGAAGTCGCCTTCCATGATCTGAAAATCCAAGCCGCGCAAGGCCTGCACCTGTCCGTCGTCGAAATGCTTCGTCAACCCGACGGCCTCGAAGACCGGACCGACGGCAACCGCTCCGGCACCTGGCAATCCCTCAGTCATGAAAAATGCGCTTCGAATCGGATGTCTGCCACCGCTCAGCGGGCGCTGGCCAACGAGGGCCCGCGCGAAGGTCTGGCGCCCTGCCATTGGGCTCCCACCTTGGGATTGGCCAGGCTGCGAAACAGGTCCAAAAAGGCGTGCGTATAGCTTCGGAAGGGCGGCTTTTCGCTGGGAATCGCCGGTTCAAGAAGAGCGGCGAATTGGGGTAGTCGGGCGTGCGACAAGCCTGAGTGCCGATGATGCACGCCATGATAGGGCTCGTGAAGCAAAGTAAAGGCGACCAGCCTCCCGAGCAGCCCGCGTGAGACGATACTCCGGGTTGACCCGTTGACGGTGGATCCGGTAAGCCCGACATGCTCGATGTATTTGCGCAAGCTTTGCATGTTTGCCGCTAGCCAAGCAGGCGCCAGATAAAGCCAAAGGAAATACTTCCAGGCATCCCACCAAACCACCGCGGTAAGCAGGAGCGCCCATACAAAAGCGGCCAAGAGAAACTCCATCCAAATTCGCCGGCGCAGGGTTTTCCTCCGGATCGTCGATCCCTTTCGGAGAAACGCGCGCAGAAAGAGAAACGGCGTGTAAAAAAGGCCGAGGCAAAGCTCGAGCACGGCCGCAAGCACCCTGGCCGGCCGTGCAATTCCGGGCTTCACGAATGGCCAGAGTTCTTCGTCCTGCTCGGTCGCCAGGTGCGCATGGTGCGATTGATGGACGATCCGGTAGAGGCTGAAACTGGTCAGGCCAAATGCTCCGATGATCGTGCCGTCTATTTCATTCAGAAGACGGCTTTTCCGCAAGAGCCCGTGAGACGCTTCATGCAATCCAATCAACATTCCGTGCATGAGGTGGCTCGAGATCAGCGCCAGGGGGACGGCGCACCAATACACGCTGAAATAGACGGCGAGAGCCAGCGCAGCCTGGGTGAGAAAGAAAATCGCGGTCAGGACGGGAAACGCCGCTTTGCTCACCCAATGAGGTTCATGGATTTCAATCATTTCTTTTGTGACGGGCGTGTCATTCATCCGGGTCAGATTGCAAAGGTAGCTTTTCTGCTGTTTGGGGAACGGCAAGCCAGAGCCAGTATGGCCTCAAACAAATAACCCAATTTCTGAATTTCTGCCTGGGAAAACAGGCTTTCCCGAAACAGCCATACCACCTCCAGTGTCTCACCCTCTTCCGTAATTTCGCATCCAAGGTGAAACCGGGCCGTGCCCGTGGAGCACATTTTCAAACGAACCGCCAATCCCGGAACCATGGCGGATGGCACAGGATGATTCTGCAAAGCAAATCGCACGTCGAAAACCGGCGTGTGCCCTGGCGACGGCGGGTCTTTGAGCCCCCGAACGAGTTCAGCGAATGGGATCGTGTTGGCGAAGGCGTCGACCGATGCTTGGTGCACGCGGCCAAGGTTTTCCGAGAAGGATTCCTCCCGCGCGATGGATTGCCGAAGTGGCACGACCCCCGAAAAGTAACCCATCGTCTCGCCGACCCCCTGCTTGTTTCGGTTTGCCACGGGAGAGCCGACAACAACGTCCGGCGCCCCGCCCCATCGCGCGAGCGCGATCCGAAAGGCAGTGAGCAAAACGGTGAACAAGGTGGCGCCCTGGTTCCGCGCAAATTCCCGCGAGGCGCTCCCAAGCTCGGGGGAAACGCGCGAGACCCATTTCTGCAGGGGATTCTCCATCGCCCGCGGGTTCACCGGGGCGGTCCAGAGCCGTTGCCCCCCAGCCAGAAAGGATCGCCAGAAAGGGAGACGTTGCTCGATAACCTCGGGTTGCCAAAAGGCACGCTCCGCAGAGCCCCAGCCGCTGTAAGACAACCGCGGGGGAGGCAACCCGCCGGCCACACCCATTCTCCCGCGCGCATAGGCTTCGCACAGGTCGTGGACAAACGCGCCGAGCGACCACCCGTCGGCGATGGCATGGTGAATGGAGAGAATTAAAAGCTGATCATCTGCGCTGCGTCGAAGAACTTTCACCCGATAGAGCGGCCCTTGAACCATATCGAACGGCTCGTGAAAAACTTCCCGCATCGCGTTCTCAAGCCCTTCGCGGCGGCAATCGGCCGCCGGGAACTGAGCAAACCGGATCGCTGCGCGGGCCCGCGCTCGAATCATCTGGACGGGTTGATCTTTTCCGGGCAGCAGAGAGAGGCGCATCACTTCCTGCCGCTCCACCACGCGTTGCGTGGCCGCCTCGCAGTCTTCGGGCGCGAGAAGGCCCCGCACCTCGATAAACGCGCAGATGTGGTTCGACGGGTGGGACGCGGGTATCGGCGAAGCTTCCCATAGCTCACGCTGGGGAAAGGTGAGCGGCTGGAGTTTGATTTCCTCGCTCTCGAGCCAGCGTTTCAGACGAGTCCGTCGATCCTCGAACATGCCTATGGTTGCGTTCTCGAATTGAGCGACCTCCCCAGAACCTCGGCGCGAGAGGCGTCAGAAGGACCGCTGAGCAATCTGTCGATATCTTCGTTGGACAGTGCCTCGAGATCGACGGACTCCGCCGCAGGCGACGCCTCGACGGAGGCAGAAGCTGCGGCCTCCGGCAGGACAGCTGGAGCGGCGGTCATGTGCGTCGAAATCAAAGCGGCAATCTGGCCGAGGGTGCGCGCGCGGAGCAAGCTTGTCGGCGGCAGGCCCACACCGATCGCCGCTTCGATCGAGTTTTCAATCTCGGCGCCCATCAGCGAATCGAGGCCAAGATCCGTGAGCGGTTGGTCATCCCGCAGGCTTTCCGGTTTCACCCGCAACACCGACGCCACGATCTCCCTGATTGCCTGCGCGATGATCTCCCCTCGGTCCTCCGGACGGGCGGATTCGATCTTCAGACGCCAATCCTTGTTCACGCCGCCAGCCTCCTGATCGTCGACGCTCGACGCGAACACGTCTTCCAACAACGGATTTTCCTGCAACCGCCGAAAAAATTGCCGCCATTTCGACCAATCCACACGGATGGCCAGGATCTGTCCCACTCCCGAAGCAAGAAAAGTTTCCAGCAACGATACGACTTCTTCCGGGGCGATTGGCGCGGTGCCTTGCCGCGCGAGAAATTCAGCGACGCGCTCGTTGCGTGCCACGTAACCCTGCCCGCCGAGAACGCCCCAATTGACCGTAAGCGCGGGCATTCCGAGAGCGCGCCGATGGTGCGCCAAGGCGTCGAGAAACGCATTCGCCGCGGCGTAGTTCGCCTGTGCGGGATTGCCAAAGATACTGGCGACGGAGGAGAACATGACGAAGCAATCCAGGGGATCCTCACGAGTGGCGTTGTGCAGGAGCCACGCCCCATAAGCCTTCGGGGCCATCACGCTTCGAACGCGATCTGCCGTTAGGGAGGCGAGCGGTGCGTCGTCGATCACCATTGCCAGATGGAATACTCCCCGTAAGGGCTGAGAACTGCCGCGCACTTCGGCGGAGAGGCGCGCCACGTCCCGTTCCGATCCGACGTCCGCCGAGACCACCCGGACCTCGACCCCGCGTCTGCGGAGGTCCTCCACAAAAGCTTCGGCATCCGGTCTCGCGGCGCCTGCTCTGCTGACTAGGAGAAGGTGCCGGGCTCCGCTCTCGACCAGCCACAACGCCAAAACCTTGCCGAACCCGCCGAACGCGCCGGTGATCAGGTAGCACCCGTCCGGCTTGACGGTGAAGCCGGGGACTGGAGGTTCCCCCCAACGCGGCACGAAGGGCTTGGGAAACGCGGCAACGATTTTTCCTATGTGCCTGCCCTGTGACATCAGCCGAAATGCAGCATTGAGACGGCAAGCCGGAAAAGATCTGTAAGGAAGCGGCGAGAGAGCACTCTGCTCGATCAATTCGCTGACTTCCGCGAGAAGTTGGCCGGTGAGTTCCTCGTCGCCGTGGAAAACGGCATCCATCGCCACCACGTGGAACGAGGCGTTGCGGCGCAGGGGCCAGAGTGGAATGCGGCTGTTTTGGTAGAGGTCGCGCTTTCCGATCTCGACGAAGCGCCCGAATTCCGCCAAGCAGGAAAGTCCCATCGGAATCGCCTCGGCGGCGAGCGAATTCAGCACCACGTCGACGCCACGCCGGCCCGTCAACTCCATGATTGCGGCAGAAAAATCCGCGCGGCGCGAATCCACGACGTGGCTCACCCCAAGCGTCTCCAGCAAGGCGCGCTTCGTCGGGTTGCCGGCGGTCGCAATGATCTCTGCTCCCAAGTGATGCGCGATTTGGATTGCCGCCATACCGATCCCCCCCGCTCCCGAATGGACAAGAATTCGCTCGCCCGCCCGCAACCGCGCAATGTTCTTGAGCGCGTGCCAGGCGGTCATGAAGACCACGGGAAGCGTGGCCGCCTCTTCGAATGACAAACCGGGTGGAATGGCCCGGACATCGCCGGCCCTCGCCACCGCGTGTGTGGCAAGCCCGGATGTTGCGATCCCGAATACCCGTGAGCCTGGCGCCACGTGAGGGACTTCGGCGCCGACCGCCCTGACAATGCCAGCCACTTCGTCGCCAAAGACCCGGGCGTCGGGTGCTTCTCCCGGATACAGGGCCAGTGCCTTCAAAACGTCGCGAAAGTTCACCCCAGCGGCTTTCACCTCGATGAGCACCTCCCGTGGACCGCAGACCGGCAACTCGAAGGGAGAGAATCGCAGCGAATCAAGGTGACCTCTGTCGTGGGAGCCGAGCCGCAACGGCACGCTCGAATCCAGCCATTGCTCGCACCGCGGCCGGCCGCGACCGAGGCGCTGAACATATCGCGCCTCGCCGCGAAAGGCGATTTCGCGCTCTGAATCATTGCGGAGCAGCTCACTGCAGAGAAAGGCGTCGTCCAGTTCGGAAACCGTAGGCGGCAGGTCGATCCCCTTGCAGGAGAAGTGAGGGTGCTCACTCAGGATGACACGCAGAAACCCGATGACCGGAGCTTGGGAGACCAAGACGGGATGCGCAGTCCGGCCCGCCAGCTGCGCGCCTCGGGTAACCAGATCAATGCGGAGTTTGGTGGCCGGCCAGGTGGATTCGATCGCTTGAGCCAGATGGAGAAGCGCATCAGCCCCCATGAGAACACGGTCAGTCTCCGCCGGAGGATCCAAAACCCACATGTACACAAAATGCCGGGGAGCGTCGTTGGCAGCACACGCTTCGCAGAGTCGCTTCCAATCCTCGGGCGCGTCCTGACGCAGGGTAAAGGCGTCGTCCCCTTCCTGCTCAAAACGGAAGCCGCGCCGCGCAACCCGACATCTCGTTCCCGAGGCGCGCAATTGCGAGACCAGGCGATCTCCAAGCCCGGAATCGTCCGCGAAAACGAGCCAGGACGTGCCCTCGGCCGCTTCCAGAGACGCCGGGGCCGCAAATGTGCCAGGGCGATCGGGCTGGCGCCAGGCCTTGCGCGCGAAGAGGCCGATCTGCCCCTCGCCGCCTGTGGGACCGATCAAGCCCGGCAAGGAAGCCGCCTCGCTAAATCCCGAATCGAGCAGCAAGCGCTCCCATTGCGAACGTTGGAGCAACGGATGCTCCGGCCGGAGATCGCGATCCTTAAACCGCCACCAGCCGGTGGTAAGGCCAAAGATTGCGTCCGTCCACAACTGCGGTGTGGCGATGTCGATGAAGACCAGACTTCCGCCCGGCGCCAGGAGCTCGCAAACGTTCCGCAGCGCGATGCGGACCTCGCTGACAGCATGGAACACATTGGCGCCAAGAACGAGATCGAACCCTCCCGCTTCGAAACCTTGTTCGGTCGCCGGCTTTTCCAGATCCAAAACTTCGAACTTTACCCCCGGAAACTCCGCGAACTTTTGCATCGCACCGGCGAAAAACGCCGCGGACACGTCGCTGAAAGTGTAGGCGTGCAAGCTGGGTTCGAGCAGCGGAAGGATATGAGAAGTCAGTCCGCCCGTCCCCGCGCCGACCTCGAGGATACGCAGCCCGCGCCCCTCCGGAAGATGCCGGGCGGCTTCCCGGACCGCCCCGGCAATTGCCGCCAGCCAATGACTGGTGAAAAGCCCGTCCGCATAAAACTGATCCAGCAAATCGGCCCTGGCCGCGGAGAACAGGATTTGAACAGCATCCTTTTCTCCGCGCAAAATCGGCCCGAGTTCCGCGCAGTTGGCGGCGCAGAGCAGCCCTTCGCAAAGAAGGCCCGGATGCTTCGAAAGGAACCTTCGCAAGCTTCCCTCGGCCGATTCCGCCGCGATTTCGAACGCTTGGGCCGGGCGATAGCCCGAGCCGACTGCTTCGAGCAGGCCGTGCCGGGCGAGGCCATTCAGCAATCGTTCGAAAGCCGGACGCATGGAATCCGCCACGCCAATGCAATCGGGGGCGATGACCCCGTCCGGCGTCGCCAGGCCGGCTTCGCGCAGCCCGCGCGCCAGCTGCCCGGCAGCAAGATCATCGCATGCCGCCAGGTCGGCCTCCAGCTTTGCCCGGCCTCGCGCGGCGACGACCTCCTCAAGGGTGTCCGAGGCCGCACGTTGCAGCCCGCCAAGCGGAACCGGCTCGCCGGCGGTCATCCGTGATGGCTCTGGGGTCCGCTGCCAACCGACATGATAAAGGATGTCGCGGCCTCGCGGAGACCCGGACTGACGGAAGCCAGCCACGCTTATCGCCCGGAAGCCGTCGACCAGGACGCACGGCCGTTCCTTCTCGTCATACAAGCAAAGCTCCCCTTCAACGAATTCGTCAGAAAATTGCCGCAGGCGGGAGCGGACCAGGGTGCGGGCGCCGGGTGAGCGCAAAAAGAGAATCCGGTCAAAACGGACCGGCAATTTCAGCCGCGCCCTGCGCCCTTCGACGGTCGCTGCCCCGGCCGAAAACACCTGCAAAGCGCCATCCAAAAGGACAGGGTGCAGCGGATACTCGCCGGCGCGTTGCGCGGCCTTCTCCGAAAGGGCCACCCTGCCCGTCGATCTGCCCTCTCCTGCCGCCAGTTCGCGAATAGGACGGAATTCCGGGCCGTAGCGCAACCCCAGCTCTCCCATGTGGCGATAGAAGCCCTCGAGATCCACAGGTTCCAAGTCACCCGGCCGCGTCCCGCTCCACGTCGAAGCGGCGAACGCCGAATCAACCCTTTCGCCGCGCATTGAGCCAAGGGCGTGAACCGCCCAGGCCATTCCCTGGTCTTGCCGGCTATGAATCGTAAATGTTCGTGCGGCCTGATCGTAGGCCAGTTCGAGTTGCAATCCGGACGGCAAGCCCGACAGAAGAAGCGGTTTTCGAATTTCGAAGTCCTCGAGGATAAAGGATCGGCCCTCGAACAACTGCAGACCCGCTTCGAGCGCCATCTCAACAAATGCGCTAGCCGGAAAGATCGTCACGTCCTCGACCCGGTGGTCCTGCAAGAACGCCATGTGCCTGCCATCGAGCCGCGCCAGCCATGTCGGAACGGCTCGAGGCAACCGTGAATCCAGAAATCCGCGGCCCCCGTCTCCGATCCGCCCTTCACGCCAGTCGCTGGATTCATTCCACCAGCGACTCTTGTCCCAGGCATAGGACGGCACAGAAAGCAGCCGCCGCGATGGGGTCATCGCAGCGAAATCAATCGGCACCCGCAAGCAGTGCAAATCCATGGCGCTCTCCAGCATGGATTCGCATTCACGTTCGCGCCGCGCCGACGCCAGGACGGAACGCTTCTCTCCACGCGCGGAGAGGCACTCCTGAACGGAAACCGAAAGCGCGGGATGCGCCCCGATTTCGAGCCACACGTCCACGCCGAAATCGATCAGGGCATCGACCGCCGCGGCGAATCGCACGGGTTGAACGATTCCGCGTCCCCAATACGAAGAGTCGCACTCTCTCCCGAAATGCTTTTTTCCGGTAACCGTGCTGAAAAACGGGAGTGTCTCCTCCCGGGGCGCGAGATCGGCAAGCGCCTGCTCCAGGGCTTCGGCAGCGGGTTGCATCTGGGTGCTGTGGAAGGGATGATCGACACGCACGAGCCGCGCGAAGATCTCCTGGCGCCCGAGCTCGGCCGCCAAGGCTTCCAGCGGCGCCCGGGGGCCGGAAAGCGTATGCGAGCGGGGGCTGTTGTAGGCAGCGACTGTTAAGCCCCGTTCCGGGCCCGAGACCAGTGCGCGTGCCTCGTCCTCTCCCAAACCCACCGCGAGCATCGTGCCCCCTCCTCGCGCACAGCTGCTCATGAATCTCGCGCGCAGGACGATGACGCGCGCCGCCTGCTCGAGGGTTAACACGCCGGCCAGGCACGCTGAAGCCACTTCTCCCACACTGTGGCCGACGACCGCCGCCGGTTCTACACCCCAAGATTTCCAAAGCTCCGCGAGAGCCATTTGCATGGCGAAAATCGCTGGCTGAGCGATTTCGGTTTGATCCAAGCGCGAGGCCGTCTCCGGGCGGCCGAGCTCCTCGAGCAAGCGGTATTTCCAGGGCGCCATGGCCGACGCGCACGCTTCGAGGGTTCTGCGGAAAACCGGTTCCTGACGCGAGAGGTCGCGTCCCATCCCCCACCATTGCGGTCCCTGTCCGCTCATGATGAATGCGACACGCGGCGGCCTCTCGCCCCGCGGTGCGAAAGCCGACTTCACCCGGGGAGCCGTTTGGCTCGTCGCAAAAGCCCTCAATTCTTGAACAACTTCCGCGGCAGAGCGTCCAACCATGGCCAGCCGGTACTGATGGTGGTTCCGTCTCGCCCCGAGTGTGTAGGTGAGATCAGGCAGCACCGGTGAGTTCCCGTTGAACTTTTCCTTGGCCTCCAACCAGTCGCTGAAGCGAGACGCCGATAGGAGCAGCGCCGCCTCGGAGCGCGCGGACAAAACGAGCGGCCACGGGCGTTCCGACCCGGAAACCGCGAGCGACGGCTGCGCGCGAGACGGCGCCTCGGCGAGGATCACATGCGAGTTCGAACCCCCGAAGCCAAATGAATTCACTCCCACCATTCTCTCCCTCGAACCGTTGGGAAAGGGCTCCAGAAATGTAGGCACTCGCAGCCTGAGCGCCGCAAAGTCAATATGGGGACTGGGGGTTTCAAAATGCAAACTCGCCGGAATTTGGCGATGCTTAAGCATCAGAACGGCTTTGACCAAACCGGCCAAGCCGGCGGCTGTTTCCAGGTGGCCGAGGTTGGTTTTCACCGACCCTATAGGCAAAGGAACACCGTCCGGACGATCCGCGCACAAGGCGTCCGACAACGCGTGTGCCTCGATCGGATCTCCCACGGCCGTCCCTGTTCCGTGCGCTTCCACAAACCCGATTTGAGAGGGGGCGATCCCTGCGTTTTTGCAGGCCTCCCGCACGAGGCGCGCCTGCGCCTCGACGCTTGGGAGAGAAATCCCGTTGGTATGCCCATCCTGATTAACTGCCGTCCCGATGATCACTGCGTGGATCGAGTCACCCTCCTCGATGGCCTTGGAAAGACGCTTGAGGACCACGATCCCCGCTCCTTCACCCCGGACAAAACCGTTGGCCGACGCGTCGAACGCTTTGCAACGGCCGTCAGGCGAAAGCATCGAAGCCTGCGAAAATCCGATGAAGCCGCCCTGCGTGATCATCACGGTCACGGCGCCCGCGAGAGCCGCGTCACCGTTCCCCGCCCAAATATGTTCACAAGCAACATGCACCGCCGTCAGGGCCGAGGAACAGGCGGTATCCAGCGCAATGCTTGGTCCGCGCAAGTTAAAGCAGTAAGAGATGCGGTTTGCCGCGATACTATGCGCCGTGCCGGTAGGCGAGTGGGAGGTAATTCCCGAACAGTCCCACGGCGCTCCCTGAATCACCTGATAGTCGTTGTGAGAAATTCCGGCGAATACCGCGAGGTCGGTTCCACTTTCCAAGTCGAGCACCATGCCCGCGTCCTCGATCGCCTCCCAGGCTGTCTCCAGAAGAAGCCGGTGTTGGGGATCCACGTAGGGCGCTTCGCGCGGAGAAATTCCAAAAAATTGCGGATCGAACTGGTCGATTCCGCTTATAAATCCCCCGCGGCACGTGATCGATTTGCCGGCAATACCGGGCTCGGGATCGTGATAACGCTTCAGATTCCAGCGATCGGGCGGGACCTCGCTGACTGCCTCGCGGCCGTCCACGAGAAATTTCCAAAATGATTCAGCGTCGTTAATGCCGCCCGGAAATCGGCAGCCGATTCCGACAATGGCGATACCTTCCTTTTGCATAAAATTATCTGGCGGGACTCAAACTGAAATCGATTGTGGCCGGGCTCTCAGCCTTTTCCAAGATCTGCCTGCTCCTAAGAACGGTAAAAATTTGATAAAAGCTGGCTCGGCAAGGGAGTGCAAAACGATAAACAGAAAAAAATATGTGTGGCATCGCGGGAATCGTAGATCTGGCGGGAGAACGAACAGCGCCCGAAGGGGTCATCGAAGCGATGGCCGCTTCATTGAGGCACCGGGGCCCTGACGAAGAAGGTTACTTGCGCCGAAGTCAAGTCGAACTTGCCTCGCGCCGTCTCAGCATTGTGGGATTGGCGGACGGACGGCAACCGGTGACCAACGAGGACCAAACAATCTTCGTCGTCTTCAACGGTGAATTGTTCGATTACGTCGAGCGAAAGGCGGAACTGGAGGCCCGCGGACATCGCTTTGCCACTCACTGCGACACCGAAATCATCCCGCACCTCTGGGAAGAGAGCCAACGCGACATCTTTGTTCGTCTTCGCGGGCAGTTCGCCATCGCGTTGTGGGACGCGGGCAGGAGGCAATTGATCCTGGCGCGCGATCGTTTTGGGATATGCCCGCTTTACTGGACGCGCCAGGGGGATTGGATTCTCTTCGCCTCTGAAATCAAAGCGCTGCTCGCCTCCGGCATGGTGCCAGCCCGCCCGGATCTGCGCGGAATCGATCATCTTTTCACCTTCTCGGCACTCCCCGCGCCGGTCACGTGCTTTGAGGGCATCCAACTCCTTCCTCCTGGACGCTATCTTCGCATTGAACCCCGAAACGGCTCAGCCGCTTCCGTCGTTGAAGAGCGCTCCTATTGGGAAATCGACTTCCCGGATGAAGGCGACGAGCAACGGGTCGCAGATCCCCGCCGGCTGGTTGATGAGTTCGAAAGCATCATGCTCGGGGCTGTGGCGAGGCGACTGCGGGCGGACGTGCCGGTGGGGGCCTATTTATCCGGGGGTGTCGATTCAAGCTTGATCGTCGCCTTGGCGAGCCATCTCAAAGGACCTGCGATCAACACCTACACGATTCGCGTCAACGCTCCCGGACTTGACGAACTCGACGCCGCCACTATCGCGGCGCGGCACATTGGGACGAAAGCCCCGGTTATCCAGGAGTTCGGGAACGACGAGGCGTTGAACAGCTATCCCCAACTGATCGAGGCCGCGGAATCGCCGGTGATCGACACGTCGTGCGCAGCGCTGCTCTTGTTGGCTCGGCGCGTTCACGCCTGCGGCCAGAAGGTCGTCCTTACCGGGGAAGGAGCCGACGAATGGCTCATTGGCTACCCATGGTACAAGGTGGCCAAGGCGCTTGGGTTTTTGGATGCCTTGCCCGGCGTCCGCCTGAGCGACCTGGCGCGGCGCGCCTACCTCACCTTGAACAAAGTGCCACAATTCCCGCCGGAAATGCGGGCGCGCACGGAAAAGGCCATCGGCGGTCCGAACGCCTGGATCGATGCTTACGGAGTCCTGGCGCTTTCAAAACTCCGCTTCTACGCGGCGCCGATGCGAGAAATCCTGCGGCGCACCGACCCCTGGTCGGATTTGCAACTTGACATCGAGCGGGCGCGGCGCTGGCACCCGCTCAATCGAGGCATCTGGGTTGCTGCACGGGTCAACCTCGCGGGCCACCTCCTTCAAGCCAAGGGCGACCGTGTCGCGATGCACTCGTCGGTGGAGGTTCGCTATCCGTTCCTGGACGAGGAAGTCTTTGCATTCCTGGCCAGGCTGCACCCGGATTGGAAGCTGCGCGGGTTTCGGGATAAACACTTGCTGCGGCTGATGGCGGAACGGTGGCTGCCCCCCGCCGTCTATCGACGCGGCAAGGCCATATTTCGCGCTCCATTGGATAGCTTCCATATTGAACCGGAACCGGCTTTTGTCAGTCAACTGCTGAGCGAGGAATCCCTCAGGCACACCGGGTATTTCGACGTTTCGGCAGTGCGTCACTGGCGAAGCTCGTTCCGGCGGATGCGGCCCGGTTCTCTGCCGCGCCTCTCGGTCGAGATGGGTCTGGTAGCCGTTTTGGCCACTCAGCTTTGGCATCACCTCTATATCGAGGGAACGCTGGCGGACCTGCCCACTTTAACAAGGGCCACGGCGAGGAACCAAAGATGAAAATGGCGCTCCGCGCCAGCCGGACCAAGCGCTCATCGAAGTTTCGCCAGGGTTTCCCGGCCCCGGCGTTTTGTCTCCGGGTCATCCTTTTCGACTTCCGGCATTTTCAGCCCCTTCTCGATCAGGCGGCGCGCTTCGGCGGTCCGGCCCATTTGGGCGTAAGCCCGCCCAAGCTCGATGTAGTGCATGAGCCGATGAGGATTGATTTCAATAGCCATCTCGAAACACCTGACCGACTCTTCAATCGTGGTGCGCGGAAGCGCGCCGTAGATGAGAGCGGCCAGCCCTCTTTTGAGGGTGTTCGTATCGGAGAGAACCCGGTGCCAGCGACCGAGAACGTGCCAGGCGAGATCGTTGCGTGAATCGAGCATTATCGCCTTGTCCGCCGAGTCCTTGATGCGACTGGAAGCTTCCAACTGTTCCCTTGTGCTGAGGAGGGGCAGCATCTTTCCGTAGCTGATCGCCACGGAAAGTTGCGCCTCGGAATTGTTGGGAGCAGCCTTTGCCGCCCGTTCCGAGTAGTCCAGGGCAATGCGCCCCAATCTCAGCTTTTCATCAGGCAACGTCGCATCGGCCATCAGATACCGATACTGGCGCGCGATGCGCGCCAGCAGGATCCCGTTGCTCGGTTGGACCTTTTCTGCGGGCAGATAGAACTGAAGCGCTTCGGCAGCCCGAAGTCTCAGGTCGAAATTGTCGCCCTGGGCGATCAGGTCAGCTGTTGAATCGGCGCGGAGCGCTCCGCTGGCCAACGCCAGTAGAGAGACCGAGCAAAAAGCGCTGACGAAGAGGCGAAGACTCATGCCCATAAGAACATTCGTGCGAAATGCGTCCTCGGTTGCTTCAAATTTCAGTCCGGCAACCGCTGGTCGCGGCACTCAAGGCGAATGGGCGATTCTGCCGTAAGAGACTGTTAAAATACCCTCGCATGTCACGCGTGGGCTATTTGGGGCAGATATCGGTGGAGTGACGAAGGCGCATCCCAAAAAAGGGGCTGTAACTGAGGAACGACGCCGAGAGATGCCCCAAAGAGCTCACGCCCTCCGGGTTGCGCCAATTTTCGGCCCTCGCTATGTCGCCAAGCTTGCGCGGAGCACTGCGGCTACGCTCTGCGCTCGGCTCCTTGCGATCTTCCGAAAATTGACTGCAACGTGGCATACGCGGGTATTTCAACGTCTCCTAAATGGAGCCACCAGTTATTTTGGCGCGAGAAGCCGGCCCGCGTTCAGGAGTTGCGCTTCGCTAAACGGCGGTCCAACGAGCTGCAAGCTGGTCACTCGGACATCGTCGCTTCTCACCGCAACCGGAATCGCCAGCGCAGGATTTCCGGCAAAGTTGACCGCTTCGGTATTTTGCATGTCGAGAACCATTGTTTCGAGCGCGGCAGACCGACCGAAGAGGGGAATTTTAGGCGGCAGCGTCTGAAGAGTCGGCAAGGCGATGAAATCGACTTTTCTAAAAACCTGGCGAAGCGCGCGCCGCCAGTTGCCTTGCGCGAGCTTCGCAGCCCGGTAATTGTTCTTGTATTCCAGCTCTCCCAGCAGGATGCCGGCCTTGGTGGTGCCTGTGACGCCTGGCTTGTCGAGGTATTTTCGGTCATTCAGCCAGGCGTCGGCAACCGCCAGCGTACGGCCCCGCTGGTCTGCGTCATCCCACTCCGACTTAAAGATTTTTCCCAACCGGATGACTTTGAAATGGCTCGCCGCCAAAGCGTCATCGATGGCTTGGTCGATCTCCGGATCTGTACCGTCGAGGTAGAGCCGGCCGATTCTTATATCGCGAGCGCTTGATTTTGTCGCGGCGACTCTGGCGTATTGGTTAACAAAACCTTCCTTGAGCAACTCCATGCCCTGGACGAGATGCGGAATGTCTTTGGCGATCGGCCCCACGGTATCCAGATTGTCAGGCGAAAGGGGGAACACTCCTTTCAGGGAGATGAGACCGAAGGTCGTCTTGAGGCCGTAAATGCCACAACAAGCGGCGGGAACCCGGACGGAGCCGGCCGTATCGGTCCCCAGAGCGACGTCGGCCATGCCGGCCGCGACGGCGACTGCCGATCCACTGGACGAACCGCCGGGAATCAACCTGTGCCGCCCGTTGAAGCGGTTCCGCGGCGTCCCGAAATACTCGTTCAATCCAGATCCCCCAAACGCAAACTCGGTCAGGTTGGTCTTGCCCACGATTTGAACATTTCCCCGCCTCGCGCCTTCGAGGCAGGCCGCGTCGCGCAAAGCGGGAGCGGCCGTTTTGGCGATGTATTTCGAGCCCGCGGTGGTGACCACCCCTTTGACGTCGATAAGATCCTTCACCGCCAATCGCAGTTTCTGATCCCCCTCCTTTGGAGGCCAGTAAGCGATGAAAGCGCGGTTCCTGGGGACCGTCCGGTCGCCAAACGGCGAGCAGGCGCCCAGGAGACAAACCAGTGAGAGGCAAACGAGAACTGATCGAGCAGGCGAACCGAGGGAACTTTTCACAAATGCTGAATTTTCTAAGACCGTAAAGGTCGCCCAGAATCCGGTTCGCCAGTAGTCTCCCCAATCTTTGCAGGCAATAATGCTCCTGGATATTGTCGGAAACGGCCAAAGCGCTCGGCAGGGACGGGGGGATTGTGCATGCGCTCTATCTTACAGACACCGTCCAACCCATTCAAGGATGGCAAAGCGCGCCGCCTTCGTAAAAGAAGCCTTTTTCGGTCTGGCGCGAGAACCTGGGAATGAGACCGATGCCAGTTTCAGGGATGTTCCCGATAGCTGGTTCCAGCTTTTTCGAGCAAAGTTTCATGGACAACCAAAGCGGCGGCCTGTCCGAAATCGCGCACAATCGGGCAGGCCGTCCTTGCTTGATCTCCCGGGCCGCCCTACTCAGGAGAGCCCTCGAATTTCCAGACTTGAAGCCGCAAACCGAGCGAAGATTCTCCTCGTGTGTTTCCCTGGTTTGCCGGCGGCGAATGGGGAAGCTTTCTTCGAAGAGCGAAAACAATGCCTGCTGAGATCGATGCGGTCATCGTCGGCTCTGGCCCCAACGGGTTGGCAGCCGCGATCGCGCTTGCCCAGGCCGGTTGCTCGGTGCGAGTGCTTGAAGCCAGCTCGACCATTGGCGGAGGCACCCGCTCAAGCGAACTGACTTTACCGGGCTTTTTACACGACCTTTGCTCGGCGATCCACCCCCTTGCGGCAGGCTCGCCGTTTTTCCGCACCTTGTCGCTGAATCGCTTTGGCCTCGAATGGATCGAGCCGGAGATCGCCCTGGCTCACCCGCTCGGCAACGGCACGGCGGTCTGCCTTCACCGTTCGATAGCGAAAACCGCCGAATCCCTGGGCCGGGACAAGCGAGCCTACGAACGCCTCATGGAGCCGCTCGTCCGTGATTGGGAATTGCTCTCGCGGGAAATTTTGCAGCCGCTATTGCATTTCCCAAGGCATCCGCTCGCGCTGGCGCGTTTCGGGCTGCAGGCGCTGTGTCCCGCCGCGACCCTGGCCAGAGCGGTCTTCAAGGAAGAGCCGGCGCGGGCGCTCCTGGCAGGAATTGCGGCGCACTCTTTTCTACCGCTGGAGGCGGTCGCGTCCGCCGCGATCGGGCTTGTCCTTGGGGCCGCCGGGCATGCCGTCGGCTGGCCGCTTCCCCGTGGCGGCTCGCAAGCCATCGCGAACGCCCTGGCGGACTGCTTGAGGCAGCTGGGCGGGGAAATAGAACTCCATCGTCGAATCGATGACCTTGACGCGCTGCCAAAAGCAAGAGCGGTCCTCCTGGACGTCACCCCCTGGCAATTCCTTCAAATGGCCGGCCAGCGCCTGCCCGCCGGGTACAAGCGCCGCTTGCAACGCTTCCGCCACGCGCCGGGCGTGTGCAAAATTGACTACGCGCTGAGCGCTGCCGTTCCGTGGGCCGCCAAGGAGTGCCGCGTTGCCGGAACCGTTCATCTGGGGGGAACGCTGGGTGAGATTGCCGCTTCGGAGCGTCAGGTAAACCGCGGGGAACACCCGATTCGGCCGTTCGTTCTCCTGGCGCAGCAGAGTGTGTTTGATGCGACACGGGCACCAGCTGGGCATCATACGCTGTGGGCCTACTGCCATGTGCCATACGGTTCGACTCTCGATCTCAGCCAGCGCATCGAGACGCAAATCGAACGCTTTGCGCCGGGATTTCGCGATCTGATTATTGCGCGCCATGTTATGAAGCCTTCCGATCTCGAAGCCCGGAATGCAAACCTCGTGGGCGGCGATATCAATGGCGGAGCGGCAAATTTCCTCCAACTGTTCGGGCGGCCGGTGTGGGGGCCCGCTCCGTATCGCACGGCGTTGCCGGGAGTCTATCTCTGCTCCGCTTCAACACCTCCCGGTGGCGGAGTGCATGGGATGTGCGGCTGGCACGCGGCACGCTGGGCCTTGCGGGACGTTTTCAACCGGCGGATCAGGGATGCAATTTCGGAAGGGTGATGGCCCATTCATCAGAATTTTCAAGCATCCTCGGGCTGGCGCTAGTTGCCGCCTTTGTCTTTCTTTTCCTCCCCTTTCTTGCCCCCTCCGCCCTTGCCTTTGCCATGAGGGGCATTTGCGTGTTGGGAAGGAGCGTTTTGTTGTGGAGCGGCAGCGGGGCGCGGCTGCTCATGCCGCTGGGCCGCAGGTGCCGCCGCGGGGTTGCCATGCTTCGCGCTTCCGCCAGAGGACGCCTCCGCGTGCTTCTGCTTCCCGCCCCCCTGCTGTCCGGGACTACTCGATTGCGCGGTTGCATTCTGAGGGTGATGCTTTTCTTGCTTTTGCCCCGACCCGCTCGAACCGGGCGACGGACGGTTTGGCTGATTTTTCGGCGCATTATCACTTTGCGGCGGCTTGCCCGCCTTGCGATGCGAACTTCCGTTGCCGTCAGGATTCGCCGCGTTTGCAACACCGGAAGGTGCTGGGGCCTGCTCCTTATGACGCTCACCCTGCCCAGGCGAACCCCCTCCGCGAGAACCCTTTTTCAAATTCTCGCTGCCCCGCTGTGCTGCCCCCGCTTCGGCGGGACCGCTAACCGCCGGGCTTGGCGCTCTGTCATTCTTATTCTTGCCTTCAGCCGGTGACGTGGCGCCTGCCGAATTTGGCGCATTTGGCGCAACCTCCGGGGCGCGGCCGGGCTGCGAACTCCTATTGTCCTTCCCTCCTTTTCCACGGGAGCCTTTGCCCTGATTTTCGGCAGGCGCCGGCGGCATGCCATCCTTGGCCTGGATGTTGGGAGCCGCAGACGGACTCGGCACCTTGCCTTTCCGCCCTCCTCCCCGCGGGGTGACAGCCTCTGGATTCGGCGCGGGGAGCAATTGCTGTGTTTCGTTGGCGCCTCTGGCAGCCCGCGAGTTCCGGCCACCTCTTTCATTTCCCTCGTTGGCCACAGTGAGGCGGGACGGCCTCGGAACCTTGGCTCGTTGATCGGCGCTAATCCCCAAAGCTTCGACGGACCGTCGGCCGGCCTGACGGTTGCCCTCCGACACGTTGGCAGCCGAAAAACGGGCGTTCCCCGGATCGCGCTGCCGTTCACGCTGACGACGCTGACTGTTTTCGCTGGGACGCCACGGGCGCGCGCTGTCGCCGCTGATATTCACGACATTGACGATGCTGTTATCCGGGCGTCTATCCCCGCGGTCCCAATCTCTTCCTCTGTCCCGATCATCCCAGCGATCTTTCCACCCTGGACGCCATTTGCCGACATAGATGCTGCGGCGATCCCAATCGCAGTCGTAGTTGAGCCACGAGCCGACGGCGAATCCGACTCCAAATGCCAGCGGCGGACCATAATCCGGCTCATAAGCGCGCTCATAGACCACCTCGGGATCGTATTGTGGCACGTAGATGAAATCTGGCTCAGCGGGCACGATTCGAATGCAAGTTTTTTCGCGGATGATGCGCTGCTGCGGTGTGTCGACGAGATTGCCGGCAGTCGCTGCCGCTGCCCGAAGGCGCTGGATTGAAGTCATCACATCTGCGGGCTGAGCGACGAAAGCGTCTCCCACGGCCGTCGTCCACTCCAGGTTTTGGTCCATCCATTTCAAAACGTCTGGATAGCGGACGAGCGATTTCACGCTCTCATCCCAGGGTTGATTTCCGAGCTGAGCGGGGTCCCCGTTCGAGCCGACGTAACGCGAGGCAAGCACCAAATCCGAGGGAAATGTTGATGCGGGGAGAATCAGGGCAACGAGCGCGTCAGGATAGAGGGCGACTGGGGCAAGTAATTCGTCAAGCTGTTCCGGGGAAAGTGCAAGGGAGCTCTGCTCGGGAGGGGCCGGCGCTTGCCGAGGAGGGGCTTGCGGAGGAGGCGCTTGCGCGAGCGCTGAAGCAATTTGGAACAAAACGAGCGAAGCAAAAGCCAACATGCTCTGCGTCATTCCCAGGGAGGCAAGGCTGAAAATTTTCATGACTTGTTGCACATTGTAAGGACGAACCGGCTTGAAGAATATTCATATCCGATCTGTCTTGAGAGGTTTCGGATACCAACCGCCTCTCGGTCGCTTCGCTTGTTCAGGCCGACGCAGAGACACGCAAGCACTTCGCGCTCTGCCACCTCGGGATGCGTGAACCAGTTCTTAACGGCGTGACCAGAAATGCAGCTTCTTGCCGATATCCTTACTGATATCCTCCGCCTGGCTTGCAACGCTCTTGCCGATGTCCTGGGCTTGTCCGGACAGGGTCTTGCCGACTTCCTGGGCCTGGGCGGCGACGCTCTTGCCGAGATCTTGGGCCTGGGCGGCGACGCTTTTGCCAAGGTCCTGGGCGTGGGCGGCGAGAATCTTGCCGACCTCCTGGGCTTGGGCGGCCAGGGTTTTGCCAACGTCCTGCGCCTGGGCGGCGAGACTTGTGCTAATCTGCTCAGCCTGCGCGGCAAGGCTCTTGCTCAGAGCTTGGGCTTGCTCGGTGAGATCATCTTGGATCGACCGCGCTTGCTTCTTGGCCCTCGGCCACTGCTTTGAGAACTCTTCCGTGGTTTTCTCCAACCATTCGCGAGCGGATTGAACGGCGTCTGGTTCCTTGCGTCGCTTTCGAGTCAGCAAAGCCGCCAAGCCCAGCCCAACCAGAAGCACGAGAAAAACGGCCGTCTTGTTTTCGCGCACGTATTCCCCTCCCCTGGAGACAGCGCCCTGGGCCGAGTCCCGGGCGGCTGAGAAAGCTTCCTGAACCCGCTCGTTCGGGTCGTCCGGCGGTGTGAAATGTGTCATAAGCGTGATTCGTTTAGAGAGGGATTCGGTTCCCAGCGGGTCTTTGACCGTATCGCCTGAACCGGGCTCTCAACAGCCTTTTTTCCAAAAACATTCGGTTGGCGGCTTGATATCGTTTGGCGAGGCTTGGCGGAACTTCGCCTTCAGGACTTGGAAGATTTCTTGGTCGGAAGTTTCTTGCGCTTCGTTTTCGCGAAGTCGCGGAGTTCTCTTTCGGACATCGATTCAACCATCTTCCGGGATGCTCCCTTTAGACTCGACTTCTTTCCTTCACCGCGTTTTGCCGCCAGAGCGGCGCCCGCGGCCATCTGCTGTTTCTTGGATCTGGCTGGCATACGTTCTAGGTCGCTTCCCCGAGAATCGTTTCTAAGGATGGCGTCGGTTGCCTTGCGGATCCGATAGGGGCATCCCTCCAGAACCTCGGCGCCTTCCATTCTTCCCCGGCGTTCGTGAATAGGCGGTCCGTGAATGTTCGGGCGGATACCTCAATGGCGCCGCTCCAGAGTCCCGCGACAAGCTCTGCTGAAGGAGCATGAGAACGGCCGCCTCTTCGGGCCGAAAATTGCTGATTCGCGTGGCGAGCTTTTGTTCGGCTTGTCCTCGCAACCGCTCCACCAGACAGCCATCAAGATAGGTTTTCAAAATGACGGGGTGCACGTAGCACCGGCGGCAGATCGCCGGGGTATTCCCGAGCATGCAGGCGACAGATTCGATTGCCCGAAGCATGTTGCGTTTCGCCTCCCCTTCGGAAGCGAATTTTTCGAACTCCTGCAGCGCGCGCGCGGCAAGAACCGTTCCCGCCCAAGTGCGAAAATCCTTCGCGGTGAAGTCGGAACCCGCGATTTCTCGCAGGTACTCGTTGACGTCAGTTGAAGTGACATCCACGAATTCTCCGGATTCGTCGATGTACTCGAAGAGTTCATAGCCGGGAAGCTCGCGGCAGCGCCGGACTATCCCGGCCAACCGCCGGTTGTTGACGCTGAGGGTATGCAGCTTTCCGGATTTGCCGCGAAACTTGAACGTGATCGTGGCTGCCCGAATATCGGCGTGCCGATTTCTCAGGGTGGTGAGCCCGTAGGAACGATTGTCCCGCGCATACTCGTCGTTGCCGATCCGGATAAGAGTCATTTCCAGCAAACGGACAATGGTGGCGAGCACCTTCGCCCGAGGCAGTCCGCGAAGGCGAAGATCACGCGAGACACGTCGGCGGATTTTGGGAAGGACACGCCCAAAAGCAATCATTCTGTCATACTTCGCTTCGTCCCGGACTTTTCGCCAATTCTGGTGATACCGGTATTGCTTCCGTCCCCGCGCGTCCCGGCCCGTGACCTGCAGGTGGCCTCTCGGGTCTGCAGATATCCAGACCTCTTCCCATGCGGGCGGGATGGCCATTCCTCTTATTCGCGCGAGGATTTTCGCATCCCTGACCCGCTTTCCACGGGCATCGAAATATTGAAAGCCTTCCGGGGCGCGCTGGCGGGTGAGGCCTGGCCGCGAATCACTCGTGTAGTGAAGACCGGCCTCCTGAGCCGACGCGCTCGACGCTACGGCTGAGTTCTCTGCCTTCCGATCTGAATCGCTCATCAAGAGGAGATACGCATCGGCCGCGAGAACGTGTGTATGTGGCTCTCGGAAGTTTGAGGATGGACCGGTCTTTTGGAGGCGTTGAACTCGCCCCCTTCTATGGCAAGCACCCTTGAGAGCTCCTGGGGCTTTCAGAACGAATGGTTGGAATCTCGGGCTTTGCCCGGGCCTGCCAAAACGCTCACACTGAGTGATGGCCGCTATGTTCAGACGCCGCTGGAAGGGACAACTCCATCTGGTCTGCCCACAAGTCGGCGCGCCCTACTCGCCAGGAAGGCACCGAAAGACTTGGAAGCGCCCCTAGGACACTGTTGAAAAACCCACGCATGCCAAACGCGAGCTCTTTGGGGGCAGATATTTGTGGAGGGACGAAGGAGCATCCTCATGAGGGGCTGTGACTGAGGAGCGACGCCGAGAGATGCCCCAAAGAGTTCGCGCCCCACGGGTTGCGCCAGCAACGGCATACGCGGGTTTCTCAACAGTCCTCTAAAGGGTGTCATGAACTCTTTGTAAGAGATAAGGCTGTACATAATATTCATAACCAAGCATTAAGCTTGGGATGGCACATAAAACACGAGGCACCCGAACCAATTACCCGAGCGATTTGAGCGATGAGGATTGATAGCTCCACAGCTGTTTCTGCGGATTGTGCTCGCCCATCATAGGGACAGTCGGTGATGACTCCGTGGACGTCATCGACCGTTCGGTGGTTTTTGTACCGTGGCCGAGTTTTTGAATCCATGCTGACGATCTTGCGCAGGAAGGCCAGCCACTCCTGATGGCGATGGCGCGGGGCGGTTCTTCGCGGCGTTCTGACGTCTGACGTTTCCTAGCCTTGAAGCAGGGATGCGCACCATCAATGAAAATCTCGGTGCCAGTAATGTGGCTGGAGACGTCGGAGGCGAGAAAAAGCGCCAGTTCAGCCACTTGGTCCGCGGTGCCAGGCCGTTTTCCTGTAAGCGGAATTTCTCCTTCCGGAAATTCCACTTTTGGCGCGAGCGACTCGGACGCGCGGTTTTCGGTATTGTCATTGATTTCCGTTTCGATGCTTCCTGGGCAGATGGCGTTAACGCGAATGTGTTGTTGCCCCAGCTCCACCGCGAGCATCTTCGCGAATGCAACTTGGGCCGCTTTAGTTGTTGCATAGGCGCTTGCGCCCACGTTGCTGAACATTCGCGTGCCATTCACCGAGGCAGTGATAATAACTGAGCCCCCACGATCGGCTAGATACGGCAGGCCGAGTTTCATCGTTAAAAAAGTGCCGCGAAGATTGATGCGGATAGTTTCATCCCATTCCTCGATCTTAAGTTTAGTTATGGGCGCCCAAACACCGTTGACTCCGGCGTTCGCAAAAATGACATCCAGACGCTTCCACTTACGATGCAGTTTCTTGAAAGCACTTTCCATTTCGAGGGCGTCTGCTACATCCGCCACTAACGAAATCGCTTCGCCGCCGGCCTTTGTAATTTCGCGAGCGAGCTTCTGGACCTCGCTTGCTGTGCGCGAAACCACGCCGACCTTGGCTCCTTCAACAGCGAAAAGGCGAGCGGACGCCTCGCCAATGCCAGAACCCGCTCCCGTTACGAGAGCGACGCGTCCCGAAAGTTTCTGCTCGAATTTCATATGGGCAATTCGTAACTCGGATCAGTTTCGCGGGTCTGCTCGATCCGACTGTATACTTTGATGATTCTGTCGCGGACCGATCCTTGATCGACGTAACATGGTCGGTTGCATACGCGATCTGTTGTCAACGGATAGCGTGTCGGTCTTATCGCCGTTCAAACAAGGAGAATTCCAGCCATTTTCACCCGATCTCAACCGCCCCCGAGGCATTTTGTGGCTGAATCATCAATCTGTGTGTTTCTTACTCGAATCCTTACCGCCGCCCGATACGGGATCGAAACCGATATCCGGGAAAGCCGCGAAGCCGGCTTTTCCGCGCGCATCTTACTAAACCGGTGGAACTGGCTGCTCTCGAAGAGACGATTCAACATACAGTCAGCCACGCTTAAGCGGCGATTCGACGCGGCCTTTCGAAAGTCCTTTCGTAATTCGGTTTCGTTTTGTAAACAGCTTTGGTCCCCTAACCAGCGCGAGCGATTCCATCTAAAACATGACGGGTGTCCGGCCAAATTCATCAGCTTTGCGCATCTTCCTAGTCGAGGATCACCGTGATTCCCTGGACCTTCTTTGGATCTATCTCGAGCATTCCGGCTATGTCGTCTTGTTTGCTCGCAGCAAAGCGGAGGCGCTCAGAGGGATTCCAAACGCAAATTGTGATGTTCTCCTCTCCAATATTGATCTTCCGGACGGCAACGGGTGGGATTTGATTCGAGAAGCGGGTAAATCGTGTCCTGCCTACGCGATCCTCATGAGCGGCTTTGGAACGGAAGCTGATTGTGAGCGGAGCGCGGAGGCGGGCTTTCGCCACCATTTGGTCAAACCTGTGTCGGTGGCAGAACTCACTGTTCTATTGGATAAGGCTGTTGCTGAACTTCGAGGGCAACAAAAACTGTCAGCCTAAGCATTCTGTAGCGCCGTGAAACGTCAGAATATCTATCGAGCCTCGGAGTGGTTCAAAGTGCTGCAGACCACGGAGCGAAGTCAGACCGCGGTGATGAAGCTCGGACCAGGACGGGCAACTGGCGAGGAGCCGGAGGCTCACGAGAACAGCGATCAGGTCCTTCTGCTTGTCGCGGGCGAACTCTCCGCGGAGATCGGCGGGAAGCGTTCCCGCATGAAGGAAGGCGACGTGGTGACGATCCCCGCAGGTGTAAAGCACAAGTTCACCAACCGTGGCGAGCAGCCCGCCGTGACTTTCAACGTGTATTCGCCGCCCGAATATCCGGCAGATGAAAAACGCTGAACAATTCTTTGCCCTATCTTACCGAAGGTCGCGACCGTGCGCTTGACCATGGCCGCGACCTGCCCCTCGTCCGCCACGTTGCAGGTGACGCCGATCGCCTTAAGCCAGGTGGTAAGGGTATTCTGCGAAAGTTGACGCTCTTCGGTCGAAGCCGCGTTGCAAAAAATGCTTTGATTGTCGCAGAGATGTTCTCTGTGCTAATACGGCTTTGCGTGTTAGACGACCGTGTGATTCGTGATCCCTCTGATTCCATGATTAAAGCCGTGATTTTCGACGTGGACGGAACGCTTGTCGATTCGGTTGATTTACATGCGCGCGCATGGCAGGAGACTTTTCGCGAGTTTGGGAAACACATTCCTTTCCAAGAAATCCGCATGCAAATCGGAAAGGGCCGCGACCAATCTAAAATACGTTAGGCGTTGCTATGCGCACACTGTCTTCTGGAAAAAGCAAGATTCAATTCCGAGTTACGGAGGAGCCATGATCCCGACCAACACTACTGTCATCCGTAAGGCGTACGACGACTTCGCCAAGGGTGACATCCCCGCCGTCCTTGAGGCATTCGACGCATCGATCACCTGGCACGTGCCGGGCCACAGTCCGCTGTCGGCCGATTACAAGGGCCACGACGAGGTCGTCGGATTTTTCAAACATACCTTGGCGCTTTGCGGTGGTATCTTCGCCATCGAAGTTCATCATGTCCTTGCCGAAGAAGATGTGGTAGTAGTGCTCGCGACCGTTAAGGCGGAACGCAACGGTCGCTCCGCGGCATTCCCGGAGGTGCATGTGTGGCGGCTTGCGAATGCAAAAGTCACTGAGTTCCGCGAATTCCAAGGGGACGAGCAGACAGAGGATCGCTTCTGGTCCTAGAGGACATTGTTAGGTAGGCAACTGCCGGGCCCACGTCCTGCTAAATGAGGTTTCCCTCCAATGTTGCTCACATCAAACTTGTGAATCAGTGGAAGCGAACGGGGCGGCGTCCCGGTCGCCCGCTACGGTGAGTGCGCCATCCTGGTGCATCTTCACGAGTTAGGCCGCGATCCGGTGGTCCTCGGCAAGCTGCTCAAAGGTTAGTTCATCGGCGCCTGGACTCCCATGGGCTTGGCTCGCGCTGGAGGAACAGGCGAACTTGGCTTGGATTGCCTCATCTCGCGGGCCGCCAAGTCCAATCAAAAAGATAGACAATGCAAGGAAGACGACCCTGCGTGTCCGTTTCGATGCTCACCGAGGGATGGGACGCCAATAACGTGACCCACATTCTGGGGATACGTGCTTCGGCACTCAGCTCCTCTGCGAAACAAGTCATCGGCCGCGCCCTGCGCCGCCAGTCTTACGACCTCAACGAGGAGGACTCTTCAACGCCGAGTATGCCGACATCTTCGGCATCCCATTCGACTTCACGGTCAAGCCTGTCATCGCCCCGCCGCAGCCGCCGCGCGAGACCGTGCAGGTCCGGGCTGTCCGGGCTCGTCGAAAACCTCCGGCTGCAGCCCTGACATGAGCGCGGTCCGGCCAAGGCAGAAAGGGTGGAGGAGAACATTGCGGGCACAAAGCGTTCCCGGCGGCATGCAGCGAAGGCCCGCTCACCCACCGGAGAATGGGGTAAATACCCCATAGAAAAACGGGCACAATTGCACGTTGCTGGGTGAAAGCCTTCCTGTCCACCGGCAAGCAACGAAATCTTCTCGCCTCCGCAGGGTTGGCTTGCCGAATGATTGATCACGCATTCACGAATATGTCAGTTCCGGTGGCGGCTAAGACGAGCGATGGCCAGAAGTTTGTTGGTTCGGCAACCGCGTCGCTTGCCAGCGGCACGTTTCTGCTGACTGCTGCCAACGGCCTTCACTGCTATGGGATCTGCAATCAATGGGACCCATCGACGATGATTCACGTAGCTTTCAAAACAACCGACGGACGCTATGGAACTGCATTGATTTCGCGTGATGCGACTGGCATAAGCGGAATCGGCATCGGCATGGCGAACGATGGAACGACGTTCGATTTCTCTATGGGAAACCCAATCGGCCAGATCCAATACGGATGCTAGCATAGAGCAAACGCCAAAGCCGATGAAGCGCACATTCATTTTCGCACCCGCTGAAATGCTCCAGAGAGCGTTGCGTTTGTGCACCCTAAAGTTTGTCCGCAGGGACTTTGACTTCGCCAAGACTGTCAGTTTCAGCGCGATATTCGGGCTTAGAACTACCCTAAATGTTCCGAAGCGCTGATTGCAGCGAGAAAAAGTGACGGACGTCCTCGCAATGATAATGGGCAGCCTGTTCATTTCAACTTGCGGTCCCTGCGTTGAATTGAACGCTGTACATACAACTCTCGAAGAAGCTATTTACCAAAGAATCTCTTGATGTCTCCCGCCTTCCTTTGGACCTTTCCGCCGACTTTCTCAGCGGTTCCGCGAGCGCGCATCCTGGGATCACTCATGGCTTTCCCAAACTTTTCCTTCAGCTTGCCCGTCGCCTCCCTGACAGCGCCCTCAACCTTGTCCCTTGTGCTGGATTTCATTTATGCTCACCTCCTTACTCAAATGGCGAGCGGTCGTTGACGGGTCTCTACTTCCGATTCGATACACGCGACCGCGGAAGCCCGGTAATCATCGGCGGCGAAGATCACAAGACCGGCCAGGAAGAGGAAAATGAATCACGTTACAAGCGGCTGAAGAAAACTCTGGAGAAGACTTTTCCCACCACGAAGCTAAACCATCGTTGGTCCGGTCAGCTTCTCGGAACCGTGGATGGCTTGCCCTACATCGGCCAAGTCGCCGAATATCAATTTCTGGCCACCGGATTTTCTGGCAATGGAATGACCCTTGGCACGTTTTCCGCGATGCTTATTCGCGACCTTATTACGGGAAAATCCAGTCCATGGGTCGAGTTTTTCGCGCCTAATCGGAAGTCTTTTTCGGGAACCTTGGATTATCTTCTCGAGAACAAAGATTTTCTTACCTATTTCATAAAGGACCCGGTTGCGAACCGTGGATCAGCGAGAAAAGCTAAAGCGGTGTTCTGGCGAGATAATGTCGCTCGACCATAAAAAGCGCGCAGTATATTGCGATGAGCACGGAAAACGCACCGTGCTTTCAGCAGTCTGCCCTCATATGGGCTGTATCGTGGCATGGAATGATGCTGAAGGAACCTGGGACTGCCCTTGTCATGGCTCCCGTTTCACTGCCATAGGCGAAGTTATTGCTGGTCCGCTGAGTCCAATTTAGAGGCTGACGAAATCACTATGCATCAACAGTGATTTTCTTTTCAGCTCTCATGCACGTGTCTAGAATTAAGGCAAGGCCATCGGAGCGTCCCCTATAAAAATTGCCCCGGGCGGCAGACGCAAATGCGCGCTTCAGACGATTCCTTTAACTAACAATGAAAGCACTCGTCTTCCACCATCCTGGCAAGGTCTCAGTTGACAACGTACCCGAACCGAAGATCAAGCATGCCGAGGATGTTATCCTGCGAGTCACGGCCACCGCGATCTGCGGTTCTGACCTACATATTTACAATGGCTTTTTCCCGCAGAAAAGGGACATGGTTCTTGGGCATGAGTTTATGGGAATTGTTGAGGAGATCGGGAGCAACGTCACATCTCTCCAGGTTGGTGATCGAGTGGTCGTCCCGTTCCCCATAGCTTGCGGCGGATGTTTCTTCTGTCAGCACGGGCTGCCAGGACATTGTGAGAATTCCAATCCTGAAAAATACGGCCCCGAAGGAGGACTTCTGGATCAGAAGGGCGGAGGGCTTTTTGGCTACACGGACTTCTACGGTGGCTACGACGGTGGCCAGGCAGAATACGTTCGCGTTCCCTATGCAAACTTCGGTCCGCGCAAAGTGACAAGCGACTTTCGGGATGAAGAAGTGCTTTTCCTTACCGACATCTTGCCTACCGGGTACATGGCGATCGATTGGGCCGAGTTGCAAGGTGGCGAGACGGTGGCGGTCTTTGGCTGCGGTCCGGTTGGACTCATGGCGATGAAGTGCGCCTGGCTACGGGGCGCCAAGCGGGTCATCGGCATCGACATCGAACCCTATCGGCTCGCTACGGCAAAGCGCACCGCAAATGCCGAAATCCTCAATGCAGCGGAAAATGACCCTGTAGAGGCGATCCGCGATCTGACCGAAGGACGCGGAGCTGACGTGTGCGTTGATGCCGTGGGTATGGAAGCCAACCGCAATCTCCTCGACAAATTAAGCAATATCATTCACGCACAGGCAGGCAGCATTAAAGGATTGCAGACAGCGATCAGCGCAGTGCGTCGTGGCGGCGTCGTCACCGTGGTCGGTGTTTATGGAACGCCTTACGACAACTTCCCTCTCGGTCAGATTTTCGACAAAGGGATTACAATGCGTTTTGGCCAGGCGCCTGTACAGAAATACATCGATGAACTGTTAACATGGGTCGAACAGCGAAAGATTCGACTGGACGACATCATTACTCATCGCCTGCCGCTGGCACAGGCGCCCCATGCCTACGAAATCTTCAATAAAAAAGAAGACAACTGCGTGAAAGTGGTGATGAAGCCCTGAACGGTTTATGATAACCGAAACCGCACTCATCACCGGTGCCTCGAGCGGCATCGGTCTTCATCTCGCGCACGAGTTTGCTCGACGTGGACATCCAGTCGTAATTACCGCACCCGTCGAATCCGAACTCCAGCGCATCCGCGAAACGTTTAAAACTAACTACAATATTACGGCGCGAGCGATCGCCAAAGACCTTGAACAACCGAACGCGGCACAGGAAATCTTCGAGGAGCTAGAAAGCGCATCCGTCGAGGTGGATAAGGGATCGTAGCAGACATCTCTCCAGCCTACGACATTCGCCTACCCCCGACTTCTTGACGCTCTCGATTACCCAAGTTTACCAGGAATTGAGGAGACATGCGATGCGAAGGCGGCGCAGCCCCCCGGTTTGTCCCGGTCTCCTAGACCGGATAGTACGCGCGGGCTCGGACAGGCGCAGCGATATTGTCCGGCTTAAGACTGCCATAACAATCTCTACAGGCGCCGCGGCACGATTCGAGGACGACACCCATGCTCAGCCGTCAGACGTTATGCGGCGGTCCCAGGTAGGGGAACTCGGCGAGCAAATCGCCGTGCGGTCCTACCTTATCCTCCGTCACCTTCCCATTTGTGAGGATAGCAAGGAAGGCATCGACGGCGTCGTCGGTGAGCGTCCGGCCATTGCCGGGGTAGGACGCCGTGCGCGTGGGGTCATAGGACAGGATCTCCGGCAGCATTGTCCCTGCCACCCGCCTTGCTTCTTCCGGCGTATACCCACCCGTGTGCTCCAGCGCGTGCGCGAAGGGGGCGACGAAACGGACATCATCCGCAGGCTCCCCGGTGAGGTAGGCATCTCTCTCCGCGCCGGTAAGACCGACGACGAGGAAGAGCTGCAGGGGCCGGGCGCCACGCTCCGCCTGGACCCAGTCCCCGCCCGGGCCGTGCGCCGGGACCAGCGTGCGGTGCCAAAGGCCAACCTCCTTAAGCCCCAGGGCAGAGTTAGGCACTTCCAACACGATGCTGCACACGTCTTGGTCGGCGAAGTAATCGTCGCCGGTGAACTGCAGGTTGTTCAAGGCGCCCCGCCTGTCGAAGAAAAAGGGATCGCTGCGCCAGCCCGCGAAGAAGCGGTAATCGCCGGCCTGGGTCACCTGCGCCTCCCGACCGGCCGAGACCGGCGCCCCCTCAACGATAGCCTGCCCGCCGTCGCCCGTCCCGGCGGCCTGCGCGCCTTCAACGCGGCGCAGCGTCGCGATCTGCGTCCCGCCCTCGGAGGACGAGAAGCGCACGCGGTACGCGATATCGGCGACGGCATTTTCGTCCGTGTCAATCTTGAGCTCATAGAGCGCCTCGGTGGCGAAGGGCTCGGCGGTCGTAGGCCCTAGCGGGTTCTCGCCGTCGAGATAATCACGGACGGATGGGTGCACGTTCATGATCAGGATCGACTTGCCCGCGTCCCCCGGCTTCGGGAAGGCATACAGATCGGTTAGGTCCAGGCGGGCGTCTCCGTGTGGGAACCCCCAGTTGGGACCGGAGTAATGGTGCGACATGGATATCTCCTCCTCTGTCCTAGCTAGATACTCAGAGTCTCACCTTCACGCTTGAAACCGTCAAAGCTTCGGAGTGAGATTTTGTCCACATTCCACGACGCGTATTCCACACTACGACCGCCTTGACGGCGATCTCCCCGACTTTTTCCCCTTTTGGTCGAACTTTGCTCATGGGAAAGAAAAAGAGCTTAGGAGTGCAGCCGGAGGTTTCCCACGACCGTGCGCAGCCGCTCGAAATCGTCTAGCGAGCGGTTGTTGCGATACTCTTATGGCCCAGGAGCGCCTCCATGTCGCGCAGGTTGGCTCCGCGCTCGTTTGAGAAGGAGCGTGGCGGCCGTATGCCGCAGGGGATGAGCGGAAATGACGGCATCCGCGCGCGCGCTCGCAGGCGAGCTTGAGGCGGGCATGGAGAGCGGGAGATTTCGGGGGGTCTGCAGGCTACGACTGATTTGAACGGCGGCGGTGGACCCGATTCGATGATAAATCCGCGCAAGCGAAAGGCAGCACGCCGAGGCCACAGAAGGCTGCGCCCCATCGCGGGAGCCTTAATCCGCGAGCTGGAGCGAAAGCTGCCCGCAGCCCTCCGAGAAGAACAAAGAGAGAATTTCAGCCTTTACCGCCGGGTCCTGGCCCAAAAGCCGCAGGATACCGATAAGATTTACTCTTTGCACGAGCCGCACATCTACTGCGTGGCCAAGGGCAAGGAGCACAAGGGAACCGGAGAGGCGATTGTCCGACGTCTTGCGTCGGCTGGAGCCAAGGCGCTTGCGGCCCGCGATCTCGGCCACCAACACCAGGTTGGTCAGGCAGGGGTAGTTCGGAAACCGCTGCCGTCTCGTCTTTCCAAACGTCGCCGGGCACAAGAGGATCAATGTCTTCGCAATCTCTGGGCAACATTTTAGTGAAAGACTCGCTCGATTCGGCGTCAAGTAGAAACGATTCCGCATTGGCTTAACGTTGTTTTGGTCCACCTGCTGTCGGAACCCCTGATGGGCTTGGTCGGAAAAATGAACGCGGGGCCGGCCACATTCGGTGCCACGAAATGTGTTTGACGGTCCTATGACGCGAAGCGACACAATGGAAGCATGGGCATGAGCGAGCAACAATCGTCCTCCGTTCTCCTGCGTGAAAATCGTGGCGCAGTCGCGATCTTAACGCTGAACCGACCCGACAAGCTCAACGCGCTCAGCAATGAGCTAGTCACTCGCATGATGAAAATGTTGGACAGCATCGAGCTCGACTCGTCTGTTCGCGTCATCGTGATAACGGGCGCCGGACGAGCGTTCAGCGCTGGAGCCGACATCGCGGCGTTTCAGAAACACATGCGTGCCGGACCAGCGGATGCCGTTATGCATTTCATGCGCCCAGGCCACCAACTTACCCGGCGCGTGGAATCCTACCCCAAGCCGATTATCGCCGCAGTAAATGGAATTGCGTTCGGCGCGGGTTGCGAACTGACGGAAGCCACTCACATCGCGCTTGCGGCGGAGACCGCTACCTTCTCTAAGGCCGAAATCAATATCGGGATAATCCCGACCTTTGGCGGTACACAGCGCTTGCCGCGCAATGTCGGGCGGAAGGCGGCGATTGAATTGATCTTGACCGGGCGCGTGTTCACTTCAGATGAGGCCGCCCGCCTCGGCTTGATTAACCGTGTCGTGGCGGACGCCGATCTTCTCAAAGAGGCAATGGAGCTGGCGAACGAGCTCGCCGCCAAACCTCCACTGACGCTCGCGGCCGCACTCGCGGCGATCCATCGCGGCATGGATGCGTCGATTGACGATGGCCTTGCCATTGAGGAATCAGCTTTCGCGCGCATCGTTCCAACCCTTGACGCTCAAGAGGGAGTTGCTGCCTTCCTTGAGAAACGTCCTCCGACATTCGTGGGCCAATAGCGCCCATCCCTCGCCTAACCAGGCACTGGAGCAAACCGACTCGGGCGGGGGGTCTAACAGCCGCATTCCGTCTTTATAGTCCGCCTCGTCGGTCGTTCAGTTTGGGTCGTAAATGCTATGGATGTTTCCTCTGATGCTTACTTGAACGACCTGGTGCGATACCCCCGCTTAAGGTCAACTTAAGGGAAGAAGGAGCAAAGACCGCTGAGTCGTACCGTAATATGGTCATCAATCGCGTAAACGGCAGCTGCCTGAGACTGGCGGTTTTCGACGGCGATTACGTTTGGCATTATCACCCAAAATCGGATGAATTGTTCATTGTTGTGGAAGGTTGCCTGGCCATCGACTTGGCGAACGAACGAGAACTCCGTTTCCACCCTTGGGAGAGTGTCACCATCCCCGCGAGGACACTCCACCGGACGCGTGCTATCGGGCGGACCGTGAACTTGTGCTTTGAAGAGCTTGGCGCCGAGACAGTGTTCGTGGACCGCACCTCAGACAACGTGTCAAACGATAATGGCATTTAACCAGGCACTGGAGCGAATTGGCTAATTCTATTCGATTTCAAGTTTGTCAGCCTCCCCGCTTCGCTTGGGTGTACTCCAGCGGATTGACGCAACAGATGTATTCCGAATTTACATTCCGCTTCGCCGGTCGCTCAGTTTGGGTCGTTAGGCCGACGGGAGAGTTGTCATGAAACGCACCTGGACGATCATCGGCGTAAGCGATGTGCCGAGTAGCTTCAAATGGTACCAGTCGCTCTTCGGCCAGCCCGAGACACGACCGGGCCATGCCGACTTTGGTCAGATCCTCGATTCGGATGGAACTGTCTTGCTCTGCCTCCACCAGTGGGGCGCGCACGAGCATCCGTCGTTGATGAGCCCGGACGGGGCGACACCTGGCAACGGGCTCCTCTTGTTCTTCCGCGTCGACGATTTCGATATGTCGCTGAAAAGGGCACGCGCTCTCGTCGCCCGGCTCGAAGAGGAGCCGCACGCGAACCCGAATACTCGAACAGAGGAGTTCTCGCTGCGGGATCCGGACGGATACTACGTCACGATTAGTGCGCTCTCTTCGCTCGAGCTAAGTGGGATCTAGAGGGTGTCATGAACTTTGATGGAAGATGGAGTTAAGCATGAGGATAAGGAACGCGAGCCAGTGCAGACCTGCCAACGAGGAGGGAAGCCGCTCATAGTCTTTGGCGAGCCGGCGGAAGCGGACGGCCCAAGCGAAGGAACGCTCAACCACCCATCGCCTGGGCAAAAGGACAAACCCCTTCTTGGCTTCTTCGAGTTTGACTACGATCAGACGAATGCCCCGCTTGGCTGCTTGCTCGGCGGGTTCTTCTCCAGTGTAGCCTTGATCGACAAAAGCGACTTCGACGTTCTCGCCGGTAGCCTGCTGCACCTCTTCGACCAGGTCGGCGACTTGGGCGCGCTCCTGCTCGTTAGCTGCCGTGACTTTCAAGGCCAACAGATGACCCAGAGTATCGACTGCGGCATGAACCTTGGAACCCTTTTTGCGCTTATGGCCGTCGTAACCAGCGCGAGCTCCGCTCTCCGGGGTGGACTGAAGGGTTCGTCCATCAAGGATCACCGCCGAAGGTTCCGTGTGCCTGCCGGCAAGCAACCGCAGCACCTTGCGCAGATCCTGGGCCATGGCTTCAAAGCAGCCCGCCCTCATCCAGCGTTGGGCTTGTTGCTGGACGCTATACCAAGGGGGCAGATCGTGGGGCATCATCCTCCAGGGACAACCTGCCCGCACCATGTAGCGTAAAGCATTGAAGGTCGCCCGCAGCGGATAGTCCCGTGGTGGTGCATCCTCCCTCATCAGCGTCAGATACCGAGCGCAAAATGCCCATTCCTCATCGCTCAAATCGCTCGGGTAATTGGTTCGGCTGCCTCGTGTTTTATGTGCCTTCCCAAGCTTAATGCTTGGTTATGAATATTATGTACAGCCTTATTTCTTACAAAGAGTTCATGACACCCTTTAGGCAGTCCACTCAACACAGTGGTGATCTATTTCCAGATCGTCGGCGCCGAGATTCGCGTGATCGATTGCGATAGCGATCTTGATTTTACGCCGGTTCAACGCGTGGCCCACCTGTTGGCGAAAGGGTATCTCTACGGCAAACACTTCCTGCCTCATGACGCGATCGCGACTCAGAAAAGCGGGAAGACATTTCTCACCGAGCTTGGTGAAGTGGGCTTGAGAAACTGCAAGTTGTCCCGAGAGCACTCGACATCTGGGAGGGCATTAATCGGCTTCGTCAGATCCTGCCCGGGTTCGGCTTTCGCATCCCGGCATGTGAACGCTTACTTGAGGGACTTAGCAATTGCTGCACGATCAGGGCTACCTCCAGCGGCTTGGCCTTAGATGGGCCCGTTCATGACTGGGCCAGTCATTATGGGGATTCCGCCAGAGTGATTGCCGAAGCGGAGGCAGCTGGAATGCTCCACAGCGCAGGCTCAACGGCGAGTGTGCATCGACGCCCGGTGCCTTCTAGATAATCTTATGGCCGTTTCCGCAACGGGCGATTGTGAAACGCCGAATCTCATGTTAGTCTCAAGTTGCTGGCGAAAGGATGTGATCCAGCTTTCAACCAGTACTACATTGGTACAACGAGAGAGGTAATTATGGGAAATGGGTTAACACGCGACCAAGTGAAGCGCGACGACTTCCTACGCGATTTGGCATCGGACCCGCAAAAGGCCTTGCGCTACTCGAAGCGCCTGAAACCGGGCGAGGACGTCGTAGTAATTACCTTCATGACCCTCACTTACGGCCACACTTTCGCTCAGCACTTCAAAAAGGAAGCGGATAGAGACAAGCGCCCTGACCTTCACTATTCGGTGATGAATAGCGCCGATGTAACTCCGGAAACTTTGACTAAGCAAGGATTCAAATTCAGAGAGTGGCTTTCGAAGCCTTCCGCAGGGTGGCCCTCCATGTCAGTCTGGGTTCATCCAGCCGGAAAAGAGATCTGGCTCATTCAGTCGGCGAAAGCCGCACCACCAACGCCCGTCGCTGCCAAAGCAGTCCACCCGGACATTGAAGAAATTCAGACTTACGTGTCGCAATACGCGGCGCGGAAAGCTGACATGATCCGCAAAGCCCGCGAGATCTACGCCAGGCGCTCCTCGCTCAGCCAGTCGCAATTCGAGCGGGCGCGTCAAGAGTGGTGGGACGACTGCAATGGCTGGAATGAAGAACTCGACGACATCAGGGATAAAGTCATTCCGCCATGAAACACGATGACCTGACGCCTGATGAGCGGAAACAAAAGAAGACAGAGATCGACAAACTTAAGGCCATGCGGGAACCGAAATCCTGGCCCACCGATGTGCTATATTGGGACCCTACCTAATAGGTTCATTGACCTCATCGAGTTTCTCGCTTGGTCGTTCCTCGATCACTCGAGAGGCGGCATTGCTTTGAAGTAAGCTTCGAGCGCGGTGTCAAGGATCTCGGCGACGCGGGCTTGTCGCTTCCGAGTTCGGAGCGAGTCTGGCGGATCTTGGCGACGAGTTCGAGATTGAAGCGCCGAAGGCGACGGACTTCTTCGGCGTCGCTTGTCGCCGATGCGGCTCGGCTCTGGCGAGAGGGGGGGTGCGTGCATTCCCGGCACCGACCCGCCGGGCGAAACGACCCTCGATTCGTGGCTCGACGACCCTTTCCCGTGTTTGACTTCCGGGCCCACTTTTGTCACTCTGCGCCCATGGAAGCGCACGCTTTCAGCTTCAGGCTCCGCGCCCAACGCCCCGGAGTGCCAAAAGCGATTTCCTATCAGTCGACGGCGAAAATGGCGAAAACGGTCAGGAGCCCGGCGCGCGAAGCGCTTGCGGTCGTCACAAAGCGATCTTCGCGATCAGGGGGGACGGTGTCAATTCAAGATGACGCGTAAACGAACAAGGCAGCCGCCCTCGTTTCACGCGACCCTCCCACCACCGCAAGCCGAGTTGGCGTTCGAGTACGCCCGCGCCCGGAAATCTGGTGGTCCCACTGGCTCGACAGGATCGGCGATGCGAAGTACCAACGAGCCGCATCGAGTGTGATCCATGGCTGCGCCGATCGACGTCGACGAGATCCCCGGCCCGCGCGGAGTGCCCTTCCTCGGCAACGTCTTCGACATCGACAGCCACAGCCCGGTCGAGGGCTTGGTCCAGATGGCCCGCCAGTATGGCCCCATCTACAAGGTCAGCGTGCCGGCCGGCACCCGACTCATGATCTCCGATCCGGATCTGGTCAACGAGATCTGCGACGACGCCCGGTTCGACAAAAAGATCAGCGCAGGGCTCGCGGTCCTCAGTCAGAGCCTGGCCGGCCGGGGTTTGTTCACCTCCGAGACCACCGACCCTTTGTGGCAGCGGGCGCACAACATCCTGATGGCGCCCTTCAGCCTGCAGGCGATGCGGGACTACATCCCGAGGATGCTCGACATCGCCAATCAGCTGACGGACAAGTGGACCCGGCTCAACCCGGGCGACGAGGTCGATGTGCCGGCCAGCATGACGGCACTCACCCTGGACACGATCGCGCTATGCGGGTTCGACTACCGATTCAACTCCTTCTACCGGGACACCCCCCACCCGTTCGTCGAGGCTATGGTCCGCTCTCTGCTCACTGCGCAGGCTCGCGCCCGTCGCCTGCCCGCTCTAAATCGGTTACGGATCCGCGAGCAGCGGCAGCTAGACGACGACCAAACGTTTATGAAGGACCTTGTCGGCAAGCTCATCTCCGAACGCCGCCAGGGCGGCGCAGCTGACAACAGCGACCTGCTCGGCCGGATGCTCACCGGCGTCGACCCCCAAAGCGGCAAGGGACTGCCTGACGACAACATCATCTCCCAGTGCCTGACCTTCCTGATCGCGGGGCACGAGACCACCAGCGGCCTAATCTCCTTCGCCATCTACTACCTGGTCAAGAATCCCGATTACGCCAAGCGCGCCCGCACCGAAATCGACGAGGTGTTCGGTGACAGCGCCTCGCCCAGCTACGAGCAGGTGCACCGGCTGACCTATGTCCTCCAGATCCTCGAGGAGTCGCTGCGGCTGTGGCCGACGGCCCCGCTGTTCACCCGCACGCCGCGCACCGACACCGTCATCGGCGGTCGCTATGCGGTCCCGGCGGGCATCGGGCTCACGGTGCTCATACCGATGCTTCACCGCCATCAGGGCGTCTGGGGTGCCGACGTCGAGCAGTTCAATCCCGACCATCTATCCCCACAGCACAAGACCGCGCTGCCGCCGAACGCGTACAAGCCTTTCGGCACCGGGCAGCGTGCGTGCATCGGCCGGCAGTTCGCGTTGCAAGAGGCCACCCTGGTTCTCGGTATGCTCCTGAAGCGCTTCGAGCTCGTCGACCATCTGAACTACCAGCTCAAGACGAAGCAGACCCTCACCGTCAAGCCCGACGAGTTTCGCATCCAGGTCCGGCCCCGCGAGGGCCGCACGCTGCCCCGCAGGGGCGTAGCGCCCACAGCTGCTCGCGCCGCCTGGGCGAAAGCCGATCCGGCGGTCCCCCCGGTGCCCGCGACGGCCCAACACGGCACACCGTTGCGCGTCCTGTTCGGGTCGAACCTCGGCACGGCCGAGGCAATCGCGAACAAGCTCGCCAGTGAGGGCACTGAGCGCGGATTCGCGGTGATCTTGGGCCCGCTCGACGACCACATCGACGATGTGCCCGCCGACGGCGCGATCCTGCTTGTGTGCTCGTCCTACAACGGCACGCCGCCCGAGAACGGGGTCGCGTTCTGCCGCTGGTTGCGCGATCCGAAAACGCCCAAGGACGCCTGTGCAGGGGCATCCTATGCGGTCTTCGGCTGCGGCGATACCCAATGGGCAGCGACCTACCAGGCCGTGCCGAAGCTGCTCGACACCGAACTGGAGGAGCACGGGGCCCGCCGTATACATGCGCGAGGCGCGGGAGATGCCGAGGCTGACTTCGACGGGCAGTACCGGGCCTGGCACGACGGGCTGTGGAGGGACGTCGCGGCGGCGCTCAACTTACCATCGAGCGCGGCCGAACCTGCCTCCACCGCCCCGCGCCTGTCGATCTCGATCGTCAACCGACAGCTGACCAATCCGGTCATCCTCTCGTACAAGGCCCACCCGGCCCGGGTGCGAGAGAACCGCGAGTTGGAGCGGCCGAGCGACAAGGGCGAGTGGGCCCGGTCCATCCGCCACATCGAGGTGACGCTCCCGCCAGGAACGACCTACCGCGCCGGGGACCACCTCGGCGTGCTGCCCCGCAACGACGTCGATGTCATCCGGCGGGTCATGCGCCGGTTCGCCCTCGATGCAGGCATGTACCTCACGATCATCCCCAAGAGCGGCAAACACACCCACCTGCCCATCGACGAGCCGGCGCCGCTGCTCGGCGTGCTCGGCAGCTGCGTCGAGCTTCAGGACGTCGCCAGCCGCGAAGATATCGAAGTGCTGGCCCTCTACAACGACAATGCCGAACAACGGGCCGCGCTGGAGGCCCTGGCCAAGGATGACGACGGGTCGCAAGCCCGCTACCGGCAGCGGGTGGCGGAGCCCTATCGATCCGCTCTGGACTTGCTCTATCAGTTCCCCGCCTGTCGGGTACCGTTCGAGGTCTACCTTGACCTTTTGCCGCCGCTGCGGCCCCGCTACTACTCCATCTCCTCCTCGGCATTGGTCGCGCCGGAGGTCTGCAGCATCACTGTGGGGGTTCTGTGCGCCCCCGCGCGCGCCGGCGACGGCGTCTTCCAGGGGATCTGCTCCAACTACCTGGCTTCCATGACGGCAAATAGCACGTTGTTCGTGTTCGTACGCGAGCCCACTATTCCCTTCCGCCAGCCCGAGGACCCGACCGTACCCATGATCATGGTCGGTGCCGGAACCGGCCTAGCGCCGTTCCGCGGTTTCCTGCAAGAGCGGGCCGCGACGCTGGGTCGGGGGGTGGCGGTCGGACCCTCGGTGCTGTTCTTCGGCTGCCGCTACCCGCAGGACTACATTTACGAAGACGAGTTGCGCGATTTCGAGAAACGCGGGGTGGTGCGCCTGCACACCGTGTTTTCCCGCCAGTCCGTGGACGGGCGCAGGTATGTCCAGCACGAGATGCGGGCCCACCAGGACGAAGTCTGGGATCTGATTCAGAAGCGGGCGACGATCCTCGTGTGCGGCAACGCCAACACCATGGCGCCGGGAGTGCGGGGCGCCCTTGCCGACATCTACCGCAACCGCACCGGCGGCTCCGCGGAAGACGCGCAGTCCTGGCTCGCCGACCTGCGGTCGAAGGACCGGTTCCTGGAGGACATCTGGGGCGGCGGGTAACCAGAGCGGTAGGGTATTGGAACCGTTTTCCCCAAATTTTGAAGCGGACAAAGGAATGCGGGGACGTCGTCTTTGCGCAAGAACCTGCAGACGCGGAACATGAAAATATTCCGCGTCTGCCTGATAATGTTTGCTGGTTCTTTGGCCTTTCTCTTGACGGCACTGGCCGCATTTACTCCGCGAAATGGAGTTGATAGAGGCAAGCTACCCGTACTTTCTTGTGTGAGTACTTTCCGCGGCGTTGCGTTACCGACCGCCCGTGTTTCATCAGCTTTGGCTATCAGCCAGCTACCTAACCCGCCGGCAAATCTTTTGTGCGTTTTCTCAACTCAAAGCGACGAACTGACAATTCGATTGTGGTCTCTCCGCTTTCGCGGCATACGCCAACATTTGCCACGGCAAAGCAGGCCAAAAGCCTTCGGTGTAAATAGTTTCTCAGCTCAACTACTCCACCCTCCTTGACCTCGTGCAACTCGGCAAATAACGCAACTGTGAGTACGGCTGTCAAAAACCGTGTCCTTTCGTCAGACCGGAAGTGGCACTGGCCACTTGCAGGAGTGCTTCGGGACCTGCGGGTGAGGCAAGGGATCAAATTGGGGTTGGCCGGTATTCTGGCTTTGTACGCGACGGAAGTTCTGCGATTACCCCACGATAATTGGGCTATTTTGACGGTCCTGGTCCTGATGAATGCTCAGTATGTCGGTTCGATTGCAGTTAGAGCGATTATGAGAGTGCTCGGAACCATCGGCGGCGCAGCCGTTGGTGTTTGGCTGGTCGGCAATTATACTTCCACGCCCACGATCTTTCTGCCGGTGTTTTTTTTAGTGCTGGCGATCACAAGTTACAAATATGGCCAGTTCGGGGCGCGCCAAGTCCCGTATGCCTACTATTTGCTTGGGCTAACAACGCTAAGTGTCGTCACGAATGGAATCACTGCTCCTGATCAGGTTTGGCAGGTCGGTATAGATCGGACGGAGGAGATTCTTCTGGGAGCAATGGTCGCGCTTCTCGTATCAACGATCTTGTGGCCTCGTTCCGCCCGCGAAGAATTCGTCGCGGTCAGCCGCGAAAGCCTCGAGACGATTGGCGAACTGGTGTCCATTCAAACCGAAGCATACGCGCTGGGGGCCGAATCGTCCGCCAATCTGGAAGAAATCCGGCAGACATTTCCGGCGCGACTATCGGTTCTCAGGAATCTGCTGCAAGCCGGATCAATGGAGAGCCCCTCTTTCGCTGCTCGGCTCTCCAATTACAATGCTTTCCTGGTCTCGCTGATCAGCCTGTTTCAAGGTGCACTTCTACTAACCCATTGGCACCGAATTGATGCCGCTATTGTCGAACGCCTGCAGGCCGAACTTGCGTTGCTAAGCAAGGCTATTTCGAAGGAAATTAACATTTTGTCCGCGCCGCATCGTCCCGGTGAAAAACTGCCACCTGGTTCCTTGCAGGGTGTCTTTGCGGTCTTGATGAAAAAGATCGAGGAACTTCGTGACCAGGGGTTCTTCGCTACCCAACCGCTTGAGAAGGCTATCGTCTTCGGCACCCATTTCGCCGCACTGCGTTCACTTCGGGATGAATTAATCAACATCCGGAACTTGACCGAAGGGCTGCCGCCCTTCGGTCAGCCGTTGCCAGAACGCAAAGCCCATTGGGATCTCTCGCCCAGCATCGACTGGTTCTGGGTAAAGGTTGGTATTAAAAGCGGCTTGGTCGGCGTTATCGCGATAACGCTGCTGCTGTGGATTCATCCTCCCGGGCCGAATGCACTTCCGCTTATGGCTTGGATCCAGACCGTACTAACGCGACCATTTGTCCGGGCGGGAGGCACTGGTGATAAGGGGATCTTTCAAAATTCGTTTTTCGGTTCTCTGGTTCTCATTGGATGCATCATCGTGCTCTTGCTGATCACACCGTTTCTCGCGAATTATCTCGTCATGAATCTGACGCTGTTTGTTATTCTCTTTGGCCTAGGATTCCTGACCGCCCGGACCGCTGGGATCAATTTCTGGATCCTACTTGCTTATTTGAGCATCAGCGTCTTTGTGGGACTAAATCCGCAACAACCGGTCGACTCACAGACCATCATCGACTCGTTTATCGGTTTGATGGTGGGAATGTTTATTGGGGCTTTGGTGAGTAGATTGATCTGGCCGGTTTTGCCCCAAGGACTGCTCCGAGACAATCTACTGGATCTTTTCGCAGGCATCAAAGCGCTGCTACGGGAAGATCCGCATCAGGAAAGCGTTAAGGCCCGGTTAGCCATTCGGTCGGTGGAGGCTCAACAAGTGATTCACCGGATTCGGATGCACGGGTATTCAAAGAAAGAGAAGGCTGGTATCGGCGCTTTGCTACGCCAGCTACAAGCCTTGGTGCCTCGGGTCGGACATCTCGTTTCTTATCGAAAGAACCTGCCACAGGCTGCCGACCCAATGCTGCGGCCAAAGCTCGAGCGCCTGGACAGCGAGTTTCACCAGATGTTAGACACTTTTTCTGAATGCTTTCGGCGGGGCGATTGCCGGCGTGAGTTTCCAACCCTGCACGGGGCCGTGAATGCCATGGATGAAACGGTCCAGGAGATCCGCCAGAGCGCAATTTTAGATGTGCACAAAGTGACTGAACCTTTAAGGATGTTGGATCTGGTAGGACGTTATCATGCGATCGCAGATAACCTGGAAGAGTGCTCGCGGTTAATTCGTCAGCTGCGGATTGAGCGATACTGGGGAGACTACGCGTTGTAAACGAACGGGACGCAGCGTGAACGCCGTTCAACGCCATCAACGGCCTGAACGCACCGCGAAGCGTGTGAAGCCGGAAGCCCACCTAGGATACGTTTAGACGAGCGCCGATTTTTGCTCGCGCTTGACTTGCACTACCTCAAAAGTGGCAAGCAGGCTTTTGGCGCGAATGTCAGGCCGCACCCTGCGCGTTGGTATCCATCGGGATGATGGTGCGCTCGCCTTTCAGAAGGTGGCTAAAACCGATGACCGAGCGCTTTTTGTTTTCAATATAATGGTTGAACGTCGTCTTGATGTCTGCATGACGGAGCGCCTCGCTGGCGGCAACCAAGCCGAAATGCTGGTTGACCCAAGAACCGTATTCTTTTCGCAACGCGTGAAGCGGCGTCCTTGAAAGCGACACCTTTGGAACGGAGCCAGCTGATCAGCTCTATGATCTCGCGGTGGCAGCGATATTGACCGTATGGCAAGTTCACGTTCGGTTCACAATCGCTTTCGATCACGAACTCACCTCCGCTGCGGGGGTAGGAGCCTCTGAATATTGCGAGCAGCTCTCGATCAATCGGGATGTCGCTTTCCGACTCATGAGACTTCGGCGAAAGTGTTCGGTCGCCTGAATCCGGATCACTTCTTCGTCCCAGCGAAAAGCAGCCCAGGGCAACAGATCGATCTCATGGCGGCGCAACCCGACCATCGAAGCAAGAAGGAAGATTTTGAGCTGCTGGGTGGGAAGCTCTTCTCGGCTTCCAGCAAGGCAGTTAAGTCGAACGTGCTGCGATAGCGGGAAACGCGGACCCTCTCGACTTTCACACCGGCGAACGGAACTGGAGAGGGAATCTCCACCACGTCTTTGACTCGCGCGACGACGTCAGCGATCAAGAGCGAGCGGGCTCGTGCGATGAAGCTGTTCGCGGAGACTCGAGCGCTCTTTCGTAGGCGGAGATGGTATTGTGCCAGCTAGGAGACCCGGTGAAGTGCCCGCATCCCGCACTCGCAGGCCCTCGAGTTCTCCAACTTCCCAATGAGTCAAGAGCGTCGGCTCGTTGAACGAGCCTTCGAAGCCACTGGAACGCGCGGGGTTCTATGTCCAACGGAGTTTCGTATATTTTGCAACAAAGCCGCGCCGCACGGAAACTACAGTCAGGGATGATGACCGTGCGGATACCATCGTCCGGAACGGTACTCGCTACCCAATCGGCCAGTAGTGCTACTCTCGAGTTCTTAACAAATGACATTATGCTAGTCCAAGTTATTGAAGCACCAATTGATTTTGGTCACACCCAAGCGGGCACGTATCAACATTCTGGCCTAAGGCTCGCTTCTGGAACCAAACGCGAGCTTTTTCTCTGCGGTAGCAATTTGCGGTTGCCGATCGGACGCTTGCATCCCGCCCTTGGAAAGCAGCGACCTAACGGGCATACCTACGAAGGCCAAACCCTCATCTATGCGGTGGATGGTTCTGGCAAAATTGTTTACCAGGGCTGTGACAAGCTCAGTAGAGATCTGCTCGCCCCGCATCCGCGGCTTGGGAGAGGCAGGGAAAGGACTTTCCGACGAAACCACGATGCGAGGAGGGGCACCTTGTGAGGGGCTTGCCCCAAACCTCACCGCAATGAGGAGGAGAAAGACAATGCAGAACAAGGTCGTCTTCATACTAAGTGAAACGAGGAATCGCGAAAAATCCCTCATTTCTCCGAGGGAAAGCGAGATAAGGTCTCGTTACAGGATGTATGGACAACCGGGCGGAGACAGAGCAAGACATGCGCTCCAAACAACCGGAATCGACGGAGCAGTAAGACCGAGACAATAACCCGCCGCCACCCGGCGTCCTTGTGCCCGGGCTGCCCTATACACCGACTGAAGCGCAGCGTGTCCGCATCCCATTCGGCCTGACACCCGAGGAACGTAAGCAATGGATTCAGGACGATCTCGAAGCGATATTCCGAGCGAAAGGCGCTCCGAGACGCGTTGCTTATGCCTATGAAGAAGCGAGAAGCCGTCAGATACGCCGCCGGTAAGGCCTCGCCTTGCGTAACCCTATCACGCAGGATGGCTCGGAGGCGAGTAGGAAGGTAAGGGACACTCCACTGCGCAACAGAAGGCCAAAAATGAATAGCTAAAAACATATGGCGCGAAGTCTATCGGGACAAAGCCGACAGAAAACAAAGTCGATGCGTATTCTCACACTGCGAACATTGCCGCCAGCGATTCTGGAAAAAGGTGCCGTGGGGGCGCTTCTGCTCAACAAAATGCCCGCGTCGCGTCTGCTCGCCTGAAGGAACCGCAGTCTCGGTAAGAAAATCAAACCGGGCAATTAAAAGCCGACCATTTCCAACCCCTCTCACACCAATGCGGATTACTTGAGGCGCGGGCTTACGCTCGCCGAGCAGGGGCTGGCCCAGACGTCTTCGTGACGCAGGTCTTACGCATGTGGCTGGCGGATTACTTGAGGCATCCCCGTGGAAATCCTTGAAACCCCCTTGTCCGCTATGTGGACCTTCCCGAGACAGAAAAACGATTTCTACGGTTTAGAGCAACCAAAAGCGACCATGCCAGCGAGTGGAGTTACTCAACCACACCATGGAGAAGCCACGTCTGGCTTCAAATCGCGCCGTGCAGCGCCGCTTTCCCTTCATGGTCGCAGCGTCATTTCGATGTTAATTGCGGGCGATCGGCGCACCGAGCACGGGTTGGCCGTAAAGCGGGCTGCCCATCTGCGCCGTTCAAGTGTAGAAGGCCTGCACAGCAGCATACGCCGCAAAGGGCGTCCTGCTGATATTCTGCTGCCCTGATCCATACGAGGACTGATCGACTGCGCTGCTGATACCGAACCACGCTTCGTCCCAGTAGCCGCCCGCAAACGCCCCTCCCGAAAAGCCCTGGCTGGGACCGCCGAGCTGCGTATTAGCATCGGCTCCTTTCCAGTATTCATCACACCACTCGAAAATGAACCCACCCACGCAGACTTGTCCCGCGCCGACATTGACCTTAATAGTCTGCCACTGAGTCGCCAGGAATTCCGAGGTCGGCATCGCATCAAAGAATGGTTCCCCCTGTCCCATCTGACCCTGAGGAATAGTGTCCAGATTAATGGGCGGCCCTCCACTACCGTCGTTACCGTAAACGGGGATGGCGCGGGTGGAGTGTGGCGTTCCCCATTCACCCAAAATTAGGGGCCTCGTCTTATTAAGACTGGTCATCAGATCTTTGTATTGCACGAATGCTGAGTTGCCGGCACCGCCGAAAAGCGGTCCGCGATAGATGTTAATTCCCCAGGCATCGAGATTGTTCAGCTGCCCCGAGGACTCACCCTGCTTGATAGCTGGCCATGCATCGGTGGGGGTGTAATTGTCGTTGGTGGCGGTCATTAGGAACGCCGTGGCCCCCTGGGATTGACCCGCCTGCTTCGCACGATTGAGCAGCGCGCCAAAGTTTATCCAGAACTGTGGGTTCGATGTCACATCGCCGCCAAAAATCTCGTTGCCCACGCAATAACCGAGAATGGCCGGATGATTTACGGTGCTGCTTACGAGGTTTTCATAGTCGCTGAGATACTGGTCGTAGGAGGCCCCGCCAGCCGCAATCACATCCCCCTGAACATACGACAACATCACCACGTAAACGGGATTCGTGCCTGCGTTGTAGCAGGTGTCAAGGAACTGCTTCCAATTGCCCGAGGAACCCGGCGCGCCAGCATTGAGCGCCGGATTACCGGCGTAAAGTTTGATCGCGGTAACGCCCGCTGCGCGCATGCTCTCTATATCGGGGAGCCACACATTCATGTATTCCGGAGTCAAATAATCTCCGTAAGGAGGGTTGCCTGGCAGTGCGCCGATGGGCACAGGGGAATAATTCATACCCTTAATGACCATTGGATTACCGTTGGCACGGAGATCAAACCCAGCAGTGGTTACATTGGCAGGTCGGGAGTGAGGCGCCTTATTGGACAAGGTTTTCATGATTGGCAAGGTTGGAGCGCAGCCAGCCTCAGCTAGCAATACGGCCAATATTTCAGTTAGCAGGTACTGCGAATATTCCACAACAGGATTCCCAAATGTTAGCAGGCTGATTTGCTCGATTTGCGGCTGGGCAGAACTCGGGGTCAGTGGGCAAATCATCTCCACTTCGCGAAGTGGCACGTGAATGCACGTCGCCCGAGTTTTACAGTTCTGTGCGACTTTGCTTGGTGCGGCGATGGCGCATCGCGCGAACTCCCGGCCTCCGCAATACCGTCCCCGCCGCAAATGGCCGCTATGTGCATCGATCCCCCCGAACAGTGGCAAGGCAGTTTGATTCTAAGGCCCGATTTTGGTTCTCTCACAGAGCCACGGAGTTACGGCGATCTGATTTAATGTCCAACACGTGTTGCAGCTTCGCTTTCCAGAGCTGGTGCGACTGCGCAAACGCTCCTTGATTGGAAAACGCCTGCTGTCGCCGCATATCTACGGAGATGGCAGTGGTTCTGCACTTACGAGCCCCGGTAAAACCCGAGCCCCCTCTCGCTCATGACTTCCAGAAAAGGCATGCAGCGGGCGGCGTCTTCTGCGATGCGACAAACCAGGAACTCCCGAAAAGGCTCTTGCGCCAAACCTCGCTACCGGCCAGGCACCAGTATGGACTGCAAATAGCGGAAGGCATGGTAACGTTCTTTGAGAGCTATGAGCGGGAACTCGAAAGATACTGGACAAAAATGCTCTTCCTCCAACTCAGCTGAGGAATACCGCCGTCACCTAATTCGAGTGATGCGCGGCGACATCAGTCCTCACGGTGAGGTGTGTCAGTCCCGCAAGCAAATAGCCGGCCGCGTGCGTCACGGTTCGATCAAGCGCATTGCCTCTGCTGTGGGCGAGGGTTCTATTGCCATCGAGCTTGTGCATCAATACCTGGATCGATTTTGACTACCATCGCACAAATGACGGACAGCGAGACGGTGATGAACCTGCTCCGCCAGGTTCCCCTCTTTGCGAACCTTAAGGATGAGGATAGGGTTTGCATCGAGGAGACGGAAGAATGGCTACTTCCTGCGGGCGAAACGCTCTTTCAGGAAGGGCAGCACGCGGAGCATTTCTTTGTTCTTCTCGAGGGAGAGATCGTTGTCTCGAAGAAACACGGTGACCAAGAACTCGTCGTCGCTCGCAACAGATCCGGTGCGTTTTTCGGCGAAATTCCGCTCTTACTCGGCAGGCCTCACGTGCCGTCCGCACGCGCCGAATGCGATTGTAGGCTGATCGTCTTTCCGGACGAGGCGTTTTGGAAGCTGTTGCGGCTCTGCCCGGCGGTTTCGGGTGAGATTTTCCGAGGGATGGTGACGCGTCTTCGCAACATGGAGGGTTCAGCGCGACAGCAAGAAAAGCTGGAGGCGCTCGGAACAATGTCCGCGGGCCTCGCTCATGAATTGAATAATCCCTCCTCCGCCGCACAGCGCATCGCAGTGCAGCTTGGCGAAGTAATTCAGACGATCCAATCGGTCGCCCATCGGTTGCACCACACGCTTGAGCATGAACACTGGGATCGGTTGATCGCAGTCGTGGGCGAAGTTTTGAAGAACCCTTCGGCTGGCAGGCAGTATCATTCGATCGAGCAGAGCGATTCGGAGGATGTGCTCTCAGCCTGGCTGCGGGAAGGAGGGGTGACGGACGCCTGGAAAATCGCGCCCACGCTCGTGGGCGCGGGACTGGAAATGAGTGCCCTGGTTTCTCTGCGCGACCTTCTGCCAAAGGACGCTTTCGGCGACGCGTTGCGGTGGATCGCCTTGCGGCTGAAGATTCAAACGCTGCTTGACGACGCAGAACAGTCCACCGGGCGAATCGCCAGCTTGGTGGAAGCCGTGCGTTCCATCGCGCGACAGGAGCGCGCGGAGGCCGCGGATATTGACGTGCATGAGCAACTCCGAAGCGCGCTCGGCGTGCTGGATCACAAGCTCAAGAACGCTCGCGTTTCCCAGAATTTTTCGAGCGAATCCGGCCACGTGCGCGGCTATCCGAGCGAACTCGCGCAGGTATGGGTCAACCTGCTCGATAACGCAGCGGATGCGGTGAATGGCGGAGGTGAGATCGCTATCCAAACCCGACGCGATGACAATCAGACGGTTGTGGAAATCATCGACAATGGCCCCGGCATCCCACCGGAGAATCTTTCGCACATCTTTGAGCCGTTCTTCACCACAAAGGGCGTCGGTTCGGGAAAAGGTCTCGGCCTTACAATAAGCCAAGGCATCGTGGGAAACAGGCATGGCGGCGAGATCGAAGTCGAATCGAAAGCCGGCGAGACGCGATTCATCGTGCGACTGCCCATGTGGCGGATTGAAAGAAACGAAGGGTCCGAGACAATCGCCGCAATCCGCGCGTATATGGCGGAGCTGACGGAGCAGCTCGAAGAAAACGGGTCTCGTCCCCTGCCTCAAACGCCCGCCGTTTCTGAAGGAGCCTTCGCGACGGTTTTCGACGTCCCGCTTTTCGCTCAACTCGACGACTCCCAACGCGAGTGTCTTTCGAGGGGAACTGAGGTCCGCTTCGCGAAACGGGAGGTAATCCTTCGCGAAGGCGATCCGTCGAACTTCTTCCATGTGATGCTGGAAGGCGAGTTGCGCGTGACGAAGTTCTTCGGCGAACAGGAAATTTTTCTCGCGACGCGGGTTGCGGGAGAATTCTTTGGCGAGATTCCAGTTCTACTGGGCGTCCCGAATTCTGTGCTCATTCGGGCGGTCGCTGACTGCCGGCTTTTTCGCCTGCCGCGCGCCGGATTCTGGGATCTGCTACGCACCTCACCTACAGTGGCGAGAGAAATCATGCGGACGCTGGCGACGCGATTGCGCAATATGGAAGGCTATACGCAGGAGCGCGAGAAGCTTGTCCAACTTGGCGCGATGGCGGCCGGGCTTGCCCACGAACTTAACAATCCCGCGACGGCTGCGCGCCGCGCCGCCGCCGATCTGCGCCAGAGCGTAGAGAAGGTTCAGAAGTACGCATGCGAGCTTAATGAAACGCTCAGCGCGGAGCAGTGGCATCAGCTGGTTGCGACGTCCCAAGAGGCCGTGCATTGCGCCACATCGCAACCGAAACTCAATTCCTTAGAACAAAGCGACCGCGAGGAAGCGATCGAACGCTGGCTCGACTCGCACGAAATCGCGGATGCTTGGGATCTGGCCCCGGCCTTGCTGAACGCCCGAGTCGATCAGGGCGATCTGGAAAGGGTCAAGCGCACGGTGCCGGCGCAGGATCTCGGGAACGCAATCCAGTGGCTCGCAGCGAACCTCACCACACGCGACTTGTTAAAATCGATCACACACAGTACGGAGCGCATCTCGCAATTGGTGCGCGCGGTGAAGTCGTATTCGTTCATGGACCAGGCGCCATGGCAGGAGATCGATGTGCACGAGGGCATCGAAAACACCCTGATCATCCTCGGCCACAAGCTCAGGAACGTCACTGTCACCCGCGACTTTGATCGCACGCTTCCGCGTCTCTGCGCTTACGGCGGCGAGTTAAACCAAGTCTGGACGAACCTCATCGACAATGCGATTTACGCCGTCGGTAGGACGGGTCGCATCGAGGTGCGCACGCGCCGCGACGGCGAGTTTTTTCTCGTTGAGATCGCGGACAATGGCGGTGGAATCCCGCCCGAGGTCCGGCCGCACATCTTTTCGCTGCCCTACTTCACAACCAAGGACGGCGCAGGCACGGGACTCGGCCTGGTTATCAGTCACAGGATCGTCGTCGAACGTCATCACGGAAAAATCGATTTCAGCACGGGTCCCAATGGCACACAATTTAATGTGCGGCTGCCGTTTGAATCGCCCGCGCACGCTTAGCCACTACGTCCAGGCGCGCCACAAAATGATACCGAGCCGACGGTCATCCTCTCTCAAGAACTCAGAAATCCCACGTTGGCTATTCGTATTCAGCATCTTCGTGTAGGATTTCGCCCGGCGCAATTATCATCGCCAGTCCTACAGACACGTCCGTCTGACCTGATTCTCTTAGGCAATGCGGATTTTAAAACTGCTACTTCGGCTGCCAAGGAAACCACCAGCACGACACGCGTATCCCCATGAAGGATTACACCAGCAGGAAGACGTGGACCGAATAGCATGATTGAGGACGAAAACATCATAGGACGAAGATTCATCAATACACCGCCCGAAAACATTCGGTGGCGACGATGCCGTAGGGACCGGTCGAAATGACACTCTGGCCTGGCCGCACTTCGATAATGCTGGCAGCCCAACTGTTCTCCCGCAGCCTTCCGGATCCCCGCCTGCGAGCGCGGCCTTGAGGCGAGCCTGTCCACGACTGGGGCCTCTCATGCAAGCGATGCGATTCGCACCCTCGTGGAAGCTGACATGGCTGGCATGCTGGTCAGCGCGGGATCGACCGCCAACATTCACCGGCGACCCATCATAGTAAAGACCGGCTTTCGAGGCAACGATTTCCGCGTCTCGGAGCCGGGCATCCTGGACCGGTTTTTCGGCAAGCCGAGACCGAATGTGAGGTTAATTCCTTATGCCTACCGTTGATGGTTGTCGAACGCGACGCCGAGTGGAATAGCGAATGCAATTGGGTGACGCCCTCCGATCCCCCAAAGTCCTGCTCAATTTTGGCTTAGCGATCGACCGCTCCGGTTCGATCACTGACGGGAAACAGAGTTCGCCGATGGTTGACGCACGACCTGCGCGCAGGGTTACCTGTAATACGGACTGAAAATCGGCCGCGAGCAGTTGCTTCTCAACGCGTCGCTTAGCTTCAATCGCTTTCTCGAAAGATTGCGGACTGATGATTGTTAAACGTCCGCTGTCTATACGCGCTCTCCGAACCTCGTCGGCCCGGTCGCCTTGGCTGCGGCTCATCCGTCCCAACTCACGTCGCTCCGGCGGACTCAATCTGAAAAAATGCTGGCATGAAGAAATGCATACCACACACCAGTCAGATGTCACTGTTACACTGCACCAGCAAGTCACTCATCGGCAGCTTATATCTTCACGCCCAAGAAGTATGGGCCAAGTCCCATTGCCGTTATGCGCTGTCGGGGAACGTGTCTCCAAACATCGGGTTTCCGCTCTTGGACTGTTCCTCGGTAGCCTCGTCCTGAATGACATCCCAGTGCTCAATCAGGATTCCGTCTTTCATGCGGGTAATATCCGCGGCGATCCAGTTGACCGGCAGCCCGAGAAGCGGCCGTGGATGATGACAAAGTCTTCCTCCGCTACGATTAGTCCGGGCTCATACCTGAGGGTGGGCGGGATGCTCTTGATCAAGTTGAAGACGTCGCGGTCCGGCTTAACCTGCGCACTGTACTGAATGTAGTTGGGCAACCAGAAGCGCTCCGCTGCCGTATAGTCTCTCTTATTGAAACAGAGTGTCGAAGGCCTCCAGTACAATCGCTTTATTGTTTTCTGCTTTTGAATGGTCCATTTTGATTCTTCCTATCTTTAATTTAAAGATTGTTCAGAAAAGTCGCCTGAACTCGAATAGCGGCGTCCCGGACGAACCGCTGCTACGCAGGCACCTGTGCCATCAAGTCATTGAATTCCGTCAAAACGCGCCTTCGTTTGGTGCGGGAATTGTTACGGAGCGGCTTGGCGCTTCCACAAGGACCATCGTGATCGTTTCTTCGATGAATTCAGCGAGAGGCATCGCGCGAGGGTCGTTGTTGCTAGCTACAGCCGCTAAATCCTCGATGTGCACCCAGTGAGCCGCGCCTCGCCGACCTATTGGCGGATGATGTCCCTTTTGAACGTCACTTTCTCCATTGTAGCCCAGCAGGCTTTGCATAAAGATCTCGGGGGTTCCTCCGGATTTTCCGTGGGATTTTAAGCAGGGCTGAGATCGAGTTTGCTGAGGAAAAATAGGATTCGGGTTCGGAAGTTGTGGAAGGAGCGAAAGCCCAATACGTGAGTTGAGGCCCTCGGCGGTTGCATTGGTGAGCATGTAATGATGATAGTTAAGGAGATTGAGCAGGTGACGCTTAAGCATCTTGGCCGCGACGATCATTGGCTTGAGCCGAGAGCGCACCGCTCGGGCATACCACTCCACGAAGAAGCTCAGAGCTGTCCGTGCGTTGGCACGTTCCCAAAAATGGCGAAACTGTTCTTTAAGCATCCAGGCTCGACCCACTTTGAGATCCCTATTGAGCAGATCGCGCAGCCGAGCACGCCGCTCGACGTCGAGGTTTTCCGGCGCGAAGAGAAAAAGAAATTTGCTGCCCGTCAGGGTCTCTTCTCCTTCATCCTGGAGCTTACGGTGCTCAGTGTGCCGCACCTTATCGACGGCTTCGTTGAGATTCTTGGCGACATGGAAGCGGTCATGAACAATTTCGGCCTGAGGCATCTTGGCTTCGGAGGCCGCCTGGAAAGTCGCGCTCATGTCCATGACGACGGCTTCGATGTTCTCAGGCTGCTCAAGCCCGTCCGGTTGCTGCCAAAGATTACTGGACCGTGAGCGCCCTCAGACGCTGGCTGGCCGACGACGTCTTTCGCGCGCTCCTGATCGAACGCCGCAAGGTGACGAGCGAAAATAATCCCCTGCGAGAAATGCTTGCTGCTCTGGATGCCGGCGACTCACTAATCATTTTTCCAGAGGGTGGTCGATTCCCGGGACCGGAGCCCCAGAAGTTCAAAGGAGGACTCTTCCATCTGGCAAAAGACCGGCCGCAGGTGCAGTTCGTTCCCGTTTACCTGGAGAATCTGAATCGCATCCTGCCCAAGGGCGAAATTCTACCGGTCCCGCTGGTGGGTAGCATCACAGTGGGCTCGCCGATTCGATTCGAATCTGGAGAAACGAAGGCCGATTTCCTTGATCGCGCGCGCCTTGCAGCCTGAAGTCTGCGTCTCAGATGAGCCTCATCTTCGACAAAGAAACTGGTCTGCTGTCGGGAGGTGTCATTGCGTTCTTATCCTCGCCAGCCTGATCGGCTGGGTGCTTGCACGCCGGCCCGGCAACGCCGGATACCAAGAGACGATTGCAAACCTCAACGCGCGCTCGCGGGCCTGGTAGCTGATGGTCGCCATCTTTTTCCTTGCCATGCTGAGCGGGGGAATCGGTTCGGTCATTTTATTCGGACTGACTTCGTTTCTGGCGCTTCGCGAGTTTATTACCATGACTCCAACCAAATGCGGCGATCATGACACGTTGCTCTGGCTCTTCCTCGTAGTTACCCCGATCCAACGCGGGCTCGTTGCCATAGGATGGTATGGGCTCTTTGCCATTTTCATTCCAGTGTACGCTTTCCTTTTCGTTCCGTTGCGTAGCGTTCTGAGCGGAGATTGCGAACACTTCTTGGAACGGACCGCTAATGATTTGTGTTTATTGCGTCAGCCACGCCCCGGCGCTTCTGACCTTGGAGATTCCTGGTTTTGAAGGGCATAATGGAAAGTTGCTCTTCTACTTCGTCCTGGTGGTCCAGGCGAGCGACGTGCTGCAATACATCTGGGGAAAGCTCCTCGGAAAACATAAGATCGCTCCGACCGTAAGCCCAAACAAGACTTGGGAAGGTTTCCTCGGCGGGGTGGCCACGGCAACGTTGCTCGGAACCGCCCTTTGGTGGGCGACGCCTTTCACCACCTGGCAGGCTGTTGGCATGTCCTTGGCGATTACGCTTATGGGCTTTGTCGGCGGTTTAGTGATGTCCGCGATCAAGCGAGATCGAGGCGTCAAAGACTACGGCACCCTCATTCAAGGGTACGGCGGGGTGATGGATCGGATCGACTCGCTTTGTTTCTCAGCACCTGTCTGCTTTCACCTCACACGCTATTTTTTTACGTGATAAGGAAGCTAAATGTGCCACACTATAAGCGAATCGAGCTCCACAATGTTTGAAGCTGACATAATGTAATGAGTACAGAATCACCCATAACTGCGGCGACAGGATTCGTGAGAAATCCGTCTCGCGAAGTAACCATGCGCGCCGGCAGGGCCATCTGCAATCACGACCGGGAAGTTCCAGAAGTGGATCTATTTACCCCGATGACAATTCGGGGTCTTACTTTCCGCAACCGAATCGCGATGTCGCCAATGTGCATGTATTCGGCTGACGACGGCTTCGCCAATGATTTTCACCTGGTCCACCTCGGGAGTCGGGCCGTGGGCGGAGTTGGTCTGGTCGTCGTCGAGGCTACCGCGGTCACCGCCGATGGACGCATTTCGCCACGTGACGTGGGAATCTGGAAAGACGAGCACATCGAACCTCTAGCGCGCATTGCGAGGTTTTTGGAAGCACAGGGAGCGGCTCCCGGCATCCAACTCGCTCACGCCGGACGCAAAGCGAGCTGCGATGTGCCGTGGAAAGGAGGGGCCAGTTTGAAGACGGCGGCAGAAGGCGGGTGGCCTGTTGTCGGCCCAAGTCCCATACCCTTCACCGAGGAAGACCCCATCCCTATACCATTGGACGAAGCGGGTATCGAACATTACATCCGGGCATGGGAAGCCGCCGCGCAACGCGCCTTAACAGCGGGCTTCAAAGTGATCGAGATCCATGCCGCTCATGGCTACCTGCTTCACCAGTTTCTCTCGCCGACTAGCAACCGCCGCACGGATCAATACGGTGGCAGTTTGGAGAACCGCATGCGCTTTCTTTTGCGAGTCGCCGAGCGACTGCGCACGATCATACCTGAACAGCTGCCGTTGTTTGTGCGAATCTCAGCGACTGACTGGGTAGAGGGAGGCTGGGACATCGAGCAATCTGTCGTCTTATGCAAGCGGCTGAAAGAACTCGGTGTGGACCTGATTGACGTTTCCTCGGGTGGAACTGTGCACGACGCGAAGGTTCCGGTCGCCAAAGGCTACCAAGTGCACTTTGCCCAGCGCATCCGTGAAGAGGTGGGAATTCGAACCGGTGCGGTAGGGATGATCAGTGATCCACAATATGCCGATGACATCATCACGAGTGGGCAAGCGAACCTCGTCTTTCTCGCGCGCGAATTGCTGCGGGAACCGTATTGGGTCATCAAGGCACAGCATGCCCTGGAGGAAGAGCCAGTTTGGCCGACCCAGTATGGTTATGTCGTGAAGCGCCGGGCAAAGTAAAAGCCAGCGCCTCAGTGGGCTCCAATGCCAGAGACTTCGACCGCATTTTTGGCTGCCTCTATAGAGTTCCCCTGCTCACGGCGACGGGCCCAGGCGCATGTCGCCGATTCGAGTTGTACGCAGCAATTTCGCAATTCAGGACGCAGTTGCAGCAGCAAACATAATTCGGACCAAACCCAAATACTCTCACCGAAAGAGATCTTCGCGTCGTCCAGCAAGGCAGGAAGTTTCTGACCCGTGCCACGCAACGACTTCGGGTCCTAATCCAAAACAACGTAATGCGGCGAGTTCTGAGCAGGCCCCCAAACCCATCAGCCTTCCGTGGCCTCTGAAGCGTCGCTGGCCAATTCTCCCGGCGAATTCCTGCTCGGGGTCGTTGGAGGAGTGCGCCCGTTCCTCGCGCCAGGATCTGCTCCAGATGGGCTTCCGTCCTGAGCGCGTGAAGGAGCGCTAGATCGGACGAGCAAAAGAAAGCTCATGGCCATCAGGATCGGGCATATGAAAATAACGTTCGTTCCAAGAGGCATCCTGCGGACTGTCTGGATGAAAGCCCTTTTCCACGAGGTACGTCCAGAAACGGTCAACATCAGAAACGTGAAAAATCAGCCTCCCCCACGGGATACTAGCATCGCCGTGTTCGAGGTTCAGAATCATATCTCCGTCTCTCGTGCGGAGCGATGTGAAATATGAGCCTTCGCCGCCGTAGATGATCTCCAATCCCAATACATCTTTGTAGAAGCGAACGGATGTCCGCATGTTCGCAACCCGAAGGGTAACCGCAGAAATCTTCTCAACCATAGGATGTGCCTCCAGGGGCATGTCAGTAAGTTTAGCCGTCGTTCTAACTAATACTCTTCCACTTTACCCCTGCTGACACGAATGTCTTTACTGGGGCAGACCGCGAGGCCTCACGGGAAGCCAGAATGCGGCAGCCTTTAACGGCTCAAGCGCCCTGGGACGGGCACATCCTGGAGATGCTTCCCTTGCCCTTGATCCAGAGAGCGACGATCTCCTCCCCTACCCTGTGGCAATCTGTCCGGCTGAGCTGGATCAATTCATCAGACCGGCCGGGCCTGGAAGAGGGCGTCGGCCAGGTGAAACGCGAGGGCGATAGCCATTCTGCCGGACTTTGAGATAGTCGAGGGGCCGACGGGATGGCGGAGAGGAGTAGGTAGCGGATCTGAGAACCTGTGAAAAGAGTGAGTGAAAAGGCTTGTACTAACGCAAATGGTTTGCTGCAAGGCCTGGGATGCAGCACCGAGAGCAATAAGACAGCGACGTAAGCGACACGGAATGGATAACTATTCGGCAGTATCTGCCACAGCGGGGCCGGTTGGGTCGGCCACCACGGTATGAGCGGAGGGAGGTTTTCAACGCGATCATATATGTCACAAAGACGGGTTGCCCCTGGAGATACTTGCCGCATGACTTTCCTGGATGGCGCTTGGTCTATTATTACTTTGCCAGTTGGCAGAAGCGGGAGTTTGGCAGCGCATTAACGATGCCCTTCGCGAAAAGGCGCGTAAGAAAAGCGCTAAAAAAAGCCCCGAGCGCGGCCATCCTCGACGCTCAGAGCGTTAAAATGGCTGACCAACCCGGAGAACGCGGCTTTGATGCTGGAAAGAAGGTGAAGGGGCGAAAACGCCACCTTCTTGTCGATACCCTTGGCCTGATCCTGGTGGCCGTGGTTCACTCGGCAGCCATTCAAGATCGTGAGGGGGCCAAGCTCGTGATCCAGAAGCCTCGATGGTTCGGCTGGTTGCGCGTCATCTTCGCTGACGCAGCCTATAGCGGTCAACTCGTTACTTGGGTGCACGAGTTCTTTGGGCGTCAAGGCACCCGCCTTTCTATTGTTCCAAGACTTGGGCACGGCTTTCGCCTTCTGGCTAAGCGCTGGATCGTCGAGAGAACTTTCTCTTGGCTTACTCACTCCCGTCGACTCGCCAAGGACTACGAAGTCACAACCGAACATTCCGAGGCCTTCATTTACGCAGCTCCAGCCCGCCTTATCCTTCGGCGCCTTGCCCCTTCGCCCCCTAAATGACTTTTTTCACAGGTTCTAAGGCGATATATGCTTTTCGCGCTCGCATGCGTTTTTTCCTCGAATGAGCATGCTTCCATGAGAAGGCAGTCAAGAGGTTTTGAAGATTCATCTTCGTCGTCGTTTGTTTTCTGCGGCGGCGGGATCGGGCTTCCATCCGGACTCGGTGTGTTGGTCCATGTTTTGATCCGTAGATTGCGGCAAAGGCGGAACGTTGCTATCTCGATATCGAGGTCTCTCTGGTGGAGCCACTGCACCCAAACCGCAATCGTTCCGAATCGTCCGTCCTCAGTTGGGGCTCAAGAGTTCCCCCCGAACGCCTGCCGCGGCGAGCGGTGCGGGGTTTGGGGGCGCAGAGCCCCCATCAGACTTCTTCAAGCCATCGTAGGAAAAGGTTCGTAGGGTTTGACGGGATTTCCAGAGCGTCAGCAGCAAAACAGCGAGCTTTCGGGCCACAGCAACAAACGGCCCGCTTCTTGGCCTTAGCGGTGCCGTCCTGGGCGAGCCGTAGTCCGTAGTCACGTAGCGCACTTTCGGTCCCGAAGGGTCCCAGGATATGCTGCGCGGCGCTCACCAGCAGGCGACGCAGATAGCGGTCTCCGCATTTGCTGATGCGCAACTCTTTGTCGGTTTCTCCGCTTGGATCTCGTTTCGGACCCAGACCCACAAAGGCTCCAATATTTCGGGTTCGCGTGAAGCGTTGGGGGTTCTCGATCTTGAGCACCAAATAGAGCGATGTGATTGGTCCCACCCCGTTGATCTGCTGAAGACAGATGGTCTGCGGGTACTTCTCGCTGGCCAGCCGAGCGATGGAGATCTCCAATGCTTTGATACGGGCAGTGAGTTCGGCAATCGAGGCCACGCTGTGCACGATCAGCGCTCGGACTGACTCCGGGAGTTCCTCGACCACCAGCTTGTGGAAACGCTCGCTTGAAGGATTGCTCACCCGATACCCGAGGCTCTTCAAGGTAAAGCGCACTGAATTGACCAATGCCACCCGCGCCCGCACCAGGCTGTCGCGCAGTTTGATCTGGAGTAGGTCATGTTGGGTTTCTTCGCTACCGTGTACGATCGGACTAAGCAGGTTGCGGTCCGCCCGACCCAGACGGGCCAGAACAAGGGCGTCCCGCTCATCACTCTTGCGCTCGCTTTGCGAGATGGTGCGGGTCTTGCGAGGGTTGGCCACCACGACCTCCATTCCGAGAGAGTCAAGAAATCGACTAGTCCAAGGCGAATGCATTCCTGCCTCCATGACCACCAAGGCTCCCGGGTATGCGCTTGCCAGCTTTGCAAGCTCGTTGCGCTCGTTGCGCATCGAGCCCTTGTTCACGACTTCTCCACGGGTGTCGAGCACACAAAACGTGTGTCTCTTATCGCCAAGATCTAGGCCGATGGTTGCCTGTGCTTTCCGTAGTCTACGTGTTGTCTTTTCCATAAGGCATCGAGCTTACTACCCACGGACCGCAGCGTCCCAGGGCTCTCTCTGCCTTCTCATCTAATCTCGATTGTTACAAGCAGGCCTTCGCGGGCCCGCTCCGCGCCGCATTAGGGGAGCCCTTTCTGAGAGGACCGGCGAGAATACAATTTGGAGCTGCCACCCTTTAGAAAGGCGGCGCTCCGCTTCAAAAACCGATGAGCGATGGCGCTGCAGCCCGCGCAAGCAGGGTTTTGCTTTCTATATCTCAGGCGGATACGTGCCAGGAAATCATTTCTGGCTCGTTCTCGCATAATGGAGTCAAGTTCTTCAGATAGCTTGGGAATTGCGTCGATATTGATGAGCCACGTAGCCCGGTCATCCCAGTAAACGCTTCGCTCTGGCTTAGCAATTGGGTCGGCATCAAGCAATCCTGCAGGAACCACATAATACTGCTTGGTGCGATTGAGACGCGGAAGGGCTGAGCCGCACTTCCTGCAGAACCATCTCATATAGCCGGGATTCCCGGCCTGGTCTACGAAACGCTCGACCAAAGACTCACCAGTAACCCATCGGAAACGATCGAGCGCAAAGAATAGATTTGCAGCGTGCGATGATGAAGTCGCTTTGCGGCACGACGCGCAATGGCAATACTGGAAGCGTATGGGAGGGAGAGTCACTTCGAAGCATACACTCCTCCATAGACAGCTCCCGCTTACGGTAGACATAGATATCTTGTTGCTGAAGGGCCAAAGCTCACCATCGGCGCGCTTGTGCTAGGGGAAGGTGGTCCGGGCAAAACCTCGAATGTTCCGATGTAATTGCGCCCACAATTACTCTTACCACGCACCTCACGCGGAACAAAGTCCGTATTTCTCCGCAATCGCCGCTATGCGGGTCATGTCGGGCCCTCATCGGGAATCTCTGTCCCGCCGTCCGCCATTTGCCCCATCTTTGAAGGCCGCTCTGAGGTCAGGAAGATGCCAAGAAAGCGCCAAACGACCCCTGCATTTCGCTCATGTTGCGACACGGCGTTTCTATCAACGCCCGCCATCTTCATATTCGGAAGGCCCCGGAGCGCCGAAGTATATGGCCACGTCACATGCGCGCTGGCCGTTTCCGAAGCGGGTCTGACCTTCCCCAGGCGCTCTGAGGCCACGAGACGGCAAGGAGCTCAAGGACGACACGTCGAGGAGGCTCATGCGGCCCTGGCCGCCGCCCTCGGACGCTGATTTGCGAACGCCTTGACCAGCATTGTCTTAGCCTGCGCCTGCGCGGCCTGCACCTTCAGCCTGCGCTCCGCGCACACGCTCGCCTCGTAGATGCTCATGTCGGTAGCTCCGACCCAGTCGGGTGCCTCCCCGGCTCTCGCGGCTGCCTTGCAACCAGATCGTAGTACAAGCCCACGGACTGGGCCGCTTGCGCCTGTCAGTCTGCCGATTGGTTTTTCGAAGCGAGCTTCGAACAAGAAAACGGGGCAGACTTTCCTTGGAATCAGGCGGATGGCCGTATTTCGAGCAGAAATCCAGATAAAAGCTCAGCCATTTCCGGTAGTCCGGCCACTCCTCGCGTCTCACCAGTGCCTGCTGGATATTCCGATCGAACGCAACCTGTATATCACGGGAACTTGGAGCATGAGTGGACTCTCTTGTCGCATAACTACACGCCAGTCATGTCAACCGTCTTTGCACATTTCGCCGAAAGATTCTCTCATCTCACTCTTGACGTTGGAATCCGCCTTTAGGCAGGCCGGCAAACCTGACGCGCCTGGTCCCTCAGCGGCGACGCTCCTCAACGCGCGTCAGGTGGCTTAGCTCCGGCATCTTCGCGAAGTAACTTGTATGGTTTGATATTGCAGGTTCTTGGCGTACATTCCCGCAGCGATTCCCATGCGAGCGATTCTCAGGACGGGGTTCGGCGGGCCGGAGGTGCTGGTCATCCGGGAGATCCCGGAGCCCGAACCGAAGGACGGCCACGCGGTGATCGAGGTCAAGGCGTTCGGCCTCAACCACGCCGAGCTGCACATGCGGAAGGGAGAGTGGGCCGAGATCGCCGACGTCAGCGGCATCGAGTGCGTCGGCGTCGTCAAGTCCTGCCCCGGCGGTGAGTTCGCCGTCGGGACCAAGGTGGCGGCCCTGATGGGCGGGCTGGGCCGGACGATCAACGGCAGCTACGCCGAGTACACCCGCGCCCCCGTGACGAACGTGGCGGCCATCGAGTCGGGCCTGTCGTGGGCCGACCTGGCCGCGATCCCGGAGACCTACGCCACGGCCTGGACGTGCCTGTTCCGCAACCTGGAGATCGCTCCGGGCCAGACGCTGGTCATCCGCGGGGCGACCTCGTCCTTCGGCCAGGCGGCCCTCAACATGGCGGTCAACGCCGGGGCGAAGGTCATCGCCACCACCCGCAGCCGTGACCGGTTCCCGATGCTCGGAGGCGCTCGGCGCCGTCCGGGCGGAGGTCGAGGGGCCGGACCTTTCCAAGCGGATCGCCGAGGCCGGGAAGATCGACGCCGTGCTCGACCTGGTCGGCAACAGCACGATCCTCGATTCCCTCGCCATGCTCCGCCGGGGCGGCCGCGCCTGCCTGGCCGGGTGGCTGGGCGGCCTCGCGCCGATCGCCGACTTCAACCCGCTGCTGCAGATGGCGAGCGGCGTCTACCTGACCTTCTTCGGCAGCTTCGTGTTCGGGAAGCCGGGCTTCCCCCTGTCGGACGTGCCGCTGCAGGCGATCGCGGCCGACGTGGAGGCCGGCCGTTACAAGGCGAAGCCGTCGCGCGTGTTCCGCTTCGAGGACATCCGGGAGGCGCACCGCGTCATGGAGTCGAACGAGGCCAACGGGAAGATGGTCGTGGCCGTCTAAGTGGAGAGCGTCAAGGAGTCGGGGGTTAAACGGCCTGAGCGTGAAACTGTGGGTACCAACCGCGGAAAACGTGCTCCAGATCGTTGTTAAGGACTTTGGTCCGTGTTTGTAACAACGAGTGAGGTTTCCCCGATTTTGCGGGTTTATCTTAGCCTTCCAGCGCAGCTCACCCAGACCTCTTTCCTTTAGGGGCTAAACAAACCCCTACCGCATTCAGGTTCCTCAAGTCCGAAAAGCGAGTCTGCCGATTCAGACCTCAGCCCAGCCACTGTGGATTGTGCGCCGTTCCGTCGTATCGGCTTGAAGTCTTGAACAGCTCGTATTTGCCCGTTGCCGCGGCGTCGGCTGTGCGGGCGAGTAGTGTCGCGACGGTTTCCTTGCTCAATGGGGTGAATGTGCGCGCTGCCTCCAGGGCTTGCTCGAGAATCTGCATCGTGTCGATCCCTGTGATCACCGTCGAAGTCGGCAGGTTCATCGCGTAGTGCAGACATTGGATCGGCGTTACGGTGTCGCTGTGGAGAATGAATGGGTCGCCCAGAGCCTTCATTCCAAGCACGCCGATCTCGTCCTTTAGCAGCAATGGGAGCACCTCGTGCTCGAAACTGCGAAAGTGCGCGTCCATGACGTTCAAAGGCATCTGTACGGCGTCGAAGCGGAATCTTTGATTGGCGGCGATCTCCAGCATGCGCAGATGGATCAGGGGATCTTTATGCCCAGTAAAGCCGATGTAGCGAATCTTACCGGCTTGTTTTGCGGCCTGGATCGCTTCTATTGCTCCGCCTTCGGCGAAAATGCGATCAGGATCTTCCATCCGAATGACTTCGTGGAATTGCATGAGATCGATGCGGTCGGTCTGTAGCCGCTGCAGGGACTCATCAATCTGTACGGCCGCAGCTTCCTTCGTACGCCCATCAATCTTCGTCATAAGAAAAACCTTCTCGCGGTACCCGTTGCTCAATGCCTTCCCCATGCGAATTTCACTTGCACCCCCGTTGTAGTCCCAACAGTTATCCATGAAAGTAATGCCCTCGTCGATCGCGCTGCGGATCAGTCGGATGCTCTCCTGTTCATTGGCTTGTTTGCCGATGTGATAGCCGCCGAGACCGATGGCAGATACCCGTTCGCCCGTCCGCCCTAAGATCCGATAGGGCATCCCCCCGCTCTGTTCGTCGGCGGCCCACGCCAGAGACCCAGCGCCCACGGCGATACCTGTCGCGGCGGCCAGTTTCACGAATTCTCGCCGCGTTACACTTGCGCCGCTCTCAATTGTTGACGTTTCTCCAGCTATCATAATTGTAAACTCTATCCGAAAACCCAAGAATCCAATAGGAGGATATTCGCCGGCCCTTGTTTCTGGGCATACTTGATAAACTCCTCTATAACGCGTCCGGGAATGAACGTGTAAATCGGGGTATTTCGGGTCAATGGGTGGAAAGGGACTGCCGGCTCCGCGATCCGGTTGAGCTCCGGCTTCAAATTGCATGGAGATTGAAATGACAAGTCGTGCCTTGTCGGGCCAGAAGGATGGTGTCGAGGTGTCCATAGGTTCCTTTTCCTGGGCGTTGGCAGCGAGAATGGAATTGGCGCCGAAGCCGATCGAGGCTGCGGTGCTTGCGGGGATAAACGCGCCGTCGTCTTGGTCACTCCCCGCGCTCCCACCTGCCGGCCATGTACGCGGCGGTGTTGGGGTAGGCCATATCAGGAGCGCCGGCTGGCAAAGCTTCGACGTGAAGGGCGTGCATTTTATCGACAATACACTTCGTTCGGACGAGCAGCTCGCTTATAGAGTGCTCGGGTTGGTCGAAAAGTGCTATGTCTTGCGACTAATGATAAGCTATTAAAGATCAGCTCAGCCATTGAGCTGTTGGATGAACGATTCCGGCGTTCCGTCCTGTGGGTTCTCAAAGATGATGTCCTTGGGATCGCGGCGGGGCGCGTCTATGGAGACGAATACCAGCGGCTCTTCCAGGACCTCTGGAAGTGCGTGTACCGTTCCACGCTTGAAGACAAGGAAGTGTCCTGGCCCAAACTCGCCGCCATTGGAAGGATTGTCCATCCAGAAAGTTCCCCTGCCGGAAAGCACGAATAAATGTTCGTCGCTCTTTGCATGGTGATGTGGAGGAGTTTCGCGATAGACGCGAAAGACTCGTGTACTGGCGGTATCCCCATCAGTCATGTAGTGATCAATCAGAAGTGTGTTAGCCACGTCGGGCAAAGTGCTTGCAATCGCATTCGTGTCGAAACGGCCGTGATCCGGAGGTGTCTTCTGGTCAGCCATAATCTTTTCTTCCTAGGTTGCATCCTTTTTCTTAAAGACCCGCCATTTGTCGAGCAAAAGTTATCTTTGACAAGGACGGTGTCCAATGCGTAGCAGGCATCATCGTTAAGATAGTTACTCTACTTTCGATTGATTAGCGTAAGAAACTAGAGGCTTCTGGATTTTCAAATCCCAGTGCTTGTGGGCAAAGGAAAGCGCAGCCCGAATTTGTTTTGAGGCTCGCGGAGTTCTTCCCCTCGCCCAGGAAGGGGCTACACAAGGGAAGGCTGCGATCAGACCCAATAGTGTCGCTCCGCAGCGAACCAGAAATGATCCCATCGCCTTCAGAGACGGCCGAGCAATGTTTTGACGACATCAAATCGGACAAGTCGCGACAATTGCTGAACAAAACACAAAGGAACGATCCAGACCAAGTCCTGATGAGTGTGACCGATTCCGGCATCGGGGTAGATCCGAAGCACGCGGAGGGCTTTTTTGAAGCATTCTTTACGACCAAGACAGAGGGGATGGGCACGGGGTTATCGATCAGCCGTTCTATCATTGAAGCTCATAGAGGCCGCCCTGTGGGCCACCCCGAATGCCGGACCGGGGCGACGTTTCAATTTACCGCCCCAATAAGTCATGGCGTCGAGGCATGACAAAGACGACTCCATCGCATTCGCGGTTGACGAACGACCATTTCGGGTTCGTGAGGCGCTCAGCGGTCTCTCATCCGTCGACGTTTTAGTGTCAAAACTTGAGCGTCACCCTTTTGGTCGCAGGCGACTACGGCGAGGTCGGGCGAAGATTCAGGCTGTGAGGGAACGATTATTGGAACGTCCGAGATTTCGTCCCGGCCGCCGATGCCCCATAATCAAGTAAGGCACTGTGGATAAGCCTATTAACATGATGTGCGGTTGTTGGCACAAAATCCGCGCATGCATCCGAATATCAAGCTTAACCAACACAATCAGATGAAAGTTCCAGTTAACACGCCCAAAGTCCTGCTTCTGGCCGCAGCTACCTTTTCATTAGCCTTTCAGCTCTACGCTCAGCAAACCTCCCCGTTCGTGGGCCCTCGACCGCCGAAAGCCGGAGACGAAAGAATCGTCAGATCCACTAGCGAGGGATATCTGCGGGTCTATACACCCGAGACACCCGTCTATGACGACGACGGTCTTATCGGGTGGGATAATGACAACTATCGCATCGTACCAGAGTCGGGAGGGCGTGCGCGAACCTGGTTTGACCGGCGTTCCTTGGCGTTGCATCCCGGCGTCTACGATGTTGAAATAGTGAACCCCGGCATCGATGCCGTTGAGCCTCGTGACGACAACAACTACGGGAAAGTTCGCGTCTCGATAAAGCCGGGACGAATTACCGAGATGTGGTTAAATGACTCGGATCGGCCAAAGTTTGCGAAGCCAACCAGTTCGGCGCTCGTGCGAGATATCTACGGCGACATCATCGGCTATCGCAACAAGTGACCGCCATATTCTGTTTGTAGCTTTGCCATATTCGACCATCGACTGCCGATTGCCGCCTCCGGCCAAATCTGCTTCGCCCAGACACGAATTGTCGCACCTCGGCGCCGAAGGGCGGAAGTCGTCGAGACCTACCCGGAGATTGTCAAAGGGCTGGCGATGGGCGATCCGCGGGACCCCGCCACGCAGTGGGACCCGTTCTCAACAGTCGCCAGCTCCATACTGTGCTCGGCTATTATCGAAAGTGGCTAGGCAAGGCGCTCACGTCGTGACAGGAGGTTCTCGCAGCGCTCGGTTCGATCGCGACTTCTTTACGGAGCCGACGATCTTTCGCGGACGTCACACCGGACATAAGGATCGCTCAGGAGGAGATCTTCGGTCCCGTGGGTGACCATTCCCGATTGCTACGACGGGGCGCCCTCCGTTTGCTTAGGCTGAATTGATTGGTCTTTAGCCGAAAGGGCTGCGAATCCATTCTTGTCAGCGTTAGGACTGTCCTCTCGACTACCAAAAATTTCACCTGAGGCCAGATGAGGGCCCTTTCGCCAACCGTAATAGGAAATCAGGACTGTGGGCCAACCACGTCTCTACGCTCTCCATGGAGCCAATTCAAATTTATCGGCTAAGACAGAACTCTGGAGATGAAGCTAAAGAACTGAGTGCAGCACTGCCAGTCCCACCCCGATGCGGAAAACGATTCCGCTATTTGCTTTCCCTTTCCCACCGCAGTTAGTTACCAGTGGCCACGGTAGCGCCCTGCGGCACCAGCGAAAGAATAGGGCGTTCGCGGCATGTCAATGATATCGATGAACAGCGCACAGGGTCCCCCTTTCGCCAACAGCGTGCCTTCAACCATCTTCACGTCGTAGGAGAGATCGTTACCGGAGAGTTGTGGGTTGCTAAGCTCCACCACCAAGTCCGATACTTTGTGGCCATGAAATACCGAGAGGGTGGCGTTGGGATTATCCCTCAGAAAGCTATCCTTCCCCTGACTCCACAGCGGAACGAACTTACTGGTGGGCATATGCCCGGCCAGACGCGCGGGTCGGTCGGTAAAGCACACGGTCACGGGGTTCACTCCCCGCAAGACGAGCTTGCCTTTGTTGATAGTCACACTCTTCGCGTTTTGCACGAAAAGGACATCCACATTTTTTGACTGCTTGCCGCCCGCAGTCCAGGTAATCGCGGAGTTTGCACTGGGAGCCGACGGCTGATATTCGGCGTAGCCCACGGATGCGGTTGCTGTGATGAGGCCTGCCAGCACACTGCATAGGATAAGTTTGTTTGTCTTCATGGGTTTGTTTTGCCAGCTGCATGTTTCATTTATCTGTCTTGTCTAATGGGTAAATTCGTTTTTCACAAGCCAAGATGAAATGGAGCGGGCTCGAGGTGGCATAGGACCTCCCCGGCGTGATCCGCGTCGCGTAGCGCCCGGTTTGAGAAGCTCTCCACCTTGTTCTTGGTTTTTTGGAACAATCGTTCCACTGGTGAAGTCGCGGGCACGCGTCCCGTCGCCGCCGCGCGACTGGCAGGTTTTGAGATCATTGTTGATCATTGACGATCATTTTCTATAATTTTCTATGAACTACCGTTTTCTGGGCAGTACCGGGCTCCGGGTGAGTGAGCTGTGTCTCGGCACGATGACTTTTGGTCGCGAGAACGAAGCAACCGAGGAAGAGAGCCGGGCAATGATGGATCGGTTCGCAGAGGTGGGTGGTAATTTTATTGATACCGCGAACGTTTATTCGCTCGGAGGCTCGGAGGCGATTGTCGGACGATGGTTGAAGGAGAAGAATCGAGAAGATTGGGTGGTCGCGACTAAGGTGCGATTTCCAATGGGGAAGGGCCCCAACGACGCGGGACTCAGCCGTAAGCATGTCTTGGCCTCTGCCGAAGCGAGCCTCCGGCGGCTTCAGACCGACTACATTGACCTCTTTCAGGTTCACTGCTGGGACCCGATGACCCCTTTGGAAGAGACTCTCTCGACCCTGGATCAACTCGTCAAAAAAGGCGTTGTTCGCTATCTCGGTGCGAGTAACTACGCGGGTTGGCAGTTACAGCGCGCGATTGATCTCAGCCGCGAATCTGGATGGGAGAGGTTTGTCTGCCTCCAGCCGCAATACAATCTTTTGTGCCGTTCCACAGAATGGGAATTGGTTCCGGTCGCCCTTCGCGAAGGTCTGGGAGTAATTCCCTGGAGCCCGTTGCGAGGCGGCTGGTTGTCCGGCAAGTTCCGGCGCGGAATGACCGAACCGCCAAAGGGAAGTCGCATTGAAGTCGCGAGCGAGAAAGGTTGGGGCGAGGCTTGGAAACATTATGACACCGAATCGACATGGCGTGTTATTGATGCCCTGCAGGCGGTCGCTGAAGGAGTCGGGAAAACACCGGCTCAGGTCGCGATTAATTGGCTTCTACGCAAACCGGGTGTGACGGCGCCGATCATCGGAGCGCGGCACCTGGAACAGCTCGAGACAAACCTGGCCGCGGCTGGTTGGGAGCTGGATTCCGATCACCTGAAACAGCTGGATGAGGCGAGCCAACCACCGCTACCGTATCCGTACGATTTCATAGAAGCCGCCGCAGGTGAAAGGGGAACGATTCGTCCAAAGGATTCTCAATGATCGCCCAACGATCGGCAAAATAAGACGGCTCAGAGCAACGGGGTAGGCGAGTTCCTGCCGCTCTCGTGCAGTTGTGCGATCAGTCGTCTGCACTCGGATCAGGGGTATTGTTCGTTTGGATTGAACCTTTTCGAGGCGTTATGCAAGACCCCATCGACGAGTCTGAGTATTAAGCATTGTCGTAAGAGGAGGGTCGGCAGATCAATGTCCGATGCATGTGAGTCACCGGATCCTGATACGCGACAGTTGTAGGGGGAAGACACGAAAGTGCGCAAATTTTCCGGTTCGTCAGAACTAGTGGCACACCTGGGTGAGCAGGGATGGCCGGCGCCTGAGCGGTCGGAGGATACTCCCTCGGAGGGACTGCTCGACGTCAGTCCCCGACATACTCGTCGGTAAGACTGATATGTTCCAGCCTAGTCCCAAAATAAGCGAAAAACTGGCTCGAATTGCGCGAGCGTCGCGTGAGGTCGTATTTTTCGAGGTCTTTTCCGGCGAATCTTGAACCGAGCCGCACGGTGCTGGAGCTCATCCTTTCGAATGCGACTTTTGGCGATTGGCTCGTGCCGAGGTAGCGGATGGTGGCAGTAGCGGAGCAGAGTTCGCCTCTTGCGGCCACAAATTGTGGTGTGGATCCGGATCGTTTAGCTTTGCTAAGTGATACAGAGCCTGCGCAGGTGCTCCCAAGCTGCGAGAGATCTTTGAGCGTCCGGTTACGTTCAAGAGCCAGAGATGACACGTCTGCCCGTGCGCACGATTTGGGCCGGCTACACACCGAATCCAGTGAAAAGCGACGGAACTTTCCGCCCAAGAGCACGTGCACGACTATCTGAAGGCGTGGAGTCAGTCCGATGCGTTCCGGCGTATCTTTGCTGCCATTATCAGTCAGTCGATCGAAGAGGGTCGAGTCAACTTGGAAGAGTGCTTTGTGGATGCCACTTTTGCCGCGGCCAAGGGCGGAGGAACCGCGGTTGGTCTGACGCGCAAAGGTAAAGGAACCAAGGTGCAGCTTGTGGTTGATGCAAAGGGAGTTCCCCTGGCTCTCTCTTTGGATGCAGCCAGCGTCGGTGAGACCGCGATGGTCCAGCAAACCCTGGGCTTCGTCGAGGGAGACTTTCAACCAAAACGCCTCATCGGAGACAAGGGTTATGATAGCGACGCCCTTGATCAAACCCTCGCAGAACTGGGCATCGAAATGATCTCTCCTCACCGCTCCAACCGTCGGCCCGAGAACCTGACTCAGGATGGCCGGCCTTTGCGCCGCTATCGCCGCCGATGGATCGTCGAGCGCACCATTGCCTGGCTCGGTAATCACCGCCGACCTCCTCGCGGAAGAATTCCCGCGCTTTTCGCGAGTTTGTCGACCGTGAAGCTCTCTCCCGTGAAGAACAGAACCGCACGACCGACTTTGCTGTCATCTCCCCTCCCTTTCAGTCTTTTGCGAACTTGGCTCCACGGCCTTAGGAATAAAAGTCGGAGGTCTTTACTGGTCATTGGTGGATATTCGGACGTCTCCAGCTATCGAAGATCAGAATGCGTCGTATTGTTTTGCCCTCAACGCCGGCTGGCGTTGGTCGCGAGACTATCGCGAAATTCCCTTTTTGGGCTCCCCGCTATTGGGAATGGCTAGGCGCATGTGTTTTATTTTGAGAAGGAGCGCGCAGTTGAATAACGAACAAGGGTCTCATTGCCGGCCCTTGTAAATCCGAACTAGGGGACGTTTTTTCATCTCCTTTCCGTTTAATTGGAGCAGATCGAAGTCGTAAAAAATATTGGTGGCCGCTCCTGCTCCATATCATGAGCCTGAAGCAATTGAAATGATGAGCGCCCTTTCATGCTACAATGTCGCCATCGATGATGGCGTCATGAGCGTTCAGTTCTACGATCGACACCATAATTTCGGGGAATTTCGCCCCGAGATCCTTTGAGCGCATGCTACTGTCTCCCTGAACGCGCTCAGCCCGGTGGACCTCTTGCAGATTGCGGCGTCGGGCTTGAAACCGGGTCACAAATATACGCTGTGGCTAGTCGCATCCCGGACCCCACCCTTCGGACCGAAAGAGGCGCTCGTCACCTTCAACACGAACGTGGCGGGCGCGCAAGTTACACAGGCGACCGGTCCTTTGCGGCTGGTCCTAGGCGGGGCAGGCGAAGATGCCGCCGAGCAGGGAAAGGAGCGTTTACTGTCGCTCACTCAAACGGGCAGCGACAAACCCGGAGCTCATCCAGAGAGCGAGAAAACTCCTTGATTCCTATGACCGTTATCAAGATGGCACGGAATGCATCTCTCTTGGGCGACATTCACACATTTACCTCCCGTGAGGCTAAGCCCGCTCCTCATAGCGCCTCTACGGGTCGAAAATGCGTCCTTTTGACGCGATTTTGACCTTTCGCAGCCCTTATGCTATTTTTCTGCTCCGTTACCACCCAACACCCGAGTCGGGCATGAGCTTCAGCGTGACAATCGATGGTTTGGCCAAGGAAGCAAAGGCCGGCGAACGCCTTATCGACCTCCTTAATCGCGCTGGTGCGAAAGTCCCGCAGGTGTGTTATCACCCTCAGCTCGGCCCGATTCAAACGTGCGACACCTGCATGGTGGAGGCGGACGGTCGCCTCGTGCGAGCCTGTGCGACTGTCGTCTCGGCCGGGATTGCGCTCTCGACGAAATCGGCCCGAGCCGACGCCGCGCAGCGGGAGGCGTTTGACCGGATTCTCGGCAACCACATGCTCTACTGCACGGTTTGCGACAACAACAACGGGAATTGCACGGTCCACAACACGACAAAACTCCTGGCCGTAGAACATCAGAAAATCTCGTTCCGGCCAAAGCCTTATCCAGTGGACGCTTCGAATCCCTTTTATCGCTACGATCCGGACCAGTGCATTCTCTGTGGCCGCTGCGTCGAGGCGTGCCAGAACGTTCAGGTGAACGAGACGCTGTCGATTCGCTGGGAGGACCCGCACCCACGCGTGCTGTGGGACGGCGGCTCGGCTATTGGGGAATCGAGCTGCGTTTCGTGCGGCCACTGCGTGACGGTATGCCCCTGCAACGCGCTGATGGAAAAATCCATGATCGGCCACGCCGGTTTTTTCACCACGTTAACGAAGCCGGCGTTGGACGGCATGATCGATGTGGTCAAAGGCGTCGAACCGGAAATCGGTTATGGACCTATTCTTCAACTTTCCGAAGTCGAATCGCTCATGCGTGAGTCGCGCATCCGCCGCACCAAGACCGTTTGCACCTACTGCGGCGTCGGCTGCAGTTTCAACATCTGGACCAAGGACCGCCATATCTTGAAGGTCGAGCCGGCGGAAGGTCCGGCGAATGGCATTTCGACATGTGTCAAAGGGAAGTTTGGCTGGGACTACGTGAACAGTCCCGACCGCCTGACAATGCCGCTCATTCGAGAAGGAGAGAAGTTCCGCGAAGCCAGTTGGGAGGAAGCTCTTGACCTCATCGCTCGCAGACTCACAGAGATCAAATCGCAGCATGGACCGGACTCGATGGCGTTCATCTCTTCTTCCAAATGCACTAATGAAGAGAGCTATCTCATGCAAAAACTGGCCCGCGCGGTGATTGGCACCAACAACATGGACAACTGCTCCCGTTACTGCCAGAGCCCGGCCACGGTCGGCCTGTTTCGCACGGTCGGCTACGGCGGGGACTCCGGTTCTATTTCGGACATAGAGAAGGCGGGGCTGGTCATCATCATTGGCAGCAACACAGCGGAGAACCACCCGGTCATCGCGACCCGCGTCAAGAGGTCACACAAGTTGCGCGGCCAAAAACTCATTGTCTCCGATCTGCGCGAGCACGAGATGGCAAAGCGTGCCGACGTCCTCCTGCGGCCCAAGCCCGGAACCGACCTGGTTTGGCTGTCGGCGGTTAGCCGTTATCTGCTGGAGAAGGGTCTGGCGAAAATCGAATTCTTGAAGCAGTGGGTGAACGGATTGGAGCAATTCAAGAAGAGCCTTGAACCATTCACAATGGAGTTGGCCGCGCACGTCTGCGGGGTCCCGGCGGACACGTTGGAGAAAGTAGCCCACATGATCGCCGAGGCGGAGGGTGTCTGCGTGCTCTGGGCGATGGGCGTCACGCAGCATGTCGCCGGGTCCGACACGTCCACGGCCATCTCAAACTTGCTGCTCATCACCGGAAACTACATGCAGCCGGGAAGGGGCGCTTATCCTTTGCGCGGACACAATAACGTGCAAGGCGCCAGCGACCACGGGGCCATGCCGAACTTTCTCCCCGGCTACCAATCGGTCGACGACTCGGAAGTGCGCGCGCGTTTTGAAGCAGCTTGGAGAGTCACGCTGCCGTCCTCCAAAGGACTGGACAACCACGAGATGGTCGAGGCGATTCACGAGGGCAAGCTCAAGGCGATGTATTTGTTCGGCGAAGACATGAGCCTAGTGGATTCGAACGCTAACTATGTCGGCGATGCGTTCTCCAAACTCGATTTCTTCGTGGTGCAGGAAATCTTCTTCAGCGACACCTGCCGGTATGCCGACGTGATATTGCCAGCCAGCCCCAGCCTGGAAAAAGAAGGCACGTTCACGAGCACCGAGAGACGAATCCAGAGGCTTTATCAAGTGTTCGAGCCATTGAAGGGAAGCCGCCCCGACTGGCAGATCGTGCAGGACGTTGCCAATCGTCTCGGGGCAGGATGGAACTACCGGCATCCTTCCGAGATTTATCGCGAAATCGCTTCGTTGACCCCTCTGTTCGCCGGCGTGAGCTACGAGCGGCTTGCAGGATACAAAACGCTGCAATGGCCCGTCGCAGCCGACGGCACCGATGAGCCGTTGCTATACACCAAACGGTTCAACTTTCCCGATGGCAAGGCCAGGCTGTTTCCTGTGTCGTTCACCGAACCGACGGAGCAGCAGGATGCTGAATTTGACCTGCATCTGAACAATGGCGGCCTGCTTGAACATTTTCACCAAGGCAACCTGACCTATCGCAATGAGGGTCTTCGTGAAAAGTCGCCGGATGTGTTTGTCGAAGTCGCCCCGGAACTCGCGAAAGAGCGCGGGATCAAGAGCGGAACCTGGGTGCATCTGACCTCACGCTACGGCCAGGTGCGCGTGCGCGCCCTCGTGACCGACCGGGTGCAAGGACGGCAGCTCTACATGCCGATGAACTCGTCCGAAAGTCCCGTCAACCGGCTGACCGGCAGTCACACGGACTCCGTGACCCACACGCCCGCCTACAAGGAGACGGCGGTGCGGATGCGCGTGTTGCCGGAGCACGGCGAAAGCCCACTGCCACGGGTGAATCATCGCTTCGGCCACCCGACCCCTCAGCGCGGCGTCGAGGTAGAACGGAAGTGGCAGCGTCCGGATTACCGCATTCCAGGAAGCCATCCCGGCCAGACTCAACCGACATAAAGAAAAGGAAACAGAACAATGGCTCGCCCGATTCCTTTGGAGCTGCCCCCGCGAGATGCGCGTGCCGCGCTGTGTGATCGATTGCAGAATGCGCCGGTCGAACACGCGGAAGCCGTGCTGGCCGCGTATGAAGTGTTGCAAGGGCTACACGATCGCGGCGTGCTCGAACTGCTGCGCGGCGCGCTTACTTCGAGTGACAAAATTCTTGAGAACATTGTGGGGACTGCAGGAACACCGGAGGCGATTGGGGCGATGCGCAACCTTCTGATCTTGGCCAGCGCCCTTGGAACGATTGAACCGGAACTGCTCAAGGGTCTTGTTCATGCGCTTTCTCAAGGCTTGGCCCAAGCGAGAAGGCAGGAGCCGAACCCCCCCGGACTGTGGGCGCTGTTAAGAAAATTGCGGAGCAAGGACAGCCGGCGCGCAATGGCGGCGCTGACCGGCGTGCTTGAGATGGCGGGGAGGAACCTGTCTGTTGAGAGCGCGGATTCGCGACAACTTAACAAAAGCGGAGATTGATGAAGCTTTAGAAGCCCCCTCCGGGCAAGCGACCCTCCGGGCTGGACGCTCGGAGCGGACCACGCTGCCAGCGGAGACCCTTGCGTTAGAGGCCCAAACTTGTCGTAGAATACACCCCGCGAGCCGATGGCTCCCTTGAACTAATGCCGGAAGGATGCGACGCAAAAAATATGGTCTTCACCACGCCCTGCGGCCCGCAAATTGAAGACCCGGCCTGGCCAGCGCCATGTTCCTTAAGAGGCTCTTTGACGAATTCCCATTCCAAGAAAACGATCAAAAACGAGCAATCTCTGTGGCAGTGGCCGCTATCTTGACTCTTTTCGTCTTCAATATCATCCCCCCGCGGCGCCCTCCGCCCGGGCTACCTCTACACGGCAAACGCCGCGGGCGGCGGAAAACCCTCCTCGCCAGGCTCGCCCTTGTGCCGCGGATCGGGTTTACTCCGATCGGTAGCTTGCCGGAACAAGAAGAGGAAATCCAAAAGCGCGTTTTCGCCGCCGCCATCTCCGGATCCCCTGTCCTGTTTTTCGACAACGACAAGCGCCACATTTAAAGCGGCGCGCTTGAAAGCGCTCACCGCCTGTTTCATCGGGGGTAGAATGCTGGGGCGCTTACAAATGCTCGCGGTTGAGAACATGCTGACCGTCTTCCTCACCGGCAACGGCGCCACTATTTCCGGTGACTCCGCCGCCGCCTGCTCCATGTCGAGCTCTTCCTGCGCGAGGCCAAAGCTGAATACCGCGAGATTAAGAACCCACTCGATGAATTCGCTCTCCGAGAATTGCGACCAGCTATTCTTTCTGCGCTTTGGGGTATTACCCTAGACTGGGCAAAAGCAGGCCGGTCGGCGCCGCGGCTTAAAATGCCGGGGTACGAAGTTTGGAGCAATGTCGTCTGCGCGATACTCGAGCACGCCGGCTTTACCTCCCCGTGCTAGCCGGCGCCGTTTTCGGTCTCCGGCGACCGTGATACTGAGGAAATAAAACTTGTCGCCGCCATGCCCACCGGCGCCGATTTTCGCTTCCATGACATCGTTGGGCTCTGCCGGGAACATTCCCTGTTTAGACCGCCTAGTCGGCACGGACGGTGAAGACTTCGAGCCCGGCAAGAAAAACATCCTGAGTAAGATTTTCCCCAAATCTGATAGGCGCATCTTCCCAGCCGGGAAAATCTTCCGCGCCGCGCGGCAAACCAAGCATGTCGTCGTTTTTTATGTCGAACAATCCGCCTAACGGGCGATTCGGGCGAAGTTCACCCCGTCCAGTGAAAACGCTTCTTTTTATATGGCGGGTGAAGCTTCGGCCGCTTTTTGGACCCCCAGCGGCCGCCACAAATGACGTTTACCGATCAAAATAAGGCCTTCCTCGCCGCAAAAAACCCCGGCGCTACGTGCGAAGAAACCGAAAGAAGCGCCCCAACCGCCCGCCGAGCAGCTTACCGCGGAGCAACTCGCCGAAGCGCGGCGCTCTTGGCCTCGAACCGCTCGATCAAGCGTTCCGAACTTATAGGGGCGAAAACAAAATTAAAACGCTGGCAGTCGACCCCGCAAAACATCTCAGCGAGTTGCTCGAAGCGATCACGCTGCTGACGAGGTGGGGCTCGAGGTGTTTGGCATCGGGGAACACCACCGGCGTGAGTTCCTCGACTCCGCGCCGACTGTGCTCCTCGCAGGGCGTTTTCCAAGAATTCGCCACTCTCGACCTTGATCTCCTTTACCGCTCGAGCCAAACCCGGCTTACGGCGCCCGTGATGAAGAAATGCGCGCCTTCGTTCACAAACTGCTTCGCCGTGGCAAGACCAATGCCGCTATTGCCACCAGTAATGAGCGCAATTTTTCCTTCAAGCTTGCTCATGTATTCCTCCTCTCATCAAGCCTATCAGATTGTGAGGACGACCCTGCCGAAGGGGCGGCCCTCAACCAGGTAACGCAGAGCATCAGCCGCTTCGGCCAGCGGAAAGGTCTTAGCCACGATCGGTTTGATCGCGCCGGATTGAAGCAGAGGGACGATAACATTCCAGGCGTCAACCCAGGCCGCCTGCGGCTGAGCGAACAGCATGAAGCTCTTGATGCTGGCCCGTTGCCAGATCAGATTTGTGACGTCAATGGTTGCCTTGCGACCTGCCGAATAACCCAGTGTTGTAAGGCTTCCGTCCAACGCAAGCGCTCCGAGCGCCTCGCTCAAGACTTCACCACCGATCCCGTCGATCACAATGTCTGCGCCGTAACCGCCTGTGATACGACGCACGCCGTCACCCAGCTTCTCGAAAGAGGTATCAATGACCTCATTGAATCCGAGCGCCTTTGCCTGCTCGGCTTTCGCATGATTGGTCGTGCTTGAGATGGCGTGTTTTGCGCCCAAGGCACGCGCCAATTGCGTCACCGCGTTGCCGACCGATCCTCCGATCGCCGGCGCCAGCACGGTTTTGCCTGCCCGAAAACCAGCGAGGGTGAGAGCCATCTGCGCCGTGAGATACGCGACCGGAATACCTGCGGCGCTCACGTCGTCCACCCTCTCAGGTATCAGGCAAAGGTTTTCCTTCCGGACGGCAAGCCACTCACTGTAGGCTCCATCCTCAAAAACGCCATACGGTCCAGTGAACATCACACGTGAACCGACAGGAAAGTCCGTTCCGCCTCCCTCCTCCACCACGCCCGCTCCTTCGTTGCCCAGGACCAGCGGCGCCTTCGCGAGGGGGAATTGGCCGGAGAGAATCGTATGATCGAGAGGGCGTGACGCCGGCTGCAGTCATTCGCAGCAGGACCTTTCCGTCCGAGACCGCTGGTTTTGGAAGATCTACGAGCTTCAACCCTTCATAACCACTGAATTCTTCCGCTCTCATTGCACGCATATTAGTTTTCTTCATATTAGTTTACTTGTTAGTTGCCTTGTTTTTGTCGAATGTATTGCGGTTTGGCCGCGCGGGCCGAAAGCCACAGCGCTAGCCCCGGATTGGCCCGATCCGGATAGCGCTCCAGCATCTTGTCGTAGAGCGTCCGCGGATATGTAGTGGCGGGTCTCATCAATGATGGGTCTGTCGTCGTTCCCAGATCGCTTATGTCCGGCGATCACAACCCGTGGGTTGATCGACTCGATTGTGTCGAGCGCAGCGATCCACTCGCGGCGGGTTTGCGCGTTTGACTCGGCGAGGTAGAGGTGAACATCGTTGTAGGCGACGTCGCCCGTGACCACGAGGCCGACCGGCGGGACATGCAGACAGATCGTGTAGTAGGTGTCGGTATGTCCGACTTCCACGACGACCAAGTCGTGTCCTGCGAGATCGATCACATTTCCCTCGAGCTCATCGGCGATCACGAACCGGTCCGCTATCTGGCCTGGGAACCAGACGCTCCAGAAGTTCCCCACGAACTCTGGTGAGGCCCGCTGACGCATGAGTTTCACAACATCGGGTTTGGCGACCGCTCTGGCATAGGGGAAACGATCCAGGAGCGCTCCGATGCCAAGGAAATGGTCGCCGTGGCCGTGAGTGACATAGATCGTTGTCAAGTTCTTGCAGCTCGCTGCGACCTAATCCACTAGGGCGTCATCTCCTGTTTCGCGCCCGGAGGCAGGTCGCTGGTGACCATGGGTATGCCGAACGTCACGAACACGTCCCAGTTCAGTTGAATGTCTCGCGTTCTGACTTCGGTCATAACATCTCCCTTAATGGGTTCGCTCATGTCTCCTTAATTTCTCTGCACATAATATGACCGGTCGTATTATATCGGATTCAAAAATGACTCATTTCCCGTTTTGGAGTTTTCTGCTATTTTAGTGCTATTTTAGTACTTGGGAAAAAACGACCTCGTTAAAATCTTGTAAAGGGGACAGATCTTTGGTGCATCGAGCCCGCACGAGCATTCCTTCCCAGGCACTGAGTAAGAACCCCGCCAGTTGTTGAGCTTTCTGCGGGGAGGTGATTTCACCTGCCATTTGCCCTTCCCGAACAACCGCTGCAATTGCCTGCGTCCAACTTGCAAAGATGGACTTAAGTCGTTCCCGGATAACAGGGCTATGATCTGCCATCTCATTCGCCAGGTTTCCAAACAAACAGCCTTTGCTGTTCCCAGAATCGTTAAAGGCTTTGGAGAGAAACGCGAAATATTCTTTAAGCCTTTTGACAGGTGAACGATTCGACTCGCCGAGTGATTTATGCAGACCTGCCTCGCGATAGCGTTCAATGGCTTCCAGCGCCAGGTCTTCCTTGCTTTCGAAATGATTGTAAAACGACCCCTTCGTCTGGGGTCGCCGATCAGTGTAGGCTGGAGGGATGTCTACTACGATTCCTTTTAAACGATTGATTCTACCGAGCCGCCCTACGCGGCGTAAGCCCGATGGTCGCCCGCTTGATTTCAGAGAGCGACGAGATTGAACTGAGCAATTTGCATGATGTCTTCCAGCAAGTAATATGCGTTCTTAAAGCGAGTTTTCTGTACCGTTGCTCCCGATTACCCGACCCGCATTGGCACTGACCACTCGCGCTTAAAGTAAGGTTTCGTTCCATTGCTACTGGCAGCCCATCCCAGAGCTTGCTTACGGCCGCGGTGATTCCCCCAACTCAATGTCCCTTGGCTGACCTTCCTCGTTTGGTCTGTGACCGTCGGTCTCCTTTAAGTAGTCCCTTCATTCGAAATGAGTAGTGGCTGGCCACCGCGTTAGTGGCTGGAATTGTCACTCCATCACGCGGATAGGCTGTCCATCCAACCATGCGAGTATGTTTTCGACCGTGTGACCATAAAAGGTTTCGTAGATGCCTCTGGTCACATAACCTATATGCGGCGTCGTGATCGCATTCTCGATCGACCTGAAAGGATGATCGAGCGGCAGCGGTTCAATGTCATACACGTCCATAGCGGCGCCTGCGATCTTATGGTTCTTCAATGCGGCAACCAGCGCGCCTTCGGTGATCAGCGGTGCGCGGGACGTGTTGATCAGGTAGGCGGTTGGTTTCATCAGCTCGATCTCGGTCGCACCAATGATACCAATCGTTCTTTTGCTCAGGACAAGGTGAACCGTCACAATATCCGCCTCGCGAAACAACGCTTCCTTCGCAACGAGGCGACCACCATGTTCTTCGGCCTGTTCGCGGGTCAGATTCTGGCTCCACGCAAGTACGCTCATCCCGAAGGCATGAGCGACTTTCGCGACCCCCGAACCGATATTGCCGAGCCCGACGATCCCGAGCGTCTTGCCATGCAGATCATCGCCTACCGACAATTGCCAGCCGCCGCTCCGCACGGAAGCGTGTTCAGCAGGAAGATTACGCACGAGTGCGTGGATCAGTGCCCAAGTCAGTTCCACCGTGGCGGTCGACGAGTAACCCGTTCCGCACACAGTGATGCCGTACTCTTTCGCCGCGGCGAGATCGATCGATGCGTTCCTTGACGCGTTCGATGCGATCAGTTTGAGATTCGGGAGTTGTTCGATGATCGAGCGCGGTAATGGTGTGCGTTCTCGCATGACGCTGATCACCTCGAAGGGTTTTAGCCGCTCGACGAGCGCGGCAGGATCGGAAACATGATCGTTGAAGACGGTAACTTGCGACCTCTCCTGAAGGCGGGACCAATCGGCAAATTTCAGCGCCAGGTTTTGGTAATCGTCCAGAATCGCGATGTTGACGGGCGCTTGGGTGGAAATCACGGGATTTTTTTCCATAAGAACTCAATCTCTTCAATGCAAAATTGGCTTTGAAGTTCTCGGATCGGTCCGTCAATGATCCTTGTGGTTTGTTCGCGCACTTAATCAAGACGCAGGGATTTAAAGAACTGGTTTCCTGCCGAACTGCGACGAGCTTGGCTGACTCGTCTCCTTCGGCCTTGAGTTCCTGTTTTATCACTGCCCAGGACCTCCGCCGATTGAGTCAAGGTCAGCGATCATTCCGGAAGGAAGGTGCAGCGTTGCAGCATTGAGATTCTCGCGAAGATGTTTGACGGAGGATGTGCCGGGGATCAGCAGGACATGGGGCGAGCGTTGAAGAAGCCACGCAAGCGCGACCTGCATTGGCGTGGCCTGTAGTGACGCTGCTGCTGCGTCAAGTGCCGACGACTGTAACGGACTGAACCCTCCCAGTGGGAAGAACGGCACATAAGCTATGCGTTGCCCCGCGAGGTCATTGATGAAACCGTCATCGTTCCGGTGTGCCAAGTTGTAGAGGTTCTGCACGCAGACTATCTCCGTAATTGTCTGAGCTTCCGCCAACTGCTCGGGACTGACGTTGCTCAGACCAAGCTGACGAATCAATCCCTGACGCTTGAGCTCGGCAAGCACCGTCAGCGGTTCTTCGATGGATCCCTCCGATGGCCCCATCACTCCCCCAACCCGAAGATTGACGACATCCAGCGTGTCGAGTCCCAGATTTCGGAGATTGTCGTGAACGGCATCGGCCAGTTCTTGACGCGAAAGAGCATGAACCCAAGACTTGTCTTCCCCCCGGCGAGCGCCCACCTTGGTGACGATCACCAGGTCATCCGGATAGGGATGAAGCGCCTGCTTAATGATCTGATTGGTCACATGCGGACCGTAAAAGTCGCTAGTATCGATATGATTCACGCCGACCCCAACCGCCTCTCGTAGAACAGCAATCGCACCGTCAACATCACGCGGCGGTCCCCACACCTGCGGACCGGAAAGTTGCATCGCGCCATAGCCCATGCGGTTCAAGGTCATCGAGGTGCCAGGGAGCGTGAAGCTGCCGCCAAGGTCCATCTGTTTGGTCATTCTGTTTCTCCTCCAGTCTGTCGTCGCTTGTAGTAACCGTGCTTACTGTGATTAGATGAAAGAGGCTTTAGGTTAGGAGTTCGAGACGGTTGAAGCCTTTCCTCTCAATTAGGATCAGTACCGATGAACGCGCCATGGTCAGGCAGTCCAGATGAGCGTATAGTCACCTTCACGTGGATATGGCGCAACCGAATCCGGTTGCCCGCGGTCGGCCCCGATTTTGAAATGCTCTCCGTTCTTGAAGAGTCGCCAATTTTTCCGTTTCGTGAGGTGAACGACTTTTGCCAAAAGATCGATCTTGGCTACGTTGAGGCCAAATGTGAAAACCTTCGAAAACAAGCGTGTCCTCATCACCGGAGGCACCTCCGGCATCGGCAAAGCCACTGCCTTGGCGTTTGCCAAAGAAGGCGCGAATGTGGTCGTCTCCGGCCGCCGCGTTGCCGAGGGAGACGAGGTCGCCCGGGAGATCACTTCGGCGGGTGGAAGGTTCTAAGACCACGCAGGGTCGGACAGCCACTCGCACTCACGCGGGGCTCCATTTCCTTGCTTCCTTTATACTTCAGAAGCCCCGTCCGCAAGCTTCTGCTGGGCATTCGATTTGGCGGCACGCCAAGACGGCGTTCGAGGCTTCGCAGTGGCCTGGCGCACAACGGTTGCAAGTTTGACAAAATAATACGCGCGTCCATATTGTTCTGTGGCAAAGCAATCCCATCGAGACGTGATCCTCAGCAAGGGCATGGAGGTCATGCACCGGCAGGGTTACAACGGGACCAGCGTCCGGGACATTGTTCGCGCCGCGGGCGTTCCCCAGGGATCGTTCACCAACCATTTCGCCTCAAAGGAGACGTTCGCCCTGGAGGCGCTGGACCTGTACTACGCCCGCGGCTGCAAGATGATCCGCGAAACGCTGGGCAACGAGGAGCTCTCCCCGCTCGGCCGCATCCGCGCGTATATTGAGATGCACTGGAGCCTCTTGCATCAGCATGGCTGCGAGCATGGCTGCATGTACGGCAACTTCGCCGCCGAGGTGAGCGACCATAGCGAACCGCTGCGCAAGCGCATGGCGGAGATTTTCGAGGATTTGCAGCGCCGCATCGTCGATTGCCTGAGAGCGGCCGCCAAAGCCGGCGAAGTGTCGCGCGCAATGAAGTACGACGAAGTGGCGAACTTTATCATCGGAGGTCTCCACGGCGCGATCCTCCTCTGCAAGAGCTGCCGCGGCCTGCTCCCGCTGGAGCAATTCGAACGGGTTCTCTTCGCGCAGGTGCTACGCTGAAGAGAAACCGACGCAAAAAAGAACTTTAGCTGCGGCAACAATTTATCTTTTGACAAATCAATACGGTCGTACATATTGTCACCAGCACCAAGAAAAAGATGATATGAAACTCACCGGAAACACCATCTTCATCACCGGCGGCGGCTCGGGCATCGGGCGTGGCCTGGCCGAGGCTTTCCACGAGCTCGGGAACAAAGTCATCATCGCGGGCCGCCGCAAGGGGCACCTCGCCGAAACCCTCCGGGCGAACCCCGGCATGGAATCGGTCGAACTCGACGTTGCCGATGCAGCGAGCATCGCGGCGGTCGCCAAAGAATTGATCGCGAGGTATCCGAAGCTGAACGTCCTGGTCAATAACGCGGGCATCATGCATATCGATGACGTGTCCGGCCCGATCGAGGACGCAGTGGCGGTCGCGACCGTCACAACGAATCTCCTAGGGCCGATCCGGCTGACCGCGGCCCTCGTCGATCATCTGAAGAAGCAAGAATCGGCGACGGTGATCAACGTCTCCTCGGTCCTCGGCTTCGTCCCGCTGACGCTGGCGGCGATTTACTCTTCTACGAAGGCGGCCATTCACTCCTACAGCCTTTCGTTGCGTTACAAGCTCAGGAACACACCGGTGGCGGTGCTGGAGATCACCCCGCCGTGGGTGCAAACCGACCTGCTCAACAGCAACAACGAGCCCCGGGCAATGCCCCTGGCCGAGTTCATCGACGAAACGATCAAGGTTCTCGGAACCGCTTCAGAAGAGGTGCTGGTCGAGCGGGCCCGGCCGCTTCGCAATAATCCTGGACCCGCCGAGGGAGCTTTTGTGACGGAGTTCAACGACATGATGGCACAACCGTCGGCCTAATCCCTTAACTACCCACTCGAGGAGAAAAGTCCGGTCCCACTGGAGCCATGTCTCACCTCTCTAGGATGGGTCCGCCGGGTACCAGGGCAACTTTGATCGGCGACATCGGACTTTCGTCGACGGCGGCAGGGCGCAAGTCTGACTAACAAACAAAAACAGAAGACACAGAAAGAGCAAAGCGTATGAGCAATAACAATGGACAAAGATTGACGGGCAAGGTGGCGGTGGTCACTGGAGGGTCGCGTGGCATCGGTGCTGCGATTGCCAAGCGCCTGGCCGCGGACGGAGCGAGCGTTGCCGTTACCTACTCCAAAGGGGCGGACGCCGCCACGTCGGTTGTCAAAGCGATTGAACGCGCCGGCGGGAGGGCGATCGCGATTCAGGCGGAGGCCGCCGATGCCGACGCCGTTAAGGCCGCGGTCGAAAAGACCGTCGCGACCTTCGGCCGACTGGATATACTGGTGAACAATGCCGGCACGGCCATTCCGAAGAAGTTCGAGGAGGCCACGCTCGAGGAGCTGGACCGCGTGATTGACATCAACGTTCGCGGCACACTGGTCGCGACGCAGGCGGCGCTGAAGCACATGCAGGACGGCGGTCGCATCATCATGATCGGCTCGTGCGTGGGCGAGCGTATGATGACGCCCGGCTTGGTGCCCTACGCGGCAACAAAGGGGGCCGTCAAGATGTTTACGCAGGGACTGTCCAGGGAGGTGGGCAGCCGGGGCATTACTGTCAACAACGTCCAACCCGGCCCCATCGACACGGATTTGAACCCCGCCGCGGGCGATTGGGCGGTACCACAGAAGGCCAACACCGCACTTAACCGCTACGGGCATGTTGACGATGTCGCCGCGTTGGTGGCGTTCGTCGCCGGTCCGGAGGCGTCGTTCATCACCGGCGCGAACCTGACAGTCGATGGTGGCACCAACGCCTGATCGCAACTTTAATGGGCGATGAATACTTCTTGCGACTGCCAAGGAGAACACCAAAGCGAATATTGGTTTCGAGATGACGCCAAAGGCATGGAAGTATCACAGCTTTCCAATGGAGTTATTCTTCAGAGAGAGCGGCATATTTCTGGACCTTTAGCTGGTAAAACCAGGCTCCTTACCCAGCCCCTGCTCACGCCGGTCCGTATGGGCGACCTGGACCTGCGCAATCGCATCGTGATGGCGCCACTGACCCGCATGCGGGCCGACAATCCCGCTCATGCGCCGACAGAGCTACACGCCCTTTACTACGCGCAGCGCGCCTCGGCGGGCTTGATCGTCGGCGAATGCACCGCGATCAGCCCCGCGGCCTACGGCTGGGCGGACACGCCTGGCCTGTGGAGTGCGGAACAGGTGCGCGGCTGGCGCGGCGTCACCGACGCGGTCCACCGGCGGGGCAGCCGTATCTTCGCGCAGCTCTGGCACACCGGCGCGCTGTCGCACCCGGACTTCTTCGACGGTGCGCTGCCGATGTCTGCCTCCGACGTCGATCCGCTCCAGCAAAGCGTGACGCCCAGCGGTCGCAAGCCCACCGTCGCGCCACGCCCGATGACTCGCGACGAAATCCGCCAGACCGTGGCCGACTATGGTCAGGCAGCGCGCAACGCGATCGAGGCCGGCTTCGACGGCGTGCAGATCCAGGCGAACTACCTCTACCTGATCGCCCAATTCTTCAACAAGACCACCAACCGGCGCACCGACGAGTACGGCGGTTCCATCGAAAATCGAGCGCGCCTCTTCTTCGAGATCCTCGAGACTGTGCTGCGGCACGTCCCTTCTGCACGCGTCGGGGTCAAGACCGGCCCGATGAACGTGGATGGCGCCTTTCTCGCCAACGACCAAACACTGCCGACTTCCGAATACGTCATTGGTCGGCTCAACGATTACAACCTATCACACTTGCTGCTGATGGGGGCCACCACGGACTTCTCAGGCACCCCGCTCGCGGCGCTGGCAGGCGATGGCATGTTCCGGCACTTCCGCGCGCTCTATCGCGGCCCGCTCATCGCCAATACGGAGATCGACCGCGAGCGCGGCAACCGGCTGATCGAGGGCGGCCTGGTCGACATGGTGGCGTTCGGCCGCCCCTACATCGCCAACCCCGACCTGCCGGAGCGCTTCGCCACCGGAGCGCTGCTGGCCGAACTCGACTGGAAGACGGTCTACGCCTCCGGTCCCGCAGGCTACACCGACTATCCGGGGCTTGAACCGGTCGCCGATTGAACGCCATCAACCCATAATTCAAAGAGAAATATGATCACTGCCAAGACCACCCCGGAACAAAACAAGGCCCTCGTCCTGGAAGCCTTCGACACCTTGTTCAACAAGCGCGACTACGATGCGGCCAGCCGCTTTTGGTCGGAAACCTACATCCAGCATAGCGCGCACATCGAACCGGGCCGTGAAGGTCTGTTCAATCTGATCCAGAGTCTGCCCGATACCCTGCGTTACGAGCATCAACTCATCCTCGCGGAAGGCGACTACGTCATCGTCCACGGCCGCCTCTCGGGCAATGGTCGGCCCGTCGCCTGGGTTGCCGCGGACGTGGTCAGGATCGAGGACGGCCGTCTCGCCGAACACTGGGACGTCTTGCAAGACGAGGCGACAAAAGCCGAATCGAAAAGCGGCCTGCCGATGTTCGGCGACCGTTTCCCGATTGAAGTTCAACTCCGAAGCCATTGAACGATCTATTGAAGCTGGCGGTCGAGGCCCATGGTGGCCTGGCGCGGTGGAACCGGCTCGCCGCCGTGGTGGTCATCTCATCGCGTGGGGAGGAGCGCTGAAGACGCTCCGGAGGACCTCGGCTTAAGAAAGAAAACAAAATCAAATGCTCTCGTCTCAAGGAGTTAAACGAAATGAGCACCATCACTTCATCCGAAGCTGCGAAAGCTGGTGCGCCGGAATACCGAAGGGATTCAAAGAAAAGGAAGATTCGACGCTTTCGAAGAGCTTTTCGCAGGGCGATTTCGTCGACGACAACGCAGCCAAACATGACGCCGATAAAGCCGGGGTACGTAAGCCTCTAGACCTGTACTCGTGAGGCGTTCATCGACTTTCACTATGTTCTGATCTCAACCAAAAAGGAAACGTATGAGTCGTTACCTACAAAGCGGTGCTAGTAACGAAGCCCGACACGTTGGAACTTATCGAGAGACCAATTGTCGAGCCCGCGTTCGGGCAAGTCAGAATCCGGGTCGAGGCCTGTGGAATCTGTCACCCCTTCGAAATGCGCCAGAAACTAAAGGCGCTTTTCGACGTGCTGCCTTTTTCCATGGGACCGATCGACTCCCCATTGTCACAGATCGGCGTCCAACTTACCGACTCGCCATACATCGTACGGCCGCGCATGATGCCGCCACGGTCGCCGGCACCTACCCGGGTCTGAAGCTGCCGCGCGTTCCCGGGCATGACGTGGTTGGCCGCATTGAAGCCTTGGGCAGTGGAGTGTGCAGATGGAAAATCGGTCAACGGGTCGGTGTCGGCTTTCTCGGCGGCGAAGATAGGGTATGCGAACCGTGCAGACGCCGAGACATTGTGAATTGTCAGAACTTAGTAATACCCGGAGTAACCGTGGACGGAGAATATGCGGAAGTAATGATCGCTGAAGCGCGTGGCATCGCTTCCATTCCTGATGAGCGCGGGTCCGCAGAAGCCGCTCCTTCCCTCTGCGCGGGTATCACGACCTACAACGCTCTTCGCCACGCTGGCTTGCGCGCTGGAGATCTGGTCGCTTTGCAGGGCATTGGTGGCCTTGGGCATCTTGGTATCCAGTTCGCGCGGCACATGGGATTCCATACTGTCGCAAAGCTTCGGGCTGAGAATCGACCTCCACGGTGTTCATGTCTGGCGACCCTGCCACAATAAGACTCCCACCTCAAGCCATGCAATCATCCGCCTGGGATGAGGCGGTTGCGCGGCGACTGTGGAGGAGGTTCGCTGGGGTTGACAGGGTGAGCTTCGTGGGACTCGGGGAATCGGAATCAACGGAACAGAAACTCGCTTAAGCGTCCGGGCAGCCAAAGTTTCATGCCAATTTCGGACGAATCTTTGAACGTCCGAAATTTCGACCCGCTTCCATGCTCTGTCTCAATTTAATAATATGCTGTGGTACAGCGTATTAAATCCAATACGGTTTATTGGCGCGAAAACTGAGCGACAGATGGTACTCGATTCGGGGGAGGCCGCCGAACCAACCGCAGGCAACGGAATTAACCACGAAAACTAACCCATCCAGCGGTTTGACAACGAAACAGAAATACGAAAATCACGATCGAAAGAACAAGCTATGAAATTAGGCCTTATTTGTCCGAATCTCACGGGACACCTCAACCCAATGAGCGCACTGGCGCGCCAACTTCGGGCCCGCAACCATAAGGTTGTCTTCCTCTATTCGTCAGGTGCTCCTGCCGGCCTACCGTTTGTTCCTGCTCCCGAGCAAGATCACATTAACGAAAACCGGCCGGAAATGAGCAAGATGGAGGGGCAGGATGCGTTACAATTCTCTATTCGCAACGTGCTGGCTCAAACGGAAACGATATTGAAGTCATTGCCCGGAATTGTTGAGGCCAACGGGATCGATGCCCTGATAATCGATACAGTTCAGTTTTATGCCGAACTCGGTGCGCTGCGCCTGGACATGCCATATGTGCACGTTGCAAATGCACTGCACTTGGACTACTCCGGCTACACTCCACTTTGCGTGTATGGCTGGCCTCATGAGACAACCCCCGCCGCGCTGGCCAGAAACCGAGAAGGTGTCGCACAGTGGGCTAATGTGCTAGCAAGCGCGAGCGGGGGCCTCAAGGCGCATGCTGAAAGCATCGGACTAAGAATCGACTGGCAAGATCTATCCTCCACTGTCTCCCCGTGGGCATCAATTACCCAAGTGCCCCGAGCTTTTGACTTTGAAAGTTCGCATTGGCCGTGGCAGTTCCACCACACCGGTCCATTCCACGATGGTCAAGGCCGAGCCAAATTGGACTTCCCTTGGCACCGCTTAACGGGAGAGCCACTTGTCTACGCGTCAATGGGGACGATCTTGAACGGTCGCGTCGACGTCTTCCGCGCCATCGTATCCGCCGTGGCGAAGAATAAGGATTTGCAACTGGTGCTTTCCGTCGGCGATCAGCTCGATCCTAGACAGATCGGCCGGGCGCCGAGCAATGCCATCATCGTCCAGCGCGCGCCACAGTTGGAACTGCTGAAACGGGCCACCGTCTGTATCACCCATGCCGGCTTAAACACCGTGCTCGAATCTTTGGCTCAGGGCGTTCCGCAATTAGCCATCCCGATAACCTATGATCAACCAGGTGTCGCAGCGAGGATCGCACACAAAAAGACCGGCGTAGTCACGTCATTAGCCGAGCTAACTGCCGACCATCTCGCAGGCCTGCTAAGGGAGCTCCTGAACGAGCCGAGCTATCGAGCGAATGCACGTAAACTGCAGAAAGCAATCGCTGAGGCGAATGGACTCTCAGTCGCGGCTGACCTGATCGAGGAATCGCTCGGCGTTAGTAAGAAGGTCGCCGCAGCTATGGCAGGCTAGAAGCTATCCCAAAAACCTCTTTTATGAGCAAGAGAGCGCAGGCCAAGACAAGCCAGGCCAAGACCAGAGAATTCGTAGGGCGAATCTTCACCCGCAAACTGGATCGCGACGAGACTCCGACGTTAGGCGTGCGCCACGCGCAGGCGGAAGCGATCACTGACTGGGGGCATACCCGACATGGGCAAGCTCGCACGCCTTGCCGTCATCACGCAGCCGACCCTCGTTGCGAACGGCTCGCACGACATAATGGTTCCGACTGTCAACACATACCTACTGGCTGGCCACCTCCCCAACGCCGAACTCATCATCTGTCCAGACGCTAACCATGGCTTTCTCTTCCAGTACCCCCACGAGTTCGCATCCGAAGTCAACAAGTTCCTTACGGCTGCTCAAAAGCAATGAGAATGCCATTACAACTCGCCAAATTCCCGAATAGTCACTTTCAACAGAACGCCGAAGTGGCACTCAATCCCTGCAGCTCAAATTTGAGGTGCTAGGGGCGAAATCGACAGAGAGTTCTAAGCTCTTGTCTTCTCGCACGGGCTCGAAAAGCTTCTGAAAGTGACGGCTTTACACGCGCCGGAGAACGCGCTCGGCCCAACTGAGCCTCTCCCCTTTGCCGCTCGCATGTCCATCAACTCGCGGTCCAATATGGAATTCTCTTTGGCTGATTCGTGGGCCAGGCGAACACCGGTCACGGTGCCCGCTCCACCGAAATTTTGCATTATCGGCGCGGGTGCTATCGGCGGAATGATCGCGGCTCTTCTCTCGCGGGCGGGGGCAACGGTCAGTGTGGTAGCACGAGGACCAACTCTCGCCGCTCTGAAGCGCCACGGCCTGCGGCTTATCATCGACGGCGAGATATCGCAAGCGTCCATCCGAGTCGGCGAAGATCCTTCAAAGCTTGGGGTGCAAGACTACGTGATCATTGCGGTGAAAGCGCCTTCACTGCCGGAGGTTGCCAGGCAAGTTAGCCCTTTGCTTGGCTCTGACACGGCTGTGGTTACCGCCATGAACGGTGTGCCATGGTGGTTTTTCCTGAACGCTAAGGGTATGCTCGCTGGGCATCAACTGAACTCGATCGACCCTGGTGGGACAATCGGTCAGGCAATCCCGGTAAGGAGGGTGGTTGGCTGCGTCGTGCACACCGCCGCCTCCGTCGATGAGCCAGGCATCATTCGCCACAGCAGCGGCCGTCAACTTTTGGTCGGCGAGCCTGATAACCGGCTAACGGCTCGGCTGGCACGTCTGGCCGATTGGCTTTGTCGTGCCGGTTTCGACTGCCGGGAGAGTACCAATATCCAGGGCGACATTTGGTTCAAATTGTGGGGCAATCTCAGCATGAACCCGATCAGTTTGCTGACCTCGGCGACCTCCGATCGTATCCTAGGCGACCCACTGGTCCGCCGGCTTTGTGTTTCGATGATGGAAGAGGCAGCTCGGATAGGCGCTATGCTTGGCTTGCCGGGGGGCGGTTCCATCGAGAACATGATGGGAAGAATTCGAGCTCTCGGCTCGTTCAAAATGTCCATGTTGCAGGACGTAGAGCGAGACAGGCCGATCGAGCTTGATGCACTGCTGACAGTTACCCACGACATCGGCCTACTCGCCGGTGTGCCAACACCATTCATTGATAGCGTTCTGGGTCTGGCCAGGTTGCGAGCCGCTAGCCTGGGATTGCTCGCTAGAGCTGCATAGCACGCTTCCGGCGACGGATGGAGCGTGCCGACCGCCGGTGGTGCCCCGGACCCGAATCCTCGACCGCAATGAGCAAATCGCCGGGCCCTTCGATCTGAGATCTTACCCGCAACACCCGCGGCTGGCGCATGACCGCGCTCATCGCCTCGATGCCATTCAGGATCAGATTGAGGACGACCTGCTGCAGCTGAACCCGGTCGCCCTTGGCCAGCTTGACTGCAGCTTCGACAGCGCCCCGGCCCTGACCTCTGGCGTCCTGAAAGACAGTCACCTTCAGCCGTCCGAACCGCCAAAACAGAGGGTTCGGCCCTGCGAAATCTGCGCTCTCCGTTCTGCGATGCCGCTTAAAATTACGTTTTGGAACAGATTCTGCGATGACCCCGTCTTGCACAAGTGCCATCGTGATGACCGATTCCTATGTACAAATCATCGCGAGCGCCATGGCATCTCCGCCTGACTCATTATTTTCCGGCTATTGTGCGGTATATCCGCCGTCCACGATGATGTCCTGGCCCGTGGTGAACGCCGCACCGGGTGAACTGAGCCAGAGCACCGCGCTGGCGATTTCCTCCGGCGTGCCGATGCGCCCAAGCGGGTTTTGTGACGCCATCGTTTTCTTTGCGTCGGTTTCGCCTTCGCCGAAGGCGCGGTCGAACATTTCGGTCTGGATCGGGCCGGGAGAGACACTGTTGACGCGGACGCCTTGCTTGGCGAATTCCAGCGCAGCCGTCTTGGTGAGGCCGATGACGGCGAACTTGCTGGCGACGTAAACGGACGCGCCGGGAAAGCCGATGTGCCCGCCGACGGAGGAATTATTGACGATGGCACCACCACCGGACCGAAGTATGGCCGGGATTTCGTGCTTCATCGACAGCAACACGCCCCGGATGTTGATGTCGCAGACCTGGTGGTAGTGCTCGACCGTCTGCTCGGTGGTGAGCAGGCCGAACTTGCCCTCGCTGCCGGCGTTGTTGAACGCGATGTGTAGAGCGCCGTAGGCGCCGACGGTCTTTTCGACGAGCGCGACGATGTCACCCTCCCGGCCGACATCGGTCTGGACGAACAAGGCGCTTCCACCAGCCGAAGTGATCTCCCGGGCGACCTCTTCTCCCTCGGCAACGCGCCGGCCGGAGACGACCACATTCGCGCCTTCTTTGGCAAACGCCAGGGCAGTGGCTTTGCCGATGCCGGAGGTGCCTCCAGTGATGAGGACAGTCTTGTTCTCGAAGGTTTTCATAGTTGGCGTCAACATAGCGGAGATCGATTTTTTGGCAAAGTGAGGACGCTCTGGATGCTGAATCACCGAGTTCTGCGGGCGTCAACCCGATTGCTTCATAGCTGCCGTATGACTGGATTTCGCGGTAGAACGTTGAGGGGGTCGTTTGACGAAAGGGAAAATAAAGTGCGGTAAGGACTGATAGCAGAATGCTGTCCAACCGCCATCGCCCTTCTGGAGCGCCTCCGACGCCGACAGGCAACAGACTCCTTTTCGTGCAAAGGCATTCAAAACAATGAAACAAATGGAGCGGAGAAGTTAAAATTACGAGGTGCGATAGCGTATGAGTCGCAAAAATGCCCTAAAAATGGCATTTACCGGCATTGTCACTCAATGAGGGGTCGCAGGAGGCTCCTATCAGGGGAAGAGCGAGCGGGCGTCGAAAGCGCCGTTGATCATTGAACGTCATGAACTATCAACTCCTGGGCCGCAGTGGCCTGTGCGTTTCCGACCTATGCCTTGGCGCCATGACCTTCGGCGAGGGACTGGGGCTGGGGCACGGCCAAGGCGAACGTCCGGTTGGGGTGCATTTCAGGGCATAGGTGCGCCCCGGGCTGCGGCAAAGAGAGAGTACCATTCTTCGCGGCTTAAGGAAACCGAAAGCGCCTTGACGCAGGCCGGCAATCGATCCGGACGGGAAGTTCCCAACACGAGCTGGATCTTCGCCGGGTATTTGAGAAGCCAAGCCAGCAGGACGGCCTCTGCAGTGGTCTCGTGGCGCTGGCGTACTTCTGCACCCAGAGAGCTGTTTCTTTCATGGACTCGGATCGATCGTGTTGAGATTTGCCTTCCCAAGTCAAGATACCCTGAGCCAGGGGGATTTCAGGCCTGGAGGAGAACACCCTTCAGCCGGCAGTATCCATCGTTCCTTCCCAGCCGTCGGGGTAGCGGGGTGAGCTTTGGTCGAAGGAGATGCCGCCCTCGACAAAACCATGATGCAGGGGGAAATGCCGTGTCGCCACGGTGTCCGAGAGGCGCCGCGGCGACAACGTTCTTTAAAGGACGGCGGTATCGGGATCGAAAGGGGCATAAGGAATTGCTTGTGGATATACTAACGATAAATCACTTGTTATCAAGAGATTGTAATATTATTTACGTCAGCACAGTTATCACTAATTCGGGTTAAAAACCTAGGACCACGGCGAGATAGTCTGTAATTGCTGGCTGCCTCTTTCCGAGGCCATAACTACCGATGGACGAACTCTTCTCGCTCATCCCAATCAATACATTAAGTGCGCTGGAGCACGCCGATTGCGAACGCTAATTTTTAGGTTATGGCCACTGTTTTAAAGTTACAGCAGACATCGTGATATTTCACGATGTATAACCACCCGCTGGTCGGTGACTCCGTCTCTATCAATCTCCCAGGAAAATCGCCAGAAAATCTCAATGCGGAGCGTAAGTCCAGTCAAACGCAAAACGAGCGCTGTTCGTTATCGATATTCCGAATCGCGTTTGGCTGTGAGTTTCGTGAGCAGAAAATTGCTGGGTTGGAAAATGGCCGCGAGGGTCACGGACCGATTCCGATATCCGCTTATCCCCCCTTAGCTGTCCTGCCTGACTCACCTGCCTCTTTCCGAAAAGTCCGCACAGCTTTTCGCACAGTCCGTCCAATTGGATTATGGAAGGACGCGGGTGCTTGGCTCAAATCATCTTGTCGGGCACAGCAGAACGGCTGTTTTAGCAGCATTGAACGAAGAGAAGTGCAGAAGACGAATTAGACAGTTATACTAATTAGACGTACATAAAATAGTAATATACTGGTAATACAGAACTTACATAAAAGTAGACATGCTTCGCATCCGCATTGGTCCTGTAAAATCAAAACCGATCTCTCCTTTGTTTTTCCGACGCGAATTTCTCTGGATTCTCCAATTGCAACTCAGTGGTGAGCGCTTTGATAAAATTCTGTGCCTCGGTCAGGCCGCACTGGGGTAATAGAAATAAACATGCTGGTCGCTCGGATTCTATCCCCAGCGGCAATGGCCCGGACAATGTTTCCCCGCTCTTCCGCGGTAGGCTCTCGTTTCATTGAGTTCCTTGTTCCCAATCCCCCATATTGTGCCCAGGATCGTAACTCGAACGCTTCCAGGCGACGAATTCAGAATTGAGCGCGAGAGGGAAAGGGATTTTCCGAACTGCTGGGGGTGGAAAATACGTTGGCAAAGTCAGCTCGGACCCTTACCGCTGTCCCGAAAAAATTCCGGCAGCTGCTAGCTCCGCGTATTATGCCAGCGTCTGACTGAAAAATTCCATCACAGCGTTTACGTAATTCTGCTCGAGCCGGTGGTTGCGGAGCACCCGTCTGTTCTGCGCTGCAATCCAAATCGGGATCCCGCGAAGCCGTGCGTCTACGTCGGCATGACGGGGCTGCCGGTTGAGCACCGATTCGAGAATCACAAAAATGGATACAAATCGGCGTGGACGGTGAAGAAATACGGAATCCGGCTGATGCCCGAACTTTACGAGCATCTGAACCCGATGCCCTTCGAAGCTGCGGCACAGATGGAAAAGGATCTGAGCGAAGATCTACGTGCAGAGGGCTACACCGTTACTGGCGGAACGTGAGAAACCATTGGCTCGCCGATGTCGACGTTGCGCGCGACCTCAGTGTCGCTACTGCGGGATACATCAACCTCAGGGGGCGATTAGGTCAGATCAATGGCGTCGGAAATCCAAGCGAATCCGTTCTGGGTCGCGAATGGCGGCCCTCTCCTTCTCCAAGCGTCGTTCCTTAAGTGAATAGCACATCAAACCCTACAAATGCTCTTTGTTATGTTATAAGTGCCGTATGATAGGTGTATTAAAATACTTTTTATGCGTTATATGAAACGCATAAATTCAGGCTTTGAGAGTCAAATCTTCGGGCCGTCACTGTGTTAAAAATACAGCCACCGCGACGATTGCCTACGGTGGCCTGCTGTTCCCCCCAGAGGTGAACGTGGACCACCCCTCCGCTTGCGCAAAGTGGAAGCCGTCAGCGACTACCCGACATCCCGATTAAATGCCAGTGATGAGAAACTGGGGCTGGATTCGATTTCGTCGACCAAGCTAGCGTCGATCCCCATCGCAGACTCGATCAACTCGCGTTGCCCATCTTCCCGCAGCCGAATCACTTTGGAATCAGCGTAGTTGGCGCGACATTGAAACGCGGAAGGATCTGATTTCCGTTGAACGAGAATTGAAAGAATTCCTCGAGAAGCTCCGTTTTGGTAAGGTGTATCGACCACACATAGGCTGAAGATTTAATGAAGGATGGTGGCTAGCCCTGGGGCTTGCTTCGATTGCGTCCGCAAACAGGAGCGAGACCGGATTCCGTAATGCCCAAATGCATTTCAATCAAGTGGTAAGATTGGGCGGAGCTCTCCGCTCCAGAGCCATGTAGGGCTCCTCGCTACGTCCCCGACCATCATACTTCTTGAATGCTGCTCCCGGTACGAATTTGACCGTCTTTGACGCCCATACGTGCTTTCCGTGTGGCAAAGACGGCGTTGAGATCTTCTACAAGGACTGGGGCAACGGTCAGCCCATCGTGTTTAGCCACGGCTGGCCGCTGTCGGCCGATGATTGGGACACGCAGATGCTGTTCTTCCTCGGCAAGGGCTTCCGCGTGATCGCCCACGACCGGCGCGGCCATGGCCGCTCCACCCAGACCGGCGGCGGCCATGACATGGATCATTACGCCGACGACCTAGCGGCGCTGACCGCACATCTCGACCTCAAGGGTGCGGTGCATGTCGGCCATTCGACCGGCGGCGGCGAAGTGGTGCACTACCTGGCGCGCCACGGCGAAAGCCGGGTGGCAAAAGCGGTGATCATCAGTGCGGTGCCACCGCTGATGGTAAAGACGGCGACCAATCCGGGCGGGCTGCCCAAGGAGGTTTTTGACGGGTTGCAGGCGCAACTCGCCGCCGACCGAGCCCAGTTCTATTACGATGTGCCGGCTGGACCGTTCTATGGTTATAACCGGCCTGGTGCGAAATCCTCTCAGGGGGTGATCTGGAATTGGTGGCGCCAGGGTATGATGGGAGGCGCCAAGGCGCATTATGACGGCATCGTCGCCTTCTCCCAGACGGACTTCACCGAAGACCTGAAGAAGATCACCGTGCCGGTCCTGGTGATGCATGGCGATGACGACCAGATCGTGCCTTATGCCGATTCGGCACCCCTGTCGGCGAAGTTGCTGAAGAATAGCACATTGAAAACCTACAAGGGCTTTCCGCACGGCATGCCCACGACCGAGGCCGATACCATTAACGCCGACCTGCTGACCTTCCTGAAAGCGTAACGCCACGGCCGTGGCGGCGACCGTGAGGTCGGCACCGGACATAGCCATTTTACAAATGGCCCTTGGTGACACGACTGTTGGGAGAAGGCCGCGTTGGCGTGTTCTTCTTCGTCATGGTGCTCGGGTTCTCTCGTGACGGATGTGCAAAACCCCGTATCAGAACTTCAAAAAGCTCTGGCTCGCCCGGGATTTCGAACGGCTTCGTGGCCGCGTAAACGAACTCTGCGATCAGGGTAGTCATTTTCTTGTTAAGAGACCTCCAGATGAAAGAAATTCTTGATCCGCGACAACAGATCGTGGTGTTCAATCACAACCGGCTGTATCGCGGCCCGGTCAAACGTCGCGACAAACTGTTGTAGCCTGGCAGCCGAATCGCAAAGAGATTCTGCCAACTCAGGGCGCGATTGGAGGATCGGTTTTAGATTCTCTGAGTGTAGTTCCAGAAGGAGTCCCAAGGTGGCAGCCGTAAGAGTTTCACTCGAAGGCATGCCAGTCAGGAGAGAAATCCCGCCGAATGAATCGCCGGGTCCTACCTTTCGCACATTGAGCACCCGCCCGTCTTGCACCTGACGCGTGACTTGGATAATTCCCGAAAAGACAAAGTGGATCGACTCTGTCGCCTTTCCTTGCGTTAGAAGCTCTTCCCCTGCTTGAAAATGACGCCTGGTGACCTTCCCGTTCAGATCGGTTTTCTCTGCGTCGCTAAGCGTTTCGAGAAGAGAAAGGTGATTGAACAACTCGTTCTCCCCGAAAAGAAAGATAGGACGTGAAAGAAGCGAATCGCGGGCTGTCTCCCCTCCCACCGACTTGCGCTGGTCCACAACTGGGCGCGCTCGTTTGTAGAGCTGAGTAATGAACTGTGATCGCGCCTCTCCCGCCGAGGCGATGGAATGCGTACTAAAAGAGATGTTGTAAGTAATCCGATCGGCCGTGAACTCTGTTGCGGCAGCGGAAGGCTCCGGTTGCTCCAATATCGAACGGCACGCCATAGCCGTCTGTTTTAGGATTTCGAGCGTCATTTCTGGCTCGTTTCGACTATCCACGATCACCGTGAGATTTCCACTATAACGCCTGTTGCCGGTAGAGTGGTTTTGGATCCGCATCTTTGCAATGGCGTTATTGGGAACAATGACGACATCGTTCGCGCCGTTCCTGAGGTGTGTGGAGCGCCAATTCATCTCAATCACCTCGCCTTCGGCTCCGCCCTCCAAGAGAATATTATCCCCGATGCGATATGCCTGCTCGATGCTCAGCGATATTCCTGAGAACACGTCTCCCAGCGTGCTTTGGAGAGCCAAGCCGAGCACAATCGCGATGATACCAGAAGTCGCCAACAGCCCCTGGAGCGACAATCCAAAAACGAATCCCATCATTGCCAGCGCCGAGCAGATATAGATGCTACCTGCGATAATATCGGACAGAAGTTTGTGCTCTCTTTCTGTCCTACGTATTGCTATCGTTATTGTAAGAAAAGAGATAAGTTCGCGTGCGGCCAAGATCCACCAACAAGAAGTAAGAATTTGGAGCCAAAACTCACGAGGCAAATCTTGTGGTTTATAGACCGGATGCAGCGGCGAACCTACGAGTGCCACAATGAGAACCGTGTGGACCGCGAAGAACGTCGACATGAGCACGAACCGCGCGACTCGCCTCCGTGCCGGAACAAACCTCAAGATGATAGCATCCGCAACAACCGCAAGACAAAAAATCAGAGACAGGTCCATAAATAAGAAGGGTCTTTCCTAGATTAAGAACTACTCAAAAGATCATTTTCCGTTCCGAAAGCCCATTGAATCAGGTTTTACATGGGTTTTCGGAGCGGAAAATGATGTGGTTTTAGGCGAGTCGAATAATTGAGCTCCGGCGCTTGTGTTTATCGAGGTTCCTGCCAAAAATTGACATTCCAATCTAGGAAATACCCATAAGAAAATTGCTCAATAGTAGCTCCGATTGTCTACCGCAACTCAACCATTGTGGTTCCTACCCATTATTAAGACCGATTTCGGTGGCTACTTCTCGCTGGTGCGGAATCGGAGCACCATTCCGCGGAAAGGGCGTCGATGCGTGGATCGAGGGTTGGAAAGAACGCACATCCTGATGAAGAATTCGAATGACTTCGCGGATCGCTTCAGGATTGCTAATCACGTTGTGTCCGCTGCGGACGATCAGTTCGGAACTGGCACCGTCGAGGTGACTGCTCCAATACGGAACGACACCATCCGATCCCCGATTTGCAGGTCCAGAGTGTTGCTGGCCGATCACGCTATGATATGGAACCTCAATCGGAAGTTTCGAAAGCGCGATAAGCGCGGTGCTTTTCGGGGATAGCGTTCTCACTGCGGAAAAGCGACCTCCATCGTAAAACGAGGCCGCTGCTGGCATCATTGCCTCCGGATTCTGACGGGCGAGTTGGCTGAATCCATGTTCCTCCATTGGCGACAAACGGGTGAGCGAATTTCCCACAAATCCGATGAAGGAGTTTGCCATCGGGCTGCCCCTATGCGGAGCCGCCATAAAAATGACCCGCTTCACGCGAGAATCTCGCTGAAAATAAAGAATGTGCTCTAGATCGCGGATGGCTTCCGGGTCGCCTCTTAGCTGGACGGGAGGAACCCGAAAGACGCTCGCCCAAAGCTTATCCTGGCTGGAACTTACTAGCGTATGTGAGATCACGCCTCCCATGCTGTGGCCGAGTACGATGATACGCTTGGTGGCGGCATCGTGAGCCTTCGGATCAAGAGAATGAAGGGTTTCATTGAGGCTGTCACGCAACGCCGCGGCGTTGGCCAGCACAGGTGTGCCGCTGGGATAGTAGAACTGCCAGATTTGGAATTGCGCCCGCAGTTCGGGATCACTGCGCAGGGCGTTCACGAGCGTGGCAAAGGCCACAGGGGTCGATTGCAGGCCGTGGACCATGAGCAGCGGTGTTTTGTTTGGATCGTAGCGATCGAGGAGGTAAACTTGAGGTTTCCTCATCATCGAGGAGGGCCGGATCATGCTGATGAAACCTGATGCCGCTAGGCGTCGAGCACGGAGCTTCAAATGGTCACTGGCGCCAGTGGGATTCGTAGCGAGTTCATAAGTGCGCCCGTTGAGGACCACACGGCCGGTTTTGGATCGAATCAGAAACCTCAGTCTTCTCGTAGGAGATTCATAGATCGCGGTGGCATCCACGAAGAGCCCCTCCGGCGGGTAAAGGGGAGCGGCTTTGGTCTCATAGCCCAGCACGACCGGGATGCCAACCTCCGCCGCGTTGGCTTCAGTGGTCGGACCGGGAATCTCAACATGGCGTAGCGGAAGCCCGATATTGGGCGAATCGAATGAGACATCGAGCTCTTTGAGACTGGATATGAACTCCTGCGGATGTGAGGTTTCTAGTTGGGCACAAATTTCGCGGACGGCGGAATTGTATGCCGGACGCGAGGACGGAAGGTCGCCGTAGGCCGTGTCTACTTTTGCAATCAGATCGGCTAGCGACGGCGGTGCAGAAATCGGACTCGTCGCGCAACCAGCAAGGCCCAGCAGCACAATCGCACTGAAGCCGACAAGACGAATTGTCATAGAATTGTACTCTCGCTTCAGAAAGCGAAGTGAAGCCCTTTTCCGAACCGCAAAAGAAGGCTCGGGCAATCGACGATTGAGTGAAGCGCCTTCTTTGGACCGGGTTAACACGGTCTAGGCTGATACTACGGCAGGTGCAGTGAGCCAAGCTCTACGGAAGTCAACAGAGGTTGAATGTTGGGTTCAGGGATTCTTGAGCGAGCTGTAGGGAGAGGAAGGTCTGCCTGAGATTTCCTTCTCGGCATTTTCAATTCCGCTCTGAATCTCCTTGCACGCGCCGTCATAGAAGGTAGGTCCCGCCTCGACGGTCCAATCCGCGATGTCGAATGTCCCGGCGAGATGTTGTGCTTGCAGGCGCTTCTCAGTGTCGTATGCAAGGATGACATTCTCTACCACCGCCCCGTCGCCTTGGCCGACATCAATCGAATTGTTTCCTTGGTCGCGAATCGTCGGCGCGAAGGACACGTGTTTCGCCTTCAAGCGCACCGCTTCTCGCAGCGCCACTCGGCCGACCACCCGGAGCGTTTCTAGCGAGAGATCAGATTCGGGTCCGAGTCCGATGACTAGAACGCGCGACGGCACGATGGAGCCGGTCGGAGGCTCGAAAAGAATGGTTTCTCCGAGTTCCCCGATAAACTCGCCCCGATTGCGCAAGGAAGACAAGAGGCCGCCAATCTTGTCGTCGAAATCCTTCATCGCTGAAATGTAGGTGTCACCGGACGGCTTGTGTTTGAACACGCAGATGATTTGCAGGTCCGTCTCCTGCGCATAGGGTCCTATCATTTTTACCGCGATTTTCATCTGGTGCGGGGCGTCAAAACTCTTCTCAGCAGGTGCACCGGTATCCGCGGGGGTGGAGATGCCGATTTGCGAGAGTGCTATGAACAAGGTGGCAATCAATTTCAGAGATGTTTTCATGAGGTTAGAATTTCATGGTGGCCCAAACCCCGACCCAGTCAGAATTCGCAGCACCGGGTTGATTTTTAAAGAAGTCGCCAATTATGAAATGATCGTAGGCGACCGAAAATTTGAGCTGTTCACTAATTTGATAATCGGCCTGGAAGAAAAACTCGGTTCCGACATACCGACCGCTGCCTTGCGCACCGCCGGACAAGGGATAACCGGCAAAGTTATAGATACCGTCGTTCATGCTTTGCCGCCAGTAGAAGATCGGGGAAAACGCCAGCCCCAGCTTGGGGGCAGGATACCAGTTGATCTGCGGGTGCAGCGCGATGAGATTTTGCTCTCCGAGTGGAGAAGGTTCGCTAAAGTAGTTCCCGCGCGGAAAAAGGGCATTGAAAGTGCCGAGCATCCGGCCGCCGCTGCTCACGGATTGCGAATTATTTCCGCTAAAAATATCCGCCTTGAGCGCTAGATGTGGTGTCCCGAAGAGCTTCGAGAAAGAATAGCCAATTTCACCAGAACCGAACCACGCCGAGATCACCGCCGGCCCGAAAGTTCCGGTTTGCCATGCTCCCTCGAAGTCGAAATCAAAATCGTCAAATTTCCCGTAGATACGGGAGCCAAAGGTATGCCGCACCTCGATTTCTACTCCCGAGAAATAAGGGGCTTCGTTTCGGTAATCCCCAAGGTAGTAAAAATTGACACCGGTATTTTTGAAAAACCAGGGGCCCGCTACATAAACACCCCAGAGTTGGTAATCGGATGTGGACTCATCGAATTCGTATGGTTCGGTTTCGACGAGACGGGTCCAAAAGGCATCCATCTCCCACTCTTTCCAGCGCACGATTGCCTTCGCCCCATCAAAGCTCAAACGAACATTTGGTCCCTCCCGTGGATCAATCAGCCGGCCGATACCGTAACCAAGCTCCTGTCGGCCGCCACGCAGCGTTACCCACCCCTCGTCTGAGAACGGTATCGTGATGTCCGTGAATGCTTGGTGCAGATCGATCTGATCGACGTCGGGCGGGCGAGGACCATCCTTTCGGCCTTCCTCAAGGTTGCTTTCGCCTTGAATGAAAAACCGAACATAAGGACCGACTCGCAAATCCATGTGCAGCATGATTCGCTGGAGCCAGAAGGCGTTTCCGCCAGCCGTGCCGGGCACAACTCCAAAATTCTCATTATTCCAATATTCGAAACGCTCACGGATTTCGCCGCCTAACGTAAGGTAGATCAGGCGCTCGCGGTCCAGTGGGATGAGTTTGATTTCGTCAAAAAGGCTCCTCTTTCCAGGGCCGCCCCAAGCCGGGTCATAGTCGGCATCGCGGAACAGCGCATACGGCGGCGGAACGACACTGGCCGGCCCGGCCAGGGCGCCATCCGGCTGTTCCCGGGTCAGGGCGTCAGGGATAGGAAACCACGGGTAAGCCCGAAATGGATTTCCGTCTGGAGTTGCCTCACCCGCCATCGCTTTCCACGCTGAAAATCCGGCACATGTCACCAGCAGAATTCGGAGCCAGTAGCCGGACATCTCACGGAATCAGAATGGGCTTCGTTTTGATCTTGGACTCGGCGAGATCGCGATAAAGTTGAGGGCCTTTCTCCAGCGGAAAAGTCTCCACTCGGGGCGGGGGAAATGCGCCCGATTCAATTCCGGGCGTCAGTTTGCGAAGAATTTCTGCGGCTTCCTCAAAACCAACTTTGAGTGAGTCGACGCCAAGCAACTGCGATTCATTGTGGTAGAAATCCACAAGGTTGAAGCTGACTCGTGGATCCGGGCTGGAGCTGATTGCAACCTGCCGTCCGCGCCAGGCAAGCGCACCTAGACATTTCTCAAACATCGCCCCGCCGACCACGTCAAAGACGACCTCTACGCCCTTCCCATCGGTGGCTGCTCGAACCCCAACCGCGAGATCGGTGGTTTCGAGATCGATCCATGTTTCCACCGGCAGACTTTCTGCAGGGGGAATCTCCGATGCCTTCCGCACCGTGCCGATCACCCGGCTCCCCAGGCTGTGCGCGATGCGCGCTGCGGCGCTTCCGACCGCTCCTGTTGTTCCAAGGATCAGCGCGGTTTCTCCAGGTTGGATACGGGCAGCGTTCACGAGTGCCGCCCAAGCCGTCATGTAGGCAACACCAATGCCGGCCGCTTGCTCGAAGCTCAAGTTCCTGGGCAGCGGAATCACCGCGTTCGCGGGAACCACCACAAACTCGGCATGGCTGCCATCACGTCCGAAGCCAAGATTACCGCCTGAGCCAAATACCGACTGACCGGACAATGCGCCTCGACCGCCAACCACTACGCCCGAGAAGTCACGGCCAGGTATGCGCGGCACCGTGGTCTCGTGCATTTTTCCCTGCACGTTTTTGACGTCGCTGGGATTAATCGCAGCCGCCTTGACCTGTACGAGCACCTCGTCCTCAGAAGGTGTGGGTATCGGGACCTCTTCAACCCTCAAATCGTCCAGCGAACTTGTTTTGTGAAATCGCAATGAGCGCATGGTCTTGGCTTCGGTGGTCATGAGTTTGAAGGCGACGGAGTTTTGTTCCAGTGTGCTGATTCCCTTGGAAGCAGAAATCCAAGACGTCCACGAGGTGCTGATTCGTTTGATGATGTGTCACAATATGTCGATTTGGTTAGCGTGATCTCATTGAACAAACGCCCATAGGCCGAGATGGTGCTTGATCTCTTGGTCGGCTTTCAGCCAGTCATTCAGTTCACTACCTGGTTCGTGTCTTCTGTCCTCGAAGAGCTGATACGCTCGGACACTAATGAGCTCCGAGACGCACTCGATAGGACTGCTCGTGTAGCTGGTGTAGTGCACACCTTCAAAATCCTCTGGTTGTTGATGTCCGGTCCTATTGTTGTCAGTCCATTTTGTTCCCATATTCAAAAGGCGAAACACTCGCAGCCACCGTCCAACAGGCCTCGCGATCCGAGGATCCACTGAGGGATGCTGAAGGGGTTGCTTTTGGCAGGCACATGTTGCGCACATCCACATCCTCGCGCGTGGGCATCGCGAAGGTGGGCTGTGGAATCGGCCTTCCAGTAACCGCGCGTAACGCCGCACGGGCGACCAGTCGGGCATGACGGGCAGGTCACCGGGATCAAGCGGCTTGAATTCCTCGGTGGCATAGACCGGCTTACCGCCCAGGATGGTAAGTACGGATTCCAGCGATTTGATCTCCTCGTCAGGAATCGAGAAATAATCATCCGTGAGTACCACCAGATCGGCCAGCTGGCCTGTGGCAAGCACGCCGCGGGTTTCATTCTCTCGAGACATCCACGCGCTGCCCTGCGTGTAAAGTCGGAGCGCTTCCTCGCGGGAAAGCAGCGCCTTGTCCGGATAGAGCGCGAGGCCGCCGAGCGTCTTTCCCGTCGTCATCCAATAAAGCGAAACGAATGGGTTGTAGCTCGCGACTCGAGTGGCATCCGTGCCTGCCCCGACCGGAACTCCCATTTCTAACATGCGCCGGATCGGCGGGGTGCGCTCGGCAGCTTTCGCGCCGTAGCGATCCGCGAAATACTCGCCTTGGAAGGCCATGCGGTGCTGGACGGCGATGCCGCCTCCGAGCGCTTTAACGCGCTCGATGTTGCGGTCGGAAATTGTTTCGCAATGGTCGAAGAACCAGTGAAGCCCCCCCAGCGGGGCGTTTCGGTTGACCCGTTCGAAAACGTCGAGGAAGCGACCGATGGATTCTTCATAGGTCGCGTGGAGCCGGAAGGGCCAGCGGTTCTCGGCAAGAAAGCCGACGACGCGTTCGAGTTCGCCTTCGAGCTTCGGTGCAAGATCGGGCCGTGGTTCGAGGAAGTCCTCGAAGTCTGCCGCCGAGAAGACGAGCATTTCGCCCGCGCCGTTGCAGCGCAGCATGTCGTCACCCTGGTCCGGCTTTACGATCTTCGACCAGTTCACAAAGTCCTCGAGTTCTCCGCCGGGTTTTTGCGTGAAGAGATTATAGGCGATACGCAGCGTCATCTCTCCGCGCTGGTGGAGTTGCTGGATGATCTCGTAGTCCTCGGGATAGTTCTGAAAGCCGCCGCCTGCGTCGCACACGCCCGTCAATCCAAGGCGATTCAATTCTCGCATGAAATGACGGGTCGAATTGTATTGGTATTCCGCCGGGAGCTTTGGGCCTTTGGCCAGCGTGGAGTAAAGAATCGCCGCGTTCGGGCGCGCGACCAGCATGCCGGTGGGATTACCCGTCTTGTCGCGGAGGATTTCGCCGCCGGGAGGATTTGGCGTGTCTTTTGTATAGCCGCAGGCTTTGAGGGCCGCCTTATTCAAAAGTGCCCGACAATAAAGATGGAGAATGAAAACCGGCGTATCGGGCGCCGCTGCATTGATCTCGTCGAGCGTGGGCATACGCCTTTCGGCGAATTGAAACTCGCTCCAACCGCCGACCACCCGCACCCATTGGGGCGCGGGCGTGCGAGCGGCCTGCTCGCGGAGCATGGCCAGCGCGATGGAAACGGACGGCACGCCTTCCCAGCGCAGTTCCATGTTGTAGTTCAATCCACCGCGGATGACGTGCAGGTGCGAGTCGTAAAGACCAGGAATGACCCGGCGGCCCTGAAGATCGATGACTTCGGTATCCGGGCCACGCTGGAATTGAACAGCGTTATCGACTCCGACGATACGACCTCCCGCGACGACGATTTCCTTCGCCTCGGGATGTTTCGGGTCGAGCGTGGCAATGCGGCCGTTTTGGAGGATGAGATCAGGTATCATAACGGTGTTGGAGTTAGACCTTTGGTGGCTTCAGCCACCCTTGGGTGAGTTTGATCAACAGGGGCATGGCGACCCAGGTGAGGACGACGACGATCCCTGCCGCAACGATTCCCGCCGCAAGCGTCGGCGAAAAACTCGGCCCGAGCATGGGCATGACTACAGCGGGCACCAGCATACTCACGGGCCAGACCGCGATCCACGTGAGGAGCGCCATTTTCCAAACGGGAGGCTGGGAGCCATTCGGATCGCGAAACCATGCCTCAAGTCCGCTTAACTCGCGGTAGGAGGCCTCTCCCTCAACCATCGGCTCGATCTGCGCGAGCCAGTCCTTGTAGATGGAGGATTCGTAGAATGCTTGTCGATCCTCCGCGCTCGCGAAGCTGCGCATGATGCCATACTCCCTCGAACCAGAGCCGGGCGGAGGGTGCAGGCAATGCACCCCCCGGGTTCCAGGCTCGGTAAGGGAACGACTGGCGAAGTCAGCCAAAGCGCGTTCGAAATCCCCGACGCGTTCCTTGCGAACGCGCCGGGTGATTGCGATATGAATAGGATCGCCCATTTGCGATGCGTTAGTGAGCCGCCTTCTTCGGCACGACCTGGGGCTTCGCGGCCGACTGCGGTGCGTGATGGACCATCGTGTAAGCGTATTCCACGCCCACGCCGTAAGCGCCGCCCTGGCCTTTGATCAATCCCATGAGGTTGTCGTAGTGCTCGCGTTTCGCCCAGTCGCGCTGCCATTCTAGCAGGGCCGGGAACGTGGTCAGGCGCACCGCGCCGGCCTGGACCATGCGCGACAGAGAGGCTTCTTGGGCTGCAGGCGAGGTCGCTCCGCAACAATCCTCTACAACGTAGATATTGTATCCGGCCCCGAGCATCTCGATCGTTGGCCAGGTAACGCACACTTCCGTCCACAGTCCGGTCATCAGAATGTTCTTTCTTCCTGTCGCTTCGATGGCCGCGCGAAAGCCGGCGTCGTCCCAGGAATTCATCGAGGTACGCTCGACGACCGGGTGACCGGGAAACACGTCGAGAAGCTGAGGCCAGACGTAGCCGCTGAAAGATTCCGTCTCCACCGCCGTGAGGACGGCGGGAACATTGAACTCCTTGGCGACCTTCGCAAGAAGCGTGACGTTATTGATCAATGACGCCCGCTCGATACTGGCGACGCCGAAGGTCATTTGCGGTTGGTGGTCGATGAAGACAACGGCGCTGTCTTCCGGAGTGTAGAGTTTGTGGTAGTTGCTCATGGTTATTCTTGGTTTTTGGTTCTTGGTTAAATTCCAACAAAGGTACCGAATGCGAAGTGCACTTTCCATCGGCGCCGATCCGCTCTGGATGTTGCACATGTAGAGGTTTGCGAATCATTCTCTGCAGTTCGGCGTAGGTCTTGATTTTAGAGGAAATGAAATCGCCGGTTAAGCAGCAGGTGTTCTTGAATTGATATCTCCGGCTGCCTTAGCTAGCGCGCCTTGATACCAGTCCTCAGCGCGGGTCTGAATGAAGTTCGAGACTCCCGACGCCCAAGCGGCGTAGAGGCGCAAGCCGCGTGAGCGGATTTCAAGCCTGCGAATTTGCGCGGTTTCTTTGCGCAGATCATCGCGGAGGGCGCGACGGTAGGAACGCGCCTCAGACGCGAGGCGCTGGCTTATCCGGCGGGCGAGAAGGATTCTAAGTTTCATGGTCTTAAGTTTTACGACGCAGTTTTTCACAATTCCGTAGTTACGATGGCATGACGATTTCCGAAGAGTCCGATTGCGCTAGAGTTTGCGATGGCGACAAATGGCAATTCATTTGAGCAGCTGATCCATCTGCCTTTGGGTGTGCCCTCGACTGCATCACAGACCGGGAACGCGTGGTCGTGCGGTCCGCCGAAGCAGCCAGTGATGCCTTCACCAGCAAGTCACTGGATGCGATCTTAATCACCGTGGTCGCTTTCATAATCAGGACGATTAGTCATCATATCTTTTCAAGCTTTCGAGAGACGACATTTCAGAAAATTGGAGGTCTTCCTGCGCCGGTCCTTTAGGTGCAGAGACATAGGAACGCGGTTCACCGCCTGATCCAGAAGAGAAATCCCTGCCATTGGGGCTAAGATTTTCGAAAGGCAAAACCGCGATCGACCACTCCATCGCCGCAGAAGCTTGCGCGCTTTGATGTAACCAAGCTCCCGATGCAATCGCGGCGACGACTAACGCCAGGCCTGCCGCCGCTAGTGCGGCTCGATTCCGACGCGCACGTGCTGCGGCGCTGAATTGTGCGTAGCAGCGGCGGACCGCCGACCGTAGTTCGCGCGCAGATTGCGGGCGATCCTTCGGATCTGGGGCCAGCATCGACCTGAGCAGTGCACGCCCGGCCCCCCAGGCTGTGCGCGATGCGCGCTGCGGCGCTTCCGACCGCTCCCGTTGTTCCAAGGATCAGCGCGGTTTCTCCAGGTTGGATACGGGCAGCGTTCACAAGTGCCGCCCAAGCCGTCATGTAGGCGACACCAATGCCGGCCGCTTGCTCGAAGCTCAAGTTCCTGGGCAGCGGAATCACCGCGTTCGCGGGAACCACCACAAACTCGGCATGGCTGCCATCACGTCCGAACCCAAGATTACCGCCTGAGCCAAATACCGACTGACCGGACAATGCGCCTCGACCGCCAACCACTACGCCCGAGAAGTCACGGCCAGGTATGCGCGGCACCGTGGTTTCGTGCATTTTTCCCTGCACGTTTTTGACGTCGCTGGGATTAATCGCAGCCGCCTTGACCTGTACGAGCACCTCGTCCCCAGAAGGTGTGGGTATTGGGACCTCTTCAACCCTCAAATCGTCTAGCGAACTTGTTTTGTGAAATCGCAATGAGCGCATGGTCTTGGCTTCGGTGGTCATGAGTTTGAAGGCGTCGGAGTTTTGTTCCAGTGTGCCTGATTCCCTTGGAAGTAGAAATCCAAGACGTCCACGAGGTGCTGATTCGATAGTTCGACGACCTGCTCGCGCAAACCCCCACAGTGCACCACACAGCAGGGCCATTCAGCGTTGGGATCAGGTGTTTGAGCTTCCCAATGAGAGCCCGCAGAATCTCGGGAAACGCCTTCAGCAGCGGCGAGTCGTTGTCCCGCCATTGCCGACGAAGGAGGATCCGCGGTGGGTGAGAATTTCATTCGAATCGTTCTCGTCGGTCACCAATTCCCTAATGGCGCCCACGGTCTATGCTCCGCGACGCCATGACATCCCGGTGGCATGATAATGTTCCATTTCCTGGATCAATGGGATGTAGGGCCGAATCAGTTCGAGAAACCTGGGAAATAGGTCTGATTGTCTGAATCCTTCGAGATGCCCTTCCGAAGAGTCCCAAAAGATTGTAAGAAGGTAATTCTGGGGATCCTTATCAGATTGGATCAATTCGTAGCCATGGCAGTTCGGAGAGGCCTGAAGCAGAGCCTCGGCCTGACGATATGCGCTCTCAAATGAGGCGGCTTCATTCTGAGGAATCTTGTAGCGGATGATTTCAGGAATGGCTTTTAGAGTTGTACCGGTCATTGACGCAGAATAAGGAGTATAAATTTTCTTACCAGTGGGTAAAGCCAGTTCTAAATAGGCAGGCGTGGCTCCGTCTGGGCCACCTACGGTTTTTCGCCTGTTCTCTGGTTGGATCGCTAGTGAAAGCCACAGAGCTGGAAGCGGCTACTCTGGCGTGCTGCAGGGTGAATCAAGGCGGCGCAGATGTTCGGAGGCACCATGTCTCATGGTGAGCGGCGGGTGAGTTCGCCGCCAGACTTTCGGTTGTGCCGCGCTAGAGGAGTGTTTCTTTGCACTTGCCGTTACGGATGAGTTGCTGACAGCTTTCTCCGGAGGAGATGAACAAGCGCTCTTTCGCCCGGCTGGCAACGCTTCTAATCTTTTTCACGACAAGCGGCTGCGCAACCTTGTTCGGTCCCAAGCAGCTCGCTCCGGTCACGATTCCCCTCACCCGGCCGCTTGCCAAGGAAGTTTCCATCGAGCAGCTGAAGCGTCTGCTTCCGGCTCACCCGATTGTGGTTGGTTTTGACGTGGACGATACGCTCATCTTTTCCGCGCCGGCCTTTAACACGCTGCAACCGGCGTATCCTGCGGAGGTGATACGGCCGAAAGACTACGGAGCACTGACTGCGGCGCAGCGCCGACAGTATCACGAGTTCTGGAATCTCATCAACGAGCAATATGACGAGCGATCTATTCCGAAGCGCATCGGAAAAGAGCTTCTCGATCTTCACCTTAAGCGTGGAGACGATATCTATATCATTTCCCGGCGGCAAGGGACTGTCCCCGCAACTAACACGGTCACCCGACGCCTGGAGCGGATGTTCGGCGTTCGCCTCCCGCACCCGGTTGTTCAGACGGATCTCAAGGACAAGACGCCATTTATCGCAAGGCGGCACGTTATATACTACTACGGCGATTCGGATAGCGATATCACTGCGGCGGTCGGCGCGAAAGCCGTTCCGATCCGGGTGCAACGCTCGCAAGGTTCCTATGCAAAAGACGTGCCGCATGACGGCCAGCTGAACGAAATCGTGCTGGAGAATTCCCGCGAGTAGCAAGCGGGAGATCTTGCACGCTCGTAGGCCGACGCATGGGGTTAAAGAGCGGCATGTTTGGACGGTAGGGCATCTTGCCGGATTCTTGGCTGGAGTCATGGTAATGTGGAGATGGCGTAGCTCATTTTTTGCTCTCGTAAGTTGCTGATCATCAACGCGCAAATTTGGCGAATTTTACGGATCAGATCGACACCTGTCGCCCGACTCGATTCCGTGCATAGAAAAGTATGCCTCGAGGGTTGGAACCAGGACTCAGCCAGCGGAAAATCCGCCACCAGGACTCACTGAATCCCTTGCTTTGAAGGCCCGATAGAGACGATCGTCGCCGGTCACAGCATCATCGCATCCAACAGGAAATCCATCGCTCGTGGATACTTAGCTCGCTGCCCGGAACGCAGAGCCGGTTGACGGCCAAGAACTCGATCACCTTTGACCATTCCACCGCACCGCGCCGATCCCCGAGAGCTTCGGACCAAAACGTATTCCTCCCACAATCGGCATCCCAGCCAACACTCGCCCACTGTCCGCAGTCGACACATCGCCAGGCTTGAGAGCGCCACCCCGCAAACATCCTCCTCCTTCTGCCGAGCCCGGCCCTCCCACGTCGCTGAAAAGCCGACGCTGGCAAGCCCGGCCGTCCTGTTCGATCACTTCGATAGAGCGCTGCCACCGATCAATCGGCGTGGTGTTCAACTCCTCCAAGTTGAGGAGCGCCGCTGGACCACTCGCTGTCGGCCTACGCGCGTGGTCTCGGCTAGACAATAATAGACACGCTCCTTGCCGTCTTTGCGTCGCACTTCCCGCTTCAAGAAACATGCGCAATCTTCGAATCCTCAATGCTTCTCGTCTATAAGGTAGGGCCGCCCACAAGGCCTCACCGTTTCTGTTGACTAAGAGTCCCTCTGTAAATCACTCCTAAAAATTTCCGAAAAACTACAAATGCACGCCAAACTGCGAAACTTCGGCTAGGCGTTGTAGACTAAATCGCACAGCTGTTGCGAATACCGACATAGCGCGAGGCGCAGCGAAACTTTTCGACGTGTTTCGCTTCACTTCAAGAAACGGACCTGCTTTGGCCCTCTTCAACCGAAGAGCGAGGCGTAGTCACGCGCGAATTCGTCAAATGAACGAGGAGGTCGACCCAAGGCCGCACGCACGCCTGATTCGACCTCGCTAGCCTCGCCACGACGGTACATCGCGAACTCTTCGAGCAGTCCATCCGCCTGCCAAGCCGGTAAGCCCAGGTCGACTAACGTCGACCGCATGGACTCGGGCGGCACATCGACAAATGAGATGGTACGTCCGACTGCTCTCGATAGCGCATCTGCCATTTCGACGAATGTCAAGGCGTCCGGGCCCGTGAGGGAGTAGATCCTGTTCTTGTGCTCTGAGGTGGTCAGCGCAGCAACGGCCACATCCGCCAGGTCGCGAACGTCCACTACGCTGACACGCGCTTCATTGGCTGCTGCGAAGAAGGCGCTCTTCTGCCGGATACTCTGGCGGAAGTTCAGCAGGCCCTGCATGTAGAGATTCGGGCGCGAGAAATGTGAACGTGAGGCCGGACGCCTGGATGGCAGCTTCAACCGAACCGTGATAACGAAGAAACCGCCCCGGCGAGTTCGTGTCGGCGTGCAACTGTGAGATCTTTACGATATGCCGAACACCGTTCTGCGTTGCCACACGTGTGAACCCGATCTGTTGCTGTTCCGTGCGCTCGGTCGAGTTGGTCAATAAGAGCGTCCGGTCCACGCCGGAGCACGCGCGGCGCATTGAGTCGGCATCATCGAAATCGCCTTGCACGAAGTGAACATTTGGGAACTGATTCACCTCTGCTTTCCGCGGATCACGCGTGACGGCACGCAACTGTACGCCTTGGGCAGACAATCTCTTGACGACTTCGCTGCCCACCGTGCCGGTCGCCCCAGTAATCAGAATCATTGCTCCTCCTGTCGAAATCGCTGAGTGTGGTTTTCGTGTTGCATAGACTCCACGAGAGCATAAAAAACCGGGTGCTTAAAGCCGCTTCCCGCTTTTGAGTCACGCCTTCAATGGGTTACTTTCCTTAACGGATATTTTCGGTCACATGAGGCAACTACGCGGGTAGTCAGGAGGTCTTTTTGGCATGAAACCATTGAGTAAGTACGCACACATTAATCAGCCACGAGCTGGAATAAGATGAAAACAGCAAAATGGACCATCGCTGACATTCCACCACAAACAGGAAAAATCGCGGTGGTGACAGGGGCGAACAGCGGGATTGGCTGGCATACGGCGCTTGCGCTGGCGCGGGTGGGCGGTGAGGTGATTCTGGCAGCCAGGACGGAGGCGAAGGGGCGGGATACCGTGGAGCGGATTCGGCGTGAGCTTCCGCACGCCAAGGTTCGGGCGGAGGTGCTGGATCTGGCAAGCCTGCGGTCGGTGCGGGCGTTTACCGCCAAGGTGGGCGACGAGGCGAAGCTGGATCTGCTGGTGAACAACGCCGGGGTGATGGCGGTGCCGAAGCGGCAGGTGACGGAGGATGGGTTCGAGCTGCAGTTCGGGACGAACTTCCTGGGGCCGTTTGCTTTGACGGGGCTGCTGATGCCGGTGCTGCAGCGTTCAGCGTCGGCGAGAGTCACTACAGTGTCGAGCGGAGCGGCCAATATGGGGACGAGGAAGATCAACTTCGACGATCTGCAGTGGGAGACGTCGTACGGGCCGTGGAAGGCCTACTGCCAGTCGAAGCTGGCCGACTTGATGTTTACGCTGGAGTTGGGAAGGCGGTGTGCGGCAGCGGGAATCGGGTTGCTGAGTAACGCGGCTCATCCGGGATATGCGCGTACGAATCTCCAGACGAGCGGGCCGGGCAGACCACAGAATCCGTTGGGGCGCTTCCTGTATTTCTCGATCGAGAAGATAATGGCTTCCTTCATGTCGCAGGATGCGGTCCGTGGAGCGCTGCCGACGCTGCGTGCGGCGACGGCGACGGATGCGGCCCAGGGCAGCTACTATGGGCCGGATCGAATATTTCAGTTGAAGGGAGATCCGATCCGGGTGCCGATTCCGCAGCCCGCGCGGGACGAGGCGGCTTCGCGGAGGCTGTGGGAGGTATCGGAGAAGCTAACCAGAGTGCAATGGTTTCATTAAGAGGCATCAACCAAGCAATCAAAGCCCTGCTGAACCCCTTCTGCGCGTTGCAGCACCGCAAGAACTTCGCCCGGAAAACTTTGATGCCTTTGGTTTGGCCGCAGTCGCTGAGCCTGAAATCTTCCGCAAGATTTCGCAAAATCTTTCTCCAGCGGGTGTCACCTCACCTTTTGTGGCTCGGGCGATACCGACGGACTGCGCTTCCTTCGTGCCGGTGAGTGCGCGGTAGAGCAGGCGTTTGCCAGTCACGAGTCCGAGAATCGGGGTCACCACAGCGATGCCGCGTCCAGCTTCCAATTCGATAATCAGTGAACTGGCGCTGTCGCATTCCACCGCGATGTCCGGTTTGATGGAGATCGGGGCGAAGATGCGCTCGAGAACGCGGTGATACTCGGAGTAATCCTTGCGGCGGAGAGCAACGAGTGGTTCGGCAACTACCTTTTCCAACGCGATTGATTTGAGCCGAACGAAGGGATGCGCAGCGCTCAGTGCCACGCACCACGGGTAGGTGCGCAGCAATTCAAACTCGATGCCCGCGGTCTGTTCGCCTGTTGGCTGCACCACTATCGCGAGTTCGAGCGTGGCGTTGTGCAGTCCGGCGATGAGTTGATCGCTTGAGAGGTCGTGCAGCACCACCTTCACGTGTGGCACAGCTTTTTGAAACGCTGCGAGCGCCGGCGGCAATATCTCCAACGTGGGAACCGGTGCGTAGCCGATGTGCAACTCGCCATATTCGCCGCGAGCCAGCGCGCGGAGTTTTTCCACCGATTCATCAGCGTGCTTCAGCAACTCGCGGACTTCCTCCAGAAAAAGCTTTCCTTCCGCCGTGAGCGTCACTCCGCGCGGGCTGCGGCGCAGGAGGTCCACGCCGATCTCGTCCTCCAAGTCCTGCACCTGTCGGCTCAAGGCGGGTTGCGCGACTCGAAGTTGCGCGGCCGCCTTGGTGAACTTCAAGGCTTCACCAACCGCCAGAAAGTATCGCAGATGTCGTAGTTCCATTGCCCATTTCCATTATTCCGAGAAAGCATGGCAGCGCAAGGAACGTGGTGTTGGGCGGATTCAAAACCGAGACATAAATCATAGCAGATACATGAACACAAATATCACTAAGAAACTTGCAGGCACAGTGGCGCCGCTCACCGGCGGTTCGCGCGGCATTGGCGCAGTCATTGCAAAACGTCTGGTGCCGGATGGGGCAGGCGTGGCCAGTGTGTTTGTGACAAACGGCGGTTATAACGGTGTGCAGCAAGTGCCCAGACTTGTCGACACCGCTTTCGCCAAGGCCGCATTCGAATCAAACTGCGACGAACGCCTGAGTTAGAACGGTGAGAACCATTGATGTAAATAGCTCACAGATGAAGCAAAAGGCCGATTCGGAGATCCTCGCAGAGGACAGATCCATGAAGGCGGGCTGGTCTTAAACGAAAGTTAGGTGTTCGCTCGAATTTGCGCGCGAGTCGGACCGGGCTCTATGAGCCCTAGCTCAGCCTCCCATCGTTAAATCGCGACGACTGCGCGAGGCGGTAGAGACTTGCGTTCGCTGGCAGACGCCGTTAGAATAATAAACTGGGCCACCCCGGGTTGTTGCTTGTTAAACGAATTATCGGGCACCGCCCGCGACTCGGATCGTCTCACGGGTAACCCACGCTGAAGCGCTAGACGCCAGGAAGGACAACGTCACGGGCGACTGGATCACGTCGGCTCCATCTCCCTAAAACCCTCCGGCAGCCGGGGAGAAGTAACAGTCGGCTTCGAGGTCTGCGGATGCCTTTTTTCCTCGCCCGGATCAGGCTTGTGCATCCGAGGTCGAAGCTTATCCATTAAGACGGTAGTAAATGGCTGACCCCTTTTCTGCCTGTAGTCCGGGATCATAGACTGGACAATTCGGCCACGAGCAACGAGCCCTCCTCAGGGTCTGTGGGCGCGCTGCTCACCGGCAGCCTCGACGCGGTGTTCCTTTCGGCCGAACTACCGGACCACGATTCACTCCTCAGGCAGCGCGAAGACCACGCAGGGCGCGGCGATGCCGCGCAATACGTGCTCGCCAAGAGGGATCAGCGCCGCTGTGGTTTCGGCAGCGACCGCGCCTGAGATCAAGACGCTACGACCGAGGGGTCTGCACAGCCCCTCGAGCCGGACGACCAGGTTGACGGCGGAGCCGATCGCGGTGAAGTCCAGCCGATCCGCGGTGCCGATATTGCCCCAGAGCATTTCGCCGAGATGGAGGGCCATGCCGAAGGGCAGCGGCGACAGGCCCTGCTCGCCGCGAGCTGCGTCGAGGTGCGCCATGCCGGCCCTGGCGGCGACGACCGCGCGCAACGAGGCGTCGCAGGCGGCAGAAGGATCCCGTTCGCCGATCGGAAAGATCGCCAATACGCCGTCGCCGATGAATTTCAGCACTTCGCCGCCGAAGGCGTGAACGGCGCCGGCGATGCGGTCGAACCACGCGCCGAGCGCGCCGACAACCGCTTCCGGTGCCATCGTCTCCGAAAGCTCGGTAAAGCCGCGCAGGTCACCATAGAGTAGAACCGCCCGGATGGTCTCACCGGTTTCTCGCCGCAACCGCCCGGCCAGCACCTGCGCCGCACTGCGTCGGCCGAGATAGGCCTCGAGCAGCGCCGCCAGCGTCGATCGCGCGACCAGCACTGCGAGAGGCGTAGCCGCGAATCGCGCCACCTCTTGCAACAGCGAGGATTCCGCCTCGATGAGGGACCGCGAGGAAGCCCAGCCGAGCACTGGGCTGTCCGGTCTTGGGCGATCTGACGTCGGATCGTCTGCTTCCGGGCCCGCCACATACTCGTGGACCAGCCCGGTGCCGAGCCCGGCCAGCCAGTTGCGGCCGGCATTGCCCTCCTCGGGTCCGGCCGGACCCAGGGACCCGAACCCAAGCGCCTCGATCACCGCCCCGGTCTCCGCCCGCCATAGCCAGGCGCGTCGCGCGATAATCGGATGTGGCGCCGCCAATGTGAGCGCACCGCCGGCGAGCGGCAGGCCATCGGAGATGAGTTGCGCTGCGAGCGTCGTCAGGAAGTGGTCGGGGCCAGGCACGGTGCTGGCTTCGTCGATCAGCCAGGCGAGAGCGGAGGGCAGTCGCATGCGAGGGATCATGCAGTCGCCGCCGGATGCTGTCATCGCCGTATTGTCACAGATTTCTTGCATCGGAGCATGATTTCACTAGGAATCGCGGAGCGCCTCGCCGACACCTCGCCGAGGTGCCACTCTGCCCAAGGAGCTTCCGATGACTGAACCGCTGGTAGTCCAACGTGAGGTCGCGGCACCACCCGCGACCGTCTTCGCCTTCCTCACGGACCCGGAGAAGATCCTGCGCTGGATAGGCACCGAGACGACGCTGGATCCGCACCCGGGCGGCCTTTACCTCCTCAACGTCCGCGGCAAAAACATGGCCCGCGGTGAGTTTACCGAGGTCATACCCGTCCACCGCCTCGCCTACAGCTTTGGCTGGGAGGGGCGCGAAAAGGTGCCGCCGGGATCAAGCTTGATCGAGATTGATCTGATCGACCAGAAAGGCGGGACGCTGGTGCGCCTAACCCATAGCGGTCTGCCTGACGCAGAGGAATGCGCCAGCCACAGGCAGGGTTGGACGCATTACCTCGAAAGGCTAGCCGTGGCCGCAGCCGGCGGCGATCCAGGCCCGGACCTTCCTCCATAGAGCCAACCGGGGCGGCACGGACGCTCACGCCCACGAACATTAGTGCATCGCTTTGTTCGACATTGTCTAGTCCGCGTTAATCCTTCGCTCGATTCTTTAAGGCCCGCTGTGCAGGTCCCACTGCGCCCATCGGCAGTGTTGTGGAATTTGCCACTTTCTCCACCAACTCTCAACCGCGTGACCAACGTTTTCCACACGATTGCGGCAGCGGCCGCCATGCTCAAGGATGTGCAGCTGGGGCTTTCAGTCGGCGATCACGTTGATTCCAGGGAGATCGGACCTCTTCCGAGTAACGCAATCACCGTAAAGCGCGCACCGCAATTGGAACTTCTGAAGCACGCGTCGGTCTGCATCACGCATGCTGGATTGAATACGGTACTGGAGGCTCTTGCCCAAGGCGTTCCTCAAGTCGCAATCCCGGTTACCAATGATCAACCCGGTGTGGCGGCGAGAATAGCCGACAAGAAAACCGGGCTGTTTGTACCGTTAAAAGAGCTGACCGCGCCCCGTCTTTCCCATCTCGTGGATGAAGTGCTTAACGACCCTACGTATCGCAATAATGCAGCCATTTTAAGCAACTGATTGCCAAGGGAGATGGCCTGTCTGCAGCAGCCGATCAGCTCGAACTAGCTTTCGGGTTCACTCACGACCCCATCTATGAGGCCGCTTATGACGCATAAGTCAGAGGATCCCTTCAGCCACACGGGTTGGCAGGGAAACACACTGGCAGCTGATCGAACGGTCCAGGAGGTCGACACCAAGTGCTCGAACCTGCTACCGGAGAAGTGCTCGCAACAGTCGGCGTAGCAAATGCCGAGGACCTGGGCAAGAGCGCCGAGCTGGCGCGAGCGGCACGAGCTAGAACAGAGAAATACCGAGCGAAGCGTTTTCTTCGGGAGTGGCTAACCAGTAGCCATAGCGCTCGGCCGTCTTTACGAAGCGCTGGATTTCGTCTGGAGATGGCGGATCAACTCTTTCACCCCGAATGACCGGTCTTCCTACTTCTCGGAAAAAACGTCCGAGCTTGGATGTTGTGGTGATCAGTTGAATGACCGGATGTTGCGATCTATTCCTGAATCCGTGCTTCGCGTTGCTGGGAACTTCTATGAAACCCCCAGGACCAGCCGCGATCCAATGAGCGCTTCCACCCTCGTCGCTAAGCACCTCAACATCTCCCGAAAGAACGAAGAAGGCCTCGATTCCGAGGTGGCTATGCATTGGCACAGAAACGCCCGGAGGAATCGTTCCTTTCATGACGCACGGAGCTTCATCGCTTGGTTGAGGTGCAACCAGAAATTGAACGCTTGGTCCGAACACCTCAAGTACCTCGCGATCACGTTCCACTACAATATTAGTAAATGATTCAGTTCTTGTAAGAGTATTCATTGCTTCTTTCTCTTCAGTTGTTGTATGGGTCAACATCCGTTTCATCAGGTGTATTTCGCTCTTGCATCGAGCTCTCCAGCTCCGTTTGCATGGGTGAAAAGGCGAATTCATAACTACTTGATTTAAAAGCGTCGCACAATGACGACCGGTCGCCGCCTCCTTTCAGCGTTGCGTCTTCAACACCGTGCGAACTGCCCGCGAGCGGGCGCTCTTGACGATGGATAGGCGGGCGGCGATAATCGCTCTCCCCCGCCTCAGGCACCAGCCTATCCACCGGCAAAAGCGATGGCATTGGATGCCGTTGCACATTGCATGCGGTTGTTAGGCGTCACAGCTCTTCAAGGCTTCTGAGCCGTTACGATGCCCCAGTAACCGAACGTTGGCCTCACCTGGATATTCCCGAATCCCGCTTCACGCAGCATCTCGGATATCTCCTTCCCGGAATACTGTTCGCCCTCTGTCCATCCGAGCATGATCATGCTGAATGCCGCGACGGGGAATGGTCCCGTCTTCTCATCGTTATAGAACATCTCATGAATGAGAATGTGGCCTCCCGGCCGCAAACTCCCGAAGCTCTTCCCAGTAAGGAAGCGACATTTCTCCGGTGTCCAGTCATGATAGATCATTGAATAGAAGTGAACGTCGGCCGGTGGGAACGGATCCGTCCACATATCTCCCGCGTGCGCCCGGATGCGTGTTTGCAGGTCGTAATCAGCGATGAACTCTGCTGCGACCTCGCACACCGGAGCGGCATCGAACACGATTCCCTGGAGACGAGGAAACTTGAGAGCTGCACCGATCGAGTGAGCGCCTGAACCCCCGCCGACATCGAGCATGACCTCGCGACCGGAAAGATCAACAACCTCGGGCCATGCCAGCGCGGGTCCCATACTGGTGCTGTGCATCGTGCGGGTAAAGAAACGCGCGAGATCCGCTTGCTCTGCGTGAGACTTGAACATTTCCTGACCGCCCGCATAAGCCTGGGCCGTGTCTGTCTGCGCCGCCTTCTCAAGTTGTTCCAACGAACAGACCGAATAGTTGTTGATGATCAGATCGAGATACGTTCCGAAGTATGTCGGGCTTTGGTCGAGAAGGTAGTCCTCCGCGAGTAGAGTAAGAGAGTACTGGCCACCCCGAAGCTCGAGAAATCCGAGCGCTACGGCGGCGGTTAGGATCGCTTCTGCCGCTCGGCGCTTGATTCCGAGCGCCTCACACAACCTGCGGCAGAGAGCGAGGTCGATTGGCGATCAGAGGAAAGAGTTTGAGTTTGTGAGCGAGAAGTATGGCTGGGAATCCATAGACACCGAAGACTACATCCCACACCCGTCGGTCGTCCGTTCGCGGCCTCTTGATGTCGATCGAAGCTGTTCGTCCCACGATTACCTCCTTCGGGTCGTCTGGAGTTTCGACGCCAAATGTTGCCTTTCGTCAGTGCCTCGATTGCTCCAGCGCGCCGCGTTCTTCGGCTGCAGCAGCCGGATATGGATGCTCTTCTCCTGTGTGTAACTGATCAGTTCCTCCAGGCACTCCTCGCGTCCGATCCCGGATTGCTTGTAACCGCCAAACGGGGTTCCGGGAAAATGCCGCCCGACGTCATTCACCCAGACGTAACCGGCCTCCACTGCGGAAGCCGTGCGGTGCGCGGTGGCCAGATCGTTGGTCCAAATCGAGCAAGTCAGGCCGTAGTCGAGTGCGTTTACGGCGCGGACCATTGCGGCTTCGTCGTCCCAGCGAAGCACCGAGAGGACCGGGCCGAATATCTCCTCGCGGGCAATTCTCATCTGGGGCGTCACGTCCACGAACACAGTCGGGTCGATGAAGAGGCCGTTTGCTAGTAACGGGTCGGCTGATCGGCCGCCTCCGGCCAAGAGCCTGGCACCGTCCTTACGACCGGTTTCGATCATCGCGAGAATGCGTTCGAATTGGCTGCGGCTGCAAATTGCACCCATGTTTGTTTCAGGCTCAGTCGGTAATCCCGGGCGGATCGCTGCGCAAGCTCGATGCAGGCGCTGCAGCACAGCGTCGTAAATGGCAGCATGAATGAAGGCCCTGCTGGTTGACCCGCAGGACTGACCGCACCAAGTGAAATTCATGCCCGCGATCATCGCGTCGGCCACTACGGAAGGGTCAGCATCGGCAAACGCGATCAAGGCATTCTTGCCTCCCAATTCGAGGAGAACCGGGCGAATTCCATCGGCTGCAGCGCGCATCACCGCCCGGCCCGTCGCGACACTGCCGATCAAAGACAGCATCGCTATGTCACGATCTGCTACCAGCGCCTCTCCAGCCTCGCGACCGCCGGTAGCGATATTGAAGACACCGGTCGGCAGCAAGCCGTCAATCAACTCCGCGAACCGCAACGTGGAAAGAGGCGCCTGCTCGGCTGGCTTCACGATCACTGAATTGCCGGCGGCGAGCGGAGCTGCAATCTTTCCCGCGGAAAACATGAACGGATGATTAAATGGAATGATCTTTGCAACCACGCCCAGTGGCTCACGCATCGAAAAGTTGATTGCGCCGGGACCCATGGGAACCGAATACCCCTTCATCTCGGTCACGAGCCCCGCAAAGAAATCCAGTTGCGACGATGCGAAGGCGGCGTCATTGATCATCGCAGTAAAAGGATTGCCACAGTCGATCGCGTCGATTGCCGCCAGTTCGCGTGCGTTCTGGCGCACGATCTCAGCAACCTTCCGCAACATGGCAGCCCGTTCGAGTGGATGAACGTCTCGCCAAAGCCCAAACCCTCTCTTTGCGGAGGCGACGACCGCCGCGATATCCGCCACGCCACCATCGGCGATTTCACCGAGGCTCTCACCAGTGCCAGGGCTCTCGACGGCGATATGGCGCCTCGATTTTGCTTCGTGCCATCCACCGTCATAGTACAGTCCTCGATTCGCCGGTAGTGCCGAGCGGCAAAAGTCCGCCCCGGATCGACCCCCGTCCTGTTCTTGGCGGGAATGCTCCATGGATTGGTTCACATTAGCTCCTTTCGTTCTTGTCTTGAGATTCGGGTTCGACGTGAAGTATTAGACCTCGAGTTCAGGGCCACAATTTATGCTTCGCCTTCAGCATCTCTCCGCCACGTTCGCCGATGATGACGCAGGGGGCCATCGTGTTCCCGGTTGTCACGCGTGGCAGAATCGATCCGTCAGCGATACGAAGATTGTCGACTCCATAGACCTTGAGGTCACCGTCTACGACGGACATGGAATCGCGTCCCATTTTGGCGGTACATGTCTCATGGGAGTAAGTCGTGGCAGCATCTCGGATGAAGTTTTCTAGATCGACCCTTTCAGATTACCCGGCATAACTTCGCGTTTTGCGTAGGGTCGAAGGGCAGCTGAATTGCCGATTTCGCGGCACAGTTCCACGCAAGCTATCGCGGCCCTCATATCATCGGGATGAGACAAGAGATTGTCATGAATCTGGACTGGGTCGAGCGGATTAGGTCCTGTCAATCGGATCTGCCCGCGGCTCTTTGGTTGCACGACACCTGCTAATAGAGTCCAGGAGCTTGCGGGGGGGTTAAATCTGGCTGCCGTTTCAGCACTGCTGATCGGTACTTCTGCCTGACAAGTCTGCAAATCCGGAGTGTTGAGGCCAGGATCGCTCTTCCAGAAGAAGGTTGCCTCGCCCGCATTGTTGCGTGGAGGGAGCGGTTGCTGATATTCCCAGATACAGGTACTTCTAAAGTGATCTTGAAAGTTCTGACCGACGCCCGGAAGATGCTGCAGGAGAGGAATTCCGAGGCGCTGTAGTTCGACCTGGTCGCCAATGCCCGATAACATTAGAACTTTCGGTGTGTGGATTGCACCCAGGGACAGCACCACCTCAAGCCCCGCACTGATACGATGGGTCTTGTTGTCATAAGCAATCTCCACCCCTGTTGCCCGCTTATTCATGAAGGTCACACGAGTGACCAGGGCATGAGTGAGCACAGTCAGATTCGTTCGGTCCATGTAGGGGAAGGTATAAGAACGAAACACAGATTGTCGTTTCCCATCGCGCACTCGCAGATCGAGAATGGCGGCGCCGCATGACCTTCCATCATGCGACCGTTGTGACTTTCGAACGTTGAAATCCCCACTGAACGTGCTCCTTCCACCATGGCAGGAGCGACCGGGTTGGGGTCAGGAGCGGGTTGAACAAATACCGGTCCTCCGGTTCCGCGATGTTTGGGATCGGGAACCCATTGCCAGTCTTCGATGCGGCGATAAATATTCAGCACAGATTCATAGCTCCACCCCGGATCTCCCGCTTCGGATGCAAAGAGATCCCAGTCGTTCTTGTGTCCGTGTGCCCAAGCCATCGCGTTGATGCTGGATCCGCCACCCAGTACTTTGCCCATAGCCAAGGGCATTGAGCGGCCGTTAAGATACGGACTTGGCTGCCCCTGAAAGCCCCAGTTCCGCTCAGTCCCAAGGTTCAGAGGCCATTGATTCGCTTCAGTGACGCTGGGCACGTCGTCGTTGCCGCCCGCCTCGAGCAGCAGCACGCTGACATCTGGGTTCTCTGCCAGCCGGCGTGCTAGCACGGAACCTGAGGAACCCGATCCGCAGACGATAAAGTCGTACTGCGGCTTTAAGTCAGAACCAAGCTTCCGCTGATTGAGGCGAACGCGTTCGGCGAAATCGAGCGCACGAGAATCCTCGTCATCGGGCTGCCCTGGGTTCTGCACTGGATTTACGGTGGAGCTCATTTCGTGCTCGATTTTGGTTTGGTTTTTCTGGAGCTCAGTTTTCGTTCCAACAAACGCTCATTGGATTAAGATGCTATACCACAGCATATTACCGAATGGGGGCAGACGTGGAAGCAGGGCGAAATTTCGGACGTTCGAAGATTCGTCCGAAATTGGGATGAAACCTCGGCTCGCGCGGAGGCTTAGCGATTATCGCCAATCCGCGTCAAGCTGCTCAGCCAGGCCCCATTGAGCCGGTGTTGTCAGACGATGCTGAACGACGGGAGTGTTGATGTTGGACAGCGGCAAGGATTTGAGTCAAAAACCCCGTTCGCGCGCAGGCACCTCATGAATTCCCTTTCTCCTCCCGCCTCAACTCTTGAATTCGTCTCCTAAAGCGTTCCAAGGTACGATCCTGGGCATAATATGGGATTAGGAACCAAAAACCGGCAGAAACAAACGGCGACATTTGCAAACGGCATCTCCGGGGAAAATACCGGGACAAGCTGGGGTTGGTGGAGGAATTCATTGTGGAGTTTGAGGGCGCCCGCAAAGACTGCGATTTCACTGGTTGGGGCCAGTTCACCGACATCAAAGACATTAGAGAAGAGATGCTTACGCGTCTCGAGGCGCACTTCAAGAAGTGGCTTATTCGTGAGCTCAATGAGACGTGAGCCGAGCATTTACGGATTACACTGGCGTGAAATACCCGCTCAAGAAGAGGTCTACGAGGTTTTTGTCCTGAATCCTTGCCGCTGTCGATCGGCGGGGTTGTGGAGGCACTTCAGCCCGAGAGGAGTGCTGCCCTCGAGATAGGCAATGCCGGCCTTCAGCAGCAATGCAATCGGATCGGACCACGGCCGTCGCTCGCGGGCGATGCTGCGCGCTGGCCTCGGCGACAGACAGAACCGGCGGGAGCTCCTGTTGCCTGCCGCCATCGCCAGAAGGGGAGCGTGCTGGGGGAGGATTCGCCCATAAAGCAGGTCACCGCGGCCACCTAGAACGCCAGCTTTCGGTGCATACACTCATCGCCTACCGGAGCACCTGGCTGAAACTCCTCGCCGCGGCGGCGGCGGAAGGCCTCGTCCTCAAAACCTTGCCAAAGGACAGGGGAGTTTGTTCTACGAGAAGGCGACTCGCGTAACTGTCGCTGGACAATTGGCCTTGGTTATTCTTGGTTATTGTAAGTCAGCGCTGGAGAATGAGGGCGTCGAGCGAATTTTCGGAGTTTCCGGTGAAGAAACCGCTGGACGTTGTCGAGTCGCTACACGGCTCGAAGATCGAACGTCGCTGTTTACTGTAGTGCCCAGCAAGTGATCCTGTGATTTGCCGATAATACTAGATCGGAGTCATCGATTCACTGAGAGGGCCTTCTAACATTCGGACCACAACCTGCCCACAGGCTAACTCCAACGTCAAGCGTGAGATGAGAAGATCCCTTCGGCGAAACGTGGGCGATTGGCGCATGAGGAACGCGACGAAAGGAGCCACTCATGCGGCAACTTCCCCGTGATCTACGGGCTGCGTCCGACCGGAGGATCCAACCGACACTGGAGTGGTGAGGCGGAGCTTTTTGGTTCTGGTCGCCTTTTTGCGCGGCGTCAGAACCACGACTCTTGCGCGGCGTCGCCTTGGGGCGTTCGATCTCGCTGTGGTGGTGTGACGGTGGTGTAGCGTCCGCCGCATTGATGCCGGGTTTCCCGAACAGGCGACTGGCTCCCTCGAACACCGCCTCGACGAATCGGTTGGCAGCGGCAATGTCGACGCCTGCCGGCAGGATGATCTCTTCCCTCAAGGCGCATTGGAGGATATGGTGAAGCATGTAGCAGAGACAAAGATGCCTTGAGTCCGCCCGGAAGTCTGGTTGACGTCCAAGCTCCGCCGCTTGGGCGAGGACGATCCGGGCTATCTCGGGGTTGGCGGCGTGGATGGGGATGACCGCGCGGCTGGATGGGGAAATAACTGTTCGCTAGACACGCTGAACACCCGTTAAAGGCCCTCCTGCGCGGCAGGGTCCCTCAAAGCGGGGCGGTTGCATTCGGAATCTCGCGTGGCTGACTCATTTTCGGTCACGGGGCCCGATTACGCCTCCCCTTCAAAAGCCTTTACTTGAATAGGTTACTCTGCAAAAAATTGCGGCATGATGCCATGATAGCTAGTGATGACCGCATCGAGCGGTTTCGAACCGCATTTCGAGGAGAGGTGATCCAACCGGGTGATGCTGGTTATGAAACAGCGCGGAAGATCTGGAATGCCAGCATTGATAAGCACCCCGGCATTATCGCGCGCTGCTCGGGTGTAGCCGATGTGGTTGCCGCTGTGAACTTCGCACGCAAAAATGAACTGTTGGTCGCTGTACGTGGCGGTGGTCACAACGTGGGCGGGAGGGCTCTGTGTGATGACGGTATTGTGATTGATCTTTCTGGCATGAAGGGGATTCGTGTCGATGCGAGGAACCGTACCGCCAGAGTGCAAGGCGGAGCGACGCTTGGTGATGTTGATCGTGAAACCCATGTCTTTGGGTTGGCTGTTCCGGCGGGGGTCGTATCCAAGACAGGCATCGCTGGGCTCGCGCTGGGCGGCGGCGTCGGCTGGTTGGTCAGAAAATACGGCCTGACTTGCGACAACGTCATATCGTTTGATATCGTGACCGCTGACGGAAAGGCCCGAGTGGCAAGCGCCAGCGATAACGACGATTTATTTTGGGCTCTTCGCGGAGGAGGTGGCAACTTCGGGGTAGTCACTTCATTCGAATTCCGTGCTCATCCGGTGAGCACCGTTCTTGGAGGTTTGATCATTTATCCGAGAGACCGGGCAGGGGACGTTTTCCGGTTTTTCCGTGATTTTACGCAATCAGCACCGAGGGAGCTAACCGCTTACGCTGCGCTGATGCACACGCCGGATGGCATCCCCGCGATCGCCGTCATTGCTTGTTATTGCGGAGATGTGACCGAGGGCGAGGAAGTGCTCAAACCGCTTAGAGCTTTCAACTCGCCGTTGGCGGATATGATTCAACCAATGCCTTTTCCTCAGATGCAAACCCTATTGGACGGGGCCTTCCCGGACGGTATCCAGAACTACTGGAAATCTACTTTTCTTCGCGAGCTAAGCGATGATGCGATTGGCGTCCTCGTGGAGCACGCGAACCGGGCGACATCTCCACTTGCCGGTGTGACTGTCGAGTACTATGGGGGAGCTGCAGGTCAGGTTGGCGTCTCCGAAACTGCTTTCGCGCAACGTCAGGCCCAGTATTCCGTTGCCATCCTTGCACAATGGACGGATACGGGAGAGTCCCAGCGCCATATCAAGTGGGCTCGAGATTTGTCGGATTCGCTAAGTCCTTTTTCGAGCGGTGGGTACTTGTTGAACTTCCTGGGTGAGGAGGGAGAAGACACGATCAGAGCGGCGTTCGGTCCAAACTACGACCGGCTTATGGCCGTCAAGAAGAAATACGACCCTAATAACTTCTTCCGCTTGAACCAGAACATCAAACCTGCGGTCTAAGAGACTGTCCAAAAAGTAGCGGGTGAGACGTTTGAGCATGATTCGAGAGAAGGCGATGAAGATGAACGCCCTGCTGTGATCGGTCTTGACTTCGTAGTCCTTGGTAAGGCGGCGAGAGAAGGAAAGCCAAGCGAAGGTGCGTTCAAGAACCCACCGGCGGGACAGGATTTTGAAGGAGTGTCGATGGAGGTCGCTGCGCTTTACAACTTGGATTCGCAAGCCGCGATTAGGAATGAGCTGTTGCGCAGCAGCGAGAAGCTTCTGGCCGAGGTATGCGGCATCAACCACAAGCCGCGTCGCTAAGGGCGGCGGCTTGCTTAGAGCTCGCGACGAGGGAGAGCAAATCAGCGAATCCTTAGCGTTGCCACCGAGCTTTCCCAGCGAACCGTGCGGCTCTCGCGCTTGCTTTCGGTATTGCCTACGACAGCCATTCCAGGAGTTTCGTGTAAATGCGCTTTTTCCGCCAAGCTCCTGTGTGGGCTCCATCTCTCGGGTCGTGAAGGCCCGGAGAGCCTTGTCGTAAACGGTTATCTCAACCGTCCTGTGCGCTACACCTGCGGTGGGCTCGGCTTCCCGTGGCGCCTCTCCCACTTGGCCTCGCGCTCCGCCTCTTTCGCCCGCGCCTTGCTGCCGATCAGGAACGTGCTGACCGGGTTGGGCAGGCTGTGCCGCCCCCCGCTTCCATGCCTTCCATACGGTCGGGTTGCTTTTTCAGCAACTGCGTCGAACCAGCGTTTTCGCCATCCTCGCGCCTCGCTTCCGCTAACAACTCCCGGCCTAATTCCTCTGTCGTCATAATGTCATCTTCGTAGTGCAGTCCCTCGCTGAAGAACCAAAACGCCTCGTAGCGCAAAATCCCCGCGCAGGCAACCCGCGCGGCGGACAGAGCCTAACCCCCCAGGCCCTTCTTGGAGCGCCCACCCCTTAGGCAATGCAGGCGCATGCCCAACAAGCCTCGGCAGGCCGCGCCTCCTACGAATTGCCCAGGAATTTTGCGAAATTTTCCCGAAAATTTTAATTTCTACGCGGACGCCAAGTAAGGTTCCCCTTGAGCCGCCCCTCGCGAACCCCCCCAGCTTCGCGCTGGGGGCTCGGAAAAAGCATGCTTTTTACCTACGGACCGTAATGAACACGCGCGGCGACTGGCAGGCCTCGGTCATCTTGGAAAACATCGCTTCCGTCAAAGCGCCTGCCCGCGCAATCAGCGCAGCTGAGCTAACACGGAGCTTGGCACAGAATCGCACCGCGGAACTCTAAATAATGCCAGTCCCGGCCCTCGGACCGCAGCTCCCTGCTCGTTCTCCGAGCTGATATCTTGAATCTGCATCTTGAGACCTAACCCCGCTCCAACAGCTGTCATCCCGACCTCTGATCGCGTCAGTTGCGAAACCGGCTACTTGAGCGCTGAAAAGTTGGTCGGATCCATGAAGTAGTGATCGATATGATCGACCAGCTTCCCGTGCGCCTCCGATTCCGCCTTTACCTTCTGCCATTCCGGATCGGCTTGGAAACCAGCCCAATTCTTCTCCGCTTCCTGCCGGCTGGAATGCTCCAGAATATAGATGAGCAGGCTTTGAGAATCCGGCGCATCTTCGGGCGACCAATAACCAATACTCTTCATGTTGTGCCGTCTGAAGATCGCGTCGACGTGATCACGAAAGCGAGCTTTGAGAGCATCCATTTTGCCCTCGTTGACGTGATATAAACGCAATTCGTAAACGTGGTGCGGCGATTCCGCGTTGGACCCGCGGAGCGAGCTGAAGCCAAGCATTACCGCGGCCCCGCAAAGAAAAGATAAGATGGCTTCAGCATAGAATCCGACGATCGCAGGAAGCCCATCGCTGACATGCGCTCACGGCGCGGTATTTCAGCGAGGTTTGCATGATCGTTCCTTTCAAAATGTTCAATTAGTGCAGTGATTTGAACGCTGCCGGCGAGCCATAGGACGGTCGGCCCCTTCCAACTGAGCGTCCGATATTGCGCCTTCGGACCTGGCACTGTCAACTTCATCATTTCGCTAGTGGTTACTTTGTGCGTAGGGTCGGCCAATTCGATCAGCACTTTATGCGGCGGGTTGCAGGATTAACCTTCGGGCCGGCCTCGGGGCGAAGAAATTGAGTCCCGAATTGTTCGGAGAGGAACTAGGCCGCGAGCTCGCCTGACGCTGTTTTCGGACTCATCGGCAATTTGATATCGTGACTGGTCCTACTGACGACAGGCCTGGTAAGCGAGCCAATGGCACGCTTGCAACAGGGATGACTTTCTTCGACCGTCGGCAATACGGGAGCATCGCCTCATCGAATTGCTTGCCCTGCGCTTTCCACTGGGCGGATGAGGTTGTCATGGAGTATGGAAAAATCCGTCCCATGAGCACAACACCACAGAAAGTCGAAGTCATTGTCGTTGGGGCCGGAATCGCCGGTTTGGCTGCCGCACGGGATCTCAGCATCGACGGATACGATGTGCTGGTGCTCGAGGCGCGCGACCGGATTGGGGGCCGCATTTGGACCTCGCGAGATCTGGGCGTGCCGGCCGACTTGGGAGCCTCCTGGATTCACGGCTTCGAGGACAACCCCATCTCGCGGCTGTCGAAACGGCACGGGATCGAAATTCTCCGCACGGATATCTCCAGCGTTTCCCCCGCCCGTTACCGGTCTGTCGCCCTCTATGACGAGGACGGCCGCCGCCTCAGCGGACAGGAAACCGTCGAGATCTCCGAAATGATGGCCGACTACCTCGACTTCATTGCCCTCAAGCAGACGGAAGGCCGGGAGATGTCCCTCCTGGCCGTGGAGGAGGAATTTGCCGCCACCAAGAACTTCAATCCCGGGCAGCGCCGACGGTTAAACTTCATCGCCCGCACCTATCTCGAACACGAATGGGCCGGTCCGCGTTCCGAGGTGTCCCTACTCGAATATGACAAGGCTCTCAACTTTGCCGGACACGATCGGGTTTTTCCGCGAGGCTACAGCCAGCTCACCGACAAGCTGGCCTCGGGTTCCCGAATCCTCCTTGGGCACGAAGTGAAGCAAATCGATTACTCGGGCACACTCGTTGACGTCCTGACCAACCATGGCAGCTACCATGCTCATCACGTACTCGTCACCGTGCCCCTTGGCGTCCTGCAGGCCGGGAAGATCGCCTTTAACCCAAGCCTGCCCGCCAGCAAACGCGAGGCCATCCGCGAAACCCGCATGGGCGTTTTCAACAAAATCTTCCTCAAGTTCGCCGTGGTTTTCTGGGACAAGGACTACGAGTTGATCGGCTATATAGGGAGTTCGGATTGCGACTGGCCCGAAATCGTCAATTTCCACAAAATCGCCGGTTGGCCCGTCTTGCTGGCCTTCAGCGCGGGCGCGGCCGGCGAGAAAAATGAACTCCGCAGCGACTCCGAACTTGTGGCCGCCCTGATGGCATCCCTGCGGAAAATGTATGGGAAAGAGATCCCCGAGCCGACCGGATACCTGGTCACACGTTGGAACCAGGATCCCTACAGCCTCGGCTCCTATTCCTATGTCCGTGTCGGCTCCAAACAAAGCTTGCGCCGCCAGATCGGCATGCCCGTCGAAAACCGGATCTTCTTCGCCGGCGAAGCGACCTCACAATACTTCCCGTCCACGGTCCACGGTGCCTTCCTCTCCGGAGTGCGAGCCGCCTACGAAATCATGCTCGCCGACACCAAGGAAGACCTCATGAACGACAGCTCCGGACCGATCGATCTCTACGTCTGAAGCCGTCCCGGCTAACTGGAACGATTTAATTTCCGTGCAGAGAAAGTTGGAGCCCAGACGCAGGCTGTCTTCCCCTGGCTTTTACAAACCGCGTGGTCTTAAATGCGTCCTCCTTTGCGCCCTCGTTTCCGGCTGCGCCCATATCGTAAAGATTTCTTATCCGCCGGAATCGGCGCTTCATCCGACATTTGATAAGCCGTATACGGTCTGGAACGGGGAGCGGGTGCAAGTAGACCGGACGACGTCGTTACGTCCGGAATCGCTCAAATACTTGGCCGCGTACGATCGAGTGCTCCTGGCAGACTCGATTCGCCAAAGAGGTCTCCGCGACGAATTCAAAATAGAGGGGAAGGGTACACCGCTAGTGGTCTTCGCGAAGAATCCGAAAACTACACCGGAAGAGAAGCACTATCCATCCAGCGGGATTGCGCTCGCTATAACTGCAGTCAAAGAAGAACGCCGGGAAAAAGTGCCGCTCCTCAAACTGTATGATTCGCTCGATCCTATCGTCGTGCGATCTTCTACCGGTCCACATCCCATCGCCGCCAATTACACGGCGACTTTGGCGGTGCTGTATTCGCACGCCAAAAAAGTAGCAGGAAGCGCCGCCGGATCGTTTCTTAGGCCAGATAATCCGCGGTTCGCAACGGGCATCTATATGATCCATCCCTACGATCCCAATAAGGTCCCGATCTTGTTCATTCATGGTCTGATTTCTTCCCCGATTTCGTGGCAAAACCTGGTCAACGATCTCTGCGCGGACCCGAAAATACTCGAGCACTATCAACCTTGGTTCTTTCTTTATCCGACCGGCCAACCGGCCCTTGAAAGTGCGGCGCAACTTCGAGAGGACCTCCAGGCAACGCAACGTTTATTCGACCCGAAAGGCACCGCGATTGCCTCGCGCCATGTTGTCGTCATCGCTCACAGCATGGGAGGGTTGCTCGCGCACACTTTGGTATCAGATACAGGGGACGCGCTTTGGAACGCCTTTGCGACCAGGCCCCTGAATAGTTTATCTCTCTCAGCAGGCGAAAAGGCTTTAATCTTGGAATATTTCTTTTTTCGGCATCAGGCCGCTATCGATCGGGTTATTTTTCTTGCGGTTCCACATCGCGGTAGTCGACTTGCGGCGGGCATCCTCGGCAGTATTGGTAACCAACTAGTCCGACATCCCAGGACCCCAACTCAAGCCATTAAGGAATTGGCGGCACAATATTCCGGTATTTTGAATCCCTATTATGCCAGAGTGAGGGCGCGCGGCGGCCCCACGAGCATGTTTTCTCTTGCTCCAAATCCGCTGTTCGACCGTCTGGCCGACCTCCCGATCAAAGTTCCTTTTCATAGCATAATAGGAAATCGCGGAAAGGACCAAGGACTTGATAGCTCCGATGGTGTCGTCGCCTATCGAAGCTCCCATTTGGAAGGAGCCGAATCAGAAAAGATCGTCCCGGCGGGCCATAACCTACTCTCGAATCCGGCGACCGTCGCCGAAATTAAACGGATTTTGGAGAAGAATATTCATGGGAAGCAAGAGGAGAAAGACACCGCACAACGATGAGCGTCGTAACGTTCCAGCAGGGGCGACCACTTGGGCGCCATGAAGATGCTGGCTAGAATCATATTATTTGGCGGTAACCGGGTCTAGCAATGGTCTGCTCGTGGGCACCAGAACTGTGGTGTTTCCAAAAAGCCGCACTTAGCAGCGACATCGTTGGGATGAATTGGCTTTTGAGCCGACCATGCCTCCAGCGAGCTGAATCGCTCGATTGGCAATCACCTCATTGGCATTCATGTTGGTCTGTGTGCCGGAACCTGTCTGGAAAACCAGTAGCGGAAACTCTTCATCCCATCGGCCCTCGATAACTTCTTGCGCGGCACGAACGATCAAATCGACTTTTCCCTTTGGCAGCTGACCCAGTTCCCCATTGGCCAGGGCAGCACATTTCTTGAGGATGCCGAGGGCTCGGATGACCGGTCGGCCCCAGCGAAAACGCTCGACACCGATTGGAAAGTTGATGTGCGACCGTTTGCGCACCCCATAAGTGCTCGGCCGGAACCGCGACGTTCCCTAAAGCATCCTCATTGCGGAACCGACTCGTGGTTCTTACCCTCATCATGCCTTGAGCTTTCATATGCATAACGGAACGAACGATCGGCAGGAAGGCGTCCGCTGAGCCGCTAGGGTTCCCTGGCGGAAGCTCTGCGTGCTCCAGTGCAAGAATCAGCCGTCGAGGCCTTGTCCCGACAGGAAGCTCCCCCAGCGAACGGACCGCAGTACCGTCTCGTCGGAGGCGTAGGTGTTTTGCTGCATGGCCACTTGGGCCACGCTTGTCAATGACTGCATTGCGCGATCGGAATCTTGCTTCCCCTGTAACTGACCGAGGCAAAAGGAAAACCTGTCGCCACCAAGGCGCGGCCGTCGGTCCAACGAATTAAATCGTCGGCCTTCGCTTCCGGCTTTGTGGTGGGATTCGAGAACGGAAAAATAATAGGCCGCTGGACCTTGCGCGCCATTTCACGAACAATTCCTTCCGCAAAGGCGCCGCCAAACGCTGAGAGACCGATAAGGATTGTTGCATCGATTTTTCCAATCACGTCGGCAAGACCGATGTTTCCCTTCGAAGTTCGAGGCCAGCCAGAAACGCGGCTCTCCGGTTGGGCATGAACCTTCTGCTTCGAAGTAAGGTCCGTTCGCCCTGAATGAAGAAGGCCATCTTTGTCAACGAACCAGAAGCGGCTACGCGCCTCCCCTTCGGACAGTCCTTCTTCTATCATGGCCTCACGCAATCCATCGGCAACACCCATACCGGCTGAACCTGCACCAAGCATAACAATCTCTTGGTCCTTCAAACTCTTTCCAGTCACCTTGACCGCGCCTAAAACGGCTCCTAGGGCAACAGCAGCCGGTTCTGGATATCGTCGTTAAAGGTCAAGAATTGGTCGCGATAGCGCTGGAGGATGGGCCGGGCATGCGGAGTCGCGAAATCTTCCCACTGCAGGCATGTTCCCGGAAGCTCCTGCTTCACCGCTTCCACGAACTGATCTACGAAGTCGAAGTAATCTTGACCAGTAATCCGTTCATGACGCCAGCCGAGGTACTCAGGGTCGTTGAGTCGTTCGGTGTTGTTAGTCCCCACATCGAGCACAATCGGTAGTGTGCGTCCCGAATGAATACCTCCGATGAGCGTGTAGAGGGAAAGCTTACCGATTGGGATGCCTAGCCCGCCTTCACCCTGATCCCCGATGCCCAGAATGCGCTCGCCGTCGGTCGCGACAATCACATCGACGTTCAAGTTGGGGCGATTGCGCAAGAGCTTGGGGATCGAGTCGCGCAACGGATAAGAAATAAAGGCCGGCGGTAGATGTTGCTGAATCGTTGAGACGCCAGCGCAACCGTTGGCGTGTACACAATTGGCGTCATTTCCTCAACGTGGTCGAGAAGAAGCCAGAAGCGCGCCGCCGACAGAAAGTTCTGCAGCACGACGGATGACGTTTCGCGCAACCATAGAAGCTCTAGCGAAATCGTGGCACCGGCTCACGCAGCGGCAAAACACGGACATCAGCGGACGTGGAGTAAAAGCGACTTCAGGAAGAATCGCCACCCGTAGCCCGCCGCTACTAAACCAAGAAGATTTCTGACCCCATCACAGCTTGCATCCTCGAAGGGCTGAACGGAGCGGTCGCGCGAACATTTTTTAGTCGGTCGGCATAGCCAGGCGCCTACTCTGGCGAAGGAATGAGCAGTGGCTCCGCTAAACGCCTTTGCGTCGATGTCTTTAGTGAAACAGCGAGTTAGCTCATGCTTCGGTGGCAGGATCGCTACCATCGGACAATCAAGGAAGAGAGACTGAAAACGATTTCCTCGTGGCTCGTTCATCGCAGGAACAATCGCGGCGTGGATACGTCCTTCTTCCAATGCAGCGAGCTGCTCCTTATGCTGCATTTCGAAGATTCGCACTTCAATCTGCGGGAGCTCCCCGAACCGCGGCTTTCCGCAACGAAGCCGACATCGGGCTCAGTCGAAAATCGGTACTGGTTGGATGAGAAATGATGGACCGACCTACACGATCAAACTCTCATCCTTGGGATCGAGGCTTTCCATCAAGTTCGTGACATGCGCATCGATAATCCGATGACACGCGGCCAACTCTCGCTGGCGAGCTATGGCTTTCAATTCGTCTGTATTATATAGCGAGACGTTATCGAGCCCGCCCGCGGCCGGATCAATGTTGCGCGGGACGGAGAGATCGATGAGAAACAACTTCCGGTTGCGCCGTGCTTGCATTAGGTTTTCTACATCATCGCGCCAAAGCAGCGGCTGCGCGCTGCTTGTCGCAGCGATGACCACATCAACCTCGCGCATTTCGAAAAGGCAATAACCGAAGCAGACTGCTTCTCCGCCGTAGCGCATCGCCAGATCGATCGCACGGTCGAAAGAGCGATTGGAAACCAGAATCGAGCGCGCGCCTTTCTTGACGAGTAGCCGAACGCAACATTCCGCCATCTGGCCTGCGCCGATGACCATGATTGATCGACTAGCGAAATCGTCTCCCAAAATTCTTCCGATCAATTCCACAGCCGCGCTCTTGATTGAGACGGCACCGCGACCGATCCCGGTGCGAGTGCGAATCTCCTTAGTCGCCTGGAAAGATTTCTGAAAGAGGCGATTCAATACCCGACCGGTAAGTCCAGCTGCTCGCGCAATCTCGTAGGCGTTCTTAATTTGGCCGGTGATTTCGGTCCCACCGAGCCCCATCGAGTCCAAGCCCACTGTGACACCAAGTAGATGACGCGCGGCGGCGACGTCTTCATAGAGATAAATGTGCGAGGTTAAGTCCGCCGTTTCGGAACAGAGCAATCGGAAAAGCGATTTGATACTGTCTATTGCTCGGCGCGTCGTCCCATAGATTTCGACGCGATTACAGGTTGAAATCAGGACCGTTTCATCGAGGTCGCCGTGCGACTTCAAGGTTCGCGCCACATCGACAAGTTCGGTAGCTTGCACTGCCAGTTGCTCGCGAACTTCCAGCGGCGCCGTTTTGTGACTTACTCCGACTGCGAACAGCTTCATATCACTTGCTTGAAACCGCCGTGGCGCTCAGGGCTGGGAGGGGAGGCCTGTCATCCTCGGTCACGGCCTGCGTTGCAGCGCCGCTCCCTTGTCCACGCCAGTGACCTCGTCCACAATCACCACTCGCGGTGCGCGCGCCTTCCGGGCGTCAGTTTGAGCGATCGAGGTTCGATTAGTGCCCACCATTGTTCGGTCTTGTTTTTTCATCTGTTTCTTAAGGTTTTGAGCGCCCAAATTTCACAGAATCTAGGTTTTTATCGGGGTTTTTTGACGTAAAGAATGTCGAGGGGTCGACTAGGACCGCGACCGATAGCTGGATCTCTGCGCTGGCGGGTGGGCCGACTGCATCTCCAGCGTTACTTGGGGGATTTT
>CAWFMA010000021.1:0-63804 GCA_963816855.1 uncultured Verrucomicrobiae bacterium | reverse complement strand
AGGTCATCCTCTTGAATTTTCAAGAGTCCGCGGCGGCACGCTATTGCTCGCTCTTCCAAATCGATTCGCCGAAATTCGCCGAAGCGAGACTTCGAAAGGGACCGGCCTCGTCGCCCGGATACTTGAGTAAGCAGGAAGTATCCGCGCATCTTCCGCTCGCTCCCCAGCCAGCGCGTCCGATGGGCAGGGATGCCAAATCATCGTGAAATCGCATTTCGATCGATAGTCGTTCGGCGACGCGACCGATCGACACGAAGTTTCTCTTTTTTTTGGGATTTCTCAGCCTCCACTTTCAGACGGACTTGCTGACGGTCATTTTCTGCTGGCCCGTGCCTGGAGAGTCGGAAAACCGGGGGGGCTTTTCTGTGCAGAAGATTCACGAGTCCTCTCTTGGGAGCGTCCGGCTCCCTGATGTCCACAATGTGCAGACGACCTAAAGTTGGTTCAACTTGACGATTTGGCTTTCGAGAAAACGCCGCTCCGCGTCCTGTTTTGTGAGGGCGAGGGCCCGACTATAGGAACCTTTGGCGTCGGCCGTCCTGCCCAATCTCCTATACAGGTCGGCACGCGCCGCATGTGCGAGATGATAATCAGCCAGTTCGCCGCGAGCGAAGATCGTATCGATAAGGGCCAGCCCCGCCTCGGGCCCGTCTCGCATCGCCACGGCGACCGCGCGGTTCAACTCAACGACCGGCGAAGGGCTTGTTCGTTGCAGCATGTCGTATAAAGTGGCGATCTGCTGCCAGTCTGTCTCCGCCGGTCCGGGCGCCTCCGCGTGCACGGCTGCAATCGCGGCCTGGATCGAGTACGGTCCGAATCGGCCCGATGAAAACGCGCGCCGGACGAGCGCTATTCCCTCCCTGATTTGATCCCGGTTCCAAAGCGAGCGGTCCTGGTCCTCCAGGAGCACAATGTCACCAGCGGGAGAAGTGCGCGCAATCCGACGCGATTCCTGCAACAACATCAACGCGAGCAACCCCAACGCTTCGGAATCCGGCAACAGTCTTACCAGAAGTCTGCCCAAACGGATCGCCTCACCCGAAAGATCAGGCCGCGTTAGGAACCCGCCCGAGGAAGCCGAGTATCCCTCGTTGAATACCAGATAGATCACCTGGAGCACGTTATCCAACCGGTCCGTCAATTCGTCCGGCGAAGGGACCTGGTAGGGAAGGCGCGCCTCACGGATCTTCGCCTTGGCGCGCACGATCCGTTGGGCAAGCGTGGAAGGAACGGTCAAAAAGGCTCGCGCGATTTCCTCCGTGGTGAGGCCGCAAACCTCCCGAAGCGTGAGTGCGGTACGAGCGTCGAATGGCAGCGCGGGATGGCAACAGATGAAGATCAGCCGAAGCTGGTCGTCTTCGATACCGTCATCCTCGCATTTCCTCACGTCCCCTGCCCCGGCGTCGAGTTGGTCAAGGAGCACCTGTGATGCGTCAAGACGCGCGCGCCGGCGGATCGCGTCAGTGGCCTTGAAGCGGCCGGCCGAAATGAGCCAGCCCCGGGGATTTTCGGGAACACCGTCTCTCGGCCATTGCTCCAACGCCGCCCGGAAGGCGTCATGCAGCGCGTCCTCCGCGAGATCGAAGTCACCGAGGAGACGGATCAACGTCGCAAGGATACGGCGCGATTCGGACCGATAGACCGCGTCTACGCAGTCGCGGATCCGACTGGTCGCGCCTTCGGTGACGCCGTCCCGGTTTACTGCCGGAACTTCGCGACTCACGGCGAATCAAAACCGGCCCGACTCAAAGCAAAGAGCTGCTCATCGAAACTTGCTGTCATGATAAGGGACAATACATCTGCGCACCAAAACCGAAACGAACTTAATGGCAGCTGGCACCGGCCTCCCGTGGGTCGCGCGCGCCTCGAACGTCGCGAGCATCGCCGCAAGATGTTCCGCCGCCGGTCTCCGCGATCGACCAGGGACGAGCGAGGGCTCCGTTGCTCCGTCAGCACCGCAGCCGATTTTATCACGCTGCAGATCGCTCTCCCGAGGCCGCCCTCAAGGTTATGGACGATGCAAGGAAGTGCCCTCAGTCCAACCGGCTTATCCAATCCCACAACGGCCGCAGATCGGCGACTTCGAGCGCCAATTGCCGAACGCCGCGATCCAGTTTGATCGCGCGTCTGAGCCGAACCTTCGCCTCCTCCGTCCGCCCGGTAACACTCGCATAGCTCGCCAAGTTGAGCATGATGATAACGTTGTCAGGGTGGATCTCGTGCGCCTCGAGGAGAATCGCCTCCGCCTTTTCAATAGACTCGCATCGCCTGACGGCGTAGGCCATTTGAATCCACCACGAGGGGTTCTCGGGCATGACGTTCACAAGGTGTCCGGCAATCGAAGCAGCGGATCGCCATTTTCTGCCGATGAGTTCGAGAGCAAGATGAACTCCCAGGACCTCAACCCGATCCTTGTCCGGCGGGGCAATCTTTTCGAGCGCTAGGGCCGCATCGTCCAGCATTCCCAGCTCCAGGTATCCGCTCGAAGCCAGGATGTACCTTTGCCAATCACTGTTCAATTGAGCACGGCTCCTGGGGTAAAGAACCGAACGCTGATCCCGCTCCGCGCATGCAGAAGCGAGTTCGCGCTGCGCTGCGCGCCCGAATCTCCGGTTCTGTAAGTTAGTGTCATGAACTTTGGCGTTGCCAACTGATGGTATACGCGCGGGTTGGCAATACTTGCCTTCTAAGCACCAGCTGTCGCTTCAAGTGAGGGATCCCGCTCGCCCCAGCGGAAAACCGCGCCCAAGGCCGCGGACCTCGACAAATGCGACGCCCGGATCGTCTCCGGCGTTTTCGCCCCGCTTAGAGCCTTTCTTCCTCAATATCATAGACATCGAAGAACCTGTAGACCACTCGATTGCGCGGGATAAACTGAGGCACATAGTCTTCCATGTACTCCTGCAGCTCAGCCGGCAGGTCACCCAACCGCAGCTCGCGTTGCTTGTTATTCCACGCGATAATTTCCGCGCGAGGACGCTTTTTCGCCTTCTTGTTAATCCACGGCGCCACCGATTCGTCGGTCGCGCCAGTGGCCACAAATGCTTGGAAATCGGCGTAGTCAATTTCCGCAAATTGCAGCCAGATTTGATCGACCGGACAATTAGAGTGATACTCGCCATGCCACCCGACGAGCGCGGCACGGCACTTGTCCAACGCCCGGGCCGCGATAACGTAGCCTCCCAGGGTCGCGCGCGGGCTGCGGGGATATTGCTTCCCGTTGCGCAGGTCGCGGCTAACTAGTTTAAGCTTTTCGAGGTTCTTTTTCATATAGTTCGGAAAAATCGCCGCTCCAATCCGGAATTTCAATCGGCCGCCTGTCAAGGCACCTCAGAGAGGCCGGCAAGAAGACGCGGCTTGGCGCTCCTCAAGCCCCCTTGAGTTCCTCGTCAAAAACGACTGCCACCTTCCCGCATTTGCCGCTTGCCATGAGGGCGTAGGCTTCGTCCGCCTTTTGGAGGGGAAATCTGTGCGTCACAAGGTCTTCGGGATGAATCTCCCAGCGCACGATCCGCTCGACGAGTTCCTCCATAAGCCAAATGCTGGTCACCCAGGAGCCGTAGATTGTCTTTTGATCGTGAATCATATCCGGGCTTGGGCTGAGGCTTAGCGTTCCGCCCTCTCCAACGAGCGCGATCTTGCCCCATTTTCGCGTTGCCTGGATGGCAGTAAGACGCCCTTTGTCATTGCCACTCGCATCGAAAGCTCTCTCAACCCCGTGGCCTCCTGTGAGGCTTCGGATCTCCTCGACGTTGTCGGGCCCGGCTTTCAAAACATGGTCGGCAAGGCCAAGACTCTTGGCGACCTCCAGGCGTTCCTCAACAAAATCGACTCCGATGAGCTGGTTGGCGCCCAGGGCTTTTGCCAGCATGAGCGCAGCCAGCCCCACCGGACCCAATCCCACGACCAAGACGGCATCATTTCCGGAAATTCCGATTTTCTCGAGTCCTTCGTAAACCGTTCCAAACCCGCATGCGACCTGGGCCCCGTCAGTATACGAGAGTTCGTCTGGAAGGGCGACAAGATCCCTTTCCTCGGCCAGAATATAAGAGGCCATGCCGCCATCCCTCTGCCAGCCATAAGCAGCCCTAAACGGACTGGTGCAGCTAATCATGTAGCCACGGCGGCAATCGTTGCACACTCCGCATCCCGAGATGTGGTAGACGATCACGCGATCCCCCTTCTTGAAACGCTTAAGCCCGGATCCTTCGGAGACGATTTGCCCGCACGGCTCATGCCCCGCGATCTTTCCTTGATAGCCCTCGGGCCCTTTTCCGACGTGTTCGCGGTAAATGGCCCGAATGTCGCTGCCACAGATCGTGGAGGACTTCGTTTTGACGAGCACCTGGCCGTGCCCCGGTTCGGGAATTGCGAAGTCTCTAAGCTCCACCGTGCTGTTTCCGGGGAGCACCGCTCCTATCATCGATTTATTCATATAGCTTACTCGGGTTTGGACTGATCGTCGGGGTCAGGTGGCAATCTGTCCGTTCAGATCCCATAGATCTTCCCAGGTTTGATTGGCCTTCCACAGGAAGACGTCGCCCTTAATGAGACGACAATTGCGATCGATCCCCGCCAGTTCCTGCATTTCGTCGTTGGTGAGCTCGTCCTCCACCACGGCCCGAAGATTGTTCAGATAATTGACACGGTTGGCGGAGAACGGGATTGGTATCTGGCCGCGTTGCGCCGCCCATTTTACGCACACGACCGCGGGATGAACGTTCAGTCGTCGCGCGATTTTAACGACTACCGGGTCTTCGATGTCTACGGTGTCAACCTCGGTCCGATCCCGATCCGGGCGCGCAGGAGAACCAATCGGGCTATAGCCGATTGGCACAATACCGTGTTCCGTCACAAACTGAAACATTTCAGGCTGCTGAAAGTGCGGATGCAGTTCCATCTCGTTGCAGGCCGGCTTGATCCTCGCGTCCCGCAGAACCAGGCGCAATTTCGGAATCGTCATGTTGGAAGTCCCGATGTGTCTGGCCAGTCCCGCATCCACCAGCTCCTCCAATTTCCGCCATGTTTTCATGAAATTCTCATGAATATAAGGCTTCGCGTCCGGACTTCGGGAACCAACGGAGCACCCGGGAGGATGGGAATTTGGAAACGGCCAATGGACCAGATAAAGATCGAGATAATCGAGTTGGAGATCGCGAAGGGACTTTTCGAATGCCGGTCTCACGTCGTCCTCGGCATGTTTGTCATTCCATAACTTGGAGGTAATCCAGAGATCCTCACGCCGGACGCCGTCCTGCAGGATTTTCCGCAATGAATGACCGATCAGATCTTCGTTTCCATAAACCGCCGCACAATCGAATTGCCGGTAGCCAACGGAGGCCGCGCCCAGCACCGCGTAAGCGATCTCTTGCCCGGAAACGCGGTCCGATCCAAAGGTTCCAAGTCCGATTCCGGGAATCCTGGCACCCGTGTAGAGGATCTTTTGAGGGACTTTTTCCGGGTCCACGCTTTCTGGCGATCGCTGCGGAGGCCAAGGGTCGAGAGAAGCCATAATAGCTCGTAATTTCAGGGGGAAATTTTCGCGCACAACTGGAGGTTTCTTTCCAACCGTACCGCCGGCGCGAAGCTTATGCTTATCTAGGCGCAAAGCTCTTGCGAGTCAAACCGCTTCCTGTCAATCCATTGGTGGCGAAAGAGGTCGTTCTCCGTCCAAGAGACGGCAAAATCGATCCCGAAGGATATCTTGAATGCGATCAGAACCAAGACCCGAATCGACCGGCGAGGCCGATCAATCTGCACGGGAAATGCAGCGACCGCGCCGGAGGCGGCTTTGGTGGATCGTGCTCTCCGCGCTCCTGGGGTGGGCCATTGTCGCCTATCTGCTGGCTCCCTTGACCTGGAAGGTTTATTTGCGGCTTCACCGCGCCTTGGCCACTGCCGATAGAGTAACGCATACGTCTGACGGACATCCTGGAGACCCAATAAATATCGGTCTCGTCGGCAGCGAAGCGGAAATCATACGCGCCATGACGAGCGCCGGCTGGTATCCCGCCGATCCCATCACCTTTCACAGCAGTGCCCGCATCGTCGTCGATTCGGTGTTCCGGCGGCCTGACGACGAGGCGCCTGTAAGCGCCCTCTTCCTTTTTGGCCGCAAACAGGATCTGGCTTTTGAACAACCCGTGGGCGATAGTCCCCGCCAGCGCCATCACGTCCGCTTCTGGCGCTCACAGGAAGTGGAGTCCGACCGCCCGCTTTGGCTTGGCTCGGCGACCTTCGACGAGCGCATCGGATTGAGTTACACCACGGGAGAAGTCACGCACCACATCGGACCCGAGGTCGACGCCGAGCGCGACCGGATTGTCGGCGAACTCCAAAAGGCCGGCTGGGCATCGGACGTCTCGTGGATCGATGGTTTTCACAAACACCTGGAGGGCCGGAACGGCGGTGGAGATCGATGGACTACCGACGGGAGGCTCGCCGCGGTTGTCCTAAGAGGTCCCTCAGCCGTTTCACCCCAATCAAATGGCCATGGGTCGCAATAAGCGCAAGGCGATCTCGCGACGGTTTCAACAAGTCCCAGCGGTTGGCGTGCTTTGGACCATGGGGCTGACTGATGTTTGGATGCTCGACCGCTTTCCTTTGATCTTTCAAAAACCTGACGTGACATGCCTTAGAACCTGTGAAAAAATTAGAAAGCGCCGCACGAGAGCAAGAAAGCCGTATGGCAAGGCGCACGCGAGGGCGCATCCCCGCAGCGGGGTGTAACCGAGCGGGCAACGCGGCCAGACGGCCTTTCTTGCTCTCGCCCACAGGGTTGCGTGTCTTTTTGGCTTGACTTGCGTTGCTCGGGCGGGACAGCCGAGCGAAGGTAGACAGCCTGCCGAAGGCAGCCCGCAGGGCGATGCAAAGCATCGGCAACACCGCTGCGGATATTGCCGCCGCCCTCACGCCTTGGCCAAGCCAAAAATCCAGCAGCAACGCGGCACTTTGTAATTTTTCACAGGTTCTTAGCCAAAGATTCAGCCATGAACGAGGAAACTAATCTCCCGAGTGCGAGAACCGGCGACATTTCGCATCTCCTTCAACAATACGGATGCGGGCCCATCCGGTTTGCGGCGCCGGCAATGGGCTCTACGAACGCCATCTGATTTTCGACAATGTTCTCGACATCGGAAAAGTCACCCAAGAAAACGCTTTGAAGCAGTCGCGCGTTCCGTCCGGGATATTCTCTCGCAGCGCTGGCTGTTAACCGAGAAACCTACCAACGGCAGAACCCGAAGCGCGTCTACTACCTGTCAATGGAGTTCCTCCTGGGATGCTGTCTCGCAAACAATATCACGAACCTGCTGCTGACGCCCTTGCGAAGGAAGCTGCTGGACAACGGGAGATCGATTGGCGGGAGTGCACGAAAAAGAGCCCGATGCGGGCCTCGGCAACGGCGGCCTCGGGCGTCTGGCGGCCTGTTTCCTACATTCGGTGGCCACGATGGAGTATCCGGCAATGGGTTATGGTCTGCGCTACGAATACGGAATGTTCCGGCAAACCATCCAGGATGGTTGGCAGCGAGAGCAACCGGACAATTGGCTGCGCCACCCGGACCCCGGGGAGGTCGTCCGGCAACCCGAGAAAGTGGAAGTCAAACTCAACTGCTCTTTCCAGCTCAAGGAGGGCAGGCTTCGCATCAGCATCGGGACACCGTCGGTCCTGATTGGCATCCCTTACGATCGCCCAGTGGTTGGCTATGGCGGCAGGACCATCAACACGCTTCGGTTTTGGGCGGCTGCCGTGCCAGACTCGTTCGATTTCGAAGTGTTCAGCCATGGGGAGTTGGTGGGCGCGGTGACGGAAAGCCTCGCGGCCGAGTCGTTAACCCGCGTCCTTTACCCAGACGATTCGACCATTCGAGGACAAGGGCTGCGATTCGTACAGGAGTATTTCCTGGTCGCCTGCTCACTGGCGGATCTTACGCGCCGTTTTCGGGCGGCCAACGAGGACTGGACGAAATTCCCGGACAAGGTTGCCATTCAACTCAAGGACACGCATCCGGCGATAACGGTGCCCGAGTTGATGCGGATCTTGCTCGACGAGGTGCCGCTTCCCTGGGACGAAGCTTGGAACATCACCCGGCGAGCCCTTGCCTATACCAACCATACGTTGCTGCCCGAGCTCTCGAGAAGTGGCCAGTGGATTGGTTCAAAAAAGTGCTGCCCCGTCAGCTCGAGATCATTTACGAGATCAATCGCCGACTCATCGACCAGGTCCGGTCAAAATTCCCCGGCGACGGGGATCGCGCACGGCGTGTCAGGCTGATCGAAAGAAGGCCCCACGAGGCATGTTCGCATGGCCAATCTCGCGATCGTGGGATCGCACAGCAGCAATGGCGTCGCGGCGATCCATTCCCCGCCTGCTGAGATGACGACCGTCAAGGATCTCGCGGAGATGTTTCCCGAAAGGTTCAGCAATAAGACAAATGGGGTGACACCCCGGCGCTGGCTTCTCCTGGCCAGCCGCGCGCTCGCGAACCTGGTCACGAGAGCAATTGGAGACGCGTGGATTACCAACCTCGCCGAACTTGGCAGGCTCAAGCCGCTGGTGAACGACACGGGCTTTCTCGATGCTTTCAAAAGGCATCGCTTCAGGCAAAGGGAGTTTTCGCGGACGTTTTGAGGGCGAAATACGAGAGACCGTTGACCCGGACACAATTTTTGACAGCCAGGTCAAGCGAATCCACGAGTACAAAAGGCAACTTCTCAATGTGTTGCGAATCGTCGTCCACGATCGCCGAATACGCGGCCCAGATCTGGAACGTGGCGCCGTGCCGGGTCTCCTGAGAAAGCGAACGCTTGCCTGGCGGGAGTGCATGGTCTAAACGAATGGCTGTGCCCCCGTCTTGACCTCGGGCTGACCCGAAGAAGCAGGAAACCCCAAGAGAAACAGACACACGAATATGGAAGCAAGCGTCCCACCACTCAGCAACCGCCCGGCCTGGAAGGCCCTCGAGGCCCATCATCGGGAACTCCGCGACATTCAACTCCGCACCCTTTTCGCGGAGGATGGCACCCGAGGCGAGCGTCTAACCGTCGAGGCTGCCGGGCTCTATCTGGATTACTCCAAGAACCGGATTACCGATGAAACCGTGAAGCTTTTGATCCGCTTGGCGGAAGAGTCCGGACTGAAGGATCGGATCGGTTCCATGTTCCGAGGTGAAAAAATCAACATTACCGAGAACCGGGCGGTTCTTCACGTCGCCCTGCGGGCGCCCCGCGAAGCGTCGATCGTCGTGGATGGCGAAAACATTGTGCCGGAGGTCCACGCCGTGCTCGATAAGATGGCCACTTTCTCCGATCGCGTTCGAAGCGGCGAGTGGAAAGGGCATACCGGAAAACCGATTCGCAACATCCTCAACATTGGCATCGGGGGCTCCGACCTTGGGCCGGTAATGGCCTACGAGGCGCTGCGGCATTACAGCAAGCGGGAATTGACTTTTCGTTTCATCTCCAATGTCGACAGCACAGACTTTGCCGAGGCGGTTCACGACCTTGATCCCGCGGAAACACTTTTCGTAGTCTCCTCGAAGACTTTCACCACCCTGGAAACGATGACCAACGCCGAAAGCGCGCGCGAATGGCTGCTCAACGGTCTGGGAGGCGACAAGAAGGCGGTCGCCAAACATTTCGTTGCCGTCTCCACGAACGCCGCCAAGGTGTCCGAATTCGGAATCGACACCGCGAATATGTTCGGTTTCTGGGATTGGGTCGGCGGCCGTTACTCGATGGACTCCGCCATTGGTCTCTCCACAATGCTGGCGATCGGACCCGCGAACTTCCGAGCGCTTCTCGACGGCTTCCACGAAATGGACGAACACTTCCGCACGACGCCCTTTGAGCGCAATCTGCCGGTTTTGATGGGGTTGCTCTCTGTTTGGTACAACGACTTCTTCGACGCGCAGACGGTGGCCGTCCTCCCCTACGAGCAATACCTGAAACGGTTCCCTGCCTATCTGCAGCAGCTCACCATGGAGAGCAACGGCAAACATGTGAACCTCGATGGCCAGAAGGTTAACTACGATACTTGCCCGGTCTACTGGGGCGAGCCGGGAACCAACGGCCAGCATTCCTTCTATCAGCTGATCCACCAAGGCACGCGCCTGATTCCTTGTGACTTCATCGCCTTCGTGAAAACTCTCAACCCGATCGGCCGTCATCATGATATGCTGATCGCCAATGTGTTCGCGCAGGCCGAGGCCCTGGCTTTCGGGAAGACTGCCGAAGAGGTCAAGGCGGACGGCACAAAGGACTGGTTGGTGCCTCATCGCGTTTTCGAAGGCAATCGGCCGTCAAATACCATCCTCGTCGAGGAACTTACACCGGCGGCTCTTGGCAAACTCGTCGCCCTCTACGAGCACAATGTTTTTACCCAGGGCGCGATTTGGAGCATCAATCCGTTTGACCAGTGGGGCGTGGAGCTCGGGAAAGTGCTCGCCAACCGGATTATTCCTGAACTCGAGAGCGAAACGGAACCGGATCTTCGCCACGATGGATCTACGAACCGTCTCATTAGCCGCTATCGCCAATTGAAGCAACGGGCGTAGGGACCTTCGCCGCGCGGCGGGCGACAATCGGGTTTAGCGACTCAAAGTATCAAGCAAGAACCGATCCGCCGAAGCTGACAGCCCTAACACCTGCGGAGAACTCCGCATTCGGGTTTGTTTCGGGGCGAACGGACTATGACTTCGATGAGCCGCGGCACTCGACCACCTGCAACCGGATCTGGTTATTGGTCGTGTGCAAGTCATGCTCGAATATTTCGCGATCCACCCGGCGCTTGAAGTCGTCCAGAGAACGGTGCTTGCTGCGAAGCACTTGCCGAAGAGAGCCTACGTGGGTTTGATCCCTTCCCGCCTCAAGCCTTAAACTCTCTGCCAGAAGCCTCCGGAGCCGATAAAAAGGCAGGTAGTGCTCCGCCTCCAGACTCTGTCGGCAACACAGGAAGAGATCGAGAGTCTCATTCCAGTCGTCCCCCTCCAGGAGACGATAGCGCAAATCCAGGAGCATGTCCCAAGCGTGAGCGGGCGTGCAGCTAAACAGGTCCTCGACAATTCCGGCAGCGTCGTCCCGCCAGGACTTTTTAGCGGGCGAAGGACTCTCGATTTCGGGCGCGGCATTGACCATCCTCCCGAGCATACACATTTGAGACTAAATCGCAAGAGCCTTGGGCAACAAGCAGGTTTTCCCGGACCACAAGGCCCCGCACGTCGGCTGAGAGGCGAACCGGCTAGAGATTCTTCAGGAAGCTCTTAAGCATCCAAAGCGTCTTTTGATGAACTTGGAGACGTCCGATAATTAAATCCTGGGTCTCGAGATCATCCGAGGCGCCGGCGGCTTCCCGCAACGTGTGAGCGTCGGCGGCGACGATTTCATGAGATTCGATCAGATGCGCCACAAAATCCTTGGCAGGCATCTCTTCAACCGCCAACTCCTCAATCCGTGACGCCTTCGCGAGCGTCTTCAGGCCGCCGATGGCCAGAGCGTCCAAGGCCCGCAGCCTCTCGGCAATTTCATCCACGGCGCCGAAAAGTTCCTCGTACTGGGCCTGAAAGGCCTTGTGAAGCTGGAAAAAATTTGGCCCCTCGACATTCCAATGAGCGAGATGGGTTTGCGCCATCAAGGCGTAGGAGTCCGCCAGAACGGTTTGAAGGCCCTCGATTACCGCGTTTGACTTTTGCTTCGTCGCTGTTTGTGTGCTCATAATAGTAAATCGTCTGCTCAGGCTACCGCGGAGCCCCGGCTTGCGCAACCTGCCATTCCCCTGTTCCTTGCCGCATGGCGAAAACCCTCTGCGACTGGTCCAAACGCGATCTCGAAAAGCACGCGGACAAGTTGCTTGGGCTGGTTCGCGATCCGCGTTTCTACTGTCGGCGGTGCGCGCGAGTGGCGAATACCGGCAAGGTGCTCTGCAAGCCGCGCAGGTTGCCGCCGGCCGGCTCAACCACGCGATGAGGCGAACGCCTTGCGATTGAGATCCAACAAACTGGAGAGTGACGGAACGGAAAATCCCGGATATCCAGTTCGCCAACGCCATCGACCATGCCATACCTTTTCCTCAAAGACTTCCATAGCCTCCTGCGCTGGATCGTTATTCTTGCGTGTTTTTGGGCGATCATTCGTGTCTGGAGCGGTTTCTTCTGGAGCGCCGAATGGACAAAAAAGGACCAGAGGGCCGGATTAGTGTTCACTTCTATTCTAAACCTCCAGTTGATCATTGGGGTTGTTCTCTATGGATTAAGTCCGATCACCCACGCCGCCATGGCCAATTTTGGCGCGGCAATGAAAGACGGCATCCTGAGGTTCTTCGCCGTGGAACATCTCGCCGGAATGATTCTGGCCGCGGTCGTTGCCCAGGCTGGCTATTCGATATCAAAAAGGGCAATAACCGACCGCGCGAGATTCCTCACAGCAGGCGTGGCGTACTCTGCCGCGGGTCTCATCATTCTTGCGAGCATCCCCTGGCCGTTCATGAAATACGGTCGGCCGCTTTTCCCAACCTTCGGCGGCTGATAGGCTTGAAGATCAGCAAGTTTAGATATACACTTCGGAGAGAAATTCACCATGAAGATGAAACTGTTGTTTCTGATGGCCGTGTTGCTTCTTGCGGCTGCTGATTTGAGCCAGGCTGGAGGATACTGCGGCAGATGGGGTGGAGGTCACTGGGGAGGTCGTGGATGGTATGGCGGAGGCGGCTACTGGGGCGGCGGGCCATATTGGGGATGGGGCGGCTGGGGTCCCTCTTTCGGAGTCGGCTTCGTTGCGCCAACCCCCGTTTATCGGACCGTGTATGTCGCCGAGCCCGCTCCCTACTACGTTACCTATGCGCGTCCGGCGCTCGTCCGCGCCCAAGCGCGGCTCGCCCGGCTCGGCTATTATCCGGGTCCGGTCGATGGCGACTTCGGCCCTATGACAAGCCGGGCACTTCGCAGCTATCAGATCGACTACGGCTTGCCGGTCACTGGTCGGCTGGATTCCCAGACTCGAGCGAGCCTCGGAGTCTGACGCGGGTCTCTCCTGAGTCAAAAAAACGAGTTCGCTGAGGGATCAAGAGCGCTAGCCACCCCGGACAAAAGCCAAGTCAAATGCTTGTCAAAGACAGACAAAAATCAGCATCCGTATCGTGTTTTCCCGGAACGCGTAGGACTATGTTTTTCCGCGAATTACCTATTCTCGAATGGAGCTAAAAATTGCCCACGTACTGGGCTGTGTAGGTATCGAAATGCGCAAGAGTGCCGGATTTCGGAAGGCTAAGCACCGCGTAGCAATCCGTGCCGACGACCTCTCGCGATTGGGTGTCCCAGATCATCACACAGTAGATTTTCGCCGTTGAGGCGGATTTGGGAAGGCTGGAATATTTTCCCGGTTTTTTCAGGTTGCTGCGGATCTCGGCGTTTTGCGCGGGCGTCGGGTCAGAGGTCCGAACGGCGAGATACCGTGTGCCCGACTCCTTGAGCGCCTGCTTCTGACTAGTTGAGAACTTTTTGTAGGCGGCGTCGGCTCGCTGGTCGGCGAGGCGGATTTGCTGTGGCGTCGCTTTGTAGGCGCCAATCGAAAGGTTATTGAAGAGGGAACCCGCGAGATCCTCCACTTTGGTGAGAACCTCCTGGGTTGTCAGGCAGCCGGAAAGAAGACCCGCGAGGGCAAAAGCAACACCAAGCCCCGGTAAGAGTCTCATGCGACAAGACTATCCCGCCGGGTGCGCGAACGCAATGTCCCTTCAAACGAAAAAACAGATGCTGCCCAATGGCGCTAAGACCGTTCGCGCGGAGTAACCCACAAATGTTCCAGATCTCCGTTCCTCAGGACCGTCAGGCGCGCTCTCCGCTCGATCCCCTCCCCGATCATCAGCCGATGCAGATCGTGCACGCTCGACACGGTCTCGTGGTCGAACCAGATGATCATGTCTCCCGAACGAACTCCGCCCTCCGCAGCGGGAGAATTTGCCAGCACCTCGTGAACCCGAACCCCGGTTCTCTGCGCCAGCTTGTGCCGGCGAGCCAACGGCTCATAAATTGCCGAATCCTGGCCGGCGATGCCGAGGTGACCGCGTCGAATGCGTCCCTCCTTGATCAACCAGCTCGCCACGAACTCGGCAGTCTTGCTTCCGATCGCAAAACAGATGCCTTGCGCGGCGGCGATGATCGCGGTGTTCACTCCGATAACCTCGCCGCGGCTATTAACAAGCGGACCGCCGGAATTCCCCGGATTCAGCGCCGCGTCAGTTTGAATGACGTTGTCAATCAACCGCCCGGTTCTCGACGGAAACGTACGCCCCAGCGCGCTTACGATACCGGCCGTAACCGTGTTCTCGTAACCAAGGGGATTTCCAATAGCCACCGCGATCTGACCCACGCGCACCTTGCCCGAATCGACAAACCGGACACTGCGAAGCGCCGGGGCATCGATTCTCAGAACTGCTAGATCACTGTCAGGGTCGTCGCCGATGAGTTCGGCTTTCAACGGACGCCCCTCCGCCGTCTGCACGACGATGCGCCTGGCCCCGTGAACAACATGGCTGTTGGTCAAGATGAAGCCATCGGGCGAAAGCACAAAACCCGACCCGCTACCTGCCCCGACCACTTTTCCTTGCTGTCCCTGAAATTCAGCGTGAACATGGACAACCGCGGGAGCGGCCGTTTCCACGGCTCCGACCACGGCGGACGAATAGGCATCAAGCAGAACGTCGTCCGTCGCGGCCGGGACATGTTTCCGAGAAGCAGCGGCAGCCGTCTCCTCATCGCTTATCCACTCGTATTGCATGAATGATAGTATACGGGCGGCACAAAACTGCAACTCGGTCAACAAATCTCCGAACCGGACGCGACTTCGCGACTCCCGGCGCTCAAGAAACCTTTCGATCTTGGCGGTGATCTGGCGGCAACCCCCTTCCGCCGAGAAGACTGTTGAAATACCCGCGTATGCCACGTTGCAGTCAATTTTCGGATGATCGCAAGGAGCCGAGCGCAGAGCGTAGCCGCAGTGCTCCACGCAAACTTGGCGACAAAGCGAGGGGCGAAATTTGGCGCAACCCGGAGGGCGTGACATGCGCGGGTTTTTCAACAGTCTCCTAAGCCAACTTCGGTCACCATGCTCGCTGCAGCGCGGCAGACGCGGGTATTTTCAACGGGGCCTAGACAGGCTTTGATACCCTCACAATAATCAAGCCATGACACTTCGTCGCCTTCCGCCTTGCTTCGCGATGATCGTCCTCTCGGCTTGCGGAGCCTTTTCGCAAGCCGAGCCGTCGCGCGAGGACTCAAATTCCGCGCTCGGCGCGCTCGATATTCTTCCTCCGCAGTACCGAGGATCGGTGGTCAAATTGTCCGCCGACAATGGCACTCCTGATCCGCCCCAATGGTATGTGCTCGCATATCGCGGGGATCCAGACAATGGGCTGTTCAGCATAGCGATTGCGAAGGGTGAAATCGTTCAGGAAAAGCCCTCACTCAATCTTGGAGAGTTGTTTAAGAACCCGAGTCCGATCGCGGTGGAACGAATTGCCGTTGATTCGCCGGCCGCTTTCGAACTGGCCGCTCAATTCGCGGCCGCGAACGACCGGCACCTTGACTCCGTCAGCTACGTCCTGCAACAAACCGGCCCGGACTCTGCTCCCGTTTGGAAGATTTGGTGTTACGATCGCGGGGGCCGATACTTTGGGTTCCTGGAAATCGCGGCGACCAATGGAACCGTGATCTCGACTGATGGCCTGCCGCGCTCTCCCTGAGAGGAGCGGGAGAGCATTCAGCCGCCGCGAACAGGGAGGCTCTCAGTTGAAGCGCGCCGTCAGAGACGGCGTGAGAAAAAATTGGAAGGCTTCCTTGATCTCGGATGCGGTGGAGCGGTCAGGGTCGAGCTCCGGCAGGGCATCGACCGGGAAAAATCCGACTTCCAGCGTCTCATGGCTTGCGCGTGGCGTTCCGCCGCAAAGGTCGCAGAGAAAGAATATCTTGTAGATCGAATGCGGATTCGCCGGGTAGCCCGCGCGATCGCGATCAACCACCGCGGTGAGCAGGCGCGCTTTTACCTGATAGCCGCTCTCCTCGAGGCATTCCTTCTCGATGTTCTCCGCGGGCGTCAGGTTCACGTCCGCCCATCCGCCCGGCAGCGTCCATTTTCCAGAGGAGGCTTCCTTGATCAACAGAACGTCGGCGCCGCGAAATACCGCGCCCCGAACATCGACTTTGGGCGTCAAATAGCCGATCTCGACCGGCCACTGAAAATCAGCTCGCCCCGAATGGTGCAAGACTTCACTCGCGATCTCCCGCAGACGTTGGAATCGTTCTTTGTCGAAGGGATCCTTCGAGTAGGTGATCCCCGCCTGGGAGATCGATGCGAGTTCGCGCGATATTTCCAGCATGCTGCGGCTTGCCATATCCGAACGCTACCAGCTCACCGGCTTCGCGGCGAAGGCAGATTCATTGCGCCCAGCTCTTTCACAGGGCGCATCTTTCTTGCCAAACGACCGGAAACGGCTTCGACACTCCACCTCGAAGTCTTACCCGGTCCGCGTAAGAAGGCTGGCTCCGTAAAGCTTAACGAATCGCTGTTCGGCCTCGGGGCTGCCTATCAGGATAATTTCGGCTCCACTCTTGAGAACCGTGGAGGGCTCCGGATTGATCGTCATTCCGTTCCCGGAGCGTAGCGCCACAACGTTGCATCCTGTCTGGCTCCGGATGGACGCTTGCGCCAATGTTTTTCCGTGCAAGGCATTGGGCACGCGGGTTTCGGCAAGGTGCAACCCCTCGGCGACAACGACCACGCCGGCTCGGCGCAGATAGTTAAAGATCGCCGTCGCGCCCATTGACGCATAGGAAAGCACAAAGTCGGCCCCGGCCCGATGCAACGTGGAGACGTTTCGCTCTCGTGTCGCGCGGCTGATGATTTGAATGTCGGGCTTGAGTCGACGGCAATAGATCGTCAGATAAATGTTCATGTCGTCCTCGTGGGTCGTAATCACGATCGCCGGCGCCTGATCAATGCCCGCCCGCTCGAGCGTCTCCAGGTCTGCCGCCGTGCCATGAACGTAGGTTGACTGGTCGAGAATCCTTGCCGGATTGGTCTCCACGATTCGGTAAGAGACGTCACGCTCGGCAAGAGAGCGGGCAATGGAACGGCCGACCCGCCCGCCACCGACAACGATGACCGAGCCAGAGGTCACGTGATAAATACAGAAAAGCTCGTCGTAGTTGCAAATCTGCTGCGCCGAGCCTGCCAAGACCAGCACGGAGACAGCGTCGATTCGCGTTTCCGCGTTGGGGACCTCGTATTGGCCGCGCTTCCAAATGCCGATGACGTTCAGGCCGGTATGCTTTCGAAGATTGCTTTCGGCCAAGGTCCTCCCAACAAGCGGGGTTCCTGCCGCCGTGGCCTCCGCGATGAGGAGATCACCGAACTCCGCGATAAGGTGCGTCCGCGCATCGACGCCGATGATCCGGCGCGCTAATGCCTGCCCCATCATCTCTCCAAGTTGAAGCACATGAGAACTGCCGGCGAGCCGAAGAATATCCACCGAATCGCCGGAGTTCGCCGTCGTGACGATGGGCACGCTTTGGCTCATTTCACGGACCGTAAAGGCCACGTTCGTGTTCGCCAGGTCGTTGCCCGTCGCCGCAACCAGCGCCGCCTGGTCCGCACGGACCAACGCGTAGGTTTCGGGACGATCGCTTTCCGCCAAGACCACGTGGAAGCCCAAGTCGTGAAGCCGAAGCGCTTCGTCGAGGTTCTCGACAAGGAGTGCGTACGGGTAGCCGTAGTGAGCAAGCCTCTGCATGAGCGCGTTCGAAACCGGATCCAGGTTCGTAAGAATGACATGGCCCCTCGTCGTCTCGGGCAATTGGCGCGGCGCTCTCGCCTCCGCCTGCGCCCTCATCCAGGGCGCGTAGAAGAACTCGATAAAGGTAAACGGCAGAAGGATGAGGAGAAACACCATGCCGGACAGGAGCACGACGATTGAAAAAGCGCGCCCCGCATCACTCGTGAAGGTGATATCTCCAAAGCCCAACGTCGACATCACCGTCAACGTCCAATAGAAACCGGTTATCCAGCTGTGCTGGCGACCCTCGAAGACCATGATCACGTGAAAGATGAAGCTGTAGATGGTCACCAGAATGGCCAGGATCAGGAGGAACCGCAGCAGGATGCGAATATTGCGACGGCTCGTCGCGGGCTTCAGAAAATAAGTAAGCTGCGAGGTGAGGAACTTCACACGACGAACTTCAGCCTCCTTGATGCAGCTGAAGATATGGCCTGTCACGACAATTCGCGCGACGCCAAAAGAGCGATTGGATGGAAATGAAAATCTCCGAGCGCAGGCTTCCGCTTGACGCCGCGCCTCGCGAAACGCCTCAAGAGACTTGCAGATTTCAAAATGGAACTCCGCGGCCTGGCAGCCAGTGCATCGGTGAGCAACCTTCGCCGCGGGAACCGGTTGCAAACCGAGGCCGCGCACCGCAAATTCAGAGATAATGGGGACTTATCGAATCTTCATCGCGGATCTTCTGGAGGTGCTTACCGCGGAATTGGCAAGGAGTTTGCGGCTTCAACTGGAGCGTCTTTTTGCTCCGTGCACCGCCGGCCGGTTCCAACACCACGCGGCATGTTTTGCGAACAGGTCAGTTAAACCCTTCGGCCACGAAATGCTGGTTTACTTCATGCCCCCAAACCTAAGCATAGTGAAAAACGTTCCCAACATGATTGGCTCGCCAAATTTGGGGGCCGACGGCACGACGGCGCCCAACGCGGGCGCCTCTGAGGTCTATGTAAAATCTGACCATTCTCTATTTCTGGCAAAGATTGCGTTCCATGAACTAATGCACAACAGGCTAAGGCTAAGCAATGCGGAGCTCCATGGGCAGGGAGGCCTCGCTTCGGCCTCGATCCAGGCGAACACACCTCTTACGCCGGCGAATATTCAATCCATGGCGAAGGTCATCGCGGATCCCATTACCCAGTGGACCGAAGGAATCGATATCCTGGCCAGCGGTGCGCTTGATTCATCGTCCGAATATCATCGGGCAAATTGGCCACGCTGATGTTCCAAAAGGCTTTATGAGCGAAGGAATGATTTCACCTGAACGGATCGTTAGCGCGGCCGTTCTGATCATCGGCAATGAAATTCTATCGGGCCGCACCCAGGATGCGAACCTCGCCTACATCGCCAAGGGTCTGAACGAGGTAGGCGTGTCCCTTCGGGAAGCGCGCGTGATCCCCGATGCAGCTGATACTATCGTGGAGGCTCTGAACGAACTGCGAACCAAGTTTGACTACGTCTTCACCACCGGCGGGATTGGCCCGACACATGATGATATCACCCTGGAATGCGTGGCCCGTGCTTTTGGCGTCCCCTGTTCCCTTCATCCCGAAGCCCATGATCTCCTGAAGGAGTGGTACAAGGAAAGGCCCGGACAACTCAACGCGGCCCGGCTGCGGATGGCGACTGCGCCGGAGGGCTCGACCCTGATCGTGAATCCGATCTCCGGTGCACCCGGGTTTCGCATCGGCAACGTTTTCGTTATGGCGGGCATCCCGAGAGTCATGCAGTCAATGTTTGACCATGTGAAGAATGCCTTGGCCGGTGGTCGTCCCAGCGTGTCTCGCAGCGTTCGCTGCGATCTGCCCGAGGGGACCATCGCCAAGGGTTTTGAGGAAATTCAAAATCGCTTCCCCGAGTGTGATCTGGGCTCCTATCCGTGGCAAAAGGACGGCCAGTTCGGCACCAGCCTGGTTGTACGGGGGCGCAACCCGGAAAGCGTGAATAGCGCCACGCAACAGATCATTCATATGGTTTCAAGTCTCGGAGGCAATCCTCGCGAAGAGTAGCCCGGACCTCAAAAGTTTCCGGGCGCGCTCCGTCCGTTCGGCAAATCCCCGAAAAAAGCCTGGCCCCAAGAGGCGGCATTTAGGGCCTCCGCCTCAGGCAAACTCCCCACCCTCACGTAGGGTGCATGTCTGACATCAGGCCAAGGCTGGTCGCGCGATCCCTTAGTGAATCCTTTCTGATAAAATAGGGATTCTCAGATCCGGTCGTCGGCCGAAGCAAATCTCGTTTGGGGCCCAACGACCTAAAAAGGAGGCGTTATGAATCCAGTCCTGACTTCCATTGACAAGGACTCTTTGAGCGCAAGTTGGTGGATCCCAGCTGAACCGCCAACCGCCCGCGAGAACATCGGATATCGTCGGTCGGCTGTTTCCAATCTCACCGGTGAGAAAAATTTAACAAAAATGGGCGCCGTCGTCCTGCTGGCGATAATCCTGTGGCCTGCGATTTTCCTCTACAATCTTTCCAAAAACTCCCCGGAGACGATACCGGAAAGCTCCGTGGCGCTTGACCCGCCAGAGTCTATCAAATTGCCGTCTCCTTTAAGCTATCTGCCTTACGAAATTGAAAAGCCTTTTCCAGCTGAACGCGCCTCTTTCGCGACGCTGGCCATCGAAAATCAGGACGGGCTCGCGCTAACCGGCGCGGCTCTATCCTTGACTCAGGGCCCGAGTTCCGCCGGATCTTGGGACAAGTTCTTCGCGGTCACGCTCGACCGCGCAATCGAATTGAGTCCGCCTGTTCCTTCGTCACCCTCTCTTTCCGACCAGGCCGCCACCTTGCCATCGGGGGCTGCGGCGCGATCCCGCTTGGCGCGAGTTACCTTCTATTGGCCGGAGGAAGGCGATCTTCACACCAAGCGACGCCTAAGCTCCACCGGTGTGCGCTTGCGCGATGGTCATTGTGCGGTCGACCCAAAAATCATCCCTTATGGCAGCGTGGTGGAAATTCCGGGCTTCGGAAGACTCGTCGCGGTGGACACCGGCCCCGCGGTCGTCTCGCGCCGCGCCGCGCGAAGCGCTGGCGGCACGGCAAAAGAGAAAAACGCTCCGGTCATCGACGTGTTTTGTTCGGACCAGGCGAAAGCTCGCGAACTGGAGGCAAATTTTCAGCATTTTGCGGTTGTCACTTGGTATCCACCCGGCGTCACTCTATCGCAAAGATAAAATTTTGAACCACCTCTGGCCGGCGGGAGAATCGGCCTCTTAAAAGCGATCTTGCCTTTTTCCCCCATTCGGAGCAAATGACCCGACTCCAAGCCTCAAATCCACTATGCCTAAAACCAACAGCACCCGCAAACCAAACGCAGCCTTGATGAAACCAGTTCAGCCCGACGATAAACTGGCCAGGATCGTGGGATCAAAGCCGCTGCCGCGTAGCGAAATAACCAAGAAAATCTGGGATCACATCAAGAAGAACAAGTTGCAGGATCCGAAGAAGAAGACGCTGATCAATGCCGACGAGGCGCTTCAAGCGGTCTTCGGCGGCAAAAAGCAAGTGACAATGTTCGAGATGACCAAGCACGTTTCCGGTCACATCAAGTGACGGCTCATGAAATCGCTCTCCTGTGCTCGCGATGGTGATGCGCACGGAGCGAAGTGTTCGCCCGGTGAGGCCTATCGGCTTCCCCATAACTTGCGAAGATCAGCATACTCCCAAGCGGCTCTGGACTGATCGCCGCCGCACGTTACGGAAACCCGCCGCCGACCGCGGGGCCTGAATTGCCAATGTAACCAATACGGCCAAATTCGCGCGCCACTCGCTGTTGGCGCTCCTTCTGGATTCGCCACATGTTGGCATTTGTCGTCGGCGCATGCGTCGCGCATCCCAGCACGAACAGGCAGATCAGACAGGCAAACCCCGTCAAGCGACTGCTCAAACGGAAAAATACGACCGTCTCGCGACAGCGCAAACAAAAGGCTCCGCCGCTCTTCGATTTAAGGTACTCTCCCCGGGCGCAATCCGTTCCACGGCGGTTTTCCACGAAAACGGCGAGGCGAGGGCACAGGGGCTTTGGAGCATTTTGGAAACATTCCTCCAATCCCCGCATAACTCGTCGTAACCAAATGCGGCTGCCTCTCCGGGACCGCCGCGTCACTCAGGCAAATGCGCTTGCACCACACCCACAAACCAATCCTGTCTTTGAGCCGGACTTTCCTATCTACTTTAAGATAGATAAGACCTGCGCATGGAACAAGACATCAAGGCGCAACTCCTCGACGTTGCCCAGCGGCTGCTCCAGACGCGGGGATACAATGGCTTCAGCTATCGTGATTTGAGCCGCGAAGTTGGCATCCGCACGGCTAGTATCCATTATCACTTTCCCACCAAGCCCGACCTGGCAGTGGCTTTGGTCCGCCGGTATCGCGAGGCCGTCGGCGAGGCGATGGCCGATATCGCAGTCACAAAGAAGACCGTTGCCGACCGGTTGGACGCCACGGTCCGCCTCTACACCGACACCCTGAACAATGAGGCCCGAATCTGTATTTGTGCCGCGCTCGCGGGCGAGTATTGGAGTCTGCCCCGGGAAGTGTAGAGCGAACTGCGGCGGCTGATCTCGGATAGCGAAAAATGGATAGCCAGATTCCTGGCCGAAGGACGAAGCCGCGGCGAAATCAAGGGCGGCGAAACTTCTTCCCTCGCCCGTTTGTGGTACGCCGCCCTGCAGGGGGCTTTGCTCGTCGCCCGGACCGGAACCTCCGATACCTTGCGCGAGGTCGCGACGGTCTTAAGAGAACTCACGCTCAACACCAAACAAGTTGTAAGGTTTTTCGCCCGAAACTACCTATCAGTAGGTAACTCCAGCGATGGCCGGTCCGGAGGCGGTACGCCGGAAAACCTCACCACCGGAAAATCAATCAACCAATCAAAGTCATGAAAACCGCAATTATCGTCATTGCCGATCCGCAATCCGCCACCGAGGAAGCCGCCGCTCGCGTTTCTAGCGCACTGGCCTTTGCCGAAAGGCAAACGCCAGGGCGACCAGAGCGAAGTCACGTTTGTTGGAACCGGAAGCCTTGGCCCGCAGAGCTGGCCAAACTCGATCACCCTGCGAACGCCCTCTACAGAGCGTGAGAGATGTCGTTCAAGGGCGCCTCGTGCGGCTGTGCCACCGTGTTCGGGGCCACGAAAGCCGTGGAAGCTTGCGGCTGGCCGTTGGTCAGAGAAAACCCGATCCCCGGAACGGATCGGCCAACGTGCGCCGCTATCTCGCGAGGGCTGGAATACCATCGTGTTTTGAACCGGGGACGGCCGCGCCGAACTTCGAATGCCCAAGAAATATCTTGAAATCGCGGTGACCCCGGCGGTCGCCGCGGCACAGAAGCAGTATTTTGGCCGTTCGCTGCGTGTGGAAGCGGAGTCCTCAAATCGGGACCCCTTGGGTGCCGATGAACTCGGCTTCATATCAGGCCGGGACAGTTTCTACATGGCAACTGTCAGTGAAACCGGTTGGCCCTACATTCAACATCGCGGCGGACCGCCCGGATTTCTCCGGACTATCGATCCACTAACCTTGGCTTTTGCGGATTACCGCGGCAACCGGCAACTACTGAGCACCGGCAACGTCGCGATCAACGAACGTGTTTCGCTCTTCCTGAGGACTATCCGCGCCGCGAGCGCCTGAAGATCCTCGGATATGCGCGGGTGACCGAGGCCTCCCCGGAACTCGTGGAGCAGCTTGCTGAACCGGACGCCCGCCCCTCCGTTGAGCGGGTATTCTTTATTGACGTGGTCTCTTTTGATTGGAACTGCCCGAAATATATCACCCCTCGATACAGCGCGGCGGAAGTCCAAGATGTCGTGATGCCGCTGAAGAAACGCATCGCCGAATTGGAGAATCAATTGCGGGAGGCTAGGGGAGACCAAGCTATGGCATCCCGTCAGTTTTGACTTATTCTACTTTTTCTTGATCTTTTTTTGCATTTCGTGGAACCCTAGCCATGTTGTTTTTGAGCTATGGCTGCCATTCCCCAGCGGCTGAAATTGGGTAACGAACTCGGAAAGCAGATTTTCGCGCCAGGCGCCGCGGACGATGCCAATGGAGAAGCTTTCCGCACGCAAACCGCCAACGGCGACGAAATTCCGATTTTCTGCGCGGCTGGCTGCGGCGAGGTTGTGGGATACTTTAGGACGAAGGGCGCTTCGATCGCGGCGGCCGACGCCGGCGAACAGCGCTGTTCAAAGTGCCAGGCTCGCGATTCCCTAGGGAGCGGCGTTCGCGAGGCCAAGCCTACTCTTCGCGCCGCGGACGAGCTCCTGGTAACCGTCAAACCCCGACGGGATTTGCGGTGGCTGCGACTGGCGCAGGTGATCATCGTCCTGGCAATTGTCGCCGGAAGCATCCTTATCGCCACGGGTCGAGTGACGGGAATCTACCTGGCGGGATTTGGAACGCTGGCGTGGCTGGTTGTTTGGCTCGCCCTCTGGTGCCTTAGGGACTGAAACATTGCGGCAGCCGAAGCCGCTACCGTGGGGCAGCGTTGTTTGGGAACACTCCTGTTGGCGGTTGGCCTGGGCTCGCGCCGCGCGGGCCGGGGTTCCAACATCCGGAGTTTCGCCTTCGTGGCTGTCTCCAACGCCCGCAAGCACCCGCCGACCGGCGCGGAGCTCGCGAAGAAGCGGGAGACTCCGATTGTCTCCGGACCATTGAGGAGATTGAAAAAGCCTCAAAATATCGGCTCGTGGGCTCAAGCTCCCTCGAACCTGCGGGCGCTTCTTTATGGCAATGGTTCAAGGCAAAGAATGTGGCGGTCAGATATCCGAAAACGCTGACGCCTGTCCCGACTGTGGCGATGTTATCAAGGAAGCGAGGCCCAAGTTCTCGCTTACTGATCTGCTCCACAGGATTTCGGTTCCGGTCATTCTTTCGGTCGCCGGAACCATGATCAGGATCCTAAGCTATTTCAGCATGGAGGGGAACGGCAAATGGAGCAGACTCGCAAGCTCCTCGCCGACGCTTTCGACAAGGATCCGATCAAGCAGCAGTATTGCATCTTTCACGCTGATCACTTGCTCGCGGTACGGCGCATTTCGCCGGAGATAACGGTGAGCGTCTTGTCGACCGTGGCTGCGAATGCCACCAACGACACTGTCAGGCTGGACGCCTTGCGAACGATGCCCCAGTTGATCGAGCAAAAGAATTACCAGGACGAGCCGAAGCCGCTTCTTGTCCGATCCATTTCCAGCCCGGTTCCCACCGGGACCGAAGTCGACGTTCTACGCAGGCAATTTAATATCCAAACCCTGGTTGAGGCCGACGAAACCTATCGAAAGGCGGCCGTCGCTGAACTGTCGACCATGGATCGAAACTGGAGCTTTATCAATAGCAAAGCCGGAGGCGACCCGATCAGAAGCGGCTTCGCGTTGCTCTCCAGATAAAGCTGGCTCTGCTTAGTCTTGTCCAAGATTATCGCCGCCTTGAAGAGATTGCCGCGAGCATCGTGGAGCTTGCACCAAAAGGTCCCCGGAGCTTTCCCGTTCGCCACCGACCAGCTTGACATGTTCGCCGCTTCAAATCGTCGAACCCCTCTGCGAGTAGTTGCCAGGTCGACCGCACGATCGCTCAACGGCGGGTCTTCTTCCCCGCCAGAGCCAAGGCGCAAACCAAAAGACATGCCGCCCGCTTTCATTGCCGCGGATGAATCCCGGGCAGCCCTTTCCCAGCAACTCGCACGCGCGCTCGAGGAGGCGGGAATCTTCGTGCAAGGTCTTGAGGTGATCAGTCGCGCCAAAGAAGTTAAACCGGTTGCTCCCGAAAAGCTTGGGATTCGGTTTGGCAAAGGCGCGAATGATGCAACCTTCCGGACGGGGCTGGCCGAGACCGTCGCGAAGTCCACGGGTCCACACGCCGCGCCTAGTCGATGCGGCAACTCCCAATGGCCCTGACCCCGGGAACATACGAAATCTGGCTCCCCGCCATAGACGGCGCCCGGCGTGGACGCCAATGACTCCGGTGCCCATTACATCGCGCCTCCTTCCACACCGCTGAGAATACCACCCAAATGGCTCGCCAAGATGATCAACACGAGCGTCAAAAATGCCGCCGCGTAGTAAAGCTTTCCAGGAGGTTGGGTCCGATTCATCTCATGTTGAATGCGCCAACCGCAAAGCGTCCAAATCATTCCGGATGCCGACAACGCGAAAATCAGGTGGAGGAGGAGGTTGCCCTTCAATCTGGCGCCCTCGAGTCCCCATTGCCAGGCGCCGATACCACTTACGACAGCCAGAGGAACCGTTATCGCTGCGGCAAGCAGATTATCGTAGGCGACCGCGGTCATTAGGCAGCTCTTTCTCCAGATCGCCAAACAGTCAAACACAACGCTTGTGACAAACAGGGCGATTGGAAAATGGATAATCGCGGGATGCTGCGCGTGCCTTGCGAGGAGCGCTGCCTTTAGGTCAAACGGGTTCATGGAATGATTGCTAACTCCCAAAGATTCGCCAACGCGGTCACGCCGCGTGTCGTAGCGGCGCGGGTTTCAGACGGTTCACGACGCCCGCACTCCCCTCCCCACCGACTCAGAACCGCCGCGACTTCGAAATCTGTTCTCCAGCAGTATTCTTGCCAGTTGCCCATTTCGTTCCGGGCCCGCTTCGGCATCGGAGATCGGCACCCGAAGCTCGATGAGTCCCTGTCCCTCCGTCCCCGCCAGGGTCATGTAATGGGCTACCCGCAACCCGACCAACTCCGGACGTCCCAGAACGGCGATCTTCCAAAGACGCGGCCTGTCCGCCCGCTTCATTGCGCTGTCCTCGCTCATTGGACGATCACCTTCCCAGTCATGTGAGGGTGAATGGAACAGAAATACACATAGATTCCCGCCGTCGTGAACTTGCATGAGAAGCTCTCGTTCGTGTCCAAGACCGGGGACTTCTTGAACTGATCGTCGGCGCTCACCACCAAATGCGGCACATCGTCCTCGTTGGTCCAGGTTACCGTGGTTCCCGCCGCGACCGTGACTTCTTTCGGCAAAAAGCTGAAGTTATCGATACGCACCTCCACTTTGCCCGAATCAGCCGCCATGGACTGCGGCGCCGACGGCTCCCGTCCTTGCATCGTCCCCAGCAGGGCAACGCCTACCGCCAAAGCGCACACTAACGTTTCTGCTTTCAGCCACGCTCGCATTGCAGAGAGCAGACGGCCCAAATGAGCGCGGCCACAGTTCCTCACACTAAGATTATGAATCGACATAGTTCGGTTTCCTTCTTTCCTTCCGAAGCGCTGTGCCCCTATCTTCCTAAAGATCTTTAGGCGAATACCATTGCAAGAGCGACGCCCCCCTTGCTGTTCGGTGCGCTCAATGATGTCTCGCTGCGAGAGAAAGGGTGTTTAACACCAGGCGGTTTGCGTCGGACCAGTCGGGATGGGATACCTTCGCATGCGCCGCAAATCGGATGCTCTTATTCTCGGGACTGACAAAGATATAATCGATCCCGCAGATGTTCTCTCCGAAGAGAGATCGCTGTCCCCGATGGATAACCTTCAAACCGGGCACGGCGTGACTCGTAAAAATATGCTCCACGCGCGTTGCTGAATTCGCACGGGAGTCCGTCGTTGAGCCGATGGCGGTCGCCTGCGGCGCTGGAACTTCGGAGACGTTGATATCTACATCAGTTCCTTCCAGGCGTCCCAGGAACCCGTGGTTGCCCTTCGTGAGACTCAATCCCCATCTCGTCCGGTCGACCTTCAGCTGAAAACCACCGATCTCAATGTAATCATTGACCGGAGGTGTTGGAACATCAAAGAAGTCCTCCGCGGGCACAATGTTGATCTCGTCGTAACTCTGAGCGTGGATCCGACCGGCGAGAAGAATTGGCAGCATCACGGTCAGGGCCGCGCATCGGACGGTCGGGGTTTTAAAGTTTGTGAAAAGGGGCCCGATTTTGAATCTACTGGAATTGGATACTTTCATAACTAATGCTTTGTTACTTATTATGCCGCTAATGATGAAACGGCTCTCACTGCTCCATACCGGCCGGAACGACAAAATATTCCCACGCTCAGCTGGAGTGATTCGAAGTGCGGGATTGTCAACCGAGGCGAGAGGCGTCGGAACTATCCGGAGCTTCTTAAAATCTGTCTCGGTGCCATTAGGAAGCGTTGCGTGGAAGCACGACGTGACCGAGCATGCCGATCGCGGTCCGCGAGATGCGGATCATCGGCGAAACCGCTCTGTGGATCGCCGCCGCTCCCGCGCCTTGGTTGAGCCAAGGCAGAGCCGGGACGGTGGATTGGGAACAGGCTGACGAATAAGAGGCCTGGAGAGAGCGGATGATCCCTTTACAGGCCAGCAGACGAGGTCAACGCGGCGATGTCTGGCTCTTAGCACCTGTGAAAAAATTAGAAAGCGCCGCGCGAGAGCAAGAAAGGCCGTAGGCAAGGCGCCCGCGAGGGCGCCGCAGCGGGCTGTAACCGAGCGCGCAACGCGGCCACAGGGTTGCGTGTCTTTTTGGCTTGACCTGCGTTGCTCGGGCGGGACAGCCGAGCGAAGGGAGACAGCCTGCCGAAGGCAGCCCGCAGGGCAATGCAAGGCATCGGCAACCCCGCTGCGGGTATTGCCGCCGCCCTCACGCCTTGACGAAGCCAAAAATTCAGCAGCAACGCGGCACTTTGTAATTTTTTCACAGGTTCTTAATCAAATCCCTAAGCGTTACCAAGTCGTTCTCGCCGACGTCGGAAACTGCCCAGTAGTTGAGCCCGCCGTCAACCCAGTGAAGGAGGTGATAACCTTGAAGAGTGAGCACGCCCGGATCTTTGATATCGCCGGCCCGTAGCGGCCAGATGAAGACGTTGATGAAGTGCTTGCGCCGCTGATAAACCAGCGCCGCCACCGGTCGACTATCCAGGTAATCGAGTCTTCCCCCTACCAGCGGAAATCCATCGCCGGCGGGATTCGCCACGGAGGGAGCAAAATCGAGCTTGCCGTCAAACCATGGTTTGACGGTGTGTTGGTCCGTGGATACCACATCCGCGAGGTGGTCCACCATCAGCGAGCGGATGTGACCCGCGAGGACCTCGGTGGCAAGGAAGTGTTCCGCAGCCGGCCGCCGCCACGGAGGTGCTAAGTTCCAGACAATGAGCACGGCCGCAAACAGGGCGGCCGCAAGCCCCAGCCAGTTCCAGGGCCGCTCAAAAAGAACTCCAGGCAAACCTCGCCGCTCCCTCGCGACGTCGGGGGGAGGTTTGCTTGCTATATCCTGGGTGGACTGGGTCGTCTGATCTCGCAAAGCGGATTGAATCCGCTCACGCAGGCCAACCGGAGCCTCATGGTATGGAGCGACGGCACTGATTGCGGCGGCCAAAGTCTGATGTTCCTTGAATGCCTGATCGCAAAGCGGGCATTCTCGCAAGTGCCCTTCGATACTCTGATTGGTGACAGGATCCAGTTCGCCGTCCAAATATCCGTCGACCAAGGCTTTGACTTCCTCGCAGTTCACTCTACGTCTCCTTTTCCAAGGCGCTCGGCAAGGCATTGCTTGAGTCGGATGCGGGCACGGGCGAGCCGCGACATCACCGTGCCGGGCGGGATCTGCGCGATGTCCGCGATTTCTTTGTAGGATAGGCCTTCGAGGTGACGCAGCACCAGGATTTCGCGGAACTCAACTGCCAAATCCTCCATGGCCTCTCTGACAGCGTTTTTGTCTTCAGTCTGTTCGAGCAAGACCGCGGGATTCGGGCCCCCGCAGCCGGAAACATGCAGCTCTTCATCAAAGGTTACCAGATCGGGAGCTCGGTTCTTTCTCAGCCAGGTATAAGCGGTATTGCGGACGATCTTCAGGAGCCAGGCGCGGCCATCCGCGCCATGAAACCCATGGAAGGACCTCAGGGCACGAAGATAAGCCTCTTGGACGACATCCTGCGCATCGGTTTCATTGCGCAGAAGCCAGCGGGCCAGGTTGTGCGCCGCGTCCAGGTGGGGCAACATCATCCTCTCGAATGACCCGGGTTCATACTCTTGGGGAATCTCCGTTCGCTCCGGCGTCTTAAGAACGAAGAAGTTCACAATTTTCTCGCTTGGCTGGAGATTTTCGCCCCAGGGAGGGTATGCCTCTTTTGATGCGGCTGCCATAGCGTTTTTGCAAGAGGCTATCTCGATTTTAGCGTTGACCGTAAAGGGGAAGAGCCGAGCCGGATATTCTGAGTTTCCACGCCACGCAGGCCGCCAGGCGATTGGCTGCGGGTCCAAACGCAGGGTGCGCGGACATCGCGGCGTTGCCACAATGGCGATTCCAGGACTGGCTTCGGCATCGCCAAGCTGGTTTGGCTCGAACAGACCTCATTTGTCCAAGAAGACCCCTTTGGTCGGCCTTTTATTCCAAAATACTTTGCAGAAACTTCGGGGAATAAAATTGGCGGCAGCCTGGTTTGAACGAATGACGGCGCTTCAGTTCCGACGCCGCAAAAACTCATCCCAACAATATGAACGACCGAATCATCCACGACCACCATCACGACGGGCTCGACCGCCGGGGATTTCTCAAATGCATGGCCTGGGCCGGCACCGGCGCGCTCTTGGCTGTCAGCGGCGGAATTCTGCGATCCCAAACCCTGAGTCGCTCCGGGGATCTCTCAACAAGTATCACGCCCGGGGAGTTGAGCTTCGTACAAATCAGTGACAGTCACGTCGGTTTCAGCAAGGAAGCCAACAAGGATGTTCTCTCCACGCTGAAGGCTGCGATTGACAAGATCAATGCTTTGCCGACTCCGCCGGCGTTCGTCCTTCATACCGGCGACTTGACGCATCTCTCCAAGCCCGAGGAGTTCGACGCTCTTGATCAGTTGCTCAAATCGGCGAAGACCGAGAGGATCTTCTACGTTCCCGGAGAGCATGATGTCTTGACCGACAATGGAGCGATTTACCTCCAACGATACGGCCGGGGCACCAAGGGCTCCGGCTGGCAAAGTTTTGACGTGAAAGGTGTGCATTTTATCGGACTTGTGAATGTTCTCAACCTGAAGGCCGGTGGCTTGGGAAACCTTGGGCGCGAACAGCTCGAATGGCTGGAAAACGACGTCCGGGGTCTCTCCAGCAGCACTCCTATCGTCGTCTTTGCGCACATCCCCCTTTGGACCGTCTATCCCGAGTGGGGATGGGGCACCGATGACAGCGAGCAAGCGCTCTCCTACTTAAAGAGGTTCGGGTCGGTGACGGTACTCAACGGGCACATTCATCAGACCCTGCAAAAGATCGAAGGCAACGTGCAATTTCATACCGCCATGTCCACGGCCTTTCCGCAGCCTGCTCCCGGCGCGGCAGCTTCTCCCGGCCCGATGAAAGTTCCCGCGGAAAAGCTAAGAACCGTCCTCGGTCTGGCCAGCGTCAGCTACATCCAGGGAAAACAAGCTCTGGCGATTATCGATTCGCCGCTGGAGACGCCGGCCGTTACATCTGCCACATAAGTGGCGATGGTTTTCGGAGCCTCCCGAGTCTTTAATCAGGAACGATCCTTATGCTCTTCGTGACTCGCCCAAGCGATTTCGTTTCATGAAAGCAAGCACAAAAGATAAAGTCCAAGGCGGATTCCGCGAAGCGAAAGGCAAGATCAAAGAGGAAATCGGCAAGGCCACGATGGACCCCGCGATGCGGGATGAAGGAACTGCCGAGAAAGTCGGCGGCAAACTGCAGCGCAAAGTAGGCGATGCCGAAAAAGCCTTGGGACAGTAGCCAGCCAAAAAGGAACCTGGCATCGACCATCCGAATAAATAAGGGGCCGTGAGCGGTGCTAGGAATGCAGCGTCATGGTGAGCCCTGCCTACCAGAAAGGGGTCGGAGAGAAAGGTACGCGCAGGCAGACAACCTGATTCTTGATCATTCCGCAGAAACGCTCGGTTCTCCTCCGACGAGGATTGGGCGGAGAATCAGAGATTGACACGTCTCTCTGTCCGTTCGTTAGTCTGACGTGATGCGATTCATCCCCCTGCTCGTGATCCCAATCGCCCGCACCTTTCCGGCCGCCTCCTCGAGGCGTTCCGCATTCCGGCTCACTAGTGCACTGTATCAGATGAAACAGCTACGCTGCGATTCGGTTGGTGGGGTTCGAGTAAGTCCATTGAAGAGGAGTGGCAGTCTTATTGTAGGCTTTGATGTAACGCATGAGCTTGCGGCGCAGGTCGGCGACTGATTCGAAGACTCCGCGGGCAATCACGTGACGCTGGACTTTGGAGAACCAGTTTTCGACCTGGTTGAGCCAGGAACAATCATAGCTAGAAGCTCAGACTGCTGCGCCCAGCCCGGCTCCGGCGGCGTCGCCTGCGCAAGCGAAAAAGCACAAACATAAAACAGCTCTGAAAGCAGGCGATGCATCAACGACCGCGGCGACCGCTTCGGCAAGTCCCGTGTCCAACGCGGTGCCGGGACCCTCGCCGGCGCCTTCGCCGAAGCGCAGTCACAAGAAGGCGGCACCCGCGGCAAACGCAATCCCAACTCCGTCTGCCGTCGCGCCGACTCCCGCCCGTCAAACACCGGCTGGATTGGTAAGAAACGTTCGAGCGCTTCAAGCACAACCGCGACCGGCGGCACGCCCGCATCGGGAATCGCCGCCGGCTCCGCGAAGCCAGCGAAACCCGTCGGAAATGCCGTAGCCACCGCGGGCGGGGGCAACGGCTTAGTCTGGGTCAACACACAGACTCACGTCTACCACAAGCAGGGATCTCGATACTATGGCAAGACGAAGCAGGGAAAATACCTTAGCGAGCAAGACGCGATGAGTGAAGGCGACCGGCCTGCGGCCAAAGGCGAGTAAGCCCAATTCTGGCGTGGGCCTACCTTTAGTAGACAACCCACCCCCTGCACTCCACGCGTCTCCCTCTACCCGTTTCACGGTGCCAGCAAGGAAACCGTGGCCGAAGCGGACTATAGGGGACCAATCCAATTCCGAGGTCATGGAGAAGCGGGATAATCTTCGCCTCCAAATTGTGCTCCCATAACGAATACTCGCTCTGAACAGCCGAGACCGGTTGAACGACGTGAGCGCGCCGAATTGTTTCCACGCCAACTTCGGACAACCCGGCTCGTGCCCATACATCCGAGACCAATTTCAGAAACGTCCAAAACCCGTGCGCCGAGTTTTCGCTTCCTAATCATTGTTTCATCCTTTCCACCTGTCAGCGCCGAGGCACCGGCACGAGTTCACAGGGCTTCGTCGGTCGACTAAGCTTTCTCCTTTGCGGACCATGCCTGGGACTTCCAGTCGTAAGCGCACCCAACGTCACAAGAGTCCCGCTTTATATGGCGGCGTCCACCGAGCGGCATTTTCATTGATTGGAATATACAGTCTTGTCAAACAAACCGGAAATAGGGGATTGGGCCGACGTTCGTAGCAAAGGCGACCATTGGGCAGGCGTAGCAAATCACCAAAGAGTAGCCCGATCCGATCTCGAAGGACACGTTTAACGATGGCGCCTCCCAACCCACCTGGACTCGGAAATTGCTTTTCTCCACCGCCCGGGTGTCATTGAAGCGTGGTTTGTAGTCATACTCGCGCTCGAAGAAGCCCGGAAATGCCACTGAATAGGCGTGTCTCTTGGACGGGCAGAGGGAGCGATTTGAGATCGACCTCCAGTCGATTCAGGCGTAAATTCACCGCAAAGTTCTGTGCTGGGGGCGTGGCGTTCATGGCCTCTCTGTTCTTCTCCTCATCTCTTTTTACTGGCTGTGTGACCACTCCTAGTGGCCAGAAAAAGTTCGAACCGTGGGAGGCGGCGCAGCGAGTTGACGAAAGCATCGACGTCTGGATGGAGAAGCATTCCTTTTGAAAATAGACGCCACGCATGTGGCAATGAACAGTCTAGGTTCTGTTCACGAATTTCGAGGTCTATTTTTTGAGCGAGAGCTGATTTATGCTTGGGATGGAGAGAGAACATCCCCGTCGAATGATCGGCGATCGTGTTTGGGAGGAGCTTAAAGCAGCGTTCAGAGAGGCCAAGCATTCGCGTGCGGGAGCCCCTGCCGAACTGAGTGATCGCGATTTTCTGGAAGCTGTCTGGTATTTGAATCGTGTGGGCTGCCCTTGGCGGATTTACCGTCCGATTTGGGCTACTGGCATGCAGTTTCCATGCGCTTTCGACGCTGGGAAGAGCGGGGAGTATGGCGGCGGCTTTGGCAGTGCCTTCATGCGAATGCTTCGCCCAAGCCCGTCCTCTGTTGATGGACTCGACAACGGTACGAGCCCACCAGCACGCCGCAGGAGCACCAAAAAAAACGGCGGCGACCAGGCTTTGGGGCGCTCTCGTGGAGGACTGAGCACGAAAATCCACGCGGCGACCATCGACGAAAACTGCAGCGTTGCTCTCCATCTCACGGCTGGGGATGCCCACGAGGGCCGTCAGTTTGAATCTCTCTATGAAAGCCTGGATCCCGACAATGTGCTCGAATCGGCCACGATGGACAAAGGCTATGATGCCGACCGCATTCGTGAGCGCTTGATCACGACGGAGTGCAGGCGGTGATACCCCCGATCCCAACCCGCCCCGCAAACTCCCTTACGATCACACCCGTTATCGTGAGCGCAACCGCATCGAACGCTTTTTTAACAAAGTGAAACACTTCCGCCGCATTGCCACCCGCTATGATAAACTCGCAAAAACCTTCTTCGCCGCTCTCTGCCTCGTCTCAGCTTTCATCTTGATCAAGAATTCGTGAACAGAACCTAGTCTAAGGTCGAAAAGGAGGAAACCGAAAGTACAAGACTGGCCGCGACTGACCTTGCCAAAGTTTGCCGCCCACCAAACCCAGGATTACCCGAGCTCGTCGCACATCATCGGCTCGGCCGCTTTGGCTGCCGCCTATCGCTTCAACTCACGTTGTTTCGGACGGCTCAATCTAAAGGGTGCTGGCGTGAGAAGCCATACACCAATGCCGTCAGATGTCACTGTTACAGTGCACCAGGGCTCTCGGAGAAGGGTATTGGTGTCCACTCTAGCACAGACTTTCCCTAACGAGCCATGCTCAATGGACCCTTTCGGGGCTACCGGTCATCGCATTTTGCGGATGACTTGCAAGCCCCTGCGCGCGGGCTCTCCCGTGCTCGTTCTTCCGACTGGTTCCACTCCGGCTTGATCGTTGACTTCCGCGTTTCATCTCGCCAGACTCGGCGGATGAAAGCGCCGCTTTGGGTCCCGTGCGGCGAGAGTAAAATAGGGTCCGAAGTTCTGTAGGAAGAGACCGCTATGGCTACCTATAAATTCTCGGCGATGGGGCCCGGGTTTCAGTGCCGCGACGAAGTCTTTGAAATGGGCCCAATCAAGATCAGCGCACCGGTCGGCGCAGGAAAGAAGGCAAAAAACATCCCGCACGACGTGAAGGCGATTCAGCGCGCGCTGAATCGATTTACTCCGTTGCAAGGCGGTCCCAAGGAAGTCCTCAAGGTGGACGGCTGGTGCGGCGAGAAAACACTCGCGGCTATCCACGAGTTCCAGAAGAAACGGCTTGGTTGGGCTGATGATCGAGTCGATCCGAACGCCGACACCATGCGTCATCTCAACACCTCTCCGGGAGAGCCGGATTTCGCATCGGCGGCGATCGAACAGATTCCGAGGATCACCGGCGTCCTCACGGCCGCTCGGATGGCGCTCCAGATAGCCTCGCTTGGCTTTTCCTCGCCGGGTGGCGGTGGATTGTTGGGAGCGTCGCGTGCGGCAGCAATGAAGAAACTCAACCGGCACTTTCACCTGGACAAGCTGAGGGATCCACTGGCCGGAGTTCGATGGATTGATCGCATTTACCTAAACATGCAAACGGCGATCGGCTATATTCCTTTGGGAGTCGTGGTGTTTGGAAACGATCCGCTGAACAAGGATTTCTTCGCCTATTCAGCTCGCGGGGGCTACGACGTAATGATTCGCACGACTCGCAACCTGCAGGGAGGTATTCCGGCGGGAACGATCTGGTTGGGACGAAAGCTCAAGACCTTGGATAGCGAAGCGATTCCCTATGTCATTGTCCACGAACTCGCTCATTACTGCGGACCCGTCGATGGAAGTCCGAACGAAATTCACGATCGCCATGGTTATCGCTACAGCCCGAACTATGACCGGTTGACGCCGGAACAGGCCTTGCGGACGGCAGATTGTTACTCGCAATATGCGTTTGATGCCGCGGGCCGGGAGTTCATCCACAAGCAACATGAACTCTGATTGACGAATGCAGACGCGTTGCGAACTCTCATTTCGTTCCTCATGGACGAAAAGGCGCCAAAGGGGTCAGCCATTTTGTGAATAGCGCGAGCAAGTGAATACGGGGAACCGCGCGGAACGAGCCGCGGATCATGGCCTGCGGGGCTACAGCCAGAAGCAATTCACAGACGGCAATATCAAAATGGCTGCCCCTCTCTGACTACTAGCAGCAGAAAACAGGCCGCCCGAAGGAAAAAGCGAAAACTCGCTTGTGACAGAAGTTCATAATGCGCCCCGCCAGGATGCTTTTATCGGGCACAAAGTCAGTCACCGCAAATGACGAATTTGAGATTTCTCAGAAACGCGCGTTTGACCTCGAACGTTGACGTTGGGTCCGCGACGATCGACCAACGGGGCATTGACTGGCCGTTGATGTCTCGAAGGGAACTTCTATTTAAGCTTTAAGCGCCTCGCAACAAGCCAAGGGGCCAACTCCCTGAGGGGTGCTCCCGAGTAATTCGTCGACAGAGCACGGGAGAAGCTACGCGGGAGAGTGACACTCCGCTTCGGCGCGTATCCGCCGGACAAGATCGACAGGAGTGAGGCGGGGCAGGAGCAGGCAGGCAACGAGAATTGGGCCGATGATCGCTTCCGCTCCATCAAGCGCGAGGTCACCAGGAATCCCCACGAATGGGAGCAGGGCGGCGGCAATCGTTTCGAAGGGAATCTGCAGCAATTCGATGGCGGTGACGACGGCTGCTCCGGCGCCCAGGGCAATCAACTTGGCGCGGATCGGAACCCGTGGATCGCGGAGCAGCAGATAACCGAGCGGCTTTTTCATTGGTTGCAATATACAGGCTTGTCAAGGCAACCGGAATAGGGATTGGGCAGAGGTTTCGGAGAAAGCGACCGTTGCGTAGGCGTAATAATACCTGACCAAAGCGCAAGCCGACTCGATCTCGAAGGACCACGCTTCAAAGGTGGGGTGCCGCCCAGCTCCTTGCACTCGAAAGTTGTTTTTTCTCTATCGCCCGCGTGTCATTGAAGTGTGGAGTCATACGCGCGCTCGAAGAAGCCAGGAAAAGTCGCTGACTAGGCGTATCTCTTGGACGGGCACCGTCAAAAAGAGCAATTTGAGATCGGCCTCCGATCGATTCAGGCGCAAATTCACTGGAAAGTTCTGCGCCCGGGGCGTGGCTTTGTCGGCTTTTTTTTCTTCTCCTCATCTCTTCTTACCGGCTGTGTGACCACTCCTCAAGGCCAGAAAAAGTTCGGACCGTGGGAGGGCGGCGCAACGAGTTGACGAAAGCAGAGACTCTGGATGGAGAAGCATTCCTTTGAAAACAAGACGCAATTTGCCTGCGAAAGAGATCGCAGATCGCCGTCCAACGAGCCGCGGAATCATGGCCTGCGGAGCGACAGACAGAAGCACGACGTTTGAAGCGAAGCTGCCCGGCGCAAAGGCACAGACGCGGTCCCCCGGCACTAAGCCGCTGACCCCTGGACCAACTCCGGAGGCTACTCCCGCACAGTCGGCCCCCAATCTGCCGCCGACAAAACCGGGCACTGCATCTTCGCCAATAACCCCCCTGGCCAGCAGCACGTCGAGGTAGTTGAGCCCGACAGCCCGGACGGCGATCGCAACTTGGCCCGGGCCAGGCACCGGAGCCGGACTTTGACCCACACTAATTGATACGACGTGCCCCCGGTTTCGGAGTTCGAGCGCATATGTGGTGGTTTGGCGAAAGCGATCGATTCACCTGTCATGTAGTGCCCCGGCCGGTACTACGTCAGGCGGGGCACGAAACGGCCCCCAGGTGTCAATAGGATTTCGTCCTCGTCGGGGAAGGGGGCGAGCAGCTCGGCTGCGATCCGCTGTGCCCCCCACAACGTCCGTGCTGACGGCAACTGCGATGCGCCGTATGTTCAACCGCGCATTCTCGTTTGCCACTGAGCGGGACAGCCCCCAGACGGCGGCGTCCGCTGGCTCAAGCGGTGGGCGGAAGCTCGAAGTCGACGCTTTGCGAGACCACAGGGCGGCGGCGGTATGGGTTTGTTCCTCTGGAGCAGGACGGCCTCACTCGGTCGCGTAACGAACCAGAATGCGACGGGAACGTCATGAGGGAGGCTACCGAGGGCGACGGCAATCGCACGGGCGGTGGCGGCGCGAGCCAAAGCAATGGTGCATTCATCCTCAGGGCGATCGCCAAGAACTAGGACTATACTGACTGGCTCTGTGCCGTCCGCCGCTGCCTCGATGAGGGCCAGCCAGTCGTTTTTGCTCTCGAACGCAATCCCCACCGCATTCGGGTCCGGTGGAACGTCGCCACCCGCTGGGAATGCGCGCACCGTGAGGCAACCAGCTCTGCCAAGGGACTCGGCGAGTGCCCCGGTCAAGGGAGCAGCGCCCGGCCCTTCGGCGGCAATGAACCATAGGCCACCGGCATTTCCCTCAGGCTGAAGGACTCTCGGGGGCTGGCGTGGTTCGCGGCGAGCGATGATGACGGCCCCCTGGCTCGGTTGCCTCCATCCCCTTCTCGGGAAAGATCAACTCAAGCGGATTGGGTTTCCCCTCGTAGAACCTGGTTCAAGTGAAGACCGCACCGGGCAAGCAGCATGAGCTCCGCGCCATAATTGGCGCCGATCTTCACGAGCTATTTCTGAAGGAGCGTTTTATTTTTCTTCTCAGGTTGTCAGGACGACTTTACCGGTATTCTTGCGCTCTTCTATGTAAGCCTGCGCCTTGCCGACTTGCACGAGTGGGAAGGTCCTGTCCACGTGGGGGCGAACCCAACCATCCGCGACACCCGTCAGCAGTATTTTCATCCAACCAGCGATCATGTCAGTCTCGTGCCACATGTGGCCGAGGTTCACTCCGAAGACGGATTTGTTTCTGCTCATCAGCGAGAGCGGGTGGAAAAGCGGCATCCCGAGCACAAGCGGCAGCAGACGCAACGCTCCGAACAGCTTCGACGTCGTCGCAACCGAAATACCAAACATGCCGAGCCGTCCCGTGGAACGCAGGGCGCTATAGCTCTTCTTCCAGTGATTGCCGCCGAGCGGATCGGTGATGAGCGCGACGCCCTTTCCCTTGGTGAGCCTGTTGAGCTCAAGCGTCCAGTCCTTCCTGCGGTAGTCAAGGGCCTCGTGCAGGCCGCGCCGCCTCAGGAAGGCGTGCTTGCCGCTGCTTGCCGTTCCGTAGATCGTGGCGCCGATGTGGCGCGCGACGTCGATTGCGGCAAGCCCGACGCCACCGCCGGCATTGTGAATAAGGACCGTCTCCCCGGGGTTGAGGGAACCCATGACGACGAGCAGTTGCCACGCGGTGAGATAGTTCACCGGAATCGCCGCCGCTTGGGCGTAGGAAATCGAGGCCGGTTTCTGGAAGGTCTGCTTCTCGGGCACGACAACGACGTCCGAATAGCCACCAAAGCGCATCAGCGTGAAGACGTCCTTGCCGAGCCAAGACTGATTCACGCCGGGACCCGTTTCATCCACGGTGCCGGAAACTTCGTAGCCGACAACGCAGGGAATCTTGGGTGAGTCGGGATAAAGGCCCTGACGCGCGAGAATGTCTGCAAAGTTAACGCCACTGGCCCTTACGCGAATCCGGATCTCGCCCGGGCCCGGGCTCGGGTCGGGGAATTCACGCAGCTGCAGTTTCTCAGGGCCACCATGACCGACAATGAAGATCTGTCTCATGTTGAATCGCGCAGTGACCTATTAGACTACAAAGACCGTCGCCCGCGTGACCCACATCATAGATTTCAGTTCGTAAAGCCTGCCGAGCGGCGATTCAAAAGCTATGGAATGAGAACCTTCAAACTGCTCGATGGAGCAACCAGACTCAAGGATCAGGGCGAAGATTTCGGGAGCGGGCCTGAGCCAAAGGGAAGTCGACTATCTCGTGGCCGAAGAACGGGCCCGGAATTCCGATGACATCGTGTGGCCGCGAACAAAACTCGGGTTGACTCGGTGCCGAACGCGGCGGGAACTGGACTTATATCTGACCTCGCACGCGGCGGACGCGCGGCACGACGATGGACCGTCGGTACGTGCCGGCTTGGCCAGCCGTCTCCGATCCTAAGGGGCGGGTTTTCGATTGACATTCGTTTTGATTTATTTGATATTTGACGGCTAAGAGTGGTTCCGTTCCCCAGGCCCCCCCTTGCGCGGTTCCGTCCCCCCAACCCCCAACCCCAATGTCCCGAAGAAGCAGCCACGTGTCCACCATGCATTCTATACGTCCAATAATAAATCGGAGGAAATCTATGCGAAAAAATCTACTGGCGTCGGTTGCTCTGTTGGCGGCCGCGTCATTCGCCAGTCCTGTCATCGCTGGCATCGAGGAAGCCAAGAAATGGGTGGATAACGAATTCCAGCCTTCGACGCTCTCCAAAGAGGAGCAGATGAAAGAGATGGAGTGGTTCATCAACGCTGCCAAGCCTTTCAAGGGAATGGAAATCAACGTGCTATCGGAAGACGTTCCGACACACACCTATGAATCCGGAACTCTGACCAAAGCGTTCGAGCAGATCACCGGCATCAAGGTGAACCACCAGATCCTTGGCGAGGGCGAAGTGGTGCAGGCGGTTCAGACGCAGATGCAGACGAACCGCAATCTCTATGATGCCTATGTCAACGACTCCGATCTTATCGGGACCCATTCACGCCTGCAAAGCGCCGTCAATCTGACAGACTGGATGGCGGGCGAGGGCAAGGATGTGACCCTGCCGACCCTGGACGTCGACGATTTTATCGGCAAGTCATTCACCACCGGGCCTGACGGCAAATTGTGGCAGCTGCCCGATCAGCAATTTGCCAATCTGTATTGGTTCCGAAAAGACTGGTTCGACCGGCCGGAGATCAAGGAGAAGTTCAAGGCTAAATACGGCTATGAACTCGGCGTTCCAGTGAACTGGTCGGCCTATGAAGACATCGCGGATTTCTTCACGAATGATGTGAAAGAGATCGACGGCGTCCGCATCTACGGCCATATGGACTACGGCAAGCGCGCTCCGGACCTCGGCTGGCGCATGACCGATGCCTGGCTTTCAATGGCCGGCTCTACGTCGAAGGGTCTGCCCAATGGCCGGCCGATCGACGAGTGGGGCATCCGCATGGAAAAGGGATCATGCAATCCTGCTGGAGCGTCGGTGTCGCGCGGTGGCGGAACGAACGCTCCGGCCTCGATCTACGCCATCGCGAAATGGGACGAGTGGCTGCGCAAATATGCACCCCCCGGTGCCGCTGACCTGGACTTCTATCAATCGCTGCCGGCCCTCAGCCAGGGCAACGTTGCCCAGCAGATCTTCTGGTACACCGCCTTCGTTGCCAACATGGTGCAGCCGAAGAGCCAGGGCAACAATACCGTGAATGACGCGGGCATGCCCCTGTGGCGGATGGCACCGTCACCACATGGCCCTTATTGGGAAGATGGGATGAAACTCGGCTATCAGGACTGCGGTTCATGGACGATGTTCAAGTCCACTCCGCTCGACCGCCGTAAAGCCGCCTGGCTTTATGCGCAGTTTACGGTCTGTAAATCCACGTCGCTGAAGAAGAGCCATGTGGGGCTGACTATCATCCGCGATTCGGACATCCGTGATAAATCGTTCACCGAGCGTGCGCCAAAGCTCGGCGGACTTGTCGAGTTCTATCGCTCGCCAGACCGCGTGTTGTGGACACCGACGGGGATCAACGTTCCCGACTATCCGAAGCTGGCCCAGCTGTGGTGGCAGCAGATCGGCGACGTGAATTCGGGCGTGTTCACGCCCGAACAAGCGATGAACCGGCTGGCTGCGGAAATGGATCAGGTCATGGCCCGAATGCAGGCAGCCGACGAAAAGGCCAAGACCTACGGTGGCTGCGGACCACGCCTCAACCCGGAGAAGGATCCCTCGGAATGGCTTGGCAAGCCGGACGGACCAGCGAAGAAGCTCGCGAACGAGAAGCCCCCGGGCGAAACGATCGCCTATGACGAACTGATCAAGCGTTGGACGACGGCAAAGTAGGCTTCCCTTCTCCTGACCCGGCCGCGCCATTGCGCGGCCGGGAGTCAGCGGCTAAAGTGGCCCCACCAAAGCATCGTTGAGGACTGGCAGGCGACATGCCGCTTGAATTGAAAAACGTCACGAAGCGTGTAGGCGCCGAAGTCCACATCCACGAAACTAACCTGGTCATCGAGGAAGGCACGTTCAACATCCTTCTCGGAAGCACGCTCGCCGGCAAGACGACCCTGATGCGACTGATGGCCGGAATCCAAACTCCGACATCCGGATCGATTCTGAACGACGGCAAGGATGTGACAGGCGTTCCAGTGCAAAAGCGGAACGTTTCGATGGTCTATCAGCAATTCATCAATTATCCGAATTTCAGCGTTTACGAGAACATCGCCTCGCCGCTGCGGGTCGCTGGCTTAGAAAAGACGGAGATTGACAAACGCGTGCGCAGTGCAGCTGATTTGCTCAGGCTTACACCGATGCTTGACCGTAAACCGATGGAGCTTTCGGGCGGTCAGCAGCAGAGAACGGCCATCGCGCGAGCAATCGTGAAGGATTCGGATCTCATTCTTCTCGATGAACCTCTCGCCAATCTTGATTACAAGCTGCGCGAGGAAATGCGCGATGAGCTGCCGAAGCTGTTCATCGCCCGCAAGCGAATGGTCGTCTATGCAACGACGGAACCTGCCGAGGCCCTGCTGTTCGGGGGCAACACAGCAACCCTAAACGAGGGGCAGGTGACGCAGTTCGGGCAGACATCGCGAATTTACCGCCGGCCCTGCGACCTTACGAGCGCCAAGGTCTTTTCCGATCCGCCTCTCAATACGGCGCAAGTGGAGAAGCGCGAAAAATCAATCATCTTGGCGGAGTCGGTAAATTGGCCGGTCGGAGAGGAGGGGCAGAATCTCCCGGACGGGCTCTACACGATCGGAATTAGACCGCATCACATTACGCCGGAACCACAAAAGAAAAATTCTCCGGCCATCAAAGGCCGCGTGCTCGTTACAGAGCTGTCCGGCTCGGAAAGCGTGATCCACTTCGACATGAATGGGCAGACGTGGATTTCGCAGTCGCATGGAATCCATCCCTTCGACGTCGGCTCGATCGCCACGCTGCACGTCGATGTTGATCGGGTATTCTTCTTCGACCAGGACGGCAAAATCGCCGGCGGAGGAGACTGATGGCCAAGATTTCGATCAGGGATCTCCGCCACAGCTATTTTGCCGAACCGAAGCGTGAGGAAGACTGGGCACTGAAAAGGATCTCGCTGGAATGCCGAGACGGGGGTGCCTATGCGCTACTTGGCCCGTCGGGCTGCGGAAAGACGACAATGCTCAGCCTGATCTCGGGCCTGTTGCGACCGACCGAAGGGCGCATTTTCTTCGACGACAGGGACGTCACGGAGGCGATTCCCGAAAAGCGGAACATCGCGCAGGTGTTTCAGTTCCCGGTGATCTACGACACGATGAGCATTCATGACAATTTAGCTTTTCCCCTGCGCAACCGGGGAATCGAGGAATCGGAAGTAGAAAGGCGGGTGGGAGAAATTGCCAGATTGCTCGAACTCGATCACGTCCTCGATCGGCGCGCCGCGGGCTTGACGGCCGATGGGAAACAAAAAATCTCGCTTGGCCGAGGGTTGGTGCGAACGGACGTAAACGTCATCATGTTCGATGAGCCGCTGACGGTTATCGATCCACATCTAAAGTGGCAGCTTCGATCGAAGCTGAAGGAGCTTCATCATAGAACGCGCCGCACCATGATCTATGTCACTCATGACCAGACGGAAGCGCTGACCTTCGCGGAACAGGTGGTCGTCATGAAAGATGGCCTGATCGTGCAGATTGGCACGCCGGTAGAATTGTTCGAGCGCCCGCGCCATACGTTCGTCGGGCATTTCATCGGTTCGCCCGGCATGAATGTCCTTCCCTGCGAGATAAAGTCGGGCCAGGCATTCATTGGGGAGCACGCCGTGAAAACAGTGGAAGGCAGGACGAAGCGGGAAAGAGCGTATAGAGCTTGGGGTCAGGCCCGAATTCGTGAGCTTTACCGCCCAGGGAATTCCGGTCGATGTGATGAAAGTCGCGGATGCGGGACGTTTCCGCATCGTCGAAACGAAGCATGCGCGTCATACCATCAAGCTGCTGGTTCCGGAAGATGCGGAGATCCCTGCTTCCGCGGCACATGTCCATTTCGATCCATCCCACACACAAGTCTACGAAGAGGGGTGGATGATCGAGTGAGCACGGAGTGAACAAGACCCTCAATCACAAAGCCTGGCTTTTCGTGCTGCCGGTAGTGGTACTGGTGGCCTTCAACGCCATCATTCCGCTGATGACGGTCGTCAATTTTTCGGTTCAGGAAAGCTTCGGCGACAATGTATTCTTCTGGGCGGGAATGCGGTGGTTCGAACAGGTGCTGCATTCCGCCCGGTTCCACGCCGCCCTGCTAAGGCAGCTCTTGTTCACCGGACTGGTACTGGCGATCGAGATTCCCCTGGGACTCGCCATTGCGCTGGCAATGCCGCGGCGGGGACCGTGGGTATCGGTCTGCCTCGTCCTCATGGCACTGCCGTTGCTAATACCCTGGAACGTGGTCGGCGCCATGTGGAACATCTTCGCCCTCCCAGACATCGGCCTTCTCGGCAAGCTGATGAATGCGCTCGGTTTCAATTACAACTACACACGACAGCCGCTGGGCGCATGGTTCACTGTAGTGCTCATGGACGTGTGGCACTGGACGTCGCTGGTCACCCTGCTCTGCTATGCAGGTTTGGTCGCTATTCCGGACGCTTATTACCAGGCTGCCAAGATCGACGGTGCGCGTCCGTGGGCGGTATTTCGTCATATCCAGCTGCCCAAGCTCAAGCACGTGCTGACGATTGCGATCCTTCTACGCTTCATGGATTCGTTCATGATCTATACTGAAGTCGTCGTCCTGACCGGCGGAGGGCCGGGAAACGCAACGACATTCCTCTCGATCGATCTCGTGAAGATGGCGCTCGGACAGTTCGACCTCGGCCCCGCAGCCGCGATGTCGCTCATCTATTTTCTGATCATATTGTTCTTCAGCTGGCTGTTTTACACGCTCATGATGCGGAACGAGGAGAGCTAAATGCGCCTGCGCTACCTCGTGCCGTTCTTCTACATCCTGTTCCTGATGCTGCCGATCTATTGGCTCTTGAACATGTCGTTCAAGACGACAAACGAAATTCTCGGGCACTTTACCTTGTGGCCCAGGAACTTCACCCTGGAAAACTACGCGAAGATTTTTACCGACCCGACATGGTACTGGGGTTACATCAATTCGCTGATTTATGTGCTGATCAATACGGTGCTTTCGGTTTCTGTTGCGCTGCCGGCCGCCTATGCATTTTCACGCTACCGGTTCCTGGGCGACAAGCATCTGTTCTTCTGGCTCTTGTCCAACCGGATGGCTCCGCCCGCGGTTTTCGCGCTGCCATTCCTTCAGCTCTATTCGGCCGTAGGGCTGTTCGACACGCACATCGCTGTCGCACTCGCCCATACGTTGTTCAACATTCCCTTGGCGGTATGGATTCTCGAGGGATTCATGTCGGGGGTGCCGAAGGAACTGGATGAGACCGCCTATGTCGACGGCTACTCCTTCTGGCGATTCTTCCTGAAAATCTTCGTTCCGACGATCGCTGCCGGAATAGGTGTGGCCTGTTTCTTCTGTTTCATGTTTTCCTGGGTAGAACTGCTGCTGGCCAAGACGTTGACTTCGGTGCAGGCCAAGCCGATCTCGGCGACGATGACGCGAACGGCTAGCACGTCGGGTTACGAGCTCGGGCTGCTGGCTGCTGCCGGGGTGCTGACCATCGTGCCCGGAGCGTTCGTGATCTATTTCGTGCGCAATTACATTGCCAAAGGATTTGCGCTCGGCCGCGTCTAGGAGGAAGAAGATGGACGGCACAACCGGTTTGTCATGGATGGCATGGACGTGGCCGACGGCGGCGTTCTTTGCTTTCATATTCCTGGCCCTGGTCGGCATGTCGGTATGGGAACGATATTCGCCAGGCGGGCATCCGCGGCACGGCATTCTCGGCTTGGATACGACGCGCGGCGACCGGCTCTTCATCTCGCTGGTCGGCAGCGCATTCATATTCTTAGCTTGGCTCGGCATCATGGGCACTCCCCTATGGGGCGGACTTGCCCTCTCGCTCATTTACTCTGTGGCGGTGTTCCGTTGGGTTTGACCAAAACGCGATGCGGCCAGCGGCACTACACTACCGCGCCTGCCGCCAAAGAACATGTCGGCTCGTGTGGCGACTGCTGTCACGAATGGCCCCTCGACTTCGAGGCGCTGGAGGAGCAGATACTGGAGATGACCTGTCCGCTCCCGACTGCGAAGCACGCGATTGCGACATCGTCAAGTGCCCCGATGAGGAGACCGGGATCACGGAGATCACCTGGTACTGCAGCCAGTGCGAGCGCCACTGGACCCAATTCAAGAAAGGAGACAAATGGATGCTATAAAAATCATCATCGCGCTCCTGATCATCGCAGGCAATGCATTCGCCGGTTCATACCGCGTGCACTACAACGTGCGCGGATCCGGTCGCGATATCACCGTGCAGGCGGAATCTTCCGCCGAGGCGCGCCGCACGGTCATGGATATGATTCCTAACGCTGTGGTAACTGGCGTTCATCGAGTCACGCGATGACTTCCTTTGATCCGCATCCCAGCGATAGCCGCGTTCAAGGGGAGATCGAGACCGCAATACTCAGTCAGTTGGAAAGAGAGCATCTCGATGGGAGCGCGCGCAGTGGAAGGCACCGCGGCAGAACCTAAGTCTTTCCGCTGTCTGGCGAGGAAACAAACCGGATGCCGTTTGGCTTGTGAGAAGAAAGAACAGCGTCCAAGTGATCGTCGCGAGTGTTATATACGAATTGGTCCACGCCGAGGAACCCGCGCAACGGCTTACGGGAAAGGGGGTGGATCCACGAGGCACTTCGGCTTGTTGAATCGTTTCGGTTGCCTTGTCTATGAACGGAATGCCCTTCCCATCATTTCTTGCTTCCGATGCTCATTCTTGCAGCTTGAGCGCGGTGTGCCGGCCATCGGCGTGTTGCTTGACGGCTCGGCCACTCGTTGACGTCCGCCGCTTTCGTTACTAGGCTGTTGGTGTGGGTTGGATCTTTGGCAATAACGAACGACTGCTGACCCCAGAGGAAGCAAAGCTGATCAGGAGCGTCTTCAGGACTACCAAGCTACCGGTGCTGGATCGCATCCGCATTAGGGACGGTCTCTCGCCCACCGGCACTGCGTTTACCGCGCCTAGAGAGAAGGTTGCCGCTCAGCACGGCCTACCTTTCATGACCGAGGGCGAGTACCTGATCATGGTTGGCCCGCGCTTGTTCGAGGGCGATGTGGCTGCAATGGAACCCGACACGCTGGTTCATGAAGTGACCCACGTGTGGCAGTACAAGCATGGGACGCTCGGCGAGTATGAAGCAGCGGTGAAGCATATCGGCGCCGCGGCGATTAGAAGGACCGATAACCTCTACCAATACGAGATCGGCCAATCGTGGGACGACATGGGCTTCGAAGGCCAGGCCCAGTTGGTTCAAGAGTGGTTCACGTTGGACGCAATGAGTGAAACGAGCGACAGGTGGGTCTATGTGAAACACGTGCTCATGACGGGAGACGTTGCGGCCCGCTCTCTCACCCTCGGCGAGATCATGCTCTCAAACCCGGGAGTTCCGGAGTACGAATCGAGCCACAACCCCCAAGTGTCCTACGAAGATTACCCATTTAGGGAAGGCTATCTTCAAGAACTCCTCGATAAAGTCATCCCGACCAGCGATGTCAAGGGACTAGCGGCGCGAGTGAAGAATCTGGACGAATACTTCCGCCAACTAAGGCGCCTGCGGCTCCAGGAGGCTGTCGCGCTCGCGGACCGGCTACAAGCCAGCAAGCCCGGTGACAGACTGGCTCGGGCTTTTCATTACCGCCTCTCGACAACGATCAGGGAGCGTCTGATCAAGATACTTCAGGGTTTGGCCTAAAGATTTCTGAACCCGCCCACAGACCTCCGGGCTGCTAAAAGCGTTGCGGCGTTCCGCCAGGCCCTCGCGGCTCTAAAAGGCACTTTCCAGGGGGATGTCGCGAAGTTGGGATGAGGTCCGGGCAGGGTGAGAGCTTGCCAGCTTGGCCTCGGGTGGCCAGGTAACAGTGCACGACTTACTGGTCCGCGTCGGCAGTGATCTGGCCTACACGGCAGGCATGGAACGCGCCAAGGTAACCCTCGCCGGTCAGCAGGTGCAGTTCGAGCTTCGCGTCACGAATATCTATCGCCGAGAAGCAGGGGGCTGAAAGACGGCGCATCATCACATTGATCTCTCCCCAGAGATGCAGGACATCCTGAGCCGGTTGCAACCTCCATCGGCATAGGCAAGGAGCTAATCGGGCGTCGGTAAGGATTCGGGTCAAAAAGAGCCAAACAGTAGGCGGGAAGATTGCGGCGCCCTTTATCGGGGGCTATGTGGGTAGCAAACATGCCCGAGGATGTCGCATCCGGCCCGGCGCCACATGCAATTGCACGGCATAATGTGATCGCGACGGGTCCGGGCGCGCTAGCTGCGCAAGCAGCGAACCTCAACTCTCAATCGCCAACCCGCAGCAACCCCCCTCCCGGTGGCTGAATTCGAGCGAGCGTGCACAACAAATTCGCGATTCAACTCTACCGATCGCGACGGGGATACAGAGCAGCCTGCCAACGTGCGACCTAGTCCGGAAAGCAGATCGCCAGTGGAAACACTTACTTCGATTCACAGTGAAAGCGCGGGCAAAGGGAGGAGAAATCTTGCCACTTTCTGACTTGAGCAGCGGAAGGCGGAATCCTCTCGGAGGGACCCAATAGTGAAAACTCTTGCTGTTAAGGTCCGCTGAAACCGCGCGATCGACAGACAGTCAACGATTCTCCCGTTCAGTCGCGCGAAACAGCAGCCGCCACAACCGCGTGAGGCGGCGACCACGGCCTCCGCGTCTGATAAGCATGCCGGGGGTAGTTAGCGAGAACCGCGGAAAAGACAAGAACGGGAATCGGAACCAAGAGAACCCAGGCAACAGCGGGAATAAAGAGAATCGCAGCAATGCCGGCAATAACGAGAATCGGGGTAATCGGGAGAAACAATGAGAACCGCTCGAGAAAATCAGCCGCCGCCAGTTCTCACCTGCCGATTGAAAACGATCTGAATCAAACCTGGACGCCTCGTCCGGGCGGACCTCAACGACAATCCAAGCCGGATTATTTCGCTGTCGCGATGGGTGCCTTCGTCTTCTCCGTGGGTCCAGCGGTTGAACCGTTTCCCAGTGACACCCGTGAGGCCACCAATTGGTCGGCGACTTTAATGTACTGCACTGTTACCGGAATGCCGGCTTTGAGCGAGTCGATTGAAATAAGGGGGGCGCCGGTTTCGTCTACAAACATTGTGGTCTGACTGGAGAAGTAACGGACAAGTTCGCCTGAAGCCGTAGACCGAACGAGGATCGTATCCGGACTTAACCCGCTGAGGGTTCCAACGGTTTGTAGCGCGGTCTGCGCCCACGCCGTCGGAGTGGCGGCAGTCAATACAGCCAGGACAGTTGCTGCCGATGCCGATCTTAGCGCGAAGACTTTCATCGATTACTCCATGTCTAATCCAATCTAGCTTACCGCGTAGGAGATATCCATAAGGGAAATCCCCGATTGACGATTGATGGCTCGCCTCCTCAGTCTACGTTCGTCGGTGGAGACTTGATTGGCACGCGAGATAACGCTCCGCGCTAAGTTATGCACCGGGAACGATTATTCACAGGCCAGATGGAGGAGCCCAAACTGTTGAAAGTCATCCTTTAAGCCCATCCAATGCGCAAACTGAACGTTGCAGTTCCGCACTTGGCCGATCCATCCCTGACAGATAATGATGGGAAACATACCGACTCGATTACGCGCGGAATTTGCGTCGGGCCACGGCGATGAGGCCCAGAGCAGCTCCCAATAGCATCACAGTCGATCCACCATCAGGAACGGTTTTCGAGTTCCCTTAAAAAGAGTAAGACTTGAAAACCCGCCAGATCCATTGGGTCCCGTTCCGTAATCGGGAAAAGCATAATTGCTCGCCCATTGAGAGCGAAGAACTCGACACCTCCTCCTGATCCTTTATTACCCCCGTTTCCGGTTCCGTACTGAAGAACCGCATAGTCGAAGCCGGTCAGCCCTCCATCACCCACAACATTCGACCCAAGATCCAGAGCGCCGGCTAGGGTGGGCTCAGGGAGGTTCGGAGGGAGGAGGGAATTAAGGGAACCCTTTGCAAGGGGAGCATTGGAGAACCGTCTTAAGACGGAACAAATTGCTGGCGTCATTGTTCGCATTCGCATTGCCCCCGCCGCCTCCGGTTCCGTTTTTTGCAATGTCTGCGTTGCCGGGAAGGAGGTAGATAGGGATAGCGTTCGCGATCGAGCAGAGGCCAAAGAAACAAAGAGAGAGAATTAAACAAAGATGATTTTTCATACAACTTCTGAGGGTCATTATCCTAAGCATAAAGGATGCCAGATAAATCAAGAGTTGAGATACTCACACGCAACACTCTTTCCTGCAGGGACATACGTGTAACATGATGCCTAGTTAGTTGAAAATTCCCAATTCGGAGGGAAGCGATTTTGTAAAACATTCCGACATCGAACTTCCGATTTTCCGATCGACCTTTCCCTAGAAAAGATGCAACTACAAGCCAATCAGAGAGTTGTACCTGGAATAGCGACCGTAAATTATTCCGACTTTCTTTTCAGTTACAGTCCGACAGAGTCACATTTCAGGTGTCGTCTGAATTCAAACGCCAGCGCTTACTCCCCAAGAGGAGTTAGCGCGAGGACTTTGGCACGATTCCCCTGTTTATGTTCAAGCCACCACGTCTCGGGGCATTGAGACCGCTTGCTTATGAACTTTACGGCAACTCCCGATCGCAGTGGCCCGGCGGCCTGCGCGACGCTCCACGAGCGGCCAAAGTTGAACGCGATCAGACTCTGACGCTGTTTTTCGCGAACAATACGAACACAGCCAAAGAAAATGCCAGGAGTAGGGACGTGCTTCCGTTATCTGGAACGGTCGCGGATCTAATCGTGGTGCCTGTCTTTTCAACTTCAGACCCGCCTGCGCTGCCGATTTGTGTCACGTTGACTCTTACTGTGGTCAAGTATGTGCTCCCAGTTGATGGCAGTTCCCCTAAGGCTCCCGGGTAAAGCAATCCGTCACTCAAGGCGACAGTGAACGTGCGACTGCTAAACTTTGACGACGCCGGGGAGCTACTGTCCTCGACAAAGGTTTGAGCTGGAGTAGACCATTCTATCTGGCCCCATTTCGACTGATCTGACTGACCTAATACGAAAGACCCCTGAAACGTTACCGCCTTTTCTCTGACCTGTGTGGCCGGATTTTCGAAATAGATAGTCGTGGAGATCGTCGAATCGAGTAAATCGCTGAGAGAACCTCGGGGGACCAGATAGATCTGAAAACTGTAATCTTTAAAGCTCTCTCCGTCATTGAGTTCAAACACGTTAGAACGCCCGAGAGACCCAACCGGTGTCGCGGTCGCTCTCTGGGAATTAAGGGTAACGTTCAAAGCTTTATCTACCGCGTAGAGCGTCGAAATCGCGGATGCACGAGGGATAACTGCGAAGAGACCTGCCGCAGCTACCGTGTTAAGACCATTGTTCGATTCATCCCGTAACGTTCCTTTGCAGCTTATAGAATCTGAATGAGGGGCTAGAGAAACGGGAGATTTTGCCGCACAATTTCACGGCCTTAAGAAGGCAGTCGGGTCTACGAGTCGGATATCTTCGAAGCCGGACGCCTTTTCATCGATGTTTTCATTTTAGAGGTGGATGGGGCTGCAACCAAAATTGAGGAAACGAGCAGCAGCAAGTTTCATTCCTCACCTGAGGACGGTTCAGGTAAGATGCTCATAATAAGCTCAATCAGAGTCAAAAACAATTGGGTTGTCGGTTTGCCGTTGACTCAATTGAGCGCCGTTTCTGTAAGGAATTCCGACAGTACATTCGCCTCGATTCGGTTTTTCTCGATCTGAATTCATCATAAATGCTTTGTCTGAAATCACATCGCGGTTAAAACTCATTTCCATCATAGTTGTAAATTTTCCCGACGAAACCGGCGGGAGCGACCGCCAGTAGCAGTGCGACTAGCCTGTCGGTAGTTTCGGGGGAACTGCCGGACACGATCGGCATCGGATTTCGGCAAGATCGTGCAAGACCTTGATTCTCTCAAGATTCTGTCTAATGGCCGGCGTCTGCTTCGACCCGGGTTACCCAATAGAGAAAGGCGGATTAGCCACGGAGCCTAACGGGGGTTTGCCTTTCCATCGCCTGAAAAGCTCACGCGTGAACGAGCAGACTTAAGCAGATCACGTTTGCTGGGGTACTTTTGCTTCAAACGCACGTAAACAGATTCCTGGTCGGAAACACGGCTCAAAGAGAGTTTACTTTCGTGTCAACTGCCGCTACCTCGCCCTCCAGGCGTTTGTGAACAAGCTCGGTGTCCTTTTCGTTGAGGCAACGTATTGCCATTTAGCTTCTTTCGGAGGGGGGATACTGTGGCCATTTCGAGCTGCAGTCCCACCCCAAGGCCACATGATCGCGGCCGGAATAGCAATGATGCCGATCATGATACGCCAGTGACCGCCAGTCACCCCGCCAAATGTCGCATAGGACGCGAGCCAAGTGTTGCTCAGAAACGCAAGCACGATTCCATATCGCCCGTTTGCCCCTTAACACCTTGATGGCATACTTGCGCTCATAGCCGCATAACTCGCACACCTCATCCAACAACCGGCTCCGGCCTTTTGCTCTGGGGAGCGGTGGTTGGAACGCTGAGGTTCTTCTGCTACAGTCCATTCGGCGAGGCCGGGCCGAACGACGTGTCGCGCGGAGGCACGAATTTCTCCAATGCTTTCTACGAAGCGGTAGCGATTCTTGGCCCGATGACCTACTCGCCGAAGCTTCTTTGCCGTGGAATCCTTGAGCTGGTTTGCCGCGGATGTGATGGCCGAACCGATGGCCGTCGCATCGCGCACTTCCACCCGTGTTAGGCTTTTTTCGAGCCAGTCGTGATTCAGCGTGGGAGGACTCAGTAGCAACGGATAGGCCGCGAAGAAAAGCATTCCGATGCGGTCATGGGGTCGCGAGCGCACGAACTCCCGGGCGAGATAAACCACCGCATCCACTCGGTCGGCCGGCTCTCCGCCAATCGTGAAATCCTGCGCCAACATCGTCGGGGTCGCATCCAGTACGAGCATGATATCCACGCCGCTGTATTTCGCGCTGCTGATCCGCTGAACGATCTGCGGGCGTGCGAGCGCGACGGTCGTCAGCACTAGCGTCAGAAACGGAAGGGAGATGCGAAGTAACCCCGGACGTGGGTCAGGTGGCAGGCCATTCGCGGCGTGATCGCAGGGGTGGATGCCGTGATGGCACCATGTCCCACTCGAGGAATTCGCACATATTGCCTGGCTGGGCGTCCTCACCATGTCTCGCGTAGCAGCGATGACCGTTCTCGCGACACTGATATGGACGCCTATCGGAGTCCTTATCGGGTTTCATCCGAAGGTGGCGCGCTTCGCCCAGCCGGTTGCCCAGATCGCTGCGTCCTTCCCGGTGAACATGACCTTTCCGTTCGTGGTCGGGTTCTACGCCGCGCATAGTATTTCCATGAACTGGGGTAGCATCCTGCTTATCGCGATGGGCACGCAGTGGTATATCCTCTTCAACGTGATTGCCGGCGCCATGGCGATTCCCAGCGATCTCAAGGAAGCCGCACGCACTTATGGTCTGCGCGGCTGGCCGCTTTGGATAACTCTAATTCTTCCTGCCATCTTTCCATTTTGGGTGACGGGCGCCTGCACCGCCGCCGGTGGTGCGTGGAATGCCAGTATTGTCGCCGAAGTCGCGGTGTGGGGCCAGACGACGCTCAAGGCGGAAGGCTTGGGCGCCTTCATTTCTGAAGTCACTGCGCAGGGAAATACTCCGCTCATCATTTGCAGCATCGTTGTCATGTCTCTCTTTGTCGTCATCACAAACAAGCTGGTCTGGCGTCGGCTCTACGGCCTTGCCGAGCGGCGCTTTCACCTCGATTAACACTATGGTTGCAACCACCTTGGACCACCCCGACACTCCGACCGATACGGAAATCATTGCCGAGCTCCGCCATGTATCGAAATCCTATACCACCGACGGAGGCCGGAATTACACGGTGCTTGATCAAATTGATCTTGCCGTCAAGGAATGCGAATTGCTCGCCCTCCTCGGCCAATCTGGTTCGGGAAAATCCACGATCCTGCGGTGCCTGACCGGGCTCCTCGAGCCTACGCTCGGCCGTGTGCTCTGCTACGGGAAACCGCTCGACGGCACCATCAATCCGCACGCCTCCGTTGTTTTTCCAGACCTTCGCCCTCTATCCTTGGCTAACGGTCGAGCAAAACGTGGCCGTCGGCCTTATGGCCAAGCGGCTCAGCCGCGCCGAAAAACATGTGGCGATCGACAAGGTGATCGAGCTTATCGGCCTCTCGCGTTACCACCGGTCCTACCCCCGCGAACTCTCCGGTGGCATGCGCCAGCGGGTGGGTCTCGCACGCGCTCTCGTCTCAGAACCCAAAATGCTCTGTCTCGACGAAGCCTTTAGCGCCCTAGATGTTCTCACTGCCGAAACTCTACGTCGCGAAATCATCGCGCTATGGAAGAAGCAGGTCGCGAATCTTAAGAGCATCTTTATGGTCACTCACAACATCGAGGAGGCCGTCGAGATGGCGACACGCATCTGCATCTTGTTTCCGCGGCCCGGACGGCTGGGCCTCGTCCTGGAAAACAAACTGCCTTATCCGCGCGATGCCAAGTCGCCAGAATTCCAACGGCTGGTGGCTACCATTCGTGAGACCATCACCACTCTTACCCTTCCCGATCAACCGCCGGAACCACCTCCCGCGCCCGGCGAGCCAATTTCCCGCGCCCGCAGGCGCATGCATGTCTTCACGTGCCCGCAGGCGCATGGAATCGATCCCTTTCGTCACGGTCGGCCAAATTATTGGATTAATTTCGATTCTCCACGACCAGCCGGAACTGGTTAATATCTACGACATATCCGACGAGATTAAAAAAGATTTTGGCGAGACCATTGCCATTGTCAAAGCCGCGGAAATCCTTGAGCTGGTAGATACGCCAAAGAACGACGTTGAATTGACTGCACTTGGACGCCGCTTTTATGAAGGAAGCCGGGAGGTGCGGCAGAAGATTTTTTCCGAGCAGATTTACAAGCTGCGCCTCTTTCATATCATCCTCGCCTACCTTCACGGAGGCGGAGAAGTCGATGCCGAACGCGTATTGCGGGACATTGTCGACGCGCTGCCTTACGACAACCCCGAGAAGACTCTTGAAACCATGATCGCCTGGGGCCGCTACGCGGGAATCATGGATTACAATCCCAATTCAAAAACCGTGTTTGTCCCGCACGATGAGGAGAACGCGACCAAGTAAACGAGTTCAGCAAGTGTGGCCGAGCCAGAGCCGCAACGCTGCCTCACCTCGGTTGACCTCCGGCCGCCCTATCGCCGCCGGAAAAGTTTAACAAATGGTTGTAATCGTACCGTTCTTGCAGGCGAGGCGAGGGCGCCATGCCTCTCTCTACCTTACCCGACTCGGGAGTCCCGCTCCCCAGTCGCCGCGCGATCCTCACGCAGCTCCGTTGCTGGACATCCGACGCCGACTCGATGCGCTCCGTCGCTGCCGTCTGCGGCAAGCGAGCGTAGCCCGAAGCAACGCGCTGCTCTTCGCCTGCTTGCTCCGCCACGGCGCGCCCGCTCCGCACCAAGCCATCGTTTTGCGCTGGTTCGCTCGTCACGCGGAACATCTACGACATGCACCCGGCCGCGCGCCGTCAAGCGCGGACGCTTGAGCTGGCCACCGCCGAAAAAGCCTGGGCCAAAGAGCAAGCGAGCAAGCCGTTTCGCGAGGATGTAGCCGCGGCCCTTGAAGCCGAGCACGCCATCGCTATCGGCCGCGCCCGGGCGCAAGCGCAATATAACGAAGAACTCGTCGACGCCGCCCATGAGGCTATGCGGGCGCCTGAGCCGCGCCAGCTTTACGTGCGGAGAGGCGGTGAGTGGGCTCGTACCGGAGCGGGCAAAACTTCGCCCGGCCGAACACGTCTTTGTTCGGCGGGAGAACGGCCAAATGGAAAGCGTGGGCGTCGTCGTAGTCGCGGCGAACCGCCGCCCCCAGAGATCACAACCTAAAACACCAATGCAATTCAAACTATCCAAAAAATCAACCGGACGCACCTTGACGACGTTCAACATCACGGACGACAAAGACACGATCTGCGGCTCCGTCAATGTGCCGAATGAGGCGGTAGCCGACCTGCAAAAATGTTGGCGCGATTCCGTTCCCGCCGCCGCTACTACTGCCGGTAACAAGCCCGCGCGGCCAACGCGATGGTCGCGGCTCTTAAGCGGGGACCACGGGCGAACAAGGGATTTTGCGCGGTTGCTGACCCTATGGGCGATTCCGGTCTTTCGGTCCTCATCCACTTGGCCACCGCGCTTGAAGTCGACGACGGCATGGAAACGATCACGCTCGGGCGGGCGGCCGTAGATGACGCGGTTTGCGTGCTGGAAACCGGCGGCCGGCACTTAGCTTACCGCGTCGCATTGCACGGCGACGAGGTCCGGGTCGCCGCGGCTTTGATGGACGGCGACGGCACTTACCAGACGCTTTTGCGCAGCCGTGACGATTCGGTCGGCTGGGATACCGTGCGCCGCTTGATCCGCGCGCTCGAAATCAACGCAATCAAAGCTCTGCAACCCCGCCCGCTTGAGGTCGGACCACCCGGTCCCGACTGTTTTGTCATCGCGTGAAGACGGCCGGCCGAAACACCTACTTTTTCGTCGGGTCGTTCTTTGGATCGACGTATGTAGTGCTGGTTGGTCCGTAGCCTGTAACTTCGATAATCGTTTCCTGTTCTTTCGTCTGCGCAAAGTGCTCCACACCGGGCGGTTCAGTATAAAAACTTCCCGCCGGCAGTTCTTTCAAAGCAGCTTCGTCAAACTCGCGCCCAATAGCCGAAATACCAGACACCTGACAGCACAACTGCAGTCCGGTCATCTTGGTGGGAATGCGCCAGAATCTTCGTATTTGGTGGAAGGTGCAGCAGCATCGTATACAGTCCCGGCTTCTTAGGATCTCCTTTTAGGACGACCGTCTGTAATCCCGCCGCTCCCGAAGTGCCGAGCGTCGGCGCTGCAGCCGGCCATTTGATTTCTTTCGGAGTCAGTCTTTGCTGAGGGCCCTGTGCGTCTTGTGCCAGGAGCGCAACGCTACCGATGACACCCAGGATAAGCGTCGTAAAGAAAGGTCGCATGACAGCAGCGCTGTTATAGTCCCGCACGGCTGAACGCAAGCCGAAGACGCCCGCAAGTGGCACGTTCAACGCGCATTGTCCGGCGCGCCAGAAGCTCGCAACACGCCCCAGGAGTGTCATTGGTAGCGGCCTCCCTGCTCACGACGGATTCCTACGGCGATTTCGCGCTACGTCGCCCGCCACAGGGCTTTTGAGCGCCGCGCGAGTAAAAGGTAGCTGGCCCCGCCCTTGGCGGCCTTTGTGGGGGCCGACGTGGAACCGCCCGCAACCGGGCCGATGATTTTCCGATGCCGCCCGGGACCCCTATTCATGCGCCCCGTCGGCCGAAAACGGGCCGAAAATGCCCCCTTTTTGCCTATGTCCGTACGGTCCGAACCCCGCTGCATCTGTCTCCTCGACGACCGCGGAAAATCTGTGGCCCCGGGGTGGTGCAAATTGATGTGTCTTCGCCTAACGGACCGCCGTTCAGCGGCTGGGCGGGCGCTCGACCACTTCTCGAATCAAGAGGACCGCGACGCCCGCCCGGTCCGCTAGAACGGCTGGTTATCCCGCCTCTCGTGAGGGCGAAAATATGTTCTCCCCTCGGTCGAAAACCGCAGGCGCGGGACCGAGCAGGTTTGGGTCCGCCCGTGGTGTTCCCCTTGCGCTTACGAGATGCACGCTTCGAAGATGCAACCTCAACCGCGGCGCGCCGCCTCGATTGCAGCGATGTCGATCTTTTTCATCTGCATCATCGCATCGAACGCGCGCTTGGCGGCAGCGGGATCGGGACCGGTTACCGCTTTGGTCAGAGCGATCGGCGTGATCTGCCAGGACAATCCCCATTTGTCCTTGCACCAGCCGCACGCACTCTCTTCGCCGCCGTTGCCGACGATCGCGTTCCAGTAACGATCAGTTTCGGCCTGGTCAGCGGTTGCGACCTGAAACGAGAACGCTTCGTTGTGCTTGAATGCGGGTCCGCCATTGAGCCCGAGGCAGGGAATCCCCATCACGATAAACTCTACCGTCAATACATCCCCTTTCTTCCCGGACGGAAAGTCTCCCGGTGCGCGATGCACCGCGCCGACGGATGAATCGGGAAAGGTCTTGGCGTAAAATCGCGCCGCGTCCTCGGCGTCGCGATCGTACCAAAGGCAAATCGTGTTCTTTGCTGGCTTCGTCATGTCACTTCTCCATCGTGGCGGGATAACGCCCGCGCTCAGGGGCGCCGCGATAGCGGCGTCCCTTGGAGCGCGTTGTTAGCGCGCACAGTTTGTAGACAGCATATTCACGTCGCATCTGTAGCCATCTTGGCGCGCCGGGTCAATTCTTTCGCGCTTGGCTCGGTCTGGCTAAGCGAGCCAAGCGGAATATCTCCGGCTGGAACATAGGTGCTCATCACAACGCCAGTTGTTGAAACCTTCGAAGCCACGAGTCGCAGTGCACATGGCCTTGCACCATTTTCAAACAATCGCTTTCCATGGCCAAGAACTACCGGGTATATCCATACGTTGTATTCGTCAATGAGCGATGCGGCTTGTAGCGTCTGAATCAGATTGCCGCTGCCAATGATTTGAAGGTCGTGTCCGGGCTGAACCTTGAGCGCGGTTATGGCTGAAACGATGTCACCCCCAATTACCGACGAATTGTTCCATTGCAATGACTTCAAAGTGCGGGACGCCACATGCTTTTTTGCCGCATTGAGCGTCCTCGCAATCGGATCATCCTCTGATTGGTAAGGCCAATATGCCTCGAATATTTCGTAGGTTTTGCGACCGAGTACAAGCTCTCGATCTTTACCGTCGAAACCTGCCGCAGAAAGATCCATCCCTGCGTCCCCGAAAGCGAACAACCAACCACCCAACATGAAATTTCCGGTTGGATCTTCGGTCGGTCCTCCTGGTGCCTGCATGACACCGTCCAGTGATGTAAATGTGGACGCAATGAGTTTCCTCATATAACTCTCCTAAGATTGCATGACATTGTGCGCGCTAACAAGTGATTGAACCAACCTGCTCATCTCCGGGATTTGCGTGGTTAGCGAATGTTTTCATGGTTGATTGGTGGGGTTGGCACCCCAAAATCGAGATGAAAGCAGTTTGGGTTCGAGTGAAAAGAGTTGGTTACGCATAAAAGGAGCTTGACACCGTGCAGGGCACTTTGTGTCGGCAGCTCAAGCTCGATTGAGCGGCTATCCGTGATGAGGAAATGGACCCGTCCGCGGCGGGCGAGTCGGCGTCGGTTATCGGAAGCGTTCGCGGTTCATGCTTCGGCGGGCTGATTTTGTCCTACACCGGCGATCAGATTTCAGGCAAGCGGCTTCGCAAAGCAAAATTCGGGCAGTTTAAGGGCAGGGTTGCAAAAATCTGGGCGTTTTTCGAGCGTCAATGTCGTCGCAAGTGCCTAATATTCAATATAAAGTCAGCGATGGGATTCGAACCCATGACCTACCGATTACGAATCGTTACGGATTTCTGTTCTCTAGCGTTCGTTCTTGATCCTTTCTGATTGCTCATTTATGCGTTCACGCCTTATAAATAAAGGCATGGGCGACGAATGTAGTCAGAACACAAGTGAACATTCGGCAACAGGGCTGAACCAAACAAGTCGTAGGAAAGTCGTAGGCAAGAAGCTTGTGTATCCCAAGACGGACTCGCGCTTTTGGATTCCTCGGCTCTTTCGCTGGGCTGGCTCCCCAAACTACAGCATCAGGGTTCAATTTCGCGGACGGGAGCTTTCCTTCTCGCTACGTACCGGGAACAGGGAATCAGCAGCCAAGCGGGCTGCCAAGATCTTTGCAGACCTTGTAGACCTTGGCATTGAGGCGACCATCGCCAAGCATCGGGCTCCAGCGGTCAAAGCGCCAAAGCCCAATGTAACGATAGGGGACTGGATCTCTGCAGTGAGCGGCGTTTTCGATGGGAAGCCGGCTACGTTTGGGGGATATGCACGCGGGCTGCGTTTTATCGCGTCTGAGATCTTGGCTGTGTCCAAAAGCAAGAAGCGCTACGGTCGCGCCCAGTCCAACAACTACCGCAGGCAAGTCGACGCCGCGCCTTTGTCGATATTTACGCCTGAAGCCATTCAGGCATGGCGCATCCGCTACGTCAAGCGCGCCGGAGAGAACCCAGCGCGTCAACGCTCTGCTCGCATCTCATGCAATGCCGCTATTAGGCAAGCGCGATCGCTTTTCTCACACAAGATACTCGGATTCATAGACGCCGGTCTCGTGCCAACTCCCCTACCCTTCAGTGGCACCAGGTTCTACCCGCGAGAATCGATGAGATATCAGAGTAGGATTGACCCGGCGGCTCTTCTTCAATCAGCGAAGGAGAATCTTTTCGAGTCCGACCCCGAGGCGTTCAAGGCCCTTCTTCTCGCGCTTGGCGCGGGCTTGCGGCGCGGCGAGATTGACCGGTTATTGTGGCGTCAGATCGACTTTACCGCCGGTGTGATCCACGTTGAAGCGACAGAAGCAGGCGGATTAAAAACGGAGGAGTCGGCAGGAACCGTCCCAATTGATATTGGGCTGGTTTCGTTCTTGCGCGGATTCCAGGCCAAGGCTTGTGATCAGTATGTCCTTGGCGCAGGTAGCGGCATAACAGCCTCAAAGCCATGGGGTCAGCGATACCGGTGCGCGCACGTCTTCGCCCGCCTCGTCGAGTGGCTGAAAAGCCAAGATGTAGAAGTCGCGAAACCCATCCACACGCTGAGAAAGGAGGCTGGCTCGATTGTCGCGACCAAGGCAGGCATTCATGCAGCAAGCCAATTTCTCCGGCACGCGGATATCCAGGTGACTTCGATGCACTACGCCGACCACAAAGAACGCGTGGTCGTGGAGATTGGCGCGTTACTCAACTCTCAGACGATTGCCCCACTCACCCTTCCAACTACTGGTTACGAAAAGGAAAGCAAAGCCGTATAACAAGCATCGAACGTCGTATGAGAAATGGGAACGCTGGACTTCGAGCCAAACCTGCGAATCCCTTCCTGCAGGTGCCATCTTTCACCTCAGATCCTTCAATAGTCTCCAGGGCCGATCTTCTTCGAGGCCTGAGAGCGTGTCTCAGCGCGATGAACGGGTTCTGCCGGGAGAAAGGTGATCCGCTTGGAGTTGGGGACATCATATGGCCAGGAGACCGATGGCTGTCCGGTCTTTCGGCGGATATTCAAATCCTGGCCTCAAAGCATAAACGTGGCGGCAACACTATGGACGTGTATCAAAGCAATCGACGGCCGTTACCCCAATCTGAAGCTCGGCAAAAATATCGAAAACATGGTGAACCGCGCAGCCAAGCTTTGCCAAGAACCTGCCGCGATTACGATTCAAAAGCAAGCGATGGCCGGCAGTCGGGCTGCTCAAAAATGCTTTGAGGCCCTGAAATTGTTCCGTGAGGGAAAGTGCGAGATCAGTTCAGTAGACTGGGATGAGTATCGCGAAATACTTACCCCGGCACCAGGCCAGAACTGTCAAGCGAAGGCGGCAGAGATGGTCATGGACTGGCTACGCTGGAATCTCGGCATGAACAGGGACGTAGCTCCGCTTAAATATTGGATAGGCCGCATCGGTAACCTTGATTTGGCGTCAAGATTGATGCCTCGCGACTCTGCTACTGCTTATGATGAAATGCGGGAGCAGGACGAAAAGTTGAAGTCCCGAAAAAAGGCCGTTGTGCGTCAAAGGATATCTCGACTGCGGCGAAGGATATCGAAATTGAACGACAATTGTCGCGCTTTACTCAGACTAATATTTCGAGGGGTGCTAAAGGAACTTCGGATAATCGACTCCGTCGAGAGCACCGATCGCGAACGAGAAGCGGCTGCTATTCGTTTATTATTCTACACAGGGCGGAAAGCGGATACCTGGCGCAAATTTTTCGTCAAGATTGCGTCACGTCCGTCCCTTTCGTCCTTGATGTCTCCTTGAGAGACGGAGCGAATACGTCACGATTGCGTGACGCCCTTCCTTCCGCACACAATTTGCATAGCTGAGCTTTGCGTAATGGGCCATCTATCTGCTCATTATGCGAAAAGACTCCACCTTAGGTGACACAAGGGATCCGCTTCTGACGCGACAAGAAATCGCGAAACGATGGAGACAATCCACGGAGACCGTAAAGCGCAGAGAACGAGCCGGTTTTCTTCATGCTCTGAAGCTTGGTCGGAGCGTGCGCTACAGGTTGAGCGACGTTCTCGCATTCGAGAGCGCCGCTGAAATCGGAGCCGCATAACTGCGCAGTGACAGCGGGGCGCGCGAAAAGGCGCGCCCCGCAGATCTCCGCGATCTCCTCATGCGAAAGGTCCAGCCACTCCGCTCTCCGCGCCAGACCGAACTGATCTGCAAATCGCCAGCAAATGCCGCTTCCCGTATGCACCTAGCGGGCGAAATGGGCAGAGGAGAGCGGGGGAAAAATCACCGACAAGGCGGTCGAACGGGAAAAAGCACCGACAGCCGGGGGCAAAAAGCACCGACAAGGCAGAGGAAAAAATCACCTCCTTATTATATCCAGGGCCCATTTGATAGGCCTGTTGGGTGGGTATGATGGATGGACTGATGCTTGCCGATTAGCCTCACGGGGACGCACGCCTGCGTCCACAACGCAGGCGTGCGCCGCTGTCCGCCCTGCTGGCAGGCAAGCGGAGGCCGTGTATGAGTAAGACTCGTCTTCGGCGCGACTCTTTAAGGGCAGTCTGCCCGGAGGAGGAGTTGCGTCGGATCTTGGAGAAGGTCGGGCAGGTAGAGTGGTGCACCCGCGTCCGGCTACGGGGTTTGCTCTTGCTCTTGCTCTTGGATTTTCTCATCCGAAATCAGGCCTCTGCCGGCTTCTCGATTCCGGCTGATCTTGCCCACGCATTTGTGTGCGCGATACGCAGGCCAAAACTTCCGCATACAGTGCGCGAGCCACTAGCCATTCTCTGTCGCGTTGACATTTTGAAGCGCGTGCGACGAGCGGTTAACGGCCGGCATCTGAAGCTGCCTGCGGCGTATGCTCTTGCCGAGAACTACGCGAAGCAAGGATTCAAGCTGGACGTGGGTTTACCGCCTTACCTCTCGGAAAAACGTCTTTCGGCCTTTGATCGTCGCGCGGACAGACTCAATCGCCGATATCCCTTTCGAGCGCAGCTTCTGCTTGATCTGGCAAAATTAACCTTTACTCGCGCTTCTAGGACCCGGATCGCAGCTTCGTTGCGCGATCGAGATCTCGCGCCGTCGACCCCGCGAGCACTCGAAGCGGTGGACGGAGCTGCACACTGGGTGCGTGTAAGCCCACGCGGACAGATAACGACGTCGGTTAGCGGTTGTCCGAGGACACTGAAGGCGTATTGGTTGATTGACGGTGAGCCGGTTGTTCTCTGCGACATATCGAATGCGCACTATTGTTTCCTGCCGAGGCTTCTTTGCGACAGAATTCAATATTTACGCGAAAAGCGTCCAACAGTTTCGCTTGGCGACT
>CAWFMA010000020.1:0-124559 GCA_963816855.1 uncultured Verrucomicrobiae bacterium | reverse complement strand
CAGGGGACGCCAGGAATTTCAATAATTTCAGAGGCTTTCTCTGCGAGGTTAGGTATGCGTCATTCATCGGACGCGGGACAGGAATGCGAGAGGAGCGTTTGTTATTTAATTCCATAATTCTTTGCGCTCTTTGCGGGCTTTGCGCGAGGAAATTTTGGATTCGGATTTTGCTCGGAGGACGCGAAGAACGCCAAGGGGCAGAACTGAAAGCGCGAAGACTCGGTGACAAAGCTCATTTCGATACGTTGCATCCTTTGCGGTCTTTGCGCGAGTCTCTCCTGAAGTTAATGGGTTACGCGGTCACTTTCGTTTTGAGCTCCGGGAGTTGCGCGGCCACGTAACGTCCGATTTCGAGTGAGGCCGTTGCCGCGGGAGAGGGGGCGTTGCATACGTGAACCGAGTTCGGTCCATGGATGATCAGAAAGTCATCCACAAGAGCGCCGTCCGGACGCAATGCCTGAGCGCGCACTCCGGCTTCGCTCGGGACGAGATCCTCTTCGCGAACGTCGGGGACGAGTTGCTGCAAGCTGCGAACGAAAGCTTTCTTGCTGAAAGAGCGGCGCATTTCTTCGAGACCGGATCTTGCATGCCTGGCGGCCAACTTCCAAAAACCAGGGTAGCTCACGGTATCGATGAAATCGCGCAAGTTGAAGGATGTGCGATGATATCCTTCGCGTTTAAAGCTCAACACCGCATTTGGACCCGCATGGACACTCCCGTCGATCATGCGCGTGAAATGAACGCCCAGAAAAGGAAACTCCGGATCGGGAACGGGATAGATGAGATTTCGCACCAAACCCCTGCGTTCGGGCTTTAGTTCGTAGTATTCGCCTCTGAAAGGAACAATGCGTGCCTCGGGTTTCGTACCCGCCAGGCGGGCGACCCGGTCGCTATGAAGACCCGCACAGTTGATGATGCAGCGGCCAGCCAAAGCGCCTCCGGATGTCTCCAAGACTGTCTCTTTGCCGCGAGGGTGAAACGCCTGAACTTTCGTGCCAAGCCGCAGTTCCGCGCCGGTCGCTTCGATTAGTTCGGCGAGCTTCGAAGAAACGGCGGCGTAGTCTACGATTCCGGTTGTTGGCACATGGAGGCCGCAGAGACTCGTCACGTGAGGCTCGAGTTCTCTTACTTGCGACGGTCCAATCGCCGTACAGACAATCCGTTTGCCATTCCGCGCTCGAAAAGCCTGTCGAGGAGCGGGATCTCGGCAGGCTTGGTTGCGACAATGATCTTTCCGCACACCTCATGCGGAATCCCATGCTCGCGGCAAAATTCCACCATCCCGCGATTCCCCTCCCGGCATAGCTTTGCCTTTAGACTGCCTGGCTTGTAGTAGATCCCCGAGTGGATGACCCCGCTGTTTCGGCCCGTTTGGTGACCGGCCCAGCAAGGTTCCTTTTCAATCACCGCGAGGCGCGCGGACGGATCCCTCTCGCGGAGCGCCAGAGCAACGGCCAGCCCCACGATTCCTCCTCCGACCACTACGAATTCAAAATCTTGCATCTATTGCCTTACTCCCTGGACGTGATAGCCGCAGCCTTGCGCATTCCGGACATCTTTCGTAACGGAAACGAAAAGCCAATTCTTCGAGTATATTTATTAATCTCTTCGACTCCCACAAGTAGAATAAGTGTTCTCAAACAGTAGACGCCGGCGGCGAAGGCTAACACGCATCCAATGAGTGTCGCCCACGGCTCAGGCAGGCTCAGACGGATCCAGAGTGTGATGGCGGCGGCGACAACACCGATCACCGAAAGGCGGACGTTAGCCGGCGACCAGGAAAATCCGGTCATCCTCCGGACAATGATGAAGATCATGCACCAGTGAAAGATGTAAAGTCCAAGGAAGGCCATTCCCGTGCCGGGCAGCCCAAAGAACCTGAGCCCAAACCACCCAAGCGCCACGTAGACCGAGTAGGCGGCGAGATCCGTCCAGAAGAGAACAGCCGCACGGCCCTTGGCCAGGACGATGAAGCCCATTGGCCATGAGAGGACTCGAAGAAACATCCCGGCGACCTGCCAGCAGAGAATTTCCCCGGCGATATGAAACTTGCTCGAATAGAAAAACTGGATGACCCAGGGAGCGAGCGCGAGCGTTGCGAGCACGCCTGGCAAGGCCAGAAGAATTGAGATCTCCGCTTGTTCGTTCACGAGTCTGTTGCATCGGCGATCGTCATGGGCCACCGCGGTCAGGCGAGGATAGAAGTCTGTTCCCATCGCCTGGAGGACAAAGCCGACATAGACCATCGATATCGCGTTCGCCGCCTGAAACTGACCGGCTCCATCCACGCCCGTCTCGCGCGTCACAAAGATGCGAAGCAGGAAGAGGGCACCGGTAGACATGAGTCCGGTCGAGACAAAGGCCAAACCCAATCTCAGAAGGCTTGCCGCTTCGCCTCCGACCTGTCGAAGAGGAACCTTGACGGGCTCGATTCGAACGCGTCGCGCATAGGACCACGATACGAGCGCGCCAACAGCCGCAGTCAGCACCATGTAAGCCGGAATGCCCTCCCGTCCCCAGATATAAACGATCGGAATGCTCAAGACGGCGCCCGCCAAGGTGCCCAAAATGTTCATTTTGGCGAGATCTCCGATGCGGCGCATTCCCTGCAGGAGAGCCCCCTGTCCTCCAGTCAAGGCACCGAAGAGCAGGATCACGGACAACAATCCCACGTCAAAGGCGTGATCCGCGTTTCCGAAGGTGAGTCTGCTGACCTGCTCGCGAAGGAGAAAGAGAATCGCCGCACCGATTATCCCAAGAATCAGACACACGCGGCGCAGCGTGAACACCGTGGCTGCGATCGTCGTTTGTCCGCCCGAGCCGACTGCGGACGCGATCTGCCGGACGCCTGAACTGCTGATTCCCAGGTCCACGCCGATCCTGGCGAGGCTGATGATTGAATCGTACATCGCCTCGAGTCCGACACCCGCGGGTCCAAGAAGAATCGCCAGAACTCTTCGTGCGAACCATCCGGATCAGAATGACGATCCCGGTCGAACCGCCGATGATCGACGTAGACTTGAGCGCCTCGACGTGAGAGGTGGTCTCGGATTTGTCCTTCATGCCACAGCTAAGGCGCGATGGTCTCGCTATTAGAATCCGCAGATTTCGCAGATTGACGCAGATGGAGAGGGACATCATTGGCGTTTCAAGCCTGCACTGCTGCACAGAGGCAATTTTCAATGCCTCGCGAAATCAAGAGGTCCTTTGCGAATACTCTGAAGATCATGCAACCGCGAATTACGCGGATTGACACGAATAGAGAAAGCCGCCGGATATGTTGCAGGTGTCACGCATACTTTGATAATACGCTTCGATCTGACTTTCTTTCATCTGTATCTGCGTTTATCTGGTTCATCTGCGGATTTTTCGGTCTCATGGGCGGACTACGCAAGGAGAGGAAGCGTCCGGTACGAACAGGCGAGGGGTGCCTGAGCCATCGGCGCGAGCGAGCCAGATGTCCATTGTTCCGCTGCCCGCGACGTTCCGCGGCAAGCCGTAGAGCACATGATCGTTGTCCAGCCATTCAGCTTGATCGTCCACACTGCGGGTTTCGTTGAGTGGGTATTCAGTTCCGGTGCCTAGGTCCAAAACATGGAGGCGCCAGAGAAACTTCCCCCCTTCCGTCGAGCGCGATTTGAAGACGAGGCGTGTTCCCTCCGGTGAAAATGAGGGACATTCCACGCCCTCCCTGCTAACGCGCAGCTCCCGGCTCGAAGTGTTGCCTTCGACGAGGTATATCTTCCCGCCGGAAGCGAGTGTCGCGCAGAAGCGACTACCGTTCGGCGCGAAAGTGATGCCCCAAAAATTGAAGTCGAGTTTCTTGAACGGTTGGCCGTCCTTAATGACGTTGAACTCTTCCAGATCGCCAATGAACTTTTCGGAGGCAAGATCGATGAGCTTCGAGCAAGATCGATGAGTGTCGTCCGCGTTGAGAATCCGCCGGAGTTGTAGGAATCTCCGGTCACGAATACGGTGACCGCGGCAACCCGACCGTCGTGCGAAACCCGCGTGCGGCTTGGCGTTCCAGCGAGATTGAAAGCGTGCAAAACCTGGAACGCTCCGTCAAAGCTTACCGCGCGGTAGGTGGTGAGGACATCCCGCGAAGCCTGGAGGCACAATCCGGAATCGCTGGACGCGTAAACTCTCTCACAGGGCAATTTCGTTACGTAACGGGCGGCATTCGGGGAGTCCAGGGGCACGGCGGAAAGGTTCCCGTATGCGGAGCCCAGAGCGGTGTTGCGGAAGAGCAGATAGGGATGACGCCGCAGTTCGGCGATTTCTCTGTCGTTTGCAAAGACCACTGCGGAGGACTCTGCATTGCCGGACGGCGAGTGCTCTTGCGAGCGAAACCCGTAGACAACGACTGCCGCGAAGGCGGTCCCGCAGAGAAGGGAAAAAGCAAGTATTCGCCGGGATTTAGACGACATGGCGTTGCGCACGGCTAAGAATTACAAAAGCAGCAACAATGGCGACAACCAGTGCGAGCAGATAGAAGAGAGTCGCCTGACCAATTCCCGCGAAGCTCCAGAGGAAACCAAAAATAACCGACGCTCCCAACCGGGACAAATTGGACGCGGTCGCAAGGACTGCCAAGCCGCTTCCCGAATGCTGCTGGGGCAGCACGGCCGCGGCCATCGCCGCCAGCACTCCATCGGTCGCAGCGTAGTAGATTCCGAAAAGCACGACTGCAATAACGAGCGGAAATATCATGTGCTTCGCCGGCATGAGGAGCATCAGATAGACGACCGCTAGAAGGAGGTAGCCCCCGATGAAGCTGGGCATCCGCCCCACCCGGTCGGCGAGGCGGCCAAGAGGAGCGGAAAATAGCGCGGTCGCCAGAGATGTGCCGACGTAAAGCAGCGGAAAAGCGGTTACGGGAATATCCATCCGGCGCTGAAGGATCAAAAAAACAAAGCTGTCGCTGATGGTTGCGAGTCCAAGCAATGTCGCCGCGCAGACTTGCGCGCGAAACCTGGAGTCGTTCAGCAGTCCGAGCGCGCTTCGTAATGACACCGGCGTTTCCTCGATCCGTCTTTCCTGCCGATCCACGGCCGGCACGAACAAGAGGATCACTCCAAGGCCGATGATTGCGATTCCAAAACTGGCTACGAACAGCACGTCAAACTTGTTGGGCATGAGCGCAAGGAGTGCAAAGGCGGCAACGGGACCCAACATAGCGCCCGCGGCATCCAGGGAACGGTGAACCCCGAATGCGGTGGCGAGTTCGGGCAATTTGCTGCGTTTGGCGATGAGGGCGTCGCGCGGGGCAGTTCGGATGCCTTTGCCGACCCGGTCCAGCGCAATGATCGCGGCGATCGACGCCCAGGCATTACCTGCGCCGAGGATAAGCAGCCGGGATGCGGCGGACAAGCCGTAACCCCACGACGCCACTTCCTTGTGCCGGTTCCACCGATCTGAGAGGACACCCGCGGCGACCCGGACGATTGCCGCCGCGCCCTGATAGATGCCGTCCACGACCCCAAACATCAGCGGACTCATGCCCATGAAGAGGACCAGGTAGATCGGCAGCACGCTGGAAACCATCTCCGACGAAATATCCGTCAACAGACTGGTGAAGCCCAAGGCCCACACGGTCGCGCTAACGCGTGGCACTCGGCTTCGCGCCGGCATCTCCATGTCACCGGGCGCATCGATCGAATCGTCCGTCTCCGCGCCGCGAGACGAGCGGGGAAACACTTTCAGCCAGTCAATCGAGTACATGAGACAGCCCGGGAAATGACTTCATCCAGGCCGTAGTGGGCGCTCCTTTTCTCAGTTTTGGAGAACCGCGGCGAGCGACGCGCGCAGACGCGAAGCGATAAGCTGTTGCTCTTCGAACGTGAGTTGATGAAAGAGAGGAAGAAGAACACATTGATCCTGGGCGCGTTCGCTTTCGACCAGTGTTCCTATCGCCCCCCAGGATTCCTTGGCGTAGGCGGGCTCGCGGTGCGAACACATGATACCCCGTCGTGTGGCGATTCCATCGTTCAGCAGCGACTGCATTACCAGCCTCTGATCAACGCCCTCCGGCAGTCGAACACAATAGCTTTGCCAGTTGCTGCGCGCCCAGGAAGGCTCTTTGGGAAGCATCAAACCGGGGATGTCCCCGAGCAGGGATTGATAAACAGCTGCTTTCTCACGGCGCGCGGAAACCAGGTCCGGCAGGCGCTTTAGTTGCTCGCGTCCGATTGCCGCTTGAACGTCGGTCATTCGGTAGTTGAAGCCTATCTCCGGATAACTTTCAAAGATGACGGAATTTGCCGAGTGGCGCACGGTGTCGGAGACGGACATGGAGTGCTGTCGCCAAAGACGAAATTTTGCATCCCAATCCTTGTTCTTCGTCGTGATCATACCGCCGTCGCCGGTCGAAAGGATTTTTCGCGGATGGAAGGAGAAGCAGGCAACGTCGCCATGAGGCTTTCCGATCGGCTCCCAGGCTCCGTTCCAGAAAATTTGGCTGCCGATCGCGCAGGCCGCATCCTCGATCAAGGGAAGCGAATGCTTCGTTGCGATTGCGGCCAATGCGCTGAGATCGCACGGCATGCCGATCTGGTGCACGCAGAGGATGGCCCGGGTCTGCGGACCGATGGCTTCCTCGACCTTGGCCGGATCCATGTTGTAGGTTTGCGGGTCAATATCGACGAAGACGGGAAGCGCGCCGCAGTAGCGCACGCTGTTGGCGGTCGCGATATAGGAATGGCTGACAGTGATCACCTCATCGCCAACACCGACGCCGGCGGCAAGCAGGGCGAGATGCAACGCCGTTGTGCAGTTGGACACAGCGCAGGCGTAAGGCGAGCCAACACAGGCCGCGAAGTCGCGCTCGAAAGCCGCCACTTCGGGGCCTTGAGTGATCCAACCACTGAGAATGACTCTGCGAACAGCGTCCGCCTCCTGTTCATCGAGCAAAGGTTTTGCGATGGGAATCATAAGAAAACGTCAAACCGTATACGCACGAGCCGGGGAATTTCGCGTTTTAGGTTCCCCGAAACCAGGTGAGGGGAAGAAATAAGCTCACGAGTCGCAGTGCGCGACAGGTTCAAAAAACCTTTCAAACAGCTGGCATTGTGGGTATTGTGCGTCAAGAAGCGGCGGCCTCCTTGGCTTTGACCTCGTTCGACCACCAGTTGACAAGCTGGCGTAGACCCTCCTCAAGGGAAACCTGTGCTTTGAACCCGAGTCGCCGATGGGCTTTGCTGACATCGGAGAGACGGCGCCAGACGGGAGTTGCTTTTCGGGCCGGGCCGTACTCGGGCGGGAGGTTTACGCCCATGACCCGCCCAAGCGTCTCGGCCAATTCCGTCAAACTCGTTTCGACGCCGCTTGCGATATTGATCACGTCGTCCGTAATGGAGGAATTCGCGGCCATCGTATTCGCTCGCGCGATGTCGTCGACAAACACGAAGTCCATCGTCTGGCTTCCGTCGCCCAGGATCAGGCATGGCTTTCCGGCCGAAAGGCGTTCCATCCACCGAATCATGACCTCCGTGTAGACGCCGAACGCGTCCATCCGCGGACCATAAACGTTGAAATACCGAAGGGCCACGTAGTCCAGGCCGTACATTTCGTAAAAGCTGCGCAGAAGGCCTTCACCGTACAATTTGGTCGCTCCATAGATCGTCCGGTTGCCATACCCATGATGCTGCTCCGTGGTCGGAAAGTCCTCCGCCTGTCCGTAGATCGACGCCGAGGATGCGTAAACGATCCTCTTCACCTGAGCCGCTACGGCAGCTTCGAGAATGTTGAACGTTCCCGTGGCGAGAACATCGTGAGCCAGTCTCGGGTCCTCGGCGCATTGGGTGATCCGAATCGCGGCTTCGTGGAAAACGATATCGATGCCTTGCGCGACGTCCCGGACCAGTTTGGCGTCCCGCATGTCGCCCTCGACAAAGGTCAGCCTTCCGGAGGCTGCCGCCGATTCGAGGTTGTCCCGCCGTCCGCGCGTGAAATTGTCAAGGATAACGATCTCCTCGTAGCCGTCGAGGACCAACCGGTCGGCGATGTGGGAGCCGATCAACCCGGCGCCCCCTGTAATCAGGGCTCTCTTATAGTTCATTTCTGTTGCTTATCTGGTTCGAATCCCTCCCGCCAGCGAAGAAACTTCGCCGGCACACCGGCGACGATCGCGAAGGGCGGCACATCGCGCGTCACCACGGCGCCTGCGCCGACAATACTGCCTTTGCCTACGGTAACTCCGGGCAACAAGATCGCGTTCGTTCCGATGTCCGCCCAAGCCTCCACACGGACGGGCCGTATCTCCAAATCCGTTTCAATGATTGGCCTATCGATCGGAAGTCCTGTGTGCGCGGACCCCAAAACCTTGGCTCCCGGTCCCCAGCCAACATAATCCTCGAGAATTAGATTGCGTGCGTCGAAGTAAGCCTGCGGACCGATCCAAACATGATTTCCGATCTTGGTGACTCCATCAAAGCGACCCTGAATATAGGCCTGAGCGCCGATAAAAACTCCATCCCCGATCTCGAACGTCTCAGAGTGCTTGAAACCGACACCGCTGCCTATTCGAACGCGGTTGCCGAACTTCCGGCGATAGCCCTCCAGATTGCCCGGCGCATGAGACTATCGAGCTCGCCGTCGCCGTTAGCGAAGCGAGAATATTGTTCGAGAAGCCTCGCCGGATCATACATCTCACGCAGGTGTGTTGATAAGTCGGTCTCGAATACCGGGTCCACTCTACACTCCTGTCTTCCGTGGACTGCAGGCACGATGCGAACGCCACGTTCTGGGTCAAAAAGTACCGGTGCTTGCTCAAAGCTATCGTCTTTCATGCGAAGTAATTTATGGAACTCATTGGGAAATCGATGCAATGGCAAAAGTCTACCATTGACAGCGCGTCCGAAAAAGCGGGCGTATGCGAACTCACACCCGCGCGCGTGTGTCGCTAATCCGATGTTCTCGAGATAGCATCATTCTACAGATTACTACTCTCTTTTAACGAAACGAGAGAATAGTCCTCCGTATGTAGTCGCCCGGCCGTCCAACGGAAAGGAGCAAACTCTTTATGAGGACTGCTCCCATCCATGGATTCCTTCTGAGCGCTGCTCGATAAAATTTTTTGGCCAAGACCAACTCTCTCCGCCAGTAGCATTCGTTTCCGATGTTGTCGTAGACCCGCGCGCGAACGAAATCTCGTTCCGCCTCACTTGAGGCATGATCCCGCAGCGATTCCTCGAACAAGGGAAAGTTCATAAAGCGGCTAGATCCTCTGTAATCTGTCTCGAGGAAATCGTTCGAGCATATGTATGTGCGACTGCCGAGAGACATTCTCTCTATTCGACGGTTTCCGATCTCGTGAGCCTTGCTTCTGATGAGCCAAGGAATTGAAATCTCCTCGGCTGCGCAAGCGTCCAACCTATCCTGACTTTCTCGCGTAAGCTTCTGGGTCATACTCATAGCATGCTGCTCGCGAGAGCAGACCATGTTCTCCGCGAGGTATCCAACATCATAGTGCAGAGCGAAAAGACACCATAGATACCAATCGCCGACCCACGGCATATCCCCTCGGAAACAGGCTGAACCAGAGTAGCACTCGCGCCGCACCAATCCGGACGGAGTCAGGACAAAATTCGACCGAAGGAGCTTCCTCAACAATGTGGCACCGGGTATGATTCGATCTCGATCCCAACGTGCTGAGTAGCGCCCTAATACCCTGGTTTCGATACCATCGCGGACGCCAAAGCCAGGACAAAAAACGTAGCCTACGTTTGGATGCCCATCCATGAGATCCACGTACTTCTGCAATACATCGGGCTTGCGCAGATAGTCATCGGCTGAAATTAGCCAAACATATTTGCCGCGCGAGAGACAGATGCCTTTGTTGTAATTAAGCAGATGACCCAGGTTAGGCTCATTACTGGTACATGCCTAACCCGAGAATCCCGAAATGAGTGAGCAACAGCTGCTGTGTTATCAGGCGAAAAGTCGTCCATTATCAGAACCTCGAAGCTGCTGTAAGTCTGAGACAGGATCGACGTGATGCATTCAGGCAGTAAATGAGCCAAATTGAAACATGGAACGACGAAGCTTACAGTTGGTTGATTTGTCGACCCTTGCGGTGGGGGTAAACAAGCGCTTGCCTCGATCGGAAGTGTCGCTACTCTGTTCATTAATCGCGCGGCTGAGCGCCTTACCTATGTAAAGTTGACCTGGCGTCGTTGGTGAACGGAGACATGAAGTCAGCGGGCTTCCAAGGTGTCCATTTGGCGCGGCGTGCTCGAGATGGCATCCGCATTCAGCGCTGGCTTGACCAAAGGTTGCTGCACCCAGCTCGGAGGGAGGTTCCTTGAGATTTCGATGTCCTTAAAGGGGCCGCTGGTTCTAGCGCCATGGGCGCGAACCCATGCGACCATACTGCGAATACCCTCTTCGAGAGAAGTCCTTCGTCGAGTACCGAATATGCCTTGGGCTTTGCCGTGATCGGAGAAAGCGCATTTTACCTCTTTGCGTGGTTCCAAATGCTTCACCTTACAGGTGGTGCCGAGAGCCTCGGCGACGACCTTCGCCAAGTGATTGACGGTAAATGGAACATCAGCGCCAATATTAAAGATCTGATTGCGGGCGGCCGGGAAGTCAATTGACTCGGCGATAGCCGGAGCGATGTCACTGATATGCGTGAAAGCGCGTTCTTGTTCGCCGTCACCGAAGATAGTCATAGGCTCGCCATTCAGGAGTTGATTCATGAAAATACCGACGACATTACGATAACGGTCGCGCAATATTCTGCCCTTCACCGTAAACGTTGTGAGGCCGGAAGATGATGTAGTCCAATCCGAACATTTCGTTGGAAACGCGCAGTTCCTGTTCGATACAAAGCTTGGCGATGCCGTACGAGTCCTCGGGGGACGGAATCATTTCTTCGCTCATGGGCGTCTGGCCGGCTCCGTAAACTGCGATGGATGAGGTAAAGACGAATCGCTTAACATCATAGTTCACAGAGGCATTTATGAGGTTTACCGAGCCGATGACGTTATTGTTGTAGTTAAAGCGCTTGATAAAGTGGCTCAGGCCCTCCGCCGCATAGGCCGCCAAATGATAAACATGATCAAACCGATAGCGTTGGAATAGCGAATCGATGAGCGCATAATCGAGAATGGAGGCCTCTACAAAGGTTGCCCCTGGTGGGACGTTGCCTGTAGCCTCCGCTGAGATCGTCAAGAACGACGACGTGGTGGCCCCTGCGAATCAGACATTCAGCGACGTGCGAACCAATGAAGCCTGCGCCCCCGGTGACAAGAGAGGTCGTTGCGATTTTAGTGTATTGTGAGTGTGTGTTTTGCATGATATTTATTCTATCTTGTTGTAGGATAAGTGATCTCGTGCGTCATCTTTGGTGCGGGAGCGAGCGGCTCGTAGCCGAGATTTGGCTCTTCGCCCGTCTCGATGAAGCGCGATGGGTCAATTTGGATGTGCCACTTAATAGACACTTTGTACATGTTCAGGCGATTCGTTAGAGCGTCGCTATTGCGAAATACGCTTAACAACCGGTAGCCACAGTAGCGAAGCGTGAAGTTCAGCAAATAGATCCACCTGAGAGTAAGGAGGCCGCGTGCGCCATAGTGCTTGTAGAAGAAGCCGGCCGCCTCTGTACGTTTCCAGTGCAAAGCGAATCGGGAAGCGTCCAACAGATTGACCGCCGAGGTGCGTGATTTCCGCGTCCGGACAGAAGAGGACGGCTCGTCCCGACTGCCAGATTCTGTAGCAAAGGTCGCTCTCCTCAAAGTGGAAAAAGAAACGTTCATCGAAGGCATTCACCTGTTGCAGGACATTTAGTCGAAACAGAATGCAGCATCCCGATTGGTAGCCAATCTCGCGCTCGCCAGTTCCTTCCCAACCGGGATAGAGGTCGGATTCAAACCGTGACGACAGTCGGCCAAGAGACCTCAAATACAATGCGCTGATCAGATATCCCGATATTGAGGGATGCGGGCGAGCGGGACGCTGGAACGAACCGTCTGGATTCAGGACACGGCATCCGAAGGCTCCAGCGTTCGGACGTGTGTCTGCAAAAGCGACGAGTGTGTCTAGTGCATGATTGCGGATTATCGTATCTGGATTCAAAATTAAGACATACTCGCCCGTGGCGACGCGAATCCCGGCGTCGTTTCCTCGGGCAAACCCAAGGTTTTCTCCATTCTCGACAATTCGAACGTCCGGGAAACGGCTGCGGACGTAATCAAGCGAGCCGTCCGTTGAGCCGTTGTCGGAGACGACTGCACTCGAAAGGTGTGCGCGTGGTCTCGGCAAAGACGGAGGTGAGGCAGTCCTTTATGACCTTCAGGTCGTTCCAGCAGATTATTACAATACTCAGTTTCACAGTGGATTATCGCCAGTGGAGGGTGGGCGTAGTAGCACATCTTCCTGATGATGTGGGGTGGGAAAGCTAGTGGTTGACCGGAAAGGCGGTTAAGACCGCGTCGCTAGAGGGTCAAAACTCTTGTTGAAATCGCCACGTCGGTTTCGTTCAACTGCAAATTCGAGAGCTCTCTCAAACAGATCCGTAGCGTCATCCCAAGTGAAACCGGCCGCGGTCTCGAATGCCGCGTCGGACATCCCTCTCCAGCTTTCCTGAGACATGCTTAACACACGCAACGTGCGGTCTGCCAACGCCTTGAAGTCTTTGACTGGCACCAGATGGCCGTTAACGCCTTCCTTAATGATATCCAAGGGCCCTCCTACCATTGTGGAGACAACCGGACACCGACAAGCCATCGCCTCAAGTGGAGGAAGGTGAAATCCCTCGACGTTACTTCCGCACATCCAGACGTCACACTTCGCGTAAAGCTCTTTGAGCAGGTGCTGTTGGGGTCTGTAATGAAACTCAGCAAAGGGCGGTAGTGGAAGGCGCAAGCTGGGTTGCTCCGCGCCGAAGGAAATCAAGCGGACTGATGGCAGGGCCGTCGCAACACGATTCAGCGCCTTGAGGCTGATGCGGCAGCCTTTTAGGGAAAATGTGTTATAGAGGTAGTCCAACGGTAGGAACTCTGGCCTTTCCTCGTGGCGGTGCATTGAACTGGTTCAAATCTACACTATTAGGAATGTGCGAAACGATCTCATCGCCAAATCGGTCACGCGCTAGTTGAACCAGCCAGTGTGAGATAGTAATCTTGTGCATGGGCATGCGCCAAGTGGCATCAAGTCTGGGGTTCGGCTTACCTTCTTCCACTTCATAGTTCTGTATGAAGATGGCCTTTGCACCCTTAGTAGGGGAAAGCCGTCTCACTCCGTCTGCAGTCGTATAGTAGGTCGCAAGCACGACATCAGCATCTGGCAGATCGGAATCTGTTACCGGTCGTACGCGGTCGAGAATGCGATGCTCTACCTTAATTGCATCGAAGTGGGAAGGTTCGCGCCGCAAACCTGGCCACCCACGGCCCATAACCAGGGACTTAACTTTGCGCCGCAGGGGGATGTCAAGCGGTGTTGAGACCAACAACACTTTATGCCCACGCTGGCGCAGGCGTTCGGCGTAAATCGCAATCACGCGCATGCCACCGGCGAGGCCTGCAAACGGCAAAACGAATGTAATTCTCATGGGATAAACGGCATCTGGAACATGTTGATCATAAACATGAGATTGTTTGCCGTCACTAGGCAATTGCAAAAAATAGTTCAGTGACCCGAAGATACCTAGGGAGGCAACAGCTCAAAGCATAAATGATTGCTTGCGTATGGCTGAAACTCGCAAGCTCAGGACGAGTCGTCTGTTTACTGGGCTACTCTGATAAAGCGCAGGGACAAAAATTCTCCGCCAGTCGACAAGTGCCTGCGTTGCTTGCCACAACCAGGCGACATGCCGTGGTATTCAAGGAGTAACAACTCGCAGGTTCGACGGTGGCGAAGGGGAGGACGGAGGACCATAGGCGGCCGGCGCTAACGTGATTCGCCGCAGCTCCGTACCGCCCTCCCGGCCACGCACGATCAGTTGGTGCGTTCCTGCAGATAGAGTAAACACCTTGGTCGCGTATTGAGGGCTGTCAAACGAGCCATTCCCGCGCCAGCTCACGGTTCGATCCTGGAATCCATTTGTCGCTGGAATATCCCAGATCATCGCCGGATCCGTGGGTTCCGCATCAACATTGATGAAAAACGAATTGGCGCCGTCGCTGGGAGCATTCACGTTGGCCGAAATGGTGTATTCGCCCGCGTTGGCGATATTGAAGACGTAAACCGCGCGTCCCGCACCCGTGAGTCCGGTTTCAAGCGATTGAGAGACATAGCCGTGCTGTTCTCTACGAATGGCAAAGTTATACTGCCGTCAACCGCATCAAAGATGAGTCCTAAGGCAGGCCCTTGCCCCTGCGCGGTTCCAGTTACACTCGCACTTGCTCCGCCTCCGCCGCTGAAAGACACGGAACTATTGTGAACTCCCGCCGATGTTGGCGCATAGCGAATGGTAACCGTTTGGGATTGTCCCGCGCCAAGGTTGTAGGTGCCGCCTGAAACGATACTGAAAGGTGCTGACGCCGTCGCCGAGCCTGTGAGAGTGCCGGTCCCCGCATTTCCCACGCTCACGGTAAGGTTCGCGTTGGCTCCTACAGAAACCGTGCCAAAACTAAGAGCGTTCGGAGACACTGAGATCACGGCGCTTGGCGTTACGGGCGGCCCACCGGAGCCATATTCAAAAGCTCCGCGAGATCGCGTCGACCCGATGGGATTGCCGTCATAATCAACGGTCAGCGTGTCCCCATATCCCAAGGCCACTGACGTTCCGCTGTCCGCTGCCGGGCTTCCGGCCTGCAAGCGGAAATTATCCGATGCTGAGCTGACAAAGAGCGGGTTGCTGGTCAGGGCATTGCCCCCCACCGTGCCTCCCCCAAAAGAAAGGTTGTAGCCAGAGAGCGACTCCACTCAATCCCTGCTCCCCATGCGAAACTCGCCGGCGCGAAGATATTGTTCCTGATAACCCTTCTGGTGGTATTCGCTCCTGAAGCGGCACAGGGGTCCGTCTCAGTGATAGTTCCTCCGTTAAAGCCGACACTATAAAATGTGTTGTTTTCCCAGATGTTATAACTGGTCGAGGAGTTCCCAACTCCCTTAAAGCAGCACAGACGGTAATTTGATGCAACGCCGGGGTGCTGAATGAAGATGTTGTGGTGGACATGGAAGATTCGTTAACCGACTGGTTGCCCCATTCGCAGTCACCGACAAAAAGAAGCATACCCGAATCCTCAAACTTGTTGAGCGCACGATTACCCCGTCGGCACTCGGCATCTGGATCGCGTCGGAATGAGCATCGCCGCAATACCAGTAGTCATGAATCCAGTTGTGCTCCAGCGTGAGGTTAGTCGTCCCGCCAATTCGGAACCCATCTTCAGCATCTGCACCTGAAGCACATCCGTTGCCATCCATGTCGATGTAGCGAACGGTGACATTGCTGCCGCCCTCGATCTGGAACTTCCCGTTGGCGGGGAGTTCTGCCCCACCACCCGGAATAACCACGGTTCCTTCGTACCGCCACCGTCGATGATGACGTTGTCGCACCCGTTCAGGAAAAGGAACTTTCCTCCTGTGTGGGTGACCTGACCGTCATAAGCATTGTTCCATCCTGTGCTGGCGCCGTGGCTGGCAATCGTCGCCCTCTTCAGAGTCCAGTTATCAATGTTGTTGAAGGTAGGGAGGTTGGTCGTATACGTCCCGGCTGCGACATAGACAGCGAACCCCGGCAGACCTGAAGTGGTCACCTGATTGAACTCCGTGTAGGCGTTCGTCCAGTCCGCTCCTGTGCCCGTGCCCGTCGCTCCCTTGCGCACGTATTTGTCGGCAGCTTCGACGGACAACAGTGACAGAATGACTAGCGCGATGCATGTCAGGACACGTTTCAACTGAGACCGATGGTCTCGGTTTAAATAGGCGGTTCGAAGGAGGGGGGATTTCATTTGTGATGTGGTCTGCACTCAGGAATGAAAATGCGTTTTAGTATGATGAATGTTGTAGACTCGCGGGGGGCAACTTGCGGTAAGGGTTGCTACCTAAGCGCATATGCACATCGATGCAAGTGGATAAATCGAACTGATTGAAGAGCCATGCGAGATCGAAGAAATGATCTTCGGAAACAGTGATCTTCCTCGGACGCAGACCTGGAGGGTTCACAGAACCCTAGAGCTTGCGCTGAGATCGTTACGCCGAAGACAGGAACCTGTCCCGACCTTCGGTCACAAACCGTCTGACCAGCGCAAGCGGTCGCGGCCTGATGGGTACTTTGGGAACTGATTGCTCCAGGCGCGGAGCGATTTCGATGGAAAGTGTGTTACCCACCGACGGATTTAAGGGAATATGTTGCCCAACAACAGCGTTGGTTGTGGATTGGTTCGAACCGTGAACTACCCAGCGCTCTGACAAACCTCGCGCTGAACTTTCTATCAACAGATCTTGGATTCCGTTGGGTATGGAACAAACAATCTTTCGCCCCAAGGGTTTCAGGCACAGCGTGGTGCCGTTAGTGCGCCACTGATAGTTTGACCGAGCGAGATCGGTGAGATTCGACCAGGTCACCTTTCCCAAGCCGTGAATGACCCGAGCCAAATCGTCAAGCAATTCGATGCCGTTCCTCAAGTCCTGATGGTGACCCCTGATAATGATAGGCTGCCCAAAAAAGGCGGCTCTCAAGATTTTATCAGTTACGTCACCCGCGAGTCCCCAGCGCGGAAGCACTGGACAGCCCTGCACGAGTTCAGACGGCAAAGACCCAAGGTAGTTCGTCCACGCCTTGGTCTTGTTGTGCGCCCGCAACGAGCCGTGTGAAATACAAGCCGCCTCGAAGCCGCACATGGGAAGGGTCGCCAACATTTCTTCAGAACAGGCGCCGTGAGGCGGAATCATGACTCTGGAAACCGCTAATTGGGTGCTGCGTTCAAAACGCTCGACGCGCTGAATTGCCTGCCGAAGCAAGAACATGCGTTCATCTGCCGAGTAGACGCGCCCGAGTTCTCGCTTGGTATGATCATTACCATGGATTGCTAAGGAGAGGCATTTTGAATGCTTGCGAAAGATCTCCGCGGTAGCAACTCGTGAGTGTACCAAGTATCCAGCGGTATCGTTGCAAAGGAAACGTGGTAGTTGCCAGCGGCGGCTCTCTGCGCGAGGCGTTTGGTAATCCACGAATCCGTAAGAAGGCCAGTGGAGGTTTGGATCGTCGAAAATGAAGCAGGCTCTCAAGCCCGATCATTATAGCTCTGGCTGCCAGAAATCTGGCGGAGCCATTCAAGCAAAGGCAGCATCTGCAGAAATGAGTCTCCGCCCAAAAGGTCCTGCAGGGCTCCGCCAACGGGCAGGATTGGTAATCTGAGGGACGAGGAAAAATGCTTTACGCCCAACTCGTCAGAATAAGCCCAGATTGGGCCGAGATCGCAAGTCGCAAGCGAAATCTCGCCGGGCCTCAGTGTAAGCGCTTCCGGCAAAACGGAGACTTTCGTCGTGAAAAGCCGGGCGCGAAACGGAAATGGCACACAAGAGTCGTCTGCAAACCGAACCGCTATCTCCATGGATTTTCCCTCTTCCAACCCACAACGGTGGGATGGCAGTTTCAGGAAGAGACGCCGCTGCCGTTCCGAGTTGAAGGCTGCACTCCGCCAAGGAGTTCGCCGACGCTGTCATGCCGATCTTGTTCGGCGAAACCGAATCTTACAGAGAAAAGCTGCTCGAGAATGCGAAATAACGCATTCTGGGTCTCAATAGATATCTTGTCGGGACAGTAAACGACAGATTGATTAATCATGATCTTTGCGTCCGGTTGCAACCCAAGGGGGGACGTAAGAACGTCAGGCAACCTCCGGCCTTCCATATACGTAGGAAACCAGGCAGGGTTGTTCTCAACAACGGCTTCCTCGACGACGACTGCTGGCGCTGTCTGCCAAACTCTAAGAGAGGCAATGCAGGCTAAGGGAATGCAAAAAAAACAGGAAGGTCTGATCGAAATATGAGATGGACAAGAATGTAGTTGCATGGCCAAACAATATGCAACCAAGCGTCCAAATCAGGAAACCATCCTCACTATTTGCAGCCTCGCTTACCTGCAAAGCCTTGCCGACCCTGACGAACGCTACAAGCAGGACGACAATGAAAAGGAGCATCAGAAGGAGCCCTCCCCAAACTCCCATTTGGAGATAGTAGTTTGTCATGTCGGTGTGATTTGGATTTGCGGTAATGCCCGATGGCATCCAATGACGAGTATAGTCAGTGCCCGCCAGCCACCATTCGTCGAGATGCTCCAATGCCGATCTGATCAGTTGCGCGCGAAAATAACCAGTGCCGCCCCCTGTGATATCGATGCGAGCCAGTAGAAAATAAACCGGGTCATTCATCACAACATCCAAAACGAGGATAGCGACCAAAGCGAGCCAGCGAATTGCGCGAAGCTTATCCCGAATCTTCCAGAGAAACATCGCTGCTACAACCGAAAGCGTCGTGAGGATCGGTCCACTCGAACCGCTCGCCAACACCATCGTAAGTGTAGCCAATAGTCCGACAATAGCCAGTCGCCGATTTCGCCCCCATAACCAGACCCCGCCATGGCGAAGGTAGATCGCGCCTACCGTCCCAGCAGAACGGTGACCAAGCCCTGCAGCGCGCGACAGTGGCCTTCAGTCATTGCTACGTATGGAGGACCGAACTCAATTATGCCGAGAAGGTTGCTACCTGTCAGCTTCTCAACAAGCATAATCACAGCGACTGGGCACAAAATGAGGCATACCGCCCGTAAATCGAAGGGATGTCCTCGGTTCCATGTATGAACACTCTTAGCAAAAAGTATGCCCCGACAATATCGTATAACACCCCGAGGCGAAAGACGCTGACGTCCGATTGATGAAAGAAGAAGCTGTACAAATATTCCAGACCGCCCAAACCGTCATCAGTCGATCCACCAAGTTCGGGCCGTCTGCGGGCCGCTCACCTCTCAATATCACACGCAGAAAACCTGCAGCAATGACAACACGAATCACAGGAAAGCTGAGGCTGCCGATCTCGAGCCTCTGACCGAAAGTAATATAGGCGGCCCCCATCAGCAACGGTAGGACAGCCCACTTCCTTGGCAAGCCAAGCATTAAGGCAGCCGTCGCCAGAGTAAAGAATAATGCCAAACCATTCATTGCCGGTAGATTCGTTACTTATTTAAGACCAGATATCACCCTAACCAGCGAGGCGAAACGTAGCAGATTCATCCGGCGGCGAAGCAAAGGTCAGCGCCTTTCTCGCTCGCGCAAGCGCGCCTGAGTGCGCCAAGATCGTCGACGAATTGGTTGTGAACGAGTTCGACGACGCACTGATACCCTTCGTAAAAGGCGTCGACGACGCCTCCTCCCGCCTTGCGGAATCCGCGGTCAATACGGTTCACGGCCGTGATCCAACCGTGCGATTTGGCAGCTTCGCTGGCGATCAGCCCGGTCTCATCTTTTGACCCGTCGTTGACGATGACCCAGCGCGCGGGTTTAATGGATTGCGCTGCCAAAGAGTCGATCGTAAGCGAGAGGTATTTGGCTTCATCGCGCGCTGGGGTGACCACTACGTAGCTTATTTGTTTAGTCATTATCTAGAATGCTTATGAACGGTCGGAAAGAGCTCACTTACGGGCAATTCGGCGGTTGGTTTCAACTGTTTGGGCGTGCAAGCGTCGGAAGCTGCTTCTTGGCCACCACCGATTAAATCCCGCAGTCCTTTCAGAAAGCCTATCCGCTCCCTTTGCCATGTGTGGGCATCGAGCACCTCTTGACCCCTAAGGACCATCTGCTCAACTTCCTGCGGGTGGAGGTAGGCCCATCGAATCGCTTGAGCGAGGCTCTCCACGTTATCAGGCTCGAAGAATACCAGCTGATCCTTGCTGAAATAATCCCTGATTCCGGTAGTGTTTGGAACCACCACAGTTTTCCCCATAGCCAGATTCTCGAAAATCCGGGTTGGCATGTTTATCTCGGTGAAGGGACTACGCCGATTGGGAATGATCCCCAAGTCGATGGCGGCAAGAGCCTTCGCAATCTCGTGATGCGATTTGCAACCGTGATAAAGGACGATTTTCTCGAGACCGAGAGTCGTGACTAACTCAGTCATCCTGGCCATGTAGGGAGTCTTGTCTCCGTAAATGTGAAACTGAAGTCCCGGAATGTCGTCGCGAAGCATTGCAACCGCTCTGATGGCGGTCTCGAGACCGTGACGCTCCACCAGAAGTCCGTGATACATCAGCTGAAAAGATCTCTCCTTTTCAAATGGAGAGGGTTTTGGCTCGAATCGACTGGGATCGAACAGTTCAATCTGAGGCGAATTCATGACGATCAAAATTTTCCCCGCAGGGCATCCGCGCGCTTCGAAGAGATCTCGAAACGTGGTGTTTGGAGTTATGACCAGATCGGCGAAGCCGATGCTCCATCGTTCGAGTCGAATCAGCAAATTCACCAGCCAATGGTTTGAAGGGACTCCGTAAATGCTTTGGATCAGCTCCGGCATGGGATCGTGGAGATCCAGCATGACTTTTGATCCCAAGATCCTCGGAATCAACGCGCTGAAAACCAGGAAGTCCGGCATATTGTGCGCGTGCACTACAGCGTGACTCTTCCTGACGACTGCGAAAAGCCAGAAGGATGAAACAGGCGACAACGAATGCCGAATATTGCACTAAATAGGCAACTTTCCCGCCGCGCGTCTTTGGGATAGGCAGGCGAAGAACGTTGACGCCGTTCACAGTTTCTCGCAAAGATTCGCTTTCGCCCTTGAGACAGATCAGATCGACGCTCATCCCCGCACGAATCATCGCCTCGGCGGCTCTACGAGGTCGGGGGTCGGCCGGATAGTGGGAAAACAATACGACTGCAGCATGTTTTCCGGCGAGTGCGTCGATTCTTTCAATCGTTTCCGAACTTTTGACGTTTGTAGTCATCAAATTTGAGAAGAGCGTTGAGCCAGCGAATTACGCCGCCAATCGATTCCTTTTTGCGCTTTGGTTAAGCCGGAACTAACAGCGGTTCGGACGAACCTAACGTCGCCCTGCGTTTCGACGGTTGGTCCTTCACGCACCATGCCGCGACCTCGCGAGGGAGTCGCGTGCCAGAACTGACGCCGCATATCTCGACCTGGTACCGAAGAAAGTCTGCGTAAAGCCGAACTGGAAAGCTCGAACGGCAGCGCCGCCGCCGAACTCGCATGTAGTCCGGATGAATGTTCAAAGAGCCATCCCGCCGTGGTCGGCAATCCAGTCGAGCTTTCGTCTTCCAGATATCGCCGGTTTTTTCGCGTAGCAACAGGAACGAGGTGGAATCTTGAGGAAGCGTGTAAGGAAGCTCGACATATCCGCTCGCGGATGGTTGAGCGTTGACAGCCGAGGTGGCGAGCTGACCTCTGACTTACGACCTCAAGGCCTGGTTCGGGACCCAGAATGGAAAGATCGTGCCGACGCCGTCGGGTTGCGGCTCGAAAGGATCGGTATCGAAGGTGCAGGCGTCGTAGGCAATATCCAGATCGTGAATCCAGTCAAGGTTTCGAAGCATGTAGCCGGAGCGGAAACCGACCGCGTCCCATTCTTTCAGGTAATCGTTGATCCGTTGAGCCTTGAGTCGAAAACCTTCCGCGAGGAAAAAAGGTGACCGTCGTGATTCAGGTCGTGGACACCGACCTCGAAGCCGCGATCTGTCAACCAGTCGCGAAGATCGGACGGCACCTTGTACGAGCCTTCGGGGATGAAATTGAACGAAGAGCGAAAGCCCAATTCCATCTCGAGTTCAGCAAGTTCCTTGACCCGATCCAGTCCCTCCTGCCTTTCGACATCGTGGGTCAGCACAAAAGCGAACCGTTTACCGTCCGGCCAACCAGTCCAGCCTTCCGGAGGGCGTTCCGAGCCAGGCATGATGGGCCAGACGTCCTGAACGTGCCGCCGTTTGCGCTGAACAAGCCACCGGCGCACGGCCAGACGGATCGGCCTTGGGATCAACGGCTTGACCGAGAAATAAAAGCGGTTGAAGAGCATCTCAGGAAAGGCGAAGCGAGCGGAGAAGAAAGCGGGCCAGAATCAAACGTCAGAGGTGAAATCGAGATCCGAGGGAAGAGCCGATAAGCCGTTGAATTCGAACAAGCTACCGCCCTTGGTCATTGGCCGTGGCTTTGCAGAAGCCCGCTTTCGATCCGCGTGAGTGCCTTTCCGATGCCACTCGGAACGATTCTTCTATTCCGGAGCGAGCGCAGCACGCCTGACCGCTTTCCCTTACTCTACGGAGGAGCTACCGCCAGGCTTGCACGAAAAGATGAGCGGGGACAGGAAGCAGTGGAAATGCTGGCGGAAACGGCAGTGCTCGAGGTCGGTCGTGTCAGAAATCGGCTACGCCGGTTGATGATCATGCGTCCACAGATCTTGCCAACCTCCCGTGAAAGAGCGCCAATCCTTGTGCTGTTCGGTGTGACGTATCGACAGTCCCTCGCGAAATCCAAGGATGACTCCGTTTCGCTATTTTCTCCATCGCAATCCTGTTAGCTTGCTAACAAAATGCGCTTCGTATCGACGCTTTGCCCATGCCTTACGCCGGTTCAACATACGAACGCGAGGACCTGCGAATTTGACTCGTCAGAGCGAACTTCTTCCTCAAGAGGAAACGTTCGACTTAGTTCAAAGATTCGCATTGCGAGACTTGTACGCCTTCTGGTAAACATCCAAGATCTTCGGCTGAATTCTAGTCTCATCGGGAGATCTCGCCGACATCTGACCCATGATCTGACTCCGATTCAGACCGCTGCGCCGAGGAACTTTGGAGTGTACGAGCTGGCCTTGTTGAAGATGACGGACACCGTGGCGCGGCACGCAAGAAGTTCCGCATACGCGCGCTTCAGGAAGTCTCGATTGCTTTTTTCCCCTTCCACAATGACCAAAACCTTGTCCATCAGACCAGCGATCGAAAGCGTAATGCTCGTCTGGCTCAGCGGCGGCATGTCGAAAATAATGTAGTCGAAGTCGCTGGCCTTGAGATGAGGCACCAGATCGTAGAACTTCTTGGGAATGATCTGGGCATCGGGCGTGTCCGGGGACGCAGCAACCGCCAGATAGAGGTTCTCCCCAGCCGGAGCTGGCGCGCCGACCAAAGCTTCGGTCAGCGAGCATGCGGGCGTTCCACGGAAGAAAGGATGCACTTCCGGGCCCCGTATATTCATGTCCACAATAAGAACCTTTCCTTCGCCTGTCTCCGAAAGGGCAGCGGCAAGTCCGGCCGCCACCGTGGAAGTCCCGGCGCCTTCCGAGCAGCCGGTCACCGCGACGAGCTTCGGCTTGTGGTTCAACCGATTGAGCAGGAAGTACAGGATTAGCCGGTCTCGCACCGCCTCGGCGAAGGACCGGATGAAATGACCCGGCTCCCACGGCTCAGGCGATCGGTCCCGATATTTCTGAAGAGCAGTAGAGCTCTTTCCGGGCAACCGCGGCGTCCAGCTTTTGAGTTTTCTGAAGTAGGGAATCGAAAGCATGGGCGGCATGCCCAGAAGCATCTCGATTTCGAGCGGACGTTTCACCGTGCGATCCAGCATCAGGTCGATCAGGAAGGCGAAGCCCAGGCCGAGAGCAATACCGCCGCCCGCCAATCCGAGCACAATCTTCTTCACCTCCCGGCTGGTCTTCATGGCAATCGAAGGACTTTGCACGACGCTGATATTTGGCATTTTCGAAGGATCCAAAGCTTCGTCGATGCGCGCCTTCTCGAGACTCGCCTGAAAATACTTGTAGTTGTTCTCCTCGATTTCCTTCGTCCTTTCAAGTTGTTCGATTTGAGGGGCAATCTCAGAGAGTTGCTGGATTCTGCTTGCGAACATCATCGAGGTGCGAAGCAAGAACCTCGATTCGGGCGGCTATGCCCGCCAGCTTGGCTTGCTCTGCGGCGAGTGCGGTCACGCGCTGCGCGCTCGGCAGATCTGTCAGCCTGGAGTTCTTCGGGACGCGCGCTTGGAAGCGTCGCCGCAAGGCCAGGATATTTCTGTTCCAACTCTTTTCGTTGTTTTTCCAGATTATCAATCTGCTGCTGATTGAGCGTCTGAAGTTGCGCCAAGCGGGCCAGTTCGTCGTCGGATGCTTTGTAGATGAGCGACTTGTCGATCTTCTGCTTGATAAGCTCCTGTTCTGCTTCCTTCACGAGCGTGTCGAAGCTCTTCTTGGTCCCCTGATAACTGAAACCGCTATCGTTCTGCCGCCGATACCTTTCACGGGCGAGAGACTGCGCCTCGTCCCGATCCGCTCCCACAAAGGCCGTCGGCCGGGGCGCAATTCTGTCGGGCTGCGCGGTCGGCGGTCAATTGATCGGTCCTGCGACCGGACCTGTCTCGTGCGCTGGATCTCATCGAGGATCGACGGCTGGCTCGTTTTTTGTGCGTAGCGCGAAACGAGATCCAAATCGGTTTCCCGCAGGGATGCAAGACGAGCAATAATGTTCTGATATTGTTGAAGAACCTCGGTGCTCGCAACGGAAGATGCCGTTTTGAGATTTAACGTCCTGGCCGGGAAGCGGCTTCTCCATTTCCCGAAGAACGGCTTGCTGTTCTGCACGTTCGGTCTCGGCGCCGCTAAGAGCTTCGCGCGTTTTTGCCAACTCCGCATTGAGATTGGTCGTGCTTTCCGCTAGGGAAATCACTCCGGCCTTGATCCTTCAGCCTCTTCAACTCATCTTCGGTCTGTCTCAAGCGTGCGCGCACCTCGTCGCTCTGCTGGCTCACGAAATTGAATGCATCGGCAGATCGATGAACCTCCAGATGCTTCGTGAAGTAGCGTGTTACCAGCTCTTTTAGAACGAGTCGTGGCGAGCTCGGGATCTCGATTCCTGTACGAGACCTGGATAATATTCGTCCCGGGAACGGGTGCACGGTTAGGCCCAAGCTGAATATTGCGCGCAGCCAGCGATAGATCCGGCGTGCCTTGAGATCCGGGAACCAATCGATCCACGCCCACCGCGCTTGCAACCTGCATCGCAAGATCCCAGCTGGTCAGAATCTGCGCTTCGGAATTGATAAGATTCTCGCTCGCAGGACCGGTTGCCGCTTTGGAATCGACCTGGTCGATGGCACTCCGTATCCACCACATACCGCACAAGCAGTTTGGCTTGGGATTCGTAAACGGTCGGATAAAGCAAGAAGACTGCCGCCGCGGCGCACAGGCCGATCAGCGAGCATGTGATGATCTTCCACTTGTGCCTGAAGAGCACGTAGAAAATGTCCTGCAGATTCAGGCTGGACGGCTGTGCTTGGTGGTTTTGGTTGTGACATTTTATGATGGCGGTTTTTGGAAAACTAATTGAGGGAGAAACGTTCAGTCCAGGTGCGGATAGATCAGAGCTCCCATGAGCCGGTTCAGGGCTAATGGCAATCTCGCGAAGGCGGCATTGTGAAACCCCGAAGCGTTGTCCCGGGCGGTTGTCCAATCATTGGTGCGGGAATCAAATCGGAAATACTTGATCGTCTCTTCGGTGCTGCCCCATGACAACTTGAAGCGACGCAGACCTTGGTTTCCGAGCCCGGTGCGGCCAAGATTCAGGCTCTCAAACCCTTGCCGCGCAAGCAGATTGATCGACTCCCAGAAGACCAGGTTGGTTGGACGGAGGTGTTGGAATTTGTCGTCCGAGGCCCCGAATTTGTAGATGGCCTTGGTTCCCTTGTGCAGGAACAGCGCCCCTGCTACCGGCCGCTCTCTGTGAAGCGCCAGGGCCACAAACCCGGACCCGGACCTAACGATCAGCTCGTAGATGTTCAGGAAAAATGAAAAGGGTTGCGGCGGAAGGCCGTGCCTCCTGCGTGTTTGGGCGTGGAGGTCGTAGAAGCTGCGGACAGCCTCCTCGGAGTGGCTTACTTGAAATTCCAGATGCGAGCGCTGCGCCTTGCGGATCGCTCGCCGAACTGAGCTGTCGAAGCCCGCGAAAAGCGCCTCCGCGCCACCCCGAAGATCGAGCGTATGCCCGTAAAATGTGATCGAAGGAGCGGCGCGCTCCGTCGAGCGACCTTTCCGCCCCGAATTTCGAAGAACTTCCACTTCCGACTGGAAGCCAATTCGCGAAGCAGGCGGTGAACCATGCCGGGATCGCATTCGCGAAAAAAGAGGGGCTCGCAAAGGTCAGTGAACGGGAGACAAACGCCCCTTCGTCCCGTAAAGGGACTGTTTATTTCCAGGAGAGGAACCAGGGCGGCAGGCTCCCCGTTTTTAGAAACAAGCAGCGATGCCGGCCTGTGCCCGTACGTCTTGCACAACACTTTGGTCCACGCGGCGCTGTGAAAGAAAGTCGAGTCGGAATGCGAAGCGACAAGCGCGTCCCAATCCGGATCGGTCGTCGGATCCACCACGTTTGCTTCCCACGTTCGCGAGGGAAGCCGTCGGGTAGATGGAGCCGCGGGCGCGCCGAATCTTTCAGAGATCGTCGGGAGGGCCAGGCCAGTCATGCCGCTACGGGATGCCGCGGGGAGTTCTCGGAGTTCAAATCGTTGAGTCCGACAACTTCCTTGACGGCCTCCACGACGATATCGACTTGCGCGGGGGTGAGTTGCGGAAACATCGGCAAGGAAACGAACTCTCTGGCGGCCCGCTCCGCGATGGGGAACGAACCTTCTTGATATCCGAGATTCGAGTAAGCTTCCTGAAGATGAACGGGAATCGGATAGTGAATCCCGCACCCGATGCCCTTTTCTCCGAGGAGCCTGATGACCTCGTCCCTTTGCTTAACGCGAATTGCGTAAATGTGATAAACGTGCAGCGCATCGGGACTTCTAAAGGGAGTTACCACACCCTTCACGCGGTCGAGTGCGCGATCATATCGCGACGCGTGGGTGCGCCGCAGCGCATTGGCCTGCTCCAGGTGCCGAAGCTTGATGCGGAGAACAGCCCCCTGGATTCCGTCCATCCGGCAGTTCCATCCGACCATCGTATGGTGGTATTTCCGAGTCTGCCCATGATCGCGAAAGACCCGGATCTTTCGTTGCAGTTCCTCGTTGTCGGTGACGACCGCGCCGGCTTCGCCAAAAGCGCCGAGATTCTTTCCCGGATAAAAGCTAAAGCAACCTGCGTCTGCGAGAGAGCCTGCTCGGCGGCCTTTATACTCGGCTCCATGAGCTTGGGCAGCGTCCTCGATCACGGGAAGCTTGTGCGCGCGGGCAATTTCCAAAATCGGATCCATGTCCGCAGTTTGGCCGAAAAGATGAACGGGAATGATCGCCCTGGTCTTTTTGGTAATCGCTTTCTCGAGCCGCGACGGGTCCATCGTGTAGGTGCGCTCATCAACGTCCACGAAGACCGGTCGCGCACCGCAATAGGTAATTGCCTCTGCGGTCGCCATAAAGGTGCTGGGAACGGTGACAACTTCATCTCCAGGGCCAACTCCAAAAGCGAGTAAGGCCGCCCAAAGGGCGTCGGTACCGTTTCCCACGCCGATCGCGTGATGGCAGCCGCAAAACCTGGCAAAATCTTCCTCGAACTGCTCGACGAACGGCCCTCCAGCGAAGGCTCCGGTATCGATCACTTCTTCGATGGCAGCGCTGAATTCGCGGCGAAGCGGCGCATTTTGGGCATTGATGTCAAGAAAAGGAACTTTCATTTCCGTATTGTTATTGAAGACGTTTTAAGACTCGCGCGGGATTGCCTGCGACGACCGTGTTGGGCGGAACGTCTTTGGTAACCACGCTCCCGGCTCCGATGATGGCCTTTTCTCCGATGGTAATGCCACCCAAAAGGGTCGCGCCAGAACCGATCGAAGCGCCTTTCTTCACCAGGGTATTCTGAACGCTCCAGTCGGCTTCCGTTTGAGGTTGCCCGGATGCGCTCGTTGCACGGGGATAGCGATCGTTGATGAAGGTCACTCCGTGCCCGATGAACACCTCCGACTCTATGGTGACACCTTCGCAAATGAAGGTGTGGCTCGATATCTTACAACGAGGACCGATCTTCGCGCCCTTTTGAATCTCAACAAAGGTGCCAATCCGGGTCTCGTCTCCGATTTCGCAGCCGTACAGATTTACAAAGGCGTAAATCTGCACGTTGCGACCAAGCCTTACATCGTTCGAAATGCGCTTGTAGTCCGAGGATGTGTCGTTCACGCGGGCACCGGCTCTGCGTAGGCCACGTCCCGGGATTGCTTGCGCTCAAAGGAGGGCAGCGCCTCATGCGGGCGGGCGAACGTTATCGGGGTGCCATGGTCTTCCAGGGACGCCGAGGCGGCCTCAAGGATTTTGACCAACTCGAGTCCCTGCCGTCCTCCGGTCAACGGCTTCATGCCCCCCTGGATGCAGTCGATAAAATGCTGGCCCTCCACCTTGAGCGGCTCCTCCTGTTTCACGTGCGGGATATAGCTGTCCCCGTAGTGATAGGAGTACTGGAACTCGGCGAAGGTGTCGTAGTGCGGCGGACGCTCCACCCTGACATCGTAGATGCGAATCTTTTCCAGCGTTTGCAGATCATCATAAACGATCATTCGACGGGTGCCCACGATGGTCATCTCGCGGACTTTTCTCGGTTCGAGCCAGCTGCTCTGAATGCTCGCAAAGCGCTTGTGCCGGAAAGTCAGCGACATATTCGTCACGTCCGCAATGTTCGGAGTCACATGGGCGTTGCCCTGGCAATTCACCGAGAGGGGAAACTCTTCGAGAATGTGCAAGATGATCGAGATATCATGCGGCGCGAGATCCCACGCCACGTTGATGTCCTTCTGGAACAGCCCAAGGTTGAGGCGTCGTGAGTTGATGTAGCGAATATCGCCGATGTCACCAGCCTGAATAATATCCACGATCTTCCGAACCACGGAGGAATAGAGGAAGGTATGGCCGACCATCAGCACAAGACCCTGGCGGTTGGCAATGTCTATCAGCTCTTCACACTCTTCCGAACTTGAAGCCATCGGCTTCTCAATGAGCGTATGTTTGCCCGCCAGGAGGCTGGCCTTGGCCAGTGGGTAGTGATGTTTCACCGACGTGGCAATCACGACTGCGTCAAGACCGATGCCATTCAGCATGTGGTTATAGTCGGTCAAGCCCTCGACTTCGGGGTACAAGGCCTTAAGGTGCTTCAGGCGGCCTTCGTTTACGTCGCACATTGCTTTAAGCGCGCAGGTTGGCAGCGTCCTAAAATTCCTAATATGGTTGGGACCCCAATATCCGCACCCGACCACGCCCACTGAGACTGGATTTTTCATGTTATGTATTTCTCTTAACTCTTCTTAGCGAACTCTTCTCCCGAAGCGCGATGCCCAGCACCGCAATCGACCAAGCGGCCACTTTTCAAGAAGCGGCCGTACTTTAGCGCCCGTTTTTCGGGTCAGAGATTCAAATACTTGTTTTGCAATTGCGGGACCCGTCCTCACAATGATCATAAGGTCCAACCAAAGCGACATATGCTTGCCATAATGAATATCCATGGCAATCATTTGACTAAATGTGGTCGCATTCTTCCCATTAACTTGCCAGTAACCGGTGAGACCCGGCGGGGCGTTCACCCGTTGCTTCTGGCTCGGAAGATAACGCTCGAACTCATGCGGCGTGCAGGGGCGGGGGCCGACCAGGCTCATTTCGCCGCAAAGCACATTGAAGATCTGGGGCAGTTCATCCAATCCTAACGCGCGCAAAAGTCGCCCTCCGCGTATGAGACGCCGGTCACCGCATGTGTCCAGTTTGGTCATCGGGCAATCGGCCTGCATCAACTGCACGAAATACCCCTCATGACTTTGCGTTTCGACGTTGACCCTCATGGTTCGGAATTTCAAAATCCTGAAACGTCGCCCGCGGTAGCCGACACGTTCCTGACGAAACAGGAGAGGTCCCGGTGAGACAAGAAGGATCCAGGCGCTGACCAGAGCCATGACCACTATCCAGAGGGGAAAAGTGATCCAGATGCAGAGAACATCGAGCAGGCGTTTCCAGCCGGGAATTCGAGGCACGCTGTCGGCGTCCGTTGGTGTGCCCACATCGAACTGGAGATTCCCGGAAGAATCAGGGGCCGTGGTCGCGATTCGCGGTTCGGTGAGGGCCGGAGAAACGAAGGGTAGCTGAGTAGCGCCATCTCGAAAGGAGATGTCCGATAAATGATTCTGAGCAAAGTTATGGGTGCTTCCATTTATCATGGCGCGGTTCTGAGCTGAACGCGTACTCATAAAGTTATTTTGCTAGGTAGGCCTGGGCCGACTGAAACAATAAGAAAGTCTTGTTTTGTTGAAAGTTGAGGTCAGGGACCTAAGTCTAATGAACTCCCATCGATGAACTGACAGAATCATTTGGGAAAGTGTTGTCGCCGCTAAGCGAGGAGTCCGACACGCTGCCGCATCAAATCAGCCTTCATTTGCCGAACGTCAGGGCGTTGTTCAACTCAGCCTTCGCCTTTTCGATCGCGGCAACGGTGCTGGCTTGCCTCGAAACCAGACCTGCAGCGAGAAGCGCGGAAGTGCGGGCCAGCCGCGTCGGTCAATATGCTAAAAGGAGGATGCAATTGAGAACGAACGCGTTCAGTTCTCCCAGTCTCTAACAATCAGTAACCCAATTCCGTATCCTCGACTCCATACATGATGAGTTGAAAGCTTGCTTTGAATGCCCTGATGATTTGTTACCTTTCCGAAACTTTGCAGTGCCTTATATACGCGTGAGGTTAGCAAACTGGAAGGGAAATGTGATAGGCAATCGAAATAAGGGGGCCAATGGATGCTAGGATTAATGAACGGTAGGTGTGTAAGGTAGGGTCTGTACCGTTCGATCGAAGTTCCGAAAAGGCTACGCGCGTTTGCGAGGGGCGCTTTGCCGCGCATGCCTGGCGTGGTCTTGAAGACTGATCGTTGCGTTTTCTTTCTCTGTATTGACAGGGCATCGAGTGTGGGCGTTTCAAGCTAGTTCGCATCGTACTACTCAGCCGTATATAGGGTCTTCACCCCACATTGTCCTGACGTGGTCTGCGGGGGAGCCGTTAGATTTCCTCCAGCACATCTTCGCAATTTCTGCGGCGATAGTGAATTTGTTGCAAGCCGAACCCAGTAAGGGCAATGACAGCCCGAACTCAGCTTTCGAGACGGCCTAGAGCGCGCGCGACTTGCGAAGGACAAGGCTTTGCCGGCGCGAAAGGGTCACCTCGGTGCCGTCCTGGAGTACGAAGACGTAGCGCATCAAGTCGACGATCCGGGTGTGCTTGACGTGCTCGAGATTGACGATGCAGTCCCGCCTGGCGCGGAAAAACTTGGACCTGTCGAGCCTTTTTTCACAATCCCGAAGCGGCCGGCGGATAAGCATCGAGGAGCCAATCCAGTAAACCCGGCTATAGTTTCCCTCGGCTTCCAGGCGCAAAAGATCCGACATGCGAAGGATACAGCACTTGATGTTGTCGGTCAGGACGACAAAGTCGTCATTTTTCAACGGTTGGTCGCCGTTGAGCTCGTAAAGAACTTCCCCTCCGTCGGGTTGAACGCCCATTTGTTCCGCGTTCACGTCGACCCGCGTCCCGCTTTCTGCAGGATTGGGCAGCTCTTCGGTAGAGCTGAAACCTTTTCGATCATTTTTCGCCTTCATGGCGTTATAAAAGCCTATCGGCAGAGTCAAATGCCGAGTAGAGATACAGATGGTGTTGGCTTGCCGATGGACTCGGAAGCTTGGTGCTGCCGGTCGGATCGCGAAAATCTTCAGCGCGGGGGAGGAATCGTTTCGTTGGCCCAATTTTCAAACACGGGCCGACGCTAATGCGAAGTTTGGTGTTGCGCAAAATGAAATGTGATTGACGGGCAAAGGGTTCGGTCAAGGGTTTTAACGTCTGGCAAGCGGTCGCCTCCATTCGAACAAGCTGCCGCCCTTGGTCGCCGGGCTCATTTCTGGCGCAGCTTTTCTTCGGAGATAGCTCTGAGTGAGTTTGCATGATTCTGCGTCGACCCAAGGGTCGGGCTGGTCAAGGCCAACGCTCCAATGGGTCCGCGCTTCATCTTGGCCTCTTTTCGGCCTGGAAGACGAGCGCGCCGGAAGCAGTTGGTTGTTGGCCGTAACTGCCTCCACTCCTTATACGCAGAGGCGACTGCGGCTTGCAGACAAAGGCGCTCAGAGGGCCCGCATCTTGCGGAAGAGAGCGTTCTGCGGGCCGGAAACGATGACTTCTTGTCCGGTTGGAAGAACGAAGAGAACGCGCGAGGCGTCGAGCAAGCGCGTTTGCTTCACGTGAGTCAGGTTGATGACATAATCGCGCGTGGCGCGAAAGAAAGTGGCACGGTCGAGCCTCTTTTCGCAGTCGTGGAGGGGACGCTTGGTGAGAACATTACCATCAGCCACGTGGACGCGTGTCTGCTCTCCGGCGGATTCGAGAAACCAGATGTCCGATGTCCGGATCAGCCGGCAGCTGTTGCCGTCGCTCAGGAAAATGAAGTCATCGAGTCCCAAGGCGCAATTGTCTTCACTTCCCGGATCAGTTGTTTTGCAACCCCGCGGGCAGCCCGTGCCCCGATCCGCCACGGAGGGAGGCTTTTCCGCCCCCCGGAGGCGACGTTGATTGGTCGGCAAGCGTCTCCCAGAAGCATGGCGGTTTTCGCTTACTTTCATGATTCGGCCTGACTAATCGCTTAAATGGCTCGAGAGCGCAAAGGCCCTGCGGCAGTGAACCTGACGCCTGAGATTCTGGAGCGTGGCGATTTCTCCCACAGGTTAGCTACGCGCCAAATGTCAGAATTTGCGGATCCTTGTGAATAATCTCGCGTGACAAGCGGAAAATGTGCCATTCCGTGCGCAAGCTTGGGGCGATTTCCGACCCTCGGTATTCTTCTCGCATCGGTGCGTAACTCGTTCAAATCCTGTTACTTGGCTGAACGAACGGATCGACGCGAACGTATTTCTTGAAAGAAACAGAGGAGTTTGGCGCTCTCCTGTATCGATTTCTCCGCCGTCGGCCAACTCTTCCAAGCGCACTTCAAGAGTCTGTCAAAGATCAAAGAATGAGGGATTCCGGCTTGCATGGGCGCCCGGAAGGCTCGCGCCGTCCGCGGAAGAGAGCAACCTCCGTCAAGAGGAAAGATCCATAATTCGTTGGGCGACAGTAAGAAAGCCTTGAGACGCGTTACCCGTGACGGCAGCAGTCCGTGATTGGATCGAGCCTTGGTTTCGCCGACTTTCCACTTCCTGGGTAGCGTTTCCTGATTTTTCGCGGGTTTCGCGAGCCAACGAGACGGTTTTTCAACGTAGACAATGAGCCGGATATTTCGATAGAAGAATCCTGGAGACGACGCCACCTCTTACATTGACTCAGTCCGTTATAGCGGCCCTTTTGGATCTGCATCACCTTCAGTGCACGCAGAGCATTGCCGGCGTGCTGACAAAGGCGTTTAGTGCCGTCGGAGCAGACGAGGGTACTATCTGGCTTTTGGATGAAAAGGAAGAAGCTCTCGTCCCGGTGTGGAGCTCGGGGCCATATGGGGAACGCTTCATCGGTGCCCACCGTCAGCCGTTGACAGCGGGACTCATGAGCCTGATTTGTGTGACCGAGCAGGGAATTTGTGAGAATGCTGTCTACCAGAATGCCCAACAAGATCCGACGCTGGATCGGCGCCTCGGGGTGCTGACTTGCGCGATGATTGCCGTCCCGCTGCGGTTTGCGGATGCCGTTCATGGCGGAATTTCCTGCGTGCGATTGAAGCCTGTGGATTCGGGGGCTCCTGAACCCCCGCCGTTTTCGGCGGCGGATCTCGCGGTTGTTACTGAAGCCGTTCGCGAAGTGGAGAGACTCGTTCAGGCCGCATGAGAGCGTGGATCAGCCCGGCGCAGGCGGCCGAAGCCATGGAACGGGGAGACGGGAGGGGAGTCCGAGTGGCAGTTCTCGACTCGGGAATTGAAACGTCCCATCCTTACTTTTCTGGCCGGCATCTCCATGATGACCTCGTGTCAGAGGCCAACGGGAACTTCCAGCCCGGCAGTGGCGAGGATCTGTATGGGCACGGCACCGCGGTCGCGGGGATCATCTGGAAGCTCGCTCCGAAAGCCGAAATAGGAAGTTTCCGGGTTCTCGGATCGAGCCTGAGCGCCCGTACCGCCCAGGTGTCTGTCGCCGCCAGGCGCTGCATTGCGCTTGGCTACCAAGTGCTGAACTGCAGTTTTGGCTGCGGCATCTCCGGGCATCTTCCCCTCTACAAGGAATGGGTGGACAGCGCTCTTCTCTCGGGCATCCATGTTGTCGCAGCCTCCGGAAGTGCCGACGTCTCTGAATGGCCAGCCCATCTCTCCAGTGTGCTGGGGGTCGATTGCGCCCTTTCCAACGAGGGGGGGCTACGCCACTTGCCGGGTCGTATCGTGGAATTCGCCGCCCCGGCCGCCGGGATCCGGGTTCCTTGGAAGCAAGGCGGCCATCGAGTGATGACCGGAAGCAGTTTTGCGGCGGCCTGGCTCTCCGGAATGCTCGCTAGGTTAATATCGATTTACCCTGACGTGGACCCTTTTTTGGCGAAATCCCTTCTCCGCAGATTGGCCGGAGAGGGCATGGAGGGATTAAGGGACGGTTCGAAAGGTGAAAGGCAGCCTTTCTATCCTCCGAACTTGAAGCCATCGGCTTCTCAATGAGCGTATGTTTGCCCGCCAGGAGGCTGGCCTTGGTCAGTGGGTAGTGGTGTTTCACCGACGTGGCAATCACGACTGCGAAGAGCCTGGGGTTTTCGACGGTGTTTGATCTGCTCGGCAAACCACGTCAACCAGCCTGGCTGGTCGCGCAGCACCTCGCAAAGCTCCACCCGCTTTCCCGCATCGAGTTCGCCCGATAGCAAAGCCCGTAGCAGTTTCTCCACGTGTTGTGGAGGGCGTGCGGACTGGCGGCCTTGCACCTCACCTTCAGTGAGCTCGAGAAACCGAAATAGAACATTGAATTCGGCACGCATGTACTCATTACGCTTCGACTTCCATGGCTTGTAAAGAAATTGTCACCATGTGGCGAATTTTATTGTTTTTCCCTTGTGTTTCCGACGAGGCATTCCGTTAGATAGCAGAAATGAGTATTGAAGAGGCGCCCGTCCTTGCTGACGTCGATGTGGTGCAAAAATGCCTCGAGGGGAACGAAGAGGCCATCAGCGAGCTCAAGAGGGGACTGACGCCATTTTTAAGCAAGGTCCTTGCCTCTTACGGCGCGTCGAAGGATGAAATCGATGAAATCGTCGCCCAGCTCTGGGCGGACTGTCTGACGGGTCCGCGCCCTCTTTTTCACGTCTTCAACGGGAAGTCCGCGTTGAAATCGTGGCTGACGGCAATTTCCGTGAATCGCTGGATTTCGCTCAAGAGGCGTGAAACGCAGCATGCGCGGGCGATGGAGCGGCTGGCGATTGAGACCGAAGAGTCGCAGCCGCCGAGCCGCGCCGCGCAATCCGATTCGTCGATTGTCGAAATTCTGGGGCCCGCTTTGCGCCGGGCGCTCACGGCCTGCGACGTGGAGGAATTGATACTGCTCCAACTTGTGCATATCCACGGGGTCACCCAAAGGGAGGTTGCCAGTCTCTGGAAGTGGCATGAAAGCCGCGTGAGCCGCCACATCAAACGCACCGAGGAAAAGATCGCCAAACTGACATTGCAGGAGGTGAAGGAGACGGACCCTTACTTGGAACTTCGCTGGAACGACTTTATCGAACTTTGTCAAAGCGTCGAGGTGCTTCGAAAGTAGGCCCTTCGGTAACCGATCCCTTCTGACAATAGGACAGAAACGCCGGAGAGTTCCATTGTTGGGGCTGTCACTTGGCGCGGGAACCACGGCCGGTTTCCCGGCTCCCCGGGAAGCATTTTAGCGCATTGACGTGACAAGGGCATTGCGTATCGTGCGTAGCCCATTCGCTCAGATTTATGAAACGCACCTATCAACCAAGCAAGCGCACGAGAAAGCGACAGTTCGGCTTTCGCGCCCGAATGAAGACCAAGGGCGGGCGTGCAATTCTCAGCCGCCGCCGCCAGCGCGGCCGCAAACGCCTGCTGCCCAAGGGTGTCGAAATCCCCTACGCCCGGCATACCGAAGCCTGAAAGATTCCGGTTTCCGCGACGGGCGCGCGTCCGCCTTGGCCGAGAGTTTGCGTATGTGCGCGCCGAAGGGCGCTCGGTGCAAGGCCGCCTATTGCGATTGACCGCGGCGCCCGGATCGGCCGGGGAGATGGCCAGGTTTGGGCTCATCACTTCGCGTCGGCTTGGCGGCGCGGTGGTTCGGAATCGGGTACGGCGAATACTCCGTGAGATTTGTAGGTTGCACCGCGCGATGGTTGTTCCGGGCTGGCTGGTAGTCGCGACCGCTAAAAGCGCGGCAGCGGAGGCCTCTTTCTGTGAATTGCGCGAGGAATGGTTGCTTCTCGCGCGGCGCCTTTCTATTTTGTCCGGCTCTCGATGAACAACATGACACGCAGACAGTCTGGGCAAAAATGAGCGGCGTTCGTGTGCGGTCACGGCCTTCGGCAACGCGAACATGACGAGCGCCTTGTTGATTTTTTTGATCCGTGTCTATCGATGGGTGATATCCCCCGCTTTGCGCGCCATGTGCGGAGGGGGGTGCGGATGCCGGTTCGAGCCGAGCTGTTCGGAGTATTGCCTGGAAGCGGTGAAGCGGCACGGAGCTGCGCGCGGGCTGCTTCTCGGAATCAAGCGGCTCGGCCGCTGTCATCCGTGGGGCGGTAGCGGGTTCGACCCTGTTCCGGAAACGCTGAATTGTCGCCATTAGCATGGATCGCAAGGCCTGGATCGCAGTCATCCTCTCAGTTCTTGGGCTCGCCGCCTGGCAGTGGTTCTACGTCAAGACTTACAGCCGGAAGCCTCCTGCCGTTTCGGCGAAGGCCCCCGCCAGCCCTTCGCCTTCTGTCGCGCCGGCGCTGACGCCGCCGCCGAAGGAGGAGTCCTCGGCCCTCGAGGCCCAAAGTCAAACCCTCCATAGTCCCAACGCCGAATACGTCTTCAGCAACGACAAGGGCGGTATCGAACGGGCCGTGCTGCTTCTGCATCTCGGCGAAAACAAGCAGGCGATCTCCCTGAACGGCAGCCGCACAATGCCCATCGGCGCGGTGGGAGAGATACCCGCTGAGGCCTGGGGCGGCTTTACCATGCAAGCGGACCCGGAGACGGGCCAGGCCGTCTTCACGAAAAGGGACCCCGACGGCTTGGAGATCACGAAGCGCTTCGTCGTGCCGCAGAGCGGGGCCAAGGACGGCACTTACGTCGTTCGAATGCAACTCATCTTTCGGAACGGCGGAAACAGCGACCTGCAGCGAAAGGGTTATTTCGTCAGCACCGGCGGAGCGGCCCCCATTCATCGCAACGATTTGCCGATGTATACCAAATTCGATTGGATGCATGGGACCAAGTTTGTGAGCATTGACGTGAACTGGTTCAACGCCAGCTCAATGCCTTTGTTGGGAATCCAAATGCGCGAAGCGCGCGCCCTCTATCAGGAAGCGAGAGAGGACGTCGTCTGGGCGGGCGTGGCGAGCCAGTATTTCTGCACCATCGTGACCGCCGAGAAGACGAAAGGCACCTCCGCCGCGGCGACGCGCTTTGACACGCGCAGGCTTAACGAGGTTCCCGTCTATGGCATTCAGGGTGCCGTAGGCATGCCGGGATTCCAACTCACCCCAGGACAAAGCTTGGAGGAATCCTTCGAAATCTATGCCGGGCCGAAGGATCTTTCCCAGCTCCGCAAGTTGGGCAGGGGTCAGGAGGCGGTGATGAATTTTGGAATGTTCGGCTTCGTCAGCGAGTTCCTGCTCTGGACGATGAACAAGCTCAACGGGGTCTTTCACAGCTACGCGGCGGCAATAATCATCCTCACCATCATCATCAAAACACTTCTCTGGCCGATCCAGAACCGAGCGACGAATCAATTGAGGAAGATGTCGCTCCTTACGCCGAAGATGACGGAACTGCGCGAGAAGTACAAGGACGATCCTCAGAAAATGAACGAGGAGGTGATGAAGCTCTACCGCGAGTACGGAGTCAATCCGTTCAGCGGTTGCGTGCCGATGCTGATCCAGATTCCGATTTTCTTCGGATTCTACGCCATGCTCGGCAGCGCCATCGAGCTTCGCAACAGTTCCTTTCTTTGGGTGCAGGACCTCTCACAGCCCGACACGGTTTTCCGGATCGGGGGATTTCCGGTCAACGTGCTGCCGATCGTCATGGCCGGTTCGATGATTTGGCAGATGGCCATATCGCCGAAAAGCGGCGACGCGATGCAGCAAAGGATCTTTTACTTCATGCCAGTGATCTTCCTGGTTTTTTGCTACAACTACGCCAGCGGGCTCGCGCTCTATTGGACAACCCAGAATCTTTTCTCTATCGTTCAGCTGTACCTTACGCGCAATAAACCGCTTCCCACCCTCGAGAAAAAGAGCGTCGTCGCCAAGCGGGAGGCGGCCATCGTAAAGAAACGAAAAAGACGAGCGGCTTCATGAGCAATCTTTCCCCACGCGACATCCTCGATACGATGCTCGGCTATCTTGGTTTCGTCTTCGAAATCGAAGAGCAGGAACGCGATGGGCATAAGGTCCTGCAGATCTTCACCCACGAAGCGGACCGCCTTATCGGGCGCCGCGAACAGACGCTCGACGATCTGCAGTTCCTGCTCAACCGGATTCTACAGGCAAGAAATCCCAAGGCCGCCCGCGTGGTGGTGGACGTTGATCACCATCGCGCTATGCGGGACGATGCGCTCATCGCGAAAGTTGTCCATCTAGCCGAGGCGGTCAAGGGGACCGGACGACCGCTTCAGACGGAGCCGCTCAATTCCTACGACCGCTATATCGTGCACAATGCTTTCAAGGAGGACCCGGACATAATGACCTGGAGTCCGCCCGACGATGCCAAGCTCAAGCGCATCACTATTCGTTTGCGAAAAAAAATCCTTAATTCCTGAAAAGATTTCCGCTATTTTCCCGGGCGATGAAAATGCTGCTGGCGGTCTTCGTTCTTCCGCTGGTGTATTTGCTGCCGGTTCTGCGGGCTCAAGAACCGATTATCACCGCCGAATCCGCGGTTCTCTTCGACGCGAATTCGGGCAAGGTCATCTTCAAGAAGAATGAGAATGAGCGGCGCCCGGTCGCCAGCACGCAAAAGTTGCTGACCGCGCTCATCATCGCCGAATCGGGCGATCTTTCGGCCCCGGTGACGATCGACAGATCGGATATGTTTGCGGCTCCGACCAAACTTTATCTCAAGACCGGCGATGTCTATACGCGACAGCAGTTGCTGACGGCGCTGCTGATCAAAAGTCCGAACGACGCGGCCCGGGCCCTGGCGCGCGACAACGCCGGGAACATTGACGAATTCGCGTTGAAAATGAATCAACGGATGACCCGGCTGGGCGGCGATTCCTCTCATTTTGTCAATCCGAACGGCTTGCCGGCGGATGATCAATACTCCACGGCCCGCGACATGGCTCGCGTGGCCAGGGCTGTTTACTTCAATCCGCTGCTGCGGGATATCATCAAGACTCGGCATTGCATGTTCCACTACGCGAGCGGCAAGACGATTCCCCTGCAAAACACGAACCGGGTTCTTCGAACCTACTCCTTCTGCAACGGAATGAAAACCGGCTATACGGACGCCGCGGGGCATTGCCTCATTTCCAGCGGCTCTTGGAGCGGAAAGGACATGATCGCCGTGGTCCTGGGCGGCAGCAAGGCGCGTGTCTGGCAGGAGTCTGCCGCGCTTCTCGCCTACGGTTTGGGGATCAGGGAGACTCAGCTGGCGTCGCTTCGCGTCGCCCCGTCCGCGATTCCGGACGACGAGGAGTAGGTGGCGAGGCGATATTCTCTGGGCGTTCCGGCCGGTATTGCTCCCGGAATTGACTACGCCGCCGAACTCAATCCCCAGCAACTGGCCGCGGTCACTTCGCCTCGAGGGTTGGCGCTGGTTATTGCCGGCGCGGGGAGTGGAAAGACCCGCACCTTGACTTTTCGGGTGGCCTGGCTGCTCGAGCAAGGCGTGCCCGCGCGAGGCATCCTGCTGTTGACTTTTACCAACAAGGCGGCGCGGGAGATGCTCGATCGCGTTGCCGGCTTGCTCCCGCAAGGCTCCCAAGGGATTTGGGGAGGCACATTTCATTCCGTCGGCAATCGTATCCTGAGGCGGCACGCCGAGCGCGTCGGCTTCAGGAAGGGGTTTACGATTATGGATCGCGAAGATCAGGATCAAATGATCTCCGGCATCGTGGCGCGAGAGGGTTTGCGCACCAATGATCGCCGGTTTCCAAAAGGGGAAGTCCTCGCCGACATTTTTAGTTATTCGGTGAATACCCGGGTGGACGTTGGCCGGGTTCTCCGGGCGAAGTTTCCTTATTTCGCCCCGCTCGCCGAGCAGATTGACCGGGTCCGGATTGTCTACGAGGCCCGCAAGAAGGAGACCAACGCGATGGACTTCGACGATCTGCTGTCAAAGACCCTGGAACTCTTCGAAACGGCGCAAGACGTGGCGGAACTCTATCGGGAGCAATTCCAGCATATCCTGGTCGATGAGTATCAGGACACCAATCGCATCCAGGCGGAACTGGTGGATTCAATCGCCGGAGTTCACGGCAACGTCATGGTTGTCGGTGACGACGCGCAGAGCATCTACTCCTGGCGTGGCGCGGATTTCGAGAACATCCTCAGGTTTCCTTCCAGGCATCCCGAGGCCCAGGTCTTCCGGATCGAAACGAACTATCGGAGCGTCCCGGAAATTCTTGAAGTGGCCAACGCCTCCATCCGGGCAAATGAACGCCAATTTGCCAAACGGCTAAGTGCCGCTCGCCGGGGGCAAGAGATCAAGCCGGCTCTGGTTCCTCTTTCGACAAACTCGCAACAGGCGGCTTTTGTTGCGCAACGCGTGCTTGAATTGCACGAGGAGGGCGTCGCGTTGAACGAAATGGCGGTTCTCTATCGCGCCCATTACCATTCCATGGAGGTGCAGCTGGAATTCACGCGCCGCGGAATTCCTTTCGCGATTACCAGCGGCCTTCGCTTTTTCGAGCAAGCGCATGTCAAAGATGTCGCTGCCTTCCTAAGGTTTGCCGTGAACCCGCTGGACGAGATAGCGTTCAAACGTTTGATCAAGCTCCTCCCGGGGATCGGCTCGAAGTCCGCCGAAATTCTGTGGAACGAGGCCAGCGCAAAACTCAACGAACGGCCCGACATGGCCTCTCTTCGAGATCTTCGGCCTCCGTCCAAAGCGCAGGCTTCCTGGACGCAATTGATAAGCACTCTCTTGGAATTGGCGCCCGCGGGCGGATCGGTTGCGCCGTCGGCGATGATCGAAAGCGTGTTGTTTGCCATTTACGACGATTACATGAAGGCCAAGTTTCCAAACTATGAAGCCAGGCGGGAGGATATCAACACCTTGTCCGGATTCGCCCGTCAGTTTGATAACGCCGAGGAATTTCTGGCTCAACTCGCATTGCTTGGAGCGGTGGAAACGCCCGATGTGCTTCAGGGCGAAGCCGGTTCGGAAAAGATCACGCTGTCGACGATTCACCAGGCGAAAGGCCTCGAATGGAAAGTGGTGTTCCTGATCTGGCTCACCGAGGGCATGTTTCCCAGCACCCGCAGTTCGGGAACCCGGGAAGGGCTCGAGGAAGAGAGAAGACTATTCTACGTGGGGCTCACCCGCTGCAGGGACGAACTCTACGTCACCTATCCAGACATGAGGTTGAACGCGGGATATGGCGAGGCATTTCAAAGGCCCTCGCGCTTCTTAAGCGAGATTCCCGAAGCCCTGTTCGAAACCTGGGAGGTGTCCACCCCGCTTTCAGAGCGAGGCAGGCCATTCTGAGAGAAACGCCGCGCGGCTGACGCGGAACTATTGCTCCACCGTTACCGGCGTGCCCAAGGGCGCGTTGTCCCAGTAGAGTTTCGCCATTTTTTCGGGCATACGAATGCAACCGTGACTGTCCGGAACGCCGGGCAGGAAACCCTGGTGCATGCCGACGCCGCTCGGAGTGATTCTCATGAAATACGGCATCGGCGCCCCGCGGAAGCTAAGCCCTGGCGGGCAGGGATCTTTTTTTACATCCACGTTCTTCACCACGACGTTTCCCGCGGCATCCACGTAGTCGCCGTAGAGATTCGACGCGTGGTTGAGGTCTCTTTGGAGGATCTGGTAGTTGCCGGGAGGCGTGTCGTAGCCCTCGCGGCCGCTGGAAATTGCCGAGACGCCGACAAGTTTGTCGTCCTTGTAGAAGGAAGCGGTTTGCTTGTTCAAATTGATGACGATGGAAGGAGATCCGGTAATGCCACTGTCATCCCAGTAGGACTTCTTTAGGGCCATGCTTTCCTTGGTGGCGGGATCGATGACCGGCCCGCCCGTGCCGAGGTATTTGACCTCACGGCTGTTGAGTCGCGGGTCGTAGCCGGCGCACGCTCCAAGCATCAGCGCCAGCAAGGCTGCAGCAATCTGATAAAACGGACCCCGAGGGTTCATGGGCGTGTTAAAAGAGCATGCTTTGTAAAAACGTCAAGCGAGCAGGTCAGCATTGCACAAAACGCGCAAATTCCCGATAGTGGCACTCTCTAACGATGCCAACCTACGAATACGAGTGCGAGAAATGCCGGAAGACGTTCGAGATCTTCCAATCAATGAAGGACGCTCCTCTCACTGTTTGCTCGGAGTCTCTCTGCCGCATGCGAAAATGGGGCAAGGGCAAGGTTCGGCGATTGCTGGGAACCGGCGCGGGCCTGATTTTCAAAGGAAGCGGGTTTTACATAACCGATTATAGGAGTGAGGGCTACAAACAGGCCGCGAAAAAAGAAAGTTCGCCGGCCGGCGAAACTTCCAAGCCTTCCGAAAAGCCCACGCCTGCCAAACCTGCGCCCGAGTCGTCTAAACCTACGAAGTCCTCCAAGGAGTGAACGGCATCAAGTGCGCCGAATGCGGCCACCAGAATGATCTGACCCGCGCCTTCTGCCAGAATTGCGGCGCGCGGCTGGAGCGGACATCGGCGGTTGACCCGAAAGACGCTGGAAAAGAACGAGTCGTTTCCGGGACGCGAGCACGCGGCCGCGTGGTGCGCCGGGGAATCGCAGGCGGACTGTTCCACTTCATTCGGAGAATCATTTTTACGGCGATTCTTGCCGCGATCCTGGCAGCCATTATTCAGATGGCCCGGGCACCCGACGGCGTGCCGCCCGCTCAGCCGGCTGATGAAGCGCAGGCAGGCCGGCTGCTGCAAATGTTGCAGACGTTCGCGGAGAGCACCTACGCCCGATCCATCGATGTGACCCAGGAACAAGCCAATAATTATCTGGCATCAAGCATCGTTCCGGACCCGGCGGCGACCGGGAAGCTACTGCAGGCGGACTTTGGGCGGGCCTTTGTCATCATCAAGCCGGGGCAATTGGATTTTCTCGTGGAGCAACGATTTCACGGATGGCCGATTTATTTGAGCCTGGCGACTATGCCGGAAATGTCCGCCGGGAAGATGACCCTGAAAACCATCGGCGGGGCCATAGGCCGGATGCCGCTGAGCGCTCGTTTGGTTCCGCTTCTCAAAACTGTTCTGCGTCCGGTCATCGCTTCGACTTCCGAAGCCGTGGCCGTCCTGGAGACAGCCAACGAGGTCGTCCTTGCGCCACCGTCGGCCAAACTGAGCTGGCACGCCCGCAAGCCAGTCCCCCGTTGATCTCACGATTGCTCGTTTTTGCGCTGTCCCTGGGAGTGCTCACCGCCCTGGGGCAAACCAAGCCCGAGCGCGTTGCGCCGTTGCAGCGTTCGGTAAGCTCCTCCCAGCAATTCGTGATCTATCATCCGGATCGCGCGCTAAGGTCCCGCCTGGCCAGGAGGGTCGAGGATTTGAAAAGCCAATGGCTTCGCCGTCTGCGATTGGCCGATGAGTGGAAATCGCCGATTGTCGTCCAAATATTGGCGTTGCAGCGCCCGGACTCCTCCCGAACACGCACGGGCTTGTACGAAGGGGACGGCGGCGCCCTCAAAGTGCAAATCGACGTTCGGGACGTCTCGTCGCTGCAAAGCGCCGAGTTTGACTTGGAAGTCTATCGGGCCCTGTTTCTCGAGTATGCTTATCGGGATCTGCCTTCGAAGGCGGGGAAGTCGTTTCACCAGCCGCCCTCCTGGCTCATCGAGGGGCTCTACGAGGATGTGACGGCCCGCGAAGAAGGGGTCGCCGCCGGCCTCTACGACCAGGTATTGAAACAAGGAAACCCGCCCAAACTTGAGGTGTTTCTGAAGGAGCGTCCCGAGATGCTCGACGCCACCTCGCGGGCAATTTATCGCGCCCTCTCCCTGGGTCTCCTCCGCGCGGTTCTTCGCACGCCCGACGGCGCAAAGCACCTGGCCGAATATTGCTCCGGTCTTTCCTCCATTAATCCCGCTGACGATTCCAGGTTGCTGGAGGCGTTTCCGATGCTTTCCGGGCGACCCGCCGTTCTTTCGAAGCTCTGGACGCTGTCTCTCGCCGAGGCGTCGGCGTCGAATCGCATCCTGCCGCTTCCAGTTGGGGAGACGCAAAAGCGTCTTGCTCTGATCCTGGAAATCTCGGCTCCGGCCGATCCGAGAAGATCCGGGGCCGGGATTGTTTCCGGGCCTGAGGCTCTGGAGGCCCTGGCAAGGGCCGCCTCCGGCCGCTACATCCTTCGACAAAAGGCGGAGGATTTGCTGCGCCTCGAAGTGCGGGCGCATCCCTTGATGCGTCCCATTGTCGAGGAATATCGCTTGATTGCCGCGCGGCTCGCCGCAAAGCCGAGGAAGAGCCTCGAGGCTCGAATTCGCAAGAACATGCAGCTCCAGCAGGCCGTCGTAAAGCGCTCCGAGGAGATGGAAGATTACCTGAACTGGTTCGAAGCCGCCCGGCTGGATACTCCAAGCAAGGAATTCGATTCGGAGCTTGATCTGGAGAGCAGTTCGCCAGGCCTTCGCCGCAACGACGCCGTTAGCCGGACTCTGGACGACGTGGACGCGAGGGGTTGGTAACGTTGCGCACTTGCACGAACAGCCAGCCTCGCTATTTTTGCGGGATGTCTACACTAACCCGCCGGGAGCAGTTGCTGGTGGCTGTCGTTCTGCTCGCATTTTGCGCTGGTCTCGGAGTGAGGCAGTGGCGCCAAGTCCGGGCGCTGGCTCCCTTGCAAGCGGCGGCTGAATCCGGGCGGCAATGATGCAGGCGATTGGATTTCACGAGGCCCTGGACAAGCTGTTTAAAGAAGACTCCCGCTATCACGTGGAGGCATATGTCTTTTTGCGCGACGCGCTGGAAGCCACTCTAAAGCGGAGAAAGAAAACCCGAAAGGAGATCTCCTCTCACGCCGGAGCGGCCGAGTTGCTGGAGGGATTCCGGATCCACGGCTTGCAGGAGTTCGGACCCATGGCCATCACAGTTTTCGAGCAGTGGGGGGTTCGCTCTTCCGAGGACGTAGGTAATATGGTGTTCAACCTTGTCCGCGTCGGGGTTTTCGGAAAAACGGACGAGGACACCCTGGAAAGCTTTCGCGGAGGCTATGATTTCGCTGACGCATTTGTGCTTCCTTTCCTTCCCGAGCCGGAGAAATTGAGCGTAAACGGCCCTGGGATTGTCGGAAAGAAAGCATGAAGCCGTATTTAGCTTTCTTCCTATTTCTTATGATTCTGACTCATGCGCCGGCAAAGGATTCCCGTCCCGCCGCGCCGGTCCTGCCAGATAGTCACGCGCAGGTGTTTTCCTTCGACAACGGGCTCACGCTGATCGTTGATGAGGATCACAGCGCCCCTGTGGCAAGCGTCCAGGCGTGGTGCGCCACAGGGAGCATTAACGAAGGCAAATGGATGGGTGCCGGTCTTTCGCACATCCTGGAGCATATGCTTTTCAAGGGAACACGGGATCGGAAGGCCGGGGACATCGCGCGGCAGATCCAGGATCGGGGAGGCTATATCAATGCTTATACAAGTTTCGACCGGACGGTATTCTGGATCGATGTGCCGTCCGACGGGGCCTCCGAGGCTCTCTCGATTCTTTCTGACGCCGTGATGAATTCCACTCTTCCCGAGGATGAATACACCCGGGAGCAGGAGGTCATCCGCCGCGAATTTGCCATGGGATTCGACGATCCGGGCCGCCAAAGCTCCCAACTGATGCTGCGCACCGTCTTTTCGGAGAGTCCGTTCCGCCATCCGGTCATCGGGTATCTCGATGTTTACAATCAACTCAAGCGGGACGACGTCATGTCCTATTACAAGACCCGCTATGTTCCGAACAATCTGACGTTCGTCGTGACGGGCGATGTGAGCGCGGAGAAGATCCGCGCGCAGCTCGAAGAGGCCTTCAAAAACTATCCCCGCCACGCCTTGGAGCCGGTTTTTGTCGAGAAGGAACCTGAACAGATCGGCCGGCGCGAGGCCCATGAAGAATTTCCCACGGAGCTGACCCGCCTTTCGCTGGCTTGGCGCATTCCCGGGCTGACCCACCCCGACACGCCGGCGCTGGAGTTGCTCGGAGACGTGCTGGGCTCCGGGCGCAGCTCGATGCTCAACCAGGAGCTTCGTGAAAAGCAACATACTGTTCATTCCGTCGACGCCGGAATGTTTTCGCTGCAGACGGACGGCGTTTTCGTGATTCAAGCGCTTTGCGATCCCGCTGAGCGATCCACCGCGGAAATGCAGGCCCTGGCCGTCGTGGAGCGAATCAAAAAAGACGGCGGTTCGCAGGCCGAACTGGACAAGGCGCGTCGCTCGATGCTGGCGAATCAACTGTCCAGCCTGTCAACCATGCGCGGAAAGGCCTCCGATCTCGGCTCCAATTGGCTTCTGACGAGAAATACAAACTTTAGCAAGGACTACCTTAACGCGATCGCCCGCGTGACCACCGAAGACCTGAAGCGGGTAGCGCAGCAGTATCTCCGGCCCGACAGGCTGAACGTGACTTCGCTCAACCCTCGCGGCTCCGGCGTGGAAAGTGAAAAACGGGAATCCGAGGCTCCACGCTCGGAGGTCAAGAAATTCGTTCTCCGGAACGGCTTGCGTCTCCTCGTTCGCGAGGACTCCACCCTGCCGCTGGTTTCCATCTATGCGGCGTTCCGTGGGGGTCTCCTCGCTGAGACTCCCGAAAATAACGGGATTACCCGGCTGCTGTCGCGGACCATGCTCAAAGGGACCAGCAACCGCACGGCCGCGCAATTGGCGGAGGAAATCGAGAGCGCCGGCGGCCGCATCGGCGCCGACAGCGGTAACAACAGTTTCAGCGTCAGCGTGGAGGTCATGAAACCGGATCTGGCCCTGGGATTGGACGTCGTCTCAGACGTGCTGCAGAACCCGGCCTTTCCCCAGAGCGAAGTCGACCTTGAAAAGGGAGCGCAAATCGCCGCAATCAAGGCCGAGGACGAGCAGATTACCGCCGTGGCGAGAAACGTGATGCGGGAAAAACTGTTCGGCGCCCATCCGTACGCTCTCCGGGGAAGCGGCCGGCCCGAGTCCGTGGCGAAGATTACGCCCTCCGATTTGCAGGCGTTTCACGACCAATATGTTGTCGCTCAGAATGGCGTCATCGCCGTCTTTGGGGACGTGAAGGCGGAAGAGGTGCTTGAACTCTTCGAAAAGGATTTTGGTTCGATGCCCGCTGGCAAACTGGCTTTGTCCGAGCCGCCGAAGCCCGTCGGGCCGGCCTCGCCGGTGAGCGCCGTTGAGGAGCGCAACAAACAACAGGCGGTCGTGATGATCGGATATCCTGGCGCTGATGTTCTCGATCCTGATCGCGTTTCGCTCGACCTCTTGAACGAGGCGTCAAATGATTTGGGATCACGGTTCTTCAATCGCATTCGGGAGCAACTCGGTCTCGCGTATTTCGTCGGGGCCGGAAATTTCCTGGGACTCGCGCCGGGTTCTTTTGTCTTCTATCTTGGCACCGATCCAAAGAAGGTGGAAGCGGTCAGCACGGAATTTCAACAGGAGATCGATGGCCTTTCCAGGGAGGGGCTCACCGCGGAAGAACTCAGCCGCGCGAAGAAAAAGCTTCTCGGTTCCGAGGCGATCCGAAACCAGAGCAACTCGGCCTTTGCGGCGAGCGTCGCGGTCGACGAGCTAGTGGGCCTTGGTTTCGACAATCATCTCCGGCGCAAAAAGGACGTCCAAGCGGTTACGATCGAAAACATTCGTCGCGTGGCCGCGAAATACTTCAACACTCCTTCGCGGGTCGAAGTCATCGTCCGACCTCCGGAGAAGACCGCCGCAAACCACGTTTTGTCTCCACAATCCTGATTATGGCCGAAGTTCAAACCTCAACGCACTCGGGGGAGTTGTCGCAGAAGTTCATCGAATTCGTGATGATGCAGGCCCAACAAGCCTCGCTCTTTCTCGGCCGAATTCCCAATCCGCACTCTGGGCAATCCGAAGTGCTCCTGGAGCCCGCCAAGCTCTTCATCGATCAACTCGAGATGATTCGGGAAAAGACCCGGGGCAACCTCACGGCGCAAGAGGCGGAGATCCTCAACAGCGTGCTCACGGACCTGCGCATGGCCTTTGTCCAGGCGTCCTCGAGTTCGCAGCCCGCCGCCGCGGGCGCCCCGCCAGCCCAGCCCGAAGCGCCAAAGACCTCCGAAGAAGCGACGGCCGATTCGGCGGCGGATTCGGAAAGCAAAAAAAAATTCTCGAAAAGCTACGGCTCTTAGCCCGGCGAGGCGCGCTCCCGGAGGGGCTTGCAGCGGTGGCCGACCGTTCCAGTCTGTTTTTGGCCTGGGGAAAGGCCTTTCGCACACCCCGCTACAGATTGTCAGAAATGACGCGGAATATCGCGGTATTATCGTTGAATCCTTGAATCTCCCTTGAAGCCGCTCCAGCTCCGGCGGCGATTTGATCCTCAGCCGCTCCGATCGCCACCGGCGCGGGAACGGCCGATGGCTCGTTGGCGGGATGTCCATTGTCGGTCTCCGCAGAGCCGGCGCGAGTTCCCGGACCGGTCGACCAGGTCAAAGAGGGAATTCCTTGCGAATTGATACCGACGACCGCGACGCCTTTGTCGTTCCGAAACGGGTAGCCGTTGAGACGAAGCCCGCCGATGCTTTGCTTTCCGGCAACCAGAATGAGAGAGTTTTCGCCCGCGAAGTTGATCGCGGATGCCACCGCCTCGTCGAGAGCCAGCAGCTCACGCAGCATCCGTTCTCCTTCGTTTTGCGATGCCGCTTTACCCGCGAGGCTGCTGTCGATCACCAGGAGGTAGCCTTTGCGATTATACTGGAGTAGGATAATCGCTGCTCTGACCATTTCCGCCAGGGTTGGCTGCGATCCCGCGGATTGGATCTCGTTCGCAAACGCCAGGTTGCCCCCCGAAAAGAGCCCGAGCAGTCGCGGCGCGCGCCACGGCGGAATGCTTTCCAGTTCCGATTTTGTGCGAACAAGATCGTAATTCCGGCGTTGCATCTCCAGCAGAAGGTCGCGGCCATCCTTGCGTCTCCCCTCCTTGTGCTCGGGAAGGAAGTCCGCTTCGCCGCCGCCAAGAATCACATCGATATTGCCGGCATCGACGAGCTGCGCCGCGATGTTCTGCGAATCTTGCGGGTCTGCCGTTCTGGCATAAAAAGCGGCGGGCGAGGTGTCCGAAATCGCAGCGTTGGAAATCAACCCTGTGGCCCGGCCATGTTTGCGTGCCAGGTCGAAAAGATTCGCCAGCGGCTTGCCCGAGGGGTCAATGCCCAATGACCGGTTGTTAACCTTCTGGCCGGTCGCGATGGCGGTCGCGGCGGCGGCGGTGTCGCTCACCGCAAAATCCGCCGCATAGGTGGTGATCAGGCCCATGTTTGGCAGCTTCTCCACGTTCAGCCGGGACTCCGCGCCGTTCTGATAGATCCGCGCCGCCGCGAGGGTCGAAGTTGTCAAATTGTCCGTCAAAAAGAGCACGATGGCGAAAGGCTTCTGGACGACCCAATTCGCGTAGAACAAGACTCCGACGCCCGCAAACGCTAGGAGACAGACCAAAGCGATGAACCGATTGCGAAGCTTCTTGCTCATGAGAACCGCCGGCTCGCATATGCATCACAACTCGAAAGCCAGCGCAATGCGTGACTTCGCGGGCGGTGCGGCGATTCCGCGGACGGCCGCGGTCCGCGGGGTCCATCCCTTCTTGATTTTTTGCGGCAAGCCGACAGGTTGTTGGCGATGGCTCTCCTGGAGGTGAAAGATCTGCGGGTCTGGTTTCCCGTTTTTGGCGGCCTGCTCCGCCGCAGGATCAGCGACGTCAAAGCGGTGGACGGTGTTAGTTTTCGGGTGGAGAGCGGTCAAACCGTGGGATTGGTGGGGGAAAGCGGGAGCGGCAAAACCACCGTCGGACGCGCTCTGCTCAAACTGCAGAAGGCAACATCGGGGGAGGTCTTTTTCGAAGGCAAGAATATCCTGCTCCTGAGCGAGAGGGAATTCCGCCCAACTCGCAGGAAGGCACAGATGATTTTTCAGGATCCCTACGGCTCGCTGAATCCCCGGATGACCTGCGGCGACATCATTGGCGAAGCGCTGGAGATTCACTTTCGGGAAATGTCGAGCGGCGACCGGCGGGACGCGGTCGCCGCGCTTCTCAGGCAGGTCGGCCTCAAGCCGGACATGGCCGCGCGCTATCCCCATGAATTTAGCGGTGGTCAACGGCAGCGTATCGGCATTGCTCGCGCCCTGGCGGTCAAGCCGCGCTTCATCGTTTGCGACGAACCGGTGAGTGCTCTGGATGTCAGTGTGCAAGGTCAGATTATCAATCTTCTCGAAGACTTGCAGGAAGAGTTGGGTCTTTCCTATCTCTTTATCGCACATGACCTCGCGGTAATTGAGCATATTAGCGACTATGTCCTCGTTATGCATCGCGGGAAGATCGTCGAAGCCGCGTCTGCCGAGGCGATTTACGAGAATCCGCAGCATCAATACACCAAAACCCTCCTGGCGGCGGTGCCGCAGTTGCCTTAAGATCAATATTTTTCGCCGTCATGCATTCCTGGCTCCGAAAATTTCTCGGCATGAACTGGATCTTATTCCTGTTGATGTGTGCGCTCATGATCTACGGGGTCTATGCGATCTACAGCGCCACCTGGATGATTCCCGATCAGAAGTTTTGGAAGTCGCAGATTGTTTGGATCATGGCCGCATTCCCGGTCTTCTTCTTTGTTTCTTTGATTGACTACCGGTGGATTCGGTTTGGCGCGGTGCCCTGCTATGTCCTGGGGGTCATCGCGCTGGTGTGTGTGTTGCTCTTTGGCGAGAGGCGTTATGGAGCCCAATGCTGGTTGAACCTCGGCGTCGTGAGCGTTCAACCGTCCCAATTCGCGGTCTTGGCGGGTATCATGACCATCGCGGTCTACCTGGAAGCCACGAAAAAGGTGCTGCCGGTTCTGCGAATTTTGGGATGCGGGGCAATTGTCGGGGCACCATGGCTCTTGATTCTGGTCGAGCCCGATCTGGGCATGTGCATCGTGTGGGTTCCCATGGTGCTGGCCCTTCTTTTCGTTGGAGACATTCCCAAACGATGGCTTTTATCGATGATAATTCTCGGCCTGGCCTTCGTGCCGCTGGTCGTCAACTTCGCGCTCAAACCGTATCAATACGCGCGCATCACGAGTTTTGTGGACCCCTACCTCGACCCGCAGGGCAACGGTTGGAACATCATCCAATCGCTGACCGCGATAGGTTCCGGCGGGTTTTACGGAAAGGGTTTCAAGGCCACCAATACGCTGAATGAGCTGGGCTATCTGCCCACAACGATCAAGCACAATGACTTCATCTTTTCCGTCCTGGGCGAACAGCACGGTTTCCTCGGCGGGATCCTGCTCATCGCGGCCTTGACCTTGTTGGTCATGGCGGGCCTCTACGTCGCCATCAAAGCGGAGGACGGTCTGGGCCGGTTGCTGTCCGTGGGCGTCGTGGTCCTCATTTTTACCTATACCTTCCTGAACATCGGCATGACGATTTCGATCACGCCGATTACGGGTTTGCCTCTCCCGTTGATCAGCTACGGCGGCTCGTTTCTTATGATGATTCTTTTCGCGCTCGGCATTTTGCAGAGCGTTTGGATTCATCGCAAAACAGTCCGCTGAAGGGCAGGCAACACGGCGTCCTTGGCACCGATGTTCTCCCCGCGGGCTTACACTTTTACGCGTTCGATTTGGGCCCCCAGGGAGTTGAGCTTTTCGTCAAGACTCTCGTAGCCGCGATCAATGTGATAAACGCGGTTGATTTCCGTGGAGTTTTCCGCCTGCAGGCCGGCCAGAACGAGCGCGGCGGACGCTCGCAGGTCGCTGGCCATGACCGGAGCGCCGCTGAGTCGCTCGACTCCATTGACGATTGCCGTTGACCCCTGAAGCTCGATATTCGCGCCCATGCGCTTGAGTTCCGCGACATGCATGAAGCGCTGGGGAAACACATTCTCGGTAATGACGCTGATTCCCTCGATCGTCGCCAGAAGGGCGCACATCTGCGCCTGCATGTCGGTCGGAAAACCCGGGTAGGGAAGCGTCTCCAGCTTAAGCGGCCGCCCGGCTCCATTTGATCGAAGCGTGACGCAATCTTTGCCCGTGGAGATCGAGAAGCCCGCCCGGGTGAGGGGATCGATGATCGCGCTAAGATGGCGAGACTCCGCGCGCGTGACGGTCACTTCGCTCCCTCCGATGGCCGCGGCGATCAGGAAGGTTCCGGCTTCGATGCGGTCCGGAATCACCGCATGCTCCGCGCCGTGTAGCTCTTGAACTCCCTCGATGATGATTCTTCTCGTGCCGGCTCCCTCGATCTTGGCTCCCATCGCAATAAGGAAATTGGCGAGATCCTCGACCTCCGGTTCCTCGGCGGCACCGTCGATCACCGTCGTGCCCTCCGAAAGCGCGGCGGCCATCATGACATTGTCGGTGCCCAGCACGGTGGAACCAAATCTGCCACGCAAGTTGACCGTGGCGCCGCGCAGTTCCGGTGCCAGCACTTTAACATTGCCTCCCTTGACTCGAACCGCCGCCCCGAGCGCTTCGAAGCCGCGCAGGTGCAAGTCGATCGGACGGTCCCCGATGACGCAGCCGCCGGGCAGAGAAACCGTGGCCTCTTTTTCCCGGCCCAGCAGCGGGCCCAAGATGCAAACCGATGCGCGCATTTTTCGGACGATGTCGTAGGGCGCCTCGGTGAGGACCTTTTCCGCTTTCACGGTCACCGTGCCGCTGGCCCGCTCTACTTCGCAACCGAGCTCACTAAGGATAGTGAGCATATAATGGATATCGCTAAGATCCGGGACCCGCGAGATGACACACGGCTCCTTCGTCAACAGCGTGGCGGCCAGAATCGGAAGAGCGGAATTCTTGGACCCGCTGATGCGGACTGATCCGCTGAGGCGAGACCCTCCATGAACAATGATCTTATCCATAGCTCTTCAGTCGCAGGGGGATAAATAGCCCTTTTTCGAAGCGGTGTCGCTACAATTCTCCCCCGCCTCGGATGGTTCCGGGGCCGATGCCCACACGAAGCGCTCGACATTTTGGTAATCCTTGTGCACGGCGATTTCGCGATATCCGCGCGCTGCCAGCCGGGGGAGGACGCGGCCGGCCTGCTGGTGGCCGATCTCCAATGCGAGCAGGCCATCCGGCGCCAGGCGCGCCGCGGCACATTCGATGAGTCTTGAGACCAGCCGGAGACCGTCCGGCCCGCCGTCGAGCGCCACGAGCGGGTCATGCCAGACCTCGCGCTGAAGGGCGCGGATCTCGTCGGAGGCGATATATGGGAGATTGGCGATAACGCAGTCGAAGATATCGTCGCCCGGAGGAAATAGATCCGCCTCCGCGAAGATGATCTTTCCCTTGAGAGAGTGCCGTGAGGCGTTTTCCCGCGCGAGGCTTAGGGCTTCGCAAGAGATGTCCGTGCCTCTCACCACCGCCTGAGGGAGCTGAAGGGCCAAAGTGATCGCAATGACCCCCGAGCCTGTGCCGACGTCGAGGACCTTTGTCCCGGCGCGCTGGGATCGCGGGTCCCGCAGGAATAGCTCGACGAGTTGCTCGGTTTCCGGGCGCGGAATTAACGCCCGCTTGTCGCTTAGAAACGAGCGTCCCACAAACTCAGCCGTCCCAAGCAAGTGCTGAAGAGGTTTTCCTGCGCCGCGATCGCGAACCAGGCTTCGTAAGCGGCGCCGCTCAATGTCGGCGAGCGGCCGGTCAAATTCCAGGTAAAGGCCCAGACGCTTCATGCCCAGGACATGGGCGAGCAAATGCTCGGCGTTGAGCCGGGGACTATCCACCGCATGATCCTTGAGATATCCGGCAGCGGCCGTGAGAACCTCAAGGATCGTCATCGAACGTCCGCGGATGGGCCGGCGCACATAGATCCGCCGCGGATGCAAAAACATCCCCCGTCATCGTCCGCGGGTCGTCAGGCAACGTTCGCCTCCTTTAACCTCTGCGCCATATCGCTCGCCTGCAAGCTGTCCACCATCTCGTCGATCTCTCCCTCCATGAAGCGATCGAGACTGTAAAGCGTCAGACCGATGCGGTGATCGGTTACCCGATTCTGCGGAAAATTGTAGGTCCGGATCTTTTCTTCCCGTCCGCCTCCTCCGATGAGGCTCTTGCGATGGGCCGAGTACTTTTCCTCCTCTTCGCGTCTCTTGTCCTCGAGGAGCCGCGTGCGCATTATTTGAAGAGCGCGCTCCTTGTTTTGTTGTTGGCTGCGGCCATCCTGACAGCGAACGATGCGGCCGGTCGGGATGTGAAGAACCTGGACCGCGGAGTCCGTTGTGTTGACACCTTGCCCGCCCGGACCGCCGGCGCGGCATACCTCGATGCGCAGATCTTCCATCTTGAGCTCGATGTCCACTTCCTCGGCTTCGGGCAAGACGGCGACCGTCGCCGTCGAGGTATGGATCCGGCCTTGCGCCTCGGTCGTGGGCACGCGCTGGACCCGATGCACGCCGCTTTCGTAGCGCATCTTGCGGAAGACCGAATCCCCGGAAAGCCGGAAAACGATCTCTTTCAGTCCGCCGAGATCTGCCTCGCTCGAGTCCATGGGCTCAACCTTCCAGCCATTGGCTTCTGCGAACCGGCAATACAGGCGATAGAGGTCGGCCGCGAAAAGGGCCGCCTCCGTGCCCCCGGTTCCGGCGCGAATTTCGACGATCGCATCGCGGTCTTCTCCGGGTTCCGGCGGCAGCAAGGCGATTTGCAGGTCCTTCTCCAGGCCGGGCAGGCGCTTTTCGAGATTTGACAATTCCCCTGCGGCAAGCTCGGCCATTTCGGCATCATCGCCCGCGGCCAGGGTTCGGCTGTCTTCGAGCTCGCGCTCAGTCTTCTCGTAATCCTGCCAGAGAGCCATGAGCTCCTTGAGCCGCGCGTGTTCGCGCAGGATTTCCCGCGCGCGGCCGGAATTCTCGAAAAGCAATCCCCTGCCGATTTCCTCCTCGAGCTCCTGGAAGCGACGCCGCTTTCTTTCCACTAGGGCGGAAAAGTCCATCACGTATCAGGCCGGAAAAGGCGAAAAAACGGTGACCGCGCGATCGGGCGCAAATCACCGTCCTTGAGCGGAATGCCGATCTAAGCTTTCTTGCCTGGCTTAAGCGAGCGAGTCGCGCGCACCGTGCCATAGCGGCGCTTGAACTTGTCCACGCGGCCAGCGGTGTCGACGAACTTTTGCTCGCCGGTAAAAAAGGGATGGCACGCCGCGCAGATGCCGATTTTGATGTTGTCGCGGGTCGAGCGCGTGCGATACGTCGCACCGCAGGCACAAACAATCACGGTCTCGACGTAGTTTGGATGAATCTCGGACTTCATTTCTGTGAAAAACCTTCACCTTAGCAAGGAACCCGCCCCGCGCAATCACGAAAACAATCCCATCGCCTCCAGGTGGGAACAGGTGAAGTCCTCGAGGATCAGGAATCCCGCGGTTTTCGCGCCGGACGGGCGCGTCTTGCGGACGTTTGGCGAGGTGGAGAAAGAGGCAGCGCGGTGGGCGGAAACCTTCGCCGCCTCGGCGTCGCGGGTGTTAAGTTTGCAAATCGGCAATCGGCCCGAATGGCCGGCGCTCGTCCTTGCCGCCTGCCGAAGCGATCGAATGATCGTGCCGATGGAGTGCGATCTTCCTGATAGACAGCGCGAGCGAATCGAGAGGCTTTGTGGCGCGGGGCTTCGTCTGGCCTGCGACAGCCGCGATCTTGCGATCGTTCCCCTGGCGCCCAATCCCGCTCCCGTTGACTTGGGTTGCGACTTCATCAAGCTCACCTCGGGAACGACCGCGGAGCCGCGCGTGATTCTGACCACCGCGCGCCAGTTGGTGGCCGATTGCGACAACATCTGCCAGACCATGGGATTGCGGGGGGATGATCTCAACTATGGAGTGGTCTCCTTCGCGCATTCCTACGGCTTCAGCAATTTGATCACGCCGCTGCTATGCCACGGGATTCCCCTCGTCGTTGCCTCGGACGTCCTGCCGAATGCCCTGGCCAGTGGTTTCGCCGCCAGCAGCGCGACGGTTTTTCCCGGGGTGCCGGCGATTTTCCGGGCGCTCGCGGTGGGGGCTGTCTCCAAAAATGCGCTTCGCCTGTGCATCACCGCGGGGGCGCCTCTCCCGAGGGATGTGGCCTTGAGATTTTTTGAAAATTGGGGACTCAAGCTGCACTCGCTCTACGGCTCCTCCGAGTGCGGAGGAATTTGTTATGATTCGAGCCAGGAGGCGGACGTCCCGGCAGGTTATGTCGGTCCTCCGCTGAAGAACGTGGAAGTAAGCGGGGGGAGGGGGAGGCCTTCGCCAATCGAGGTGCGCAGCAGCGCTGTCGCGACCAGCTACTATCCGGATCAAGGCAACGATAACTTGAAGGGCGGCGTATTCCGGCCATCAGATCTGCTCCAATGGAATGGAACCGGCTACATAATTGCCGGACGAGCCTCGGACCTGATCAACGTCGGTGGTCGCAAAGTTGATCCGACGGAGATCGAGCGAGTATTGCGACTTTCGCCGCAGGTTCGTGATGTTGTGGTTCTCGGACTTCCGGACGAGGCCCGCGGAGAGGACGTGGCCGCCTGCGTGTCGGGCAGCGCGACGGAAGGCGAGCTGCGGCGGCTTTGCTTTCAGAATCTCCCCCCGTGGCAGGTTCCGCGCCGATGGTATTTCTGGAAGGAAATCCCTACAAACGCGCGGGGAAAGATCAGCCGGGCGGAGCTTCGCGACCGATTGGTTTGAAGCGCTACGGGATGCTCCGATCAGACCGTTTCCTTTTGGTCGCGGTAGGCTTCCAGCCATCGCCGGTAGCCAAATGGAGAGATCTCAGAGGGTTTGATTTCGCTGCGTCCCCCCCAAAAGATATTCGTGTAGTTTACCGGGATGCCGACGGAGTCGAGATGCCGGTCGATGGCGGCCTTATGATCGAGCAAGCGGTCCTTTTCCGTCCCGTGCGCCACGGCCATAATGTTGACATTGTTAAACTCGGGTCCGGCCTCCCGCCAATAGCAGTGGGTGAGAACTTCGTGGCGTCCAACTTCCCCGCCGGTTTCGATTTCACGCCCCGGAGGGACCGCCCAGTGAAAGAGGGCATTGAAGCGGGTGACACGCTCGCCGGTCTGGCTTGGCTTGACGTGTTCGAGGAAAGTGGAAAATCGACCGATGAGCTTGCGCGTCGCAAGCGATTCCGCGACGGCGAAAAACTCGCCAAGAGTAATCTCTGCCTCCGCGGCGCGCGCGTCCCAAGCGGGTTCCCGGATTTCGGAAGGACAAAACTCCCGCTTTAAGGCCAGCAGAACGCGCCACTCCCGATCGCTGAGCGCAACGGCCTCGACCGCGTGCATCCCGGCCGGTTCAGGCGACTTGTCGCCCGGGCTGATTGTTTTCCGCCTCACGTGTCCCACGCCCAGCGCGAAGATCCCTTTTGCGGGCATCAACCGGTAGGTCCCCGCTCCGACGCGTCCGCACAGGACCTCGCAATGCTCGTCAAGCGAGAACCCGGCGGGAACCTTCACGGTCGTCCAAAGTCGGTACGCTCCTCCGGGAATTCTGGCGTCCGTTGACCGGATGACAACGTGTCCGGAATACGGATCGTTGCGGAACATGAAATCGAATGCCGCATCCAGGTTCTCCGGCGGGACTTTCCAGGCAACCAGCGCGCCGGAGGCCAGATTTGTGGCCAGCAGCGTCTGGCGGACGCGCCGAATTGTCCCCGCCTCGAGCATGCACCGGATCCGTTCCAGCACGGTCGCCAGCGGCAATTGAGTTTCTCGGGCAATTTCGGCAAAGGGAGCGCGCACAAAACCGGAAATCTTATCTTCCGAGATCGCGAGGATTCGGGCGTTGACCGGATCGGTATGTTCAACAGAGACCATCACCAGATCTAATGCATTGGCGAACCTGCCGTGCAAGAATTCTGCACCGGCTCCCCGGGAATCTCCGCTCATTTCTTGCATCCTGGAGGAGTTCGGCCGGTACGAATTGACGACCATGATCCGCTTCCTCTACAAAGCTGTGAAGAGTAGACACTGACCCATGCCCAGAGCCTTGATTTTCGACTTGGACAATTGCCTCGCTGCCGCGGATGAGGTGGGGGCGGAGTTTTATCAGCCTGCGTTTACGGCGATGCGGAAAGCGAATCGCGGTACCCTTTCCGAGCAGCAACTCGAGGAGGCCTTCTCCGATTGCTGGCGTCAACCCCTGGATCACGTTGCCCGGAAATATGGTTTCTCGCCGGAAATGCTCGCCGCCGGCTGGGCGATCTTTTCGGAAATGGCCGTGCAGACCCCAATGAAGGGATACGGCGACCTTGAAGTGCTCAAGGACTTGCCCTTCCAACGTTACCTGGTGACGTCAGGTTTCCGGCGCCTCCAGGAAAGCAAAATCAAGGCGCTCAACCTCGCGCCTCTGTTCGAACGCATTGAAATCGACGCGATTGACGAAGCCGGAAGAAAGGGCAAGCGCGGCATTTTCGAGTCGATCCTGGAGGCCGCAAGCATGAGCGCAGGAGAAGTGGTCGTCGTGGGCGACAACCCGGATTCGGAAATCGAAGCGGGAAACGCTCTGGGCATGAAAACAGTGCAGATCCTCAGGCCTGGAGTGCCTCGCGGCAGTAACGCGGACTGGTATATCCACTCGTTAACCGAGCTTGGACCACTGCTGTAACGCGAAGCCGGCGGCCGGGTGGTTTCCGAAGGCCATGGACGAAAAATTTCGAGCGACATTTCAAAGTCGCGGTTGAGTCGCTCGCCCGATTTGTGTAGGAGAAAGGATGAGTGCGACTAAAGATCTTGCAGGAACTTTTTCACTTGGCGGCGAGCTAACCGTCCGCCGGCTCGGGTTTGGCGCCATGCGCCTCACAGGCGAAGGAATTTGGGGTCCGCCAAAGGATCGCGCTACGGCTTTGGACGTTCTTCGGCGCGCGGTCGAACTCGGGGTCAATTTCATCGACACGGCCGACTCTTACGGCCCTTACGTCAATGAGGAATACATCGCCGAAGCGTTGGCGCCCTACCCCAAAGATCTCGTCATCGCCACGAAAGGAGGCTGGAACCGGCCCGGGCCGAACCAGTGGACGCACGACGCCAGCCCGGAACATCTCCGGGAAGCCCTCGAAGGCAGCCTGAAACGATTGCGCCTGAACCGTATCGACGTTTATCAACTGCATGCTCCCGACCCCGGGGTCTCTCTCGACGCCTCGGTCGAAACGTTGGCGCAACTGCAGGCAGAAGGGAAGATTCGTTTCGTCGCGTTGTCCAATGTGACGAGGGAGCATGTCGAGCGGGCGCAGAAGATCATTCCGATCGTCTCGGTGCAGAACCGCTATAGCTTCGCCGACCGTGAGTGGGACTATGTGATCGACTACTGTGAGAGCCAGGGCATCGCCTTCATACCGTGGTATCCTCTCGGGGCCGGAAAAGTAGCCGGCAGCGTCCTCGGTAAGATTGCGGAGGCTCACCAAGCCTCGCCCTTGCAGGTGGCGATTTCGTGGCTGCTGAAGCGGTCTCCGGTGGTTCTTCCCATTCCCGGCACGTCTTCCCTCGCGCATCTCGAAGAAAATATGCAGGCGGCTTCCGTGGGGTTGACCGACGACGAGTTTAAGGCATTGGGGCAAGTTGCCGAAGGGAAGTCCCGGAGCTAGAGGGAGACAAGAGTCTCGCTCCAGGACCCCGCCTGACGCTGCCTCTGTGTCTGCGCCCTGAAGGTGCCGCGCGGCCTCAGTGCTGGCTTGCAGGGACCCCTTACATCTCGTTCAGGAAACGCCTTATTGCGGCCAAAAATCCGCCGTCGTAGTTTCGCCTTTATGAGAAAGGCGCGCGCTAAAGTTTCCCAAAACGCTTCCAGCAAAAAGGGAAATCATCGACGTTTGGAAGAGATTCTGCGAAAAATGCTGGCACCTGGTGGACCTTCTGCCTGCAACATGGCGTCTGCTCATTTTTCCGGTGGATATCGCCGTATCGTTGAGTAGCCGCTCGAATCCAGAACGCTCGCGATAATGGCGAGCGTTCGGGATTTCGCCGGTTTGGGAAGCGGATTCCTATTCGGGTCCATAGCGCGGCTTGGGGATTTTCGATGTGTTCTTCGGAGAAGGGTCGTTGCGGCGCTGTTGATCGGTCGGCGGCAACTTTTCGGGCCGTTGGCCCCGGCGAATCGCACCCAGGAGAGGAACGTAGCTCAACTCTTCGCCGCCCGTGGAGCACCGGAGAAGCAGCCCGCCGCGGCTCATGTCCCCCCGGCCGACAAACGCAGAAGGAAATACAAGACGATTGCCAAGAATCGGCAACAAGCAGTCCGCGTATTTTCCCGTGGCGATGCTGCCGAGAAGCACCACTTCACAGCCCGAGGCGGCGAGCGGTTCGGCGGTGCGCCGCAAGGGATCGGCGAATCCCGGGTGAACGGCACTCACTTCCACGGAGGCAAACTCGCCGAGATCGGCGACGCCGATCCGCCAGTCCGCCGGAAGCAGCCCGCGGCTCGGAGTGATGACTTGCACGCCTGGTATCCCGGCAGGCGGGCGCGCAAAGGTTTTCGCGTAGCTTAGTTTTCCGCGAAAATATAACCCGCTGCAAAAAGCGAAGACGTCTCCCAGCGTGGCCTCGCCGGCTTGGGTCTGGCGCGCCAATTCAAACGTCGCCTGGCCGCCGGCAAGGATACGGGCCCGGCGACCGCCCGCGCGGGCGGGAGAAAGTAGAAACACCCGATTCACAACGTTCGCGCCCGGTTCGGCCAGGTATGACAGGGTTGTTCCCGTTTCCCGGCGGTCTTTGGAAGCGAGATGGGATTGAACATCCAGCGGAATACCGGCCGCCGATTTGATCTTAAACCAAAGGAAAGCAATGCCAACATGTGAACTTTGCGGGAATGCTTAAGAGAAAACTTTCGAGGTTTTTGTCGGTGGGAAACGACATATTTTTGATAGCTTCGAGTGTGCCATCCAAACGCTCGCTCCGCAATGTCCCCAGTGCGGATGCCGGATCATCGGACATGGGGTCGAAAAGGATGGACGAGTTTTCTGCTGCGCCCATTGCGCTCGCCGCGACGGAAGCACCGACCTTAAAGACCGCGAATAACTTACGCGCCGCCGAGCAATGAGCCTCCAATTGAAACGAGTAGTTTTCGGCGCGGTTCCCGAGGGGCGGCCGTTTCCGGGACGATTCCCGATATATAGGCATGAAGCGACCAACTGCGAAGCCGATCGGAGCGCGTTCCAGATCGAAGTCGATTCGGACTGAAGCTCCGGAACGGCTGAAAAGCCTTTCCGAGGACCCCGAGGCAGTCAAACGCAATATGGCTGGCGAGCAGCGCGCGGCATTTGTTAAACCGGGCGTTCTCGACGATCGCGTGAAGGCAAACGAAAGCGACCAGGGCCGGACAGTCTGAACCTGGCAGTCGAGTTCTCCAAATTCTCCCAAGAAACGCCCGCTGCGTGAATACTCAAGGTCCGTTCGCCTGTGCGCCGATCGCAAAGATCTTTGTGCTTGCTGTCTTCGGAAATTCGTCCGGTCGGAGTATATTTGCGGAGGAGAGGTCCGCCTCAGGGCCGGACACGAGATTCCTATGGGGGTGGCCGACAGATCCATACGTTCAGCCCTCGCGAATCGATGCTCTATTGCAAGTGAGTGAAAATCAAATGAACGAAATTCGCGCTGAATTGGCAGAGAAGCTTCTTGACGCACTCGGTCAGCATTTGGCTGGCACGGTTTTGGCCTCTGGTGCCCTGTCAGTTCGGTTGGGGAGGCGCAAAGCTCCAGAGGCCAGAGACGCAGCGATGCTGCTGGAGATGGTCCAGGGCGCGAACAAACAGGTGCGCTATTTGATCATGCAGTTGAACAATGGAACTGGCCGCGAATAACTCCTTCACTCGTATCGAGTTACGCGAGTGGCTGCGCACTCGCGCAATATTTCCATTGCCTGCTCCGCACGCTCCGGTTCGGTTTTTACCAAAACGAATTTTCCATCATGAAGGAACGTCATGGCATAACCCTCTATCACCTCGTCGGAGAGTCCGTAGTCGCCCAGGCGAGCCTTGAAGGCACGGATGACTTCGTTTCTGTCGGGCTTCGGAGGTAAATTCGGTTTTCCCGGTCCGGCTGCCCTTTTGGCCTGAGGAACCGAAATCTCACCGGTATTTTCAGAGATTATCGCCTCGTCGTAAACGGCTTCGTCATACCCTCGAGCGACGAGTCGCTCAATCGCCTGCTGCATTGTCCAAGCGTTGTCGAATATTGCAACGAGACCTGTCATAGGTCGTGAATCTTGGCGTACCCGACCGCCTAACTTGGGTTTGTGTTCGTGAAGTGTCGTCATTACGGAAGATTTTCGATTTCAGCGGCGCTGATGGATGCCCATTAGCATTCGGAGTTCAAAGGTTTGAGAACCGCCCACAGTCTACAAGCCCAACGATGGTGCCTGCAGTTATAAGGTTTCCCCCGACCTTCCTATCAGGGCAACTACGCGGATCAGCAAGCGCCCGCCAGACGATTTCTCAAGGAAACACACGCTTTATGAAAATCCTGAATCTTCTTCTTATTTGCATGGGAATCGTTTGCGTAGCTTCCTGTGACAATTCCAAGTCTCCTCCGGCTCAAGCCACCCCAGCGCCGACCCCGGCCACTGCGCCGGCGGCCGCCACGCCCACCCCCACGCCCGCCGCACAGTAGGCTTGGCGCTGGTCTTTGGGACTAGCGCGGATGTTTTCTCGTCGCGCGAGAATCCCGATGTGCCTGACGCTATTCCCGGAATACAGGGGAGCGCGCATCCAAAGAAACTCTAAAAGCGAATATCAGAGCTTCCGATCATGCAATTGGAGGTGACGTGGTGGGACATTATCGTTCGCCTCCTCGTCACTTTCGCGGCGGGCGCGATAGTCGGCGCGAATCGAAGCGAGCACGGCCGGCCAGCGGGACTTCGAACCACGGTTCTCGTTTGCCTGACCGCATCGGCCAGCATGATCTTGGGGAATCTCTTGCTCGCAACGACAGGAAAAGTCGGGGATTCTTTCGTGACCCTGGATATCATGAGGCTTCCCTTGGGAATCCTCACGGGCATGGGGTTTATCGGCGCCGGAGCGATCCTTCATCGGGGAAATGCAATCACGGGTGTTACCACCGCGGGGACGCTTTGGTTTACCACGTTGATGGGTTTTTGCTTCGGCGCCGGCTATATTTCGCTCGGGTTCGTTTTGCTCGCGATGGCCGTTGTTGTCCTGTGGTGTCTCGAAGCGATTGAGGCGAGGTGGAAACAGCGTCGCGAAGCAACACTGTCGATCCTTGTCTCCGCCGGAGGGCCCTCCCAAGAGGAAATAATTCGTGCCGTTGAGGAAAGCGGGCACGAAATCGCTGCATTGGCCCTCAAACATACCGCGGAGAACCGTGAAGTGCGATTGGAAGTCGGATGGCGGGCCTCCCGCCGGGATTGTTCACCGCCAGCCTATGTTGCAGGGCTTGCCAGTCGTCCAGGAGTAAGCGAATTGCGCTGGAGCCCGGTGATCAGCCAATGAGAAGAATGCGGCTGCGGGGTGAACTTGTCGCCTCCGCAGTTGCGAAAGAGCGAACGAAGCGCGAGTGCGCGTCTCGTTTCAGGCAGGATGGATACACGCACGTTGGCGGCAACCCGCGATTAAGTGTCATGGGCTACAACATATTCTATATCATCGGGGTGATTGTCGTCGTCGCGGTAATCCTCAAATTCTTGGGCCTCTATTAGGGCGTTCGCCGATCGCCTGGGAATTGGTGTCGAGCAGGCAGCCTAGCCTCAATGCGCGGGGCTTCAGGCCAGTGCGGCTACGGTGAGGTCCCTGACAAAACGTTGATATTCTTTTTTCGCCAGCTCCCGGTCCGGCATGCGGAGCATCGCGGAGGGGTGGATGGTCACCAAAATGCTTTTCGCGAGGGGCGAAGGGAGGAGTTTTCCCCGATCTCGCAAAACGCGAATCGCAGGGCCCATCACTGCGGCGGCGGCGGTGGCGCCGAGGCAAACAATGATTGCAGGCTTAACAAGCCCAAGTTCGGCTTCAAGCCAGGGGCGGCAAGCCGCAACTTCTCTCGGCGACGGTTTCTTATGAATCCGTCGTTTGCCTCGAGGTTCCCACTTGAAATGCTTGACCGCGTTTGTGAAATAGCAGTCCGGGCGTGAGATGCCCGCGTCGATCAAAGCCTGATCGAGGAGTTTTCCCGCCGGCCCGACAAACGGTTTTCCCTTCCGGTCCTCCACGTCGCCGGGTTGCTCTCCAATGAACATGATTCTGGCCGACTGTCGACCTTCGCCAAAGACAGTCTGAGTGGCATTCTTCCATAAGGGGCAATTCCGGCAGCGGCGCGCTTCGACACGCACGCTGGACAGATTCCTCGTCTTCGGGCTTTTTCGCATCGGTGAGCCGGCAAGGAATCGTCTGGGGACCGGAGACCGCGTGCCACCGCTTGAATGGACAAGCGGTTCTATCAGCGGAGAACGGACGTAGGCGAATCCTCAACGCTGTTCGCCTTTGTCGCCGCGGCGACTCTCAAACGTGATTTGGGAAACGCTGCTGCAGATCGTGTTTGCGATAAGCCTCAATCAAGCGTTCCAGGCGTCCTATGGCGAGGCGCAGTTGTCGGCCGCGTTGACTATCTGCCACCCGTCTGGGCTGCTCCCATTCCCGCACAACCGTCCGGCTGGGCACGATATCGGCCCCCTTCTCGATAGCCGCCTGAGCCGACTCAAAATGATGATGAGTCGCAATGAAGGTCCGCAGCGGTTCGAGAACCAGCGTGAAGCCGTGGTCTCCGTAGGCCTCGGAGAAAGCTCCGTCAATCGTGACGGCCTTGCCGCTTCTTTTCAACGGGGACTCGCCTTTCTCGACCTTTACGGGAACGTGGCCGTTGACGATCATGCCCGCGGCCGGATCAACTCCGAACTCGGACAAGATCTTATCGCAAAACCAGGTTTCGTGGATCAGCCGAAAGTACGGGTTTTTCGTCTCATGGTGCGTGCGCGGGTCGGCGACGAGATCGCGCTCGAAAGTTGTGATGCGATCCTTGCCGAACAAGGGAGAGCGCGGGCCGCTCCAGAGATACCAGAACAGGTCCACATCCTCCAGCGAAGCCGCCGATCCATCCACCAGGCGATAGACCTCACGTTCGATCGCTTCGAACAACGGTTTGCCTTGGTAGGGTTGGCCAGCCACCATCATGGGGAGCCATCCGCCGTCTTCGTCCACCGGCACGCAACCGTGAAAAATCAGATGCCCTTCGCGCACCAGGTGCATGCGTCCCGAAGCCGCCATCCACTGCACCTGTTTCCAAAGCTTTTGGCTGGCCAGGAAGGAGGCGCGAAACCTTTCCAGGCAAGTGGCTTCCTCGGCGCTCAAAGCGTAAGGGTCCTCGGGATCAACCGTAGGCAAATGAACATCTCTCAGCGCGTAAGTCGAGCCATCCAGTTCGACTGTCCCTTCCGCGCGGTTGATGCGATGCAGCAACCGGCGTTCGTCCAACTCCCATTCGGGGTGACGCGCGATCAATTGACCCTCAAGTTTAAATTGCATGATCGCGGCCGCCTTCTGCATTCGCGCCATGGTAACGGGATCTCGCATGCCGGAACCTTTGACGGCGAAACTCGTCGCCGGATCATCCGCGTAGGCCGTGCGGGCAAGTAGGGCCAAAGCGGCCACCGGGATGCCGTAGCCTTCTTCGAGTTGCAACAGGCGCCGGTAGCGAAGCGAGATCCGCAAAACCTGGCAGATCAGGGCGGGATGGCCAAGAGCCGCCCCTATCCAGGCCACATCGTGGTTCCCCCAGGTCAGCGCCACCTTGGGCTGCTGCATCAGATAGTCAACCACCCGGTCGCCCCGGGGGCCTCGATCCCAGCAGTCCCCCGCAATCACGAGTTCGTCGATAGTTAGATTGCGAATGATTCGACCGGTCAGGTGGATGAGATGGAGGAGCCGGCCGCGCCGCGCCAGCGCGTCAACGATCGCTTCCACATAGTCCCGGTTTCGTTCGGTCGAGGGGGCATGGAGGATCTCGGTAAACAATTCCCGGTACTCGGCGGGAAACACCCTGGTGGCGTGGCGCAAACTGCGCCGTGAAGCCAGCACCCGCACGACCGCGAACAAATCATGCAGGATGCGCTGCGCATACAGCACTTGCTCTCGGGCGCCTTGGAGGTCACGCTCCAGCCGGCCCACAACTTCGGCGGGATAGAAGATCAGCGTCAGGAATTCCTGGAAACGCCCGGGAGTCATGTGCTCCTGAAAAAGCCGCTCCACCAAGGGGCGCAAGGTGCCCGAAGCATTGTTGATCACATGGCGAAGCTTCTGGTCTTCACCATGGACATCACTCAGGACGTGAATGGTGCCCTGTGGCAAGGTAAGCTCCGCCGAATAGCGGGCGATCTCGGCGACCGCTGCGTCGATGTTTGGCACCTCGCGCGAGAGCGGATACAAATCGACCAGTTCGCCTTTTTGATTTGGAGAGCAGTCCCGTGTCATGGTCCGGTGCCTGAAAAATTCGATCCTTTTGCCTGGCGGGGCAAGGCGGGCTCTCGATGCGCGGCCCTCTCCCCGCGTCCCACGAAGAGCGCGAAACCACTCGGCCAATGCCGGGGATGCCTTTCTGCGAGACGAAAGGTAAGGGATGCGGTTTTCAGAATCGCAGAAGATTTAGCGAAGAAATGCTTCGTGCAACCCCCCATCCACGGTGATGATTTGGCCGGTCGTTTTGCTGAGTCGATCACTGACCAGAAGAAAGTATGCTTCCGCCTGGTCGGCGGGCGTGATCGGCGACCTCGTCAAGGTGCGATCCGCATAGAATTGCGCGAGCTTGTTGACCAGCGATTCCGTCTCCTCGTCGTCCCGGTACGGAAGGTCGTACTTGGCCAGGGACCCGATGACCCGGTCCCGGGGGAACATCGCACTTCCTTTCACGACGGTAGCCGGCGCGACGCCGTTGACGCGCACGAGAGGCGCCAGCTCGATAGCAAGCTCGCGCACGAGATGATTGGCCGCGGCCTTTGGAAGCGTCGTAGGCGATGCTTCCTTTCTTCGCGACCACGGCGTTCGCGCTGCTGGTGAGCACGAGCTTGCCACGGAGCCCTTGTTCCTTCCATGTCTTCCTGGCCTCGTCGCCGACGATATAACTGCCCGTGACGTTGATGTTGAACGTGACCGCCCACTTCTCGTCCGGAATGTGTCCGGTCGTGTCACTCGGCACAAAGATTCCCGCGGTCACGCAAACGGAATCGAACCCCCCATAGGCGAGGATTGCCTGATCCAGCATCTCCCGGACGGATTGGCGGTCGGTGATATTCGCCGAAAGACCAAGGGCTGGACCGCAGCCGGAGATTCCGCTGCCCGCCACGCCGATGCCCGTCCCGTATTTTTGTTCGATCTCTTTGGCTGTGGAATCGGCCGCTTCACGGTTCAAATCGACGCTCACGACGTGAGCGCCTTCATTGACGAGCCGATGGGCAGTTTCCTTCCCGATGCCGCTGCCCGCCCCGATGACGATGACAACCTGGCGGGCGAGTTCCTTCTCCGCCGGCATTCGTCGCAGCTTGGCCTCTTCGAGCAGCCAGTATTCGATGTCGAAGGCTTCCTTTTGCGGCAACGCGATGTATTCATCGATTGCTTCCGCGCCGCGCATCACTTCCACGGCGCAATTGTAGAACTCCGCGGTCACTCGCGACTCGGATTTATCTTTCCCCCATGCGATCATGCCCAGGCCGGGGATGAGGATCACGGTAGGGTTTGCATCCCGCATCGCCGGAGAGTTCGGATGCTTGCAACGCTCGTAATAGTCCGCGTAGTCCTGCCGGTATTTGACGAGGCCGTCGCCGAGTTTTCGTCGCAGGGAGGCGGCGTCTTCGGATTGAGGGTTCCAATCTACGTAGAGAGGTTTGATCTTGGTCCGCAAAAAATGATCCGGACAGCTTGTTCCGAGTTCGGACAAGCGCGGCGCGTCGTTCGAGTTCACGTAACGAAGGATCTTCTCATCATCCTGAATGGTGCCGATGAAGCGCTTCTGCTGCGAAACCTGTCCGCGAAGCCACGGGAGAATCTGGGCCAGCATCGCGCGCCGCCGATACTCGTCGAGTGCCTGGTATTTCTGGCCGCCAAAGGCTTGGGCGTCGCCCCCCTTGGTTTGGTATTTATTCTCGATGTAATCGGAGGCCTTCTCGATGAACCGCAGGGTCTCCTCGTAACAGAGCTTGTCGTCGTCCTGCCATGAGATGAAGCCATGCTGCCCCATCATGATCGCCCGCACCTCCGGATTCTCCTTGGCGATCCTCTGCATCGCTAGCCCCAGCTCAAATCCCGGCCGCATCCACGGGACATAAGCCATCTCCCGACCAAAGATCTCCTTGGTCAGCGCCTCGCAGCGCCGGCTCGCCGCAACGGCGATAATGGCGTTCGGATGCATATGATCAACGTGTTGCCCGGGCAGGAAACTGTGCAGGGGCGTGTCGATGGAACTCGCGCGCGGATTAAGATTGAACGTGGCATGAAAATACATGGCCACCATGTCGTCCTCGGCTTGCGACTTCGCGCCCCGGTCGGTGCGGTTCGCATAAAGCTTCTGAAGCCCGAGCAGCTTCCCCTGGTAGAGCGAGGAGAAATTTTCGCGCTTCGAAGTTCGAAGGTCACCGCCGGATCCCTTGACCCAAAGTACCTCGATGTTTTCCCCGGTTAGCGGATCCCTCTCGAGAATCTTCGAAGAAGTATTGCCTCCCCCCGTGTTGGTAATCCGCTGATCGCTCCCCAGAAGGTTGGAGCGATAGACAAGGCGGTCGACAGGATCGAGCGAGGACGCCGTGGCGTCATCCCAGAGATAGTTAACAAATTTGTAGTTCATGATGGGTCTTGGGGCTAAGTTGAGTAAAGTGATTGCATGTGTCTTGCCAACTCTTTGTGGTTGGAGGGCAACAAGTGCGTGCACACTCCGCGAACGTCGAAAATCCCGGCTGGCTGACGCACGCCCCCTCGGTTGAATTTATTATTCAGCCGTTGCAGCCGGCAGTCTCGGTGTGAAAAACCTCTTTCAGTCCGATAGAGACGGGGCTGTTGTCGGGATTGCTCGGCATGAGATCTTTCATGTGCGCCCACCACCTTTTGCAGACGCCGGTTTCGGCGATCGCCTGCCAGCGGAGTTCGTCTTCGATCTCCGCATAGGCAAAAAGCTGGCCCGTGTCGGGGTGGAGAAAGATCGAGTAATTGAGAACTCCGTGTTCCTTCAGCACCGAATCCAGTTCGGTCGTCCAAATCGGAGAATGCCTCCTTTGGTATTCCACCTCCATTCCCGCATGGACGGACATTGCGAAAGCTTTGCGCTTCTTCATTGGGCGCCCCCTGGGGTTCGCTTTGAAAGCACCGAGCTCTCGTAGGACCTGACGTTTTCGAGCCATTGGGCTCCCACCGGCACGTTTTGGCGCAGGCAATATTCGTCCCAGATCGCTCCAAACGGAAGGGTCTTGATCTCTTCGAGCAGGCCAAGGCGCCCCGTGTAGTCGCCGGCTGCTTCCAACTCCCGCAGTTTGGAGGTGGGTTCCAGCAAGGCAATGAGGAGCGCTTTGATGGCGTTGCGCGTTCCGATCACCCATGCGGCGATACGGTTGATGCTGGCATCGAAAAAATCCAGCCCGATGGAGGTCCTGGAAATGAAATCGCCCCGGACCAGTTCTTCCATGATTGCCTTGGTCGGATCGTCGAGCGCGACGACATGATCGCTATCCCAGCGCACGCCGCGGCTGACGTGCAGGAGGATGCCCGGAACCCATCGCATCACGGACCGGAAAGAGTGGCGCGATCAGGACAACCGAATAAATGGAGGGGACCCGCCTGCGGGGAGTAGGCGGTTTATGCCGGATTCGCTCTACCCTTGACTCAATCAAAGCCACCCCAGGAGCAACCGGGCGAGCATTGAGAACAACGCGGTGGCGTGGCTGAGCCACGCGCGGGAGTTCAGTAGTCGGTTAGGGTGTTCGTTCGGTCATTGGTAAGTTGGTTGGGACGAAGTGAAGAGGCCATAGCGCGGGTCCCCCGGAAGACAGCCGCTGTCCGTTTACCACTCGATTAAACCCCAGGCTATATCTAGAACATACCGCCTAACCGGAAGGGCGACGCTAAAAAAGGAAGGCCGGAACAACCGCGGAGATCGCTGGGATTACCGACGGCAGGCTGGCCGGGGCGCGGCGGTGAAAAGGCCGCCACGGAAAAAAGGGCTAAGGTGGGGAAGGAACTGGAGTCTCAATCCCGTCGGCTAACCGGGCGGCGTATCCGGCTCTAAAGGAATCGGCCGCCCGAATGCGTCAAATCCAAGGGGCTGATCGCGCCACAAGTCCGACGAGTCGTCTGCGTCGTCCTTCGTCTTGCCTACGATCCGCTTCCAATCCCTGCTGGCTTGCTCCGGAGCCGTAGTCTTCATCGGCTTTCAGGAGCCTCTCTCGACGTTGCTGATCGTGAGCCTCTTCGACTGGATTTCTTGCTTCACTTTCTTCTTTCACAAACCCTAGCGTAATTGATTTCGCCCGGCTCGGCAAATCTTATGGTGACGAATTGCAGCCCGCCACGAGTTACTCGACGCCACAAGCGAAGCTGCGACAAGACCCAATAGGCACACCGGACAAGGAGCATTAGCGGCCGAAAGAACGCCTCCCTGACCGTTTACCTGCATCTGGAAGAGCCACGGCATTGCGAGGTCGACAAACGAGAAAGTCCGCACGGCGCCTGGAGGAAAGAATTGCCGTTTTCATTTTTCGCCCTCTGACAAGTTCATCACAGACTTTCTCTAGATCGCAATCTAAGCACTGGGGACTCTAGAGGCCGTTTTCGAGAATCGAGCCCCGAGATATCCGCTACTTGCTCCTCTCTGACATTCGCGGCTCCTCGGCTAATCCCAAAGCCCGACGGCAGGGTTCTGGCTCTGCTCTCACGTTCCACCTGCCAATGCCCGGGACTGCGAGCGTACAATCGGGCGACTTTTCCAAACCGTTTGCCGGTTCGATGATGAATTTATCCGGCTGGTCAAATTGGCAGAGGAGTATAAAGGAAATCGTCGTCGGCGGCCAGAGCCGAAGGAGAGTATCATGATCAATGAGACCATCGAAAGGCTACCCCCGGACATCTTGCAAGGTTTTAGGAACCTGCTCCGTCACGACTCGATCACATGCGCGATCTCGGACTGTATGGGCCGCTTCAATGCGATGACTTCCGACATGAAGCCTCTATTTGAGGGCATAAGACTCACCGGTAGTGCTGTAACTGTGAAGACGCTGGCCTCTGACCTGGCAGCGGCCTTCAAGGCAATCGACATCTGCAAGCCTGGCGACATTGTGGTCATCGACTCTCACGAATCGATCAACACCGCTTTCTGGGGAGAGAACATGACAATGTCAGCTCTCAATCGGGGTGTTATTGCAGCTGTGATCGACGGTGCCTGTCGTGACGTGGAAGAAATCAGAAAGATAAGATTCCCGGTGATCTGCAAGGGAATTGTTCCGAATGTGGGTTCGATCTCCGGTTATGGCGACGTCAACGTCTCGATCCAGTGCGGCGGGGTGGCGGTGTCGCCCGGAGACGTCGTGGTTGTCGATGGCAACGGGGTGGTTGTCGTACCAATGGCACAGGCTCCCGGGATTCTGGAGCAGGCAGAGCGCCTGCTGGCGACGGAGCATCTTCTTCAGGAGAAGATCAAGGCGGGTGCAACTATCGGCGAGTTGGTCAACGTGGATGAAGTGTTCAAGCACGCGTTTTCTTACCAGAACAGAGCGGTCCAACGTCGATGAACAAATTTTACCCGCTTGACCGCCCCGATTTCTCTTCTCCCGCGCGCGGCTTGGCCCATGTTCCGAAACCTTCTTCAAAAGACTCTAGTTTTTGCCCAGCGGCTGCTTGAAATTGGAAAAGAATTCCCTTCAAATCGGAGGCGATCACCTTGAGCCAGGCGCGCCGGCGGGGCGATAAGGGTAATCGTGAAAGTTCAGACTCTTCGCTCAGCCTGCGCGTTTCTGTACCTTCCACACTTCTACACACGGCCATTGCTGCGCCCAGTCCAGCGTCACAAAAGGGTAGCGCGTGTCGGCAGTCGGCTCCGGGCGCACTTCCACCAGCTCCTCAATGGCGAATCCGACTCGTCGCAGCAGCCGTATCCACTCCCCGTGTGAGAGATGAAACTCGACTCCGCTCGCCCCAGGCCATTCAATGCGGGCTAGGCCAAACGCGGGGCGGAGGAGGCGATTCGATGCGGCCACTCCGTCTTCTTCGGGCATGCACAGATGCATAAGGAACGAGTTAACGAGAAACACTAGCCGCCCACACGGGCGCAGCAGCCGCGCCGCCTCGGGTACCCAGCGGTGCGGATCAGCCCATAGGCATGCCCCGTACTCGGAGACCGCGAAGTCGAAGCTGGCATCCGGATACGGCACCGCTTCGGCGTTGCCATGCAAGAGGGGGAAGTCCAACCCATACTGCTGCTGCAACCGGCGCGCCGAGGCTAATTGCGCCTCTGAGTTGTCGATGCCCACCACGCGCGCTCCTCGCCGGGCGAGCCACGCCGAGACATAGGCGGTCCCGCAGCCCAGCTCGATTGCGTCTTTCCCCGCGACGTCTTCGGGTAACATACCCACTTGCGACTCGGGCACACCCCAGATCCCCCAAGTAGGGGTCCCTTGCGCCCAAGCGGCTTCGCCGGCGGCGATATACTGTTCCGCCCAGGAATCCCACACTCTTCGATTGCGACGGACGTGCTCAGGCAAGTCACACATGATCACTTCGACTCACAGCGTAATCATGGCGTTAGGATAATGGAACGGAAACTTGCGCTAAGGAGCAGCAGCGCTTTACGGGGTCATTTGAGACAGGACGGGACCAAACACGCCGGGTTGTGAGGCTGGTAGGGGTCAACAGCCTCACCGCGTTACCAATGGTGCCTTGTCCGGCAAGTCGTGTATGGGCCTCGGCAAATGGTCACACACCTTCCGTTAGAGGACGCCGACGGGCTTCAAAATTTCTATGACTTCATTGACCGTTGCCGCCTGTTTGGCAGAGAGCGGCGCAACGTGCGCGACTCCGGTGCTCAATTCCTCGATTGATTCCTTCGCGCGCTTCCGAGCTGGTTCCGAGGTGGCCGCGCCTTCGCGGCGTCGAAAGCCGTTTCGATAAAAGGCGAGCTGGTAACTCATTACCCCTCGAATTGCTCCGGCGTACATCGTAACTCTGACGCCCTTGCCTTAACCCTCTCTGGGGACCACGCTCTTTGTCCACTCCGTTGCGACAGGCGACGAGTGTATTGTCCTGCAAGCCAAAAACGGAGGTGTTTACTCGGTAAGAACTACGTTTTCGAGCCTCGGGTGGCGTTCTTTCCCAGGCTCGCGGCGCGATTTGTCGCAGTTGCTGAAAAGAGTTTTCGAAGACTTGCGCCCAGGTCAGAATCGTCTTCGTCCCACGGTTGTGTTGCGGTAAGCTTGTTCCTACTCTGCGAACTGACTTGAATCCCACCGCCACACCTAACGTTGAAGGTTGCATGACACGAATAACCGCATGTTGAACAACCCCTGCTCGGAACCGAGCCGAACGCCAGCGCCTTGTTGCTTCCATCTATACGGAGCCGCTCGGCAAACACGAGAAGAGCCAGAAAATCATTCAGACGCTGACGGCCGTCGCTCGGTGCGCTCTCGAGTCCCAAAACGCCCAACTCCCAAGCGATTCTTACCTTGAAAGTCGGTCTTGATCTCCCGCCGCAACAGCGGGTTTACGGTGGATTTTTCATTTATTCGTTCTGTATGGGCAGCCTGCCCCCTCGACTGCCCGACCTGCAGCGGATGATGCAGATTGAAGAAGGGGCGCTCGGCTTCGGCCTCATCGGCGCCGCCGCGGGGACGCTGGTATCGCTGAGCTTCTTCGGACCGATCCTCGAGCGCGTTGGCTTTCGTCGCTCGATCCTGGCAATGATCCCGCTCTTGGCGTTACTTTATGCGCTCGCGAGCTTTGCCGAGGGGCCTTTGTCGTTTTTTCTGCTGCTGTTTCCGGTAGGGATCGTCATCGGCGGCATCGAGATCATTTTGAACCTCGAGGCCGACCGCACCGAGCACATGGTAGGCTATCGCATCATGAACCGGGCGCATGCGTTCTGGAGTTTCGGGTTTTTCTCGGCGGGCTTTATTTCGGGGCTGGTTGCGCAGTCGGGCCTCTCGCCGCAGATCCATTTGTTCCTCATGATGCCGTTGGTGATCGTGGGCGTAGTGCTGATCCTCGGGCGCTTCGATCCAGCGCCACACCGTACCGGCACTTTGAACGAGAGGCCGCCGCGGTTCGCCGTGCCGACGATGGCGATCATGGTGCTCGTCGCGGTGACGCTGAGCGCGATGATCATGGAGGGCGCGGGAATCGACTGGTCGGCGATCTACATGCGCGACGTGTTCGCTGTATCGCCGTTCCTCTCGGGCTTCGCGGTGGCGCTCGGCGCCGGCGCGCAGGCGGTGACGCGGTTCTTTGCCGATCCGTTCGTCGAGCGCTATTCGCCGACGGCCGTGTCGCGGATACTGCTCGGGGTGCTCGGCATAGGCGTGCTGCTGGTGTTTTTTGCCCCTAGTAAAGGACTCGCGCTTCTCGGCTTTGCGCTGATGGGCGTGGGCACCTCGGTGATTTTCCCGCTCGCGATGTCCGCGGCAGCGCAGCTCACCGATCGACCGGCGCCGACCAACGTTGCATCGCTGGCGCAGGTCTCGTTCGTCGCGTTTTTGCTGGGACCGCCTCTGCTCGGTTACGTTGCCGAGCGTTTCGGCATCCGATGGTCATTTGGCATCGGGCTGCCGCTGGTTCTCCTGAGCATCGTCTGTGCCGGAGCGCTCGGGACCAAGCCGCTGAAGCACCAGGTTGAGTAGGCGGACAGCCCCGGAGTTTGCGATGGCTGTGGCACCCGCCCTCCTGGCCGGACGGTGATTCTCGGTTGGGTAGGCCGTCCCGCAGGCATTACGCGCGTGGAACCTGCTCCAGTAGCACAGGCTGGAAGAAAAGGGCAAACTTCATGAGAGGATCGCCATTCGTTAACTTAAAAAACGTAAAAATAATCCGGAAGCGACTGCGAAATAGCATCTTGAAGTGACTAGTGAATTGCCTCCGTCGCATTGAAAACCAAGTCGCGCTCGCTCTAGCGGTTTGTCACAATTGATCGAAGCTTTCCTTGATCACGCCTGCCAGGTCGATAAGCAGCCTGTCGCCCTGTCCGCTGTAGGACGAACCGTGCATGACGGCGAGGGTTTCCGGCTTCAGTTCCGCCAGCGAGCGCAGAACTCCTTCAGTCTGCCGGGTGTAAGGCATGTAGCCGGCCAGCGGTCCTTGCTGCAATTGTTGCATCGCTTTCCGTGTCGGTTCGATCAGATCCGAGGTGGTGACAGCCCCGACGTTGCCGAAGTGATGAAACAGGTCGGAACAAAACATTACCTTGCTGGTTTCTTCGAACAGCACACCCGCGTCCCATCCATGTGGGATGTGCGGGGAGCGATAAAACCGATACCGATACTTACCAGTGCTCAAGACGTCGTCGGGGGTCATGCCGAACGCTGGGCGGATCGCGAAATCATCCACGCTCACAAGCTTGCCAACGAGGGTGCAGATCGGTTGGGCATCGGGCGCAAGCTGCAGCCAGTCATTGAGACCTCCACATTCGTCGGATTCGAAGTGACTCCAGGCAATATGCCGAAGCCTTGCGGGATTGACCAGCTTGGCCACGGCTTCGCGCAAGAGCGGGAACATTGACTTCAGGCCCGCGTGAAAGAGCAGCGGCTCCTCGTCGCGCACGAGGAAATGATTGAACTGCATATCAAAGTCCGGAACATAAATCGAGAGCCGGAAAACGTCGGGAGCAATTTCGTCGACAGTGGTCATTGAGTATAGCCTACCGGGCGGGAACGAAATTGAAAACTGTGCAGTGGCGCGAGATGCGAGGAACCTCGGCGATCAGCGATCCCTGCGTGCTGGCTTGGCTTGGCCCAAGTCGGAGGCCAAAGTCTTGGGAAGACAGGAATCGCGCCTATTCGCTTCGGCGGCGAAATCCTGGGGATTGGTGAATCGCATGAGGCCCACCTCGGGAAGCACATTGATGCTGGCGATCTTGCAACCGCGTTGCTTGGTCTTTTGCAGGCGGTGAGCATGCGAGGATGGTTGGTGCCCGGGTTCTGGCCGATGACGAAGATCGCGTCCGCTTTCTCAAAATCTTCGAGGCTGACGGTTCCTTTGCCCACGCCGATCACGTTCAGCAAGGCGCAGCCGCTTGATTCGTGGCACGTGTTGGAACAATCGGGTAAATTGTTCGTCCCAAATTGCCGGGGCGAAAAGCTGATACAGGAAGGCTGCCTTGTTGCTCGTCTTGCCAGAAGTGTAAAACGCGGCATGGTTCGGAGACCCCAAGCAGTTCACTGTTTTTCCAATCAACTTGAACGCCGCATCCCAGGTGGTCGGCCGGTAGTGATCTGAACCCTCGGCCAGAATCATCGGCGACGTCAGGCGCCCTAGCCAGTAGTCGCTTTGCCTCTGCAACTCGGCGACCGACTAGCGTGCAAAAAATTCCGGAGTGACACGCTTCTTGGATCCTTCGTCGGCCAGGGCCTTGGCGCCGTTTCGCAAAATTCCGCGAAGCTCCGGCGACCGTCGGGACTTGGCCAAGCGCAACTCTGGCAATCAAAGCCGTCCTTTTGATTGAGCCTGAGCGAGGCCCGGGTCGCGTCGAGAGGGCCGATTTCGCCGAAGCTGTGCTCCGGGGTTTAACGACGCCGGCAATTCCGGCGGCTCTCTTACTGGGATCGCTTATTTTTGCCGGAAGAGGCTCGATCGGCGGCTGGGCTCCGCTCTGGAGCGTTTTAGGGCTTGAAACCTCAGAGCTCATGACACGATGGTTTCTTCGGGCCTCGCGTGCGATCCTTCGGATTGCCGCAGACGAAAATCCGCCGAGTAGACGTTGAAGCGGCCGTCCCTCACGAATCCGAGCAGGGTCATTCCGCATGCTTTCGCGAGTTCGACGGCAAGACTCGACGGCGCCCCCACGGCCGCCAGCACCGGAATTCCAGCTCGCGCAGCCTTCTGCACCAGTTCGAAACTCGCGCGCCCGCTCACGAACAGGACTCTCCTTCTCAAGGGGATATCTTCTTCGAGCCACATCGCTCCCACGATCTTGTCGACCGCGTTGTGCCGCCCCACGTCCTCCCGCAAGATCTGGAGTTTTCCCGATGCCTCAAAGAGTCCCGCCGCGTGCAATCCCCCTGTCTGCTCGAAGATTTCCTGCGATTCGCGAAGGTGAAGCGACATCTGGTGAATTGCCGGCGCGGAAATCTGAAAGTCCGTCGGGACCTCCGTCACGGCGTCCGGCGTCATCCGCCGGACCGCTTCCAGCGACGATTTTCCACAGAGCCCGCAGCTCGAAGTCATGTAGAAGTTTCGATCGAGTTGCTGTGGGCTGACCGAAATTCCCTCGCGGAGTTGAACGCGCACGAGGTTCGAAGATTGGTCCGGGTCGTTGGGGAATTCAATCGCCGCAACGTCGGACCGTGGACCAAGAATTCCTTCTCCGAAAAGAAATCCTATGGCGAGTTCCGCGTCGTGGCCGGGCGTTCGCATCGTCACGGATACCGGGCGAAGCGTCCGCCAGCCCTTGCGTTCCTGACCGATCTGGATTTCCAGCGGCTCCTCGGTGGCGACGCAGTCGAAGGTGCGAATCGCCAGCGTGTGATTCACCCGGCAAACTGCAACACGCGAAGTATTGCGGATGTTCTGCGTTTCCTTGGATCCCAACATCTTCAATGTAATACACACCACCTCCTGGAAATGGACAAGGGACCAGTGGATTCGATTGGCTTTCGGCAGCGCCCGGATTCGACAAAAAAAAGGAAGTCTTCTGGACTTCCTTTTTCCCGCCCCGGCCTTGATATCCCGAACTAAAGCTTGGATTTGCTTTTCAGCAGGCCTCGATAAATTCCCGGCTCCGAATTCTCGATTATCTTCGCACCGACCGTCTTCTGGAAGAAGCCAACAGGTCCCGCCCATCCGATGATAGCATACGCATACCCTTGCGCGCGAAGCGCCTCCAGGCCGGCGAGAAGCAGTCCGGTTCCAATTTCGCGTTTTTGCCATTTTGGGCCGACCCCGAGAGGACCGAGGAAATCCGGACAGACCACGCCGTAACAGCAGAAACCGCAGGCGGCGCCGTTCCGCGTCGCAATGAAACAGGCGACCGGTTGACGAGAAAAAGCGACCTCGCATTCGCAGGACACACCGTCGGAGAAATGCTCCCTTACCCAGTCGGTGACCGCGGACTTTTCCACGGCCATGGCACGCCGGATCAGGATATCATCGGTTTGCAGACGGTCCAGCACAGGAGCGATCGGGGGCAAGTCGTAGAGCTTTACCAGCAGATCCGACATTATTTTCGCACCAGAATTTTCACGTCGAAGGCATATTCCATTCGAGTTCCCGCTGGGCGCGCGCGCATGCGCCCAATCGGACCGAGCGGATCGTCTTCTCCCCAGTAAAGGTCAATCTGCAGAGGATGAAGGCCTTGGCCCGTGTCGTCGATGAGCCATTGGCTGCTTCCCGTGACCTGGCCGACCGTCGGCGAATCAATGCCAAGGGTCTGACCGCGGCGCAGGAATCGATTGCTGCTCGAAATTGCGCAGGAGTATCGGGGGATGAGCACATTGCCGCGATTGCCGAGCGGCGCTTTGGCAAACTGGTATTTGCCGCCCCCCATATAGCGGAGGTAGGCGAGCCCGTTTACCGGCTCGGCCAGCCGGCCAAAACCTTCCCTTTTTACCGCCTGGAGGAAAGACAGGCGGTATTTACGACCGCCGAGTCCGGGGACAGAGGCAGGTGTATCGTCGAAGCCTCGATCTGCCGTAAACCCAGTCTCGCGCGGCGTGTAATAAATCGTGCAGTAAAACACCCGATAGAGAGTGCCCTGAGGGGTTTCTTCCGATGTCGCAGTTTTAGAAAGACGCTGAAGTTCGGACCGCACCTGGTTCCGGTACTCGCGCAGCTCATCATCGGTCATCTTATCTGTGACGAACTCGGGTTCGCCCAAGACCTTACAAATACCAAGGGCCAGAGCCGAGGCAACGGAAAGCAGCTTCATTCAAGCGAACAAGCTGCGCAGCGGCCCACCAATAAGGACTTCGATCGGCATCCGGTCGTATTCGTACTCGTAAGGAGGCGATTTCCACTGAAAATCAGCCCCATAGTTTTCAAGGACGTATCTGATAATTTCGACGCCGGTTTGAAGCGGCAGAAAGCGATTCCGATCGACCACGTGAAGCTGGGCACCGGCACAGAGCCTCCCCGAATATTTGTGAAAAGTCGGTTGAAAATAAGCTTCTCGAAAATAGACGCCGGGTAGGTGAAGCGCGTTGAGGCCGGCCGCAAAGTCGTCGCCACGAATCCACGGAGCCCCGAAAAACTCAAAAGGACGGGTGGTGCCGCGACCCTCTGAAATATTCGTCGCCTCGAGAAGGCACATTCCCGGATAAACCGTCGCGGTTTCGAGGGCAGGCATGTTCGGAGACGGAGGCACCCACGGCAATCCTGTCTGGTCGAACCACATGGCCCGGTCCCATCCAGCCATCGGCAGGACGATGACCTCGGCTTCTGGAAAAGCCTCTCGTTGGAATTGAACGGCCAGCTCTCCGATTGTTCGAGCGTGGCGCACGCGCAGGGGGTGCAAGCCCACAAACGAACGGTAGGATGGATCCGGCAGGGCCCCTTCGAGCGTAAGTCCATTGAGCGGGTTGGGACGATCCAGAACGACGACTGGGATCCGGGAACGCATGCCTGCCTTCACGCAAAGGTAAAGCGTCCAGATGAACGTATAGTACCGTGCGCCGATATCCTGCAAATCGACGACCAGCGCCTCCAATCCTTCGAGCATGGCGGGCGTCGGTTCCCGCTCCCGACCGTAAAGGCTGTGGACCGGGATCCCAATGCGAGGATGCCGGTATCCAGTCCATTCGACCATATTATCCTGGGTCTGGCCGAGATATCCATGCTGAGGTCCAAAGAGCGCCGCAAGCTGAAAGAGATCTCCGCTCAGGCGTTCCAGGATTCGCGAGGAATGCTCGAGGCTGGCTGAAACCGATGCCGGATGAAGAACCGCTCCGATTCTCGCGCCGCGCAGGCGGGATGGCCAAAGCGCCGGCAGCCGATCAATGGGAAGCTGGACGCCGCTCATTTCGCGCCTTGAGCTATCTGGAAAATTGGCGCCGCCGGGAGGACAAGCGCCCCGCGGTCCTTTGCCGGGCGGGCAATCGGGCTTTGCATTCGAGATCTTCGAGAGTCCTTACATGCCGCCTCGAGAGTGAATGATCTGGCCGGTTATCCAGCCAGCTTCGGATGAAACAAGAAACCGAACAAGTCGCGCGGCATCTGCGGGAACCCCAAGGCGCCCCATCGGCGATTCCGCTTCGAGCTTCAGTTTGAGTTCCGGCGGAATCCAACCCGTGTCCGTAACGCCTGGATCGATGGCATTTACCGTTATTCCGAGCTTGCCGACCTCCATACTGAGACTTCGGCTGAAAGCCTCAACCGCGCCTTTCGTGGCCGCGTAGGCGAGTTCCCCGGCCATTGCGCCGAGTCCCTGGCCGGAGGAGAGGTTGATGATCCTTCCAAAGCCGATCCGGGAGGAGCGGAGCGTGTAGCGCCGCACGAATTCCGCGCACAACAGCGCCATCGCCCGGATGTTCACGGCGTAATGCTGATCCAGGTGCGCGGCGTCGAGCCGGGAAATCCCGTCGCGAAGGGAATGAGTCGCGTTGTTGACCAGAATTGTCACTGGTCCCCAACTAGCCTCGATATGATCGAACAAACGCGCCGGCGCGCCGGAATCCGCGAGATCGAGCTCAAGGCCGTCAGCGTGACCGCCGATTTGCCGGAGTTCAGTCAAAAGCGACTCAGGCTCTCCCGAATCGGCTGCCAATCCCGTCAATTGATCGTAGGGCCGATAGTAAGTGATGAAGAGATCCGCGCCGTCGCGTGCCAATTCCCGGGCGATCGCCGCGCCGATTCCAGCTTTGCGGCTGACGCCCGTGACGAGCGCCAGCCTCCTCTCAGGCGACCTCATCGATTCGCGGCGGAATTATTTTGCGCGAAGCGTGTGCGGCTTGCGGAAGACTATTGGTCGGCCGACGGTTTGCGTTTGTGAATGGTGATTCCGTTGCCATCGGGATCGGTGATCAGAGCGAAGGAACAGACTGGCGAGTCAATGTTTTCAGCCACAAACCGCACCCCGGCTTCTTTTAGCTTGGCAACCGCTGCCTCCAAGTCCGACACTTCGAAGGCGACAGATGGACCGGCTTGTCCGGATGGCTCCCAAGCGTTGGAGATGGCGAATGTCGCGTTGCCGACTTCGTATTCTATCCAGTATTTGCCCGGCATGCCCTCAATCTCATCATCGATACCGCTGGGCGGGAGTCCAAGCAGATTTTGATAGAAGTCCCGGGCACGGGCGATGTCCGAGACTGGGTAGACTGTGAACGCGATTTCTGTGATGTTTATCATTTTTTAGGGCGGAGTTTTCGCTCGCAACCAGGCGTTGGTCACGGGCAGGTGAAGGAAGGAAGAAACGAAAGTCGAGGCCGGGATCATTGGTTCGAGTGCTTCGGAACTCGACGCTGCCATTCAAACTCAGCCTCGGATTCCTTTCCGAACAAGTCTCGAGCCACTGCCTTGAACTCGAGCGCCGGAGCGTTCGGAATTGCCTGACGGGTGGGAAACACCCTATAGGGAGGAGAATCCGCCGTGCCGATGTGCTGGTAGACGTTTTCTCCTTTCGCTCGCACCGCGAACGCTACCGATGCGACCTGGTCGGGAGCGAGAGTGGCTTTCACCTCCCAGCGGCCGTCAAGTTCGCTGTTCCGGTTCGCTTCCAGTCTCAATGTCCCGGGCTGATGGTCGCTCTCCCGGATCGGGTCCAAATTTCGCAAGACCAGGCAGGAAAGAGGCGGCAGTTCCACGGAGAGCTTGTTGTCCCCTCCAGGACCAAACTGAAAACCTTCGCTCGGAGACGCGAACAGGCGCTGCCAGTTTTCCGGAGAAGAAAAAGTGGCGATATCCGCCTTTCGGGCTTCGCCCGCGTTGTTGAAGACGACGAGGATTTCCTCGCGGCTGTCGCGATCGATGCGAGAAACGGCGAATATTCCCGGATGGTTCTCGGCGTAACGCACGATCTGAACCCCGCCTTGCAAGGCGGCATGCTGCCGCCGAAGCGAAATCATTTCGCGAATGCTCGCAAACAGCGGATGTTGCTCGTTGAACGCAGCCTGCGAACCGTCCCCGCCGCCAATCCTTCGCTCCCTGGCAAAATCAGGCACCTTCGAGCCAAACATGTCCTCCCGGGCGGAGGCATCTCCTCCCATGCCTGTGAATCCTTGCTCGTCGCCGTAATAGAGAGCGGGAATCCCTCTGGTAAAAAACATCATCGCATGAGCCAGGATATCTCGAGCGAGAAGTTCCTGGTCGTTCGCGTTTGGGAGGTCGTTGGACAGGAAGTAGCCGATTCGCCCGATATCGTGGTTGCCAAGAAAAGTCACCAGCCCATAGGCATTTGCGGTCGGGGTGGTATAGTAGGCATCCTTTGCGAAGAACTCGGCGAGTTTGCCAGGCGGATCTGTTCCGGCCGCGAACCCGCTAGCCGCACGCTGGAATCCGAAATCGAGTATCGAAGGCATTCCCGCGCGGTGTAGAAACTCCGAGAGAAAAGCCGGGTCCGGATCGTAGATTTCGCCGAAGACAAAAAAATCGCTTCGCCCCGATTTGGCGGCATGGTCCAGGATCGCGGGGATGAATTTCAGCCAGAACTCGTTGTTGACGTGCTTGACGGTATCCAATCGAAATCCGCCGATAGGGAAATCGTCGATCCAGCCGTTATAGATGTCGATCATTCCCTGGACGACGCGAGGTTGTTCGGTAAACAGGTCATCGAGACCGAAAAGCTCTCCATAGAGCGTGCTTTCTCCGCCCGTGGCCATTTCTCCCCGGTTATGATACAGGGTTGGATCATTTAGCCAGTAGGGTCTCTTGATGCTTCGATCGGTTTCGTTGCGGAAGGTCGCCGGTGTCGGGAAGCTGGTTTGGGCATCCAGTTCCGGAAAATCGGCGTTGTCAATATAGTCGCGATCATCGAACGGGGTGCCATTCGCGTCCAAGTACGGTTTGGAAAACTTGTACTGGTAAGCAGAGGCGCCGGCGGCCGGTTGAATCACGTCCGCGGTGTGATTGACCACGATATCGAGGATCGTCCGAATGCCGTCCTCCTTGGCGCTTTCGACCAGATGCCCCAGTTCCTCTCGGGAGCCGAAATGAGGATCCACTTCAGTAAAATCGAGAATCCAGTATCCGTGATAACCGGCCTTGGGCGGCGCGTTCCCACCGAAGGTCTCCAAGGCTCGGTTGCGGAAAACGGGCGTCATCCAAATCGCAGTGATCCCCAAATGCGTGAGGTAGTCGAGTTTTTGTTCGACGCCTTGGAGATCGCCCCCATGGAAGAAGTGAGGGTTGGATGGGTCGAACCCGTTCTGATCGGATTGGTCCGGGGAATTTCCGCCGGTATTGTTCGAGGGGTCTCCGTCGTTGAAACGGTCCGGCATGAGGAAGTAAATGATCTCGCCTTGATGCGGAGATCTGACGCTCGGCTGAAAGAAAGAGTCTTCCGCGGCAGCGACCGAAGCGGCCGAAAAAAAGACCAAGCAGAACGTGCGAATTCCCATACGGACGAGAGCGGCGAACGAAGCTACTAGGGTTCGGAGTGCCAGGTTTCCGGATTAAGCCAGCTCTTGTGCTCGACTGGCGCCGGTCGCGATCAAGTTTACGACCTAAGGAGCTTGAGCAAGGCTTCGGCCGCGGAGGCTGAGGAAGCGGGATTTTGTCCCGTCACGACCAGTCCATCTACTTCGATGTGGGGGAGCCAGACCGGGCCCTGACGGTAGATGCCACCTCTTTCCTTGAGCCTGTCCTCCAAGAGAAAAGGCACGACCTTGTCGAGTTGGACGGCAATTTCTTCTTCGTTGCTGAACCCTGTCACACGCTTTCCGTTTACCAAATAGCCGCCGCTCGCATCGCGAACGTTTGTCAACGCCACTGGCGCGTGGCAGACGGCGCCGATCGGCTTGCCCGCGCTGACGAAAGCTTCGAGCAAGGCAATTGATGTAGGATTATCGGGCATGTCCCACATTGGCCCGTGCCCGCCGGGATAGAACACCGCATCGAAGTCCGTTGCCGACACGTCAGCGAGCCGCTTTGTCCGGGCAAGTTCCGCCTGGGCGTTCGAATCGCCGCGAAACCGGTGGGTCAGATCGCTTTGATTTTCCGGAAGGTCGCTTTTCGGATCGAGCGGCGGCTGGCCGCCCTTCGGCGAGGCCAGGGTGAGTTCTGCGCCCGCGTCCCCCAAGACGTAGTAGGGAGCGGCAAATTCCTCCAGCCAAAAGCCGGTTTTCTTTCCAGTGGCCCCGAGCTCGTCGTGGGAGGTCAAAACAATGAGGATTTTCATAGGAAGTGTTGTTGTTTTGTGAATCGCTGGCTGTGCCAGACGTGTTCCTAGCTTCTCGTTAAGATCACCGGGAATCGCGCTCTTGGCGACCGCTATCTTCCCTCTAGCGCGTCCATGAGATCGAAGGCCGTGACAAGGTCATCTCTGTGGACGAGGCCCTCCTCGATTTTGACTCGTTCCATGAAAGGCGCCGCCACGTCCCGCCAGCCAAACTTTTCCGCGAAGCCGTTCCAAATCCTTCGCTGAATCGAGTTGGGCCGCAGACCGTTGGAAAAGCACCATTCCGCTATCTCGTCGTCTGTCTTCCCAAGGCGCACTTGTTGAATGAGGTCGCTGTGGGAAACGCCGAGAAACCCGCAAAGATGACCGTCCAAACCCGCCGAGAGTCCGAAATTGGGCCGGTATTCTTCCGCGAGCTCTTCGCGCAGATGAAGCCGGATTTTGTCGATCATACGACCGAAATGGTACAACCCCCCGACCTTTTTTCGGGGCGAGCGAAAGGGTGGATTAAGCATGCCTTGCGAGAAAAGTTACCTTGGGCCAGCGTCGCAGGTTTCCGTCCCGTTTCTCAACATCCCTTTCAAGCGCCTCACGTGATCGTCCTATCGCACGTCCCGCAGCGCGGCGATGACTCCCGGCGAGATTTCTTTGGCGTAAGCGATCTGTTTTGGCGAGGCATCGTCCCCATGAACGACAGCTGAACAAATCGCGTAAACATCCTCGACCAGTTGCGCGAGCTTCGGCGCCAGCACACCGGCGCCAACCAGGCGTTGAACCGCCTGAGGCAGCGACGAACGCCTGTAGTCCCAGGCAGAGTCAAAATGCGCACCGGTAATGCGCCTCAACTCAAGCTCAAGATATCGTCTCACGTTGAAGAGATAGTTCAAACCGGAGTCTTCGGGAAGGGACGCTTGCTCCGGCAAGGATCGCTCTTGGGGTCGCTTGCCCAAGATCTCGGCCGCCTCCTTTCTCCGTTGACCGATCTCGTCGTCCTTCGGGAGACTCGGATAGTTGTTGATATTTATAGACTGGGTTTGTGTCTGGATCGATGAAGTCAAATTCTGAACCTGGGCCTTGAGCGAATCGACGCGCGTTTCCAGGCTTGAGCGGGCGAGGTCGAGCTCGTGGAAGACCGGAGCGGTCACCAACCCGATCCAAACGAGCAAAATGACAATATCCGCGGCGGATGACGTGCCCGTGGCCAGGGAAGAGTATCTTGCGAAGAGCAGGGAAGAAGAGAACAGAACCAATACGATCCAGCAGACCGGTGTGAATCTCTTGTCGAGTTTCATGAAAATTGGAAATCGTTTCGACGATCCGGCAATTCGGAATCCCTTGCCGGCGCGGGATTTCCCCCTTTTCTTTTGCGTGCTGCTTCCTGGCTCAACCGGTCAATCCCATTCCCTGGAACCCCAAGACTTGTCGTTCGCGAAACTTGTCATTCGCAGGAACGCAAGCTGCCGCACTTGACGCAGACGCTGGAATCCTTTGCTCGAACGGGAAGGTCGGTCCCAGCCAGTTTCGGCGTTTCTTGAAAGCGATCAGATCTCTCATGATGCCCAAAAGCGCTCTCGTCGCAAGTGCGTGCCTCCCGGTCTGCTTGAGGCGGGACCTGTCGTTCACCGGAAGACATTTCGCGATGCCCGGTCCGGTCGTCTCGGCTAATCCAGCAATTCGGCGTAGTGGGAGCGAACGATCTCCAGGCAGCGATGCAAAATTGCGTCGCCCGTGTCGAACTCCAACACCTCCTCGGCCAAGCTCTGGCAGACTGACATTGAAAGAGATTGCACGGCTTTTTTTACCCTTGGCACGACAGTGCTGCTGGCGCTGAGTTCGTCCACGCCAAGTCCAAGGAGCAGAGGCGTAAGCTGAATATCTCCGGCCATTTCGCCGCAAACCCCGGTCCAAATGCCCTGCCTCTGCGCGGCGTCCACCACCGCCTTGATCATCCGGATGATGGATGGGTGGGTGGGCTGATAAAGATGAGCAATGTGGTCGTTTCCACGATCGACGGCGATAGCGTATTGGATCAGATCGTTTGTCCCGATGCTGAAGAATTTGACTTCGCGGGCGAGATGGGCCGCGGAAAGCGCCGCGCTGGGCACCTCGATCATGATTCCCACCTCGATGTCGGGATTGAACTGCGCGCCTTCCCGCCCCAACTCGCGACGGCATTCGTCCAGAACGGCATTGGCGCGGCGCAGTTCTTCCAGGCCCGAAATCATCGGGTACATCACACGAACGTTCCCGATCGTCGCCGCTCGGAGAATGGCGCGCAGCTGCGGTTTGAAAATCTCCGGATGCTGCAAACAATAGCGGATCGCCCGGCAACCCAGGAACGGGTTCTGCTCGTGCTCCAGCTTGAGGCTCTCCGACGGTTTGTCGCCGCCGATATCGAGGGTGCGGATGATGACCGAATGGGGCTGGGACCGCTCGGCGACCAGGCGGTAATTTTCGAACTGTTCCTCTTCATCGGGAGGCTTGGCCCGATTCAAATAGAGAAATTCGGTTCGATAAAGCCCGACTCCCTCCGCGCCGCTGCTCGAGACGTCATCGAGTTCTCCGGGCAGCTCGATGTTTGCGGAGAGAATGATGTGGCGGCCGTCGCTGGTCGTCGAGACGGTATCCCGGATAAGCTCAAGGCGTTCGGCGACCTCGACTTTCCTCAGCTCGATTTTTCCGTATTCCTGAAGTGTTTCCGGGGTGGGGTTGAGAATGAAGAGACCCGTGTAGCCATCGAGCAGCACGTCATCACCACTGGATATCGCCTCACAAAGATCGTGGAGGCCAACGATAGCCGGGATATCCATCGAGCGCGCCATGATCGCGGTGTGCGAGGTCTTGCTTCCCTGTTCGGTCGCAAAGCCCAGAACGAACTCGCGATTGATGGATGCCGTGTCGGAAGGGGTAAGATTCCGCGCGACGATGATGTGCGGCTTGTCTTCCGACGCGACGCTGTGAGGGGCTTTTCCGAGCATATGGCGAATCACGCGGCGCGCGACATCCTCGATATCGACCACCCGCTCGCGAAGGTACGGGTCATCAATCGCGCCCAGCGTGCGGCAATACTTCTCGGCGACCTGGTGGAACGTGTACTCCACGTTGTGGCGTTCGTTTTCCAGGTTTCTGAGGACCTCGTCGATTAGCGTGCGATCTTCAACAACGAGAAGATGCGCGTCAAAAATCCCCGCATCCTTCGTGCCGATGGCGTCCGCAATGCGCTGCTGGATCTCCAGCAGCTCGGCGCGAGTCGCGATCAGCGCAGATTCGAAGCGGGCAATCTCTTCAGGCAACTCTTCTGCAGAAATTGCCCGAAACGGAATCTCTTCGTCGTCCAGCCAATGCACGACGACCCGAGCGTGGGCGATACCTGGCGCGACGGGAACCCCTTGAAAACGGGTTTCCTGTTTGATTTGAGGATCACTTCCACTCACCCTGTAAGGCGTAACATGTTTCCTCGGGCTTGAAACGGGAAAAAACCGCCCGTCAACCCCTTACGTCCGTTCGCCTTTATTCCTCGCCGAAACGAGTTTGAACAAGATTCTCGATTTCCGCAATCGCCTTATCCGCATCAGCCCCCTCGGCAATTAGGTGCAGCTTCGATCCCTTTCCCGCCGCCAGCATCATCAGGCCCATGATGCTCTTTCCATTGACCCGCTCCCCGTCCTTCTCGACCCATACCTCCGCTCGAAAGCGGCTCGAGATCTTGACAAACATGGCAGCGGGACGCGCATGAAGGCCATTGCGGTTCTGGATCACGATCTCCTTGGTGCAACGGAGAACGTCGTCAGTTGGTTTTTTTCGGGAGAGGAGACCCATTATCTGATACGTCGTTCACTCATCATTTGCAGCAAACGCTGATTAAATTCAACTGCGCTGTTTTGTCCCATGCTCTTTAGTTTCTGGTCAAGAGCGGCGACTTCGACCAACCGGCCAAGGTCGCGGCCCTTCTTGACGGGGATAATCACGTGGGGAACCTTGATCCCGAGAATCTCGTAAAACTCGCGATCCAGGCCGATTCGATCCACATTCTCCAACTCGTCCCAGTCCTTAAGGGTCAAGACAAAATCGAGCCGTTTCTCGCTTCGGACGCTTCCGACACCGAAAATCGAGCTGATGTTGATGACTCCGATGCCTCGGACTTCCATGTGAAATCGGGTAATGTCGGCGGACATCCCGAGGAGTTCCCGGCCCTCGATCGAGCGGATCCGGGTGATATCGTCGCTCACCAGGCTATACCCACGCTCGATCAGGGAGAGCACGCATTCGCTCTTGCCGATGCCGCTCGCCCCCCGGATGAGGGTGCCGATTCCCTGGATATCCACCATGCTCCCATACTCCTGCGTGGACGGAGCGAAATCGAATTCGAGCGCGATCGTGGCCGCGTTGATGAACTTCATGGTTATCATGTGGGTTCGAAAGACCGGCGTCTCGAATTGCGAGGCGATATCGAGGAGGACGCTCGGAGTCTGGGAATTGCGCGCGATGACCAGGCAGGGGAAATTGCGAGAGCAGAGCTGGGTGAGTTTTTCCTTCTGGATCGAACTCCCCAGACTGCGAAGATAGCTGAGCTCGGCGGCGCCGAATACCTGGATTCGCTTGCCTGCAAAATAGTTGTAAAATCCGGTCAAGGCCAGGCCCGGACGGTTGATCGTTGGTTCGCGAATCTTCCTGTTGAGGCCCCGGGAGGCACCTTCGAGACGCAAGCCCAGTGTTTCCGCGTGATTGGCATAGAAGTGTCCGACAGTGATATGCGGAACTCGGTGAGCTGCGGCCGTCGACATCGGGGTCACATCTGAAAATTCTCACCAAGGTAAAGTTTGCGGCTGATCGGGTCGTTAAGAAGGAAGTCTTTGGTGCCCTGACTTTCCACGCGGCCTTCGAATATCAAGTAGGCACGATCCACGATATTGAGGGTTTCCCGGACGTTGTGATCGGTGATCAGGATGGCAAGGCCCTGTGTGCGCAGATCCTGAATGATCTGTTGAACGTCGTAGACGGCGATTGGATCGACCCCGCTGAACGGCTCATCAAGCATCAGGAGGGAGGGAGAGGTCACCAGTGAGCGGGCGATCGTCAGGCGGCGTTTTTCGCCGCCGGAAAGCGTCAGCGCCAGGTTTTTCGCGAGATGTTCGATGCCGAATTGAGTCAGAAGCTCCTCGCAGCGGTGTTTTCGAGCCTGCTTGCCGAGTTTTGTCGTTTCCAGGATGGCCATGATGTTTTCATGGACGGTGAGCTTTCGAAATATCGATTCCTCCTGCGGCAGGTAGCCCATTCCTTCGCGTGCGCGCCGATACATCGCCATCTCCGTGACATCCCGATCCTCGAAAATTACGCGGCCGCTGTTCGGCCGAATCAGGCCGACGATCATGTAAAACGTCGTGGTCTTGCCGGCGCCATTGGGCCCGAGGAGGCCGACGATTTCGCCGCGTTTCACGTTGATATCCACGCCATTCACCACCGTCCGCCCGCCGTAGATCTTAGCGAGCTTGTCGGTGGTGAGAAGAGGCTTATGGTCTTGCACCAAGGTTGCGGGAAGAGGCGAGGGAGCCGGCGCGATGCTCATTAATTTTGTTCCTGGCCGTTGTCCACGATCACCGTTCGGCTTCCGCCTTTGGTAGTCATCTTCCCCCCGCGATTCAAGATCATGACGGTTCCCTGCTCAGTGGCGACCTGCATGTTGATGTCGTGTTGAACCGAAGGCCAGACGGTGAGCGTGACGTCCCCGGACACCGGCTCATAGACGGCCTTTCCGGAGCGCCCGGTGGACTTGATCTTCTTGCCGGACTCGTCGGTGTTGTCCTGAACGATGATGACGTTTCCAAACGCCTCCACCAGTTGAAGCCCCTTGCGCTCCTTGTTCATGGTCACCCGAAGCTGATCACAGAACATCGTGAATTGGGGATCCTTGACCACGACGCTGCCCTCGAATTCCGCCACACTGCTCACGTTGTCGAACGTGGCCTGCTTCTTTGAAGTGATTTCGGTTTTGGCATCCTTTGGCCGGTCCTTGGTCAACCCTTTGACTCCAAGGGGATCCTTCGTGTCTCCCGGGCTGCCGGCGGTCTTCTCCGGGTTCATGCTGGGTTTTTCGTTTGGCGGCGCGGCACAAAGAGGCCAGCCACCTGCAATGAAGAAGAAGAGGACGGCGGGAATCAGGCGATTCATGGTTGGTCGAAATTCTCTGTGCCGAAGATTGTCATTTTCACGTTGCCGAGAATTTTCGCGAAACGGGTTTTGGTGTAGAACTCGCCCCCATCACCGACAAGTTCAAAATCCTCCCGGCGGATCAACACACGGCTCTCGCTCGTAAGAATACGTGTCGTTAAGCTAAAAACCGATCGCGGCAGTTCAACATAAATTTTCTTATCATCGTCGGAATACGCGTCGATTTTAAGGTTTTCAAACTCAATTTGATCCGCGTTGAGTTTGCGGGCCTGCTCGGCGTCCAGCATCATCACGAGCTTACCCTCGGCGGAATACGAGGGGACTTTGATTCCCTTGACGGGAACGCCGTCGGGCACCGGGATGTCGATGTCCTGGTTGTCTGCCGCCTCCTTTGATTCCGCTTTGCTTTTTTTGGCTTTCCCGGCTGATGCCGCCTCCTTGGCAGCGGGCGTGGCGACGGACTGGGCGGCGAGCGAAGAACCGCACAGCGCGAGCGCGACCACCAGCCTAAGCAAGAACTTCGCCGCGGATGCGATTGAGTTGGTTGAGGAGACTTGGAAGAGCACGAAGAGGGATCTGGTTTGGACCATCTGAAAGAGCTTTTGCCGGGTTCTCGTGGGTCTCGATAAAAACGCCATCGCAGCCGGCGCCGACCGCGGCGCGTGCCAGTAAGGGAGCCATCTCGCCGTCGCCGCCGGTTCGGTCACCCGCTCCTCCCGGACGTTGCACAGAGTGCGTTGCGTCGAAGACTACCTGAAAGCGAGATTGTTGCATCCAATAAATCGAGCGCATGTCCGCCACAAGGTTATTGTAACCGAAAGTGGTGCCGCGCTCGGTGAAGAAGAACGCACGACAGCCGGCGGTTTGCAATTTTACCGCTATGTTTTTCACGTCCCAGGGGGCAAGAAATTGACCTTTCTTTACATTGACGACGCGGCCGCTGGCTCCGGCTGCGAGAATCAGGTCTGTTTGCCGGCAGAGAAAGGCCGGAATCTGAAGAACGTCGATGTATTGCGCGGCAATCTCCACCTCCTGCGGGGAGTGGACATCCGTGGTGACGGAGATGCCCAGTTCGACGCCGATTTCCCCCAGCAATTCGCAGCCGTCACGGACAGTCGTTCCGCGAAAGGAGCTTACGGAAGTTCGGTTCGCCTTGTCGTAGGAGGCCTTGAAAACAAACTGGGCGCCTAGATCGTTGCAGATCTTTTTCAGCTTCCGGGCCATCCGCCTAGTAAAGGGACGGCTCTCAATCACGCAGGGTCCCAAAATGAAAAGGAGCTTCTTTCCTCCGAGGAGATTACGGCCGATTTTTACGCTGCGACGGGGCATCGAGATAACCTAAAGGCGATCCGCCGGGCCGCCAAGACTTTGAATTGCCCCGGCAGATGTCCGTGGGGCATGCTTCGCAAATGGGTTTTCCTCTTGCGCGGACCGTCTGCTCCGGCTTCCATCTGCGGTTCGTGAGCGCTATTCGACAGAGGGGCTTCTCGTGCGGAAGGGGGCATGCCGTCGCTACTTTCAGCGGTGCGGCTCCGGAAGCAAAGATCGCTAAAAATCCATGAATCCAGCCCTCAAAGCCGTTATTCCTATCGTCCTACTGGCCATCGCGCTGGTCGTCGTCCTTATGAGCGTGGGCGTGATTGTTGAAGCCGGCCACGTCGGAGTCTTGAAATCCTTGGGAGCGATCCAACCCGATTCACTGAGGGAAGGTTTTCACGTGAAGAAGCCTTTCATCGATCAGGTCGAGCAGATCGATATCCGGCTTACCGCCAGCCACGCTCAAGCCAGCGCGGCTTCCAGGGATTTGCAGACCGTGAGCACCCAAGTGACCACGCAGTATTCGATGAACGGGGAAATGGCCCCGCTGACGTATCAACGGATCGGAAATCTTGCAAAGGTTTCCGCTACCCTGGTCGAGCCTGCCATCCAGGAATGCGTAAAATCGGTCACCGCAAAATTCACGGCGGAAGAGCTGGTGACCAAGCGCGAACTGGTTAAGCAGCAAATCCAGCAAAGTCTCGTCTCATATCTCAACAACACACTTCGGGAGAAGGGAATCGAGAACGCGATCACGATCGCCAATTTGGCGATCACGGATTTTAACTTTTCACCGGAGTTCAATCGCGCCATCGAGGCCAAGGTGCAGGCGGAACAACAGGCATTGCAGGCCAAAAACGAAAAGCTTAAACGAGTCACGCAAGCCGAAGCCGCCGCAGCGGAGCGACAGTTGTCCGCGGATGCGGAGGCCTATTCGACCGAGGTGCAGTCCAAGGCGAGAGCGGATGCCATTCGGCGCGAAGCGGATGCGCTGAAAGACAGCCCCGAGCTGATCCAGCTCCGAACAGTCGAAAAATGGGACGGCGTATTGCCGCGCGTCAACGGAAGCCAAGCAGTTCCCTTCCTGAACATCGGCTCGGAGGTCGAGCAGAAGACGGGAAGATAAATCCGAGGTCAGCGGCTGCCGCGAAAAACAGGCAGCACTCCTTTGCGGCATTCCACTTTCACCGGCCAAAAGTCTTTCTGCGGAGAGCCATCGAGGTGGACAGGCAATTTTCGCGGGCCGTTGATTTCCAGCCTGCCTACGCGAAGAGCGATGGATTTTGGCCGGTACTCGCGCCTTCCAAACGCAATGGAGGCGAAATGCCACCAGAGCTGAAGTTTGCTGTAGCGGCTGAAAACCGAAACCGTAAGGAGCCCGTCGTCCATTCGCTGCTCCGGGGCTACGGTGAAATTCATCCCGAAATAAGGCCCGTTGGAGACGACGAGCATCAAGGCAGAGATCGAAACACAAGAGTTTCGCTTTCGCATCAGCGCTTCCCTGAGGCGATGGCTCTCGTTGGCTGAGATCCGCGCCAGCGCGTCTGGCGGCGGTCGGTCTAGCGTGAGCACAAACCTTTGCCGTTGATATCGGTAGGCACGGCGCAGGAAATCGGCCAACCGGCCGATCCGCCCCGACTTGATTTCCTCGCTGAGAGGATACAGCGCCGCATCCAGGCCGGACCCGAGACACTCAAAGAAGGGCTTTCCATTCGCAAAGCCCACGTCAATCGGACTCGCGTTTCCCGCGAGAATGACCTGGCAAGCTTCCATCCAGTCCATCGGAAGATCGAGGCTCCTGGCAAAATTGTTAAATGTTCCCACCGGGACGATCCCCAACGGAACCGTCGCGCCGATGAGGGTGGAGGCCACCTGCTCGACCGTGCCGTCCCCTCCGGCTACGGCGACCCAATCGCAATGATTCTCCCGGGCGCGGTTCAAGGCGTTGTCCGCTTCGCCAAGTTCCTCGATGTCGGCAGATACCGGTCCACCAAGCGCCGCGGTGAGCTTTTCAAGAAGTTCCGCATCCAGCGATCCCGATTTGAGGTTGTGAATGAGGAGACCTCCCGGCATTCCTGAGGACTTCGTCTCTTTAGCGGAAAGGTCAACCGTCTTTCGCGAACTGCAGCCGGTATCCGTGATGCGGTTCCTTCCAAAATTCCTCGGGAAGCTCGTTCCGGGCGCATCCCAAGCGAGCCGTTCCTTGGATGATCGCCTCTAAAAGGCAACTTTAACGACATCAACCTGTGTGAAAAGGTCCCAACCGTGGACGAACGAGCGCCCAGCGTTCTCGATAATCGTGAGGTTCCGTTGTCGGCCGTTCGGGTGCCGATTTGATCGGAGCTGTCGATCATGAGGAAGCTCGTATCAAGGTCAACCATGGAGTCCGGTCGCCACGAAACCCAAACTGGTTAGCAAGGACTAACCGGAAAGTATCGAGTGAAGGATCGAACGTTCGGATTTGACAATTCCGTGAGCGAGAAAGCCATCCGCGCCGAGGCGAGCGGGTATTTTCAGGCTCCCTCCACGGAATTGCCGCCAGGCTTCCGTGTGGTTTCGGCCTCCGAAGGCTCGAAAGTCTTCGGCTGAGGCCAGGTTGTGACGGTGCAGGAAAACCAGGTTACTACCGGTGACCATTCAAGTTCCTCCCAACGAGCCGGGGTGCGGAATGGCCGATTACACGATCCACACGATGATGGTGAGCCTGCACCTGGAGGATGCCCCGCGGGGATATGATCCGCCCTTCGGGGCGAAGGTAGCGCTGAGGGTCAGTTGCAACGAGCGGGAAACCGTCCAGCCCGCCAATCTCAATTACACCAATTTCGGGCGCCAATGGACGCACAACTGGAATGGCTGTATAAGGATTGACGGGACGCACCTGGCCAAGGTGGCCCTGGCAGGCGGCGGATTGGAAGAGCATGATAAAAATAGCCCGGAGGCTATCCATCTGAAGTCGCATTCGCGCCTTCAGAAGGTGTCTCCAACCCGCTGGGAGCGCCTGCTGCCCGATCTATGATGCCTTGGTAAGCCCCGATCCGCCGGGCCAAGGGTCTTCTGGCTGAGCCAGGTTGTCGATCCGGCGGGTGACGACATTTTATTGCGAAGTCCCCGGGGACATCTACAAGGTTTCGCGCGTGGTGGATCCCCTCGGGCGCCAGGCAACCTTCAGCTACAATGGCAGCGGCCAGCTGGTAACCATTACCGACGCGATCGGCATGCAATAGCACATTGGCTACCAGACCGGAGACATCGTTGCCTCGATGACCACTCCCTACGGAACAACCGCCTTCGCCCGCAGCCAATCCAGCGCGGTGGACAGGTGGATCGAGGTGACCGATCCGCTCGGAGGCAAGGAGCGCGTGCAAAGCAAGGAAGCTGCGCCTGGAATCAACAATGAGCCTGAGGCGCTCGTCCGCCCTTTTGCAGTAACATTGTTGGCTCCCAACAAGTCTTGTTCCGGACCTTCAACTGGTTTCTGAACGTCCGCAATACCTTCTATTGGGACAAGAAAAAGATGCTGGAAGCGGTGGGGGACTACACCAAGGCGACCATCGACCACTTTGCATAGCTATAACATGAATGCGACCTCGGGGGTCCTCGAGAGCATGAAGGAACCGTTGGAGAACAGGGAGTGGTATAATTATTCCGGTGACCCGTGGCCTGGCATTACGGGAACCAGCGACCAACCCAGCAAGATCGCCGGTGATCGAGGATAGCACGACCCAGCTCTGGCAGTATGAGCGCAACGCCCCCTCTCGTATGTCACTCGCGCCGTTGATCCCCTTGGCCGGGAGACACTCACTGAATACGCCGCGAACGGCATTGATGTCACCCAAGTCCAGCAAAAGAACGGCGGCGCCTACAAGACGATTGGTTCCTTTACCTGGAACTCCCAGCACCGGCCTCTCAGCTCGAACGACGCGACCGGCAAGACGACGACCAAGACCTGGAATGCCCGGGGCCAGTTGCTCACAACGAGGAACCCTCTCAACGAAACAACGGCCCATACTTACAATGCCCAAGGGTATCTGACGAAAAACGATCCGTCGCTCGCTGGAACCGCTGACCAGATCCAGTTTACCTACGATGCTCAAAGGACGGATGAGCACGAGAACCCAGTGCTATAAGCTCACCACTCCTACGACGTTCTCAACAGGCTCAGGAGAACGACATTCCCCGACGCCACCTATGAGGAGATCACCTACGACAAGCTCGACAAGGCAAGCTTTTGCGAGCGTCTGGACCGCGTAACTCAATACGGCCACGATACCAACCGGCACCTGATCAGCGAGGCTCATCGTGCGCAGAAAGAAAAAGTCGACTCCGTTTCAGAAGCGAGCGCCTCAATTTGCGGGTGGCCCCTCGTTGCCAATATAGCCAATCCGACCGGCTTCACGTGCCCTTTGCTGTTGGCGTTCCAGTTGTAAACGCCACTGGGCCTCGCTTACGGATGATTTGCTGACGCATCCGAAAATCATCAAAGAGATTATGCCTGCTAGTCCAGCGCGGGAACTCACGGAAATACAATAAGCAGCCGCACACGAAAACGGAAAACGACGCACGCTTCGTCTTGGGAAACGGTGCGCTTGAACGAACTTGACTTTGGGCATTCCGATCCGACCACAAAAATATCGTTGCGCCACTTCTGCTCTCGGAGCTCTGGGTTCTATCTGTCACCGGGCGCACTAACATAACTATTTATCTACCCCGGGCGCGGGCATCGGTTGCAAGAGGTGCTGGGGCACGGCGCTTTTTAGTTCGAGCCTCGCCAATGAACTTCATAGACCGGTATGGCCTGATCAAAACCCTTAGGCATAACAAGGCCCAAGTGGGAAAATAAGGATATCTCTCCACCAAAATGCTCGATGACGTCTTTAGTCGCCAAGATCTGATCTGGTTTAGCGTGTGAACACAGGCGTGCCGCCAACTGCACGGTCGCCCCAAACAAATCGTTATCGTCTTCCACCGGTTCGCCTGCGCTGAGACCAATCCGCAAGTGCAATGGGGTCTCGGCATTCTCGCAATTAAACGACGCAAGGGTCTTTTGAATGGATATTGCGCAATCCAGAGCCTGTACGATGGAGGCGAAGGAGGCCATTATTCCATCTCCTAGGTGCTTCACTTCGCGGCCCGAATGCTCTCTCAACGCATTGCGTGTAAACGCATTGTGTATATGTAACAGGTGTAGGGCTTTCGCTTCGCCTAATCGGGTGGTCATTGCCGTCGAGTCTTTCAGATCGGTGAACATGATCACGCGCAGGGCTGCATCACGGGGAACGTAATTCCCAGTGGGAGTGGTGTTGTCTGTGGGAGGTGGGTCCTTGACTCTTCCCAAGAATGCCTCGACCACGGTGGGATCCACTTGAATGATCTCGTTCGGCACGGCCCCATGAGCCTCATCATGGGCTTTTTGGATCGCTTCTTTAGTTGGGGCTTCCACCAGGCAGAAAGCCGTGCAGCGTGTCTCGTCAAACCAATACGTGAGGAAGTTTACCCGTACTTGCTTTGGATAGCTAAGTCCTTTTCATGCGCATTGGCAATCGTATGGCGAGTTGCTCCTTCGATGTAGTGGCGGTCCATATAAATGGGCATTTGGTTCGTCTCCTTTGATTGATGTCACGAGTGTCCACTCCCGAACAATACGAGCCAACGATTCGCTCGATCCCCTTTGGAACGCAAGCCCCTCCTCGACAAGTGGCTGATCAGAAGCGAATAGGGCCAAGCAACGGATAGTCACTTGATGGTTCAAAATTGTCACGTCGAATCCGACGCCGACGAGCGCTGTGCCGGCGGCGCGCCGAGGGCACGCCCTGGAAGGAGCTCTGCTAGCGCTTCGGCATCAGCCGGCGCACCGCACACGGCGGTGGGAATACGCGCTCAGTGTCATCGCCTGGTAGCCGAACGGTCGGCGGGTGCACCACCCGGCGTGGGCGGCGGTTCGTCATCGCCCGCGCGGTATGAGCCTACCCGCCGGAGGTCAGGCGATGAGTTCGTGGAGCTCCGGCCGGATCGCATTGGCGGTCAGGTCGATCGTCGCCAGCGTGATTGGTAGCTTGAACCGCCGAGGCCCGGCGCTGCCCGGGTTGAGGTAAAGCACGCCGTCGACGGTCTCCATCTTCGGTCGATGCGAGTGCCCCGCGATGATGATCGCGATACCTTGCCCAGGCGGATCGAAGTCCAGATCTCCGACATCGTGCAGCACGTGGATCGACCGATCGGCCAGCACCAGGGTCGTCCGGTCGGGGAACGCGCTCGCCCATGGCTGCGTGTCGACGTTGCCCCGGATCGCGGTGGTCGGTGCGATCGTCCGCAGGCGCGGCACGATCTCGGGGCTACCGATGTCGCCCGCGTGGATAATGTGGTCGACACCGGCGAGCCCCTCCTTCGCCTCGGGGCGCAGCAGCCCATGCGTGTCCGAGATGACGCCGATCCTCATCGCGCCATAGAACACCGGAACGCGTCGCGCCGCGAGCGAATCCGCGCCGGGCGTCAAGAAAAATCGTCTCCGTGAAACATCGAGAGTTGAGACATCGAGAGAGATTCACTTTCGCGGCGCTGAGGCTAAGTTCGAGGCGAGATCGGGAGAGACTCGAGCGCGGGACGCCGGAACCTGCCAGGAGGCGAGCGAAGCCGGCAACCAACTGAATTCACGGGTCCTTCCCGGAGCGGGTCATATCCCGGGAGGCTGAGCGCGAGACGTTCCCAGTGACGCTGCAAGTCGTGTCCACTTGCCTCTGGGGGATTCCAAAGTTCAGCGAGCGGATGGGCTCCCGATCCTCAGGTCCTTGAGCACTTTTTTCGATTCCCCTGGCGGCCCCTGATCGCCTTGTGTTCCGCCGTCACCAGGATCGAATAGTGCTGATCGATTGTTGGTAGACGGTGGACTATGTGAGAACCTTCCTGTCGAAGCAATCGATCTCACGGAGAAGGTTTATCGCTCGCGATGGCAAGGAGAGCCGAATCCTCATCCGCGACACCTGGAATACGGACATCGTTCCTGAACTCAAGCCGCAGCCCGACGATGATGTCATTTACAAAACGCGGTTCAGTGGCTTCTTCGGGACCGACTTGACGCGCGCCTCAAGAAGTTGGGCGTGATTTATCTCGTCATCACGGGTTGCACCACCAATATCTGCCTGGATTCGACACTCCGGGACGCGATATTCCGGGACTACTTATTCGTCTTGTTAGCAGACTGGAGGAGCGAGTCAATCGGGCATGGATTGCCGCGCAGCAATCACGATGCCCCGCTCTTGAGCGCCGAGGTGATCCTGGGCTGGGTCTCGGACTCAGAACGGTTTCCGAAGGCCCTCCAAGGTAGCTGAGACCCCCGTGACACGAGAGTCGTGAGGTCTCGGACCAGTGCTGTTTTGACCGGGGGGCTGGAGAGCCGCCTCAACAGCGAATCCTTTTACCGCAAGACTCTTCTCCCCTTTTTTTCTGATCCCCGGGCATTGTTGTGAGAGCACTCGTCGATTCTAAGGCGTTTTCGCTCGTATAGATTAGGAACGGAACAATAGCTGTCTGTTTCGTCAGGCGCGGTGCGTCCTTGACTGTTAGGCACATTTGGAGAGCCGCTCGCGCAAGCTCGAGCATATCAGGAGCAATGATGACGTCGACCCTTCCTTTGATAAGACCACCACGCGTAGGCGACGTAATCACGTGACAGACGTAAGCTGGCTTTGGCGAAAGTTGGCTTTCCTCAACGGCACGAATAGTCCCCCTGATGCCGTCGCCGATGCTGTAAAGACCCACTAGCTAGCTTCTCAGAACCGTGAAGCATCTCGATCGTTTCTTTATAGGCGATTATTTCGGGATCGTCGCTACAGACAGCCGGTTCGAGAATCCTGAAGGTAGGGGCCTTTTCGCGAAAATAGGTTCGAAATCCGATCTCGCGATTTTCCTGGCCGAGATAGCCATGGCTGCCGATCAATATGCGGACAGGTCCAGCTCGACTGGCGCAACGAGCGATCGCCCAAGCGGCAGTTCGACCGGCTATGCGATCATTTATTCCCACATAGCCGGCAAGGTCCGGGGCCGAAAGGCAAGACCCCGGGGTTGCCAGGCTCGTGCGGGAGAGTGGGCTGCGCACCCGGCAGAAGCGCCGTTTGTGACCTCGCACAACTGAGAGCGCCATAATCATAAGATCGCCGAAAACTGGCTGACAAAGATTCCCGCGCCCGAGGGCCCGGGCCAGCTCTGGCAGAGCGACATCACCGACATCGAGACCCAGGAGGGCTGGCTTTATCTGGCCTTTACTGTCGATGTGTTCGCGCCGCTGCATCGCTCACCACTGCGGGGAGACATGTTCGCTGAACTGACCACGACTACCTTCAAGAATGCGGTAAGCTGTCGGCGCCCGCTCTCTAGCCTCATCCACCATAGTGATCGTGGCAGCCAATATGCCGCCGATGCTTTCCAGCAGTGCCTGAGCGCCTGGGGGGTCATTCCAAGCATGAGTCGGAAAGCTAAACCCTATGATAACGCCTGGCTGAAAGCTTCGTTGCCACCTTGAAAACCGAATCCTTCGGGGGCTCGATTCCGCCAACCAAAGCCGCAGCCAAACTCATGGTTTTCGACGACAGCGAAACCTTCTATAACACCCATCGCCGACACAGCGCCCTGGGTTATCGCTCGCCTGCGCAGTTCGAAGAGCACTGGCTGTGCTCCCAGCGCCGAGGGTTGTTCTGGCGGCGGCAGCAAAGGCGGCGAGACCCACCTTATCGAGCAGGTCGGCTCTAGCCGGTTTTGCTATGAACAACTCCGCGAGTTCTTCAAGTCGCCGGAAACGACCCGGTCCAATCATCCGAGGGCTTTCAATCCGCAAGCCAAGCCATTAACCTCAACTAACAAATAAAAGCCCAGTCCGCATTTTCGAAGAAAGATCAATGCACTCGCTACTGAGAGGCCATCTCCTTAACCAACCGATACTCCTCAATCTTGGATTTAAGCCACCTGAGATCCCTTGTGAGATCTGAGAAGCGGTAGTTCATTTCGCTCGAGTAGATGTGCCGGTCGATCGTGTGCAGAACGTTTTCGTCATCGGCACTGAGCGTGGTGGCGGTTATGAGGTCGTTCAGAAATCCAGTCTCCCACGAAGAGTTATGAGAGCCACTCAAGTGAAGAATCGAAGCCCATAAGGACTGCTGTGCTTCGTAAACGGCCTCCATCGCCTCTTGCTGCCACGCCTGTTTGTCGATCGGTCCGACCACGGAAGCCTCATCATCAGCGGCTTGCCCAACTTCTGAAGCATCAGCAGACGATACGTAGCCGCGCCTGGCGAACCAACGACGATAGTCACCACTTCTTAAACCCTCGTGGTAAATGGCGTCATCCTCGGCACCTTTCCTGCGCTGGAGCTCTTCCTCCTCGCGCTGCTTTTCCTCGCGCCTCCGCTCTTCGCGATTGCGATCCTCGTCATTCATAGCGTTACTCCCTTAAGGTTAAGCTTACCACAAATGTCGCGAAATTACAGTGTCAGAGCCGAACTCCTACAACTCCATTGCTCTCCGGTTAGGGTTTCGATGCGTCAAGCCCTCCACCGTCGCCGATGCGATCGAATTTTTTAACCGGGTGCGCGGGTATACGGTCAGGCTATTGGCCGAAAGCTGCCGCTCGTCGCCAACCGCGGCCCCTCAAGAAGGGAATCCGGGGCTTGTGGAGCAACGGAACAGAGGCCATTCGCTATCTTGACTGGGGTAACAGGCGAGGGCTTGAGGGAACAAGTCCAGGTGAAGACCAGTGCTTTGAGATAAGCCATTATGCGGAAGCAACGCAGGGAGCGGAATCCTCTGGCCAAACGCTTAGCAAGTTGGAGCAGACCGTTAACCGCCTCGATCGCGCCATTGGTGAGTCGAGTTTTGAGGAAGGCGACAGCGCCCCTCCAATGTTGTCGAATGCTCGCTGCCAACTCGCGAAAAGGGTCGAACCGATTGAGCTTGGCCCGCTTGCACCACCAGCGCAGGGCCTCTTGATCTTCATCGGCGAGGATGTCCTGGAGCATGTCGCGCACGCCGATAACCCGTCCGCGTTTAGGGTAGCGATTGCACGCGCACTTCTTTGCTGGCCTTGTTCCTGGCTACGGGTCCATTCATTGCCTCGCAGCGCCCAGAGCGATCCCTTGGCTCGGCTCCCTGGCGGGCCAGTTCCTTGCGGACCTGATCGACAGCCTGGCCGGCCATTTGCATAAGATGAAAGCGATCGAAAACGATCTGGGCCTGCGGAAAGAACTGGCTCGCTCCGCTTTGATAGGCCGGACTCATGTCCATGCTGATAATAGCGATCTGTTCGACTTTTCCCCCGTGGGCCACCAACGCTTGGGCGAAGTCTTCCAGAGCCTGAGCGCTACGGCCTTCAACCATCAAGAGAAGTTCACGAGTTTGCGCGTCGAGCACATTGGTCACGTAACGATGGCACTGGTTTCGTCAACCGAGATCGCCCGCACCTTCGCCACGAGTTCTTGGCGTGGGCCGCTTCAACATACTGGGTCCGTCTCGCGATGCCTCAAAGTCAGGGCGATGGATCACGTAAGAGAGCTAGCAAGAGAAGGCCTGTCTACGGCCCCAGTGCTGCAGTTCCCATAAACTAAACCACAACCTGCAAGACCAGGCGCTCAAGCCATTCCAACGGTTCGTTTTCCTCCATGTTGGGGGGTCAGTAATTAACGGAAGATCGTTAAAAAGGCCAGCTAAAGCGTCGCGGCGATTCACCGAGTTGTAAACCTTGGTGCTGCGGGCAAATTTGATGCGGGTTCGGGCATGCCCTTTTCGGCGGTCCGGATGATGTTAGCAGTTATTCCCGCTCCACTTCTGCTGCCAACTGCTCCAAGATATCGGCCGTTTTGGTGCTTTTTGGTGAATCGCAATGACTCACGGTGATTTTTGCAAAAATACCCAGCACCCTTTGTATATGGGGTTTCTACGGCTTAAGTATGGGGTTGATTGTTTGAGACTCGAACCCGACATCAACGCTTTCTCGCTGCGCTGGCAGCGTTCGAAGATCTCGGTCGACAACAGCCCCTGGCGATCGGGGTGAGCTTTCCGAGGCGGGTCACCAAGCCAGGTGGGTAGTAGCCGCTGCGATAGCTTAAGCGCCCCTCAACGCGCTCTCCCTTTTCCGCCCCGACAGCCTGCGCGAATGATTGGGGCCATAGCCGATCATATCGCGCGGATAGCTCCCGTTAGGAGGCATAAATGGGCTCTTCGTCGGACCTTCGCGGCACGTGGTTCCGTCTGCGACCACGGGCGAACACGAAGGGCTGTTGAGTTTAACATACCTGCCCATCGTGAGTTTGGACAAGCCTGCGGGAGGGGAACGAGCCAAATCGTGCTGGGACCAAACCTGATTCGATCACAGGTTGCCCCTTACGGTGCTCGTGTTGGTTCTTTCTTCTGAGTCGCTCCCTCGCTAGTTGTGCCTGATGGTCAAGTCCTCAGGCCGCACGCCTTCCGGTCCGGCGCCCCTTTCGGTCTGGCCGGTTGCGGCGGGAGGAATCACCGGAATTCTGGTGGGGGTGTTTTTTGGCGACTACGCACATTTCCTTCGTCCTGTCGGAAACGTTTATGTGATGCTTCTGGAAGTCGCCGTCTATCCCTACCTCATCTGTTCGCTAATGCACGGCCTCGGAAGCTTGGCGCCTGCTCAAGCATGGAGGCTTTTTTGCTCCGGGTGGAAATTTTACGTTGCGCTGTGGCTGATAACCTTCGGTTTGCTGATTCTGCTGGCGAAAGGGATTCCTCAAGCGCTTGCCACCAGTTGGGTGGCTGACCGTGCCGTTAAAGATGCTCCGGGGCTGCTCGATATTCTTATACCAAGCGATCCTTTCACCGCGTTGTCCAGGAACTATGTGCCGGCTGTTGTGCTCTTCTGCCTGTTCTATGGCGTCGCGTTGCAGCATGTGCCAGAGAAGGCAGCGCTGCTTTCGATTCTTGAAGGGATTCGCCTGGCGAGCCTGAAATTTTGGAACGCGGTTGTGCGGTTTGCACCCTTGGCTGTCTTTGCTCTCTTCGCCGATCTGGCCGGTACCATAAGGCTGAAAGCCATGGAGGAGGTTGCGCTCTTTTTCTTTCTCTTTTTTGCGGGCGCTTTGCTTCTGACCTTCTGGATCATCCCGGGATGCATCGCGGCGTTCGCGCCCCTCCAGCGAAAAGAGGTGCTGCGAGAGATGAGATCCGCGTTTTTGATCGTCGTGGCAACAACGCTTTCGGTTTCCGCGCTGCCTTATATCTCTTCCGCCACCCAGCGTCTGGCCCAAGCCTGCGGCGTCGATGATCCGGAGTGCGGAGAGATCGTTCGCACAAACATTTCTGTCGCCTATCCGCTGGGCCAGTTGGGCAATTTTTTCGTCTATCTTTTTGTTGTTTTCGCCTTGTTTCTCAATGGGGTGATCGTTCCGCCGCTTGAGACATGGCTTGTGCCAATCGTTACTTTCCTTTCGTGCATTGGGTCGCCCACTTCGTCCGTCGATGCGGTAACCTTCCTGGCACGCTGGCTTGGTCTGCCCGATCAAACGACGCCTCTCTACGTCAGCCTGATGACCTTGACACGTTATGGTCAGGTCATCGCCTCGGCCAGCGGCTTCGCCTTTCTGAGTTTTGGCGTGGTGCTAGCGTATTACGGGAAGATTCGCATTCGCTGGTCGCGCCTTTTGTCCTCCCTGGCTGCGGCCCTGATCGTCGCGGGCGGATTCGTCTGGGCCGCTCGCAGCTTCGATCGGCGAGTGTTGAAACGCGAGTCGAATCCCTACCTTTCCTTCCAACTGGACCCCGATGTCACGCGCGGCGTGAACGTCTCGTTGGCCGCACTTGATTCTGCCGAGCCGCTTCCGCAGGGATATGGACTAAAGCTTCAGGGCGAACGCGAGAAGGCCGCGAAGATGCTCGACGGCCGCCGCCAGGACCTCGACCAGCTTGGCAACGAAAGCGGTCATCTTTCGATGTTCGGGCCGACAGGGGCAGCCCCTCCCGAAGGAATCGAGGGCAGGAATAATCTGCCGAGATTCCGCGAGGGCGGCGGCGAACTTCGATCGAGCGCACAGAGAAGGCCTTGAGGCGTTCGATCGGAGACATTACAATTTGTCCGGATTGATCCGTTCGGATCCGTCTGATATTGGAGCTATTCGTATGTCCACTCCGTCGCAGGTCACTGTTTGGGGCGAGTTTCGCCACGAAAAAAAGAATCCGAAAGTTTCTGAAATTTATCCGCAAGGGATGCACGAAACCATCGCGGCATTTCTTCGAAAGGAACCGGGCCTAGAGGTTCGGACAGCCACCCTTGACCAGCCAGAGCACGGTCTGACGGAGGCCGTGCTTGACAGCACCGACGTGCTTGTCTGGTGGGGGCATATGGCTCACGGGGACGTGAGCGATGAGATCGTGGAGCGCGTCAAGAGGCGCGTCCTCGAAGGGATGGGGCTGATCGTTTTGCATTCGGGTCACTACGCGAAAATTTTCAAAGCCTTGATGGGCACGACGTGTTCGCTCAAGTGGCGCGAAGCGAATGACAAGGAGCGCGTTTGGAATTTGATTCCGGCTCATCCCATCGCGCAGGGCATTGGCGAATATTTCGAGATCGCTGCTGAGGAGATGTACGGCGAACCGTTTGGAATTCCCGCTCCCGACGAGCTGATCTTTATTTCATGGTTCAGCGGAGGCGAGGTGTTCCGCAGCGGTTGCACCTGGTACCGTGGCAACGGGCGCATATTTTATTTCCGTCCCGGCCACGAGACCTACCCGAGCTATCATCATCCGCAGGTTCAGCGCGTCATTGCCAACGCCATCCGCTGGGCGCTGCCTTCGGTGCGGATCCCGGACAGTTGTCCGAACACGATGCCTCTCGAACCGCTGCCAGCCGATTCTGACGCGTACCTGCGCTCCACGGTCGGCCACAAATGATTTTTATCTGTCATGAACAAAACACGTAAGAAAGAGGTTCGCCTCGCCATTATTGGAACGGGGCGAATGGCCGGCTACCACGCCGAAAGATTTCAAATCGTCAAGCACTGCCGGATCGTCGCGGCCGTCGACGTCGACCGCGAGCGAGCGGAAACCTTTTGCAAACAGCATGGGATCCCGGAGTCCTATTCTACGCTGGAGGATTTGCTGGCGCGCGCAGATGTCGATGCGGTGAGCAACGTTACCCCGGACGCTTTTCATGCGCCGGTCTCGGTCCAGTGCCTCAAGGCGGGCAAGCACGTGCTTTGCGAAAAGCCTCTTGCACTCAACTATCCCGACGCGTTGCGAATGGTGGCGACGGCGCGCAAGACGGGCCTTATCAACATGGTCAATTTTTCCTACCGCGATTGGCCCTGCATCCAGGCTGTAGCTTCTTTGGTGCAGCGCGGCACGCTGGGCGAGATGCGGCACATCGAGGCGAGCTATCTCCAATCCTGGCTTCCGAGCAAGTATTGGGGCGACTGGCGCACGACTCCGACCTGGCTCTGGCGCCTCTCGTCCGGCCATGGAAGCAAAGGGGCGCTGGGGGATATCGGCGTGCACATCATCGATTTTGCAACCTATCCGGCCGGCCATATCGCCTCGGTCTATTGCCGGCTGAAAGCCTTTCGCAAAGCTCCGCGCAACCGTGTGGGAGAATACGTGCTGGATGCCAACGACTCCGCCGTCCTGAGCATCGAGTTCAAGAACGGCGCGCTCGGCACGATCCATACCACCAGGTGGTCCGGAGGGCACATCAATCGGCTTCATCTCAAGCTTTCCGGCACGCAGGGTTCCGTCGAGATCGATTCCGAACGGACCACGACCGGCTACCGGATCAGCGTCGGCAAGGATCTCGACCAAGGGATATGGAAGGATGTCGAAGCGGCGCCGGTGCCCACCATTTACCAGCGGTTCGTAAAATCGATTCTCACCGGCGTTCAGGATCAGCCGGACTTTGCGCGCGGGGCGGAAATTCAGAAGATCCTGGATGCGTGCTTCAAGTCCGACCTGGAGCAGAAGCCGGTTGCCGTGTAGGAAGGTTTATTTTCCAGCCTCTCGCGGAATCCTTGGAAGCGGGAAGGCGGTGGGGTTTGCCCGGAGAGCTACGGATTTTCCCATCTGCCTGAGGCCGCAGAACGGAAGATGGCCTCGATCACCGCCATATTTCTGACCGAGCCTTCCAGCGGGACAGGAGGGTCGGAGCCTTCCCGGACGCTTGCGGAGAACGCATCCCCTTGGATCGTGTACTGGTCGCAGACCGCGAACTCGATGGGGTCCGCTTGGTCGCCGGACGGATCACGGCCATCGTCGAGGAAGATCCTGCAGGGCCGGTCGGGCGGCGCGTTGAAAGGAATTTGCACTTCGAGTCGCTTTTCCGTGCCGACAATTTGCACCCGTTGGTAGGGCGCAACCTGAGTGCTACAAGTGAAAATCGAGTGGCCTGAAGGGAAGTCGAGGATGGCGGAGGCGAGGGTATCGGTGCGCATCGCCGGGTCGAACTGGACAAGACCGCATACGCGGCGAGGTTCCTCGGCAAAGGCGAGCCGGGATGTGTAGATCAGATAACACCCGATATCCATCAGACCGCCGCCCCCGTATTCGAGGACGTTGCGAATGTTTTTTGGGTCTAGATTGTTGTAGCTGAAAAATCCCAGAACCGAACGTACCTTTCCGATCTTTCCGGCCGCAATAAGTTCCAGCGCTGTCGACCATTGCGGGTGGGTGCGGATCATGAAGGCCTCGGCGATTTTCACTCTTGTGCGGTCGCGAACCTCGATAAGTGAGCGAGCCTCTTCGGCCGTCAGACCGATCGGCTTCTCGCAAAGAACGTGCTTTCCCGCTTCGGCGGCTTTGATCGACCAGGGAACGTGAAGATGATTGGGCAGGGGGTTGTAGATGGCTTCGACGCTCGGATCCGCCAGGAGCTCCTCGTAGGATCCATAGGCTTTTTCGATACCCAATTCGCGGGCGGCCTGTTTGGCTCGCGCGAGGTCCCTTGAGGCGATGGCCACGACTTCGGACAGCTCTCCGCGTTGCATGGCCGGAATGACTTTTTTCACGCCGATGTTGGCAACGCCGATTACTCCCCACCGAACTTTTGGTTTCATGCTCTCACAGAGTCGGTTGAATGCGGTCGCATGTCACGCGGAGATCGCGAAATCCCACGCTCTCCCACTGTCTTCTGTTCCCGGTTCGCGGATGATGTATTCTGCCCGCCATGAACGAACTCTGCCCTCCTGGATGCACGGTCGTTGATCACCCCCTGGTCAAGGCCAAGGTGACTATTCTGCGAAACAAGGCGACGCCTACGGAACTGTTCCGGCGGACGCTTCACGAACTTACCGCGCTGCTCGCCTTTGAAGCGACTCGCGATCTGGAGCTGGGGGAGTTGGAAATCGAAACACCGATCGAAGCCTGCAAGGGCTACCGGATTTCAAAGGAAATCACCGTCGTGCCGATTCTTCGGGCGGGGCTGGGAATGGCCGAGGCGATGCTGCAGATACTGCCTCAGGCCCGGCTGGGCCATGTGGGAACTTTTCGCGATGAGAAGACCTTTGAACCCATGAGCTACTACTTCAGGACCCCTCTCGACCTTGAAGATTCCGACGTCTTCCTCGTCGATCCGATGCTCGCCACCGGTAACAGCGCCGCAGACGCGGCGGCCAAATTGAAGGATGGGGGAGCACGGCGCCTGCGGTTAGTCGCCTTGGTTGGTTGCGTGACGGGCGCCAGACTGTTCTGCAGTTTGCACCCGGACGTGCCGGTGTTCCTCGCGGCTCTCGATGAGAAGCTGAACGAACGCGCTTACATTGTGCCGGGGCTCGGAGATGCCGGGGATCGTTATTGCGGAACGTAACTCCGCTTTTTTGGGCGGCGGGAGACGCCTTCTCGCGCTACGCCAGGTTCAGCAGAAATTCCGCGGTGTCATCGGCAGCGGACGGGCGGCTCAGCGAGGAGGCGGCTTGCTTCCATTGGATCCATTGGCGGCCTCCGTCCGCGAAAGCTGCTTGCGCGGTAGCGGCGATTGCCGCGGGAGTGGTGGCTAGCGCGCCTGCCTTTCTTTCCAAGACAAGCCGAGCGTTTCCTTCTTCCTGGCCGGGCACAATTTGCGTGATGATCATCGGAGTCTTGGCGGCGAGAGACTCCTGCACCGTCGCCCCTCCGGCCTTGCTGATGAGCAAATGACTCTCCGCCATCAGGCGCGGCATTTCCGGCGTCCAGCCGAAGACGTCCACTTTCTTGCCCAGCTCCGCCGCGATCCCCGAGATGCGGCGCGCCAAATCTTCATCGCGCCCGGTGGTGACCGCAACGCGGACCTCATTCAAGGCCAGCAGTCGCTTGACGATTGCGGGCGCCATAGGCCGTCCCGAGTTGACCACATAAAGAATCCGCCAGGGGCCATTCGGCACCTTTCCCGATTCATCGAAGCTCGCAAAGATTCTTGGAACGGGAAAACCAAAGACCCGAATCTTTTGTTCGCGCACGCGGGCCCTGGCGAGAACTTCCGCAGTTTGCTCGTTGGCCACCAGAAAGTAGTCGCTGTGCGCCCGGTACCAGACGGAGTTCACGGTGAGGGAATCAGTGATTATGGTTACGGTTTCAAACGGGCGTTTCAGTCTCTTTCTGAAGACAAAATCAAGAAGCTGGTTGTAGCCTGGGTAGGTGGAAACGATCACGGAGGGTTGCCGCTCTCTGATCAGCCTCGTCAATCGACGCGCCGCCGCGCTATAGAGCCCGATGTGCGCTTCGACGATTCGGGTCCGGTCGAAAGCGTTGAAAGCTGCCTGCCAGAAATGCGGCAGGTAATTGATCACGGCAAGGTAGCCTTTCGCGACCAGTTGATTGACCCAACCGTAGGCCTCAAGAAAAGTGTCGCTGACCAGAACCTCGGTTTCCGGCGACTTGAAATTAACAGCCTCCCGAACATTGCGAGCCGCGGCGTTATGACCTTCGCCGAAGCTGGCGGTGAGGATCAGAAGGGACTTCACAGCCAGTTCTTCCGTTTGAAGAAGATCACCATCGCGATCGCGATGCACGCCATCGTGCCCACACAGAGAAGATACCCAAAAGGCCAGTTCAATTCCGGCATGTTCCAGGGGTGTTCGGTGTTAAAATTCATGCCGTAGACGCCCGCGAGGAAGGTCAGCGGGATGAAGATGCTGGAGATGACAGTAAGCACCCGCATGATCTCGTTGGTGCGGAATCCAAGGCTGGAAAGGTAGACATCCATCAGCCCCGCGGCCAGGTCTCGATAGCTCTCCAACAAGTCCACGATTTGCGCGATATGATCATAGCAGTCCCGGAGAAAGATCTGGGTGTCTTTCGTAATCAGCCCCGTGTCATCGCGAATCAGCGAGTTGAAAATCTCGCGCTGCGGCCAGGTAGCGCGGCGCAATTGAAGCAGCAGCCGCTTGGCTTCATGAAGCTTCCGAAGGGTTCCCCGGGACGGCCTGTCCAGGAGTTCTTCCTCTATGGCCTCCACCGATTCGCCAACCGCCTCCAGGATCGGAAAGAACTGGTCGACAGTGGCATCGAGTAGTGCGTAGGCCAGATAGTCGGACTTCTTCTCGCGCGCGTAACCGCGGCCCCCCCGCAGACGCGAGCGAACCTGCTCGAACACGTCATGCTCGCTCTCTTCTTGAATGGTCAAAAGATAAGACTTGCCCAGAAAGATGCTCAGTTGCTCGAGAGCAATTCGACGATTGTCCTCCTCGTAAATCATCTCACTGACGATGAAGTAGTGTTCCGCATACTGCTCGACCTTCGGCCGCTGTGTCGTGTTGAGCACATCCTCCAGGGCCAGCGGATGAATCTTGAATTCGTTCCCGATTCTGCGAAGCAGTTCGATATCCGAGAGGCCATCCACGTTTATCCAGTTGACCAATGAGGCGTCGAACCGACGCATCAGATCCTCGAAGTTGTCAAACTGACCCTCGAAAAACGTTTCCTGGTCGTACTGAATAAGGGTGATCAGCGGGCGGCGGATTGCACTCTCACGCGGGGGAGCCAGCGTGGCGGGAGGGGTTCCGGGAGTTTGATACTTGAAACGAATCATCCGGTGTCCTTGCCTCGCCTGGCACTCAGAGCTCCTGGCTACCGAAAAAATGATCGAATCCCCGGGGCAACGCCGTCGAAGAGGTGCCCGGCTCGGTGAGGCGGCCGATCTCAGTCAGACGGACGTCCGGAAAGGCTTCCTTCCAGCCCCGGCGGAGTCGGGCAGCCAGGCGCGGAGGGACCGCCACGAGCAATTCATAGTCTTCGCCGTCGGACATCGCGCGAATGCTGTCGCATCCGCGCGCCTTCGGCAAGGCGGAGGGATCGATTTCGAACCCGCATTTGCTTGCCGCGGCAAGGCGCGGAAGATCTGTCGCCAAACCGTCGCTCAAGTCCATCATTGCCCGTGTGTATCCATGGGCGCCCAGCCAGCGTCCTTCGGCCACTCTGGGAACAAAGTCCAGGTGCCGGCCGCCAAGGGAGCCCCCCAGAACCCCGGTGACGAAGAGCAAGTCGTTAGGCTTGCCGCCGGAACGGGTCATCAATCGTCCCGCTTCAACCCGTCCAACCAGCGAAACGGAGACCGCGGCGCGCTGCGAGCGCGAAGTCTCGCCTCCGACAATGCCGACCGCGAAGCGTCCCGCGGCCTTGGCGAGCCCTTTGTAGAACGATTTCCAATAGGCGACGGTGCGATCTGCCGGAGTCAGAACGTTGACCATCGCGTGAAGCGGTTCTCCGCCCATCGCGGCGATATCGCTCAAAGGACGGCACAAAGCCTTCCATCCGACCTTTTGAGGTTCGTCCTTGGCGTGATAGTGAACTCCCTCCACCACGCAGTCCGTTTTTAACAACAGCATCTCCCGGATCCCCACACCCTTGACCACCGCGCAGTCATCTCCGGGGCCCACCAGGGTATTTTTCCCGGCCGGAAGCTCAGCGAGGAGAATTTCGAGCAAGCGGTCTTCGCTGACGTCCCGCAACTTCATTTCACCGTATCCGGCCATGCGAGGGTAAGAATCACTGTAACGGCGTTGAACAGCGCGTGCATCAGCATCGGCGTCCAGAGCGATCCTGTGCTCTGATAGACGAGGGTAAGAGTTACCGCCAGAACGAAAAGTCCGGCCAGCGACGGGATATGGGCGTGAATCGCCGCGAAAATTGACGCGCTGATAATCATCGCCCACCACGGTCCCGCGTAGCGCCGGAGAACCCCGAAAATATAGCCTCGAAAAATCAATTCCTCCGAGATTGGCGCGATGAGAATTGCGGTGACAATCAGGAGCAGCCTCCCCTGAAGATCCGAATTTCCAGCCAAAAACTGCAGGAGCGGTTGGGGCTGCGCGTCACCCGCCATGAGGTGTAAGCTGAGCGAATGGACGAAATATATCGCCGGCAGGGCCGCTGCCAGGCCCAAACAAGCAGCGGGGACAATTTGCCGCCAGCGCGTCCCGCGCAAGCCGAACAGATCAAATGGATCCCGGGATCTGAGAATGAGAAAGCTCAACAGGAAGGCCGTTAGAAGAAGCGAAAAAATTGCCCCAAAGATAAGCAACCGGGTATCGACCACCAGCACCCGGTTGGAGGATCCCACGATATTCATCAGGAACCAGATCACCAGCAGGGAGGCGAATATGGCGTCCGGACTTCCGTACGGTTGAACAACCGGATCGGGGTGCAAAGCGGCCTTTTTGGCCAAGCGCAAAAAATACATCGCGCTGCCCAGGCTGAGAACTCCGGAAAGAATCAGTTCCACAGATGACGCTCTGAGAAGGGCGGGGAACCCGGCCAGGCTCGCCCGTGAATCATCGATGTCTCCACCTTCGGGCCGAGTCTCCCGGAGTGCGGTCCCGGAACGGGCCTAATCCGTCCGACCCTCGGAGCCGCAGCTTTCGCGCGCCGGCCGGCATCCTCTGGCCGAACGGTATCCCGATCGATCCGGCCGTTTCCCTCGGGCCCTGTTTGGCGCACGAATCCCGGACGGCGCGCATGATGCTATTTCCGGGTCGGCACATTAGAAGACTATTGAATCCCCACGCAGGTAACGCCGCCGGGTTGCACGATTTGCGGCTTTCATCATGTCGCTAACCCTTGCGTCGAACACCGCAGGTCCGCTCTGCGCTTGGTCCCTTGCGACCATTCGAAAATTGAAGGCAATGTGGCATACGCGGGCATTTCAACAGCTAAAGGGCGAAGGAAGAAGGAAGCAAGTAAACCCGGCCAGGTTCAAGGTGAGGAAATTTTCCGAGCACATCGATCTTCACGGAAGGGGCCCGAGCCTCTCCGAACATACGCAGCAAACTCGCCAGAGTGATGGCGCGTTTGTAGCGAACGACCCGCGCCCCGGGTGTGCCTGCGAGTTCCGCCGCTTTATCAAAGGCATCTTCGACGTATCCGAGTTGGTTGACGAGCTTGGCCGCGTAGGCATCGGTCCCGCTCAGGATCCGGCCGTCCGCGACGCCGTCTCTCAAGCTTTGCTCGTCCAGGCCACGCGCCTTGGCCACGATCCCGACGAAACGATCGTAGCTTTGCATGACCAAGCCTTCCACGTAGGCTTTCTCTTCTGCGGTCATCTCGCGCGCGCCGTTCAACATGTCCTTAAACTTTCCGCTCTTGAAGACGACGGATTGAAGTCCGATCTTTCCAAAAAGGTCCCGGTAATTGATCGTCGAGATGATCACGCCAATGGAGCCCGTGAAAGTCGTCGGGTTGCACATGATGTAGTTGGCTCCGCAAGCCGCGTAGTATGCCCCGGAAGCCCCGACCGAATTGAAATAGATCACCGAGGGCTTCTCCTTGCTGAACTCCTTGAGACTGTTGTAGAGGACATCGGAGGCGGTGATCTCGCCGCCGGGACTGTCTACGGAAATTACCACCGCCTTGACCTGCGAGTCCGTGCGGGCTTGATTGAGGGCATTCTTGAAGCCCTGGACCACGTCCTCCCCGAGCGTGCCCGATTGTCCGGTGGCGATAATTCCCTCTAGAGGAATCACGGCTACCTTTTGCGCCGCGCTCGCTCCGTCCCTGAGGATTGCTTCCTCGAAATCCCTTTCCCTGGTCACCCTTACCGCGGTGACGTTTGCAGTCCCCTTGAGCCCGACGAGCGCTCCGAAAAGCAGAAGGTTCACGAACATGCTCGCGCAGACCGCAAGAAAGAGCACGATGATGGCACAGCCGGACTTTTTCATTGGACGAGCGAATACGCTGCCCGATATCTGAGTTCGTCTCAAGAGGTGATTTTCGCCTTCCAGACGGCCCGCTTTCCCATGTGAATAACTTGCGAAGAAATTGCATCTCTCTGAAAAACTTCTTCACTGGCGATTTGTGAATGACCGGAGAATCGGACTCCCGAAGTCGATGAATCGCACAGAAATCCAGAACGTGCTCGAGGGTCTCGGGGTGCGCGCGCGCAGGAGCCTGGGCCAAAACTTTCTTCACGATGGAAATCTTGCTCGCTGGATCGTGGGGAGACTTAATATCGAGCCCGACGATCACATCGTGGAAATCGGGCCGGGACTTGGCGCGCTCACCAGGCTGCTTCCGCGCGATCGCATCGCGCTAACGCTTATCGAAAAAGACAGACGGCTGGCCGGCTGGCTGCGGGAAAACTTCGCTCCCGAAGGCGTGGAACTGTTCCACATGGATGCCTTGGTTTTGGACTTGCGAACCCTCTATGGTCGGGGGCCGGTTAAGATCTTGGGCAATCTGCCGTATTACATTTCAACGCCCCTGATCGCAAAATACACATCGGCTCTCTCACCCGCATCAATGCTTGTGCTGACGCTACAGCAGGAGGTCGCCGAGCGTCTGGTCGCCACCCCGGGCACCAAGCAATTTGGAGCCATGACCGTCTGCTGCTCGCGCCGGTGGAACATCCGATGCGCCAGGAAACTTCCGCCCTCAGTTTTTCACCCTAAGCCTCAGGTTTCGTCCGCGGTCGTGGTCTTCGAACGCAAGGCGCCGGCCGACGTCGTGCCGTGCGATGAGGGATTTCTTTTTTCCCTTGTGCGTCGGGGATTCGCCGAGCGTCGGAAGCAACTCCGCGGTCTGCTGCCGGAATACAGGTCTAAGTGGCCGGAAGTTTGTGCCGCTCTGCGCGTCAAGGAGACGATCCGGGCGGAGGAGCTTTCGCTCGGCGAATGGGAGCGGCTATCCGAGCTGCTGCGCCCCGTAACTGTCGACCAGGCGGCGGAAAAGCTCTGCGTGGTCGATGCGCGCGATCGCGTGATCGGATCCGAGAGCCGGGAATCCGTGCATGTGAATAACCTGCGGCACCGCGCAACCCACACCTTGATCTTCAATCGAGCAGACGAATTGTTCCTTCAAAAGCGGTCAATCTGGAAGGATACCCATCCGGGAAAGTGGGACTCTTCCGCCGCCGGCCATACAGGCGCCGACGAGTCGTACGAGGCATCCGCACGGCGTGAGCTGCGCGAGGAAATAGGCATCGATTGTCCGATTGCCAAGGTCGGGAAGCTGCCATGTTCGGCGGCTACCGGGTGGGAGTTCATCGAGGTGTTTCGTGGCAGGCATGAAGGACCCTTCACCCTCGATTCGATGGAGCTGGAAACCGGGGCGTTCTTTTTTCTCGATAAGATCAAAGCCTGGCTCGAGCGGAGACCCCAGGATTTCAGCCCTGTCTTCGCCATGTGCCTTGAATTGCTTTCGAACTGAGCCTTACCCGAAAGCACGTTCTCGGGCTCCCACCAGCGGACCATGCTGAAACTTCCGCGCCGACGCCCGTTCGGCGCGAGTCTTTTTCAATTGCTTGCGCAACCGTGGGCAACGATAGTGGAAGGCCCTTTGCCCGATGGTGTAACGGTAAGTCGAAATAGCGCACTCTTCCACAGCTTCTACAGAGAAAATCCCACGATACACCACGATAAGCCACTTGAGGTATGTGGGACTATGTGGGACACTGGCCGCATGGCCTCCTTGCGGAAATACAAGCGGTCTCCCTATTGGTATCTTCGTTATCGTGATCTGGAAACCGGCAGATGGTGCGAGGAGGCCACCAAGATGCGCCATGACGATCCGAAAGAAACGCGGGATGCGCGACGGTTGGCGGAAAAGTACTCGGTCAAGGAGGCGCAGGTTGCTCCTGATAACTCCGGCGAATTTCGCGCTTGGGTTTCGGAATATATGGCGAGCCACTACCAGCGTGCGAGCACTCATAAACGGATGATGGCCGCTTGGGAAGCGATCAGCGAGTGGCTCAATCTGCGCAATCTTCAACACCCTCGCCAGATTCGTTATGAACACGCTCAGGACTATATGCATTGGCGAAAGGCAACCGCGAGGCACAACACGGCGCGTCTGGAGTTGAAATTTTTCTCCTTCGTCCTGAATGAGGCCATCCGCCGCGAATATTGCGAACGCAATGCCTTGGCTCAAGCGAAGGTCGAACGGCAAGCGCCGCCCGAAAAGCCGGAACTTTCCGATGCCATGATGATCACCGCCCGGCAGGCTCTTGCCAGTGAAGCACCGTGGATGGGCATTGTCTTCGAGATCATGGCTCATATCGGTTGTCGTTTCGCAGAGTCCAGCATTCGAACGGAGCGCATTGATTTTGAAAAAATGATTCTGTGGGTTGAGGACTCGAAAAGGAGACTGGATGATCCAAAGAAGTTGTTTGCGGTTCCGATGACGGAGCAGGTGAAAAAGATCCTTCTCCCATTGAGGACAAGGGATCGCACCGTTCCGTCGCTGACAGGCGCCATGAATCAGCGGTTCAACGTTGTGCTCAAGCGGGCGGTAGGGACAACATCTCATTCTTTGCGGGTGTCGTTCATTTCGCGATGCCACCGCGCGGGATTGACCGAACAACAGGCTATGCGTCTTGTTAATCATTCGAGTCGACTGGTGCACCGGATCTACTCCCGTTTGAATGTTGAAGATGTCCGGCAAGCGATGGAGAAGGTTCCGTTGCCACCGCCCCCGCTCGTCGGGAAACGAAATCTCTTACCCAACGCACGGTAGTCTTCCGTCCGTAAAAAGGGCAGCCTCGCTTCTTGAGGAATGTAATCTCGTTTGCTGACAAGCCGACTATCGGCGCAATGGTTGACGGGAATTCCAGCTTGTCAGGATCGATCGTTGGTCTTCTGTTCATCTCTTGCTCTCTGGTTAAAATCGGATGCGCGCCGGAATTGGGGGAAATCCGACGTGCGGCGGTGTCAGCTGATTTTGATACCCATGTTGCGGATGTAGTTCTTGGCCTGATTGACGAGCGCCTGGGCCTGTTGTTCAGGCTTCATGTGGGGGCTAAGGGTGGCCTTCAGGCTCTCGGCCAGTTCCGCCTGTTCGGGCTTCTCAAGCCAGGCTTTGACCTTTGCGTCATAACCGTGCTTCTGTTGCTGGTCCCGCATTTTGCGAAGCAGAAACTTTCGCTCGAGTTGTTCGCGTGGCAGTTCCTTGACGAACTGCACCAAGCCGGGTTCCGCCTTCATAAAGGCCTCGAGCCGGGTATCGACTTCGGGGTTGAATTTAAACTGGCGGACCAGTTCTTCTTTAGTTTTTGGTGATGCTATTGCCATATGACTAGCGATTTCAGCGCACAGCGTTTCGGCCAAATCGGCCCCGTAACCGTGCTGGTTGACGGTTGTTCCTCCTCAGAAATGTTCATTGCGCTTGGGTAGGGACATACTTGGAATGGCGTCATCTTCCTCCTCATCGAGGTTTTGGCCGGCGAGCGCTCCGACCTGTTCCATGACGGATTTGAGAAAGCGCTGAGCGATCTTGCGGGCCGAAAGCCGGGATATCTCGGCATTGATCATGGTCTGGACGAGTTGGCCCGTGGGGACACCCGAGCGAAGACGGCCTAATTGACGAATGTGCTCGATTGCTCTTCCGAATATCGGACAAGTTGGCAGATCAAATGCGGGCGGCTGCTTCTACATCAAACATGAACTTGTTGCCCGATGCTCGCGGGTTCGTGTTCAACGCGCAGATGGAACACCTCATCCAATTTGTCGAAATCGGTACAGGAACCGGTGCTGCGGCCAATCTTCGATGAAGCGCAACTTCCAATGTATATTACCTGCGAGGGATTCACTTCACCGAAAGACGGATCCTCGGAAGCCCAGAATGATGATGCGTTCATGCCGCGAAAGCGGACCGATGGTGAAGTTCCGTTGTTCCGCTGCGCTATAGCCGACGGCGCTACGGAATCCCTTTTTGCTGGTCGATGGGCTCGCCTTATTGCCTGGGCGTTTAAAAGTGGGAGACTTACACCTGAGAAACGACGCGAGGAAACGCTTTGCCGCCTCCAACAATGTTGGACTCGATTTCTACACGCTCAAGATCTCCCGTGGTACGCTGCAAGCAAAGCGGCAAAGGGTTCTTTCGCCACGCTCATGGGGCTTGAACTACGCGCCCAAGGCCAGTCTCGGGCCAATTCGCCAGAATGGAGCGCGACTGCACTGGGCGATAGTTGCCTTTTTTTGATTCGAGAAGGCGAACTAAGAATGGCATTTCCAATTGCAAAGGCTGTTGACTTCAACAATCAGCCTCATCTCTTGGCCAGCAGCGTTGCACGCAACACTCCTTTCGAGGAATGGCTCATTACACGAGGAGGGGAACTTTGCTCGAAAGACACGTTTTATCTCATGACAGATGCACTGTCCTTTTGGTTCCTGCGAGAGCACGCGGAAGGGAGAAGGCCGTGGAACTTTCTGCGGAGCATGGGGACAAGCGATGTGCAGTCATTTTCTGACTGGGTCTCATCGCTTCGTGACGCGGATGATCGCTTAAATGACGATGCAACAATGATCAGAATTAAGGTCGAATCCGTAAGATGACTTGTGATGCCCTGGCCGACAAATACGGACTATCAAGAGGCTATCCAGACTCCCGGCTTATCCTTCGACGATGCGGAACTCAAAGCGGGAAAGGTTGAGACAAGCAAGCTTGGCTTGCCGCGCCCTTTTTCTGGCAATTTTGCCTGCGTCTACAAGATTCGATGTAATAATCGCATTTACGCAGTTCGCTGTTTTCTTCGCGAGTTTTCGGACCAACAACAGCGCTACCAAGAAATCACCAGCCTTTTGCGGACAGCAAACTTGGCATGCACGGTCGGTTTTGACTTCGTTCCAAAAGGCATTCGCGTCAAAGGGCTGTGGTGTCCCGTTCTCAAGATGGAATGGGTTGAAGGCGACCTGCTCCATCATGTCATCGAACGCAGTTTGATGAAACCGGCTAACTGCTCAGAGCTGGCGAGAAAGTGGCTTGAGCTCTGTAAGTTGTTGAAAGATTCGCGCATAGCGCACGGGGATCTTCAGCACGGCAATATTCTGATCGTCAATGGACAGTTCAAGCTGATCGACTATGACGGCATGTACGTGCCCACTCTCGCTCGGAGAAATAGTCATGAAGTCGGACACCCCAACTACCAGCACCCCCGCCGCGTTGCCACTCATTTTGGCCCATACTTGGATAATTTTTCTGCTTGGGTAATTTATGTTTCGCTTGTTGCGCTGAGCATTGACCCTACGCTCTGGCAAACAACTGGAGCGGGAGACGAATGCTTGCTTTTCCGGCAAGAGGACTTTAACAATCCCGATACATCAAACGCATTTGCGGTGCTTGAAAGGCATTCGAGCATCCAGATTCAAACACTTGTGCTCATGCTCAAGAATCTCTTGTTTCTTGAACCGGATCGCATCCCCGGCCTCGATGGGCAAATCCCGTCATTGCAGGTCGAGCCAGCCATTACGGGTCCGTGGATTCGGGACTGTGTACCAGTTAATTCGGCTTCGGCAAGCGGAGGCGATTTGACACGTTCCGTGTCGCCAAGCTATGACGCAACCTGGGTTTTGGATTTCACGGCAACCGACAATGCCCCTCTTGAACCCATAGCGTTCCCCGCATCACTCATGGGGTTAAGGACGTTGGCCCATGGGTCAATAGCTACGGCAGTGGGACTTGCTACGCTTTTGCTTCACTCGCACGATTCATCAGGTACGTTTGCATTGAGCCTGCTGATAGTGCTGCTAGTGCCTGTCAACAGTATTGTGTTCCATTCTGAGGTACAAGAACGATTCGGCAGTCAAGGCTCGCTCAATGTGCCAGCTATCGGCTGATCAAGAGCAGCAAGAGGCGAACTCTCGCAAGAGTGCGCTTTCAGTCCTTCAGCAACAGCGGGAGAAGTTTAAGAGCGAAGTATGTGAAAAACAGAGCGGTTTGCAGCGATAAATTGACGAGGCAAGATTGATTCAAACGAGAGACATAAGCGCTGTTCAGGCGCGACTCTACCGAGCGCTTGCAGATATCGCACGGAGTCGTCGCCAGACGGAGACGGAGCGAGAAGCCGGATTGAATTCCCTTCGCGCCGGTCTTCAGGGTGAAATCAATCGTCTCACTCAGGAAATCGACGCTTTGGCGCGCACGGAGGCTCAGGAAATTGCCCGCGAGCTCGACCGACTTCAGCAGCAGCACATTCAGACTTACCTGGCGCAACAGAATACACCCCATGCCTTCCTGGAAGGGATGACAGCGGAGACTCGATCAGCATTATTGAGTCGATACCCCACCGCTGCACATATTGAACTTCACGCCCTTTACCAGATTCAAGGAATAGGTCCCCGTCGCGCTGCAGCGCTTATAGGCTGGCGCAGAATTCACGAGATCCGTGCACGACAGACACTGCCTCAATCTCTCCCACCAGTGATCGAAGACGCCATCAAATTCCCCTATACACAAAGACGACTTCAGTTTCAGCAAGATAAGTCGCAGCGGCAGTCTCGCCTGCAATCAGAGACAGATAGAATCAGCGCCCAGGCTGCGGCCAAATTCCAGCAACTGGACCAGAATCAGCAGATCGCACAAGCAGATGCGAAGCGTCGAATTTCAGCGATGAAGAAGGTTTGTTCCGAAAAGATTGCTGTTTTGGTTCAGAAGCAACTGGATGTCACGAAGTGCTTCGCCACCAGATACACGGAACTTGACGGCGATATTCGAGAACGAACGAAGGATGTTTACCAGCAGAATTGGAGTTTGGCTAAAGCCAATCGCGAATTGTTCCGCTACGGCAACGTGAGTTTCCGAACATTGGTAGAGCGCGTTCTTTTTCTGAGGTAAGTCATGGCATGGCAATTTCGCTCATCACATCTCGAGTTCGGTCGTTGCGTGCTTTGGCGCCGGCGTAGCCGTGCGGCCCTTTAGTCCTGCAAGCTGTCCGAGAGTCGTTTCCCTTACGGCAAATAAAAAGCCGGCGGCCGACCACCCGTTGAGGAAAGCATGCTTTTGTTGGCCGCGAATCGAGAGGGGGGGCCGGTTTTTACCGGGGGGCGCTTCTCTCCCATATAGAGCAATCGGGTTGTTGAAGAACAAATTTGCAGAAATTTTGGAAATTTTCGGAATTTGGCTGAGACGGATGGCGCAGTGGGAGGCGCCTTATGCTATGCGACAAACCGCGCTACCGGCCAGACACCAGTATGGACTGCAAATGGCGGAAGGCGTGGTAAAATTGTTGAAGAGCTTCAATAGCCGGATCGATTTTGACTACCATCGCACAAATGACGGACAGCGAGGCGGTGATGAACCTGCTCCGCCAGGTCCCCCTCTTTGTGAGCCTGAAAGATGAAGATAAGGTTTGCATCGAGGAGACTGAAGAATGGCGGCTTCCCGCGGGCGAAATGCTCGTCGAGGAGGGAAAGCACGCGGAGTATTTCTTTGTGCTCCTGGAAGGAGAAATCAGCGTCTGGAAGAAGCTCGACGACCAAGAAATCGTTGTCGCTCGCAACAGACCCGGCGCGTTTTTCGGCGAAATTCCGCTCTTACTTGGCACGCCCTACGTGCTGTCCGGTCGCGCCGAGCGCGATTGCCGGCTGATTGTTTTTCCGGAGGAAGCGTTTTGGAAGCTGTTGCGGCTCTGTCCGGCGATTTCCGGGGAGATTTTCCGTGCGATGGCGACGCGTCTTCGCAACCTGGAAGGTTCGGCGCAACAGCAGCAGAAGCTGGAGGCGCTCGGAACAATGTCCGCCGGCCTTGCACATGAATTGAATAACCCTTCCTCCGCCGCGCAGCGAATTGCAGTGCAGCTTGGCGAAGTAATTCAGACGATCCCATCGGTTGCACCACACGCTTGAGCATGAACACTGGGATCGGTTGATCGCACTCGTCGGCGAGCTTTTGAAGAACCCTTCGGCTGGCAGGCAGTATTATTCGATCGAGCAGAGCGATTCGGAGGATGTGATCGCATCCTGGCTGCGGGAAGGAGGGGTGACTGACGCCTGGAAAATCGCTCCCGTGCTCGTGGGCGCGGGATTAGATATGAGTGCCCTAGTTTCTCTGCGTGACCTTCTGCCAAAGAACGCTTTCGGCGACGCGTTGCGGTGGATCGCCTTGCGGCTGAAGATTCAAACGCTGCTGGACGACGCAGAACAGACCACCGGGCGAATCGCGAGCTTAGTGGAAGCCGTGCGTTCCATCGCGCGACAAGAGCGCGCGGAGGCCGCGGACATTGACGTGCATGAGCAACTCCGAAGCGCGCTGGGCGTGCTAGATCGCAAACTGACGAACGTTCGTGTCGCCCAGAATTTTTCGAGCGAATCCGGTCACGTGCGTGGCTATCCGAGCGCACTCGCGCAGGTATGGGTCAACTTGCTCGATAACGCAGCGGACGCGGTAGATGGCGGTGGTGAAATCGCTATCCAAACCCGACGCGATGACAACCAGACGGTCGTGGAAATCATCGATAGCGGCCCCGGTATATCATCGGAGAATCGTTCGCACATCTTTGAGCCGTTCTTCATCACGAAGGGCGTCGGTTCGGAAAGGTCTCGGCCTTACGATAAGCCAAGGCATCGTGGGAGACCGGCATGGAGGTGAGATCGAGGTCGAATCGAAAGCGGGCGAGACGCGCTTCATCGTGCGACTGCCCGTGCGGCGGGTTGAGAGAAACGAGGCCGCCGAGGCAATCGTCGCAAGTCGCGCGTTTATGGCTGAGCTCAGTCAGCGGCTCGAAGAAATGGAATCTCGTCCCCCGCCTCAAACGCCCACCGTTTCTGAAGGAGGGTTTGCGACAGTTTTCGACGTCCCGCTTTTCGCTCAGCTCGACGAGTCTCAGCGAGAGTGTCTTTCGACGGGAACTGAGGTTCGCTTCGCGAGAGGGGAGATAATCCTTCGCGACGGCGATCCGTCGAATTTCTTCTCTGTGACGCTGGAAGGCGAGTTGCGCGCGACGAAGTTCTTCGGCGAACAGGAAATTTTCCTCGGCAGTGGGGCTCCAGGAGGATTCTTCGGCATGATTCAAATCCTGCTGGACGTCCCGCATTCTGTGCTCGTTCGGGCGGTCACCAAGAGCCGGCTTTTTCGTCTGCCACGCGCCGGATTCTGGGACCTGCTACGCTGCTCGCCTACGGTGGCGAGGGAAATCATGCGGACGCTAGCGACGCAGTTGCGAAATTTGGAGGGCTATACGCAGGAGCGCGAGAAGCTCATCCAACTCGGCACGATGGCAGCCGGACTTGCCCATGAACTCAACAATCCTGCCACGGCTGCGCGCCGCGCCGCCGCCGATCTGCGCCAGAGCGTAGAGAAGGTTCAGGACTACGCATGCGAGCTTAATGAAAGGCTCAGCGCCGAGCAGTGGCAGCAGCTGGTTGCAACCTCCCAAGAGGCCGTGCGTTGCGCCACATCGCAGGCGAAACTCAATTCCTTAGAACAAAGCGACCGCGAGGAAGCGATCGAATGCTGGCTCGACTCGAACAAAGTCGCAGATACTTGGGATCTGGCCCCGGCATTGGTGAGCGCCCGAGTCGACGAGGGCGATCTGGAAAGGGTCAAGCGCACGGTGCCGGCGCAGGATCTCGGGAACGCAATCCGGTGGCTCGCAGCGAACCTCACCACACGCGACTTGTTAAAATCGATCACACATAGCACGGAGCGTATTTCGGAGTTGGTGGGCGCGGTGAAGTCTTACTCGTTCATGGACCAGGCGCCATGGCAGGAAATCGATGTGCACGAGGGCATCGAAAACACCCTGATCATCCTCGGTCACAAGCTCAGGAATGTCACGGTTACCCGCGACTTTGATCGCACGCTTCCGCGTCTCTGCGCCTACGGCGGCGAATTAAACCAGGTATGGACGAACCTTATCGACAACGCAATTTACGCCGTCGGCGGGACGGGTCGCATCGATGTTCGCACGCGCCGCGACGGCGAGTTTTTTCTCGTTGAGATCGCGGACAATGGCGGTGGAATTCCGCGCCAGAGGCCCGGTCCGCATATCTTTGCGGTGCCCTTCTTCACAACCAAGGGCGGCTCAGGCACGGGACTTGGCCTGGTTATCAGCCACAGGATCGTCGTCGAACGTCACCACGGAAAAATCGACTTCAACACGGGTCCGGATGGCACACAATTTAATGTGCGGCTGCCGTTTGAATCGCCCGCGCACGCT